>NZ_CP014159.1:0-1200000 GCF_001543105.1 Aerococcus christensenii
ACGACTTTCGTCGTCTCTGTCTCGCTGACTTTCTTGTCTGGCTCAGTCTGTGTCACACTGATCTCAGTCCCCACAGTTAGCCCTTCAGGTAACTCTGCTTTCCAGCTTGTTCCTGTGACCTTCGCTTCGATTGGCGCTTTCCCTGGAATCGTCACTTTCACTGTCGCTCCGTCAACACCTGTTCCGGTGATTTCCTTGCTTTGCGTATGTGGCGCTTTATCAATCCCTGGTTTAGCGCTCGTCTCACGTTCTGTCATCAAGTCTGTGGTGGATACCTCTTTCTTGCTGCCATCGTCATACGTGATTGTCGTCTTGCCGTTGTCGCCTATCGTGATATGGCCCTTGTCACTGACACCCTTATCTTTATTCTTATCAATGATGGCGTCCTTGATCTTGTCCTTATCCTTCTCATCCAATTCGCCTACCCCATGTTCTACCACGGTTTTATCTGGTGTTGCGAACTGATCAGATTTTGGCGCTACGACTTTCGTCGTCTCTGTCTCGCTGACTTTCTTGTCTGGCTCAGTCTGTGTCACACTGATCTCAGTCCCCACAGTTAGCCCTTCAGGTAACTCTGCTTTCCAGCTTGTTCCTGTGACCTTCGCTTCGATTGGCGCTTTCCCTGGAATCGTCACTTTCACTGTCGCTCCGTCAACACCTGTTCCGGTGATTTCCTTGCTTTGCGTATGTGGCGCTTTATCAATCCCTGGTTTAGCGCTCGTCTCACGTTCTGTCATCAAGTCTGTGGTGGATACCTCTTTCTTGCTGCCATCGTCATACGTGATTGTCGTCTTGCCGTTGTCGCCTATCGTGATATGGCCCTTGTCACTGACACCCTTATCTTTATTCTTATCAATGATGGCGTCCTTGATCTTGTCCTTATCCTTCTCATCCAATTCGCCTACCCCATGTTCTACCACGGTTTTATCTGGTGTTGCGAACTGATCAGATTTTGGCGCTACGACTTTCGTCGTCTCTGTCTCGCTGACTTTCTTGTCTGGCTCAGTCTGTGTCACACTGATCTCAGTCCCCACAGTTAGCCCTTCAGGTAACTCTGCTTTCCAGCTTGTTCCTGTGACCTTCGCTTCGATTGGCGCTTTCCCTGGAATCGTCACTTTCACTGTCGCTCGTCAACACCTGTTCCGGTGATTTCCTTGCTTTGCGTATGTGGCGCTTTATCAATCCCTGGTTTAGCGCTCGTCTCACGTTCTGTCATCAAGTCTGTGGTGGATACCTCTTTCTTGCTGCCATCGTCATACGTGATTGTCGTCTTGCCGTTGTCGCCTATCGTGATATGGCCCTTGTCACTGACACCCTTATCTTTATTCTTATCAATGATGGCGTCCTTGATCTTGTCCTTATCCTTCTCATCCAATTCGCCTACCCCATGTTCTACCACGGTTTTATCTGGTGTTGCGAACTGATCAGATTTTGGCGCTACGACTTTCGTCGTCTCTGTCTCGCTGACTTTCTTGTCTGGCTCAGTCTGTGTCACACTGATCTCAGTCCCCACAGTTAGCCCTTCAGGTAACTCTGCTTTCCAGCTTGTTCCTGTGACCTTCGCTTCGATTGGCGCTTTCCCTGGAATCGTCACTTTCACTGTCGCTCCGTCAACACCTGTTCCGGTGATTTCCTTGCTTTGCGTATGTGGCGCTTTATCAATCCCTGGTTTAGCGCTCGTCTCACGTTCTGTCATCAAGTCTGTGGTGGATACCTCTTTCTTGCTGCCATCGTCATACGTGATTGTCGTCTTGCCGTTGTCGCCTATCGTGATATGGCCCTTGTCACTGACACCCTTATCTTTATTCTTATCAATGATGGCGTCCTTGATCTTGTCCTTATCCTTCTCATCCAATTCGCCTACCCCATGTTCTACCACGGTTTTATCTGGTGTTGCGAACTGATCAGATTTTGGCGCTACGACTTTCGTCGTCTCTGTCTCGCTGACTTTCTTGTCTGGCTCAGTCTGTGTCACACTGATCTCAGTCCCCACAGTTAGCCCTTCAGGTAACTCTGCTTTCCAGCTTGTTCCTGTGACCTTCGCTTCGATTGGCGCTTTCCCTGGAATCGTCACTTTCACTGTCGCTCCGTCAACACCTGTTCCGGTGATTTCCTTGCTTTGCGTATGTGGCGCTTTATCAATCCCTGGTTTAGCGCTCGTCTCACGTTCTGTCATCAAGTCTGTGGTGGATACCTCTTTCTTGCTGCCATCGTCATACGTGATTGTCGTCTTGCCGTTGTCGCCTATCGTGATATGGCCCTTGTCACTGACACCCTTATCTTTATTCTTATCAATGATGGCGTCCTTGATCTTGTCCTTATCCTTCTCATCCAATTCGCCTACCCCATGTTCTACCACGGTTTTATCTGGTGTTGCGAACTGATCAGATTTTGGCGCTACGACTTTCGTCGTCTCTGTCTCGCTGACTTTCTTGTCTGGCTCAGTCTGTGTCACACTGATCTCAGTCCCCACAGTTAGCCCTTCAGGTAACTCTGCTTTCCAGCTTGTTCCTGTGACCTTCGCTTCGATTGGCGCTTTCCCTGGAATCGTCACTTTCACTGTCGCTCCGTCAACACCTGTTCCGGTGATTTCCTTGCTTTGCGTATGTGGCGCTTTATCAATCCCTGGTTTAGCGCTCGTCTCACGTTCTGTCATCAAGTCTGTGGTGGATACCTCTTTCTTGCTGCCATCGTCATACGTGATTGTCGTCTTGCCGTTGTCGCCTATCGTGATATGGCCCTTGTCACTGACACCCTTATCTTTATTCTTATCAATGATGGCGTCCTTGATCTTGTCCTTATCCTTCTCATCCAATTCGCCTACCCCATGTTCTACCACGGTTTTATCTGGTGTTGCGAACTGATCAGATTTTGGCGCTACGACTTTCGTCGTCTCTGTCTCGCTGACTTTCTTGTCTGGCTCAGTCTGTGTCACACTGATCTCAGTCCCCACAGTTAGCCCTTCAGGTAACTCTGCTTTCCAGCTTGTTCCTGTGACCTTCGCTTCGATTGGCGCTTTCCCTGGAATCGTCACTTTCACTGTCGCTCCGTCAACACCTGTTCCGGTGATTTCCTTGCTTTGCGTATGTGGCGCTTTATCAATCCCTGGTTTAGCGCTCGTCTCACGTTCTGTCATCAAGTCTGTGGTGGATACCTCTTTCTTGCTGCCATCGTCATACGTGATTGTCGTCTTGCCGTTGTCGCCTATCGTGATATGGCCCTTGTCACTGACACCCTTATCTTTATTCTTATCAATGATGGCGTCCTTGATCTTGTCCTTATCCTTCTCATCCAATTCGCCTACCCCATGTTCTACCACGGTTTTATCTGGTGTTGCGAACTGATCAGATTTTGGCGCTACGACTTTCGTCGTCTCTGTCTCGCTGACTTTCTTGTCTGGCTCAGTCTGTGTCACACTGATCTCAGTCCCCACAGTTAGCCCTTCAGGTAACTCTGCTTTCCAGCTTGTTCCTGTGACCTTCGCTTCGATTGGCGCTTTCCCTGGAATCGTCACTTTCACTGTCGCTCCGTCAACACCTGTTCCGGTGATTTCCTTGCTTTGCGTATGTGGCGCTTTATCAATCCCTGGTTTAGCGCTCGTCTCACGTTCTGTCATCAAGTCTGTGGTGGATACCTCTTTCTTGCTGCCATCGTCATACGTGATTGTCGTCTTGCCGTTGTCGCCTATCGTGATATGGCCCTTGTCACTGACACCCTTATCTTTATTCTTATCAATGATGGCGTCCTTGATCTTGTCCTTATCCTTCTCATCCAATTCGCCTACCCCATGTTCTACCACGGCTTTATCTGGTGTTGCGAACTGATCAGATTTTGGCGCTACGACTTTCGTCGTCTCTGTCTCGCTGACTTTCTTGTCTGGCTCAGTCTGTGTCACACTGATCTCAGTCCCCACAGTTAGCCCTTCAGGTAACTCTGCTTTCCAGCTTGTTCCTGTGACCTTCGCTTCGATTGGCGCTTTCCCTGGAATCGTCACTTTCACTGTCGCTCCGTCAACACCTGTTCCGGTGATTTCCTTGCTTTGCGTATGTGGCGCTTTATCAATCCCTGGTTTAGCGCTCGTCTCACGTTCTGTCATCAAGTCTGTGGTGGATACCTCTTTCTTGCTGCCATCGTCATACGTGATTGTCGTCTTGCCGTTGTCGCCTATCGTGATATGGCCCTTGTCACTGACACCCTTATCTTTATTCTTATCAATGATGGCGTCCTTGATCTTGTCCTTATCCTTCTCATCCAATTCGCCTACCCCATGTTCTACCACGGTTTTATCTGGTGTTGCGAACTGATCAGATTTTGGCGCTACGACTTTCGTCGTCTCTGTCTCGCTGACTTTCTTGTCTGGCTCAGTCTGTGTCACACTGATCTCAGTCCCCACAGTTAGCCCTTCAGGTAACTCTGCTTTCCAGCTTGTTCCTGTGACCTTCGCTTCGATTGGCGCTTTCCCTGGAATCGTCACTTTCACTGTCGCTCCGTCAACACCTGTTCCGGTGATTTCCTTGCTTTGCGTATGTGGCGCTTTATCAATCCCTGGTTTAGCGCTCGTCTCACGTTCTGTCATCAAGTCTGTGGTGGATACCTCTTTCTTGCTGCCATCGTCATACGTGATTGTCGTCTTGCCGTTGTCGCCTATCGTGATATGGCCCTTGTCACTGACACCCTTATCTTTATTCTTATCAATGATGGCGTCCTTGATCTTGTCCTTATCCTTCTCATCCAATTCGCCTACCCCATGTTCTACCACGGTTTTATCTGGTGTTGCGAACTGATCAGATTTTGGCGCTACGACTTTCGTCGTCTCTGTCTCGCTGACTTTCTTGTCTGGCTCAGTCTGTGTCACACTGATCTCAGTCCCCACAGTTAGCCCTTCAGGTAACTCTGCTTTCCAGCTTGTTCCTGTGACCTTCGCTTCGATTGGCGCTTTCCCTGGAATCGTCACTTTCACTGTCGCTCCGTCAACACCTGTTCCGGTGATTTCCTTGCTTTGCGTATGTGGCGCTTTATCAATCCCTGGTTTAGCGCTCGTCTCACGTTCTGTCATCAAGTCTGTGGTGGATACCTCTTTCTTGCTGCCATCGTCATACGTGATTGTCGTCTTGCCGTTGTCGCCTATCGTGATATGGCCCTTGTCACTGACACCCTTATCTTTATTCTTATCAATGATGGCGTCCTTGATCTTGTCCTTATCCTTCTCATCCAATTCGCCTACCCCATGTTCTACCACGGTTTTATCTGGTGTTGCGAACTGATCAGATTTTGGCGCTACGACTTTCGTCGTCTCTGTCTCGCTGACTTTCTTGTCTGGCTCAGTCTGTGTCACACTGATCTCAGTCCCCACAGTTAGCCCTTCAGGTAACTCTGCTTTCCAGCTTGTTCCTGTGACCTTCGCTTCGATTGGCGCTTTCCCTGGAATCGTCACTTTCACTGTCGCTCCGTCAACACCTGTTCCGGTGATTTCCTTGCTTTGCGTATGTGGCGCTTTATCAATCCCTGGTTTAGCGCTCGTCTCACGTTCTGTCATCAAGTCTGTGGTGGATACCTCTTTCTTGCTGCCATCGTCATACGTGATTGTCGTCTTGCCGTTGTCGCCTATCGTGATATGGCCCTTGTCACTGACACCCTTATCTTTATTCTTATCAATGATGGCGTCCTTGATCTTGTCCTTATCCTTCTCATCCAATTCGCCTACCCCATGTTCTACCACGGTTTTATCTGGTGTTGCGAACTGATCAGATTTTGGCGCTACGACTTTCGTCGTCTCTGTCTCGCTGACTTTCTTGTCTGGCTCAGTCTGTGTCACACTGATCTCAGTCCCCACAGTTAGCCCTTCAGGTAACTCTGCTTTCCAGCTTGTTCCTGTGACCTTCGCTTCGATTGGCGCTTTCCCTGGAATCGTCACTTTCACTGTCGCTCCGTCAACACCTGTTCCGGTGATTTCCTTGCTTTGCGTATGTGGCGCTTTATCAATCCCTGGTTTAGCGCTCGTCTCACGTTCTGTCATCAAGTCTGTGGTGGATACCTCTTTCTTGCTGCCATCGTCATACGTGATTGTCGTCTTGCCGTTGTCGCCTATCGTGATATGGCCCTTGTCACTGACACCCTTATCTTTATTCTTATCAATGATGGCGTCCTTGATCTTGTCCTTATCCTTCTCATCCAATTCGCCTACCCCATGTTCTACCACGGTTTTATCTGGTGTTGCGAACTGATCAGATTTTGGCGCTACGACTTTCGTCGTCTCTGTCTCGCTGACTTTCTTGTCTGGCTCAGTCTGTGTCACACTGATCTCAGTCCCCACAGTTAGCCCTTCAGGTAACTCTGCTTTCCAGCTTGTTCCTGTGACCTTCGCTTCGATTGGCGCTTTCCCTGGAATCGTCACTTTCACTGTCGCTCCGTCAACACCTGTTCCGGTGATTTCCTTGCTTTGCGTATGTGGCGCTTTATCAATCCCTGGTTTAGCGCTCGTCTCACGTTCTGTCATCAAGTCTGTGGTGGATACCTCTTTCTTGCTGCCATCGTCATACGTGATTGTCGTCTTGCCGTTGTCGCCTATCGTGATATGGCCCTTGTCACTGACACCCTTATCTTTATTCTTATCAATGATGGCGTCCTTGATCTTGTCCTTATCCTTCTCATCCAATTCGCCTACCCCATGTTCTACCACGGTTTTATCTGGTGTTGCGAACTGATCAGATTTTGGCGCTACGACTTTCGTCGTCTCTGTCTCGCTGACTTTCTTGTCTGGCTCAGTCTGTGTCACACTGATCTCAGTCCCCACAGTTAGCCCTTCAGGTAACTCTGCTTTCCAGCTTGTTCCTGTGACCTTCGCTTCGATTGGCGCTTTCCCTGGAATCGTCACTTTCACTGTCGCTCCGTCAACACCTGTTCCGGTGATTTCCTTGCTTTGCGTATGTGGCGCTTTATCAATCCCTGGTTTAGCGCTCGTCTCACGTTCTGTCATCAAGTCTGTGGTGGATACCTCTTTCTTGCTGCCATCGTCATACGTGATTGTCGTCTTGCCGTTGTCGCCTATCGTGATATGGCCCTTGTCACTGACACCCTTATCTTTATTCTTATCAATGATGGCGTCCTTGATCTTGTCCTTATCCTTCTCATCCAATTCGCCTACCCCATGTTCTACCACGGTTTTATCTGGTGTTGCGAACTGATCAGATTTTGGCGCTACGACTTTCGTCGTCTCTGTCTCGCTGACTTTCTTGTCTGGCTCAGTCTGTGTCACACTGATCTCAGTCCCCACAGTTAGCCCTTCAGGTAACTCTGCTTTCCAGCTTGTTCCTGTGACCTTCGCTTCGATTGGCGCTTTCCCTGGAATCGTCACTTTCACTGTCGCTCCGTCAACACCTGTTCCGGTGATTTCCTTGCTTTGCGTATGTGGCGCTTTATCAATCCCTGGTTTAGCGCTCGTCTCACGTTCTGTCATCAAGTCTGTGGTGGATACCTCTTTCTTGCTGCCATCGTCATACGTGATTGTCGTCTTGCCGTTGTCGCCTATCGTGATATGGCCCTTGTCACTGACACCCTTATCTTTATTCTTATCAATGATGGCGTCCTTGATCTTGTCCTTATCCTTCTCATCCAATTCGCCTACCCCATGTTCTACCACGGTTTTATCTGGTGTTGCGAACTGATCAGATTTTGGCGCTACGACTTTCGTCGTCTCTGTCTCGCTGACTTTCTTGTCTGGCTCAGTCTGTGTCACACTGATCTCAGTCCCCACAGTTAGCCCTTCAGGTAACTCTGCTTTCCAGCTTGTTCCTGTGACCTTCGCTTCGATTGGCGCTTTCCCTGGAATCGTCACTTTCACTGTCGCTCCGTCAACACCTGTTCCGGTGATTTCCTTGCTTTGCGTATGTGGCGCTTTATCAATCCCTGGTTTAGCGCTCGTCTCACGTTCTGTCATCAAGTCTGTGGTGGATACCTCTTTCTTGCTGCCATCGTCATACGTGATTGTCGTCTTGCCGTTGTCGCCTATCGTGATATGGCCCTTGTCACTGACACCCTTATCTTTATTCTTATCAATGATGGCGTCCTTGATCTTGTCCTTATCCTTCTCATCCAATTCGCCTACCCCATGTTCTACCACGGTTTTATCTGGTGTTGCGAACTGATCAGATTTTGGCGCTACGACTTTCGTCGTCTCTGTCTCGCTGACTTTCTTGTCTGGCTCAGTCTGTGTCACACTGATCTCAGTCCCCACAGTTAGCCCTTCAGGTAACTCTGCTTTCCAGCTTGTTCCTGTGACCTTCGCTTCGATTGGCGCTTTCCCTGGAATCGTCACTTTCACTGTCGCTCCGTCAACACCTGTTCCGGTGATTTCCTTGCTTTGCGTATGTGGCGCTTTATCAATCCCTGGTTTAGCGCTCGTCTCACGTTCTGTCATCAAGTCTGTGGTGGATACCTCTTTCTTGCTGCCATCGTCATACGTGATTGTCGTCTTGCCGTTGTCGCCTATCGTGATATGGCCCTTGTCACTGACACCCTTATCTTTATTCTTATCAATGATGGCGTCCTTGATCTTGTCCTTATCCTTCTCATCCAATTCGCCTACCCCATGTTCTACCACGGTTTTATCTGGTGTTGCGAACTGATCAGATTTTGGCGCTACGACTTTCGTCGTCTCTGTCTCGCTGACTTTCTTGTCTGGCTCAGTCTGTGTCACACTGATCTCAGTCCCCACAGTTAGCCCTTCAGGTAACTCTGCTTTCCAGCTTGTTCCTGTGACCTTCGCTTCGATTGGCGCTTTCCCTGGAATCGTCACTTTCACTGTCGCTCCGTCAACACCTGTTCCGGTGATTTCCTTGCTTTGCGTATGTGGCGCTTTATCAATCCCTGGTTTAGCGCTCGTCTCACGTTCTGTCATCAAGTCTGTGGTGGATACCTCTTTCTTGCTGCCATCGTCATACGTGATTGTCGTCTTGCCGTTGTCGCCTATCGTGATATGGCCCTTGTCACTGACACCCTTATCTTTATTCTTATCAATGATGGCGTCCTTGATCTTGTCCTTATCCTTCTCATCCAATTCGCCTACCCCATGTTCTACCACGGTTTTATCTGGTGTTGCGAACTGATCAGATTTTGGCGCTACGACTTTCGTCGTCTCTGTCTCGCTGACTTTCTTGTCTGGCTCAGTCTGTGTCACACTGATCTCAGTCCCCACAGTTAGCCCTTCAGGTAACTCTGCTTTCCAGCTTGTTCCTGTGACCTTCGCTTCGATTGGCGCTTTCCCTGGAATCGTCACTTTCACTGTCGCTCCGTCAACACCTGTTCCGGTGATTTCCTTGCTTTGCGTATGTGGCGCTTTATCAATCCCTGGTTTAGCGCTCGTCTCACGTTCTGTCATCAAGTCTGTGGTGGATACCTCTTTCTTGCTGCCATCGTCATACGTGATTGTCGTCTTGCCGTTGTCGCCTATCGTGATATGGCCCTTGTCACTGACACCCTTATCTTTATTCTTATCAATGATGGCGTCCTTGATCTTGTCCTTATCCTTCTCATCCAATTCGCCTACCCCATGTTCTACCACGGTTTTATCTGGTGTTGCGAACTGATCAGATTTTGGCGCTACGACTTTCGTCGTCTCTGTCTCGCTGACTTTCTTGTCTGGCTCAGTCTGTGTCACACTGATCTCAGTCCCCACAGTTAGCCCTTCAGGTAACTCTGCTTTCCAGCTTGTTCCTGTGACCTTCGCTTCGATTGGCGCTTTCCCTGGAATCGTCACTTTCACTGTCGCTCCGTCAACACCTGTTCCGGTGATTTCCTTGCTTTGCGTATGTGGCGCTTTATCAATCCCTGGTTTAGCGCTCGTTGCCCGTTTGATCGTCACAGTCACGTTAACCTTATCTATAGAACGATCATCATATGTGACTGTCACTGGTATTGTCACTGTTTCTTCATCTTTTCCGTTCAAGTCGCTTGCTCTTGGCGTATAGTTGATTACCCCTGTCGATGCATCTATTGTGACATGGTCATTGGCTTTATCCAATGTATACTGCATACGTCGATCTAAAACTTGATCTACATCTGTCGTAACTTGTCCATTGTTCTCTTTATAGAAGGTTGGAGAGCCTATTATTATCGTTTCTCCAATTGTTCCTTTTTTTGTTCCATATCTTGGCTCAATTGTTACTGCTGTCTTCAGTGTTGCTGTAGATTCAATCGTTACTTGATTATTTTTATCTGGATCCATTGTTTCCGTAATCACTGTGCCTGCGGCAACACTCCATTGATATGGTCGGTAATTAGCTTGTGACTTTACCTGAGGATAATCTGCGGATTCTAGTGCTGTATTGACTTTCACATCATATGTTTTTGCTTGTGCGTTCCCTTGATAGATCGTTCCTTCTCCTGCTTGTAGAGTAACTCTTAGATACCCACTTGGAATAGGTGCATTCTTATCATTCGTTCGATCAATCTTATTTGGTGACGTTACACTTACTTGTGCAATCGTATTTTCTGTTGTGCCATCACGATAGGTAACTTGTACAGCAATAGCCAGCTTTTGTCCCACTTTAGTTGCACTTTCACTCGCTGGAATTGTTAATCGGCCTTCATTCGTTACTGAATATCCTTTTGTTTTGAGATCTTCTGCAATTGAATAGCTTGTTACAATTCCTGTCTGACTTGCAATTGTTTCATTTCCTTTTTTCAATGTTGGCACTTGCGTTGTCAATGACTTCCCTGGTTCCACTTGTTCGGAAGCATAGGTCAGTTCATAAGCATCTTTTTGAGGTTGTGCTTTTATGCTTACTGGTACTTGTACGATATCAGTTGACCCATCTGGATAAGTAACTTTTACATCAACTTGATGATTACCAGCGGAAGTGGTGCTTGGTAGCTGACCAGCAAGACTAACTCGATAGGCTGTCTTTCCTTGAGAATATTGAGGCACTGATACCTTAGCCTTAATTTCCTCTTCCGTTAAAGTTGCGCCATAATCTTTTTCGATAGCACCCGCAGCAACTGTAGCTTCATATTTATTTGTTTGTTGATGCACTACTATCTTAAATCGTTGTTCAACTGAGTGTCCAGCTGCATCAGTTACTTTAAAGGTACGATTACTGTAGCCATCTTTATCATTAATATTTGGTCCAGTTGCTCCGATCATAGTCAGTTGCTTAGGATCTGCCGTAGTTCCCGTACCAGTTAACGTGTCCTTAGTAGTAAATCCTAATGTTCCTGCGTTTCCATTATGCACAACGCCAATTGAGTGGACAAGGCCCGAATTATCTGTCGCTCTCACTGTTAACGTGAAATTTTCAGTCCCATAAACATGAATTTCCTTAACACCATTTTTGTCCTCAATTTTTGGTTGTTCGCCTTTCCAATCAGAACTAATACTCCACTCAGTGATTACAGGATTTACAGTGTCTTTTACATTTACTTTTGCATTAGAAATGTCTAAAGTTGATCCATCTTTAAAAGTAACTACCACAATACCAGTTTTTTCTCCCACTGTTCGCGTATCTGGTACATGGTTAGTTTTCCAACTGTAAGTTACGCCCTTATCTTTCAACATTTCTTTAGTAGTTTGTGATACTGACTGCTCTGCATTAGGTTGCACAGGATGTTCGTTGTTGACTTCAACATCTTGGCTAGTGCCTTGTAATTTTGACTTGAGATCAATATGATCTGTATAATTTTCACTTTGTGATTTAACAACTAAAGTAAATCGTGATTCTGCACCAGAATTAGCATCTTGATAGTCCCAAGTTCTTATTTTTCCTTGATTAGTTGTTTTTTTAACATTTGGCGCTGTCCCTGTAAAAGTTAACACATAGGGATGTTCTTTAGAACCTAACGTATCCCGCTTTCCATTTGTATCTTGTTTGTACTTAGCTTGATAAGTTTGTTTATCATTATGTAGCCAAGATAAATCATCTCCATGATATTCAGCATCATAAACAATTCCTGTGTTATCTGTCACATTAGCCTTAAATTCAAAAGCTTCATTTGCATAAACAGTCACTGTTGTGCCCTTCACTTGACTACCTTTACCTGCTTCATATTGTACATCTGCAGGAATATCATCTCGTACCTTCATTGACACATCAACAATATCAAACGACTGATCAGAATAGGTTACCTTCACCTGAATCGGAATCGTTTGACCCACTTGTTTGGCTTGCCCTTGTAAAGTCAACTGACCAGTCGTTGAGTCAATTTGAACTCCATCTACAGGATTCACTAAAGTAAACGTTGTACCATTTGGTTTCTCGACTGTTTTTTCAACTGCTTGATATGAAGGATTCGCAACTTCCCCTGCAAACAAACGTCCTTTGCTAATATCTTTGAACTGAATGGAGGAATGACTAGCTGACTTGGTTCCTACTGTAATTGGCAATTGCCCGTAACTAGCTGTATATTTTTCAGCCCGTTCATGAACAATATAGATAAACTTGGTACTGTTATCAATTGCTGACTGATTACCATTTTGATCTTCCGCATTAAATAAACGCGTGAATTTCTTAGCTCCAACTGCTTGATTATTGCCTACTGTATAGCGTTCAGCAAAATCAGTTGGTACTGTTCCTGTAATATGATAGCTGGCATTTTTGCCATTCAATTGAGATTGAACATTCAATCCCGTGACATCTGCTCCAATCTGTCGTTCAGTCCGCTTCATATCTCCATCACTTAGCCACAGTTTTTTCATATTGCTGTCTGCATCTGTGGCATGAATCGTAATATCAACTGGCTCCCCACGATAGAAATGAGTGACTGCAACGCCCTCATAAGTATGTGAGATAGGAAAAGTAATAGTTGGTGCGACATCATCTTGATAAGTAACGGTAACATCAACCGTATCGCTTGATCCATCTGGATAAGTCACCTTCACTTGCCGTTTACCAGACTGGGTCACAGGCGATCCGTTCACCCATGTATACTGTGCTCCACTTGGCAATGACTTCACATTACTGATGGCGCTCTTCGCTTCTGGCAAGGCCTTAGTAGATGCTTTCACAGTGACAGCTTGTACTTGTGGGTCATACTTAGTAGTCTGCTGATGATTGATCACCCTCAAATTAATAATTGTCGTATGATTGGATCCATCCTTTACTTGAATAGCCCGATTATTCCACTGGGCTCCTTCACTTAATTGCGTGGAATCTGATTGATTATTCGTATTCTTACCTGTTGCACCTGTTAAAGTGAGCACTTTAGGCTGTGCACTTGATCCCACTCCACTAGTCTGTTGAGTCAGAGGGAACGGATAGCTTCCAGGTTTTCCATTTTGAACAAGAGCAATCTCTGCTACTTTACCAGAGTTATCCTGTGCTTTAACCGTAATCGTAAAGTCCTCAGTTCCATACACATGGACTTCTTTAACGCCATTTTTATCTTCAATGCGTGGCGCTTGTCCTGGAGCAGTTGAAGACACTGTAATGTCAGCAGTTGGATTAGTTTGGTCAAATACCACTAATTTTCCCGTAATCGTTCGCGTAGAATGATCACTAAAGGTTGCGGTAATCGACACGTCTTGTCCCTGTCCACTCGTCACCGTATTATTGGTTAGCTTTCCTTGCGTAAAGGTATAAGTGACCCCACCTGTTGCTTTTTTATACAGGGCTTTTGTAGCAGTTGACACAAAGTTTTCAGGTTTAAGATGAGCAGTAGAGGCATTCACTTCTACCCGTTGGGTGTCCCCACTCACTGCTTGACCATCGAATTGTGCAGCTTGTTCCTTTGTAACAATATTAAGAGGAACCCAGCCCTGCGTATTAGCCCCATCCCAAGTATCTATTCGAGTATTCTTCGTTCCCTTGGTGGTTGGAGTTCCTGTAAATGTAATCGTATACGGATCCTTAGCGCTTCCCTTTTTTGATCGATTATTCGTTTGATACGTACGATCATTGGATTGCACAAAACTGCTATTTCCATTTAATTTAGCATCCGTAACTTTATTAGAATTATCCGTAACTTTAACATGAACAATCATTGGTTCATTCACATAGGTTGTCAAAGTAGGGGGATTTCCTGGGAAATTTTGTACATTAGTAGCGACTGTCTGAACAGCTGTCCCATGCTCAACCTTGGCTCCTTTTTCCGCAACCACATCGAGTTGAGCGAGTTTTGTATCTTGGACGATCAATTTACCTTGAATAGTAGTAGAAGGACTATGATCTGCAAAAGTAGCCTGGATTTCTACTGTCTGTCCTGTTGTATTGATGGTAGCGTTGGTAGGCGCTTTTCCATTCTTCCAAGTGTAGGTGACCCCATTCCCCAAACCAGTCTTCACATTTTGAGGCACAAAGGATTCAGGCGTCAATTTGCTTAATGCATTAGCGTCATTCACTTCTACCGTTTGCGTTGCCCCTGTTAAGGGACGCGCCTCTACCTTTAACGTCACCTGCTGACTGCCACTGTTTTCTGGATTTGCGCCATCCCATGTCTTCACAGTAAATACATGCGTTCCAGGCCTCATCGGTGCTGTTCCTGACAAGGTTACCACGTAAGGCGCTGTATCTGAACCCTTCGTATTACGTTGGTTATGGGTTGCTGTCTTATAGTCGTTTTGAACAGTTCCTTCATTACTATTCAACCAACTAGGGCGATTTTCTGTTCGTACGTCGTGAACAATATGACTATGTTCATCCACTGCACTTGCTTGAAAACTGAAAGCTTGGTTTGCTTGAACAGTAATGACTTGATTTTGAACAGTCACCTTGTTATCGGTTGCCTTCATTGTCACCTTAGCTGGCACATCATCAGTGAGAATTAATTTCACAGAATGGGAGTCTTGATTGCCATCTGGATAGGTAGCATTTACAGTAATAAAATGAGTATCTCCAAGAGATATTAATTGGTCGTTTATAGTGACTTTAACATTTCCATTAAGTCCTGTAATCTTTTGTTCAAGGTCTGCGATAACTTTCTTCTTTGCCGCATCGGTTAATTTCTGGGTATCTTTATTCCATTGGCTAACTCCAGCTGTCACTTGTTTAGGATAAGTTGCTTTATCTGTTCTAGCCACGACTGTTGCTTTTTTCACTTCTGAACGGAAAGGTTTTTTATTATCCTTGCCATCTGTCACTTGCGTAATGATCGTTGTGCCTTGGGCTAGCGCCTCATTAAAAGTTACGGTTAATGTTCCATCCGCATTTTTATCAACGGATTGAATACCCGCATTATTATTAGCTGGATCAATGGTCCACTTTCCATTTTCTAATTTCAGCTGACTTTGTTTAAAGTCTTTTCCGAACAAGGTAATGCCTTCAGCTCCTGTGGCAAAATTGGCCAATTTAATTTTTGTTGCACCAGCTTGCACACTATTTCCCACTAAAGGTTTCACTTCTGCTGGTTTCATGCGTATGGTTAAATCACGTGTGATTTTAACCACACCGCCGTCTCTATACCAAATAAAAGCATCTCCTGCTTCTGCAGTATCTTGATTTCCTAAGAGCTTATGAGCATCATAAGCTTCTGGAAACGCATTTTTATTACGTTCCACTTTTTTAGTAATAACTTGAACCTTTTCAACTTCTTTATCGTAATCTTTACCAAATTTACCTTTTAAATTTTTTATAATCTTAGATTTTATCTCATTAGCTTCTTCTGGTGTTAATAAGTTATCTGTATCACTCTTTTGTACATTAACAGCATCATTAACTGCTGTCTTTTCAGTTTCTGCTAGCGTAGGAGTATAGATTTTAGCTAAATGTTCATCAGAAAGATCTGATTCGACCTTTTGCTTAGTTGATCCATCTTGATCAATATATTCCCGTTTTTCATAAACAACGGTTTTAACAGCATAAGTCGCCCCATCTTCAATCAAAATGTTTTTAAAAACTGCTTCCCCTTTGTCATTTGCCACAACTTGAAGATCACGTTTCTTAGTTACTTTTTTCTTTATAGTAGTCGGTTTTCCCTGTTTATTATAAGTCGTTTCTGTTACGGTTTCCGTATACTCTTCTTGCATCGGCTCAAAACGTCCATTAACATTCTTATAAAGAACCATTGGCACCCCTTTAGTTCCATTACTTGCTACTAAGTTTTTATGAGTTCCCGCTGCATTTGTCAATTTTAAAGGCAACCGTTTGCCTACACGTTCTTCTTGTAATAATCTTGGTGTTTTAGGCTTGATCACAAACATAATGTTATATAATTCTGTCTCTGTTTTGCCATTAACCGTTTGCATCCGTTTAAATTGAAAGTAATTAACACCTGGTGTATTAGCATTTGATAATAAATGTTCATGTCCTTTATTATCATAAACTGTCCATGTTAAATCTCCTTCTCCCCACTTATTTTTACCACTTGGGTCTTTCCAAGAATCTGAATGTTCTCCAGCTAGATAGCGATTTAAATCCAGTTTACCAATATCACTATGTGCATCTTTTCCATTTTTCCCGCCATTAAGAACCATGTAGCCACTATCAATTAAGTCTTCACCCTTGGCATCTGAAAACTTACCAAAGTCTCCTGGCTTATATTTACCTTCTTTTTTAGCTTTATCAATATCACCCCAAAAAGAAAAATCAACCTTTTGTCCATTTTCTTTTAGGCGATACACATTATCACAGTTTATAGCTTTCCCTTGATTGATATAAAAGCGCCCATTACGTCGCACATGAAGTGGGTACTTCTCAATTACTGAAATATCAGAATCCAAACGTCCGTACATTTGTAGAGTAAGATTATAGGTATTGTACTCCTGTGACCTAAATCCTGCCAAATAATACTTTCTTGTATTCTTATCTCTTTCTAGTGGCCCTTTGGTCTCAAATCGAATTGAATAACCGTTTTTACCATTATGTGGTTGAATAAAATACACGGTTTGAGAATTATCTTTGATTTTATTAATTAATTGATCTCGCCTTTTAGCATCTTGATCTAATCGTCCTTTCCATTCAGGATGCATTTTAGGGTCAGTAATTTCATATTGATCAACCCATTTCCCGTTATTAGCAGGATAGACTAAACTAGCGAAATTACCATCATCACCTGGGGTCTTATTCAAATCATCTGAAAATTCTGCTTGAGTATCTTCAATGCGTTTAATATCAGCTTGAAAAATAGTTTTCAGTGCATTTTCCCCATTAGCGGCAAAAGTTTCATACTTATCATTATTTTCACGATAAACCACTGTGGCTTTAGTAATTTTTTGATTTTTAGGCACAGTGAAAAAATACTTTGGATGTTGATGTTCATTTCTTCCTAAATTGAAATGAATCTCCCAAGAATAACCTGATCCATCTTCTAAAGGGGTTACTCTCGCCCAAACATCCTTTTCAGCATTAGAAATATTCATACCGTCAAAGTTAGGATCTTGTCCAAACAAACCATTACGCTTATTTCTAAAGATTTGCGTATACAAGTCGTATCCAGATCCTCCACCACCCAATTCAGTATAAGAACCTAATAATGTTTCATTATATTCTCTGTTTCCTCGCGTTTGTCCAACAGAGCGTTCTTGTTGCCAATGCGCACTTGCTCGATTCAAGATGTCACTCACATCATATTTGTCACCAGTCTGTGCTGATCGCGATTGAAAGTGCGAGAGAGTAACGAGTTGTTTCGCTAGACTTTGCGCGCGTTTAAGTGATTCAAGTGCTGCATGTCCCACTGTTTGATTCACATTCACATCACTTAAAACAGCCTGTGCCCCTATATAGGCCGCAACAATCTCTTCCACAGCTTTTTTATCTTCTGTTTTTAAACCTTCAATTTGCCGTTTGAGAGATTGTACCGCTTGGATTAAGTCTTTCCGTTGCGCCTCAGTCATTCCTTTTGAGGTGCTACCTTTTTCATCCTTTTCAGATTGATTAGCCTTCGTTTTATCGGCAAGACTATCTGTTTGCTCCTTTGCTGATTGCGTTTTATCTGAATGCTTTTCCGCAACAGGTGCATCTTTTTTGACTTGTGCTCCAGATGGATTTTTATCTGTACTGTCATATCCATTAATTGCATTCTGATTCTCAGCATTATTCTCCTTCCTTTGAGTTGCAGAGTCTACAAAAGAAGATGTTGTTTGATTAGCTACACCTTTGGGAAGAGTTGTATGCACAACTTGTCCAGTGACCGGTTGCGTATTAGTTGCTTGTTTGCTAACGCTTTGCGTGTTATTCGCTTTGAAATTCACCCCATCATCTGCATGCTCTTGCTTAGAAATAACAAGCTGATTGTCATTTCTTGACTCCACAGCTGGTTGTTCATCCGCTAACACATAGCTAGTTTGTCCGCTCAACAAAAAGGCAGCAGAAATCGCTACTGATACAACCCCTACTGAAAACTTTCTAATACCATAATAAGTGACCTTTTCACGCTGTTCCAGATCACGCATTTTCTTATTGTTTTTTCCAAACATTTATCAAACCTCCTGGGTTATTAATGGGTTTGTCAATGAACAAAAAACGGACAGAGCAGCATACTTATCTTCAACAACTCTGTCTAATATACAACTTGCTATAAATCATTATTGCTCACGACTTATTTATACATTCTTTATTCTATCAGATCTTCTTCTTTTTCACTAACTATTATCTATACTTTATATGCTCTAAATTCTCTCAAAAAAGAAAAAAAAAGGACAAATTTGTTGCTATACCCTTCGTTTTCTTTTCATATCACTATCCCTGTCTTATTCCAGATTCTCTTAGATTGTCAAAAATGGCACATGTTAACATTGACTTCTCTTTCATTTATGTGAATAATAGTGAAGTCAAACCCCTTCAACTTTCGTTCATCTTTGAAAGGAGCTCTTTTGTATGTTCGAGCTATTGCCAAAATCTATACAAAGAAAATTGAACTTAATTGCCTACTTATTGGATCATCCTACTTCCCCACCTTCTATTCATTTCTTGATGGATTATCTTAATATTACCTATCCCACTTTGAAATCTGATATTAGCGAGTTGAATGAACTTTTTGACCAATATTTTAATATCACTATCTCTAAGACTCAAATTTCTCTTAAAGCATTGGTCCCACTTAGTATGGCTTTTTTCACCCATATGCTCAAACAAGATTTAACCATCATGTCACTCATTAATGAATGCTTTTTACAACATCTCAATACATTTAAAGCATTGGCTCAAAAAATATACATTAGTCGTTCAGTCATGTACCGTGACTTAACACAACTCAAAGATTTTCTCACTAACCATTATTCTGCCTTATCTATTACCACGCATCCTGTCCAAATCACTGGTCCTGAACGTATCGTTCGTCAATTTTTTACGGACTATTACTTCCTTGGCTATAACTTATCTAACTGGCCGTTTGATCAAGTTAGTCAATCCGCAATAGAAGATTTAATGCTTTTAATTACTGAAAAAATCCCACTCATTGCCTTCTTCAGCGACCATCCCATCCTTCCCATTATTCTTGCGATTAATGTGATACGCTATCGTCAGGGGCACTTAGTGGAAGATATTCGCCCAGCTTACGACTATGATGCCTGCCGCCGTTATCTCAGTGATCCAATTAATCACGATCATCTGCATAACTTAGAAGATAGACTGGGCATCACCTTTTCCAACGAAGCTGTTGAACAACTCCTCGTTAATATTATCAGTCATCAGACCAGTTATGATACTCACTACATGTGGCAATGCGCTCAAAGCGATCCCACTTTGCATCAGGCACTTATCACCTTAAAATCAGATATGCTTTCCTTAATGCATGCATTTCATATTCAATCAATAGACGAGGAGGCGCTTGATCTTTTCTTGCTAACCGCTTATAATCTCTGCACCTTTCACAGTCCAGATTCTCACTCTTTTGAAGAAGAAATTTACCAACATGAGCAGGACTGTTTAGCTGTCGGTACTGAACTAGAACGTATTGATCCTCATTTCTTAACCCAAATGCAAAGGATTTTAACTGCATTTCAAGAACAAATGCACATTCCTTGCAACGATACACGTACCTTACAAGCAACTTGGTATTATTGTCACATCTTCCCTCAAACTTTACGTCAACTCAAAACACCTACCCAACCCATTCGTTTAGGACTTTATACCATTAACCAATTGCAACGTAAACATTGGGCATATGAAATTCATCTCTTATTTGGCGATAAGATACAGCTAGTATCTATCCATTCGCCTAATAGCCTTTTGCATTTAGAAGCTAACCAAGTGGATGCACTACTGACTGCTTTACCCATAGAATTAAAGCAAATCAAAACCCGCTATATTAGTGGCTATCCTTCTGGTCAAGATGTTGAATGGATCTATCAATTGCTCTTTCCGTCTTCCGATTCATGATCTCTCAAACTGTTCCTTACTAAGAGGGACAGTTTTTCCAAAAAAGGCTCCTCTTATTTCTGTATACCAACCAGTCATTTCTCTCTGTTTTGGGTTTACATTGTCCATTATTTTATATTAGCGACGCTTAGTCTTTGACTTTTCATATCACTGTATTCCAATAAAAAAAGCTGGCCCTTTAAGATGGTTTGCTTTTTTTAGATTGCTTGCCTTTACAGGAATACGAAAAGGCGAAGCTTTAGCTTTAACTTGGGAAGATGTTGATTTTTCCAAAAAAACGATCAATATCACTAAAACAGTAAGCGTTGATGAGTTCGGATTTGCGGTAATTAATCCACCTAAAACCAGAAATGGCATTCGCCTTCTTCCAGCTGATAATGAAACCATGGATATACTAATGAGATGGAAAACGGAACAAGAAAAAGATATTTCTGGTTTAAAGGAAGAAACGAATATAAACAAATGGTTGGTTTTCAGTCAAATCACAAAGAATAGACCTTTAAATGCGTCAGCCCCTCGAAACTTCTTTGCTTCTTTTTGTAAAAAATATAATCTGAGATTTATTAAAATTCATGGTTTTCGACATACACATGCACACTATTTTTTGAAGCAGGGGTCCCCTTACCTGATGTAAGAGACCGTTTAGGCCATGGGTCGATCTCCATAACAGTGGACATATATAACCATATTACGAGAAATAAACAGCAAAAAACGCTTGATTCATTTGTTAGTTATTTTAGCAATAAGTGATAAAAGTGATTCAAAATGCGATACCTAAGGCATTCTCCTATCAAAAAAGTCAGTAGCTTTTTCAGTAGTTTTTAGAAAAAAATAGGTGTAAATAAGCAAAACCATTAAAAATGCCTATTCTCAGAAACGTTGATATATCAACGATAAGTAAGAATAGGCATAAATAGGTTGTAATAAAAATGATACCACATAAGTGATAACTGGGATACCAGGGTTCGAACCTAGGATTGCAGAGCCAGAATCTGCCGTCTTACCACTTGACCATATCCCAAAAGTGCTCTGTGAGCTACAAATGAGATTATACCACCAACTTCCTAAGACTTGCAAGCAATTTTACTAAATTATTTGCCAACATCCCCTCCCCTTATTTTGTCACGGAATTTTAAATTGCGCTTTTCAAGATTAGAAGCTACACTTAAAATGAAAATAAATAAAGGAGAATGTCCCTTGAAACCTACTCAATTAACCCCAAGCCAAAAAAAGCAAGTGCTTATTTACTATATAAGCCTCTTCATTTTAATTGGAATAGCTTTTAGCTTGATTCTATTCTACAAACATCAACAAACCCTTACCATTACTAACGGCATTGTGAATATGAGAGAAGGACCTGGTATTACATATAATATGAAGGAGCAGCTCAAAGAGGGGACCCACTACCAAGTTCTTGATGAACAAAACCACTGGAAAAAAATTATTGCCAATGAAGGACAAGTCGGTTGGATTCCTGATTGGCTCACAACAGACGGCGTTCTCTCTAGCAACGGCAACATGCAAAATTCAGGATTTATCGCAACAGTCATCAATAACCAAGCCACCGTTCACGAAGAAGCTCAAGCTTCTTCCAAAGAGATCGGGAAGGCCTCCCAGGGGGAAAAATTCAACGTCATTCACCAAGAAGGGGGATGGATCAATATCCAATTTCGGGACGATATTGGTTGGCTGCCTCAAGATAAACTCGAAATTACCCCAGGGACTATCGCGGAAGCTCCTAGACGTGAACAAACCCAAGAAGAACAAGAAGCAA
Organism: Aerococcus christensenii; assembly: GCF_001543105.1. Classification (NCBI taxonomy): domain Bacteria; kingdom Bacillati; phylum Bacillota; class Bacilli; order Lactobacillales; family Aerococcaceae; genus Aerococcus; species Aerococcus christensenii. The sequence continues at coordinate 22,018 of NZ_CP014159.1, forward strand.
GTAAGAAATTTCTTTCTCAATATGATGCCATTGTAACCGCTACGGCTGCTGGTGCGCATATCTGTAAAGCCCCTGAGAAAGGTTCTGAAATCGTCTACAAAGCTTCTAAAAATGAAAAGTTTGCCTATCTTGGTCAAAAGGGGGCCTACTACCATGTGAAAGTAGAAAACGGTCAAGAAGGTTATCTCGCCAACTGGTTAGCAGATTCCAATTCTCAAGCCATGGCCAAGAAAGCAGAAAAAGCCGCTGCCCATTCTACCCTCAGTCATAAAACAATCGTTCTCGACCCAGGACACGGTGGTAAAGACCCAGGGGCTACTCGCGGAAACTACCAAGAAAAGGACTATACTCTTCAATCCGCCCAAGCCATTAAAAAAGCTCTCGAAGAAAAAGGAGCAACGGTCATTATGACTCGAAAAGATGATACCTTCATCGATCTAGGGCCACGTGCTGAAATTTATAATAAGGCCAAAGCCGATGCCTTTATCTCTCTACATTACGACGCTGCAGAAGAAACGACCGCTTCTGGGAATACAACCTATTATTATGATAAGAAGTCCATTCCTTTCGCAGAAGCCATCCAAGAACAACTTATGGAACAAATGAACGTTCCAAGTAATGGTATTCGGCACGCCGTCTACCAAGTTCTCGCTGATTCCCATAACCCCGCTATTCTGATTGAACTGGGCTATATGTCCAACCCGAATGACGTAGATAAGTTTACTAAACCACAATATCATGACAAATTAGCAGACGCTATCGTCAATGGCTTATTAGTATACTTCCAAAATTAAAATTCAAAAGTCCAGATCATTTTCTCATGACAAAAGAACTGATCTGGACTTTTTTACATTCTTATGTTTTAAAAAGAGGCCGGGTAAATTTCTAAACTTCCCGGACTCTTTCTAACAAAGATTTCTTTTTGACCTTTTTATTCTTATCAAAATACTTTCTATTTTCTTTATCTTCTACAAAGCGAATGTCTTCATTATTCACTTTAGAAGTTCCTATTAACTAATAGTAGGGAACAGGTTTAAAATTTAAACGCTCTAAGTAATTCTTACATATCAGTGCATTAGTGGGCGTTTGAACTCGTCCGATTGACCAAGGCTTCCCTTTAGGCGAATGAATTTTTTGTGATTGAAGCAGGAGAGAAAAATATCGTGTTAAATTCATTCCAATAGGCCAATCAGCGGTTTGCCGAGTTCCTGCTTCTAACAAAGTAGTTAAAGGTTTCTTTACTATCTCTCAACGAACGAACCCCTCTTTTAATTTCTTTCTCTTGCAAAGAATTAATCCACAAACGCTGTTTTGGCTTTTTCCAAATATTTGATCCACACATTCTAAAAATGCTATAAGCAATGTTCTCTCCTTCTCTATCTGGATCAGTCGCTATGATAATCCGATCCACTTTTTTTTATTGTTCTTTGACAATATTAAATTGCTGACGAGTGGATTTATTAATCCAATATTTCATTGTTTCAGGGATAATGGGTAAGTCATTAATTACCCACTTTTTATATTTCTCATCGTAGGCATCAGGTTCTACTAAAGATACTAAATGCCCAATTTCCCAGGTAACAATAGTATGATCGTTTAATAATGAACAATCATTGATTTCAATAAAGCCTTTAGTATGAGAAGTTCCTGATGCTCCAAGAGCTTTTGCAAATTTCCGCCCTTGATCAGGTTTTTCAGCTAATACAACAGTTATCATTTTAATTTCCTTTCTATAAGTTGACCCCAATCTCTCGGCAAATATCAAAACAAGTAATATAACGGCATTACCTACTCAATATAAACGAAGATAAATTTACGAAATAACTTTTTCAAGCGCTTCAATTGCTCCTTTAACCGCTGGTTGATTAAAGGCTGTCAAACATTGAAAAATCGTATAGGCAGGGTTTGTTTTCGATCCCTGGTTAATAATTTCTACCGTATGACGGTTATTTTTATAGGTGTAATCCAGCAGAAGGCATTTATTTTGAGCCGCTTTTTCGATATAAGAACCCACACAATTATGTTGAGCGTTTCCTTCCAGAATAAGTTTTTCACCTGTGTTTAAACGTGTCACCTTTAAAGAAGATTTTTTTAGTTTTTTCAATAGGGGTTGCCATTCTTTTGTGCGATTAAAACTTGTTTTATAGAATTGTTTGTATTTTAAATTAGATACCTGAACGCTTAGTTGTTCTTCTTCCTGACAAAAACGTGCCCATGATGTCCGATTAACTTCCAATTTTTTATAAGCACTTCTAAAAAGACGAATATAATCTAACACCGTAAACCACTCAGGTTTATAAAAATCATCGGACAAAGGATCTTTATAATAGACCGTCAGGCAAAACCTTTTCATCAAGTACAGACAATAAACATCTTGATAAGTTATTTTAGCCCTAGCCGTACTCAGCCTTTTTAAACGTTCATGCCAAAACTGATAACATGTTTTTTTTCCTTTTTTTGATATCAATTGACCACTCGGCGAAATTCTTTATCCGTAAGTTTTAATTTTAATGAACGAAATAACCCAATTTCCCAATATTTCAGTTTGTTAAAATTAACACTTGCGTCAACCGTTGACTTTGATCAACAAAATCATATTGTAAAGCTTTCAACTCTAAATACCGCGCATGGTCTAAAGCGAACTGCCCCTGTCTTCTTTTGGTTGTAAGTCTCACTTTATCGATCATACTTTCGATATACTTTTGAAGCACGGTGACACTTAAATCCAAAGGCTTCGCAGATAAAATACCTTGATGCGTAGATATGTCATAAATATGTAAAATTGCTTGCTGAATGATTGCCATATGACTCCTCTTTTATCCCTTTTTATTCAGTTTAGCACAAAAAAGAAATAAGCAAAAAGGCCCCGTCTGATTATAATATGTCCATAAAATTAGACACGAGAGTGCCCTTTGATAAGTCACTTACTCGTGTCCGTTGTCGAAAAGCTAATCAGCTTCCTCGTTTAATTGTTTTTTCTAAATAATCTAATAAACTTGTGGTAAACGCAGGTCCACTAATTCTATTCAAACTTCCTTCTCCACAGGCAATTTCATTATATTGGGTCACTTTATCTTTACGGATCACTTTCCCACTAATCACGACTGGGACTGGATCGCCACTATGTTCATACCGAGCGCACGGAGTAGAATGGTCAGCTGCCAAGCCAATAATGACTTCATCATTAATCTCTTGCTCAATCCCTTTTAAGACATATCCAGCTAATTCATCATAACGATTAATTGCTTGTACTTTGCCTTCTATATTGCCATCATGGCCCATCAAATCTGCTGCTTTATAATGTAATGCCACAAAGTCATAAGATTTTAAGGCTTCCACTGCATAAGCAGCTTTTTTCTCAATGTTAGTATCAATATTTCCCGTAAAACTCAGATCTGTCCGTATATCAAACCCTGCTAATGTTGCAGCCCCTAACACTGTTTTTTCAGAGGCAATGCAGCAAGCTGTAAAGTTTAACCGCTCAGTGATTTTAGGCATATTGGTTAACTTTCCACTTCCTCTCGTTAAAATAGTATTAGCTGGTAATAGTCCCTCTTCTACACGTTTTTGATTAATTGGATGGTCTTTTAAAATCTCTTCAAATTTCTCACGAACTTTGTTTAAAATATCTGCTGTTCGTTTGGATTCAAAACTGTCATCAATCGGGCGTGCTTTTTTAGCTGCGATCCCTTCTTTCTTAGGATCCGTATCTGTAATTTGATCTGATAAACTTGTTCCTCTTAACACTAACACTGCGCGATGCTCTGTCGCTTCCTTGAAGATAACTTTGACCCCTTCTACCTCAATATCATTTAGGGCTTCTGCTAATTCCTTGGCTCCTTGACGAATACGCCCTGCTCGACGGTTAATCACTACACGATCCTCATCAATCGTTCCAAAATTACAACGAAAGGCAACATCTCCTTCAAATAATTGAATGCCTTTTCCTGCAGCTTCCACTGGCCCACGACCAGGATAATTTTCATATAAGTAACCAAATAACGTCAAATGCCCTAAATCTGTTCCCACAGGAATACCTGCTTGATATAGATCCATTAAGCCAGTCATCCCATTGGTGGCAATTCGATCCAAATGAGGCGTTGTTGCATATTGTAACGGTGTTTGATTATCTAATAATTCATAAGGCCAATCTCCTAGTCCATCGGCAATCATTAATAATACTTTTCTTCCCATTTTCTTTCTCCTCCATTTCAATTAAATAACAAATCTTATCCACGTAAAGTAAACCAAACACAATGCACATGAAGCAATGAAGCAAGATACCAAGCCATACACTAACTCATCTTTAATTGTAAAATACCCTGTTCCAAAATAGAGGGTGTTCACTTTGGAATGAGGAGGTAAAGTAATTGTGGTTGCAATACCAAATGAACATACTAAAGCTAAAGGTGCAGGATCAATACCCAATTGCTTAGCCAATGTAATAATAGCTGGAATCAAAATTGTCGTTCTTACCGTCTTGCTGGTAAAAATAAGATGACTAAAAATCGTAATAAAGATTAAAATCACCGCAACAAAGGAGGGATTAATTTGATCTAATCCTATCATAGAAACCAAGTGATTAATTGTCCAAGTTGCTGCTCCTGATTTATCCACGGCTTTTCCAATTGCATAAGCGCCTGCTGAAAAAATCATCAAGTCCCATTTAATATTGGCTTCTTTCCACTTAATAACACCAATACCTGGTAACAAACACAAAAGCATACTGAGTACAGCTGTTTGTTCAGTGGAAATATGAAACCCTAACCAAGCTTGTTGGTAATCCCCAGTTGCCCACAACAGTAATGTAATCAAGAAAATACCTAAGGCTTTCTTTTCATTTTTAGAAAGAGGTCCCATATCTTCTAACTGTTGTTTTAAGACTGCTGTAGCTTGTGCTAATTTTTCTTTACTTTTATCTTTATCCGTATATAGTTTTAACCCTACAAAGAAAGCAAATAAGGTGGTAAGCAAAGCTTGAGGAATCGCTCCCATCATCCACTGTAAATAACCAATTTTTGCTCCTGTTTGTTCATTAATAAAACCAACTGCTAACACTTGCGCAGAGGTAGCTGTCATTATAACAGAGGTAGCAAAGGCATTATTTTGAATGCCTTGTAACATCATCAGTTTTCCAAATTTACTTTTCCCTGGTAACTCTTGATACACTTCCAAAATTACCAAAGCGATAGGCACAATTAATGATGCCCTCGCAGTTGTAGAAGGGACAAAGAAGGCTAAAATATAATTCACAATAACAAAAATAACTAAAACTTGTGTTGGCGTTTTGGCAAACCTCGTGGTTAAAGAAAGCGCAATTCGTTTTCCTAGATTCGTTGCACTCATCGCTGAAGTTAATACAAAGGCTGCAACCATTAACCAAATAATATCAAACCCTAATGCGCCAAATGCACTACTTTGATCTTTCACCGCTCCAATCAATGGGAGCAATAACACCAAAACAATTGATGTTTGATAAATCGGAATAGGTCTTGCAATCCACATAATTAAAGCAAATACAAACAAAGCCATACTTTTTTGTGCCACGGATGTTAGCCCCTCCGGCGTGGGCATTAATAATAAAATCAAAGCAAGTAGACTAGCAACAATAACTGTAAGCCATCGATGATCCAGTTTTGATTTCTTATCTATCATTTTTCTCATACTCCTTCTATCCTGTAATCGCTTAAGCTTGCTTTTAGTATACCTATGATTTTCCTATAACTCAATTCGATTATATTTAACTTTCGATTCGTTTTTGTTATAATTAGTCTATCAAATTTGACGAGGTGATCTTATGGATATTGCAAAAATTGAAGCTTTTCTTATGTTAATGAAGACCAAACACTTTTCAAAAGCTGCGGATGAACTCTACATTTCACAACCCGCTTTGACCAAGCGTATCCGCGCTTTGGAAAATGCATGTGGTGCTCCTTTATTTAACCGTTCTGGCAATCATATCTCTCTTACCTCACAGGGAGAAGCTTTCAAAGAATTTGCAGAACAAATCGCTGCCACTTGGTATGGTGCCAAAGAATACATTCACCAATTTGAAACTATGACTCGTGGTACCCTCAATTTTGGGACAACCAATTTTATTGGGGCTTATATTCTTCCTCAAATTATCGCCCCTTTTAAAGCGAAATATCCCAACATTGAAATTAATATGACGATTGCTTCTTCTAAACATATTCTTGATAAACTTCGTAAAAATGAATTAGAATTTATTTTTTTATCCGACTATATCAATTACGATAAAAACAACCTTAGTATTAATGATTATCTTGTGGACCACATTAAACTAATTGTCGGATCAAAGCATCCCCTCTTTCATCAAACCACTTGCTCTCTTTGGGATGTTCAAGATGACCTCTTTATTACGAAAAATAAAAATTCATCCCTCAATCGCTTTATCGAACAACAATTAAGTGCCCATCATTTCGCCATTAGAAACAAAATCACAATTAGTACACAAACGGCAATTAAAGAATCGGTCATCCATCATTTAGGGGTTTCTTTAATTTCTGATCTCGCCGTTAAAAGAGAGGTAGAAACAGGTTATCTACGTGCACTGGATTTTCAAGAATGTCCTATTACACGTACTATTCAATATCTCTATGTTAAGAATCGATACCTTACCCCCGCTGCCAAAACTTTCCTTGACTTGCTTTAAACTTTTTCTCTAAAAGAATTGAAGTTCCTTCTAAAATAACGTAAAATAACTTTGTGAATGTTCTTTCACACTTACTAAAAGGGTGAAAGAAGAACAATAAAATTGAGGAGGAACTCAAAATGAAATTAGTATTCATTCGTCACGGGCAAAGTGAGTATAACTTAGCCAATGTATTTACTGGTTGGTTAGACCCTAAATTGAGTGAAAAAGGGCGTAAAGAAGCTGCTCAAGCAGGAAAAGATTTAAAGGAAGCAGGCATTGAGTTTGACTTCGTTCATACTTCTGTTTTAACGCGCGCTATTCAAACTTGTTACTTAGTGCTTGAAAATATGGATCGGCTTTACTTACCTGTTGAAAAAAATTGGCGTCTCAATGAACGTCACTATGGTGGCTTACAAGGATTAAATAAAGCTGAAACCGCTCAAAAATATGGAGATGAACAAGTTCACATTTGGCGTCGTTCCTATGACGTTCGTCCCCCTCAAGCAACAGGAGATCAAGCATTTGATCATCGGTATGCCCCACTCGATACCCGTCATATGTTAGCTGGAGAATGTTTAAAAGATACGTTAAACCGAACATTACCTTATTGGGAAGATCACATTGCTCCTCAATTAAAAACGGGACATAATGTGTTAGTGGTTGCACATGGTAACTCTCTCCGTTCCCTTACCAAGCACATTGAAGGAATCTCAGATGAAGACATTATGGGCGTTGAAATCGCTACTGGAGAACCTATCATCTATGATATTGATGAACACCTCAATGTAGTCAACAAAACTATTCTTTACAAAAAATAAGAGTGACTATTCACTCTACTCACAAGTGTTATTCTCCTTTCGTTGAATAACACTTGTTTTTTCATCTTATGATTAATCTTATCGAAAAAAACTTCAATGAAATATCTATCGCATTTTTTGAAACGAACTTCATGCTGTTTGTTTCAATGACTGTTTGCTTAATTTTTTCCATTCCTTTAAGCATACTCCTATTTTCACTAAACAAAAAATACTTTCTTTTATCAGCTTTTGAGTATCCTGCTCAATATGTTAAGAAGTATACCTTTTTTAATATTTATCTTTATACTCATACCTATCAATAGATTCTTATTTAAAACTGCCTTTGGTAACTTAGCGGCTACCCTTCCTTTGGCTCTAGTTTCTATTAGTATTTATACAAGATTCGTAGAACAAGCTTTGCAAAATGTAGACAACAATATTATAGATAATGAAAGCTTTACTGCCACCGAAAAAGATATTGTAGAAAACAAGAAGAAAGTAAAACTTGTAAAAGTTTCATTATTAAACCTCAACGAAGCTTATAAAGAAAAAGATTTAGCCTTTAACTATCCAGATAAAATTTCTAAATTAGGTTTAAATCCTAAAGATAATGCTGTCATCAAAGAAGAAAAAGCAGATCAAAACTACTATGCCCTCTCTTTAGTCGCTCGTGATGATAATAAAGATGATAAAGGGATAGAAGCTTTGAAAAAAGCTTTAACAAGCGATAAAGTTAAAAAGATCATTGAAGAGAAATACAAAGGTATTTACTCCCCTGCATTTTAACAAGCTAATAAAATAAAACTACTTATTTAAAAACATCGAACCCTACTTATTATAAAAGGTTACTTATTAGTTATATAATATGATCTTGAAACTTAGATTTTACGCGTAGCAGTTTTAATCGCTGCTACGCTATTTTTTTATTTATTAACTGATAGTTACCTTCAAATGGAATTGAAAATACGACTTCTGAATTTTCTCACACAAAAATCGACCTCCAAAACTTAGACATTTGTTCTAACTTTTGGAAGCCGATTCAATATCTCTATAACATGAACGAACTCCTATTCCTCAGAATCTAAAATAATAGTCACAGGCCCATCATTCACTAATTCTACCTTCATATCTGCACCAAAGCGCCCTTCAGAAACTTCAAGGCCATAATCTTCTCTTAAAATTTGGTTTAAACGAAGATAAAGTTTCTCCCCTAAATCTGGCTGAGCAGCATCAACAAAGGAGGGCCGATTTCCTTTTTTAGTTCGAGCATATAAAGTAAATTGAGAAATGGATAAAATTTGCCCACCCACTTGATCAAGAGATTGGTTCATTTTACCTTCTTCATCTGAAAAAATTCTCATTTTGCTAATTTTACGTGCCATGTATTGCACCGTTTCTTCTGTATCATGAGGAGCAATTCCAACTAGCAAAACGTAGCCGTGATCAATCTGACCTAGGACCTGTGAATCCACAGAAACTTTTGCAGCCAGACTTCGTTGAATAATAATTCGCATATTCTCTTCTCCTTTTCTTAGGCTCGTTTGACTTCATAAACATCAGGCACATTCTTGATCCGATCCATAATTTTTTCCAACTGGTCTAAACTTTGAATCTCTATTCGAATTCTTACTTTTAAATGATTCGTTTTATGGTTAACATTCCCATTCACATTCGAAATTTTAGAAACAAGAGGGGTTACCACTTGTAAAACATCTGTCAATAAGCCGTTTCGATCATACCCTTCAATGACTATTTCCACCGTATAGGATGCTCTGGATGCAGATGGAGAAGTCTCTTCCCAATAAACTTCTAAAAAGCGTTGTTTTTGTTCTTCATTCATTTCCCTTAAATTCATGCAATCTCGACGATGAACGGTAACTCCTCTTCCCATCGTAATAAAACCAATAATTTCATCTCCAGGTAGCGGATTACAGCAATGCGCTAAGCGGAAAAGGACATTATTATTTCCTTCTACAAGGACCCCGTCATGATGTTGAATAGCCATTCGTTTAATCTTACTTGGTTTTCCTGTTGCTTGGCGCTCTTCCTCTTCTGCTAAAAAGTCTTCTAATTTGGCTTCATGTTCTTCTTTTGCTCTTAATTTTCGAACTTTTTCTGTAATTTTATTGGCGATTGCGGAAGCAGAAAGTTCGCCAAATCCCACGGCCGCAAACATATCCTCTACACTCGAAAAATTAAAGCGATTCAAACATTCTGCCTGCATTTCCTTATTGAAAAGCTCACTGAATTGACAATCCAAATGACTCACCGCTTCAAGAACCGCTCGCCGGCCTCTTTCTATATTTTCATCTCGATCTAGTAACTTAAAATGCCTGCGAATTTTATTCTTTGCCCGATTAGTCACCACAAAATTGACCCAATCACGGCTTGGACCAGTCGAATTTTTGGATGTTAAAACTTCTACGATATCTCCCGTTTTAAGGCGGTGATTCAATGGAACGATCTTGCTATTAACTTTAGCACCTACAGTTTTATTTCCGACTTCCGTATGAATTTGATAAGCAAAATCTAAGGGCGTCGCTCCAGCAGGTAATTCGTTAACTTCCCCACGAGGCGTAAAAACATAGACATTATTTTTGAAGAAATCTTCTTTAACACTTTCTACAAAATGCGTAGCATCATCTGCGTCATCTTGTAAGTCTTCAATTTGATGAAACCATTGCAATTGCTTGTCTAATTCATCGGTTTCAATCTTATCTGTTACTCCTTTTTTATAGGCCCAATGCGCAGCTACTCCGTATTCCGCCACTTGGTGCATTTCAAAAGTTCGAATCTGAATTTCAACAGGCTGACCATACTCTCCAAGAACTGTCGTATGTAAAGATTGATAGCCGTTTGCCTTAGGCATAGCAATATAATCCTTAAAGCGCCCCGGTAGAGGTTTCCAATTAGTATGTGCAGCTCCCAATACAGCATAGCAATCCTTAATCGTCGGAACTACCACCCGAATGGCCAATAAATCATAGATCTCTTCAAAATCTTTCTTTTGATCGTGCATTTTCCGATAAATGGAGTAGAGATGTTTCGGTCGACCGTAGATTTCATACTCTCCATCAATTAAAGGATCGACATACTTTCTGAGGTCTTTTATAGTCACTGCAATATAGGCTTCTCTTTTTTCTCGCTTGGTATTCATCAAGTGAACAATCTGATAGTAAGCCTCTGGATTAATAAAATGTAAGCAAGTGTCTTCTAACTCCCATTTAATCTGACTCATCCCTAATCGATCCGCTAAAGGCGCATAGATATCTAATGTTTCTTGAGAAATAGAGACTTGTTTTTCTGGTCGATGCCACTTCAGCGTACGCATGTTATGTAATCTATCCGCTAATTTCACAACAATTACCCGTAAATCATTGGCCATCGCTAATAACAATTTTTGATGATTTTCAGCCAATTGTTCTTCCTTAGACCGATATTTTACCTTTCCTAATTTGGTTACTCCATCCACTAAGGTAGCGATCGTATCTGAAAAGAAATAAGCAATATCGTCTAATGAAATCCCGGTATCTTCTACCACATCATGCAAAAAGCCTGTTGCAACCGTGTCAGGATCCATATGCAAGTCTGATAAAATCGCAGCGACTTGTGTCGGATGAATAAAATAAGGTTCTCCTGATTTTCGCCATTGTCCTTCATGCGCCCGTTCTGCAAAATTTGCTGCTTTTTCAATCAGTGCCACCTTATCTTCAGGCATGTAAGTTCGGCATTGTTTAATCACATCTTCCTTACTTTTATTTTTTAATTCAGTCATAGGAATACCTCCCAACTTCTCCCAATCTTTAGCTTGAGGAATATTACTTCATTATAAGTCGATCACGCTTTTTTTAGCAACCTAACTTTCTTACTCAAAAAGAAGAATTTACAGGCTATCCTTTGTGCGATGGGTTCGTCCCTTTTTCGCTAAAATGCCAAACCATTCGCCTTCTTGCATAATAATCGGTAGATAAAAATCATTTTCTTGCAAAGCTTCCACCAACTTTTCTTTTTGGTCTTTGTAAATACCTGACAGAATAAAAACGCCATCCTCTTTAAGATTCGTATAGGCTTGAGGAATTAAAGGGAGTAAAATATCCGCTAAAATATTTGCTGTAATCACATCTACTTGGTCCTCGACCCCATTTAATTTATCATTGGCAATGACTGTGATCTCTTCGGTTCCTTTATTGAGTGATAGGTTCTCCCGAGTTGTTGATAAAATAGATTCATCATACTCATAAGCTACCACTCGACTAGCTCCTAATTTCTGAGCAACAATGGCTAAAATCCCTGAGCCGGTCCCTACATCCATCACCTCATCTCCCTCTTTCATCCCAATACCTAACAAATGAACAGCCATTTGTGTTGTGGGATGAGCGCCTGTTCCAAAAGCCATGCCAGGATCCATATAAATAACCCCTTGTTCTTCTTGACTATCTTCTTTTTTCCAGATAGGGACAATTTTTAACCAATGATTCAACCGAATAGGCTGATAATATTTCTGCCATTCTTTTTCCCAAGAGTCATCTTTCATACGCTTAACCTGAATAGAAATCTCCTTTTGATCAGGCCAAACTTTCATAAGAGCTTGTTGGATACGGAAGATAAGGGCTTCTTCCTCTTCATCTCCTGAAAAATAACCTTTCACTAGAGGATAGGGTCCATAGGCCTGTTCTTCCACTTTCCCTTTCATCACACCCAAATCTTCTTTTAGTTCTTCAAAATCTTTAACATCTTGAATAGTTACCCCTGAAGACCCTTGACCTAAAAGGACTTCAGAAACTAATTCGCTCGTCATTAACTGAGTGACTTCAACTGTTAATTCATACCAATCCATTTTTATTCCTCAATTCTTAATTCTCTATCGTCAAACCGATTAGCCGTTTTTATATTGACTAAAGAGGCCTGAATATCCGCGTCAGATAGTTTTACTTCCGTCAATTTTCCACGTCCTCTAGCTTTTTCTCTCACTTGAAAATAAGCTCGATTGACTTGATAATGGATTTGATCCAAAACCGCTTCAACATACGACACTTCAAATCCCCTCTTGCCCTTTTGAGGAAGGATAACATACGTATTCTCAGGCATCCATGGACTTTTCTTTTCTGCAAATATAAAAGTGATATAACCATAGGACAGCTTGACTACCTCTTGATTATCTTCGCTTCTACTATCTAAAGGAATGTAACCGTGCCACTGAATAAAGGCGCCCTTAGGATTAAAAGTTAATTCATAAGGATAGGCCCACTCTCTTTCTGAAAAAGCAGTTTTTAAATAAGTATATAAATTATTTTCTGGTTCAGGCATTGAATTCCCTCCTATCCCTATAAGTTTTTGCCCTTCTGTCTTATCTTTATATTATAACATTAATTTGCTTTTTTTATAATTTCCTATCCATAATTTTTATTTTATTATCGCCCTTCTCCCCCATTCATTCTTCTTGTAAAAAAACTTATTAATAATTTCATTAAAGCTCTTTCTTCTTCTATTTCCTCTCTAGATTTATGCTATAATGAAGTTACTATAAATATTACAATTATGAGGTGTCACAATGTCTGCACGTAACTTAACCACAAAAGATATTTTACAGAAAGAATTTAAACCAGCTCTTCGCGGATTTAATACAGAAGAAGTCGATGAATTTTTAGATTTGATCATCCGCGATTATGAATCTTACGAGAAAGAACTTTCTTACCTTAAACAAGAGAACCAGCGCCTCAAGCAACAAGTTTCTCATACCAATACTCACGAGCCCAATAGCCAATCAGCTCATTCTGTTCCTAATCAAGCAACCACCAATTATGATATTCTGAAACGCCTCTCTAAGTTAGAAAAAGTTGTTTATGGTCAATACTCCCATCCTCAAGATTCGGAAGAGAATTATAAGCAACCGGACCAAGATACCCATATTTATCAAGGCGAATAATTCCAATGAAAGCAGGCTCATTCATCAGTCTGTTTTTATTTTACACTCCAACTTTCCCTCTAATAAAAAGAAAAACGACACTCACTTTTCTAGAAAGGATAAAAATACTAGCCAATCCACTAAAAATAGCGTACAATAGAAGGGTTGAAAATGTAAATTTCGGGTAATCGCAGATAGGAAGTGCCTATTTGAGGAAAGTCCATGCTCGCACAAGCTGAGATGCTTGTAGTGTTCGTGCTTAGTGAAACCATAAGCTAAGGCTCTGACGGCGGGAAAAAAAGCTAAGGCATTGCTAAGTTTGAGTATCCCTGAAAGTGCCACAGTGACGAAGTTGTTTTGGAAACAAGACAAGTGGAACGCGGTAAACCCCTCGAGCGAGCAACCCAAACATTGGTAGGGGCGCTTGACCCTTTGAAAATGAACAAAGGGTTGAGGCAATCATGCAGATAGATGATTACCAATCTAATAGGAACCTGCTCTATTAGTGAACAGAACATGGCTTATAGAAATTTACGGCAGGCAACACAGGGGTTGGAGGAATCCAACCCTTTTTTATCGCTTATCATCATTATGGGGAATTTCCCTTTCTTACCTACACATCTATACACTCACACAAAGGAGAATCAATCATGACTACTTATCCCTTACTTGCTACTTGTGCGAGCGGGCTAGAGGCCTTAGTCGCGAAAGAATTAAAACAACTTGGTTACACCACCCAAACTGAAAACGGACGAGTTCGCTTTGAAGGAGGCCCCCTCGATATTGCCCGCTGTAACATCTGGTTAAGAACAGCAGATCGTATCAAAATCATTATGGGAGAATTCCCTGCTAAAACATTTGAATCTCTTTTTGATCAAACCTATGCACTCAATTGGGACATCTTTCTTCCTCTAGATGCTGCTTTCCCCGTTTCAGGGAAATCTGTTCAATCCCAACTTCACCATGTTCCTACTTGCCAAGCCATGGTCAAAAAAGCCATCGTCAAAAAAATTCAGACCCTCTATCACCGCCATACCCCATTAAAAGAAACCGGAGCCACCTACCCCATTGAAATTTCAATTCGAAAAGATAAAGCCCTATTAACCTTAGATACTACAGGGTCCTCTCTCTTCAAGCGAGGATACCGGCAAGATAAGGGAGGTGCCCCTCTCAAAGAAAATATGGCTGCTGCCCTTATTATGCTTACAAATTGGCACATCGATCGCCCTTTATATGATCCAACCACTGGTTCGGGGACCTTAGCTATTGAAGCCGCCTTGATTGGAAAAAATATAGCTCCTGGCCTTTCCCGTCACTTTGTGAGTGAAAAATGGGATATTTTCAAACAGGCAGAATATGATAAAATCCGTCAAGAAGCAAAATCAGCGATTCGAGAAGACGTCCAACTCGATATTCTGGCTTGTGATATTGATCATCGAATGATTGCTATTGCAGAATCCAATGCCCAAGCAGCCGGTGTCGCAGACCAAATCCACTTCAAACAGATGCAGGTAGCTGACTTTACGACTCAAAAAGAATATGGCGTGATTGTCGCCAACCCTCCCTATGGAGAACGTTTAAACGATAATGATTACACCCATCAACTTTATCAAACCATGGGAGACCTCTACCGACCTTTAGAAACCTGGTCCAAGTACATCCTTACCTCGGATCGGCAATTTGAAATTTTTTATGGACAGAAAGCCACTAAAAAACGAAAGTTGTACAACGGCGCCCTTCGTGTAGATTACTACCAATATTGGGGCAAACGTAAACCCCGTCCTCAAGCTTAAAAAGATCTAGCTCTCTCTTCTCATGAGAAAAGAAGGGCTAGATCTTTTTTTGTTCTACGGAATAAATTTCGCTTCAAATCGATGCAAAATTTCTTTCTGTCTCTCATCCAAGTAAGAGTTAGCTTTTTGGGCAATATCCTCTGGCACCCCGTAATAAGCGCCCGCCACCGCTCCAGCCATTGCTCCAATCGTATCGCTATCTCCGCCGATAGAGATCGCGTTGCAGATGGTTTCTTCAAAACTTTCCGCCTCAAAGAAGGCACAAAAGGCCTGAGGGAGAGACCCTTGACACGTGGCATCAAACCGATAGCTTTCTCGAATATCGTCCAAACAAAAATTTAAAGCATAATACTTGTCTATTATCCATTGGCGAATGGTCTCTTTTTTCTCTCCTTGTAAGGCGAGATAAATGGCTGTCACTTCAGCTTCTGCTCCGAGCAGTCCCAAAGGATGATCATGACTCACTCGAGTGACCTGATAAGCTAAACGTTGCGCTTGTTCAAGTGACTGACCAGCATAAGCACACGGACTTACCCTCATCGCTGCCCCATTGCCAAAGCTCTGATAGGGCTTAGGCTCTTTGGCTATTAACCAGCGTCTGAACCCCAATCCGTAGCCAGCTAAAGGATAGGCCTTCCCCAAACTTTGCATGCTTTCAATAGCGGCTTGCTCTAAATTCTTAGACTCTTCGGCATTTTGCAGCAAGGCTTGTGCAATTGCTAAAGTCATCACACTGTCGTCGGTCAATCGACAGGAAGGATGAAACCATTCAAAATCTTTTCCCCGATAATTCTTTCTTTCAAAACGTGACCCTACAATATCTCCAACAACGGCCCCTAACATGCGATCCCTCCTTAGCTTCTTTTTCCGATAAATTATTATACCACGAGACCTTTCTCCCCTACAAAAAAGCTGCGAAAACAGAATAAATCTGTCTTGCAGCTTTCTTGGCTAAAAGTAGGCTTTTTCCTAAATAATATGATATTCCTTCAAAATCTCTTCTAGTTCTGTCCCTGCTATCTTCTTCTTGAGAAACCATTTCGCTAAAAATGGAAGCTGTGGTTTTTCTCCATCTAGTAAATGAGATAAGCCACTCAAGAGATAGCGGATATCATAGCGGGAAGCAAAGACTTCCGGCACCTTCTTCTCCACACCTGTCAAGACATAAACGGCTTCCATAGCGGTACGTCCAGAATATTCGGTAGTAAAAATAGTGTCACGATTTGGCTTGTCCAAGGTTTCTGCAAATTGACCAATAAAGGCAAAATTTTGCGCATGACTTGGCACAACAAATGGCCGATCTCCAAAGGATCGCGGCATGAATTGAGACGTAATAAGCGGCATCATGACAGGAACAGAAGTCGTTGTTTTCACTAATTCATCAATTTTATCAACTTCAACCCCTAAATGATAGAGCCATTCCTTGGTAATTTCTTCTCCGGTACACTCCCGCATCGGTTTCTTGATATAATCACCTGGCCGGTCTGTGAAGAGGCCATAAACCCAAACCGCTACGTCCCGTTCAGGTTGTTCTAAATATTGCCCTTGTCGGTTGATGGTCCAACTCATCATCCAGGAAGAATCCTTGGCCGTCACGATTCCCCCTGTAACCGTCTTTCCAGTATAAGGACTCCGTTTGGTAATCTTTTCAATATACTCTACAATTGGACTGTCATGTAAGGTCACTGTACAAGATTCCCAATTCGTTTTCTCAAAGTCACAGGTAAAGACTTCCGGATGACCAAATTCTGGGCATTTCTTCGCTAAAGTCTTCCATAAGGAGAAGGAACGGCCTAATTCTTTATTAAATGGCGCCTTCTTTGTTGTGCTTCCGTAACCCGACGATTCCACCATCGATCCATTGGTAATAAAGACTAAATCATTCTCCGTTAAGTCTAAAGTTTCCCCATTAGAGAAGATCATTCGTTTGGCAACCTTACGATCAGGAGCTAAGTCAAAATCAATGTCTACCACATCTAATCCCGTTTGGAAATGAACGCCGTGCTCTTTTAACCATTTAGTCATCGGCTGAATCAAAGAAACTTGTTGATCATGACGCGTAAATTGCAAAGCAGACAAATTAGGTAACCCATTCACGTGATGGATGAACCGATTCATGTACAGCTTCATTTCTAAAGCACTGTGCCAATTTTCAAACGCAAACATCGACCGCCAAAAAATCCAAAAATCTGTTGCCAACAACTCTTCTGAAAAGATCTCTTCAATTGATTTCCCTTGAAGGTCCTTATCTGGCATCTGTAAAAAGTTCACTAATTCCATAGTTAACTTCTGACCAAGATTAAATTTTCCGTTATCCCAGCGTTGGCCTTGCTTATGGGTAACACGGCAATTACTGTAGTTAGGATCATCTAAATTGGTATAGTAATAATAATCTAAAATCGACATACTTGGATCTTCTTGAGATGGAATGGCAGAAAAGAGGTCCCATAATACTTCAAAATGATGCCCCATCTCACGTCCGCCTCGAGCCACATAACCGGCTTCTTCTAGATAAGAACCATCTAAAGCGCCCCCCTTATCGAAGTCTCCTTCAATAATATGAATACGATCCCCTTGCATCTTGGCATCTTTAATTAAGAAGCCAGCTGCTGAGAGTCCTGCTAAGCCACTTCCGATAATATAAGCGGATTTCTGATCGATGCCTTTGGGTTTTCTTGAATTAACTAAGCGATCATAATCGCCATTTCCTAGTTTTAATCTTGGGTCATAGGTTTTAATTTCCATTTAAGTCATCCCTCTCATTTAATATTTTTCAATTTCATCTTAATCTTTTTAATCGAAAGAGGACAGAGTCAATCTTTGAGCAACGTTTAAATTTTGGGCAGATTTACTAATTTGACTAATAATTTCTTTTCATCTGATTCAAAGTTTCGCTTTTGTGAAGGGATTGTTCCACATTTCCATCAAACAATTCCCCGATCTTGTAAACCAATTCTTGCGGATCTAACTGCATTTTATCATCAATCCAATTCATCAATAGTCCTAACAGAGCTCCTTGATAGAAACTACTAATAATCTTTTGATCTTCTAAACTGGCCTGAATCTTATACTCATCAGCCACTTGCTTTACATAACGAAACATCATCTCAGATGTGACTTGAAAAATATAATTATAAACCATTTGACGTTCTTTTGATTTGAAGATATGGTAGATCGCTTTTTTGTATTGAAGGAGGAACTGACTCACAGCTAAAAAACTCTCTTCCCACGACAAAGTCACTTGGAAAGTTCCTTCTACCTGCTCCAGTTCTTCTGCAATAATATCTTGAATCAAAGCTGTTAAGTCAGAATAATAGTAGTAGAAAGTATTTCGATTAATTTCACAGCGATTAGCTAATTCATTCACTGTAATACTATTGATCTCTTTTTCACTGGCAAGAGTCATAAAAACTTCTTTAAGTAACGATTTAGTATATTGCTTAACCATAAGCCTTCCCCTTTTATCTTTTCTTACCCATTTATATTACCTCAAAAAATTCAAAAAGAAGTCTCCTATTCTTCTTTCTTTTATATTCCTCCCCCTAGACATGTCTCTCTATTCGCTCTGAAAATATCCTCGCATGTTCATTTTGTCATGACTAGATAGAAAATGATATCCATATCTGATAAATCATGATCCTCTGATCCCATCTCCTGATTTATATCGAACAAAAAAGCGCCCTATCTTCAGATAAGAGCGCTTTTGTTTCTTAAAACTAGGCATTTTCCATTTTCTTCACTTGTTGCCGCATGGCTTGTCGAGCCAAACGATCAGCTCCTTTTGTCTTCGCTTCACAAGTCCATTGAAGCAATAAATGATCAAACTCACTCATCAAATCCAAGCAAGCCTTCAACAAAGTTTGATAGGGATCTCGTCTGTGCCAGGCCTTTCGAACAGAATCGCAAACGATTTTACTGTCACTTTCTATCATAATCCAATCTTTTTGCTTGCTATGTTGCTTCAAATAAATTAACGCATAATAAAGGGCATAAAACTCTGCCAAATGATTATCCATTTGCTCATTCAAACCATGTTTGAGCTGTCGATAAATCTTCTTCTCCTTGTAAACCATACCAATCCCTGCCCAATGAGTAACTACATCTACTGAAGCATCAATGACTATCCGTATCATGTGTATCCTTTTCTAAGTCATCAAAGATTTGTTCATGGATCCATTGAATCTGGCGAATACGAATATCCTCCACTTCCCCATGTTTAAAAGCAACTTGACAAAGCCCCTTAACCACTTCCTCAACCGTCATATTCAATTCATCAAAGAAAGGAAAGACCGCACAGTAAAAAAGAAACCACTCATCTCGTAATAACTCTACCAAGAAAGGTTCGTCTTCATAATAATCTAGTAAAAAGTCTTTACCTTTTATAAAATCCGCCTGATGATCACTCGGCTTCAAATTAGACAGAGAAATTTTATGTTGTTCTTGTCTCCAATCATAAAGCGTAAGGGAAATTTTTTCATTATGGGTTAACAAAATATTCAACAAATCCGTTTGAAAAATTAAATGATTCGTTGGCTTCTCTACCAATTCTATAATGTACGGACGTGAGAGCTCATAAGGTAAATTTAACAAGTCTTGATAAATTTCACTCTGTCCAGTGGCTGTTAAACTAAGAGGAGAGTTCATTTTTCCCTCTAATTCCGATACGACTTTTTGAGGATTTTTTTTGACTTCTACTTTTTTCTCTTCCCCTAAAATACAGGCCATTAAGTCTTCCGATAAGGGCTCATAATAAAATTCATCATCGACTTCATCTAAATCGGGATAGAGAGTAGTTAAATTCGAAAAGAAATTCATCAAACAATCACACGCTTGAAAATCGACTTTTTGCATCATCATCTGATCCCACAAATACGCACAAGTCTCATAAAGGCCCATCTCACATAAAAGCTTCAATACGGTTTGTTGAAAGAGTTCCTGAGAGGATATCTCTTCTTTCGCCCGGCACATTAAATCATAAGCTTTCTCATCCTCTCCAGAGAGATAATGATTCAAACTCATTCGCGCGTAGGCTTCTCCTTGATTAGGCAACTTAATAGGTGCTCCCATTATGCTCCTCCTTTCCTTTACTTCTTCATTAATCATTACTTTGGTATTGTAACAAATCCCACACCTAAAAAACACACTATTTTCTGATTAATATTCTTTTTTAAAGAAAACTTCTTCTTAAAAAAAATAAATATTATTCCAAGTTAGAAAGAATAAAGAAACTTCTGCGCTTGTAATTCTTTCAAATCATAAATTCCTAGTTGTAAGGAACGCCCAATTAATTCTTGAGTATAAGCAGTGGTAGATGGCGTATCTCTCAATATTACTAAATAATCACTTTCTTCTAGCAATTTTTCTTTATTAAGCGGCCACTCATGATGATACAGCTGAACATCTGTAGAATATCAGTAGTATTTCCCTAAATACCACATATACCCCCGCATAGTTCCTCCTGTTTTATCCACTTCAGAATGCACCACCAAGTATTTTTTATTCGACAAGGTCATGGAATCTCCTAAAGCTTGATAAGCTTCTTTTACTTGATAATATCTGCCTTGCTGTCCGTCCTTTAATTTCTTCCATTCAGAAAAGGTAAAAAATAAACTGAAAACTAAACATAGAATGCCCACTGGGAAAATAACGTGCTTTGGCAACGTCAGTTCACTCTCTTCAATAAACTGTGAGAAAAAAATAAATCACGATTCCCATCAAAATGAGCACCATCGTCAAATAATATCTTTCATAACCCGCTATTTCTAAAGCTTCAGAGATAGGTATAGAGGTAAGATACATCCCTAAAAGGCCAAGCATATATCCTCCATATACAAACAAAAATAGAAGTGCTTAATCAAGGTTTTTTTTCGAATCACTAGCAAGGCCACAATTCCTAAAAGAAGAGTGACTAATAAAGCAATATTCAAGAGATACTTTAAGCTAAAATAAGTCGTTATAAAATGAGCAAGCACTTGTTTAATAAGACCTGTATCCTTTAAAATATCCATTTTTATCCCATGTGCCCAAACCATGTCTGAAAAATGATAATTAATGTATACCGTCCATAAATATCGCGGAACAAATGTAAGAGCCACAGAGAGAATAACTCCTAAAACGAATCTCTTCTTCGGACAAATGGTTAAAAACTGATTCAAATAATAACAAACTAGCACTCCTACAAAGAATAAAACACTAGTTTTAATCAGTGACAAAAACATAACAGTAATCACAAAGAAAAAGATAAGCGACCAAATCGAACGCTGGAACGAACGCATTCCAATAAAAACACCTAAAAAGGTCAAGAAAATAAGAACATCCCCCAAAAGATTATAGATATGAATTTCTGCATCCCATAAGGCAATCATCATGATAAATCCTGTTATCACAAGTGGCGATAACCAATTTTTAGGCTTTTGAATTCCAGAATAAAGTCCACTTAAGGCCGAAAAAATCAAAAGTTCTTGTCCTAAAACGATATGATGTTCTGAATAACCAACACTCTCCAAAAAATGATACACAAATAAAGCAGAGCCTGGCGGATAGGAAAAATAAGATAAAATTTTTCCAGAAGGCAACATTTGTAAACTCTTTTGCGTATAAAGATACTTCACATAAAGAGCCCAATGTGAAAAATTATCATAATGAATCAGTTGAACCGATTGCGTTAATAAAATAGCAAATAAAAGCCAACTGCATAATAATTAGCGGGCATTTTGAATGACTTCATTGTATAAACGGTATACAATAATCCCAAGATTCCTCCTAACAATAAGCCATAACTTCCCCACTGAAGAACCCCTCCTAAGCCTGCAAAATAGTGAATAACTGATTGAAAAGCTACCGCTAAGAAGGTTGATATGAAATAATCCAGCTTTAAATGCTCAGAAAAAAATAAAATATATCCTAATTGCGTCATTCCAAATAAAATCCATCGCATTATTTTATTCCTATACTCTAAAATTCATTTTCCTTATACCTTCAAACTTGAAATGCTTCCCTCAAAAAAGCATTCTGAACATCTTTTTTTCAAAATTTTTCAACTCCCTAAAAATTTACAGAAAACAAATAGCAGTGATTAACATTTGCTATCACTGCTATTCAGAAAGCTTCTCATTCGTAAAAAGTTTGATCTTTATTTTTTCTTTTCTACATAATCTACAAGATCTTGGACAGTTTCCAAGTCCATATCTTCCTCATCAATACTAATCTCAAATTCATCTTCAATGTCATTAATGATTTGAAAAATATCCAAAGAATCCGCATCTAATTCTTCTTGTAAACGAGTAGTAGGTTGAACCTCTTCTTTTTTGAGGTCTAATTGGTCACAGATTAAGCCTTGAATAATTTCGAATGTTGTCATAATATCTTCCTCCATTTTTCCTTAATTCATACCCATTGTACTAAATTTAATGTCTAAGTTAAACTCCCCATTCTTTAGAGAGCAAGGATATCAGTCATTGACTAGTATAAAAGAGGAAACTTCCCTAGGGAAGCTTCCTCTTTTAGCTATCCACTGAATATTTCGCTATCTATTCTTTTTTAAGGCAAAAACTCTTCTATATCTTTAAAATTTACAGCTGTACGTTCTTCTAAAATATCATAGGCTCCGATATCTGATAGGTCCCAATCAATTTTTAAAATAGCTGAATTTATTAACAATTTTTCGATAGTTCCTTTAATCGTATAGGCTCTAAAAGTAAATTTTATCCGATCACCGACACTTGGACGAACAGATTCTTTCACTTGGTCAATAATTTTATTTGCTTCTTCACAAGGCAACTCTAGTAAATTTGCAATTCTGGAGTTAGATGTTCCTCGTCTTAATTCAGATTCTACTAATGCCTGCATGTCTGCGGAAATTTTTGGCTTGCGTCCCATCCAATCGCCTCTCTATCTCTATTAAAACCCCATTTTTGTTTATTATATATCAATTTGAAGAAAAAGACAAATTTAAGCCTAGAAGCCTAAAAAGACCTCGATCTTAACATCGAAGTCTTCTGATTCACCTTAATCTTCTGCGATATAGCCTCTCTCATCTCCATGAGAAAATTTCCATAAAAGAGTCCCTATAATTCCTCCAACAATAGCGACAGATACCCATCCAAAACCCTGAGCACCTAAAGGTACGCATTGCACAATGGGTTGCAGATAAGTTGTCCCTATTCCAGACATTGCAAAGGCTTCAATTAGCGTATAAATCACCGTCAGAAGCACTGCACCTTTGGTTGCTCCATCGTTAGGAATTTTCTGCCTAAACAAACCAATGAATGTCACAATAATCCCTATCGGATAAGCGACCGCAAAGAAAGGACTACTTAGTCCAATAATACGTTCCACACCGATATCTGCTTGGAATACACAGAAAATACAGAAAATTAACACGGTCACCTTATAAGAAATCCGATGACGTAACAAAGTCGAAGTAAAATCTGCCACCGCTGTCAGCAAACCCACCGCCGTGGTTAAACAAGCTAAAATAACAGTAATGGAGAGAATTAATTGTCCTGCCGGTCCAATAGTCAACTTGACAATTTGACTTAATAAATCTGTTCGTTCAATACTTGGATCGAAAGTCGAAGAACCTGAAGCACCAATCCACAATAAACTTCCATAAATAAATAATAAAAGGCCTGAAGCGATAGCAGAAGCTATATAGGTCATTTTTAAACCTTCTTGAGGACTGTACTTCTTATGCTTAATAGTCATCACCATCACACTTGAAAAAAGAAGTCCTGTAACCAAATCTCCCATTTGATATCCTTCAGAAAAGGCCCAAGCAAATGGGGTTTCAATCTTAGAAGGAGCCATGTTTGTCTCTAAAGGATTTACAATTCCGGCTAAAATAATAACCACAATCATAATGATGAGGGTCGGCGTCAAGTAGCGTCCGATCTTATCGACTGCCCCTAATTTATCAACCGTCAAAAAATAAACAACTGTAAAAAAGATAATCAAAACGGCCAAATGCGGCACTTGAGGAAGCAAGGTACGAAATCCCACTTCATAAGTCGTTGCCCCTGTTCTAGGAATTAAAATAAACAAGGCAATTAGATACATCGTTAAAATATTAAAAATAATGTAAAACCATGAAGCAATGGGTTTGGTGACTTTTTGAATCGATCCTCCCCCCTTAACTACACCTACCATGGAGAGAACAGAGACCAAAATTCCCGTTAAAGCCAAACCTAAGATCGCTTTTATCCATTGATTTCCTACTAAAATACCCATATAAGGCGGGAAAACCAGATTGCCCGCTCCAAAAAACGTCGCAAATAAGGTAAAGCCAACTACTAAGGTATCTACTATAAACTTCCTATTTTTCATGATTATTACCCTCCCCTTATTCTGATCGACATTTTTATAGGTATCCTATCTCCTAAACGGGCCCCCCAATCCATTCTTCAAAAACTTCTTGGTTGCGTTTCCTATAAATTTTTGTCGTACTCGTCCTATTTAAGCACAATCTTAAGACAAAAATCAAGTCCTCTCTCAATTTTATTTTTTTTATTTCTTTTTTTTTCATCTTCTTAAAATGAAATAAAGAAAGCGATTAAGCAGTACTTATTTCATTTTAAAAATGAAGATTTAATAACTTTTTAGTTTCTTCGTACGCTTTATTGACTCGATTTTGCGTTTGACTATCTAATTTTCCGTAATACTTGCCGCCTTCTATCCAATCTTCTAGGACATAGGTTGAATAATCAAAAAGTCCAAAGCCATGTCCAGATTTTCCATTTGGAACACGATTTACCCAAGTAGGATGAACCTTGGCTTGTGCAAGATAAGTGTGTGTGTTATCCTTCTTGATTGTCAAGTCTACTAAACATCCTCGCTCTGTCCACTTATTGTCTAAGGTTTCTATACGTTGATTAGAAATAAAATTCCCCATAGAATAAATAATGAACTTCTTCTCTCCATCTTTTTCAACCACTTCTGTCGGTTCAACCACATGAGGATGTCCCCCAATGACAAGATCTGCTCCCCATTCAATCATGCGATGATAGAGTGCCTTCTGTTCAGGTGTTGGTGACAATTGATACTCCACTCCCATATGGGGCATAACTAAAATAATATCTGCCACTTTTTCAGCGTATTCAATTTCTTCTTTTATGCGGTTTTCATCCAAATCACTCATATGTTTTTCATAGTCTTCTTGAGAAAGGTTTTGTTCCATCCCATTATATCCATAGGAATAATTCAAAAGAGCGATCTTAATCCCATTCACTTCTTTGACTAATATATTTTCTTTGGCACGCGTCGGTTCTGTGTAAGCTCCTATCACGTACATTCCACGATCTTCAAAAGCTTTCTTTGTAGAATACACACCTGGTAAATTCATATCTAAAATATGATTATTGGCAATAGCCATCACATCGTATCCCGTATCCTTAATGGCATCTGCCACCTCAATAGGCGCATTAAACAAAGGATAACCCGCTAATTCTCTCTCTGGCGTAATTGTTCCTTCATAATCCGCAATAGCTAAGTCTGCCTGTTGGATCCAATCTTTCACATAGCGATAATTATTTCGAAAATCATAACTCCCATCGTCCTGCTTAGCAGACCAATAGACAATATCATGATAAAGTAAATCTCCATTAATCATCACACGGGCACTAGATTCTGCCTGTCTCTTTCCATTTTCTAAAGAAGGCCCTTTTCCTACCTTTACTAAAAGCAAAAGTAAAAGAACGACAGTTACTAAAAGAGCGAGTGTTAACTTTAAGTACCGTTTAATATTCATACGATCTCCTCTTCTTTATTTGAATGTATGTGAGCGACTAAAAACTATTTTTGACTTTATATAATTATTCGATTAGGAATTGGAAAGATCCAAAATGAAGCGAAGATCATCAATACTCAAATGAGAAGCTTGACCCATTTCTTCTTCATTAAAGAGCTCATCAAATAGCTGACGTTTTTCTTCTTGGAGTTCTGCAATTCTTTCCTCAATCGTTCCCTCTGTAATCAACCGATAAACTTGCACATCTTTGGTTTGACCAATTCTATGCGCCCGTCCAATCGCTTGTTCTTCTACCGAAGGATTCCACCAAAGGTCATAAAGAAAGACAGTATCTGCTCCAGTAAGATTAATCCCAACTCCCCCTGCACGTAAAGAGATCAAGAAAACAGAACCTTCTCCATTATTAAAGGCCGTCACTTGACGTTGACGTTCTTTCTTTTTCGTTTTTCCTTCAATAATAAAGCTAGAAATTCCCTGTTCATCTAAGTATTTCTTAATGATTGAGAGCATCGAAGTGAACTGAGAAAACACTAATACTCGCCGTTTATTATCCAAAGCATTTTCAAGTAACTGTTTAAAATACTCAAACTTACCTGATTTCCCTTGGTAGTCTTCCTTAATTAAAGCCGGATGACAACAGATCTGCCGTAGCCGTGTAATAGCTGAAAGCATTTCTAAATGTAAGTTTTTCTTAGAACCAGCATCTCCATTCAAACGCTCCTGTATATCTTTAAGATAAGCCAAATAAATCGCCTTTTGATCCGTTTCAAGGCTTGCCAATTGATTATGAACAGATTTATTAGGCAATTCCAACGCCACTTCTTCCTTTGTTCTTCTTAAAACAAAAGGACTGACCAAAGTACGTATCGTAGCGACAGGTAAATTCTGGAAATCCCGTTTGGATGGCAAAAGTCCTGGCAAAATCATCTGCATTAAAGCCCAAAATTCACTCAAATTATTCTCTAGAGGCGTTCCGGATAAGCCGATTCGCATACCTGCTGACTGCTCTGCCATCGTTTGATAGAGAATAGTTTGTTCATTTTTCAAGGCCTGTGCTTCATCCAATATCAAGATATCAAAGAAATCCTTTTGGTAGGCTTCACAGTCATTGCGGTAAGAATAATACGAAGAAATCCAAATGGAATGAGGATGTTCCTGGCGTATCTTTTCTCTTTCTTCGGCATTGCCATCAATCACTATTGCTGGAAGCGTTGGGGCGAAGCGATGAAATTCACTTCTCCAATTATAAATAACCGATGCTGGCGCTAAAATTAAGACCTTAGCTTCGGGTAACTGATCATAATAATCCGCCAAAAATCCAATAGCTTGGACCGTCTTCCCTAGTCCCATCTCATCTGCCAATAGTCCGCCGAGATTATATTTAGATAGTTGATTGAGCCATTGGACAGCATAGGATTGATAATCTGCTAATTCTGCCTTTAATTGAGGACTGGTCTGATAATCTGACCGATTAGGATGAATGATATCCTCATAAAATTGTTCAAAATCAACCGTTTGGCCTAAGGCATCTGCAAATTTTAAGGCTTGATAGGCTGGTAAACTAGCGCCATTTTTAAATGATTTCATATGTTGACGCAATTGCTTCAACATCGTATTTTGTTGAGGTGTGATAATGTTCTTTAAATTAATAATTTTCCCGTCATCTAATTGAACATAGGATTGATCCTTACTAATGGCTTGAAGAATCTGATTCACTTGCTCATCATTAACATCATCCATAGTAAAAGCAATTTTTAATAATCGATGACCAGGATTAGGCTCTACTTGCATCTTAAATTGAGATGATTTATCTTGCCAATGGGACAAGGCCTTACTATAAGTAACCTGCCACTCGTCAGGAATCAAATTCAATAAATGATCTAACCCTAACATGGTCTCATTAAAATCACTAAATCGCCGACTAAACTGAAGACCCTTACGATTAAAACCTAATTTTTCTAAGAAATGAGCTGCGTATTCTTCTGAAAACAAATCTCTTAAAATAATGCCATCACTCGGCTCATGCGTCTTCTTTGCTTGCTGTGTCAAACAATATTCCCCATAATGATAAATAAAGGTCACTAATAGTTTCTCTTGTTTAACATCAATCACAGCTTCCAGATTCAAAGGTCCCATGCCATCTGCAAATTTCAACAAAACAACATTATTAATCAGGCCATGTGCCAAAATTTGATAACCAAAATAAGAAATAAACTCTTGAGTTTCTTTCTCTGTCATAAGCCATTTATAATTATGATCAGCAAAAAGAATCTGCAAGGCCTGTAAATCTTCAAAATACTGAATCGAGGCATGTACCCGATAAAAATCTTTTCCATCATAAATTAATTGATAATGTTTGTATAAACGCATGAGAGGATTCATAATCACTAAAAAAGAATCTCCCTCTTTCTGTAATTCCAGAAGAACTGGACGCCCCTTTGTTTTTAATTCAGGGGTGACCGGCTGCTCATCCAACATAAATACCACTTGTGAGGTTTCTGTTTCAGGATAGAGCGTCAAGATTTCTCGTAAATGTACCGCATCCAAATAAAATCTTTGACTATTCTGATGGGATAAAGGAATGTTCATTCCCTCTGTTATACTCTGGCTTGAAAGGTGATAAGCAGATTCTAACTGCTTCAAAACTTCATAAACCTTCTCTTCAAAAGCCGTTTTTATCAACCATACCCGTTGATCATGGCGCGAAGATAAGTGATAAGCTTCTTCTTCTCCAAATTTTTGGAAGAAATCCGACAAATCTTGAACATAGTAACAGTGATCAAATCCTAATTTGATTCTCAAATAAAATAACCGCTCGTTCGTTAATTGAAAGGGATACACGGTCTCTTCATGCAGTTCAAAAATGACCTTTAACTGCTCCACTTCAGCCAAATTATTTATCGATTCATGTCGACAAATCCGGTGACGATAATTTTCAAGCAAGCCTTGAATAGAAGGATGTTGATCCATAATATTATCCGGGTAGCAAAATAATGGATGCTTGGAATATTTCATTGAACGAACAACTTCATGATCCTTCAGAAAAAGTTCAACCGCCGTTGTATGAGGGCAATAGGATTTTTGTTGCCAAATCGGGCAATGACAGATATCCTCTTCTTTTCCTGTTCCATCCAAAATGACTTCATATTTCTTGTCATCTATCACTTCACTTCGCCAAATATGCTTATCTTCATTTGGAATAACCTTTAACACGCGCCCTTGATCCACGAGTTCACGTGCTTCCATGATCATTTTATTTGGTATACTCCAACGCATGTCTTCACCCACTTATTTCTTCATAATTTATCCTTTAATTATACGGCAAATTTTAGCTTTCGTCCATGTCCCTACTTTTTACTTCTATCTCTTCTTTTTTACTTTTTTTATTGGAGAAAAGACCCGTTTTCAAGCAAGATGGCAATGCCTTGTCCGCCTCCAATACAAGCAGAAGCTAATCCAAACCGTTTCTCTGGATGATTTTTAAATTCATAGACCAAGCTCGTGATCAAACGCGCTCCCGACATGCCCAAAGGATGTCCTAAAGCAATCGCTCCTCCATTTGGATTAAAGTGTTTTTTATAATAGTCTCCTTCTTCTTCAATTCCTAATTCAATCAAGCAGCCAATCGTTTGGGAAGCAAATGCCTCATTAATTTCAAGGATATCAATATCATTTTCCAAAGTCATCTGCTGTCTTTCCAATAAACGGCGAATGGCAAAAACAGGTCCTAATCCCATATAAGCCGGATCACACCCTGTAATTTCAAAATCCACCACCCGAGCCATGAGAGGATAACTTTTTTCCTTAGCATAAGAAACTGTTGTAAACAATTCAAAACAAGCCCCATCATTCATTCCGGAAGCATTGCCTGCAGTGACAATTCCATTTTCTTCAAAGGCAGACTTTAGCCGAGAGAGAGCCTCTAAAGTCGTATCTGGTCGTGGATGGCCATCGGTATCAACTATTGTAACCTTTCCCTTTTTCCCAGTCACTTCAACCGGTACAATTTCCTCAGCCAACCGTCCACTACTCATAGCTTGGGCAGCTTTGCGTTGAGAATGAAGGGCAAAAAGATCCGCTCTTTGCCTTGTAATTCCATAGCGACGCGCTACATTCTCAGCAGTATTCCCCATATGTGGGATATCCAAGTCTCTCCCTGACGCTGAAGCAAGCCCTGCTAATTGAGAATCAATGAGAGACTGGTCTCCCATTCTAAAGCCTTCATATCGCACACTTTCAGGCAAATAATAAGGCGCCCGCGATAAAGATTCAACGCCTCCCGCAGCAACAACCTTTTTATCTGAGAAAAGCAATGAAAAACAAGCAGAAACTGCCGATTGCATGCCAGATCCACAGATGCGATTCACTGTCATCCCTGTTGAAGTCACCGGTAGCCCAACATTAAGGCCGATAATTCGCCCTAAGTTATTGCTAGTTTGGGATCCTATCACATTACCAACAATAACTTCCTCTATTTCGTCCTTTGAAACCCCGGATCGTTCAATGGCGCCTTGGAGACTGATCTCCCCCAATCGCTCAACAGGGACCGTCTTCAAATCGCCTAAATAAGCACCTATTGGAGTCCTAGCTGCTCCAATAATAACAATTTCTTCTTCTCGCTGTTTCAGCATCTCTCATCCTCCTAATTTTTTATAATTCTTCCCAAGAAGTCAATTATACAGGAGTTAAAGGAAAAAGGGGACAACAAAGTCAAATTTGTTGTCCCCTTAAAGGAAATGTTAGTCTATTTTATAGAAATATTTCTTATTTTTTAGCATCAAGATACGCTTTTAAGCCGCCCCATTCTTCTTGGAAGAGACCAGCATCCATCGTCTTCAAATCTTCTGCAATTTCTGGTTCGAAGTCCATCTTATCTAAGACATCTCCTTTGAGATCAATACCAGGTGCGATTTCAATCAAACGAACCTTGCCTTCATGAAGATCAAAGACGGCGCGTTCTGTTACATAAAGAACATGTTGGTCATTTTCAGCCGCATATTTTCCAGAGAAGGAAACTTGTTCGACTTCTTTCACAAATTTTGGACCACGTCCTTGATTATCAATGACTAATTTGCCATCTTCAACGTGAGCTTTGCCCCCAACAGTAAAGGTTCCCACAAAGACTAAGTTTTTCGTATTTTGAGAAATATTGACAAATCCACCTGGTCCTGGAACTTTAGGGCCAAACTTAGTAACATTGTTATTCCCATATTGGTCAATTTGGCCAATACCAAGAACAGATAAGCCTAAGCCACCACCATCATAAAAGTCAAATTGGTTAGCCATTGGAAGAACAGCTTCCGCGTTAAGAGAAGAACCGAAGTCTAAACCACCTGCAGGGTTCCCTCCCCAAACGCCTAACTCTAAAGTTGTTACATATTCATCTGAAACGCCTTCTTCAGCAGCGACATGAGCAACCATATCAGGGATACCGATTCCCAAATTGATCACTGAGTTTGGTAATAATTCCATAGCTGCACGACGGCCGATGACTTTCTTAGCAGATAATTTAACTGGGCCTTTGTTTCCTACTGGGACATGAATCTTATTCGCGAATTCTGCCTTATAATAAGTTCCCATAGTTTGGAAGTGATGTTCTTCTTCTTCACAAACTTCTAAGTAGTCAATTAAACCACATGGAACAAGAACTGCTTTAGGATCGAGGGTATTATTTTCAACAACCGCTTTGACTTGAGCAACCACTATCCCACCTTTACGTTTAGTAGCAAGTGCTAATTCCAATTGCTCTAAGATGCCAATTTCATCTTCAACGGTTAAGTTTCCTTTTTGATCAGCATAAGTTCCGCGGATGAAGGCCACATCAATATCTAAATCAGGATATTGCAACCATTCTTCTCCGTTTACTTCAACTAACTCTACAAGATCTTCATTGGTGCAGGCTGTTGCACGAGCGCCTTCTAATCTTGGATCAACATAGGTTTGTAACCCTACTTTTGTCAAATAAGGTTTGTGGCTTCCAATTGCCCGATAAAGTTGTGTGAAGACCCCTTGAGGGAAGAGATAAGCTTCTACTTCATTGTTAACAACTTTTTCAACCATTTTTGGTGAAGACCCAACGTGACCAGCAATCACACGTTTTACTAATCCATCGGCTACTAAATGGTCAGCCCCACGGCCAGGTTGGTTGTTACCAATCCCACTTGACCATACAGCGGTAATGTTTTGAGGATGGCCTTCTTCAGCATATCTTTCTTCTAATGCCGCTAAGAGGTCTTCAGGTAAGCCGCTTAGTCCAAAGGTAGACATAGCAAGTGTTGCATTGTCTTTCACTAATTCAGCTGCTTCACGTCTTGTGATAACCTTTTTATTTTTACCCATAACAATTCTCCTTTTTAATTAATTTTTTAATATAACACGGTTGAAGCTAACAACATGACAATTAAGGCCACTAAGTGACCACCATTGACAATAACAAATTGATGCCAGAAAGCATTCTTCAAGTTTAAACCTGTAATGTTATTGAAGGTAATCGTCACCCCAGAATGTGGAACAACGGTAATAACAGCAGAAGCTACACATGCTACCCGGTGAATCAATTCAGCAGGTACCCCCATATCGAGGTAAGATTGTGCAAAATTTTGCATCACAATTCCCAAAGTTCCAGAAGAAGATCCTGTAATACCACCTAATAGGGCAGTAGCTACAGATAACCCAATAAGTGGACTTCCTGGAATAGCCATAATTGCTTCTTTAATAATTCCAAATCCAGGAGCTGCGGTTAACACAGATCCGAAGGCTACAGAACTAGAAGTTGCAAAGGCTGAAGGAACAGCTCCATTAGCCCCTAGGTTAAGCAAAGTCATTTGATTTGAAAGATATTTACGATATAAAATAGCACTTAATAAAATTCCGACCGTCAATGCCACTAAGATAATGTTTGGCACTTTCGCAAAGGTTAAAATAATTCCAACTAAAACAATAAGTGGTAAGATCGCTAATAAAATAGGTGGATAATTGCCGTCTTCTTCTTTTGCCTCTTCTTCTACTGCTTTTTCCCCTTCTCCAAGGTAGGAGTAGAAATCTTCTCCTTTAGCAATAGAACGGTTAAGTTGAATTCTCAAATAAAATAAACCAAACACTAACAAAGTAATGATACCTACTAAACTAAGAAGAGGAGCCGCTGTTAAACTCGTCCCTAAGTAAGTTGTAGGTACAGCATTTTGAACGGAAGGTGTTCCTGGTATCATTGACATGGTCACTGTTGCCATCCCTAAGAAGAGTGGAATAGGTAAGAGTGCCCAATTCACATCCAACTTTTTAAAGATAGGACGTGCCAAAGGAACTAAGGCAAACATAACGACAAAGAGAGAAATTCCTCCATAAGTTAACAAGCCCGCAATGCCTGCAAATGCCACTAAGACTAAATAAGGATTTTCCAGACCGACTTTATCTAACACCCAGTTAGCAATAGATACGGTTGCGCGACTTTTTTCCATGTACTGTGCAAGTACCGCCCCTAATAAGAAGATTGCAAAATTCTTAATCAAAAAGCCTGCTAATCCTGTCATATAAGACGGAGATTTTCCAATTAATGCTGGGATAATATCCATTTGGTTAGTCAAAATAACAATCAAAGTAGCCAATGGAGCGGCAATAACAATATTTAACCCCTTCACTGACAAATAAATAATTGCAATAATTCCTAATGCAATTCCGATAACTCCTAGCGTCCCCATACTCATCATAATTCTTCTCCTTAAAAATAATATTTAATATACAAAGCCAATCCCCTATTCCTTATAGATGATGCTTCACTCCTATAAAATCTTTCAACCTTCAGTCACTTTTCTTATCTCACTCACCAGAAACAAATATGGCCTAGAAAATGGCAATAACAAGAGTAAAATGTTTAAAACATTCTTAATTTCTAGGCCAATTTCTTCCTAGGAGTAATCCCTTTCACTCAGTTCATAATGTTCTCCTAAATCACTCTTTTCTATAACTAAAAAGTTAGTCAATAGAAAAAGAAACAATATTGTGGTAAAATTAAAGTCTCAAGATTATTCTTTAGGAGGCTTACCATGTCAAATATTACACCCCTTGTTTTAATGGAAACCATCGTATCAGAAGGTAATATTACAGCTGCGGCTGAAAAGCTTTACGTTTCACAACCTTACTTGAGCAAAATGCTCTCTCGTTTAGAAAGTAAATACGGTTTAATTTTTTTCCAACGTCTTCCAAGATCTGTTCAAATCACTTACGCAGGTGAACAATTTCTAAAGCATCTTCGCAAAATCAATGATATCGAAGAAGATATGGTGAACGAATTTGATAAAATCGCTAACCACAAGAAAGGAAAGATTAAACTGGGAATTAACCCTGCTCTAGGTTCTTCTATCCTTCCTCTTATCATTCCTCCCTTTTTGAAAAAATATCCAGATATTCTTTTCGAATTCTATGAAGATGATGCAGATTCTATTGATCATTTGATTGAAAATCATGTGATTGATCTTTCGTTTGGTATGGCTCCTATTGACAGAACTGATCTTTTTCATCATTACATCTATACCGATGAAATGCATCTCATCATTCCTGATACTAATCCCCTTTATAATCGTAAATACGGTGCCTACACGACTATGTTTCCTTATGAGTTAGATGTCCTTAATAATCTCCCCCTCGTCCTTCTCCCAAATAAATACGGGATTCGCCGATTGATTGATATTTTCTTTGCCCGGAAGCATCTCTCTCAAAAAGTTATTTTAGAACCTGAAACTATTTATTCTGCTGTTGGACTTGCTAGAAAAGGACTAGGTGCGACTTTCGTTCCAGTAACCGGTATGCATTGGCCAAGTTTTAACCGATGCAATGTCTTTACCTTTAATAGTGATATCTTCAAATGTGATTATGTCTTCACGATTCGAAAAGACCACGTTCTCTCTCCAACACTTCAAGAATTTATTAGTGATTCCACTCGAATCTTATCCGAACTTTCGAAAGATTTTAGATTTAATATTAAAAGTAATCATTAAAAACTATTTATTTTTGAAAACTGGACGACGTTTTTCTTTAAAGGCTCTAATTCCTTCTTTAGAGTCTTCTGTTGCAAAGTTTTCTACAAAGATTTTTGTTTCAAACGGTAAAGCTTCTGAAATTTCTAAACTTGATCCTTGATTAATTGCCCGCTTAGCAGCTTGTAAACCTTGAGGAGAATTTTGAGCCATTTTTTCAGCGAATTCAATGGCTTTTTCTTGTAAAGTTTCTGAAGGGAAAACTTCATGAACTAAACCAAATTCTTTAGCTTGTTCTGCATTTAAAGTAGTCCCTGTATAAATTAAAGCTTTGGCTCTAGATTGACCGATTAAACGTTGGAGTGTTTGGGTTCCGCCACCGCCAGGAATAATTCCAATACCAATTTCAGGAAGCGCTAAGTTTAATTTTTCCCCTGCAATTCGAACGTCTGCAAACAAGGACATTTCGCAGCCGCCCCCACGTACAATCCCGTCATAAACATAGACAACAGGTTTCTTTGCAAAGTAGAAGCATGAATAGTTGCGTTTAGAAACGCGACAATATTCTTCAATTCCATTTTCTTCTTTTTGGGTAGCCAACATTTCATCAAGATCCATACCAGCGGAGAAGATCTTGCCGTTCTTTTGTTGTGCCATTGTAAAGTAAATGACAGAAACGTTATCGTCTTCATCTAAACGTTTCACAGCATCTTCAATTTCTTGAAGGTGAGCCATCTCTAAAATATTCAAAGGAGGATTATTTAAAATAATTTTCCCTACTTTGTTTTCTACAGTTACAGTTAACACTGACATAAGAGTCACTCCTTTTAAATTTTTGTGTTTCAATTCACAATAAAATTTTCGCATGTCCCTCTTCATTTCACAAATTCTTTTTTTCAGCATTTACCATAACTATTTAGGAATTCCTATGAATTCAACTTCTTTCTTCCTTTAGTTCCTTTGATTTCTAAATATTTTCTTTCAAATATCCCCTCATTATTTTTTTTATAAAGGTCTTAGTGTTTTTAATAACTAATACTTTTTTAGTAAAAGTGAAAATTTTTGCTTCATGTGTAAGAAATAACAAGTAAATTCTCGTGAAAGCCCCTTAAACTTTGCTTTTTTTAAAGTTTTTAGGTATAATATTCACACTAATATGTGAATATTTTTGTTAAATTTTTAGTTTATTTTTTGTTCTTAAATCTCATAAAAAACCTATTCGTCCTATAAATAGATTCTATGCTTTTAAAACTATGCTTTTAAAAAGCTTGAAAAATCAACGTTTTCTAGGGTCTTTTAAAAATTTTAAAAAAAACTGTTCATTTTGTATCAAAATACTGATATAATAACCTTGGTAATTGATAGGTGAAATAAAGCGCTATCTTTCATGTCACTAAGCTTTTTATCACAAAGTGCAAAAGTGGATTCAACTATCGACGTAAGCGCAATCATCTCTCACTTTCAAGCGAGTTTGTGAAGCTCGTCTCCATTTTAATTTATGGTCGTCATTATTTAAAATATTTCAAACTAAAAAGGAGGTATGTTCATGAAAATTGTTATTGTAGGTGCCGGTGCTATGGGTTGCCGGTTCGGTTTAATGTTAAAAAAAGCAGGTAAAGATGTCACATTGATTGATAGCTGGGACAAACAAGTCGAAGAAATCAGTAAGAATGGGATCAATGCTAATTACAATGGTGAAGAAGTCCACGTAGATATTCCTATCTATCACCAAAAAGCTGTAGATCCTAGCTTAAAAGCAGATCTCGTTATTATCTTTACTAAAGCTATGCAATTAGAACAAGCTCTAGAAGATACAAAATCCATTGTGACTGACAGTACACAAGTTCTTTGCCTCATGAATGGGATTGGTTACGAAGATATTCTTCGCAAATACTTCGACGGCGAACATATTATTATCGGGAATACTATGTGGACAGCTGGCTTAGAAGGCCCAGGTCATCCAAAACTATTTGGTAACGGATATGTTAACATGTTAAATCTCGGTAAGAGTGATAAAGCCGTTGAGGGTGCACAAGAAGTCGTTAAAGTCCTCGACGAAGGTGGACTTAATGCAATCTATGAAAAAGAAATCTTCTTCCTCATTTACAAGAAGATCTGCGTTAATGCTACAATGAATGGTCTATGTACCATTTTAGAAGCCAACATGGCTGATCTTGGTGAAGCTAAAGCTTCTGATCACATCGTTCGCAACATTGTTTCAGAAGTTGTTGATGTTGCGCGCGCTGAAGGTGTTGAAATGGATAAAGAAGAAATGTATCAACACGTTTATGAATGCTACAACCGTGAAACTATCGGGGCTCACTTCCCATCCAT
Organism: Aerococcus christensenii; assembly: GCF_001543105.1. Taxonomy (NCBI): domain Bacteria; kingdom Bacillati; phylum Bacillota; class Bacilli; order Lactobacillales; family Aerococcaceae; genus Aerococcus; species Aerococcus christensenii. The sequence continues at coordinate 59,218 of NZ_CP014159.1, forward strand.
GTATCAAGACTTAGTTAAGAATAACCGTTTAACAGAAATCGACTATATTAACGGTGCTATTGCTGCTAAAGGTGAAAAATTAGGTATTCCAACCCCTTATAATCATTTCTTAACAGCATTAGTTCATACCAAAGAACAAATTTTAGGCGCTAAATAAAGCTTTTGTTTTTCACATCGACTTCTACATTTTTGACTTCTGCACTTCATTTTTTAATTTTATAGTTGAGCAAAGCCATTTATTAACCAAATATGGCAAGGAACGCAAATCATAGTATTTGTACGGCGACAGATTTTCTTCTTTCCTTGTTTCCTTATAGGTCTTTCTAAGTTTGGTTACTAATGTTTGAAATATTTTAAAAGAAAGACTCTAACTAAGGATATAATTTGCTCTGTGTTACTAATCAAAAATGTAGAGGTCTTCATTGATTTGATCCAGGGAGGTTTATATTATGGAAACTGAATCAAAAATGACTCCTAAAGTCTTTTTAAATAAAGTCTTAGGAGGGACCGCTTTAGGGGTAGTTATCGGACTTATTCCAAACGCTGTTTTATCTGGTATCCTTAAATACTTTACACACATTCCTTTAGCTGTAACCATTACTCAAATTGCAGTTATTATTCAATTAGCTACGCCAATTATCATTGGTGGTTTGATTGCTATTCAATTCGGGTTTAAGCCTATGCAAATCATGGTTACGGCAGCCTGTGCCTTTGTAGGTTCTGGGGTTATTAAATTTAATCCTCAAGTTAAGGCCTATGTCGGTGCAGGGACCGGTGACCTGATTAACACCATGATAACAGCTTCTATTGCTGTTCTCGTTTTAATGTGGGTCAAAGATAAATTTGGTTCAACGGCTGTTATTGCGATGCCAATCTTAGTCGGGTGTGGGGTTTCCCTCATCGGGGTACTCTTACTCCCTATCGTTGCTTCCTTAACAGGTGCTTTAGGTCATGTTATTAATGCGTTTACTAACTTCCAACCTATCATAATGACTATTCTCATTAGCTGTGCTTTCGCGCTTATTATCATCTCCCCAGTTTCTACTGTGGCTATCGGTTTAGCGATCCAATTAAACGGTATCTCTGCTGGTGCTGCAGCTATGGGAGTTGGTGCTTCGGCAGTTATCTTAGTTATTCATTCTTGGAAAGTTAATGACTCTGGTGTTACCCTCGCCATTGCCCTTGGTGGTATGAAATTAATGATGCCTAACTTATTCAAATATCCAATTATTATGATTCCTGTTCTCTTTACAGCAGCTTTTTCCGCAATTCCTGTTTCCATCTTCAACGTTTTGGGTACTCCTCAATCCGCTGGGTTCGGTCTTGTCGGAATCGTTGGGCCTCTCGCATCTATCGATGCAGGTTTAAGCGTTATCTCAGCAGTAATTGTTTGGTTGATTATCCCTATTATTGCAGGTTTAGTAGCTTACTTCTTATTTGCTAAAATGCTCAAACTTTACGATCCAAATGTTGTCTTCAAATTCCAAGGCAACTAAGCTTAGCTGTTAAGAAACCAAAAAACGTGAAGCAAAAATCTTCACGTTTTTTTTATTTCTATTCGTGTTTTGTATGCAGCCCTTACTCACTCATCCCTCACACAACCTTTTTCCTATATATTCACCTCTAAAAAAATTAATTACTTTAAACTTCTCCATAAAAAAAGCAGAGCTCCTGAAGCACTTCCAAAAAGTTGAACTAAAAATCTAACTTTTTGGGAGCACCTCATCTATTAAACTCTGCTTTTTTTGATATTACCTTTCAAAAATTAGAATCGTTTCTTCTTCCGAAATGCAAATAAACTTCCTAAGCCTAAAGCAAGGATTCCTAATCGCTCTAAAACTTCATAGTTTACTGCACCCGTCTGTGTTCTTCCGTATTATACGCTTGTCCGTAAAACTTCATCTTATCCGAATTAAGAAAAGATTTGCGTTGATCTTCTGGAATTTCTTCGCTGACGCCTTCTTTCCATTCCTCATACTCGTCCTCATCCAAATGACGAGAGAGTTTCTTTTCTTCTAGAGCTTGATAGCCTTGAATTTCTGGACTAGGGAATAGATACTTTTCATAATCCGTATCTTGTTTATTATTGGAAAGCTGAGGGACGATTTGATAAGCACTAAGGGTTGCCTGATCCACTTTCTCTTTATCCATCTGTCCCTCACTCAGACGTTTTAGTGCAGACTCCGTCGTCTCCTTCTTAATTAGGACATGGTGTGCCATGCCACTATTAGAAGATAATAGGGACCAGAAAGCGCTGATAGCGTAGTCTTTCTGCCCGTTCCTCATCCGTTTCTCCTTCTTCAAGCTCAGGGTATAAGGCTCCCACCTCTTCATCAGCCTCTGGATCTAGCTGAAATTTAGCAGCCACAAACATATCCTTCGTCAGCCGGAAAGGCGCCGTATCCCAATATTCATACTTGTTATTATCTGCATCTATCGTTTTCTGGCTTTTAAGCAAGATATATCCTTGCAAGCCTCCACTTTCTCACCGTCTAATTCCTGACAGGCCTCATAAAAGGCTTGGGGCGTCAGTTGACCAGAAGTGAAAGCTTTCAGATCTTTTTGAGGCGTTTGGCTAGAGGAGTCATCCTCTCTAATCCAACCAAGGAAGGTATGTCCCTTCCACTTGGGCTCTTTATCCTTGGCTAGTGAAGGGACTTGCTGGCCATAATAGAGTTGTTGCGACCGAATAGGATTTTCAGCCCCGCCTGTATCATAAGAGGCGGTATACGACTTACGATAATACCGCAAATCAAAATGCAGTCTTCCCCCTGTATCTGGTAAAGGCGAGCGAACAAGTTCTCCTTCAGGTGAGAAGCCTCGGATTTCCAAAAGTTGTGCCAAAGCGTTTTGCCCCACTAATCCACTCTGTGGCGTTCCTCCCTCTTTATCGGTTTTCTCCTTGGATAATTGTTCAGTATAAACTTCAAATTCTTCGGATTCATCCTTATCTTTCGTCTGTGGGTTATCCAATTTCTGAATTAAGTGGCGAACATAATATTTGGCTACAGCGGATTGATAAGGCACATTAATGACTTGATTTTGATGGTCTAAGATATATTTCTTTATCAGAGGGCAAAGGACTGGTATAGCCAGGAATCTTCTCTAATTTCAGAACTTTATCGAACTGGTCCAGCTGGGTCTTCACGCACAGTCATTTCATAAGGTTGATAGAGAACAAGATTCGGATTATCTCTCACAACATAACGGAACTTAAGGGTATAGGTTTTCTGAGAAGGAACCGGTTGAACTTGTTGATTAGCCTCTTCCTTACTTTTGGGCTCTTTAAGATCGGTTTTAGGAAGTGCTAGCTCTAGTTGGTTAGAATCCAGTGGATGTAAAGCAGGTGCTGTTTGATGAAGTTCTTTGATTTGCTTGGAACTTCTCAGCAAACCTTCTTCCACAGAGACTTTCTTCTTTTGAGGAAGGGAATTTTATTGAGAACTAAGCGAACTCTCATTTGAACTTGATGGCTTAGGGCTTTCTTTAGAAAGACCACTTGGTAAAGAAGCAGTCGGATGATTCTTAGACTTCTGGTCTTCTTTGTCTGAAACTTGCTTATGAATATCTTCCTTAGATGGAGAGGAAATTTTCACTTCTTTAGCTAAAAAGGGTGGGGGCAAAAAAGGGGGCAACTTTTTAAAAGCACATAAAAAAAACAGCGCCCCACCAACGCATGAAAACGCTGATAGAACGCCATTCCTTAACATCTGAAGAGCGGGATTCGAACCCGCGACCCACGGTTTAGAAGACCGTTGCTCTATCCAGCTGAGCTACCCTCAGTTATCTGACAACTCTTATATTTTACTCAATACTAGCCTTATCTGTCAAGTTTTTTCTAGAGCAAGCCTCTAAAAATCCCTTGGTAATTGGAAAGTTGGTGGACGATAGCCTTTCAAGCGATAAGCATTGTGTCCTTGATCAAAATGGACAGACTCTAAATAAAGCGAAGAGCGACACTTGAGCCATGAAGAGAGTTCTTCAGGAGCAACCCATCCACTAAAAGGCGTATAAGCGCGCTTGATTTGATCCGCAATGGCTTCCTTCAAACGCTCAATATCTGACTTAGACTTCGCAGATAGCTTCAGGAAGGGACGAGAATACGTCAGAGGGACTTCTTGAGATATAGGAAGGTAGTCGGTCTTATTATAGAGGTAGAGGCGTGGAATCTCTTGCATGTGAAGATCTATTAAGAGCTGATTAACAACCTCTTCTTGCTCCTTAGCATAGGGCGAAGAGCTATCAACCACAATGAGAAGGAGGTCTACTTGTCGGCTCTCTTCTAAAGTCGAATGAAAAGCATCAATAACTAGCGGTGGCAAATCTTGAATAAACCCCACTGTATCTGTCACACTGACCAGGCATTGATTCGAAAATTGAAAGTGGCGGGTCAAAGGTGTCAAGGTTGCAAATAGCTGATCCGCTTGATACGTGTCTGCAGACGTTAGGCCTGTCAAGAGCGTGGACTTGCCAGCATTGGTATAGCCCATGAGCCCTACTCGAAAAACGAAAGAACTTGTCCGATTTTTTCGGGCCACTTGCCGATGCTTTTCGACTTGTTTCAGATCTTGTTTGATTTTTTGAATCTTCTTTCTGAGAAAACGTCGGTCTTGTTCCAGTTGCGTTTCACCAGGGCCTCGACTTCCAATGCCTCCTCCTAAACGAGAGAGGGACTTACCTTGACCAGCTAATCGAGGCAAAAGGTACTGGCTTTGGGCGAGAGCCACTTGGAGCTTTCCTTCTTTCGATTGGGCACGCTGGGCGAAAATATCTAAAATCAATTGTACCCGATCAATAACCCCCACTTCTAACGCCTCTTGAAGGTTCCTATTTTGTGTGTGAGTCAACTCTTGGTAAAAGACCACTAAATCTGCTTCTAGACTGCCTACTAAGTCTTTGAGAGCTTTTAATTTTCCCTTTCCAATAACTGTTCTCCCATCAATTTGAGGTCGGGCTTGCATCAATGTGCAAACCACCTCTCCCCCTGCTGTTTCAACGAGGGATTGGAGTTCTTGGACCTGTCGCTTCATCTGGTCTAAGGGATTATCTGGCAATTGCACATGAACAATAATGACTTGCTGGGGCACTCTGCTCCCTACTTTCCTTGAAATACTGATATAGAATAATTCTCCTATGCGCCTGTATGAAGGAAGGCATCTACTTCCTCTTCTAAAGTTTGAAGACTTTCAGGATGCTGAATGAGATCATACCAGCTCACCTCTGACATCCGATGCTTGAGCCAAGTCAGCTGCCTTTTGGCATAGCGGCGAGAATTACGCTTGAGAGTTAGGATGGCTTGGTCTAAGCTTTCTTCTCCTCTGAAATAAGGAAAAAACTCCTTATAGGCAATAGACTGCAAACATTGGTAGTGAGGATCAAGATGAGCATCATAGAGATAGTGAGCCTCTTGTAAAAGCCCCTCTGCCATCATCAAGTCTATCCGTTGATTAATACGTTCATAAAGTAATTGTCGATCTGTCTTTAAGCCAATCATAAGGTAATCATACGAACTTTGATGGTGGTCATGATCTTGCGATTGTTCTGAAAATAGATGGTCTGAAAATTTTCCCACTTCTAAAGCACGAATCACTCGTTTAACATTGTTGGGATGAATCGCTTGAGCCGCTTTAGGATCTTGTTGAGCCAGCCGATCATGCAAGGCTTGAACCCCTTCGTCTCTTGCAATAGCTTCCATGTCCTGTCTAAATTCCGGATGAGGGACCACTTCGCCCCCTAAATCAAAATCAAAAAGAAAAGATTCAAGATACAGGCCCGTCCCTCCGACTAAAATAGGAAGGTGCCCCTTTTGACGAATGGTTTGAAAACTTTCAGTGGCCTCTTTCTTAAAATCTGAGACGCTATAAGTTTGATCAATTTCTCGACTATCTAAGAGATAATGCGGCACCCCTTGCCTTTCTGCTAGACTGGGCTTAGCCGTCCCTATCGAGAGATGGCGGTATACCTGCATAGCGTCTCCGTTAATAATTTCTCCAGAAAATTTTTGAGCCAGATGAATAGATAGGGCTGTCTTTCCTACGGCAGTCGGTCCTCCGATCAAGAGAAGTTTGGGCTTCTTCATTGCTCTTTCCGCCTTTCTTGTCGGTAGCTAAACGATTGAGCTACTTGTTCCTTAGCGGCTAAATGGGCGGCCTCTGTGAGATCTTCTCCACTGGTCATTGAAGCAATAGCCTTAATACGATCCTCTGCATCGAGATAGGCGGCTTGGGTTTGCGTCCGCCCTTCTTGACTAGTCTTAGTAATGTGGAGCTGCTGGTCAGCCATGGCTGCCACTTGAGGTAAGTGAGAAATACAGAGCACTTGAGCAGATAGAGCAATCTTAAAGAGGCGCTGAGCGATAGCTTGAGCAACTCTGCCTGAAACGCCCGTGTCTACTTCATCGAAAATCACGGTCGTCGTCTGACGAGAGGCTTGGAGGGTCGCCTTAGCTGCCAACATCACACGAGAAAGTTCTCCCCCTGAAGCTACCTTAGCTAAAGACTTGAGTCCTTCCCCGACATTGGTTTGGATTAAGAATTCTACCTGGTCTGCTCCTGTGCGATCGAAGGTTTTCTTTGCGCTAAAGTGAGCCTTAAAACAGGTATGTGGCATATAAAGTAAGCGTAACTGTTCCTCGATCGCTTGACTCAAGGTATCTGCTGCAGCCTTTCGAATCTCATGGAGTTTACGAGCGGCTTGGGTAATGTCTGCTTTAGCTTTTTGATAATCCGCTTGAAGGACTTCTTTATGACTGTCCCGATCTTGAAGGTTGTGGTACTCTTCTTCGATCTTTTCATAATAAGCGAGAATCTCTGGAATAGTTTGCCCATACTTATGCTTCAATTGTTCAATCACTGCTAAACGATTCTCAATGTGGTCCAGTCGATCTGGATCATAAGAAAGATCATCCGTCCTCTCTCCTACACTATAGGCTAATTCTTGTAAGCCAAAATAAATAGAAGCCATTTCCTTGGAAAATTCTTCAAAAGAAGAGCTAAGTGACGCAATTTTATCAAGAGAAGTTTGGGCTTGACTAACCTTATCTAAAGCATTGTCTTCTCCTCTCGTTAAAGCTTCCAAAGCCGTATGTAAGGAAGTTGCGATGACTTGATAATTCCGTAAAGTGTCACGTTCTTCCTTCAATTGTTCGTCCTCTCCTACCACTAATTGAGCAGCGGACAATTCTTTACATTGAAAACTTAACAAGTCTAGTCGTTGCGCAATCTCCTGCTCATTTAAATTAAAATGCGCTAAGGCCTGCTTAGCTGCCGAAAAACGTTCAAATACCTCTCGATACTGACTAAGGGCTTCGGCTAAAGCTTGCCCCGCATATTCATCCAGCATACTCAAATGATAAGCGGGATTAAGGAGAGCTTGGCTTTGATTTTGACTATGAATATCAATCAAAAAATGCCCTAGCTTTTTCAAACTCGACACGGTTAATGAACAGTCATTCACCTTGATCGTATTTCGCCCAGATCGATCCAAACTTCTGACAATCATCAGTTGATGGTCGGACCATTCGATGCCTTCTTGGTCTAAGAAGGCACAGAGATCTTCGGACGGATTCGGCAGATAAAAAAGGCCTCTCAAGTGGAAACTCTCTTGCCCTTTTCGGATAAAATCTACCGATCCTCTTCCGCCGGCTAAGAGTGCCACCGCATCAATAATCATTGACTTCCCAGCTCCGGTCTCCCCAGTGAGAACGGTCATGCCTTCTTCAAAGTCAATCGCCACATGATCAATTAAGGCGAAATGATCAATTCTTAAATATTGTAACATGGCTCCCCCTCCCTTCTAATCGAATTGTTGGTGAGCTTCCTCAATGACTTGAGCAATGTCTAAATGATCGGCATAACTGCCTTCTTCTTGTCTTGTCATCAGACAGAGAAATTCAATATTCCCTGTTCCCCCTGTAATTGGAGAATAGGTAAGAGATTCAATCCGGTACCCTAAAGCCACTGCCTTTTCGAAAACTTCTTCAATAACTTCCTGATGAACCTTCTTGTCACGAACGATCCCTTTTTTGCCGACCTTGTCCTTACCTGCTTCAAATTGCGGTTTAATCAAGGCAATCACTTGCCCACCTGTCTTCAAAATTGCATGAAGGGGCGGTAAAATCAATCCCAAAGAAATAAAAGAAACATCAATTGTCGCAAGATCTGGCTGACCCTCTTGGAAGTCTTCGAGCTTAGAATATCTAAAATTCGTTTGTTCCATCACAGTTACCCGCTCATCGCTTCGAATTTTCCAGGCTAGTTGATTGGTTCCAACGTCGAGAGCATAAGAATGACAAGCGCCATTTTGAAGGGCAACATCCGTAAATCCCCCCGTGGAAGACCCAATATCGAGGACATTTTTCCCTTGAAAATCAAGATGAAACTCTTGACGAGCCTTCTCTAACTTGAAGCCTCCTCTCGACACATAAGGTAAGGTTTCTCCTTTAATCTCTAATTGGCTAGTCACAGGTATTTTTTCACCTGCTTTGTCAATACGTTCCTGGTGTTCATTATAGACCTGCCCCGCCATAATCAGTCGCTTGGCCTTTTCTCTAGAGTCGCTTAAGCCTTGTCGAACCACGAGCAGGTCTGCTCTTTCTTTTTGCACATGTTCTTTAGCCATCTTGACCTCCCTTTCCGTGATCCATTTGTAAATAAGCCACAAAATCTTGCAACAACTCTATCTGGCAAGTTGGATGCTTTTCTTTTAAACGGCAGAGCTGAGTGAGACAAGCTCCTCTCTCTTTTTCAAGCGCTTCAAGAGCTCCCGGCGTCCCTAAAAGGCTCGGATAGGTATTTTTCTCATGAGAAGCGTCTCCTTTAGATTTCTTTCCCCGTTCTTCATCTGTCCAAAGTACCTCTTGCAAATCATTTTGAATTTGATAGCCAATTCCGTAGTGTTTAGCAAAAGTAGAGAGAATAGCCATCGTTTCTTCATCCACTTGACTAAGTAATCCTCCAGACACAATCGCAAAGTGTAAGAGGGCGCCTGTCTTTTTAGCATGGAGGGCTTTCAACTGATCAAGCTGTAAGTTTTCATGCTCAGAAAGCATATCCTGCATTTGGCCTTCTACCATCCCCTCTTTACCGGATGCTTGCGCGAGTAATCCCACCAATTGTAAACCCAGCTGAGCTGGATAATCATCGGTCAACTTCGTTAAAGCAAAAAAGGCTAAAGTTTGTAGAGCATCCCCTGCTAAAATAGCGGTAGCTTCATCAAATTGTTTATGATTAGTCAATTTGCCTCGACGATAATCATCATTATCCATGGCTGGAAGATCATCATGGATCAAGGAATAAGTATGAAGATACTCGACTGCACAAGCTGCCGGATAACCTTTGTGCGTGGGATAACCGAATGTTTTTAATACCGCCAAAACTAATAAGGGGCGCAGAGATTTTCCACCACCATTCAAGGAATAAAGCATAGCCTCTTCTAATTTTGTCATTTGGGAATGAAAAGGTGCCAATAAAGCTTCCCTTAAAGAAGGAAGCTCCTCCTTCATAAACGCTTGTAAGTGCATACTAGCCCTCTTCTCCGTGAGAAATTTCAAAATCTTCTAAGTCTCCTGACTCATTCATTAATTTGGTCATCGTTTTTTCAGCTTGTTCTAAGGTTTGGCTACAATAATTGCTGAGCTGAATGCCCTTTTGGAAAGCCTCCATAGATTCTTTCAAAGGAATATCTCCATTTTGAAGTTGACTAACAATAGCTTCTAGTTCACTTAAAGCTTCTTCAAAACTTAATTCTTCTTTTTCTGTCATGACTTACTCCTTTTCTTCTGATCCCCTTGTCCCTTCAAAAAAGCACTTGGGGTCATCTCTTGCTTATAGGTTGCCGTAATTTGACTGCTTAATCGGCCATCTCGGAACTGAATATCCAAATTTTGGCCTGGAGAAAGAGTCGTTACAGAAAGAACGGATTGTCCGTTCTGACTAACATATGCATATCCTCCTGACATTCTCTTCAAAGGGGACAATAGGTCTAATTGTCCGATCCGTTGAGAGAGAGTATGTTGAATATCTTTCAACTGTTTTTCCATACTTTGGCATAAATCTGCATGCTCTTGTTGGAGGCGGTGTTTCTCGTCTACAATTTTTCTCTCTGGAGACACCCGATATAGCCCTTGATAGAGCCGATAAAAAGTCTCTTTATGTTGATAGACCTTTTGACGCATATGTTCTGATAGCTGCTTGTCTAAGTCTGCGATCTTCAACCGATAGCCATCATACAACTTCTCAGGTTGAGTGAAGAGATAGGACTGCTTCACCTGACCCAAACGATGTTCAAAATAATCTAGGCGATTGGTTTGACTTTTGATGAGCCTTTGCCGGTAGTCTCCCAGTTGATAGAAGACGTCTTTAAGAACTGGGGTTGCCAATTCTGCAGCGGCTGTAGGCGTAGCTGCCCGTTGATCTGCAACATAGTCAGACAAGGTCGTATCCGTTTCGTGTCCAACTGATGAGATCACAGGCGTTTGACAAGCCGCAATCGCCCGAACCACTTTCTCTTCATTAAAACACCAGAGATCCTCGATCGAACCTCCTCCACGTCCGACAATGATCGTATCATACGCTCCACTCTGATCTGCCCGTTGAAGATTTTTCACAATGCTTTGAGCCGCTTGTTCTCCTTGAACCACTGTAGGATAGAGGACGATTTGAACAATAGGATAACGCCTCCGACACGTCGTTATAATATCCCGAATCACCGCACCCGACGGAGAAGTAACCACGGCAATTTTTTTAGGATATTTGGCAAGGGGCTTAGGTTGAAAAGTAAAAAGTCCTTCTTGCGTGAGTTTTTTCTTTAATTCTTCGAAGCGGACATAGAATTGCCCTACACCATCAGGTTGAATGGCATCAATAATCAACGAATAACGTCCAGACTTCTCATAGAGACTGATCCGTCCAATGACTTGAACTTTCATTCCATCCTCTAAGTCAAAATTTAACTTCGAAAAAACATGACGAAAAATAATGGCATTGATATAAGCCTGATCATCTTTCAGGCCAAAGTACTGATGAGCTTGTTTGCCTCTATTGCGAAACCCTGACACCTCTGCTACCAGATGAACCGTCTGCATATAAGGATCCCGATCAAACTTGGCCTTGATATAGGAGGTTAACTGACTGACGGTAAGATAGTCCTTAGGGGTCATGCCTTCTCCTTCGCCTCCAGTCGATCCAGTAATTGCTTGAAGATCATTACCGTCGTCACAGGACCTACTCCTCCTGGAACCGGGGTAATAAGTGAAGCTTTTTCAGCTACCTTTTCAAAGTCTACATCTCCCGTTAATTTACCCGTTTCATCGTCATAATTCGTTCCAATATCGATTACCACAGCACCTTTCTTGACCATATCCGCCTTGATGAGACGAGATTGTCCGCAAGCTACACATAAAACATCTGCTTGGCGGGTCCATTCTTCCAAATGAGGGGTCCTCGAATGGCACATCATCACTGTCGCATTTTTTTCTAAAAGTAATTGAGCGAGAGGCTTGCCCACAATATTCGACCTTCCAACAACAAGGGCTATCTTGCCTTCTAAATCCACTTTTCCTAATTCTAAAAGTGCCATCGCTGCTAGAGGCGTATTAGGAAGTGTGTGCCTTTGTCCCTTCAATAAATATCCCATATTCATCGGATGAATCCCATCCATATCCTTCTGAGGATCTAGGGATTGAATAATTTCTTCTTCATTTAAAGACTTAGGAAGTGGCATTTCTACCATGACACCGTGCACATTCTTGTCCGCATTAAGGGCGTAAATTTTGGCAATCATCTCTTCAGTGGTCACATTAGCAGGCATCTCTTCTAATTGATAGCTGATCCCAAGTTGATCGGCTATTTTGCCTTTCATTTTAGCGTATGCCTTAGAGGCAGCATCTTCTCCTACCAGTAAAACAACGACATTCGGATAAACTCCCCGCTGTTTCAATTGAAGAACGCGTGCCTTCAAATCTTCTTTTAAGTGAACAACATATTCCTTAGATCGTAAAACTTTCACTCTTCTCTCCTCTCTTTTCTTACTGCCATTATAAGACCTTCCTCATAAAATCTTCTATTAAAAAATAGTTCTCAAGGGGATTCCCCCTCAAGAACTAATCGCATCCTTTTATTGAACTAGTAAAGCGGATAAAACCCCATTAATAAAGCGTCGGGATTTTTCATCCGAGTAACGCTTAGCTAATTCCACCGCTTCATCAATTGCTACCACAGCAGGAATTTTTTCCTGATTTCCGTATAGAATTTCATAAGCTGCTATGCGTAAAATCGCTAAATTAATGGATTCTAAACGTTTAACGGACCATTTCCCTGTGATATGGTTGTTAAGTTGTTGATCAATGACCTCTTGATGTTGACGAACGCCTTCAATTAATTCCACAAAGTAGGCGGGAGGTGTCACCTCTTCGTCTTCACTGACCTTCTTCACTTGATCAAATCGTGATTTTGGCGTTTGAACAGATGAAGTGGAGTGGAAGGGGAGTCCCTTCGCCTTTAATTGATCAAAATCTTCTTCATTAATTTCCTTGTATTGGAATTTTTCTTCTAATTCGTTCACATTAGCAATTAAGTGATTAAAACAAGCTTTGGGATCTAATTGAGGATCGATCAAACTGGAATAAATCGCTAAAACTGCTAATTCCCGTATCTGTGAACGTCCGATTTGCATGTGATCACCTGTCTTTTACTCTTTATTTGTTACAAGGTCACACACTAATACGTTGACCTGGTCTACTTTAATGTCTGTCATAAAATAGATTTGTTCTTTGATGTATTTTTGTAAGGCCACAGCCGCTTTAGGAATTTCTGTTCCACAATGAGCAGCTACTGCAACGTCAAGTTGCAAATTGCCTGAATCATCAGTCCGCAAAACTACTCCACTATTCTTAGAGAAAAAGCTCTGAATATTTCCAGCATAATCTGCTAGAGGAGTAAACGCTTGGCCTTTTTCACTAGCGATCCTTGCAATGCTTTCAATGACATCGGGTGCAATATTGATGGCCCCTAAGACGCCACTTGTCTTAATTTTAGTGTTTTCATGCTTAGCCATGGTATCTCCTCTCTTCCACACGTATTCTCTAGCTTAGGCCCGTTGAATATAAGAACCGTCTCCTGTATTGATGACCAATTTATCGCCCGCATTCACAAAGAATGGTACATTAACCACAAGTCCTGTTTCCATAGTTGCTGGTTTGGTCCCACCAGAAGCTGTATTTCCTTTGATACTTGGTTCTGTTTCAGCCACTACTAATTCTACAGTATTTGGCAATTCCAAGCCAATAACTTCGCCTTCGTAGGTTACAATATCTACCATCATATTTTCGAGAAGATAGTTCAATTCTTCTTTGATAACATCGCCTGGGATTTCCATTTGTTCATAAGTAGAAGTATTCATGAAAACATAGGTGTTGCCCATAGCGTAAAGGTATTGCATTTCTTGAGATTCAATATGGGCAGTTTCCACTTTTTCGCCTGCACGCCATGTTTTATCAATCACAGCACCTGATCTTAAATTTCTTAATTTGGAACGAACAAAGGCGCTTCCCTTACCTGGTTTGACATGTTGGAATTCAATTACTCGGTAAATATTGCCTTCACTTTGAATCGTTAAGCCGTTCTTAAAATCGTTGGTTGTAATCATAAATTATACTCCTTTAAATTTGTATTCACACTATTTTATCATAGTTTTTATATTTTCATAGAATTTATTCTCAGTTAGTCCTTAGTTTTCCAAAAAATCAAAACGTTTCACTCCCTAACAGAGGAACTCAATTCTCACATTCACCATTTTTAAAGCAAAATAAGCTCACGTGGAGATTGTGTCAAACAAACATTGCCATCTTCTATAAACAGCAAGTCATCTTCAATTCTTGCTCCCCCTAAGCCTTCAATGTAGATACCAGGTTCATCTGTCACTAATTGGTTCACTTCAAATGGCGTGTGGGCAGATGGCGTGGCATTCGGATCTTCATGCACTTCTAAGCCATAGGAGTGACCTAAAGCGTGACCGAAATATTTACCATAGCCGTGAGAATCAATATAATTTCGAGCGATAGCGTCAATCTCTTGACCTGTCATTCCAGGCTTGGCCAGGTCTCGAACCAATTGATTGGCTTCATACACAATTTGATGGATTTCTTTCAATCGAGGATCCACATCTCCTAGGGCAACTGTTCGAGTCATATCAGAAGCATAGCCTTGGTAATAACATCCGAAATCAATCGTAATAATATCCCCTTTTTCAAGGCGCTTTTCACTCGCAACTCCATGGGGCATAGCTGACCGTTTACCCGAAGCTACAATCGTATCAAAGGACAAACCAGAAGCCCCATATTCCCGCATCTTAAAATCTAAAGTATTAGCAACTTCAATTTCTGTTAAGCCGGGTTTGAGATAAGTCAACAAATAATCAAATGCCTTATCTGTAATCGCGCAGGCTTGTTTAATCTTAGCAATCTCGTCTGCATCTTTATAGCTTCTCAAGACTTCAATCATACCTGAAGCTGGAACAAGCTCAGCTTTGAGAAAGTTTTCGTAGCCATCATATTCAGCGACGGTCATGTGTTGCTCTTCATACCCGATCCGGGTAAGGACTTCCTTCTCAATAATGTCTTGGAGAATATGTAAGGGAGAACTTGTTGAGGCCGATCCTCCTGCTAAGATCACCTCATACCCTTCACATTGCTTGCTAGCTTGCTGAGTATATCTAAAATCCGTCAAAAAATAAGCATGACTGGCAGTTACTAGAGCTAGACCATTCGTTCCTGTAAAGCCACTCATATAACGTAAGTTATACTTTTCAGTAATAAGGTAAGCACTCAGGCTTTCTACTTTTAAACTCGCTTGGAGCCGTTCGATTCTCCTTTTCACAATTTTTCCTCCCTACTTGATCTTATATTAACAGCTCCCATTATAGCAAAAAAGCAAGACTATGGAAAGTCTTGCCCAATACAGCTTCAGTCATCTTATCATTTTTGAAATTAATAAATAAAATGGAAAACATGTTTGGAATCCTTCATGGTCACTTGACAATGCTGTTCTTTCTGTTGAATAAAATATCGAACACTAGCACAATCAAAACGAAAAGTCTTCTCAATTTTTCCTCCATTCTGCCACTCACTCTTGGGATGTTCCAAATAAAACTTATCTTGGCGCTTTCTTGCTTTCTTAAAGGCTTGTATCGTTTGCTTTATCTGCTCTTGACCTTCTCGCATAGACGTAAACTTTAAATCTTCATCTGCCTCCTCCAAGCAGGCTTTGATAAGTGGAAATTTATCCAAGATTTTTTTTAAAGAGCGATCTTGAACCATCTGCTTTTTCTTGTAAGTTTCAAAATCTTCTCGGGAAAGTTTCTCTTCATTTAAAATCTCATTAGGCGAATCTAAAGGTAAAGGAAAAGAAGGAGGAGTTCCGGTATCCACTGATCGCTTCTTGCGGTGCTCACTCGAATGCTTGGGAGATTCCTTCAAGCAATTATTTCCTTTCTCTAAAAAAGTAAGATCAGGCAAACTTGGCAAAAATACTTTCTCCTGAGAAATATGTGTCAGTTTCGATTCAATTTGCTTTTTCTTTTGACAAAAAATCTCCTTTTTTTCAGAAGACTCTGTCTTTTGAATCTCACGCTCTAAATCCTTCAATTGAGCTTCTAATATTTGAATGTGTTGATTTTTTTCTTCAAAGGAACGCTTCTCCTGCAAGTAAGTCACTAAAAGTTCTCCTAATTCTTTGGACAAATGTTTTTGGATTTTTTCCAAGTCTTCCTCTTTGGCCTGCTTATCTTGCTCCCATTTCTCTTTTTTCTTAGCTTGTTCCTTAGCTCTCTCTTCTGCTGTTGTCTGGTAAGCATACTCGGCTAAAGCATGTGCCAAATAACCTTCTGAAACAGTCTTCATATTTTGAACATTCATCTGATAAAGTGTTAACCCCGCCATAAAGAGAAGGCCGCATACAAAAAGCAAAGTCAAACTATAAAACAAAATCGACCCTTTTTTATTCATCTTGCTTCTCCTCTGGCTTTTGAAAATAAATGGTGGCTTGATGCTTTTCTTCATTAATAAATGTTAAATCAATATGCACGATATTTGGACTTTGAAAAGTAAAAATCACTCTTCTAACATCCATAAGATAAGGCTGATGTCCCAAGCCTCGTACTAATTTTCGAATCATACGGCTATTCGTGTTTTTATAAAATTCATAAGAGATGTGACGCTCTTTTTGATTTTTAAATTTCAAAGAAGTTCTAGAAACCGCTATTAATCGTCCATTCCGCGCTTCTCTTTGAAGCTGCATGAGAAATACTCCCCAATCATCTGCATAAACTTCTTTGACTTGTTGATAATAGTTTGTTTCTAAATGAAGAGTGGTCATAAGAAGAGACTGAATGCTTGCAAAAAGTAACAAGGCTAAAATCGCTTCCAAAAGGGTAAACCCTCGCTTATTCTTATGGGGATTGAACCCCTTCCAAATGGATAACATAACCTGTCTCCTCCTGAGTGGGATGTACCTGTAAAGTCTTTTCCTGGTAATTAATACCTCGTCCACTTCGTCCATTACTTTCTACGACCCGAATATACAAATCTTCCATCTGATTTAATTGCCCCCGTTGTTTTTTATAATTAAGAGATTGCAAGCGAATCATTGCAACAAAAAGGACAATAAACCCTGCTACCAAGAAAAGGCTAATCATACTCTCTACTAAAAGAAATCCGGACTTATCATTTTTTAACCAGCACATATTTACCTACTCCTAACTGAATTTTTAATGAATACAGCCCATTCGGATAATCAATATCTATCGTAGTTGGTTTAATGTAGCCTGTTAGTGGATGAATTTTGATATATCCACCCCTTGGAATCTTTGCTCCTTTAGGAAGAGATATGACCCGTTCAATCACTCTGGCATTGCTTTCAGACACCGTTCGCACCTGCACCTGATAGTGGCCAAAATCTATCCAATAATATTTTCCACAAAGAATCGCTTTTTTCTGAGCCAATTCATAAGCTTGCGTAATCTCTTGAACAGAATTTCTAATTTCAAATTCTACCTTGAAGTGTTGACAGCCCTTCACGGTGACTAACATCATCACTCCCACCACAATTAATACCAAAATCATTTCTAATAGGGTAAAGCCTTCCTTGCCCTTATTCATGCTAACGCCTTCTCAGTCTATTCATCAGCTAAAACAGCGTTTGTTTTCTTATCTGCAGGAATAAGTTTATACCGTGTGACTTGTTCTGACGTCAGGTACCCATTGCTTTCAAGATCTCCTAATTTAGGCTTCGCATTCTTTGCATTTTCATAAAGAACAGCTTGAGTTTCTACTGTCTTGACTAAAGCTTTATCTCCAGTTTCTTGAGCATTTTCCTTTTGAGTCATCATATTAGGAATAATAATTAAGAGTAGAATCCCCACAATGATCAGAACTAAGCACATTTCTAATAAAGTAAATCCAGATTTATCTACACTTTTTCCTTGTAGCAAACGAAACAGTTGCCGTCTAAAGTTTAAAATTCTATTTTCCATTATTGAATCGCTCCTAACATATTAAACATCGGTAACATTAATAAAAGGTAAACCATCACGACTAAAGTCGCTACAAAAATAAACATCACATTCTGAGCCACTATTATTAATCCATGAATTCGCTCATGAAAAGTTTCTAAGCATCTTTGACTAAATAATCGCATTTTAATGGCTAGCTGGTTAAGGAGTTCTCCTTGCTGAACAATTGATGGAAATTCCTGCTCAAAAACGCCAGACTCTTTTAAAGCTTTTGAAACAGGTTGACCTTCTTGATAACTCGCCTGTAAAAATTGACCGAAGTCTTTCAAAAAAGGGACTTCCTCCTGGCTGGAAAACGTCTCTATAATTTGCTTGATTGAATAACCGACAGCAAAGAGTTGACTGAATTCATAAGCAAAAAAGTAAGTATAATAGAGGCGATACACCCTTCCAATCAAAGGGAGTTTCACGTATCTTTGAGCTCTGTACAAGGGAGAATGCTTCTTGTACCATATTCTTCCTCCTATCAAAAACAGAATACTTAATCCCAAAAAGCCAGCCAGTAAAAGCGGCATATTTTCTAAAGTTCCTAGCAAAATAGCGGCTAATCCTCCCGCTTGGCTGATTCTCATCGCTTTCAACTGAGGAAGTAAAAAGAGTCGTAATCCCCCTAACAAAATTGCAATCATGCCAACCAAAAAAGCAGGATAACGAAGGGTCTTTCTAATCTCTTGCCTCTGCTGGTCACGCGTCTTTAAATAATCTGAGATAACTAATAGATCCTTTGCAAAATCTCCCCATTCCTCACTCACTTTCACTTGAAAAATAACAGATTGTGGGAAATGAAGAATAGACAAAGTCTGATAAAAATAGTTTCCTCTGATTAATTGACTCTCCATGGCTTGAAAATCTTCTTTTTTCTCTGGATAAATTTGACCTAAAAATTGGAAAATTTCGATTAACTGAAATCCTTCCGAAGACATCTGGGCAATATAAAGAAGGACATCTGCTTGCTTTTTCCTTGTCCAAGAACTCGTTATCTCATAATTAGCAATCGCTTTCCAATTGATAGCTCGCTTTGACTTCTTGACTGATCCTTCCACCCTGATACGCCTCCTCTAATTTCTTATTTAATGAAGAAAATTGATCACTATGCTGGCCATTCATCATCCAATGAGTAATCATAGAGGCATCCATCCACTCACAAATCATGGAGCGACGATTATCCTCTAAAGGTAAGAGAGGGATCAACCGCTGAGATACAATCAACAATAAGGTTTGAAGCAATTGTTCTTGACTAATCCCTAATTCCTGTAATCTTCCTAAAACCCCTACACAATTTTTGGCATGAACCGTTGCTAAAACTAGATGTCCCGTCAAAGCAGCTCGCATCACCATTCGAGCAGTCCATTCATCACGAATCTCTCCAATTAATAAAATATCCGGATGGTGGCGCAAACTCGCCTTAATCAAAACATCATAAGTCGTTCCTGCTTTCTCATTCACTTGAACCTGAAGAAAGTTTTTTTCTTTAAGTTCTACTGGGTCCTCCATAGTAATGATTTGCTTAGCTTGTTTTTGATAAAGATCTCTTAACAATTGATAAATCAGTGTGGTCTTTCCTGAAGAAACAGGACCAGAAAATAAAATTAAGCCGCTCTGTTTCTTCATATAAGTTTTCATTATTTCAAAATCATCTAAAGATTCTATACTCAGCGTTTCTTGCTCATAATCAAACAACAAACGAATCACTAACGATTCTTGCAACATATAATTAGCAAGGGTAGACAAACGAAGTTCGATTTTAAAATCGTCTAAATCGTAAAACAAACTTCCTTCTTGAGGTAACCGCCGCTCTCCAACATCCAAATGACTGACATATTTAAGATATCTTATCCACCGTGCCCCCTCTTCCAAATTCAAATCTCTCTGATGAACTAAATTTCCGCCTTGTCGAAAATAAATTGCATAATGATCTTGGTCAGGAAGAAAATGGATATCATCTACCCGTCCGTGATAGGCTCGTTTGAGTAATTCTTTGATAGCCTCTTCCATTTTGCACTTCCTTTCTTCATATAATTCCCTTGCTTTTGAATATTTCCGTTTTTTTGCATCTTTTTTCTTTAAATTTAAATGTTTCCTCTTACTATTTTTCTATTTTCCAATGAAATCTTCCCCTAATTAAAATATGTAAAAAAAAATCGTTTTATATATTTTTGAATTTTTTTGCACTTTTTCACGAAGTCTGAAACTGACAAGTCTAAAAGGATCCCCTATAATGAACATTGGAGCTTTTCGAGAAGCTCTTTTAAAAATAAAAAAGAAGGATGGTGGAAAAGTAATGGATAAAATTATTGATCAATTGTTCCAAATGGAAGTCCAGGCCAACAAAGCTCTCAGCAATGTTCAACAACAAAAACTGGCTCTCAGAGAAACGTATGATCAAAAGAAAGCCGACTATCGCAAGCAAGCACAAGAAAATTATGATCAGACTTTGGCCGATATTAAAACCCAAACTGATGATTATCGTGCTAAGCAATTAGCTGCTTATCAATCGAGCTTCACCCATAAAATGGAACAGATTCAACAATTGGTTGACCATGACCAAGCAGCTTATCTTCTTGATTTTAAGAAGCAATTAACAGCCTTGGGAGTGAACACGAATGAGTAACTACATCGCAATCAACACTAAGATCAAGGCTATGCGAAAAAATCTATGTCTTGATCGCAAAGATTTTGAAGAAGATTATTCTGTTTCCAATCTTCAAGAACTTTATCGTTTGATCGACCAATTACCTAGCTACCACGCCGTTCTAAGTAGAAAAGGCAATCATTATCAAGAGAATCCTAATTCTTTTATTAATGTCTTACAGCAAGGCCTTATTTCGGACTTCTTGAAAATTTATCGTTTTGCAGACCTTACCCAAAGAAAAGCTCTGAAATTATACGGTATTCGCTTTGAAGCCCGATTCATTGCTCGCATTTTACGCCACTTAGAAAAAGAAAAAAGCGTTCAATTGGTTGTTGGACCCTATACAGATTATTTAGAAGAATGTCGTAATTTTAAAATTGGCCAACTTCTAACCGCAACTACTATCGAAGGGGCTATAGACAGTTTCAGTGAAACAGATTACCGACCCTTCTTTGAACAATTCAGTGAATATTTCCATGCGAATTCTTATGATCATTACATTATTTCAACTGCTTTTGATCAGTACTGTTCACTGCTTGTTTGGAAAAAAGCGCGACAAGCCTTCTCTCCAAAAGAACTTAATGCCTTCAAAAAACTTTATGGCATTCGGATGGATTTAGCGAATATTCGGACGATCTATCGTTTGAAATTTCTCTATCATGCAGATGAAAATTATATTCGCGCGCAATTGTTTGATCCAAGTCATTATCTTAATGAGTCTTCGCTCAACACCTTGCTTTCAAGTCAAGACGAGACTTCCTTTATGAATCATCTCAATCTTCTCGGCTTTGAAAATTTGTTTACAAGTGATGATGCCTTGACCCGAAGTGAACGACAACATAATTACTTAGCCAATCTTCAAAAACGACTAAGCAAAGCCCTTCCACATTCGATTCTGCCTCTTCTCACCTATCTCGAAGATAAGGAAAAAGAAGCTCATTTATTCGAACAAATTATGGAAGAAGTGGCCTATAAAGTTGACGATCCTACTTATGTATAACCACGAAAGGAGTTAAGTGAATGATTACAAAAATGAGTATGGTTAACATTACCGGCCCACGTGATGACATCGACCGGATGTCTGACCAATACTTAAGTCACTACGATATACATCTCGAAAACACACTCAAAGAGCTATCAGATATTCGTACCTTAAAGCCTTATACGAGTCCAGATCCCTATAAGCCTTTATCTCAAAGAATTGATGACTTGTTACAATTGAGTCCTACTGAACAAAATGCCGCAGCGATCGAACCACGTTCTTTAGACTTCGACTATATCAAACGTTTAGTAGAACAAGTTGAACATGATGTGAAGACAGAACAAGAAAAATTACAAAAAGTCAACCAAGAGATTACTCAATTAACAACAGATTTCAATAAGTATGAACCTTTCGAAAAAATTGACTATCCTCTTGATGATATTCTCATTATGAAGAAGGTTAAATTCCGTTTTGGGCGCTTCACTCTTTTGAATTATCATAAATATAAAAAGTACATTAAAAATATGGTGCCTGCGATCTTTATTCCTTCTAAAGAAGTTGATGGCTACGTGTACGGAGCATACTTTACTTCTGCTCAAGATCGTCAACGTGTCGACGCTCTCTTCTTCTCTTTGAACTGGAAACGTCTCTATCTACCAGAAGAAAAAGGAACCTTCGTAGAGATCTTGAGTCGCTTCTCTGAAAAAATGGAAAAACTCAAAAAAGAACAAAAGCAACTCGAAACGACTCTTCGTCAAGCGGTACAACCAATTTCTAAAGAACTCTTAGAAGCAAAAGCGCGTTTAGCCCAACTCTCTAAAGCCTTTGGCGTAAGACGGTACGCTGCGATCACCCGTAATGAATTTGCAAAGAAAGAGACGCGCTATCTTTTAATTGGTTGGATGGCAGAAATAGATGCTGCCCAACTCGTTGAGGAAATGAAAGACGATCCAAATGTAACCATCTATTTGGAAGATTATAATGATGGCAATAATATCGAGCCACCTACAAAACTTAAAAACAATTTTTTTACAAAGCCTTTTCGCATGATCACTAAAATGTATGGAACCCCAAACTATGAAGAGTTTGATCCTACTCCTTTAGTCGCACTTACTTATTCTTTAATGTTCGGAGCGATGTTTGGTGATGTAGGACACGGACTCTTATTGATGATATTAGGGATCTTGGGCTACATTAAGAAAAACCTTTCAGGGGCTAAAATGTTCGTACCTGTGGGAATTTCTTCTATGATCTTTGGTTTCCTTTACGGCAGTATCTTCGGATTAGAAGATGTTCTTCCTGCCATCTGGTTAAAACCTAGCGAAGCCATGACAAGCGTTCCTTTCTTCGGAACCTTAAATTCAATTTTCATTGTTTCTGTGTGCTTTGGGATGTTCCTCATCTTATTAACGATGACCATGAACGTCTATATGCGTCTTAAAGAAGGCGAAAAATTAGAAGCTATTTTTGACAGAAACGGCGTGATGGGATTAATTTTCTATGGATTACTCGTTATCACCCTTGTCCTCTATATGACTGGACATGCCATCCCTGCCTTCTCTTTAGTTCTATTGGTGATGCTAATCGCCCTTGCTTGCATTGGGTTTAAAGAAAAAATCATTCATCTCATTACGAAGAGTAAAGAAAAGAGCAGCGACGGTATTGTAATTCAATTGATCACTGTATTCTTTGAAGCTTTCGAAACCCTTCTATCCTTTATCTCAAATACAATTTCTTTCGTCCGTGTGGGTGCTTTTGCGATCAGCCACGGCGTCATGATGGGGATTGTCTTGATGTTTGCTCACTTAGAAGGTGGACATCCTAATTGGCTCGTCTTCATCCTCGGAAACCTATTTGTTACAGGGTTTGAAGGACTCGTTGTCTTTATTCAAGTCCTACGTCTTGAATTCTATGAACTTTTCAGCCACTTCTTCAAGGGAGACGGCATTGAATTTAAATCTATTTGGTCTTAACGGACCCAATGAACAATCATTTTAATCGTCTATAAAAAAGGAGAGTATTTTACATGTCTATTTCTACTTTACTTAAATTAACCATCGCTTTAACTTTTATCCTTGGCTTCGTTCTTCCTGCTGGCTACTATTTCTTTGGTCAAGCTGGTCGTGAACGTTACAAGAAAACTTTAGCTTTTAATATTTTCACCGTTGTTTGTGGTATCGCAATTGCTTTAATTCTCGCTTATCATCCTGAAGTTGCCTACGCTGCTGGTCAAGAAGCTGGTAAAAACGTTGATGGCTTAGCAAAAGGTTTAGGCTTTATTGGAGCCGCTCTTTCTACTGGTCTCTCCTGTGTAGGTGCCGGGATCGCCGTTTCTAACTCCGCTTCCGCTGCTTTAGGTGCTATTAGCGAAGATGACTCCATCTTTGGTCGTTCTTTAATTTTCGTTGGGTTAGCTGAAGGGATTTCCCTATTCGGTTTAATCGTTTCCTTCTCTATCTTGGGGCAACTCTAATGAAAGAATATATCATTAGTGATAACATCCAAGCTTTAACTGGCATGCAGTTAGTAGGCGTGGATGGGGTCTTAATTGACGAAGAGACCAAATTTGAGGATGCTTTTCGTGCTGTTCTCGCTGATGATACGATTGGTGTTTTGATGATTTCTCCTCAACTCATTGCTAGCCATCAGAAACAAGTTGATGATGTGCGATTCAATCGTTCCAAACCTTTAATTGTTGAAATTCAAGGGCCTGCCGAGTATGCACACTCTCAAAGTTCCATCCAATCGACCATACAAAGTGCCATTGGCATATCGATTTAGAGGAGGTTACTATGAAACTCGATGAAAAATTAACTTATTTTGACGATCAAGTCAAATCGCAAACTCAAGAAGAAATTGACCAAGAAATTGAGCAATATCGCCAAACTTTGGAAGAAGATTTGGCTAATTACAAAAAACAAACGGATGAGAATCTCGCTAAACGCTTAGAAACTGAAAAAGAAGCTATTCGCAGGGAAAGTAATAAGATTCTCTCTCAAATGCAAATTAGTCAACAAAAAGACTTATTCTTAAACGAAGAAAAAATGAAAAGTACCCTCTTCCAAGCTTTTGAAAAAGAAATCGAAAACTATAAGAACACCGATCAATATGTCGATCAACTTCTCGCAATGATCAAAAAAATCCAATCTTTTGCGAAGAATGAAACTTATGATCTCTATATTGATCGCAGTGATGCCCATCTTAAAGACCAATTGGCTCAACGGGTCAATCATCCCGTTAGTCTCTCTGACCGTGACTTTATTGGAGGAATAAGAGGCGTTTTAAGAGAACGCCAAATTCTCTTCGACTATTCCTTCTCTAGCCTCTTAGATCAGATGCAAGAAGATTTCGTCATAAAGGGGGCACTATAAATTCATGGAAGTTACAGAAAAAATTTATGCGATTAATGGGCCGATCGTTACCGTTCAAGGGCCTACTGAATTCTCCATGCAAGAACTTGTCCACGTCGGACATTCCCAATTAATCGGAGAAGTTATTCGGATCGACGAATCCAAAACTACTATCCAAGTCTATGAAGAAACTGCAGGCTTGAAACCTGGAGAGCCTATCGTAGGGTCTGGTTCCGCTATGTCCGTTGAATTAGGACCTGGTTTGCTCAATAATATCTTCGATGGAATCGAACGTCCCCTAGAAGAAATTGCCAAACAATCTGGATTCTATATTCAAAAAGGCGTCAATGTTCACTCCTTAGATCGCACCAAGAAATGGAAAGTTCAACCTAAAGTGAACCTAGATGATCAAGTCTCTGGTGGAGACATCATTGCAGAAATTCCAGAATCTGCAGCGATTACTCATAAAGTCATGGTTCCTCCAGAAGTTGTTGGACAAGTCGTTAAGATTGTTGAACCTGGTGAATACACGATTGAAGACACCTTAGCAGAAATTCGTCTCTTCAATGGCGACATTTATCCTATTAAAGCTTACCAAAAATGGCCAATTCGGACTCCTCGTCCTGTGGCTAAACGGCTAGAATCTACTACCCCACTTCTCACTGGACAAAGAATTATCGACACCGTTTTTCCGATTGCTAAAGGCGGAACGGCCGCTATCCCTGGGGGATTTGGGACTGGAAAAACAACCATGCAACACCAAATCGCCAAATTTGCGGATGCAGATGTGATCGTCTATATCGGATGTGGTGAACGTGGAAATGAAATGACCGAAGTTTTGGAAGACTTTTCAAAATTGATCGACCCTCGTTCCCAAGCGCCCCTTATGGAGAGAACGGTTTTGATCGCTAACACCTCCAACATGCCTGTGGCTGCTCGTGAGGCTTCTATCTATACTGGTTTAACCATTGCAGAATACTACCGCGATATGGGGTATGATGTAGCGATCATGGCGGATTCCACCTCCCGTTGGGCAGAAGCCTTACGTGAGCTCTCTGGACGTTTGGAAGAAATGCCAGCCGAAGAAGGTTATCCAGCTTACCTCGCTAGCCGAATTGCTACTTTCTATGAACGGGCTGGAGATATGGAAACCCTCAACCACTCTTCGGGTTCTGTTTCTATTATCGGTGCCGTTTCTCCTCAAGGGGGCGACTTCTCAGAACCTGTTACCCAAAATACCAAACGTTTTGTTCGCTGCTTCTGGGGACTCGATGCCAACTTAGCGCACGCTCGTCACTATCCTGCGATTAACTGGATGAATTCTTATAGCCAATATGTCGATGACCTTTCTTCATGGTACAATAAGAACGTTTCTCCAGAATTCGTGGAAAATCGTGCAGAAATGATGGCCATCCTTCATGAAGAAGATGAATTAAACGAAATCGTTAAGTTGATTGGTTCAGACATCTTACCTGATAATCAAAAACTTACCCTTCAAACCGCTCGTGTCCTTCGTTTAGGATTCTTACAACAGAATACCTTCCATGCGATTGACCAAGCGATTCCAATGGCTAAGCAAGCCAAAATGTTAGATGTCATCCTCTATCTTCACCATCGGATGCAACAACTTGTTCAATGGGGAATGCCGATGTCTTACCTCAGCCAATCAGACATCTTCAACCGGTTAATTACCATGAAATTTGATATTCCAAATGATGACCTCAAAGTGTTTGATGACTACTACAAAGCTATCGATCAATTCTATGATAAAGCCATGCAAGAAAACGGATAAGGGGGAAAAAAGAATGGCAATTGAATATTTAGGTTTAAATTCTATTGAAGGTCCCCTTGTCGTGGTAGATGGGGTTCGTGGAGCCGCTTATGGTGACATTGTCCGCTTCCGTACCAATCGGACCCATCACAAGGTTGGACAAATTATCTCCATTGAAGGGGAACATGCCCTCATTCAAGTGTTCGATTCCACCACAGGAATGTCTCTAGAAAATACCCACACCACTTTCACAGGAAAAGGAATGGAAATTGCTCTAGGGCCTGACATTCTTGGAAGAACCTTTAACGGATTAGGCAAACCTCTCGATGGTTTAGGAACTATCCATGCGGAAGTGAGTCGTGATGTCAACGGCGCTCCTCTTAACCCTGTTTCTCGGATTTACCCAAGAGACTACATTGAAACAGGATTCTCCGCTATTGACGGTTTAACCACCCTCATTCGTGGTCAAAAACTTCCTATCTTCTCAGGAGATGGGATGCCCCACAACGAACTCGCTGCCCAAATCGCTAAACAAGCCAAACTAGGTGACGGCGTAGACGGCGAATTTGCGGTTGTCTTTGCTGCAATGGGAGTTAAACACGATGTGGCGGATTACTTCCGTCGTTCTTTCGAAGAATCAGGAGCAATGAAACACGTCACGATGTTCGTGAATACTGCGGATGATCCCGTTATGGAACGTTTGATCACCCCTCGTATGGCACTCACCACTGCTGAATACCTCGCTTATGACCTCGGCAAGCATGTCTTAGTCATCCTTACCGATATGACTTCCTTCTGTGAAGCCTTACGTGAAGTTTCCAACGCCAAACAAGAAATTCCTTCCCGTAAAGGTTACCCTGGCTACCTCTATTCCGAACTCGCTACTATTTACGAACGGGCAGGTATCGTCAAAGGAAAATCTGGTTCTGTGACCCAGATTCCTATCCTTACGATGCCTAACGATGATATTACCCACCCTATTCCAGACTTAACTGGGTACATTACTGAAGGACAAATCGTTCTTGATCGAAGCGTAGCAGGTAAAAACATCTATCCACCAATCAACGTGCTTCCTTCTCTCTCTCGTTTGATGAAAGACGGTATTGGGGAAGGCTTCACACGTGAAGATCACGAAGACGTTGCCAACCAATTATTCGCCGCTTATTCTTCCGCTATTGATGCGAGAAGTTTAGCCTCAGTTATTGGGGAAGAAGAGCTCTCTGATCTTGATAAGAAATACCTCGCCTTTGGTCAATCCTTCGAAAAAGAATTCGTTGGCCAAAAAGCAGACGAAACCCGGACGATTCAAGATACCCTCAATCTCGGTTGGGACTTGTTAAGACAATTTCCTAAAACAGAACTTAACCGGATCGATTCCAAATACTTGGATAAATACTATGACAACCTCACCTATTCCTACCATACTCCTCTTAAAGAAGGGACTCTTGAGGAAGGTGAAAGGTAATGGAAGTCAATCATACTCCTACCAAAGGGAACTTGATGCAAATTGAAAAGACCCTCCGTCTTTCCAAAAATGGTCATGAATTAATGGACCGTAAACGGATGATTCTCATGAACGAAATCATGGCATTAGTTCAAAAATCACGTCAAGTTCAAACAGATCTCAAAGAAGCTTACGACAAAGCCTATCAGCTCCTCGCAGCTGCTCAAAGAGAAATCGGCCTACACACTATTGCAGAATGGGCACAAGACGTTCCTGTGAGCGATCAACTCACCATTCACGTGCGTAGTATCATGGGAAGCGAAGTCCCTGACCTTCATTACGAAAAACAAAAAATGACGCCGTCCTACTCTTTTGCTAAGACAGCAGTAGAAATGGACCGCGCACGGATGGCTTTTGAAGAAGTCAAGCAACTTCAAATTCAATTAGCACAAATTGAAAATGCCGCCTATCGACTCGCTTTCAATATTCAAAAAACGCAAAAACGGGTTAACGCCTTACAAAACATTACTATTCCTCAACTTCAAGCAGCCCAAGGAGAGATCGCCTCTGCGCTTGAAGAAAAGGAAAGAGAAGAGTTTACTCGCTTGAAAGTCGTTAAACGTATTTTAAATGCTAAAAATGAAGCTCAAAAAGCACGTATGCAAGCTGAAAATGCGTAAACTCTACAAAAAAACCGCCTATCTAAAAAAGACAGGCGGTTTTCTTTTAAGAACATGCTCTTTTTATCCTTTCTCCTTTTTCAAAAAAGACTAGCTTTTAAAAGAGAGAATCACTATAATAAAACATAATTTATGACTTAGTAAGGAGTGATTCCATTGAATCGTAACCATTTGTTTCCTTTAGTTGCTACAGCCTTATACGCTGCCATAATTATTTTAGCGATTACCTTTATTCATATTCCGATGCCTTCCGCACTCTCTAAGAGCTTTGTCCATCCTGGGAATGCTCTCGTTGTTCTCGGCTTACTCCTCCTTGGAGAAAAGAACGGGACTTTTGCAGCTGTCATTGGACTTTTTCTCTATGATACTCTTAATGGTTATGCTGCCTCTGCCCCTTTTACTGTTCTTGAAAATCTCATCGTCTTGCTCATAGTAAGTCTTCTCTACCGCAAAGTTTATCATTCAAAATTAACCCTTGGGCGTCTCAGTTTTATTGGAAGTCTAGCAGGCTTAACCAAAGTCATCGTGATTTTTATCAAGTACACCCTCCGTCAATACCTTCTCGGAAACTCCTTGTTTGCTTCCTTAGCCATCGCAGCAACCGGAATGCCAGCTAGCCTGTTCACAGCGATCGTTACTGGTCTTCTCGTAACCACTCTCTACTTTCCAATGAAGAAAATCTTTGATCGCTATCAACTCACCCAAAATTAAGCCTAAAAAATCCGCTATCCCTAAAATTTAACTAGAGATAGCGGACGTTTTTTAGGTGAAATTATTTTTGCCCATAATAGGCATTTTTACCATGTTTTCGGTAATAATGTTTATCCAAATAATGTTGCGGGATAGGCTCGCCAGCTTGTCGCCTTAAATTTTCTGTTCGTTCTGCCATCTCACAAACTGTTTCAATGACTTTCCCAACTTCTACAGATTTCATTGCACTATTTCCCCAAGAAAAAGTCCCATGATTTCTAACCAAAACGCCCGGTACGGCTATTGGATCAATCTTGCGGTCACGGAATGTCTCTACAATGACTTTTCCCGTATTTTCCTCATAGGCTTCTTCCACTTCTTCTTGTGTTAAATCACGCGTACAGGGAATGCACCCATAAAAATTATCCGCATGCGTGGTCCCATAAACCGGAACGTCACGTCCTGCTTGTGCCCATGCTACCCCTTGAACACTATGTGTATGCGTAATTCCTATAATTTCTGGAAATTCTCTAAATAAAACCACATCCGTAGGGAGATCTGAAGACGGCCTTAAACTTTCTTTTTCTAGAACGTTCCCTTCTAAATCTGTCACGACCATATCTTCAGGTGTCATGGTTTCATAAGGGACCCCTGAGGGTTTAATCACAATCACACCGATCTCTCGATTTACTTCTGCGACATTTCCCCAAGTCAGCGTGACTAAGCCATACTCTGGCAATTTTAAATTAGCTGCACAGACTCTTTCCTTCATCTCACGAATCATTTCTTCTTTAGACATGGAAGCCCGCCTCTCTCATAAATGGTAAGACATAATCTTTTGCTTTTTGAATTTCTTCTTCTGGATGCTCTGAAGTTTCTGACCACATCTCAATCATAAAAGTTCCGTTATAATTCAATCGTTTTAAGGTCTTAAAACAGCCTAAAAAGTCAACATCTCCTGCCCCAAAACGGACTTCTTTAAATTTACCTGGGAAGTTTTCTGTGACATTTAAAGTGTCCTTGACATGACAGGCCACAATTTCATCAATGCCTAGTTCGAGCTCGGCACCGACGTCATTGCCTGACCAAGCGGATATATTCCCTAAATCCGGATAGACTTGCAGCCATGGAGAGTGGATGGTGCGTTTAATGGCATTGAATTTCGTAATCGAATTAATAAAGGGATCATCCATAATCTCAATAGACAACATCACTTGTTTTTCAGCTGCCATATGTACAGCTTTTTGTAAATTTTCCATAAAATAAGCGCGTGAAGTCAGTGTTTTTTCTTCATAATAAACATCGTATCCTGCCAACTGGATATTTCTAACCCCTAAATCAACTGCCAAATCAATCGCTTTTTGCATCATATCTAAAGCTTTTTCTCGTTTTTTAGGGTCTGCGGATCCAAAAGGATAACGTCGATGGCCACTCAAACATATCGAAAAGATGCGAAGACCACTTTCATACATCGCTTCGACTACTTCTCGCCGTTCTTCCTTCGTCCACTCTAATCGCGCAAGACGTTCATCCGTCTCATCAATGGACATTTCCACAAAATCAAAGCCTAATTTTTTTGCCATTTGTAACCGTTGTAACCAGGTAATGCCTTTAGGAAGTGCTTTTTCATAAATACCTAAACTGACCAAAATAATTCCTCCTTATTACTGGGTGCCCTTCTTCTTAATAAAAGAAATTCAGCGATTCTGGGGAGCCGACCGCTGAACTGTTCAACTTATCTGCAGTCTATTAACCCCAGATCTCTTTAATTTTATTTTGGAAATCTATCGCTGCTTGTTTGGGATCTTCTGCTTGGGTAATCCCACGCCCTGCAATAAATGTGTAAACCTCTACCCCTTTAAAGAGATCCAAAATCTCAACTTTTAATCCGCCAGTAACGGATACTTTAAAGCCCATATCCACTAATTTCTTGACTTTTGTGAGATCCTTTTCTCCCCAAGTTTCTCCAGCAAGAAGCGCGTCTCGGCTTTGATGATAAATCGCTTGATGGATGCCTGCATCTAACCAAGCTTGCGCTTGATCATAGGTCCAGTCTCCATAAAGTTCCACTTGAACTTCATCGACTTCTTTCGCCGCAGCTTTCATGGTTGGAATCGTGGCTGAACAAATACAGGTCATAAAGTTTGCCCCGGCTTCTTTCAAATTTTTAGCAACCGTTCCCCCGGCATCTGCACATTTAGGATCCGCTACAATTAATTTATCTGGATACAAGGCTCTAAAACACCGGACAACTTCTGCGCCGTCTTGTAACAAAAGAATTGTCCCTGCTTCAATAATATCTACAACGTCTCCTACGGCTTTAATATCTGCCAGGGCACTCGCTAAATCATTATGATCACACGCTATTTGTAATTTTGGTAAACTCATTGGTTCATTTCCTTTCATTTTGTACTAATAAGAGGTCTTATTTAAAATTTAATTTCAATATCATTATCTGAAACTTCCTCTTCTTCAATTGTCACTTCCTGAATAGGGACTTTAGGCTTTGTAATCGAGCAAATTAAAGCTGTCACTAATGCTCCTATTAAATAAGCAGCTATCCAAAGATGAGGTTTATTGGTTAAAGGAATAGAGAAAACCCCTCCATGAAGGACAGGGACTTCAACTCCCCACACTAAAATCAGAGCATGCGCTAACCCGGAACCAATCGTAGATGCCGCAATTACACGAACAGGATCTCTAAAGGCAAAAGGTAATGCGCCTTCTGTGACTTGACATAAAGACAGAGCAATAGCTACTTTTGCGTCTTCTCTTTCTTCAGGTGTATATTTTTTAGGAGTTAACAATAAAGCGCTAATCGCCATTCCCAATGGAGGCGCCATTGCCGCTGCATTTTTACCAGCCGCAGGTCCCCATATACCTTCTGCTGCAAAAGCTGAAACCACTGAAAATCCAATTTTATTCACTGGGCCTCCCATGTCAAATCCAGTCATCGAACCTAATAAAAAGCCAAGCACAAATTTAGAAGATGTATTCATATTCATAAAGAAATTAACAACTGCCGCTGTTAATTGGGCGAGTGGTGGCCCAATGACATATAAAATAAAAAGTGAAGCAATCAATCCAGAAAAAACAGGTAAAATAACAATTGGCATCATCGATTTCATCGCCCGACCGACTTTAAAATATTTCTTCATTAAGAGAATTAAAATTCCAATAAGCAGTCCTGATAAAATTCCTCCTAAAAAACCTGCTTTGACTTGGCTCGACAGAAATCCTGCTACAAAACCTGGTGCAATTGCTGGTTTTCCTGCAATGGAATTTCCAATGAAAGCAGTTAAAACAGCAATCATAATTCCAAATGAAGCATTACCTGTTTGTAATAAGTAATAACCAATACTCCCAGTAACCTCTACACCACCTATCATTCGAGATAAGGCTGTTGCAAAACCACCGAGAACAATAACAGGAATCATATAAGAAATCCCTGACATAACATGTTTTTTAGTATCTTTTAAAACATTGATTACAATATCCATTAATGCGCCTCCCACTTTTCTCTAATTTTTATCAATAAATTTTCAGGTGATTTAATGCCTAATTTAGTTGGAACTTCCACAATTGGTTTCCCTTTAAATCTTTCTTTTCCAGTCACTCCTATATCTACACAAAATCATTCTTCACTTTCTCTTTGTACAATCTTTTAATTTCACTAATTCTCAACTTCTTGATTCCATGAGTTCACTAAGTTGTATCCACTTTCTTTTTATATCAAAAAAATAGCCTCCTTCGATACACGCTCAAAGGAAGTTGTTCTCGCCTTTGAATTTCTCTAAACGATAGATCAATTAATAGTTATTTCAAACAGATTATGGCAACACTATTTTCTCCCGATACACTCCATTTTTTTATAAAAAAAGCTCAAAACTGCTTGACAATTTTATCACAAGCGGTACAATAAATTTGCTAGTAGCCCCTTAAAGTAACTACTAATATGGCCATATTTTTTAGTTGGAGGGAATGACATGTCACTTATTCATTTACTTGAACAATTTAATTTTACAGAATCAGAAGCAAAAGTTTATATAGCCTTTTTAGAAAACGGACCCACTACTGGGTATGAAATCAGTAAACTTTCTGGTGTCGCTCGTTCGAAAATCTACAACATTATCGAAAGTCTTATCCAAAAAGGAGCTTTAATTTATTCACAATCGGATCGATCCAAAATTTACAAAGCCGAATCTATCGATACTTTATCAACCGTTATTCAGCAAAAAACTAATTCCAATTTAGCAAAACTCAAACAAGAAGCCGCATCTCTTACCCCACAAAAGGAAGATAATCAAATTTGGAAATTAAGTGACTGGGAAGTTGTGGAAACTCGAGCAATAAATATGATTCAATCAGCTACAGACCAAGTGATGATTCAAATATGGGCAGACGAATTAGATGATACTTTAGAAAAAGCCCTTTTAGAAAAAGAATCCCACTTAGAGAAATTTGTTGTTATTTTCTATGATCTAAAGAAAAAATACAAAACAAAACTTCATCGAATCTATTGTCATGGTTTTGAAAAAGAAAAACTCAAAGATATGAATGGTCGATGGATCTTAATTACTGTAGATAGGAATCAAATGCTTTATGTTAGCTTAAATTCTGAAGGAATGACTCAAGCTATTTATACTGAAGAAGCTCAAATGGCTCTCTTTGCAAGAGAATATATTCTTCATGATGCCTATTGCTTAAGAATCTTAGAGCATTTGCAAACAAGTGCTGTGAAAGAATTCGGCGAGGCTATGGAAAAAGTAAGAGATATATATAAAATTAACGAATAGAGGATGAAAAAATGCTTGTTAACACTATTTTATTTTTAATTGTCATTGTTAACGGATGGTTTGCAGTAACTTTTATCAAAGATCTAATCAAACACAAAACAGAAGTTATGAAAGAACCCGGTAACCCTATCATAATGGCTATCGTTACTTTCTTGATGTTCTTATTATCTACATTCGGAATTTCCGATTTTGCAATTGGCTCTTCCTTATATCCTAAAGCCAAATGGGTCAGCGATAAAAAATTACCAGGGACTTTAAATACAGAATGCGTCATTCCAGTAGCTGTGATGGCTTTATCCTACATCTCATCTATCAAAGTAGGTTTGCTCACTCTAGCTACTGCTATTATCTGCCAAATTATAGGAGCCTATGTCAGCCCTAAATACGTTACAAAACTCCCTGCTAAAGTTATCAAAGAATTCGTCGCTGCTGGATTAATTATTGCAGCTGCTCTAATTTTAGCCGGAAAATTTGGTGTTTATCCTACAGGAGGAGAGGCCACTGCTCTAACGGGTGGTAAATTAATCTTGTTTGCTGTTCTATGTGTACTTTATGGTGCTTTAAATAATATCGGTATTGGGTCTTATGCCTTAACAATGGCAACCGTCTATGCTTTAGGTTTAAACCCAGGAGTAGCTTTTCCAATTATGATGGGGGCTTGCACCTTCTCAGTTCCTATTGGATCCATGCAGTTTATTAAACTCGATGCTTATAGTCGAAAAATTACCTTATTCACTTCTACTTTTGGTGTTATAGGCGTATTAGTTGCAGCTTTTGTCGTAAAAAGCTTAAATACTTCCACTTTGCAATGGATCGTTGTGATTGTTATTCTATATTCCGCAATTACCATGCTAAAAAGTGCTTTACAAATGAAAAAGGAGAATTAATCTTATGGAAATTCGAATCTTAAATAGAGAAAATATTCAACAAGTCTTATCTATGAAGGAAACCATTGAAGCTGATAAAGAAGCTCTAAAAATCTATTCTGATAAACAAAGTGATATTCCTCTTCGCGCTAATTTAGATATTCCAGAATACGATGGTCAAAGTCTTTATATGTATGGCTACGTTGCACCTGCTAAAGCCTCTGGTGTAAAAATCGTTTCTGTCTATCCTCATAATATCGAACGCGGATTAACGAGCGTTCCAGCAACTATGGTTACCTTAAATAGCGAAACAGGCGAAGTCAACTGCCTGATGGATGGAACCTACCTCACTCAATTAAGAACAGGAGCCGTTGCTGGCGCAGCTACAGATGAACTCGCAAGAAAAGACGCTTCTATATTTGCCTTATTTGGAACAGGTGGGCAAGCCGAAACTCAATTAGAAGCTGTTTTAAATGTTCGTCCGATCAAAGAAGTTAAAGTTTTTGATCTCTCAAAAGAACGAAGAGAAAATTTCGCCAATAAAATGCAAAAGAAATTCGGGAACATTTTTGAAGTGAATATTCGAGCAGTCAATTCTTCAGATGAAGCTGTCAAAGACGCTGACATTATCACTACGGTCACTACTGCTAAAGAAGCCGTTTTTGATGGAACGCTCGTCAAACCAGGTGCTCATATCAACGGCGTTGGTTCCTATACGCCAGAAATGGCAGAAATTCCAGAATCACTCATTATAAAAGCAGACAAAATTTATGTAGACACTTGGGATGGGGCTGTTAAAGAATCTGGAGACCTTATTCAGCCTCTTGAAAAGGGAATTTTACAAGAAAACCAAATCACAGGAGAGATTGGCGATCAAATTGCTGGTCGAATTAAAGGACGGGAATCTGAAGAAGAAATTACCTTTTTCGAAACCACTGGAAGTGCTGTTTTAGACTTAGTCGTTGCTCAAAAAATTTATGAAGCCGCTGCGGAAAAAGGAATCGGGCAAATAATTTCTTTGTAAGTTGCTAGTATCTGATTAACTTAATGAATTAAAGGCGATGGGAATTCCTGTTGCCTTTTTTATAAAAAAGCTATGTATAAATTAGCTAAAATTATGCCAATTCATTACATAGCTTTTTATATTCGTCTATTATTACTAATTTTGAACCATAGATTCACAATTTAATTTCTCTCTTATGTAACTACATCCTACTCATTTATTGTTTCAAAAATTTTACTATATTTAGATCCTTCTTTATAAAAAACAGGTATATTTTCAATATTTTCATTAATTTTTATTTTCTTACCTCCGCCAAAAACTTCTTTAGTGAATAAATTTACCCATTTATTTCCTTTAGGTAAATAAACTATTTTTTCTTTTAATTTATATTCAGTGATAGGTGCAATCAATAAATCAGATCCAAACATATACTGATAGGTTTCTTCCCAAGCTTCCTTATCTTCTGGAAAATCAATGAATAAACTTCTTATTATAGGTACACCTGTAAGTCTAGTCTCTTCATATGCATCTACTATGTATTCATTTAACTGTTTTCTAAGAAAAGTATACTTAGTTAATATTTTTTCTACTTTTTCTCCAAACGACCATATTTCATTATCAGATCCACTTGTTTTCAATCCTCCACCAAAATTGGATAATCGTTCTTTATGAGGCTGTCTATCTCCATGCATTCTCAAAATAGGAGAAAAAACTGCATATTGAAACCATCTTACGAGCAATTCTTTAAATTTATCTGTCGTACTATCTCCGCTATGAAACCCGCCAATGTCACTAGTACACCAAGGAATACCGCTGATCCCCATACTTATTGCAATTTGAATTTGTCTTTTTAACGAATCGAAACTAGAATCAATATCGCCGGACCATGCTAAAGCACCAAGTTTTTGTGATCCAAACCATGCTGAGCGTATTAATATAGGAAATGATAAATCACTTTTTTTATATAATTCATAAAAAGTTTTTAAATAATAATACGGATATTTATTTGCATATTTTTCAAAATTCCCATAGCATATTTCATAATTCCTATGAACATAATTATCCATTTCAGGTTCAGCTTGATCCGCCCAGAACATATAAATATTTTTCTTCATATAATTTTCATATAATAAATGCGAAATATATTTTCTGGTCTTCCGATTAGTATAATCCAACACGCTCAACCATTAAAAACTAAATTTTCTTTATCAAAATAACTTTTAATAAGTAACTGATTATCCTTAAAATACTTATAATTATTACTATTTTTATGAACAGTCGGCCACACAGATACCATAAATTGGATATCCTTCTTATTTAATCTAGCAGCTACTTTATCAATTTCTTTCCAATAATCCATATCAAAATTAAAATCTCCATCGTACACCCAATGATAATAATCAATTACTATTACTGATAATGGAATTTGTTTAAGAAAATATTTTTTAGCTACTTCTTCTACTTCTGTGGTTGTTCGATACCTTAACTTGCTTTGCCATAAAATATGTAACCTTGCTCAGCATTCAAATTAATAATATTCTTTGCACTCTAGACCCAGCAACTATCGTAATTAATGGGAATCTATTTTTCAATATTTCTGACTTACTACCTCTTTTACATAAAAATTTATCCAATAACCTTTATACCAACGCTAATATTAAATTAAGTACATTAAAAAATGATGCCATTTTATTGGGATGCGTTGCACAAATGGCTAGACACTTTCTTAAAGTGGAACACCTTAAATTGACAAATATATTTAATGCA
Organism: Aerococcus christensenii; assembly: GCF_001543105.1. Lineage (NCBI taxonomy): Bacteria > Bacillati > Bacillota > Bacilli > Lactobacillales > Aerococcaceae > Aerococcus > Aerococcus christensenii. Next base: position 96,764 of record NZ_CP014159.1, read on the forward strand.
AATTCAGCATATCCAAAAGCGTAAAATTGAATAAATGAAATAGAGATAATATCTGGGTAAAGTTAGGAATTAAAATATTAGTGATAGTAAAAAATAGAATGTGTTCTTTATCTTTTAAGAATACTTATCATTCCGATTTCATCTTATCTATTCTACTGTCAAACATTCTATTCGCTTGAAGCCAGTTAATTTTTTTGATACATTTATTGTTAGGACGTTTATCTTGAAAAGTGATTATCCTATAGCTATGAAAAAAGAGTCTAAAAAATTAGTATATCCATACTAAAAACAGCCTCAGAGTACTTTTATCATTGATGAAAGTACTCTGAGGCTGTTTTATTGCCACGTATTCTTATTAACTTAACTCTTAAGATAAATTTAAGATCTCAACTTTTTAACTTTTTTATTAAAAGTCTGATTTTTAGTGAACAATCCATTTAACTAGAGATAGCGGACGTTTTTTGTTTGAAGTTTATTTTTTCTAACAACAAGAGCTGCCTTCTTGAAGTTGAACCTTCAACAATTTAAAGAAGAGAAGGCCAGCTACCAATAAGCCAATGTGACTCAAACCCGCAATACCAGAAATAGCGCCATTCATTCCTGAAGTCAGCGGAGTACCTAGAACCGTCAGAATTCCTCTGACCATCATCATTCCTCCCATCACTAATAAGGAACCATGATATAAGAGAAAGAAGCGTTTAAATAAAGGATGATCGCTCAACTTCATGCGTTGATCTAAACTCAAGAGAGCTAAACAAACTCCCGTCCCCAAAATCAACCAGTGCCCATGTACATAGCCCAAAGAGGTTCTTCCTGTAAAGGCCATAGCTTTGGTCAATTCACGATAAACCACACCTGCACTCATAGCTAAAAGAAAATATAGGAGGGCCATATTCACTAAACTTTCCGCCCAAGTCACAGAGGGTCTATGATGAAAGAATTGCCGAGCAAACCCTACACCTGCTAAAGCCAAAGATGCTCCTAATCCCGTATAGAACCACGCAATCACACCTTCAGGAAGTAAAGCAAAGTGACGAATACTGATTCCCATCCCCATCATAAAAAACATAATCAAAAAAGAAGGCCCATCAAAAAACTTCCAAAAAGCGAGCTTATCCTCTCTCGACTTTAAGATCCGTTGCGTGTGCTTAACAACCAAAGGGCCAAAGACTCTCCACTGAAATAAAGCAAAGACCAGCATACTTAATAAGCCATTAATCAGCATCCAATGTCCCTGATAAGCGCTCACCCCTATTTTTAAAATATTTAATCCTGCAATGAGCCAGACAAGACTTGCGATTGCTAATAAAGTTACTTTTTTTACTTTCATTATTGTTCCTCTTTCCTATCTATACAGATAATGATTCACTAAAATTTTAAGGTCTTCGAAACTTGGACTGCCCTTCGTTAAGCTATCCATGAACAATGGAAAAATCATTTGTGTAAATTTCTCTACATTTAGCTCTTCATCCCACAAATCAGAACGAATCTGAGAATCCTGCAAAAGACAAGCCGTCATATTTTTCTCAAATTGCTTGAATACCCCTTGCATCCGCTCTTGACCAGTTTTCTTGCCCGCTCCTTTTAAGAGCTGGCCATGCCCCATCAAAAAACCTGGAAACTGTTTTTCTCCTGCTTGAATGACCTGATAGAGATCCCATAAATAATCACACAAGGTTTGCTCTGGGCGAATCTGCAAACAATCCTTCAAAATTATCCGCCAAATTGAGCCAATCGTTTCCAGAATTAATTCTTCTTTTGAACCAAAATAATTATAAATAGATCCCAAAGCTATCCCTGCCTCATCCGCTACGCGCCGAACAGTTAATTGGTTCAGACCTTCAGTGGATACAATCTCCCGACAGGTTGCTAAAATTTCTTCTTTACTCGATACTTTTGGATTCATTCACTCACCTCCCCAAAATTGAACAGTGTTCATTTTATAAAACTTCTCTTTCTTTGTCAAAAACTTTGCCTGTTTTTCTTCAAAAATTTTAAAAGGCCGCTAAGTAGTGAAAGTTTACCCTCACTCCTTAGCAGCCTGATTGATTTTTCGAAGGAACTATTCTTTTTGCGCCTTCAATCGATACTTCATAATTAATAAACTCAAAGTCAAATAAGTTACTCCTAATAAAACTTGAATTCCTACATAGGAAAGTGCTTCTTGTCTTTGACCAATTGTCCACGTCTCTAAATTAAAAAGAAGTTTCGTCAAACGAATATTCCAAATAGGACTTACCAGTGAAACCAAACTCCGAAGGAAAGGAGATACCACTTCTAAGGGGACAAAGATCCCACTTCCAAAAGCAATCAAAAGTCCTAAAAGAGTGGAAGAAAAATTAACAGCGCCTGGGCTATTGGCTAACATTGCCACAAAATAAGAGAAAGCTAAAATACTGAGCATGTTAATGAAACTTGCTCCTACAATCCCCCACATGATCACTGTTTTACCTAAGACACCTCCAAACAAACTATTCAAAGTCACCATGAAAAATATCCAATATCCCACGCCTAAACAAGCCCCCGCAAGATAGGTTTCTAAAACCCGCTTCCAAGGCTTAACATGTCCTAAGCGCTCGCGCTTCTGAATTTCACTTTGTCTCATAACATAAAAGGTAGTCCCCATTACATAAATAAAACTAATCACAAAAACATAGCTCAATATAGGTAAGGCTCTCTCTCCTACCCCTAACTGCATTTCGGAATCTCCAGAATTTTCGTAAAGGATCTCTACATGATCCTCTAATGCCTGATCTAAATCTTTGAACTGTTTATCAAGCTCTAGTTCTTGATCGGAAACCCTCGTTTGCGCTAAAGATAAAAGTTGCCAGGTATTCAAGTAAGTCGCTAATTCTTCTTTCACCAAACGTTCTTCTTGCGGATAATCTTTGCTGGTAATTTCAAGAGGGGCATCTTGAACCCTTCCATCCTTCAAAGCTTTACCAAAGCCTGAGGGAATCATCAACATGACCTGCGCTTTGCCCATATAGAAAGCTTCTACCTGGGCTTTTTCTCCTTCTTCTACTGATCGTAAGTGGTGATGAGTGGACAAACGATGGATCACATCTTGACTGATCGGATCATCCCCATCCTTGTTCACGATTCCTATCTGTACGGATCTGGCTTGAAAATTTGTTTCTTGTGGCATGAAGGCAAAAGGTAACGTCATCGCTAAATAAATAACAGCTGGTAGAAAAAGATGACTAACCCAATTTGCCTTGACTAATTTGAAAAAGAGCTTAAAGGTGTTCATAAGACAACCTCCTTGTTCCAAATCCAATAATTCCCCAAGAGATCATCAACATCATCAGGAGGCGTCGAACATTCTCATAGAAGAAGCCTAAATCCTCATAAGCATTTAATTGGTAAAGAGCATCCCCAATCAAAGCTAAGGGATTCCACTTTGCCACAAGTGGCCATTGTTCAACTACCCATAAACGAACATTTGGGATCATTAATCCACTCAAACTACCTAAAATCAAAGGGACCGATATCGCAATGGCCATCAAGTGTTTCTCCCCTACTGGCAACAAAACCCCCATCGCCATCCCTAAACTGATGCCCAACAAAACACCAAGTGTCAGTAAAAGGCCTAATTCTCCTACATGGCGAGAAAGAGGAATCCCATAAAAAGTCATAAGTTCAGCAGAAAGATAGGTCACTAAGAGGGCAACCAAACTATAGAGTCCTCCTTGCGTGACTACTCGCTTCCATTTAGGTTTTGGACTTGCTAATTCGCGTAAAGCCACTAAACTTTGATCTGCTTCCGTTCCACTGTATAAGGTAGCTCCAAAGCACATAAAGTACAGGCAAATATAGGCCATACACGCATAAAAACTTGCCGCTCCTTTTGAGATTCCTTTTTTTGTTTCTAGAGAAGCTAATCCAGGCACCGAATCATTGGATATTGCCTTCACTTGCTCCCAAAAAGCTTCAAAATCACGATCACTAGCCTTTGAAGCTATCATTTTATCCAAAGAGACTTGCAAGGTTTGGTTCATTTGATTCAAAGTTTTTAAAACCTGATAGGCAAGGGAAGTTTGAAAATCTTTTTCTCGTCCTTGAGCGATCTGAAAAGCAAACTTCACCCGGTGATCTTCCATCTTGATAGACAACTTGCCAACTGCTTGACTTTTTTGGACAAGCTTAGAAGCTTCCTCTCCTGGAGAAACAATTTTTCCCACTAAGAGTTTCTCACCACGTGGCGCTGTTTTTACTTCTTCCGCGGTTTCCTTCTCTTCGAATACCGGCTCTAACATCTTCTTAAAAAAAGTCTCTTCTTCTTCATTTCCCGTCAATTCCACAATGATAGGTGCTGGCTCTAAATGAGCGTGATCAGACAAGCTTCCCCCAATCGCAAAAACATAGATCAAAACAAATCCTAAAGGAAATAACATACCAAATAAGACAGCAGACTGATTACGAATCAAGGTCTTGAGATAAGCCTTAAACATGATCCCTCAACTCCCTTCCTGTCAGCTCTAGGAAGACATCATTCAGACTCGGCCTCTTCACGGTCAAATGTAACAAATTAATCTGGAATTTTTCAAAAGCATCCAATAAGGCCATCAACTGACTCTTCCCTTTGATAAAGCGAACCGTCAGAATAAAATCTTGATAATTCCAATCACTCACTGCTGACCAAGTGTTGAGATGGTCCACAAAAGCTTGAGACAAACTCATCACTTCAGCTGTAACAGACTCTCCTACTCGAGACATCCCTTTGAGATCGTCAACCGTCCCACTCACCAATTCTCTCCCGCTATCCATAATCGTCAAGCGATCACAAATTTGTTCTACTTCTTCCATGTAGTGGGTTGTATACAGAACCGTAACGCCCTGCTCGGCTAAATTTTTAATACCATCCAGAATATATTGGCGAGATTGAGGATCCACCGCCACTGTCGGCTCATCTAAAATCAAAAGCTCTGGCTTATGCGCAATTCCACAAGCTAAATTTAATCGACGAAGAAGCCCTCCAGAAAGTTTTTTCGGACGAAACTTCGCAAAATCCTGCAATTCAACAAAAGCCATCGCTTCTTCCACATATTTCTTACGCAAACTTTTGTCCTGAATATAGAGTCCACAAAAATAGTCAATATTTTCTTGAACCGTTAGCTCTTGATAGACGCCGATCTGCTGGGGCACTAAGCCTACTCTTGCTTTCAAATCATACCGATGAGGTTCCATCTCTTCTCCAAAAAGGCGAATTTCTCCGCTTTCTCGCTTCAGTAAGGTCAATAAACAATAGATAAACGTCGTCTTTCCTGAGCCATTAGGGCCTAACAAACCATAAATTTCTCCCTTATTCACCTGCAAACTCAGATGATCTAAAGCAACTAATTCACTGTAGCGTTTAACCACCTCATGGGCCTCAATAATCATCTACCTCTCCTCCTATCTTCCTCTTTATTATAAAAACCCCTCCTTATAAAAAGAAGGGGCATCTGTCATCTCTTCACATGACAAATGTCATCTTCTGAGGAAGCAAAAAATTCCCCACGTTCTTGACCATCTAAAGCTTTTTTGGTTGTCTCTATTTCCTGTTTGAGTTGTTCAACTTCTTCGGCAGTTTTATTTTCACCTTTCTCCATATCGAGAAGATTTTCAGTCTTTTGAACAGCTTCATCATAAGGTTTTTGTCTAATTTGATTAGCTTTTTTATAATCAACTGATTCTAACGTTTCAGCCTTATCATGAATGCTTCCTGATAAAAGCATCATTTTAGCATGCAAAGCACGAGCCTCTTTATATGCAGCATCAATATCATTTACAGAAGAAGCTTCTTCAAATTTTTTGAGTTCCCCTTCTTTCTGTTTATTATTTAATTTAGTGAATCCAACTAAAAGACTTCTAGCATTTTCTTTTTGTTTATTTAATTTATCTTTCTCTTCATTTTGAGTTTCTTTTTTAGTTTCTTTTCAGGAGTTTGTGCTTCTTTTTTCTCCTTTCCAGATTCTTTTTCATTCGTTCTCACTTGCTTATTTAAAGCTTTTTTATTTTCAGAAGGCTTTGCAGGACTTGGTGAAACATTCCCTCCCACACCTGTTACAGGCTAGATTTGTGGGGCAGCTTATCCTTTATCTTCACCCTTCTTATCTTTTTCTTGGGTAGCTGTTGGCGTTGAAGTAGCAGGTTTTACTTCTGCAGCAAGTGCTTTTGGCCCTGCAAGGAAGCAGGCTGCGACAGCAACGCTGACCACACCTATGCTATATTTTCGGATAGAATAACAAAATTTCTTTTCAGGATTTGAGTTTAACATGAATTTTCCCTCCACATATTCTTCATTTTGTATTTTTGCCTTTATTTAATTTCAATAGCCAAACATTTGCACTCAAATTGTAACCAGCGATAGAAAAGAATACCAGTAATGTACCGATCTCCAAAAGTTAGACCAAAAATCTAACCTTTGGAGGTCGGTATTTTTATGTCAAAGTATAGTTATCAATTGAAGAAAGAAGTTGTTCAAGCTTACTTAGAAGGTAAAGGTAGCTGCGCATTTTTTGCTAAACAATATGGAATAAAAAGTAAAAGTCAAATTCGACGATGGATCGCTAATTACAAGGCTTATGGGGATAAAGTCTTATTGAGGTCTAGAAAACAAAATTCTTATTCTTTTGAAACGAAGCTAGCTATTGTACAATTATATTTATCAAGTGAACTCTCCTATCAGGACATAGCGATTCAGATGGGGATAATGAATGCATCCCTTGGGTTTCTCGTTTTTGATTAGCTGGTCCTGATGCATTGAGATGCCATAAAAAAGGGAGTAAACCGACGATGGATAAACAAAAACAAGAGAAAAGAAAGAGAAGAAAGGCAAACGCCCCAATGGGGCAGATTCAGTAGATACGAGTACAGATCGGATTAAACAGTTGGAAGATGAACGATATTGGGCCAAGTTAGAGAATGCTTTTTTAAAAGAGTTGAGGAGGTTGCGTTTAGAGGAAGAAGCCAAAACGAAAAAAAGCTAACATCATACACAGCCTCCGAGGACAATTCAAACTGAAAGACCTTCTCAAATATACAGGTATGCCAAAAGCCACTTTTATGTACTGGCAGAAAAGATTCAATAGAAAAAATCCAGATCAAGAAATCGAAACAAAACTCATAGAAATTTGCCAAGAAAATGAAGATTACAGCTATCGGCGTATGACCGCTGCGCTGAAAAATCAAGGCTTTCTGATCAATAAGAAAAAAATTCAACGACTCATGCAAAAATTAAAGCTTCAAGTTACTTCATACACGAGAAAAAGTCGAAAATATAATTCTTATAAAGGTAAATATGGTCGAATAGCGCCTAATAGAATCCATCGTCGTTTCTGCACCTCGATTCCTCACCAAAAGGTGACAACTGACACGACTGAATTTAAATATTACGAAGTCGATAAAAAGGGGCGTATGACGATGCACAAGCTGTATTTAGATTCCTTTATGGATATGTTTAATAGCGAAATCTTAAATTATAGTATCGATAGAAGCCCTTCTGCTATCAATGTGATGGCAGCTTTAGATCAAGCCATTCAAGTAACATCAGATTGTCCTTATCGTCGTACTTTTCATTCAGATCAGGGTTGAGCTTATCAGATAAAAAGTTATACAGATCACTTAAAGGCAGAACGAATTTTCCAAAGTATGTCCAGGAAAGGCAACTGTCACGATAATTCAGTGATGGAAAACTTTTTTGGCTTACTAAAACAAGAAATTTATTATGGGGTTATCTATTACAGTTACGAAGAATTAAAATCCGACATAGAGAAATATATCAAGTACTATAACGAAAAACGAATCAAAGAACGACTAGGATGGATGAGTCCTGTTCAATATCGGATCAGCCTTACGGCTGCATAAAAAAACGTAGCAGTCGATAAAACTACTACGTTAAAAAAAGTCTAACTTTTTGGGGTTACATCATAAATAAGCGCGCCTTTTTATAGACCTTCTCGCGGATAAAATGTGAATAAAATATGAATTTTGAAGTCGTTAAAGTAAGTGCTTCCTTAAAGTGCCTATTTCATTGAAAACACGCCCTCCTTATCGCCTGTCTGCGAAAAATTTGTTACAATAAAGTATAAAGAATAAGCGTTTAGAAAGGAGGACTCCCACCATGCAACGAAGTTTATGGACGTTACCGCTTATCATTTTTATTATCATGTGGTCTTTGGCTTCTTATGTGAGCGGAGACTTACTTGTTGTAGAACCCTGTTTAGCGATTCTTATAGTAGGGGGATTAGAAATGATGCACTCCTTCTTCCCCTCTTCCTCCTTTTCGTGGACTGATCTGGCTCTTTTGGGAATATGTGGTGGACTTCTTCTTTATTGGCCACTGTTGATCTTCTATTTTCCAGCTTTGCTCTTTATTTTTCACTTGTCTTATCCCGTCATGTTCGGGTTCATCCTTATTGAAAGCTTGATTAGTCACTTATCGCTCATCCTAGAAATCTTAGTCCTAGCTACGAGCATACTCTGTCTCCTGATTCGTCAACAAACCGAGCAATTTAACACTTTCCGTCAAAAAACTCACGCCAATCTCGATACACTCAGATTCGATAATGTTCACTTCAAGCGGGCTCAAGATCGACTATTAAGTCAACAAAATCAACGTATCGCTACTTCCATTCGTCAGGAGCGTCTTCGGATAGTCAGAGATATCCACGATTTACTAGGCCACCAACTCACAGGCGCTATTGTCCAACTCACCGCCCTAGAAATGACCTCTAAAGATACTTCTCAGAAGTCGCAGCTCTCCCTAGTCACTCAACAACTGAAGGAGGCCATGGAAAACGTCCGTACAGTTATTCATCAAGAACAAGCAACGAGTTATGATCTAAAGAGTGACTGTCAACAGATCATCGATCAATTCAAGGCTTGCCCAGTTACCTTCACCTTTCAAGGAGAGACACCCCTCAAGGCCAGCAGCGCCCATTCTGTCCTCAATATCCTCCAAGAAGCTCTAACGAACGCTGCCAAATATGCCCAAGCCACTCTGATTCAAATTCAATGGTATGAACTTCAAGATCGCTACACCCTTCTCATCGCAGATAATGGAAAGGCTGCTGCACCAGTCTCTCATAGTGGGATTGGTCTGCTTAATATGGAAAAGCGCGTTCAAGAAATGGGGGGAAGCTTCCACCTCAACACCATCAAGGGCTATCGTATTTTTATTAGTTTACCGAAGGAGATGAATCAAGATGAGACTTTTACTCGCTGATGATGATGTTCTCGTCACTAGTGGCATTCAAACCATTATCGAAGCCTCTACCAAAGAACGACCAGATCCTTGCAAAATTGTCGCTATTGCCAAAGATGGTCAAGAAGCCTTGGACGCTTATCGTCAATGTCAACCAGATATCGCCCTTTTAGATATCCGGATGCCCGGCTTAAACGGCATTGACATTGGACGCAAGATCCTCTCAGAAGATCCAGAGGCTCGTCTGCTTTATCTGACCACTTTTCTAGAAGACCAATATATTATTGAAGCGATCCAAATTGGCGCCAAGGGCTATCTGCTCAAAACAGATTTTGAAAGTTTGGTGCCCGCTCTAGAAGCTATTATGAAAGGTCAAACCGTCTACGGAAGTGCTGTCACAGAAAAACTCCCGACTTATTTATCAGGCAAGCCTCTTCCTTCTGGCTTCTCAAACACTCCATTTGTTCCTCCACTCACCGCTACAGAACGGCAACTGATCAGCTGTGTCGCAGAGGGGATGAATAACAAGGAGATCGCCGAAGCTCTTCATTTTAGCGAGGGAACCGTTCGTAATTACCTCTCTGTCCTTCTCGATAAACTCCAGCTCAGAGATCGAACCCAACTGGCCATCTACTACTACAAACATCTGACTTAAGTCATGAATAGCGGCCTTTCTTTGCTTAATTTTGCCTTAAAAGTAAGCAGGGGGACTTGTAATTTTATCTTTTTTGAAGTAAATTGAAATTTGATGAAATCATTTGAAAGTGGGTGTCCCCTTTGTTCAATAAGAGTCATCCTATTTTACCGGTTGATATTCAAAGTCTCTTATTAACTTTACTGTTAATTTCTTTATTTTTCCCTTTTTATATCACGCTTATTGTTTTCTGTCTTGTCATGATTATTCTGGCAGCTACAGGATTACTGAGCGTGAAACAGTGGCCCAAGCATCGAACGGCCAAATCCATTATCTTATTTACGGTTTATGCCTTAGGAATTTCTCTCATCTTCCATAATTGGGTAGGGGTACTGATCGCTGTAGGCATGATTATCCTTCTCTTTTTCGGCTTTTACTATGCGCGAGCGGCAAGAGTCGACTATTTAGAGGAGATTATGAACGTTTCTCTTATTGCTTCCATTATTCTGATGTTCTTCGCTATGATGGAACACTACGGAATTATCGCAGAGTGGGACTATACCTTCCTCTCCAAAGCCATGAATAAAGTTCATCCTAGCCGAGTAGAAGCCACCTTCTTTAATCCCAATTATTTTGCGATGATTCTAGAATTCTTTTCGATTTTTGGCCTCTATCAATTTATTAAGGCTAAACGTTGGCTTCAAAAGTTGACCTATTTGGCTTTAACGCTGTGCAATCTATACAGTCTAGCTTTAACGGGTTGCAGGACGTCCTACCTTGTGATTATCGTGGCCTATTATATCTTTTTCTTCATGATTGGTTATAAAAAACAAGCCATCTTGTCCCTGATTGTACTCACAACTTTAGCGATTGTCGCCTTTGGAATGGGCTACCTCCCTCGCTTTAATGAATTGACTTTTGCCTTTTCAGATCGAGGAGAAATTTGGGAAACAGCTTGTCGTGCCCTGAAAGATAACTTTTTATTTGGACAAGGGCCGCTCACCTACATGCACGTCTATAGTCACTACTCTACCCACTATACCCAACATGCCCATAATATTTTCTTAGATATCTTACTTTCTTATGGCTTGGTGGGAACGACTCTATTGGCTTATCCCTTCTACCAACTTCTGAAGTTATTCAAACGAATGAGCGCTTATCCCGCCCTTCGCTTGCCACTAGCTCTCATGGTTAGCTTAGTCAGTGTGATCTTCACCCACGGTCTCACAGACGTTACCATCTTCTGGATACAAACAGCTGGTATCTTTTTAGCGGTTATCTTAATTGCTCCTAATCTGCTGAAAAGCGCCCAAGAAGGCGAAAAAAATTTCCTATAATTGAGAACCCCTCCATGACCTAGTCATTGGAGGGTGTTTTTTATTCTCTGTGTTCATTCTTATCGATCAGCATTGACGGAAAACCCCCACCCTAAAACAGTCCTTCCTTCTGTATAATAAATATTATTCCAATAGATAAAGGAGAAAATGAAAATGAAAAAATGGTTAAAGATATTAGGGGTGTTCGCCTTATTTTTGGCTCTAACAGGTTGCCACAAATCAAAAGAGAACGTTATTAAGGTCGGTGTAGTCGGCGAAAAAAATAACGAATGGGAATACCTTCAAAAGGAACTCAAGGAAAAAGAAGGCCTACAAATTGAATTGGTTAAATTTACCGATTATCGAGCGCCTATTGAAGCTTTGGAACAAGGAGAGATTGACCTTCACGCTTGCTTAACTGAAATTTACATGGACAAAATGAATAAAGAATCAGGCCGTCACAATACAACCATTGGCTATACCACTTTAAATCCTATGGGAATCTTCTCCAAAAAAATAAGCTCTATCGATGCTCTTAAAGATGGTGGCCTAGTAGCTATCCCTAATGATGTCTCCAACGAAAGTCGGGCCCTTCTCTTACTTCAAGAAGCCGGTCTCATTCAATTAGATAAGAGCAAAAGCCTCTTGCCAACAGTTCATGACATCACTGAAAATCCAAAGAATCTCCAATTTAAAGTGCTAGAATCCAACCAAACTGCACGTGCCATGGATGAAGTAGACATCTCTCTCATTAACAATGATATGGCCGCTAATGCCGGTTTAATTCCAACTAAGGATGCCATCTTCATTGAGAAAAAGAGCGATTCTTCCAAGCCTTACTGGAATGTCATTGCCGCTGATGTCAAAAACAAAGACAAAGAAACTTACAAAACTGTTGTGAAATACTATCAAACAGAAAAAGTTGCTCAATTAATCGACGAAAAATCTAAGGGATCTTCTATCCCTATTTGGTAATTTTTAGGAAGCTCGTCTTCATTGAGAAATGACTCAATGAAGGCCCCTCCTCTACATCACTCCCTACACCAAAACGATCTTCCCTTCTTAGCAAGAATGCTTAAGAGAGGAAGATCGTTTTTTTGTAAGATTCGTAATACGTAAAAAATTACATTTCTTTAGGGGCTTGAACGCCTAAAAGACGTAAGCTTTCTGTTAAGACGCAAGACACACAATAAACGAGTGCCAACCGTGCATTTTGTTGGTCATCTTCTGCCAATACCCGGGTATGGGCATAATATTTATTGAAGGCTTGAGCTAAGCTGAGCGCATACTTAGCAATCACACTTGGCTCATAGTCTAGATAAGCTTTTTCTACAATAGCTGGAAAACGATCAAGGGTTTTAACAACTTGGTAGGCCCGTTCGTCTTCTAAGGAATAAGTTTCTTCCGAAGAAATGTGGAAGTTCCCCTTCCGTAAGATAGATTGGGCACGCGCATTTGCGTATTGAACATAAGGACCAGTTTCCCCTTCAAATTGAACGACTTCTTGAAGATCAAAGTCAAAATTATTCAAACGATCATTCTTCAAGTCGTGGAAGACAACCGCACCAACGCCTACGCTTTCAGCGACAGCTTCTTTGTTTTCAAGGGCTGGATTTTTGCTTTCGATTTGTTGACGAGCGAGTTCAATTGCTTCGTCTAATACTTTGGCGAGGAGAATCACTTTCCCTTTTCGGGTTGAAAGTTTTTGCCCTCCTTGAGTGATTAAACCGAATGGGATGTGATGAATATCTTCGTTCCAATCATAGCCCATTTCTTTAACGACAGCTTTCAATTGCTTGAAGTGAATAGATTGTTCATTTCCCACCACATATAAGCACTGATCAAAATCATAATTCTTCTTCCGATAGAAGACAGCGGCCAGGTCACGAGTCATATAGAGGGTAGCCCCATCGGACTTCTTCACGAGAGCAGGAATGAGATCATACTTTTCCAAGTCAACTAAGGTGGCCCCATTGTCAATTTTGAGAAGACCTTTTTCTTCTAATTCATCAATCACAGCGTCCATCTTGTCGTTATAGAAGGCTTCCCCGTTCATAGAATCAAAAGAAATGTTTAAGAGGTCATAGATCGTTTGGAATTCTTGAATAGATTCACTCCGCATCCATTTCCAGAGTTCGACTTCTTCTTCGTCTCCATCTTCTAATTTCTTAAAGGCTGCCCGTGCAAGATCATCTAATTCAGGCTCTTTTTCAGCTTCTTGGTGGAATTTAACATAGAGACGGTTCAATTCTTGGATAGGGTTGGCCTTCACAACTTCTGGATCTCCCCATTTGCGGTAAGCCACAATTAATTTTCCAAATTGTGTCCCCCAGTCTCCTAAATGGTTAATGCGAACAGAATGAAAGCCCACTTTTTCAACAATATTCCCAATCGCATTGCCGATAACGGTTGAGCGCAAATGCCCCATGGACATCGGCTTAGCAATGTTAGGGCTGGACATATCGATACAGATATTTTCCCCATGTCCAATCTCTAAGTCGCCATAATGCTCGCCCTTTTCAATAATGGTCGTTAACACATTTTCGGCGATTTTCCCAGATTTAAAAAAGAAATTAATATAAGGTCCAGCGACTTCTACCCGTTCCACATAATCATCCCTTAGGCCTTCTGCAATCTCTTGAGCAATCATTTGGGGGGCTTTTCGTAAAGCCTTTGCCAAAATAAAACACGGAAAGGCAAGATCACCTTGACCTTGATGTTTAGGCACTTCTAAAGCTGCCTGGACTTCTTCTACTGTCAAATGGTCACTCACTCTCGAGTGAATCAATTCGGCGAGATGTTCTTTAATATTCATACATGAACTCCTTTATCCTTGAATAAATGGTCTATCCTTAGACACAAATCATTTCTTATTCTACCATAAAATTTGTTGCCTTGGTGGACTTTTCATCAAAAGCCTCTCTAGGTCAACCATCTATCGATAGACTCAAGGCTTCTGCACTTCCGAAAGGCCCTTCCTAATAAAAAATTTTCCAGAAAGCACCGCGGCCTTCTGGAAAATTTCTGACTAATCCAAGTCAAATTAAAGCCTATTCATCATCCCGTTTAGGGGAAGATGGCGCTGCACCATCTACTAAGACACGACCTGGTCCTGCAAGGAAAGCCGCACGTCCTGCTTCAATCCCTAACTTGAAGGCCTTAGCCATCAAAAGAATATCATTAGCAGTAGCAACTCCTGTATTCGCCATCACAGCCGTAGCGCCCATTTCCATGACTTCTGCTGCTTGACTTGGAACTCCTATTCCAGCATCCACAATCACCGGTAAGTCGATTTCTTTGATAATCATGCGGATAAATTCTTTCGTAACTAGACCTTTATTCGAGCCAATAGGCGCAGCTAATGGCATAATAGCAGAAGCCCCTGCTTCTTTGAGGTCATAAGCCACTTGCAAATCTGGATACATGTAAGGGAGGACAACAAAACCTTCCTTGGCTAAAATTTCTGTAGCTTTGACGGTCGCTGCATTATCTGGTAACAAGTATTTGCGGTCTCTCATGATTTCCAATTTGACGAAGTTTCCGCATCCCATTTCACGCGCTAAGCGAGCGATTTTGACTGCTTCTTCAACATTGGTTGCTCCATTCGTATTCGGCAAGAGGGTCACTTCTTTTGGAATATGTTTCAAGATAGTTGCCGCTTGCTCATTGCCAGCGTGACGAATAGCCACCGTAATCATTTGAGCGCCTGCTTGTTGAACAGCAGCATCGATCAATTCTGGGGAATATTTCCCTGAACCTAAGATATACCGTGAAGTAAATTGTTTGCCACCTAATTCAAAAGAATCATTCATTTCCATAATAACCTCCATTTTTTATCCATTTGAGTGCTTCTAAGGCTTCTAAACTCGCTATTAAGGACACATAAGGAAGATAGAGTCCTTCCTCTACACTTGTCTTATAGTCTCCGATTAAACAGATATTGTGCAAATATTTGACTTGGACATCTTCTAAACGGCCCAAACCCGATAGTCCGGAAGCAGTAATCAAAAATTTATCTTCGTGTTCCATAAAATAATCGAGTAATAAACGTTTCGCCTCTCTGTCATCAAAAGCTTCAATAAATAAACGCGAATTTTGACAAATATCTTCTAAGTTTTCTTGCGTCACTTTTTGAGAGTGAGCTTCCACTTGAACATAAGGAATAGTGTTTTCTAATCTAGCCTTGCAGGTAAAGACTTTGGAAGCTCCAACTTCCTGGAAGGTATAATTTTGGCGATTAAGATTAGAATATTCAATAGCATCATAATCGTAGAGTATCAACCGCCCAACTCCTGCTCGCGCTAACATCATCGCCACATTCGAACCTAAGCCCCCACAACCAAAAATCGTCACGGTTTCTTTCTGAAATTCTGCACTTATTTTGGAATCTTGACGCTTTAAAATACATGAGCGAAGCTTTTCATCCGTCATTTCCATTAACCACCTCCTACAATGGTAAATACTTCAATCACTGCCTCATCAGGAATGAGTAAAGTTTGAAATTCTTTTCTTTTGATTAAGTCCCCATTCACTTCCACAGCAACAAAATCTGGCGAATAATCTGCCCGTTCTAAAACCTGCAATAAACTTTCTCCTGGATGATAGTCTATCCATTGCTTGTTAATTTTAAGCATGGCCTTCCTCCTTTCTCTTCTTCTATTAAATACTTGAGAACCACATCCTTTCCATGGGATCTTCTCAAATTTCTTACTTCTTTAACTTAGGATGCAGAATAAACTTTCCAAGGAATTCTTTCTGCACACCCTTTTCCTTCGAATAAATTTCGTGTTCCCTTAAAAAAGTCCCTACCACTTGACAGCCTATCTCTTGGCCGACATAAGGGCTGAAGCGATTGCGATAAGCCAAGTCTTTCGCTTTTAACACATAAGGAGCATGCGGTTGAATCAAAGCCAGATCTGCATCATTTCCTAAACGAATACTTCCCTTATTCTTTAACCTGATATGCTTACTATTCTCATTCATTTATATAACCTGTAAATGTTTCATTGATAAATCTAAACATCTCGCAGAATGAGTAATTTCCCCACTAGAAATATAATCCAACGGTAAATCTTTATATTCACTAATATTATCTAACGTAAAATTGCCCGATGCTTCAACAATCGCCCGTCCATCGATCCATTTTAAAGCTTCTGCCATAGCCTCATGTGACATATTATCCAACATAATAATATCTGCTTGGCCATGTATAGCTTCTTTAACCATTTCAAGAGTCTCTACTTCTACTTCAATTTTTTTAATAAAAGGAGAGTAAGCGCGTGCTGCTTTAATCGCAGGAATGACGCCTCCCGCAGCCTCAATATGATTGTCTTTGAGCATGATAGCCTCTGACAAGGAAAAACGATGATTATACCCTCCACCAATTCTTACCGCATATTTTTCTAATAAGCGATAACCTGGGGTGGTTTTTCTCGTATCTAACAGTTTGATCGTACTGCCTTCCAAAGCTTGAACCATACAATGTGTAAGCGTTGCAATTCCGCTCATTCTCTGCAAAAAATTTAAAGCCACCCTCTCCCCAGTTAATAGGGTATTGACAGATCCCGTAATTTGCATCAATTGATCATTAGGATTCACTGCATCCCCCTCCTGAACAAGCCACTGGCATGTTGTTTGAGGATCTAAATATTGAAAAACACGTTCAAAAACAGCTAATCCACAAATAATTCCTGATTCTTTAGCTAACAATTGTACTGTGGCTTGTTGTCCCATATAAATAGCTTGTGTTGTGACATCTTCATAAGGTACATCTTCTTTTAATCCGCGAGCAATATACTCATCCACCAAGTCTTGATTAATCGCTAACATGTAAACATCTCCTTGTGTTTTCCTCCTCAAATAAGGTAGTTATCTATTCTTTTATGTTTTATCATACCACAAGTCTTAAAAGCGCTCTTCTTTTTTATTTTTCCTTGATCGTCAATTCGCTTTGTTGACAAATCCATGCGTTCCTTTTAAAATTGTCATTGATTGCTTTTTGTTAGTATTACTTGGCATAAAATGTGATAGAAAAGGAATTGTTGAATGAACCACAATACATTATCAAAAACGTTTTCCTCTACTCGCACCTTATCTGTTGTAGCCCTTTTCTTTCACCTATTTTCCACTTTAACGTTAATCCATCAGGATTGAACCTATCTTTTGAACAGACCGCAGTTAAAACACCCTGCGGCCTTTTTTGTAGACTTGTTTATCTACTTGTTGAACCACTTTAATATCCTCTAGTGGATTTCCCTTCAACACAAGAAAGTCGGCTACTTTTCCTGTTTCAATAGAACCATAATCTTTATCAATCTTCATTAATTGCGCAGAATGATAAGATGTTAGTAGAGCTTGGAAAGGCGTTAAGTGAATTTTTTCGACAAAAAGTTGAAATTCCACAGCAGTCAGTTCAAACCCATTAAATGGCGTCCCAGCATCAGTTGCTAGGGTTAACGGAATGCCTGCTTGATATATTTTCGCAACATTCTGGAGTAAGTCGGTCCAAATTTCCCTTGTCTTATCTGCTTGGTAGCTAAAGGCTGTGCCTTCTCCAATCTTTAAAATTCCTGCTCCAGCTACTAGCGTTGGGCTTACAAAAGTTCCTTTAAACTTTGGCTCTGAAATCCCCCAAAGAAGAGACTGGCCCCGATCACAACCGACGCTATTCCAACCTTCAGCTTCCGAATACTAAATTTGTCCTTCTTTTGCGCCTGCTTCTCTTCTTGAAGTCGGCGATTATTTTTCGAGGCCATTTTCATTCCTTCTTTCTATTTTTTTATTTTTAAAACTTTTCTTTTTAAGGATCATATAAAAAAAACGCAATAAATTTAGGGATTACCTTCATTTTTCAACACTTTATTGGATTTTTTTGGATGAAATTTACTTTTTTTGAAAGTGGAATAAAGAGTGGCGATATTTACAAATCTTTATAAAAACTAATACCCCACCCCAAAACGGAGAATACTCTCCTTTTGGAGTGGAGATTTCTTTTGAGAGAAGGAAAGACGTCGCTCTTCGGATAAAGAAACAAAAAAACCGCCTCCCCCTCGACAAGTTCGAGGAAGATGCGGTCAATGTTCCCTCAGCGATTAAGCTTTAGGATGTTTTTTCATGACTTCTTCAAATTGATCAATGTAAGATTGAACGAAAGCTTGGGTACCTTCATTGTTGAAGTGGCCTTCTTCGTCCAATAACTCTGGAGAATGTCCTAAGAAGACTTCTGGTTGTTGAACAGTTGGCATCACAAAGTAAGAAAGAGCTAAGCGCAAGTTCTTGTTTGAGGAGTAACCTCCCATAGCACCAACAGAATGACTAATCACAGCAACAGGTGTGTTGGTCAAAGCCACATCCCCTTTTGGTTTGGAAGCAACGTCAACCGCATTCTTCAAGCAAGCTGGAATGGTCCGGTTATTTTCTGGTGTAACAAAGAGAATCCCAGCAGCATCTTTAATGGTTTGACGGAAAGTCGTATAAACTTCTGGAAGTGGCTTGTCCGTCATAGCGGCATCATCATAATCTGCATCATACAATGGAAGGTCACGAATTTCAACGATTTCTGGTTCAAATTCATCAGAGAACATGTCTAAGGTATTCTTAGCAATTTTTAAAGCATAAGATCCTTTACGTAAACTCCCTACAATAACAGCTACTTTTTTACTCATAACTCCATCCCTTTTCTATCTAAGATACATTTACTCTATCCTATTTACTTCAAGAAATCAATAATTTTGTTCGAAAGTCAAACCAAGATTCGCGGATGGTGGCGCTTTTAAAGAATTTAAAATTAAAAAAACAGTCATTTTCGAACAATTATTGTTTTTACTCTCTCATTTTTTTATGTTTCTCTCTCAGCTTTTGGAGTAAACTAAAAGAAAACAAATGAAAGGTGAAAACAATGTCCCTTATTCTTATTCGACACGGCCAAAGTGTCTCTAATCAAAAGAATTTATTCACAGGTTGGTACGACGCCCCGCTAACTTCTCTTGGAAAAGAGCAAGCCATTGAGGCCGGAAAAATCTTAAAAGAGCATCACGTTCACTTAGATACCGTGCATACCTCCCTCCTCATACGAACTATCCAAACGACTTATCTCATCCTCGAAACGATAGATAAACTTTATCTACCTATTCACAAGACTTGGCGGTTAAATGGACGTCACTACGGCGCATTGGAAGGTATGAACAAGGATCAGGCTCGAAAAATTTATGGCGAAGACCAAGTTAAGCAATGGCGGAGGTCCTATCGCGCCGTCCCTCCTCTGGCGGACACTCACTCTCTCTGCCAGCGCTACCCTTTCCTTCCTCCAGAGGTGATTCCTAGAGGAGAGAGTCTGGAACAAACCCGCCGTCGAATGGAACCTTATATTGAAGAGGTTATCCAACCAGAACTGCTCCAAGGTCGGGATGTCCTCGTGGTGGCGCACGGGAATGTCTTGCGTGCCTTCACGATGATTTTGGAGAACTTATCAGAAGAAGAACTCTTCAAGGTAGAAATTCAAAACGCTCAACCGATTGTCTATGATTTTCATTCAGACCTCTCTGTTGCTAAGAAAATCATTTGGACAAGAAGTAGCTATTAAAATGCCATTAGCATCTTGCCAGTGAAGAATTTCTCAAGTACAATAAATGAGGTGAAACACTGATCGCAGCGTTTCTCACGCAAAAATGAAAGAGGAGGCACATAATGAAATTAGTATTCATTCGTCACGGAGAAAGTGAACTCAACTTAGCCAATGTTTTTACAGGATGGCTAGATCCTAAGCTAAGCGAAAAAGGGCACAAGGAAGCTGCTCAAGCAGGGAAAGACCTTAAAGAAGCAGGGATTGAATTTGACTACGTTCATACTTCCGTTTTGACACGTGCAAATCAAACCTGTAACATCGTTCTTGAAAATATGGACCGTCTCTATCTTCCAGTTGAAAAAAACTGGCGGCTCAATGAACGTCACTACGGCGCTTTACAAGGCTTAAATAAAGCCGAAACCGCTAAGAAATATGGTGACGAACAAGTTCATATTTGGCGTCGTTCTTATGACGTTCGTCCCCCACAAGCAACGGGTGAACAAGCTTTTGACCAACGCTATGACCATTTAGACACCCGTCATATGTTAGCGGGCGAATGCTTAAAAGATACCCTTGCTCGTACCTTACCTTACTGGGAAGACCATATTGCTCCACAACTTAAAGATGGGAAAAACGTCTTAGTCGTTGCGCATGGGAACTCTCTTCGCTCCCTTGTAAAACATATCGAAAACATCTCTGATGAAGATATCATGGGCGTTGAAATTGCAACCGGCGAACCGATTGTCTACGACATTGACGAAAACTTAAATATCGTTAACAAAACTATCTTACACAAGAAATAAAACAGCCTTTTAAGGAAAACGACACGCTAAGTTTAGCGTGTCGTTTTTTTGTTTGCTAAATTTAATGTTCAAATTGACTGGTGTAGAGGCGATAATAGAAACCTTTTTGGGCCAGTAAGTCCTTATGTCGTCCTTGTTCAACGACTCTTCCATGATCCATCACTAAGATCACCGATGCCTGTTCAATCGTCGATAAGCGATGGGCTACAACAAAGGTCGTTCGCCCTTTCATCAAACGGTCGAAGGAAGCTTGCACCATTTTTTCGGTGAGGGTATCAATTGAAGAGGTTGCTTCATCCAGAATTAACATTTTCGGATTAGCCAAAATAATACGCGCGATACAGATCAATTGCTTTTGTCCGGTCGATAAATTACTGCCTTCTTCTTCCAGCAGCGTATCATAACCTTCAGGTAATTTTTCGATGAGGCGATGAACACTGGCCTTCTTAGCTGCTTCGATGATCTCTTCTCGGCTAGCGGAAGGATTCCCGTAAGCAATATTATCTGCTACACTCCCTCTAAAGATCCAAGAATCTTGGAGAACCATCCCAAAGAGCTGCCTCAAGTCTTCTCGATGCATAGTCTGGGTGTCAATCCCGTCGATAGTAATCTTTCCCTTCTGTGGGTCATAGAAACGCATCAAGAGGTTGATCAGAGTGGTCTTGCCTGCTCCTGTTGGCCCGACAATGGCAACGGTTTGCCCAGAGCTGACCTCTAAGGACAAGTCCTCGATCAAAGGATGGTCCTTTTGATAGGAGAAATAAAGGTGCTGGAGGGTAATGTTCCCTTCCACGTGAGGGAGTGTGTGGCTGCCGTTCGAAGGTTGGCGATCCTTTTGTTCTAGGAATTCAAACACCCGTTGAGCGGAGGCTAAAGCCGTCTGCATCTCATTGATCACCGCAGAAATCTCATTAAAAGGTTGCGTATACTGACTGGCATAAGTCAAGAAAGAAACAAAAAGTCCCACACTTAATTGTCCAGAGAGTACGGTGAAAGCCCCGTATAAGCCGACTAAAGCGTAGACCAAGCTATTGATTAAACGAGAGGTTGGATTAATTAAAGCTCCTGAGAATTGAGAAATAACGCCACTTTTATGAAGGCGCTGGTTAATCTCGTCAAAGGCGTCCTGCGAGGCTCCCTGGTAAGAGAAAGACTTAATCAGATACTGGTTATTCGCCATTTCATCAATATAAGCCCCCAACTCTCCACGAATACGTACCTGTTCTTGGAAATACCGATAGGTTCGATTGGCAATAATAGAAGAGACCAGCAAGGATACTGGGGTTAAAATAATAACTAATAAGCCCACCTTCCAGTTGAGAGACACCATCACCAGAACAATCCCTATAATCGTCGCTATTCCTGAAAATAAGGAGGTCAAGCTTTGCAAGAGGCCTGATGCTAAGAGATCGATATCATTAATAATCCGGCTGACAATATCTCCAGAAGGATGACTATCTAAGTAAGCCAAGGGCAACTTGTGAATCTTAATAAAGGCTTCTTTACGTAATTTGTGGGTGATCTGGTAGGATAATCTTGCCGCTAAACTATTCTGAAAGTAAATCACGACGCCTGCACTCAGTGCAAACAGAAAAATAAAAGCGACTTCCTGCTTGAGACAAGTCCAATCCACTTGTCCTTCTCCTACTAAGCTATTCACCGCATGCCCGATATGAATCGGGATAATGAGCTGACAAATCACCGCTATCAAAGAGAAAAGAAGGAGTAAGGCTAATCCTCCAAAATAAGGGCGACTGTAACGCAAGAGCTTATGCGTGGGTTTATTTGTCATCTTTTGTCGCCTCCTCTGGATATTGGGAATAATAAATGGCCCGATAAGTTTCACACTGATCTAAAAGTTCTTGATGGTTCGCAAATCCTACCATTTCGCCATGATCTAAGACGAGAATTTTGTCGGCATAGCGAATCGAAGAGATCCGCTGAGAAATGACTAACAGCGTCTTAGGAAGTGATTTGAGATTTTCTCGAATTCTTCTCTCTGTCGCAAAATCCAAAGCGCTCAAAGAATCATCTAAAATCAATAAACGGGAAGGGTTCAGTAAGGCCCGGGCTATCGTTAATCGCTGCCTTTGTCCGCCTGAGAAATTCATCCCTCCCTGATCAACGAAACTGTCTAAGCCGGCTTCTTTTTCCCGAACAAAGTCAGCCGCTTGTGCGCATTCGAGTGCTTGCCATAAGTCTTCGTCACTGGCTTTGGGATTGGCCATCAAAAGATTCGAACGAATCGTTCCTGTTAAGAGAACGGCCTTTTGAGGGACAAGGGCAATTTGTTGACGGATCTTATCGAGAGGAAGTGAGGCATAAGGCTGGCCATCTAAAGTTATTTCTCCTTCAGTGACAGGATAAAAGCCCATCAAGAGATTAACCAAAATGGTCTTGCCTGCTCCCGTTCCGCCAATCACCCCAATCCACTGTCCTGACTCCATCGTTAGATCAATAGCTTTTAAAATAGGATGCTTGCCGTAAACAAAGGTCACTTGTTTAAAGTCAACGTGTGCTCCAGAAGTAGGCATGGATTCATCGAATGAAAGACCAGCCACCTCCTCCTTATCTGGGAGGTCTAAGAAAGCATCCAACCTTTTGGCAGAAGCAAAGCCCCGACTCATAATAACCAATAATTTGACCAAAACACTCAAGGCTAAGAAGATGCTATTCATATAAGCGATAAGGGCAATCACTTCTCCTTGCCTAAAGAAGCCATTATCCACTAGAGTTGCTCCAAAATAAATAATCAAGCCAATGCAGATATTAACCACCATCAGACTCATCGGCGTTGCTAGCGCTTGAACTTGCCCGACTTTAATTTGTTGCTTAAAGAGATGATCATTGGCTTTTTTGAAGCGATCAATTTCTCTCTTGTGGTTCACAAACGCGCGAATAACCCTTATTCCGGTGAGATTTTCCCGAACTTGTCCAGATAGGCGGTCGAGTTGGTCTTGAATACGTGCAAACCGGCGATTAGAATTGATAGTAATTCCTGAGAAAACAAAAGCTAAGGCTATCCCACCTAAAATAAAGATAGGTGACAAGGTAGGACTCATCCAGTAAGCCATCCCCATAGCTCCTAAAACAATCACAGGAGAGCGAGAAGCTAACCGTAAGCTCTTGGCGACAGCTTCTTGAACATTATGACTATCATTCGTTACACGAGTCACAATGGCTTGAGGGCCCTGATGATCTATCTGCTCCAAGTCTAATTGGCAAATTTTTTGATACAAGGCATGCCGTATCGTGGTGCCGACAGTCTGCATCGTTAAGGAAGCGTACCATTGACACACTAAAGCACACAGATAGCCCATAATGGGGAAAAGAATCAAGAGCAGGCCATGAGTAAGTACATAATGTGCATCTCCCGCATGAATGCCTTGATTAATAATATCTGCCATCACATAAGGAACCATCAGTTCCAAAACAGCTTCTCCTACTTTTGCAAAAAAAGCGAGGATTTCTTTGCGCCAATTTTTCAAAATAATCGGCCAAACATGCATCTTCCTCACTCCTAACTTTTTAAGATAAATCTATCTTACTCTAATTATTAAAAATTTCAATTTTGAAACGGAATTTTTGGGAAATCTCAGACATGCTTTTGAAAAACTCAGACGTCCTGTCAAAAAATAACGCCGTTCCTGGAAACCTCTTCTCCAACAGAATGGCGTTTAATCCTTAACTCCTATTCATTCACTAATGTTGTGTCATTTTAGCGTAGATTCTTGTTTTGTAAAGAGCCCTCATCACTAATAAAAGTAAAGCGACATCAATTGGAAACTTGATAGCTGTCCGAATGTAGCGTGCCACTATGAACAGAGGGGACTGATACATAATATTTAACCAGATAGGCGTTAAGATAAAGGAAACTAAGACAGTCGTCACCACTTTGGCAAGGATGATTCGTTTCACATTATATCCCTTCTGGAAAAGAAAGACCCCATAAATAATACCTGCTAAAAAAGCGTTCAATGTAAACCCTGGGAAGAAAAAGCCAGACGGTTTTAAAACAAAACCTAAGATATCCGTAAATATGGCGCCTAACCCTGCATAGATGGGGCCAAATACAGCGCCCATAACGGCCGACGTTAAGAACGCAAAGGAAATCTTTAAGGTTGGCGTCAGCACCAAACTAAATTGGTTCATCACCAAATGGAGTGCGATTAACAACCCCATTCCCGTTACTGTTTGACTGATCGATATCCCTTGGGGTAACCATTTCTTCAAATTCAACATAACAAAAAACCCTCCTTATATCTGGAGAGCACCATCTAAATGGTCACATTACACTCGTAACCTACTGAGCGAATGCGAATGAGCATCGCGAGGGTTTCAGTCCCTCTTCGTCCAGCAGCAACATTCCGTCCACTGACACTTAACGCACTCATCCTACTCTCAAAAAGAATTATACACGAATTTCCCTGAGAGTAAAGCGTAACTCTTTATTTTCTTTCTGTTTATGCTAAAATAATCACGCTCACTTTTCAGTTCTTAGGCTTTAGAAGTTTCTTTTTAATCCAATTTCTTTTAGAAAGCAGGCGTTTCTTTTGATAAAAACATTAAAAAACAGAATTTTTCTCTATCTTGTCGCTCTTCTTTTAGGAGCGGGAGCTGGACTGATCGATACGATCTTTGCCCTTGGTTTGGCAGAAGTTAGTGACCTCAGATATCTTGGACACTCGCGTATCTTACTCGGACTTCCTGTGATCGGTCTTCTTATTATTTTCGGCTATCGTACCTTTTCTCCTAAGGCACAGGCGGGCATGCATGCTGTCTTTACAAGTTTCTTTCAAAAAGATTCCTCGATTCCTCTGGCCCTCATTCCCCTTCTTACCCTTTCCACTTGGCTCACCCATCTTTTTGGAGGATCTGCTGGTAGAGAAGGCGTAGCAGTTCAATTAGGAGCAACTCTCGGTGATTGGTTGAGTCGGAAGTTTCCCTTCTTTTCTAAGCAAGACTTACTCATTATGGGGGTAGCTGCTGGTTTTTCGGGGCTTTTCCAATGTCCCTTAGCTGCCACCTTTTTTGCCTTGGAATTATTTGTAGCTGGGCATTTATATCTTCGCGCCCTGTGTCCGACCCTCATCGCTTCGTTTAGCGCTTATTGGCTAAGGACAAGTCTCACTCATCCAAAAACCACCTATTCCTTATTAGTGCCGTCTTTATTTTCTATGTCTATTTCTCACTTCTTAGCCTTGATTCTTTTGGGAATTCTTTGTGCTCTGGTGGGGCTAGGCTTTTCCCGCTGCCTCTCTTTTCTTAAAAAGACATGTGCCAGGATCTGTTCCAATCCTTATTGGCGGATAGGCTTAGGGGGGATTGTGTTGATGGTTCTCCTTATCTTAGCCCATCATGGGCGATATGCAGGCTTAGGGACCAACCTGATTGACCTCTCCCTCCATAATGGGACGATCTTTAGTTACGACTGGCTACTCAAACTTATTCTGACCTGTTTGACCCTTTCTATTGGTTTTCAAGGAGGAGAAGTCACTCCGCTCCTGTCTATCGGAGCAAGTTTTGGAGCTTTCATGGGGCCACTTCTTGGCCTTCCTGTTCCAATGGCCGCAGCGCTTGGTTATGTTGCCGTCTTTTCCTCAGCAAGTAATACCTTACTAGGGCCTATTTTTATGGCAATAGAACTGTTTGATCCTCAACTCTCCCTTTACGCCCTCTTAGTGGTTACGATCGCTTATGCCTTCAACCATAATGAAAGTATCTACACTGATCAAAAAGTTGCCCCTCTTCTTTCCTTCAAAAAATTCTTAAAAAATCCCTTCAAGCTCTGAAGGTTTCCGAGTTTTTAATTTCAGTCCTTCCTGCTTGGAGGGATTTTTTATTTTGAGGGGAAGACCTATTTCGCACCTTCTTCTCTGGCGACTTGTAGGTAGGTCTTTATATTCTCAATCGGCGTGTTGTAAGGCACCCCACACCCTGACCGTAAAATAAAGCCCTTAGGAGAATCTTTCCCTTTAGCGTAACAGGCTTTTACTTTTTCAGCAACTAAATCTGGACTTCCTTGACAAAGAACAGCCACTGGATCGACATTGCCCATAATAACCATCTGATCCCCCAATTCTTGTTTAGCAATTTCCAAATCCACATTTTGATCTACCGATAAGGCTGAAGCCCCCGTCTGTCCAATGAGAGGGAGGACCTTAGTGATATGGCCACAAATGTGCAAAGAAACATCCGAAGTATAGTGGTTAATATGGCGAATAAGTTCTTGTTCATAAGGCAAGGCAAACGTTTGGTAAGGGACTTGACAGCCTGACCGTAGAATAAAACCCGCTGGCGCATCGTAAGCCTCTTGGTAGACCTCTTGAACAGAATGTCTCATATCCTCTTCACTTCCTTGAAGAAAGACAGTAACTGGATCAATGTTACCGATAAGCGTAATCCTATCCTCCCTTCTTAAAACGGGAAGCCTTAGCAAATAAACGTTCAAATCTTTTGAGAACGGAAAGTTCGGTATAATCCACCCCTTTAGCGATCTGGACCATCTCTTTTCTAGCCTGACTTGAAATTAAATTCAAATAAGCGCCAGAATGGGAGGCGTTACCTACATAACGGATTTTTCCTTGAAATTCATGGGGAAATAATCCTGTAAGAAGCAGAGATTCTTCCGAAATATGACTACCAAATTGCCCTGCTACAACCACCTCATCCAGGTCTGCCGCTTCATATCCTGTCTTTTCCAACAGGACTTGAATGCCCGCAAAAATAGTCGCATTAGCTAATTGAACATGCTGGATATCCTTTTGGGTAATGATAATGTCATTGATCAAACGCACATAACGCTTGCCTTCTTTTTCAAAGATATAATGCTTTCTTTGATCGGTTGCCTCCAGACTAGTCGGATCGACTAACCTTCCTCTCTGGTTGATCCATTCTTGATCCACGAATTCACGAATAGCAGCCAAAATCCCTGAGCCACAAATTCCTAAGGGCTCTCCTCCTCCAATGACCGACAGATCTAAACCTTCTTCACCTATGTGGATCTCTTCAATCGCTCCTTGGGAAGCTTTCATTCCTGAATGAATCATCATCCCTTCAAGGGCAGGCCCTGCTGGCGCCGAACAAGCATATAAATGTCCTCGATCGCCTAAAACAATTTCTCCATTCGTTCCTATATCGATAAACAAACTTTTTCCTGGAAACTTATAGATTTGTCTAGCATATATCCCCCCTAAAATATCTGACCCAATGTAAGAGGAAACTGTAGGAAGAGCGGCCAGTTGTGCAAAGGGAGAAAGGCCATTCAATCCAACAACTGAGCAAGGAATACTTTTCCCTTTTTGAAGGGTTAAAACATAAGGAGAACGTCCAATCGTTCGAGGATCTACCCCGAGAAGTAAGTGGGTCATGGTGGGATTTCCTGCCACAGAAACTTCACAGATAAATTCAGAAGGGACCTGAGTCTTCTGGAAGACTTCCTGGATCATTTGACAGATGACCTTAATCACAACTGCTTGTTCCTCTAATAAACCCTGCTTTCCATGCTTCACTACGTAAGCAATCCGGGCGATGACTTCTTGACCAAAAGGAATCTGCGGATTCAACTCCTTAGCAGATTCTAGCAAGCGGCCTGTCTGTAAATCCACCAAGCTTAATACCATAGTTGTTGTTCCGATATCGACAGCGACTCCATATTGATGGGCTCTAGTATCTCCGTTTTCAATTCCTATGAGACGTTTTCCTTGATAAACACCTGTCCACTCTTCAGCATCTGACGAAAAAGCCCGTAAAGCTTCAAAAGGAATCTCTTCTCCCACCGCCTCTTCCAAAGCATACTCATAAGAAAACGGTTCTTGGAGACTCGGACGCTCAAAAGAAAGTAACTTCTTCGTAATGACTGGTGCAAGCGGAAGATCGGGTAATTCCCAGAAATTAAAATTGGATGATTTCTCTCAATCATTCTTCTTTTCTCCCTATCCTTCTTTGGACAACAAGCTTTCTGCAATCTTAACGGCTTCATTGGAATCTTTGACATAGGCATCGGCTCCAATTTCTTCTGCAAAAGAAGCTGAAATTGCGCCTCCTCCAACCATCACTTTAAACTGTTCTCTTAAACCTTGTTCTTTAAGAAGTTCAATCAAAGTTTTCATTTCGGGCATCGTCGTCATTAGGGCGGATAAGCCAATAATATCCGCTTGAACTTCAACGGCCTTATCAATGATCTCTTGAGCGGGAATATCTCGACCTAAGTCGTACACTTCAAATCCTCCCACTTCGAGCATAGTCGCTACTAAATTTTTACCAATATCGTGAGTATCCCCTTCTACCGTCGCTATCACGACTTTCTTCTTACTGCTAGAGGTAATCTTTTTTCCATCATCAAAGGTTTTAACAGATCCATCGCATTATTCATAGCATCGGCAGCAATCAGGACATCCGTCACATAGTATTCTTCTTCTGCAAACAAGTCCCCCTACTTCCTTCATGCCCCGAATTAAAGCCTCGACTGCTTGATCTACTGCATACCCGTTCTCTATATATTCCTGAATGGTTTCAACAATATCCTCATCTTCCATTTCAACCACTTGTTCACTTAAAATCTCAAGCAGTTCCTCTTGACTTTTCACTCGACGGCCTCCTTCAACTTTTCCTTTCTATATATAACAACATCCAGCCTTTCCTAAACATTTTTAACTAAAAATCGAATAAATAAAAGCAATATTGTATTTTAAAAAGACTTAGTCCTTTCTCATCATTTTCTGTTAGAACACCTTGAAGAGAGGTTGACTCCACTTTTAGGTCACTGTATTCCCCATTTCATCAAAAAAGCTGCTAGCTTCTCAGGAGACATCCCTATCACTAACAGCTCTTAATGCTTAATTTTTATTCTTTCTAGCTTGCCGTTCTTTTTTGGCTACTTCAATATCATACACATAATCTGGATCTATCCAATCATCCACCGCTTGTAAAGCCTCTGCAATTTGCCCTTCTACCTGACTCACTTGTTCTGAAGTTAGCTTTCGCCCTTCTGGTAAGGAGATAGGCTGGCCTACTCGAAACTTAACGCGATGACTCTTCTTTCTTGAAAAGAGGTCTTTAATATGAATAGGTCCTTGGTAAGCCACGGGTAGTAAGTCTACTTTCCCCATCTTGGCTAATACCGCTGCTCCTTCTTTAATTTCTGTCGAATAACGTGACCCTGTTGGAAAAATACCGACATTACTTGTACCTTTTTTCAATTCATTAACAGCTTCCTTCAAGGCTTTAGGGCTAGGATGTTCACGATCAATCGCAATCACACCCACTTTTTCAAAAAGCCAAGCCACCACTTTCGAATGAAAAAGTTCTTTCTTAGCTAAGAAACGAACAGGATGGGGCAAGGTATGAATAGCAATAATCACCGGATCTAAAAGCGACCGGTGAGGAGCTACAATCAGGTACTGGGTATTGGGATCATAATCCTCATGATAAGAGACTTCCGGCTTACCATTCACACACCGAATCAAAGCTTTGATGCCGTAAGCGAGTACATAATACAAACGCATGCTTTCTTCATTTCCCTTCTCTAAAAGAAAAGCTGGTCTTTAGCCAGCTCGCTTCTTTTATTTTTTTTGATTAGCTTTCATAGTGCCCAAAATTTGACGAACTCTTTTTTCAGAGGGCTTTTGTCCCATTTGTAACATCATAGAACGAATCATCTCTGCTGAAATAGGTGGGTTATCTGCAAAATAATTCATCATATATTTACGAGCGATAAAGAATCCTAGAATTACTCCTGCTAAGGATGCAAGAATAACGACAATAATCCATGCAAATGTTGTCATATTAACAACTCCTTCTCTTCTGACATCCTTACCATTTTACTAAAAATTCGAACAAATGAAAAGCCTTAATTTGGCAAGACCTTCAAGGCTCCTTCTCCCAAAGTGTGTACGATTAACTGCCTAAAGGCGGCTGGAAGAGGGACAGAGAACACCAAGTCTTCGTGACTGATCGGATGTTTAAAGGCTAAACGATAAGCATGCAAACATTGTCCATCCTGTTGAAAGAAGTGCTGGCGATAAGACTTCGCATAGAGAGGATCATCCACTAAGGGATGGTGAATAGCAGCAAGATGGGCGCGAATTTGATGCGTCCGTCCAGTCTCTAAGTCTAATTCTAAAAGTGTATAGTCTGAAGAATGAGAGAGACGTTTGTAGTGAGTCACGGCAGACTTTCCCTCCAGATCTGCAATGTAACGCATACGATCAACTGGGTGACGCTTGAGCGGATAAGTAATCGTCC
Source organism: Aerococcus christensenii (assembly GCF_001543105.1). Taxonomy (NCBI): domain Bacteria; kingdom Bacillati; phylum Bacillota; class Bacilli; order Lactobacillales; family Aerococcaceae; genus Aerococcus; species Aerococcus christensenii. The sequence goes on from NZ_CP014159.1 coordinate 127,515, forward strand.
CTTGGTCACTCGTCACTTCGCCATAAGCCAAGGCTAAATAAGACCTTTTGGCCTGATGACTCTGAATCTGATCGCTCAAGCCTTCAAAAGCCGCTTCTGTTTTGGCCATTACGAGAAGGCCAGACGTATCCTTATCAATCCGATGCACAATGCCCGGACGAAAACTTTCCCCTTCATGTGCCAAACGTTCGCCCTTAGCTTGAACATGAGCCAACAAGCCGTTGACTAAAGTCCCTGTTTCATGATCTTTAGAGGGATGAACCACCAGTCCGGAAGGTTTATTCACGACTAAAAGGTCCTTATCCTCATAAACAATCTCCAAGGTCATGGCTTCTGCAAGTGGCAAATGAACGTTCTTTTCTTCAGGGGGGAAGAAAGTCACCTTGTCCCCTTCTTCCAAAGGATAGCTGGCTTTTCTCACCTTATCATTCACTGTCACGCGTCCTTCTTTGATCCATTTTCCCCATTGACTCCGACTATATTGATTAGCCTTCTCTACCAAAAAATGATCAAGACGCTTACTGGAAGACGCGCTATAATCCCATTCTTTTTGCATTATTTTCCCTCTCTTTCCAAGAAAAGAGCATCTATAATCAACAGAATAGCGCCGATGGTTAGACAAGCATCTGCAAAATTAAAAACAGGAAAATCTATAAATTCTAAACGAAACATATCTACAACATAGCCCAACCGGATACGGTCCACAAAATTTCCCAAGGCACCTGCGAGGATGCACGCCAAACCGATCACTTGTCCTCTTCTACTGAGCTTTTCTCGGTGGTAATAAGTTATAATCGCCCCTACCACTAGCAAGGTCATCGGAATAAAGAACCACATATGACCAGCTAACATGCCCCAAGCTGCTCCCCGATTTTGAAGATAATAAAGGGAAAGGACGGATCGAATGAATGGAAGGCCTTGATGGAGGGCGAGATGGTGAACCACCCAATATTTAATAACTTGGTCAAAGATGAATAAAACGATACTTAATAAATAAAACAACATGGTGTTTCCTCTCTTTCTGCCAGAACAGATTATAGACTTTATTTGTTAACAAAGGATCCCTTCTTAGCCAACTGATCAGCGATATCATTATAATGATCATTAGAGTGCGCTTTGACTTTGATATAAGTGATGGCTAATTCTTTGCCTTTCTCTCGCATATAGTCTCTATAAGCTTGAGTGAAAGCATTCTTAGCCTGCCATTCACCAGATACCCATTTGCCTATTCCTTGATAATCATAATGAATCTCTAAGGCCTTAGCTTTTACTTCGAGAGCATAGGTGACTGCCCGCATAGCAGCCATCATTTCACCGGAAACATTTCGCATCTCAAGAAGTTCTTGTCTCTCTCCCCCTCCATAAAAGGTTTTCGATTCTCCCTGATAGAGAACAATACCCCCAAATCCATACCGCTTGTCAGAAAGATTATAAGAGCCATCCACATAAGCGACAGCTACTTCTTCCTTTCCACAAGCAGACTCTGAAGCCTGATCTTTTTCTCCATTCACAAAAGCTTGTGCCTGAGCCTTATCTGTAAAAGACTTAAAACTTGCATTAGAATAGCCCTTGATCTGTTCTTGGCAAGAATCCCAAGAAGTATAGACCCCTGGTTGACGCCCTTTTTTTACTGCATAATACTTCAATCCGCTATCTCCTTTCTGGACAAAAAAAGTGAGACCTAGGCCTCACTTCTCTTTCATTAAGCGGGTGACGAGAATCGAACTCGCGACGATAGCTTGGGAAGCTACTGTTTTACCACTAAACTACACCCGCATGCGTGTTCTTAACAACAGAAGTTATTATAACACGCGGGTAAACTTTTTGACAAGCTTTTTTTCTAAATTTCAAAACTGAATCCACTATCCAAGGCAATGAGAACTTTATGGTCAACTGGCTTCTCCAGAATAGCGGATAAGGCCCATTCATAGATCCGCATCTGAACTTCATAGCGTTGCCTTAAGACTTTACCTTGTGCTTCTTTGGAGAGTCTCGACACATGGTCCGTCTTGTAATCGAAGAGCCAGATTTTATCCTCTCGATCGATCAAGAAGCCATCTACAATCCCATGAATCAAAATCTTATCTCTGGTATCCTCTTGGCGTCCTGTGAGCATCTGATAAGGAACTTGATAGGAAAAAGCACGTTCTCGGTAGACTTGCTTAGCCTGCAACAGTTTCTGCCCCATCCTTGTGGTGAAAAAATCAACCACTTTTTGACAATCTTCAGTTCTTACCAATTGGGGACGAATCAATTGGTCTCCCTCTAAACTTTTTACTACAGCTTGAACAGCGTTTAAATCAATAGCAGCCTTCAAGTCTAAAGATTGCATCACGAGGTGGATGGCTGTTCCGTGTTCAGCTGCTGTGGGTTGAGAAACTTTCTCTAAGAAATCAGGTTCTGGAAATTGATCCACTTGATAGCGTAAACCAAACACAGCTTGTTCTCTATCTCCCCCATACTTCCACTGTAAAAAGCGCTCATCTTCGGGTTCTGATAAGAGATGTTTCAATTCAGAAACCGACTGATAACTGGAAGTCTGAACCGCCGATTGGTGAGCATATTGAAAACTGGCTTTCGAAAATTCTAAGGAAAGTGGCTCCCGCTTCGTTGAAAGATCTGAATAAACCACGTTCTTTTGGAAAGACCGTCCAGTCCTCATTAAATCTTCTTCCGCAATCACTTGAAGGGTAAAGGAGGTCTTCACCGCATCATAAACAGACTCACTCCCCACAGCATAAGGCAGGCCCTTCTTGAAATGAGGATGTCGGGCAAGAGTAGGTAGAATCCAATCTTGAACGCTATTTCGATTACTCTGAATTTGTCGAACCTTATCAGGTAATTTCTTATTTCGAGAGATCCCCTTCGTTTGATCTTGCCATTTCGTACACTCTTCTTCCAAGTGATCACTTGCTCCCACCAAAATAAGTTTTTGTTCGGCGCGGGTTAAAGCCACGTACAACTTCCGTTCCTCCTCTGAAGTCAGCGCTTCTTTTTCATAGTGCTCTGCTAGTAAGCGAATAGGCGTCGTGTACTTACAGCCATGCTTGAAGTCTTGAACCTTAACCCCTAAACCTACTTGATCACTTAAAAGAACAGCTTGCGTAAGATCTGCCAGATTAAATCCCTTAGCCATATTAAAGTAAAACACAATCGGGAACTCTAGCCCTTTAGAGCCATGAACGGTTAAAAGTTGCACCGCATTCTCTTCTAAACTCTTGTTTTGTGGCGTTTCCAAATCTTTTTGGTGGGATTGAATTTTTTCGATATACCGCACAAAAGCAAAAAGTCCTTTTACTTGGTGACTTTCAAATTGCGCCGCATGTCGGTACAAGCCATGCAAGTTACTTTCTCTTTGAAGACCATTCGTCATGCCACTTACCATTTCCAGATAACCCGTTTCTTCATAAATTTTCCAAATCAAATTCGAGAGAGAATGATCCTTGGCATAGTCCCGCCATTCTGAAACTTGCTGCATCAATTGGACCACCGACTGGTAAAAGGTTGGTCTCTCTTCATTCGGGGTGTCTGTTAAAAAGGTCTTAACGGCTTCATAATAAGAAGATTCTTTATTGGCTAACCGAATCCTTGCCATCTGAGCTTCATCCAACCCTACAATAGGGGAACGTAAAACGGCAGCCAATGGAATATCTTGGTAAGGGTTATCGATAATTTTGAGAACAGCTAGCATGGTCATAATCTCTGTTCTTTGGAAATAATTCTGACGTTTATCTTGCAAAAGAGGAATCCGATAAGCCGCACAGGCATTCTCCATAGCGAGATAAAATTGCCGATCATTCCCTAAAATAGCAATATCCCCATAAGTCACCGGACGTAAATGCTCTTCTGTTTCCACCTTACGATCATAAATTTGGAAGTGGTCGTGATTCACCAATTGATCAATTCTCTTGGCCACAAGCTCAGCTTCCAATTCCATGCGAGAGGCCTTAGGAGATCCCTCTTCTAGGCCCTCTTGTTTTTCTTGAGAGACTAACAAAACCTCCGTTTGATAGTCTTCATCTTCCTTATACCAAGAAGCCCCCACTTGTAACTGGGCTTCCTCATAGTAAGCCACGCCATCCAAGGACTCATCCATTAACTGAGAGAAAATAAAATTCACAAAAGAAAGCACTTCTGAGCGTGACCGGAAGTTCTGGGCCAGTTGAATCTTACATCCCTCCATCTCTTCCCCCTCTTCCTGAGAAGAACTATAGGTTTGATACTTTGTCATAAACAAATCCGGTTGAGCAAAACGGAAACGATAGATGCTCTGCTTCACATCTCCAACCATAAACCGATTGTTCGACTGATGCGCCACTCCTTGCCTAGAAACAGCTTCTAAAATGGCTTCCTGAAGTCCGTTCACATCTTGATATTCGTCCACCATCACTTCTTTAAAGCGTTCCTGATAGTAGCGAATAGCTTCATTATCTCCCTGATTAGCCGTCAGAATATCATAGGCAGATAATTCAATAGCTTGAAAATCCATCACTTTCCGCTCACGCATTTTCTCTTCCATTGCTTCCATAAAAGCAATCGTCAAGCGAACCAAAGCATTTGCCAGTTGATAACTTTCCTCCAACATCTCTCCTAAAGTTGTCTCTTCAAAAGCATAAAAGGGGAAAATTTTATCCCAAGCCAACCTCTTCTTCATCTGAGTAAATTGCTTCGCCCAGTCTTTTTTGACAGTCATAGCTTCTGATTTTGGAGTCAATTTCACTTTAGGAAAAGTCATCTTCGGAAAATCAGCCAAGGAGCGGTAAACCCCCGAATAGGTGCCTTTTTCCATTTGCTGAAGAAGATTCTTCATTTCTTTTTCGTAACCAAGAAGTCCTTCATAAAGTTCCTGCCAAGCTTCTTCATCCTTTCCGGGCATTTCAGAAGGGAAATTTTCCAGATAAAGGCTGTAAGGGACCATCACTTCTTCTTTGAAAATCTTCGTGACCAGAGGTTTGACTTGCTCTTGATACAGAGGGCTTTCGGTATAGTTTTCGCCTCTTGGATACCAGCTAAGGCTCTTTTCTAACCAGGCTTTAGGATGGGCGTGGGAGCGAGATTTTTGGTAAAAAGTATAAATCAACTGATCCACTTGCTCTACCTGTTGGCTTCTCCCTTGCGAAAAATTCTCATAAAGCTGATCAAAATCAGAATAATACGCCTCCCATTCAGCAGTTCCTTCAGTAAGAATCGCTTCCTTCAGATCTGACCATACTTCTTCATAAAAGAGTGCCCACTCTGTTTCATCCGTGACCAAACGATAAGTCGGATCCAAATGAATAAGATAATAATATCGATTCACCACTTGCCGACAAAAGGCATCTATGGTTTGAATATTGGCTTGGTGAAGTCTTAACACTTCCTCTTGAAGGTGATGGCGCCTACTCTCCTCTGGTTCTCGATTGATCTCTTCCTTGAGTCCTTTTTCAATTCTTTCTTTCATTTCCTTAGCAGCTAATTCTGTAAAAGTCACTACCAGAAGATCCAACAAAGATCTGCCCTCTTTCACCTGAGTCATCAGACGTTCTACCAGAACTCGGGTTTTCCCTGACCCAGCAGAGGCAGATAGGAGCAGGTTATTCCCCTGATAATGAATTGCTTGAAATTGTTCAGGCGTAAATTGATCATTACTCGTTTGTAGTAAGTTCATTCGGTTTCCTTTCTACTGAGGTATCCCCTTCTTCTTCCTCAGAGGTCTGCTTTCTTAATTGATCAAAGAAGGTCGTCTTATCCATTTTGACTTTGTCGACGTAATGCTTACCCGGTTCGGTCAAATCAAATTGAGCGACACTCTTATAGAGAGTGGTTGATGGTAAGTAGGGTTCCTTTTCCATCGGGTTTAGGGGAATATCTCCTGCTAAAATGTGATCCACCGTTCTTTGCAGACAAGCTTCCACATAGGCTAATAGGGTGTCAAACTCCTTCAAAGTCAAAATCGAAGAACGTTTAGTAAATTCCCCTCCCGTCGTCAATTGATAAGGATAAATGTCAGGACCCTTGTGCGGATCTTTGAGTACTTGATTTAAAAGCTCCTGACTGCCTAATAAATAGCCCTTGTAACGATATTCTGCCAGCATGTCTGTATTTTCTCCGACTTTTCTAGCGTATAAGTGATCATAATCCGCCTGACTGGTGATCTCTTTCAAAGGGGACTTAATTTCTTGATAAAAAGCCCCTAAAGGAATTCCCTTATTTTTGGGAAGGGATTGCAATTGAACCAATAAATAAGTAAACAATTGCAAGTCAATTCCTTGGTAAATTCCACCAAAGTCGACCTCTCGTTTACCTGACTTATAGTCAGTGACTTGGATAAGATGTTTTTCCTGCCCCTTTTCTTCATACAACATGGTCTCTAATCGGTCAATCACGCCTCGCAAATAGACAGGAATAGGATAATTGGCCATCCAAGGGTAGGTTTTGGTGAAGGTCTTTTCATTCGCTGCATTTTCTAAGCCCAGCAACTGATCCCGTTGCAACAAGACTTGAATCATTCGGGAGAGTGTTTCATTTAATTGCTTTCTCTGATAGTTATGACTAGGTTTGACTCGTAAGACCGCATAAAGATCTTCTTTGGCAACCGATTCTGTCACTTTATCAAAAACCGTTTGAAAGTCTCCCCCTTTTTTGATCGCTTCAAAATAATTTTGTAAGACGCGGTGATAGTAATCCCCTGTTAATCGCTCATCAATGGTAAAGAGCTGTCTTTCCCGAAGACGCAAGCCATACTTTAAGAAATAAGAAAAAGGATCCTTGTTATACAACTCTAAACTCGATACAGAGACAGAGAGTTTTGGACCATACAAGGCTTGAGCAAGAGAAGGGGGAAAGTTTTTTACTTCTTTTTTGACGCCTAAAGTCTTTAAAATCTTAGCGGTAAGTGCTTCTTCCCGACTTACCGATAAAAAGCTTTCCTTTAGGTTAGCCAATTTTGCTTTCTCTTTGCCATCTATCCGTCCTTGAAGTTTAACAAAGGCTTGCCGTTGAGACCGCCAGTTGCCTAAAATATAAGCGGCTCTTTTCCCTAAAAGATCCCCATGATCCTCCAAGTCTAATTCAAAACGTTGCCTTAAATAAGCAAGATAAGGAGAGATTTGAGCTTCTTTGGTTTGCGTAGGCGTATAAGAATAGGTCAAATAGAGGTGGTCTGTGGCAGAGAGAAAAAGTTTATAGGCGATAAATTTTTCATTGTGATTAAGGGCCTGATTACTCATCGCCAAGCCCTCGTCTTCTGCCATAACTTGGGTCAATAACTCCCGCTCATCTTCATTGAGAAGAGAGGGTTTTTGATAAGTCTTCGGCAAGGTGTTATCCGTTAATCCGATAGCAAAAGTCACCCGCTTGGAAGCAGACCGTTGACTATCTATCCCTCGAATGGTCACACTGTCTAAAGTAGGCGGCACTATATGAAAGTTTGCCTTTTCAAAAGCAACCTGCAAAAGGCTAAAGAACTCTTCCACAACAAATTTTTTTTCAGTGAACAAGTCATGATACTGCTCCAAAGTTTTCACAAAACATTGCCAGGCCTGTTCATGTTGGCGTCCCAACTCTAAAGAGGAATGAGCCGCTTGGTCTTTCGCCCAAGTCATCAAAGTCTGAGGCACCCTATTTTTCTTCAAGAATTGATACAAATACCGCACCGCTTGATCTACTGTTTGATCGGTCGCCCAGTTCTCAAATAAAGGCATCAAAGCCGCAGACAAAAAAGCTTTAACTCGGTTAGCGGTCTCTTGCGTTTCTTGGTCAAAGGTATTAGCGACTACACGTCCACTATCATCCACATGCAGATAATTCCAAATGATTCCTGGTTTCCACCATTTTCTACCTTCAAAGCCATTTTTCAAAACTACATTTTCTGTGCGATCAACCATTTCCCTAAAAGTTTTCAATTCTTCCAAAGAAAAATTTCCCTCTTCTAAAGGCAAAAGAAGCTCCGTCCGTAAAAGGTCGAACACATCTTCATACTTCCAATTGCCTTTATAAATTTGAAACAACGCTTGGAAAAATCTTGCCAAGGGATGGTTGGCCATCGTTTCGCTGTCATCCACAAAATAAGGAATTTCATTGGCTCTTAAGTAAGGCAAGACGTGTTGGCGAACACCCGCCATATCTCGTGTTAAAATTTGGATTTCTCGATAACGAAGCTTGCCTTGACTCACCTCATGATAAATTTGGTTGGCAACTTGTTCACCTTCTCCATACACACTCGAACAGGCCCATAAGGAAACGACCGCTTGTACAGCTGACTTCTCCTTATCTGCCAACTCAGAAGAAGAGGTCGTTAGAGTCGACCAGTCCTGACACAGGGTCTGATCTAGAACTCTAAAGCCTTCTTGGACGTCCTCACTCCAACCTGCTGAACGGTCCACAGCTACTTTAACGTGGGAGGCCTTGGCTTTGGCAATCAAAGTCCGATAAGTTTCTTGCGTCACAACAAACAAATCTTGCCCACTTCGTCCGTCTTGCCCCTTCTTTTGACCTTCCAAAGTTAAAAGAACCTCAACCTGGTCCGTAATCTGCATCAACAGATCGAGCGCGGCCCATTCATTAGCATGGAAACGATAAAAGCCTTCTATGACAATCCGAACGTTGGTCAAATCTTTCTGCATTAATTCTTCTTTTAACAAGCGGTAAAGGGTATCTTCTTTTAAGTAACGTCCAGTCATCCATTCTTCATAAGCTTGATAGATGCGCTGAATTTCTTTCAATTTAGAGAGTTGAGATTGAACAAGCGGTTGATGAGAGAGTTTGGAATGTTCCAATTTCTCAATCATCTTTCCAAGACTTTGACTGGTTACATTGCCCACTTCAAATTCTTTAAACAAATGCGCCAATTCTTTTTGAAAACCGAGCAGCCGACTTTCCTTTCGAAAAATCACTAACTCCTCTTCCAATTGAGTCAGAACTTTTTTTAAAATCATGGTCAGGCCCACTTCATCTACTCCGTCCGCTAACTGAAAGCGCCTCTGCCCTAATAAATACCAAGCCAACCGCTTAAAAGAGAAAACCTGCAGTCGCATCATGCCATTATCCTGCCTCTTTTTGGTTCCTTCTGACTTCAGGAGAGTCATAGCCTCTAAGATCTGACTCTCCATTTCAAATTTCATATGTTCAGGCACAATATAGTAGACTTCATGGCACTCATCACTTCTTAGATAATCGGCAATCTCCCGATAAGTTTTTTCTTTATTAGCTCTTGTATCTCGCAAGGTCGTTATCTGTAACACAATCTCCCCTCCTTCCTTTCTTTAGGCAAAGTGAAAAGGATCCGTATCAACTTGACTTTCTACAATCTCTATATTCTTTTGATGAGAATCAAACCACTCTCTCAAATAAGCTGTCATTTTTGGAATACAGATGTTTTCCATGGCATGCCCCGGGTCTATCACCGATAGACCGTGAGCGAGTATATCGTGGCCGGTATGATAATCGACATCCCCTGTTAGATAAACTTCCGCTCCATCAGCTAAGGCTTTTGGATAATAAGAGGAGCCTCCTCCCCCTAAAACAGCCACCCGTTGAATTTTCTTCTGGGGATCTGGACTAATATAGCGGACCCCATCTTTGCCTGATAAAGCTTTAATCTTCTCTACATAATCCTTCACTCGAAGCGGTTCCTTTAATCGACCGATCCGCCCCATGGCAATGGGACGTTTACCATTAGCTAAAGGAATAACGTCCACCACTGGCTCCTCATAAGGATGGTTGGCCTTGATCCACTCCACAACTTGAGCGTATTCTCTTTCATAAGCGATAAAGGAGAGAGCTACTTCTTCCACTCGACTCACTGTATTGCGCTGTCCAATAGCGGGATGGGCCTCGTCATTCGGAATAAAACTTCCTTCTCCTTGTACAGCAAATTGACAGTGACTGTAATTGCCAATCTGACCAATCGGATAAGGGGCCAAGGCCTCCTCTAATTGGGTCACGTTCTCCCAAGGAACGTAGGTAATGAGACGATAAGCCTGCTCATAAGCATGTGGTCCAAAAGAATGCACATCTTCCAAACCATAAGCCTCCGCTAACCAATCATTCATTCCTCCTTCTGCCGCGTCCAAGTTCGTATGTGCACTATACACCGCAAGGCCGTGTCGAATAATTTGGGCATACATGGCTTGTTGGGGATCTTCTTCCGTCAAAACCTTTGGCGAATGAAAAATCACAGGGTGATGAGAAAAAATCATGTCTGCTCCAACTTCTTTGGCTTCTTCCACTACTTCAGGACGAACATCCAAAGTAACTAAGACCTTATGAACAGGTTGATCTCTCTTACCAAAATGTAAACCTATCGGATCTCCCTCTATGGCATAGCTTTCTGGGGCTAATGCCGTTACAGCTTCTATGACTTCTTGAACAGAGCTATTCTTTTTCATCCGCGTCCTCCTCTAATTCTTGTTGAATAAGAGAGAACTTCTTCTTAAATGTCTCCCTTAATTCCTGCTGATCACTGTGTTCCATTTGCTCAATAATCCCTTTTAAGTTGGCTTGTTTTCTTTGCCACTTGCTGTTAAAAACCTCAGGATCGTCTTTCTTCGTATAAATTCCCATTAAGAGTTGCACATCCGTCAGCTCTTGAGGGGTGTCGGTAGGGAGTGCCACTATAATCTCATACATTTTCCCAGCATCTTCGAGGATTTTCTCATCCGTAATCCGATAGCCATGACCAATCAGCCATTTTCTGACCAAGATTTCATCAATATTAGGTTGTAATATCAGACACGGCCGATTCTGCAAACGTTGTGTACAGTAAGCCTCTTGTAAGATCTTAGCGATTAATTCTCCTCCCATTCCAGCAATCGTCACCGCTTCCACCTGATCTTCAAGGCGCAAAGTCGCTAAGCCATCCCCCAATCGACAATCAATGCTTTCACTTAAACCTGCCCTTTCCACTTCAGAACACATATGCTCAAAAGGACCTTGACTGACTTCACTCGCTATGGCTTGATGAATCCTCCCCTTTTGGCACAAAAAAATAGGTAAATAAGCGTGATCAGACCCTATATCTGCCAGTTTCACACCTTCTGGTACACATTCTGCTATCTTCTTCAAACGTTTTGATAAATTCTTTTGCACAGTAAACTCTCTTTCTTTTTTATTCCACTTCATTTGCTCGTAAATAGCGACACAATTCTTTTTCTAACCCGCTGAACTCAAATGAATCCCTTCTAAAGTTAATTCCGGTCGAACATAGCCCCTCTCATTATAAAAAGACTGCCAATCAAAGATAGGCACTTGATACTGCTTGCCTAAGCTTCTCAAGGATCGATTCAAGCCTTCAATCAAGTGATTATCTACAGAGGGTTCTTCTTCTAAATTTTTCATGACCAAGGCTAATAAGATCTGAGAAGGCGCATAATAACTTGTCAAGGAGGATAAAGTTTTATCCATCCAATAGGTCGGATTGGCTTGCCCTAATCCTTGGGCGAGTTCATTCATTCCAAACATCAGAATAATCTTATCATAGCTTTTCTTTAAACGTCCCTCAGCCGTGGCCCCACATTGCGCCACATTATCAATTTCATAAGGGCCTAAGTGAGTCAAGGGATAATTCGCCAACACCGAATGACCATAGAATAACACCTTCATGCGTCCTCTTCTCCTCCTCTTCAGTATCAAAAAGACATTTTCAAATTATCACCATTTCTGCCTCTCTCAAATTATACAAAAAGATAAAGCCTTGAGAAACCCAGATCTCTTTTTTTCTGAAGCGAAAGATAAGAATTTGCGCTATAATAAATATTAAGATTCCCTCTTAAGAAAGGAAGATAGCTATGGGTTTTCGTTTTAAAAGTGATCAACAAGAAACCATTGAAGATCTCTTTGACCGTATCATTCAACCTGTCCAACCTCGTAAAGAAGCACAAACTGAACCTCAAATTGGAGAACACCCCCTCTATCTGATAAGTGACGACTTTATTCAATCCCACAGTGCCTTCGCAGATTTTCAAGCTTTTAAATTAGCTGCTCCTATTCCTCTCACACTCACGCCTCCGAATGAAGGGGATCTTTTTCTTTTGAACCTCTTCATCAAAGAACACACAGATTTTTCTTCTTGGCAAGAGCTGTTAGACGCTTATCACCATTCTTTACCTACTCATTAAAAAAAGGACTGTCCCTATCTATCCAAGGGACAGTCCTTTTTCATGACTACTTATTTGGGAAAATATTTTTCTTCGATTTGACTAAACCAAGCTGAAAAGCAATAGCCAGCATAGAACATCACACGGGCAATAATCAAGGAAAGAAATGCCTGACACTACGAGACCTTCAGATGTAAAAGCAGGAGCTACCACCGTTGGGAAAATAGCCAAGGAAGACCCAAGGACTGTTCCAAAAATAAAATGATACATTCCTGCATAATAGCAGCGGAAGAGATAATTCGCCAGCTTCGCTAAAACTAACACACATAAAATGGCCCCAATCACTAATGGAATGACGGTTGCCATATTCAAGTGACTAATATCTGAAGACATCTTCTCATAAAGTCCAAAATAGATTAAGAAATTATTTGGGCACATTTCTGGCACAATAACGCCTAAACCAATCAAAGCCCCTGATCCTAACCATACCATAAAATTAGGCTGCACTTGGGTCAGATTTTTCCCTCCAAAAATCATCAAACCGGCTAACAATACTGCCGTAATACCTAAAATACAAAAATCTTTAGAAGACCTCCATGTTCCCCTGCTTGTTTGTATAAAGAAAGAAAAGTTCCAGCCACAAATCCAATAAATAAACAGGTGAAGAAAGCTTCATAAGCACCAAAAGCCTTAGCCACAAAGAAAGAAAAAAGAAGAATTCCTAAGACAAAACCAATTCCCATTGGAATAAAATACCGCACATTTTGCCAAAAACGATCGGTTAAATTTCCCAAAAAGCGAAGCATTTTGTCATAAATTCCAAAAATAACTGCTAACACGCCACCTGATAATCCTGGCAAAATGCCTCCAATCCCCACAAACATTCCTTTAACTAAGCGGAGAAACCAATCTTTAGAAAATTCGGGTCCCATTTCTAAATCATCACATTGTTCTTCGTTCATCTCAAACCACCATGTTCAAACGATTTTCCTATTATACATTATTCCTAACTTTCATCCTACTTGAATTGAAAAGCTTAAAAGATATTTAGAAGTTTTTTGGACATCCGCTTAACGAAATCCTCCGCCACTTCCGCCTCCGAAAGCACCGCTTCCGCCACCAAAACTGGAAAAGCCGCCGCCTCCACCAGACATAGCGGAAATAAAGGTAGGTTGAGTGGCGATATAGTAATCTTGCCACATGATGTAACTCATTACATAGTAATCTTCAAAAGAAATTTCGGACGTTTGATACACAGAAAGCTCTCTGAATTTTGGATACACCTTCGCAAATTCTGCCTCGACTTCTTTGGCAATTCCTAAGAAAGCCGCTCCAATTAATAACTGATCCCAAATCGCTACTTCTGCCGCTCCTCGTTCATTTAAGAGAGAAAAATCTGTCAAATAATTGGCAAATTTCACCCAAAGATCCCTGGCCTGCATACCTTCTTCGGTCAATGGATCTGGAACATTTCGATTGGCTAAATCTAAATCACTTGGACATTCATTCACATACAGATGTTTATTCATCCAACCTGCTTCTTTGCATTGCTTCAGAGAATAGCTCTTTATCTTAGACATCACGCTTCGCCCCTCATCGTCCTCTTCACAGTAAGCCTTAAAAGCCTTATCCGTCAATCGGCCTTCCTGATCTGAAGCTTGGGAGAAAACCTGCCACAAAGGATAGCGAACATCTTCTGGATCCATCTCAAAATTCAAATTTACTTGAAAAATGAATTGCTTTTTAAGGGTTCCTTCCTTGGCTACTAAAGTTAACGCCCCTTGATGGACCAAACTAAGAATCATCGCCGTAAAACAATTAGCCTCTAATTTCTTTACAGACATAGCTTCTAAGAGACAATAGGCAGAAAATATATCCTTTGTCGGAAGTTGACGCTCATATTGCCCTTTATATTTTTTCTGAAGTTGAGAGAATTTCGGATACCATTTTTGGATAGCCTGCTTCACTTTTATCGACTGCCAAATCTTCCTGACGGCAACTACAAGAAGACAGATTCCACCTACTAATATTCCATATTTAAGTCTTTTCGGTAATTTCTTTCGAGGAAGTTTCCGAATATCCGAAGCGGCTTTAGTAGCATCGTAGTCTTCATAGTTATACTGACTTCCCCGAAAAGCTTCTTTGACATAATCATCAAAAGTTTTATCAGACATCCAGGTCGTTTTAAAGGTTCCTTCTGGCAAGCCGAGAAGAATAATACCTGAATTCTCTTTAGTCAAAGCTTTAGAACTCTTAGCGACTACCTGCCCTTCTACAAAATGAACCTCTCCTTGAAAGCCAAATGCCCATACCCGATTATTTTTTGCATCTAAGGGTCCCTTCGTCGAACGTATTCGAATTTGAATGCTTCTAGGCGGAGCAGACATTTGATCCGGAATAAATCGCCAATAAATCATCTGCTTGGTCTTGGTCTGCATCACAAAGTTGCTCACCCGATAAATCAAGCGATAGCGATGTCGCCCATATTGAGAAATCCCCCAGTTGAGTTCCTTATTTTCATTCCGTCCATAGCGATAGGCCTTCTCTTGAAAGTTTCCTTTAACTTTCCAATTTTTGGTTTCTTGAAAGGCCTGCCCGTCCATTTCCACTTGATAAGAAAGTAAAGACTGCTCTTTTTCTAATCGCAGTGGTTTATATAACTCCGTTCCCTTTTGAGCAGTCACCTCCCAATCTTCTGTAATGGTAGCTGTCCCATCTTCTTCTAGAACAGCTGACACATCAATCGAATGAATTTTCTGTTGACGATCAGCCTTTCCCTCTTCAAAAGGATTACAGAATAAAACAAGGATCCCCACCAAACAAAGAAAGATTCTTCTGAACCCTAGGTATTGTTTCAAGCGGGCCTTCTTTACCATTGGGGCATGTCCTTTTTAGATGAAGTTGCCTCAAAGTATTCCTCAGGATGGAAGCCTGTCATCCCTGCAATCAACGAATTCGGGAACACTTTAATAGAACGATTATACTTCGTCACCGTATCATTAAAAATCATCCGCGCTTGTCGAACATTATTCTCATAAGTATTCACACTCTCCATTGTTTTTTGGTAAAGATTATCTGCTTTGAGTTCAGGATAACGTTCCACTAAGAGCTGAACATTAGAAAGTGCTTTTTCAAAAAGCGCATCGTCTTGACTGACTTCTTTTACTTTAGCCTGACGAGTGAGTCCTTGCCGACTTTGAACCACTTCAACCAAAGTCTCTCTTTCGTGAGCTTGATAATTTTTAGTAGCTTGTATTAAGGAAGTGAGCGCATCCCACCGTGATTCTACTTGAGCTGCAATTTGTCCCATGGCATTTTGAACCATCTCTTTACTTTGAACAAATCGATTATAAGTACGAATACCAAAAGCTATCCCTGCAACAATAATGATTAAAATAATTCCTAAAATTTTCATTTTTTCGTCCTTTCTGATAAATCCTTCTGTTCATTCAAAGTTTCCACACTTAAAACTATTATTTGATGAGGACTAGCTTTAAAACGAACATTATATTCTCCATAAGTTAATCCATAAATTCTTTCCTGTTTTCTCTGATAGGCTGGTCGAGGGTCTTTAGCTAGAATTTCTTTCAAGGCTTCTAAATATTCTCCGTCTAATCCATCCCTCATCTCTTCAGGAATCGTCACCTGAACTTCTTCAAAAACATGGGTATCCACAAATCCAGATTTTGCCTCTAAAAATATATCGGCTTCTCCATCATAAGGCTTAATGTCATAAAGAGACGTTCCATCCACCATATCAATACCTGATACCCAGAGAACAGGAGATTGATCACCTTCCCATTCAATCTGATCTAATCTGACCGCAGATAAACCCAAACGGTTCGGACGAAAGGGAGACCGTGACGCAAAAACCCCTATTTTTTCATTACCTCCCAATCTAGGAGGACGGACAACCGGCTTAAAAACTGTTTCTTTCTTAATCTGAGAAAACTCCCAGATTAGCCATATATAATCAAACTTTTCCAACCCTCTGACTGCCTCTTTTCGGCGATAAGTCGGCTCAAAAATAATTTTCCCCTTAGAAAGTCTAGCCGCTTGTCCTTGGCGAGGAATCCCAAACTTTTCTTTAAAGGGAGTATAAATATGAGCGATCGGGTGAATTTCCATACTTTCCTCCTTCTTCACAGACTGCCTACCTCTCATTGAGGAAAGCAACTATGAAATGTTTTCATTTATTATAGCATAGCAAAGCTTTATTGACTAAAAAGCCACCTTCACCTCAAAGGGCGAAAGTGACTTTTTTCATTCTTTATTTTAATTTTATTGCTATTTGATAGCTTCCCATTGCCAATTTTCAACTTCCGGCATATCTGTTCCGTACTCATGAATGTAAGCGTGGTGTTCTTCTAACTTATCAGCCATTTCTTGGATAAAGTCTTGTGCTTCCTCTCCATAAACGACTTCTGCAACGTGTTGAGCCAAGTGGAAGCGATCTAATTCACTAAATACCCGCATATCAAATGGGGTCGTAATCGCCCCTTCTTCTCTATAACCATGTGGATAAAGTTGATGATTATGACGATCAAAGAAGATATCCTTCAAGAGACCTTCATAACCATGGAAGGCAAAGAATACAGGTTTATCGGTGGTAAAGATTTGATCAAATTCATCTTGGCTTAAACCACGAGGGTCTACTTCAGGGACTCTTAAGCGATAGAGATCCACAACATTAACAAAACGAATCTTCAAATCTTTAAAGGCTTTGGCTAAGTAAGAAATCGCGGCAATGGCTTCAAAGTTAGGTTCTGTTCCGGCAGCTGCAATAACAAGATCTGGTTCTTCTCCTGCTTCAACAGTAGAAGCCCAATCAACCACCTTATAGCCCTTGTTAACTAATTCTTCGGCTTCTTCTACAGAATAGAATTGTGGGCGAGGATGTTTAGAAGTTACGATATAGTTTACCAAATTTTCTGATTTCAAACATTTATCCATCACTGCTAAGAGAGAGTTAGTATCTGCAGGAAGATAAGCACGTACAAATTTCCCTGTTTTTTCAGATAAGTGAGTTAACAAACCTGGATCTTGGTGAGTATATCCATTGTGGTCTTGTTGGAAAACAGTGGAGCAAGAAATCAAGTTTAAGGATTGATATTTCTTATGCCAGCCATAGTGTGAAGCTTCCTTCAACCATTTGAAATGTTGGGTAATCATGGAATCTACAGTCCGTAAGAAAGCTTCATAAGAGGCAAAATAGCCATGACGTCCTGTTAAAACATAAGCTTCTAAGAAGCCTTCCATTTGGTGTTCAGATAATTGAGAATCAATCACTCGACCAGCAGGAGACATCCATTCATCATATTCTTCAGAGATAGGTTCCAACCATTGGCGTTTGGTGGCTTCAAAGATTTTGTTTAAGCGATTAGATTTGGATTCATCTGGACCAAATACTCGGAAATTATCTGGATTCTTTTTAATAACGTCACGAGTGTAGCCACCCATTTCAATCATATCTTGGGCTTTTTTCACACCAGGTGTTTCAAATTTAACCGCATAATCTTTCCAATTTGGTAAATCTAAAGGTTTAGGATCAAGACCCCCATTGGTTATTGGATTAGAAGACATTCTTTGATCGCCTTTTGGTGATAACTCAGCAATTTCAGCTTTTAAGCGTCCTTCTTCATCAAAGAGTTCTTCTGGATGGTAAGATTTCATCCAGTTGACTAAGACGTCCACATGTTCCATGTGTCCAGCATTTACTGGAATAGGCACTTGATGAGCACGGAAGCTTCCTTCAATGGCTTCTTCATCCCATTCTTTTGGCCCTGTCCAACCTTTTGGTGTACGGAAGAGAATCATTGGCCAGCTAGGCATAGTGGCTTGATCAGCCGTTTTCTTACGCGCTTCTATTTGAATGGCTTTAATTTTTTCAATAGCAGTATCCAAAACTTCTTTCATCATGAGATGAACTTTTTGTGGATCAGTGCCTTCAACCACCATTGGTTCCCATCCTAAGCCATGGAAGTATTCTTTTAAGGATTCGTTGGATTTCCTTTCTAAGATGGTTGGGTTTGATATCTTTCCACCATTTAAGTAAAGAACTGGTAAAACAGCTCCATCATTGACAGGATTAATAAAGGTATTAGATAACCAGGAAGTTGCTAGAGGACCAGTTTCAGACTCGCCATCCCCAATGACAGGAACGGCAATAACATCTGGGTTGTCCAAAATAGCTCCTGTCGCATGAGATAGAGAGTACCCTAATTCTCCCCCTTCATGAATGGAACCTGGAATTTGAGCGGTTGCGTGGGAACCGGATCCTCCTGGGAAGGAGAAGTATTTAAAGAATTTCTTCATACCTTCCTTATTTTGTGGACAATCTGGATATTTTTCAGTCCAAGATCCTTGTAAGTAAGCGTTGGTTTGCATGACTTGTCCACCATGCCCCGGTCCAGAAATATAGACCATATTTAAATCATATTTATTAATGGCCCGCAATAAGTGAGCATATACAAAATTTTGCCCGGCAATGGTTCCCCAATGGCCAATAGGCGTGATCTTGATGTCTTCTGGAGTGACATCTCTTTCTAAAAGAGGATTATCTCTTAAATACATTTGTCCTACAGACATATAGGTAGCTGCACGCCACCAAGCGTCTACTTTTTCTAAATATTCTTTTGAATCAAAATCCGTCATTTTTGTTTTCCTCCTTGTAAGCGAACACACATGAAATGCTTCTTTTTCACCTCATATGATAGCACGTTCACAATCTTTTGCAATAGAAAACAGCTATAAATCAATGCTTATAGTTCTTCTTGTGATTTTCATATGTTTAATGTAAATTTGTTCACACAAGGAATTAACTCTTTTCGGCTGTCTTTGAACGAACAAAATACAAACGAACAAATGATCATTTTCCGAATTTCTTTTATTTTCTCTTTATTTTTATCAATAATCACAAACTTTTCGACAAAAAAATCTCTTCCAAGTTTACCCCTTAGAAGAGACATTTCTAATTTTTTAACTTAAAATTTGCCATAAACGAAGAAACAAGACAATCAGATACAAGCCAAATCCTAAAATAAACATCCACCGCGAGATTTGATGGAGATAGTGACTAACCTTCTCTTTATGATCTATGGGCCAATTTTGATAAAGACCTACTAGTCCTACTAAACCTAACAAAATAAAATACACCGGTAATAAGGAAAAATAAAAGGTCAATTCAGTAATCATATGAATGCTTATCATAAAAATAGGATGTAAACAGTCAATAGCGGCTATCTTAATCAGGCTTTCTTCCGCAAACAATTTTCGAAAATATACGACTAATAATAATGCAAACATCGGCATCAAATAGATAATAAATTGTGACCAATGAAAAGGCATAAATCGGGTCCCCCTTAATCAATTCTTGTCTATTTTATCATATTCCTTTCCTTTCGTCTTTCTTTCCATAAACTTTTCTTCTTGATTCTTCGCCTTTTTACTGAAGGATTCCATTTTTTTAGATTTTGGAATATATTTAATTCATCTTTTTGTATAAAAGCCTTTTCAAAACATCAATCTTGTGGTTTAATGAATGATGTGCTGAATAAGCACTAATTATTTTTTCCCAACCATGTTCCTACCATTATTCTTATTGGGGAACAAACCGACTTGCTACTACACAACAAGTCGGTTTTTTGTTGAAAAAGAGGCTAATCTTACTTTTTGTTTATTTTTAGCTCTTAAAATACTATAATAGAAATGGAAGTAATTCTCTGTAATAAGAAAGAGAGGTGCCTTATGGGCCATCCAATCGAACAATTACTCTCCAATTCTCAACAACGACAACTCGTTATCTTACGTTATCTACTCAAACATCCTAACCGCCCTTTAAATCTACAAGATATCAAATCTTGTGCTGACTGCTCTACTCCTTCCTTAATTACCTACCTTACAGAACTCAAACATAAATTTTCTGAGCTTTTCAATCTTCAACTCACAACTAATATCGTTATTTTTAAAAATCCAAGTAATCTTTCTATGGATAGGTTCTATTATCTCTTCAAAAAAGAAAGTTTAAACCTTCTCCTATTAGAATATATTTTTCATCATGAAGACTGCCCCAGAAAAACGATTTGCGATCAACTTTTTATTAGTCGATCTACCTTTTATCGGGCGGTTCATTCTATTAACCTTTTCTTTGAAGAGTATTTTCCAACGCTTTCCTTAGAAAGTAGTCCTTGTCAGATTAAGGGGTTTGAAAAGATTATTCGTCAATTTTATTACACCTATTTTTCTTTCGGGCATGCAATCTTTAAATGGCCTTTGAAGAATTTGAGGCATCAACTTCCTACCGTTTACTCCGGTATTTGTCTCAAGTTATTCCCTTTCTCAGTTTATACAACAACCATCCCAATATTCAATTAAATCTCCTCAGTAGACTCGAAGACCCTTCTCTCCAAAAAGAAAAGGACTTTCTAGAAAATATCCTTCAAATTAATTTTGATTTGTCTACTATTGAACAGCTTTTATCGGGAATTATCGCAGAAAAACACTGCTGGAGTTCTCAAGCTATGCGCAACCCAACTCCATCTTTCACCTCAGCATGAACAAGCTTTTCAGCAATTTACAGACACCTTTATGCAGCTACTCTACCGCCACCAACTGGATACTCTGACCGATAAGCAATGGCAATTTCTTTTGCTAGTGATGTATAACGTCTGTGTTGAAAAAGACTTGTACCTTAATCTAGCTGCAAACTGTCCTTTTCTTCCTAAAGATTGGGAACAATTAGCTATGACTAAACGCTGGAACAGTTTTATTCCTGATTTTGTAGAAGAATTCAAAGAAGCTTGTCAAACCCTACAAATGGCTTTAAATGCCGAATGCGATCATCAAATCGTCTGTCAAATGGTTTATTACTTTTGCTTTTTATATCCTCTTATTTTCAAAGAAATGTATACCAAAATCGCTCGCCAAAAATTAGCTATTTTTTCACCAAGAATTTATGAAGCACACAAGCTAACTATGGAATTAAATGTTCTCTTTAATCCTTTTGCAGATATTCAAGTGATAGAAACACTCAATGAATTGACCACTCTCACCCAAAAACAAGCGGACATCTTAATTACCACTTACCCCGTTTTTGAAATTAATGGCATCATCATTCGTCAAATTGATCATCTTCTTACTTCTGAAGATATTATTTGGCTTTACAAAACTTTCCGAAATTTAAAATTTCATTTACCTCTTTCCTAAATCAAGAAAGGGCAAATAAAAGCAAGACAGAATAAATGAAATGCCCCCAAAAAGTTAGATTTTGGGAGCACTCCAAAAGATTATTCTGCCTTGCTTTTTGTTTTATTCATTGTCTACCAGATGACCACACGAGCTTCCGGCGCTAAATACATGCCATCACCTTCTTGGGTACCATAAGTTTCGTGGAAAGCCGCCAAATTCTTGACTTGCTGATTGGCCCGCCAATAATTAGGGGCATGAACATCAATCGCTAATAAAAGGGCTTGATACTGAGGACGTGCCTTCATACACCAAATCTTAGCCCAGTTATTAAAGAAGGCTTCCGGATCATAACTTTCTTCATGAGTCATTGCCTGATAAGCTGTCTGTAAACCACCTGCATCCGCAATATTTTCAGATACCGTTAACGTTCCATTCACTTGACCGTCTTCTCCTAGCGGCAATCCTTCAAATTGATCAATCATCGCTTGGCTCTTTTCTTTAAAGACTTCAAAGTCTTCGGGCTTCCACCAGTTATTAAGGTTCCCCTTTTCATCAAATTGTGCCCCGTTATTATCGAAAGCATGGGAAATTTCATGAGCAATTACGCCCCCAATACCACCGTAATTTTGGCTCCGCGTCTGCTTTAAGCTATAGAAAGGTGCCTGTAAAATTCCAGCTGGGAAACAAATTTTATTGCCAAAAGGATCGTAATAAGCATTCACCGTGTGCCCACTCATCTGCCATAAATTATGATCAACCTCTTGATTCCATTTCTTCAAATTATCCATCAAGCATAGCCGAGAAAAGCTCTGAACGTTGAGATACAGTGATTCACTCTCTTTCACTTTTAATTGTGAATAAACTTCTGGATAATCATCCGGATACCCCACCATCACTTGAATAGCATCTAGTTTGACACAAGCTTTTGCAATGGTTTCTTTAGATAACCAGGTATTTTTGGACAAGCGTTCTTTATATACGCCGATCATCTCTTGTACCATCTGAGCAATATCTTCACGCGCTTTCTCCCCAAAATACTTCTTACCGTAATAGCAACCAAATACTTGAGAGAAAGTATTTAAAGCGACATAGAAGGCATGTTTTTCTCGATCCATGGTTTGAGGATTCCCAGAAAGTGCTAAAGAATAAAGACTTCCTGTTTGCCGCAAATCTTCCGATAACAAAGAACAGGCATTCAAGGCCGTGGAAACGATTAGCCAAGCTTTAAAGGCTTCAAAATGTTCTTCATTGAAGAAAATCGCTAAGTTCTCAAAGTAACCAGGCTCTGTAACAATCACTTGCGGAACTTCTTGGCCGATCAAATCTTCGATCAACTTCTGAAGGTCAAATTGATCGTGATAAGCTTTGACATCTTGCATTTTTCTTGGATTGTAAGCCTTGGTATAATCCGCTAACTCTTCATTACTCTTAACATAAGGGACCATGGCTGCATCAAAGTCCACCGCCTTTTGGACAAGCGTATGAGCCTCTTCTTCTTCGATGTCTAATTTAACAAGGACTTGCTGAGCCATCTCTTTCCAAATAGCTAAGAGTTGAGGGCCTTGTTCATTCTCTGCTTCATAGTAAGTCTTATCTGGCAAAATAAGTCCTGGACGCGAAAGATATAAAGCGTATTTTTCAGTATTCTTCATATCTGCCCCATTTTCAAAGCTAAAGGCAAACGGATTCCCGTTAAGTAACCATTCCTTAGCAAATTCTTGTAAATCTAAGAATTTTTCTAAGGCTTGAATCTGAGCTAAATCTGACTGAACAGGCTGTCCGCCTTCTTGATCTAATCGCTCAAAGTCCATGGCCAAACGATATAACTTGATCATTTCTTCCTCTTCAGGTTTCGTCAAAGAAATGTTTCCTTGAGCCATCTCTGCCATATCTTTCATCGCTAATTTTTCGATACCTTCATTCAGGTCCATAAAACCTCCCGTAGAAGGTTTATCATCTGGAATAACGGCTGTTTTTAACCATTCCCCATTAACCGCTTGGTATAAATCTTGCTTAGCCTCTTGTAAATTAATCGTCATAAACTAGTCCTCCATCCCTTTATTTCTTACAGTCTATCAAAAAAGTAAAAAAAATACTACTTCTCCTTATCTTCTCCACTCATCTTAACCATTCTTCTTTTCAAACTTTCCCCTATTATTAAGATAGAAAATCAAACCGTTCATTCTACCTTTTTGTGGAAAATTCTTAATAAACTATTGAAAAATACAATGCCATCGACTAACATATAACTTAATACTCCACAACATACAAAAGGGGGAATCTCTATGTCTCAAAAAATTATTGGCATTACCTGCAGCAACAGCCCAGATCCTCATGAAACCTGGGATTTTTGTAAAATCTATGTGCCAAGTAGTTATATTGAAGGGATCAACCAAACAGAAGCTTTACCTTTTTTGATTCCTAGCCAAGAAGACCTTACCTTAGCGGAATCTTACGTTCAAAAAGTCGACGCTTTACTTTTTACAGGAGGACAAGATGTTCATCCTATGTTCTATGGACAAGATCCCCTTCCTGAATTACAAGGCTTTTCACAAATAAGGGATCGTTGGGAACAAACTCTCTTACAAGTAGCAATAGCTCAACATAAGCCTATTTTAGCAATCTGCCGAGGATTTCAAGCGATTAATGTGTTCTTAGGAGGAACGCTTTACCAAGACTTATCCTATTTTGAACATTCCAACCGTCCAAAAGTCCAGCACGTCCAAGATAACTATCAAATTATTTACCCTCACCACAGTCTCACCATCCAAAAACCTTCCGTTCTATACGATCTACTTGGCCAAGAGACTAGTCGCGTAAACTCCTGCCACCATCAAGGCATTAAAGACCTAGCTCCTGGCTTAAAAGCTATTGCCTGGTCAAGCGATGGCTTAATCGAAGCCTTCCAATCTTCAAAAGAATATCCGCCGATTCTAGGGGTACAATGGCATCCAGAAATGATGATTCAACATAATGATGAGATGCTTCCTCTTTTCCAATGGCTAGCGGATGTTTAGCTTTAAACTCTATCTATAAAAGAAAAAACGCACGCTCCTTTTACTTCAGGAGCGTGCATTTCTTTTGATTTATTTATTTCTTCTCATCCGGGATAACTTCCAGTAGCCAATTTTTATCTTCTGAAGAGCTGTTAAAATCTTCTGGATTGCCAATACCACCGTCATTCCGTCGGGTGATCTGACCAGATATTGGAGCTAAAATATCAGTCACTGCCTTGGCGGCTTCAAAGGAAACAAAGGGTTCTTCTTCCGTCAAACGATCGTCCACTAAGAAATTAGCAAAACTAATATCACCGAGTTCTTCTTGTCCTTGAGGAGATAATCCGATTCTTATCTTTCCATCCTTACTTTCTTTGATCCATAATTCATCTTGCTCAGCCATTTCGCTAATGCCCTCTTTCTATCCAAAATTTTAAATTTTCTTCACTGGCTCCTGCTGTACTCATCGTTCCATCTGTAATAAAAGGACGCTTCACCAATCTTCCTTCTTGATGGAGGAGGTCTAGGACTTCTTCCTCACTCATTTGGTCTAATTTATCTTTCAAATGTTCTTTGCGATAGATCTGCCCGGAAGTATTGACAATTTTTTTAATTTTATCCACACGCCCCAAAGCTTGTCTTAAAGCCTCAACACTCGGACTGATCGTTCGAATGTCTACAAATTCATAGGGAATGCCTGCTTCTTTTAAAGCTTTTTCTCCCTTACTGGACGTACTACACCGTTTAATGCCATACAAAGTGATCAATGGTTGCACCTCCACTCATCTTTCGAATCATTCGATTCAACCATTGCGATTGAATCTCTTGTTCACTTCGTTTCTGATTATATTGAATCGACAAAATAAATCCCATACAAAGCATGGTCGTCATCAAAGCTGATCCTCCTTGCGATAAGAAAGGAAGTGGAATCCCTGTTAGAGGAAGTAGCCCCGTAGACATACCAATATTTTCCACAATATGGAAAACTAACATCGAAACAATACCTGCTGTTCCAGCGATATAGAAAGAATCATACGATTCATAAGCTACCGCAATCATTTGAAACATCAAAATAAAATAGAAAAAGACAAGAAGAGACGCTCCTAAAAAGCCAAAATTTTCACCAACCGTAGTGAAAATCATATCGGACTCTCTGACAGGAACATACACTTCAAAATTTCCAAAACCCTTTCCAAACATACCACCAGATCCAATAGCTTTAATACTTTGACTCAATTGATAGGAATCGCGCCTAGTATTTTCAAAAGGAGCTAACCAAGAATCAATTCGGGCAAACTGATAATCTTGAAAGCCTAAATGGTACAGAAGATCACGATTATAGACCACCAAAAATAATAAAATGAGAAAGATCAAAGATAAAGTCAAAGCCACCGGCACAATAATCCGCCAATTAATGCCAGAGACAAATACCATGCCCACAAAAATCATCATAAACACTAAAGTAGTCCCAAAGTCATTTTGAATGAGAATTAATCCCGCAGGTACAATCGTCCAGCCTATCATTCGCCCAATAAATTTAAGGTCCCAGCGAATCTGTTCTTTAACCGGAAGATGCTCGTAATCCATCCTTTGAGAGCGTTGGGTATACTCAGAAATTAAACGGCCAATCATCAAAATATAGAAAAATTTCATGAGTTCAGAAGGCTGAAAGGATAAAGGCCCGATGGTAAACCAAGATTTGGCTCCGAACATGACATACTGTTGCCGATCATACAAGAACAGCACCAAAACCAATAAAACAATCCCTATTCCATATAAGACAGGGGCAAAGTGATAAATCGTTTTCCTATCGAGCTGCATCACCACAGACATACCTACAAAACCAACTATATACCAAATAAACTGCATAATAGTTGGGAAGATCCTTCCTCCACCAAATTGTAAATAGGTTGTTGAAAAAATAGTAACCAGACTCATTCCCATCAAACAAATAATCATCGCTAAAATGGTTCGATTAATCATGCGGGGCTGTTCCACTTGCTTCAGTCGTTGTTTTCGTGAACGCTCCATACTTATCCCTTCTTCCTTTTGCATCTTTTCCTATTATACCGAATTTCTAATTAAAATTTAAGGTGTCACCCTCTATTTATAGTAACTCCTCAAATTAAAAATCTATGCTAACCTCAACGCCATGCGTAAAAAATTAACATAGATCATTCTTCAGCTCAACAATATTTCTTAATGTAAGGTTTCCCACTGATCAGTCACCAAATTGAGAGAGGTTAACTGACGGGTCTTGTGATTGTAACGATAAATAGCCACCAAACTCGTTGATTCAGAATTCCCAGGAGATTGACGCCGAACCTCTACTTGATAAGTCGATTCGTCAACCGTAGCTGGTACAAAGATATAATCTTTTGATTTGTAAAGATTATCCGTTGCTTGATGAATTAACGGAGCCATTTCATCAATAATTTTTTTAGAACTATTTTTGGAACTTACTTTAACTTCAGCCGTTTTTTTAACTTCAGAATTCTCTTCGTCTGTCTTATCTTTCGACTTAGACTCAGAGGTTTTCTCTGAAGAAACTTGCGTCGTAGGATTTTCAGATTTTTCCTTCTTATAAGAAACATCTTCTGAGTGACAAGCCCCAAGTCCTAATAAGCTAATAGATAACAAACTTAACAGAAACCATTGCCTATTTTTTTTCATTAGAATTCCTCACATCCTAACTGTGTTAAACTTTTTATCACTCTTTAATTTTAGCATATTCCTTCTGTTAAAATTCGCTTATTACAAAATTTTAAATTTTCATAAGAAATACTGCTTGAAAAATAAAGCAATCACTCTCCCAATTCCCTAATTCTCGTTAGAAATGGATAGGTCTTGACCAATCTCCTGTTTCAAAGAAAGATAAGCTCATTTCCATTAAGTTTTTAATTGCCGAATAAGAAAATAGTTTCATTTCAAAACAGGCTTTCTAATTTATTTTATTTTTGCATAGCGAAAGATATTATCCGAATACAAACCCACACGTGTTAATAAAGTGTGCGTGAGTGCAGCAATTCCCAGAGGTATGCCCACATACACCCCACTTAAAATTCCTAACTTCACTAAGAATGGCCCCTCCATAAAAGAATACGATGTCATAGGACCAGACAAGCCGACGATACCAAATCCTGCTGATTGAGTACTCCCTTGAATATGAAACAAATAAGCAAATATCCCCACTACAGAAGCATTCAAAACAATGGGAAGTGTCATAATCAAATGGTCTAAATAGTTGGCCATAAAGAGTTTAGGCCCTGCAAATAACAAAGAAAAACTAATTCCTTTCGTGTTAACCCGACAAGATGCATAAAACAAAGTAAATAAAGACGCAACAATACCCAAACCTGCAGCCCCTGCTGCTAGATCAGTTAGGGAGATAGCGTAAGCAATAGCCACCGTAGAGAGTGGCGTCATAATGATTAAGGCAAAAGCTACCGCTATAACAATAGCCATTATCAGCGGCTGAACAGTTGTTAATTGCTTCACGCCTTGGCCTAAAAATCCAGTCAAAGCACTCACCTTGGGCAAACATAACCGCCCAATTCCTCCAGGAAGAATCCCTCCCAATAACGGAAGCAAAACAATATTCAAATCTTTATAGCGATTATTGTAGAGTTTGATGGCACAGACACTCACAGCAACCGTCAACATCGTATTGAGCAAATCTCCTGTTCCTTGAAGGATCCAACTTCCTCCTGAAAATTTTAAAATTCCACTTCCTATAAAACTAGATCCCACTAAAACAGCAGTTTCTATAGCACTTAATTGAAATTCAAGCGCTGTAAAATACCCCACCAAAAAAGGAACAGCAAATTGAAAAGCAACAACTACTCGTGCGAAAAAGCCTAATAACCCCGTTTCTCCTACATAAGGCGCAGTCACTGTTCCTAAAATAGCAGACGGAATAACTCCGACTACAGTTCCCATAGAAGCTCCTTGGAAAAATTTCATCATATTCCTCTTCCAGTGTTTACTCTTCATAACTCTTCCTCCTATTCTAAATAGTTAGGATTAAGTGTACGGGATGTTCTCTTTTTTGTAAAAGTTTTAAACCCTATCATCTTTGATCTTCATTTTAGATCAAAAAAAGCCTAAAGCTTTCTTCTCAACAATCCATTTTCAAAGACTGTCAAGCAATCCGCTTTAAGCTTTTCCATTTAGGATCAATAACCAATTATTAATCCCATTTTTCTTCTGTGCCTTCTGCCCATAGGAAATGATAAGTTCCTTCTTGGTCAGTACGCTTGTAAGTGTGTGCGCCAAAGTAGTCTCTTTGGGCTTGAATAATGTTAGCAGGTAAAGTTTCACTTCGATAAGAATCATAATAAGTCAAAGCACTCGTAAATCCACCCACTGGAATGCCCGCTTGAATAGCTGCACATGTCACATCTCGGGTAGATTGTTGATAAGAAGTCGCAATTTCATTGAAGTAATCATCGAAGAGAATGTTCTCTAAGTCTGGCTGACGATCATAAGCGGCCATAATCTTCTCTAAGAATTGAGCCCGAATAATGCAGCCTCCACGGAAGATAGCGGCAATTTCCTTATAATTTAACTGCCAACCGTATTTCTTACTTGCTTGGCGATATTGAACGAAGCCTTGAGCATAAGACATGAGTTTGGAGAAGTACAAAGCTTGGCGAATTTTTTCGATAAATGCAGCTTTTTCTTCCCCTGTATAAGTCTTATTTGGACCAGACAAACGGCTCGCAGCCCGTACCCGTTCCTCTTTCAAAGCAGAGATATAACGGGCAAATACAGAAGCCGTAATGGTTTGAAGAGGTACCCCTAAATCCAAAGCTTCTTGAGAAGTCCATTTCCCTGTTCCTTTATTCCCAGCAGCATCTAAAATCACATCAATCATAGGTTTCCCAGTTTGAGGGTCCACTTTAGTGAGGATTTCTGATGTAATCTCCATGAGATAGGAATCTAACTCACCTTGATTCCATTCCTTAAAGTAAGAGGCAATCTCTGGCGTCGTCAAGCCGAGATAATGGCGCATCAAAGCATAGGATTCAGCGATTAATTCCATATCGCCATATTCAATCCCGTTGTGAACCATTTTGACAAAGTGCCCTGCCCCATCTGTTCCAATGTGGGTCACGCAAGGTTTGCCATCACTTGGCGCTTTAGCAGCAATTGCTTCTAGGATATCTTTCATGGCTTCGTAAGCTTCTTCTTGGCCCCCTGGCATTAAAGCTGGTCCATGCAAAGCCCCTTCTTCTCCACCAGAAACACCCATTCCAATAAAATGAATGCCCGATTGTGCTAATTTTTCCGAACGACGGATGGTATCTTTAAAGTAAGTATTTCCTCCGTCAATCAAGATATCCCCCTTGTCAAGTAAAGGTAAAATCCGATCAATAAAAGAATCTGTAGCTTGTCCAGCCTTCACCATTAGCAAGATCCGACGTGGCTTTTCCAAAGATTCTACAAATTCTTCTAAGCTATAGGTAGGAAGCAATTGTTTATCTTGATGTTCTTTATAGACCGCTTCCATTTTTGAAGTCGTTCGATTAAAGATAGCCACCCGATAGCCTCTGCTCTCAATATTTAAAGCGAGGTTTTTCCCCATAACGGCCATTCCGATGACTCCGATTTGTGCTTTTCCCATGAATAGAATTCCTCCTCTTTTTTACATGATGTTCATTGATGAAACAGTCGTGTTCACTCATTCAATGCACTTTCTATCATATCAAAAAAATGAACTAAAAAAAAGACTCGCTCGCTCACTCTCTTAGAGTCTTGACAGTTTTGCGTCTGACTTTTCCTTAGGGCTTTCTCCTTTTTACATGGATTTCCTATAAAAAGAAATAGGTTTTGTGCTATAATAGCCCTTGTAAAACTATGTGAAGGAGTACAAAGATGTCAGATTGGAAAGAACAACGCGATAAAGCTTACAAAAAAGCTGAACGTAAAAAGAAACGGAGCAAGGTATACGGTAAAATATTTACCATTATCATGTTACTTGCTATGGTCAGCGGAGTAATCGTATCCTTCATTATCGCAATGACAGGATATTTCAAATAAAAACTATCGCTTACAGTAAAACAAAAGCGCACGTTTCCGTGCGCTTTTTACTTACCTTTTTTAAAGTAAGTCTTGATAAGTTTTTTCTTCTTTTTG
Organism: Aerococcus christensenii; assembly: GCF_001543105.1. NCBI lineage: Bacteria > Bacillati > Bacillota > Bacilli > Lactobacillales > Aerococcaceae > Aerococcus > Aerococcus christensenii. Next base: position 157,909 of record NZ_CP014159.1, read on the forward strand.
AGGGAGAACGTGATCTATTTTCTCATAGCAAATATTTTCAACTGCACGTTCTACTAATCCTTCCACATCCATCCGCTCTTCATAAGCCAGACAGCGTTCAATCTTCGGACGGGTACTTGGGGAAGGTGGAGCAAAAACCGTACAACAATCTTCATAAGGTTCAATGGAGAGCTCGAAGGTATCGATTTGTTCCGCTAAAGCGATGATTTCCAACTTGTCCATCGTTACCACAGGACGAAGCACGGGCGTGGAGGTGACTGCATTAATAGCAAACATACTCTCTGGCGTTTGAGAAGCCACCTGCCCTAAAGATTCTCCGTTGATAATACAGTGGGCATGAAATTTTTCACGTAAGCGATCAGCCACTCTTAACATCATCCGCCGTGTAATCGTCATAAGATATTCACTCGGTACCTTTTCCTTAATTTCTTCTTGAATTTCAGTAAAAGGCACTTCAACAAAAGTGATCCAGCTTCCAAATTTCGTCAACTTCCCTGCCAAAGCCTTCGCCTTGTCCAAAGCTTGAGGACTGGTGTAAGGAGGAGAAGCAAAATGAATGGCCACCGGTCGAACGCCACGTTTCATCGCTAAGTAACCCGCTACCGGAGAATCAATTCCTCCAGATAACATCAAAATTCCTCTTGAGGAAGAACCAACAGGTAAGCCCCCAATGCCCTTGATCCAGTCCAAAGAGAGAACAAAGTCATCAAACCGTACTTTTACACGCACTGTTAAATCCGGATTTTTAACTTGAACCTTTAAATTTGGAAATTCTTCCAGTAAATAAGCCCCTAACTCCCGGTTAATATCATTGGTGTCCATCTCATAATGATGGTCGGATCTCGACGTCGCAACTTTAAAGGTTTGAATAGGATCCTTAACCATCCTTTCGGCAACGACTTCTTTAGCCACTTGCTTGAGTTGTTCAAAGTCTCTCTCCAACTCATAAGCTGGGCTATAGCTTTGAATACCAAACACATGCTGGAGTCTTTTTAAGACTTCTTCTTCATCTTTCTTGTCAACTTTGACGAACATAAAGTCAAAATACTCACTCACTTTAATATCCGACAAATCAGCAAGAACTTGTCGGATATTTTCCGCCAGCAAATGAATAAATTTTTTCTTATTTTTCCCTTTAACAGAGAGTTCGCCGTAGCGAATCATAATTTTTGTTTCCATAGGACCTCCTACTGAATGCGTTTAAATTTGTCCATTAATTGACGATACACTTCAATAAATTGCTTGGCTTCTTCCACCGTATTATTTTTACCAAAACTCAACCGAATCGCAAACCTTGCCCAAGTCCCGTCAATTCCCATTGCCTGAAGGGTCGAAGAGGAATGTCCCGTCTGTCTACTGGAACAAGCACTCGTGGTCGATACATAAATTTCTTTTTCTTCTAAGGCATGGACCATCACTTCTCCACGCACGCCCTTCAAGCCAAAACATAAGACATGATCAGAAGTCCCTTGGCTCGGTGAAAAAATCTTCACCCGATCTGGAAACTGTTGGAGAAACTCTCTCAAGACTTTTTGAATAGCTTGATGGCGTTGTTCCTCTTCTTTTGCCCCTTCTAAAGTCAACCTCAAGGCTTTAGCCATGGCAACGATCGCCGGAAGGTTCTCCGTCCCGCTCCGTCGACCGCTCTCTTGGCCGCCCCCTTCTAATAGATTTTGAATAGCACGGCCGCGCTTCTTATACATGATTCCAATTCCTCTCGGTCCATTAAACTTATGCGCAGATACCGAGAAAAGATCCACCCGTGGATGAATGAGAGGATAGTCATACTTTCCAATACTTTGAACGCCATCTACATGAAAATGAATGGTTGGATAGTCTTCCAATAAGTCTCCAATCGCTGAAATGGGTTGCTTAGTCCCAATCTCATTATTCACTGCCATGATAGACACCAAAATCGTATCCTCACGAATAGCCGCCTTCAGGTCTTCTACTGAGACTCTTCCTTCCTTATCAACAGGAAGATAAGTGACTTCAAAGCCTTCTTCTTCCAAATGCGACATGGTATGACGAACCGAAGGATGTTCTACAGAACTCGTAATAATATGCTTCCCACGTCCTTGCTTTTCATAAGCTGTCCCCTTGATCGCCCAATTATTCGATTCTGTTCCACCACTCGTTATAAAAATTTCTCCAGACTGGCACTGAAATAAATCTGCAATCTGTTGTCTTGCGTGATCTAATAAGTCATGAGCCTGATTTCCTAAGGCATGAAGGCTGGAAGGATTCCCATAATACTTCTCAGCGGTCACCATCATAGACTGCAAGGCGCTTGGATCTATCTTCGTGGTCGCTGAATTATCAAAATAAATCATTAGCTAACTTCTCTCCCTTTTAAATACCAAGAGGCCGGAGAAATCCCCAGCCTCTGTTTTGTTTACTTTTCTCGCTTACTCTCTAAATCAACCGGTTTTGTTTATCTTTTTGATACTGATTAACTACATTTTTAGAAGCCATTGGATCAATTTTATCAATAGCTTGACTCATCACTTGATAAGCCCCTGTGTAATCATAAGAATCGTAGAACAAATGATCTGCCCATTTGATGGCTTGATTAATCTCCGGATAGTCTGCTCTAAAACGATTGGCATATTGGATACTTTGTTCCGTCAAGAGGGCATGATCAATGAGCGTTTCAGTTTCTTGATCAAGGTCTTCCATTTGATCTGAAAGTTGCTGAATCATCTTATCAATCTCTACCATATCTAACTTGACCCGATTCATCTTACGTTCAAAATCATCCACAAGATCTTCCGTGGCGAAGAACTTATCCAGATATTCATCACTTAAGCCAGGCAAATGATAGTGACCTACCCGACGTTTCATGTTGCGAATATCCAAATGGAAAGCGTAAAGCGTCGAACGAGCTTCTTTTTCCTTTTGTTTTAATTCTACTAAAGTCGAAACAATATGGGACTGAGCCTTTTCAATAGAAGCGAGGTCCTCATAAGTGGTCTTGTAGACCTTTTCCATATCCGAATAAGCAATAGCATGCGCACCTAAACGTTGATTAACACTCTCTAACTTATCAGACAGGCGATCGAGGCGATCCGCAAAATCTTGCATTCTGCCTAATTCATTCTCATGTAACATGTAACTTTGAGAGACACGGTCAATTTCTAATGACCCATAGCGATTGCTTTGTTTAATCTGACTCAAGCGTTGTTGAAGACTCCCTTGATTCTTTTCAATGTAGTCCTTCGCGTCTAATTCCACTTGCATAAATTCATAGGTGCGGTCAATCTGCACTTCTGTTGCCGTTAACAACTGCTTAGCTTCCGTTAAATCCGCTTCACGAACAGCTTCCCTTGCCCGATCAATATTTTTTTCGACTTGTTTAATCTCATCTGGAATATGGACGTCTACTGGAAATTGAAAGGCCATTTCTTCCAACTGAGCATAACCCGAACGAATATCTTCAAGCTGCTCCATGTAGACATTCTCTATCTTTTCATATAGATTGGGGATTTCCTTCATCATAGCTTGTAAAGTCATAATGTCTTCATTGGTTTGATCCAAAATCTCATGAGCGCCCATGAAATCCCCATCATTCATCATGGCATTATACTTAGTAAAATCCAATTCAATATAAGAAAGATTCTTTTTCAAGACTTCCTGAGAATCTTCATAAGCGTAACCATGAGCTAATAACTGCTTACGGATCTCCGCATAAGCTTGATAAGTCTTTTGATAGTATTCTTCATTCTCATGTTCACTATCCAAGATTTCTTGTAAGACTTGATTGATCGCAGTAACTTCTTTGAAAGTCTCCTCAATCAGCGTTTCTGTCTTCTCTGCAGTCTGTCTTGCCTTTATAAGTGAAAATTTATCCGTGTCTGCTTGCGCTTGAACTAAGGCAGCCTCGATTTCTGGTAATTTGTACTGTTTTATTGTCTGCCATTTGGCTTGTTCAGCTTCAAACACCCGCTGTGTATTCCCACTTACATTTTTATTACGAATCGTATATAACTTATCCGCAACAGGAATGGCCATTATGTCTTGCTTCTTCTCATCCAGTTCGCTATTGATTTTCGTTTGCTTACGCCCTAGATAGTACAACAAACCGTAAGAAATCAAAATAATAACAATAATAATGATGAGAGCAATTATAAATCCCACTAGCACTCCTCCTTCTACCAGAAAATCATGGTTTCTATTTAGATTACGTTTAATTATACCACAATATAACGTAAGAAAAAACCATCTCAAGCCAATTATTGCTTGACTTGAAAGCTTTTTCAACCGATAAATAGGAAAATTTCCTCATCAAGAAATTTTCACTACTTTCATTTTATCTTGCTTATTTGAAACAAAGCTCAGATTATTTCCCTTGCTAAAAAATAAGCCCTCTAACATAAAACCATTGCGTTCTAAAAAATATTTCTATTTTTCCTCACTTATTCTATAATGTGGCTTCTAAACTTACACCTCTCAAAATAAGAGTTTGTCAACTGATTAAAAAATGAATTTCTCTCAATTTGTATGATAAAATAAAGCAGGATCTTCAATCATTGAGAGAAGCTTTAAATCTTCTAGAAAGGAGGAACTAATGGCAATTAAACCTAAGGATGCCATCATTGCGACACCTGCTATTATTTTATTTTATTTTGCTCTACATCTCATGGGGATCACCTGCCCGATCAAAGCTCTCACCGGGGTTTCCTGCCCTGGATGTGGAATGACCAGAGCCTGGTTAGCTATGATGAGAGGCGACCTTCACAGTGCCTTCCACTACCATCCTCTTTTTCTTCTGCCGGCGTTCGCTCTTCTTGTTTTCATTTATCGAAAACATATCCCTCAACGACTGCTCAAGGGAGGATGTGTCCTTTTTATTTTTTTATTTTTATTGGTTTATGTCCTCCGAATGATCGATCCTACTGATTCAATCGTTGTTTTCGAGCCTCAGCGCTCTCTTATTTATCAACTATTTCTCAAATTAAGCACAATTTTATAAAGAGGTGAATATCTGTATGTATTGTACACATTGCGGATCGTCACTCCATCAGGGAGATAACTTCTGTACTCACTGTGGGACGCCCGCTTCCAAAGAAAAAACAGTAACCCAACCTAAACATTCCGTTGAAAAAGCAGTGGCTCCCCCAACTCATCCATCACAAACTTCAACAGAAAATGTAAACACGGAACAAGCCCAAACCCCTCCGCAAACATCCCCACAAGGAAATACTGAAGAAGAACCAAAGGCAGAAAATTCAAAAACTACGACGAGCTCCCACTCGGCTTCAAGTACTAAAGAGCACCACATCCCCGTCTCCCTAGCAGAGAATACACCAATCAAAACCGTAGCTTTTGCCGCTATGGTAATCATCATTATCTTCGCTATTAAGCAATTTCCTAACCTATTCTTTGCTTTTAAAAATTTATTATTCATGGGGGGATTCTAATGTTTTATCTTATTCAAGCAATCATTCTCGCCTTATTGACTATTATTACTTTTGTCATGACTTTATTATTGGGAGTCGTTCTCTTTTGTATCTATCGGAGATGGAATCAAGGGAAAAATAAAGAACTCTTCAATGGCTTGCTTATTACCACGCTAGGAATTCTCTTAGTCGCTGTTTTAAAAAAGCTAATTCTCCATATCTTCCGTTTTTCATATTTTCCTTACGAAGTTTATCTCTTGAGATACTTATCGCTTCCAATTCTCGCTATTTTGATCACGGTTATTCTGTTTGGGCTCGCTCAAACCGCACACGATGACCTTTATGAATCCAATTATTTTAACCGGCTAAGTCAAAAAGAAGTTCTTCAAGCTGAATTTCAATCGACGATCAATGTTTACATGAAAGAAATCCAAAATCTCACCCATAACTATTTTAAACCCCACAATGAGAAGCAATACACTCGTACTCGCCCAAGTTATAACAAACCTTCCGGAGTAGCTTTCGCTCCAGGAAGCACACCTGCTTATCTCAATGATCATCGGTCCTTCTTTGTCTACCTATTACTTTCTATTCTGACCCTTGGTGTATATAACTTTTTCTATGTCTATGAAATGGCTCGTTCCGCCAACATCGCTTGTGCAGGCGACGGTGAACATACCACAGGTTTACTCTCATTTATCCTTCTCAACCTTATCACCTGTGGATTCTACAACTTCTACTGGCAATACGCCTTAGCCAACCGCCTCTCTTCCAATAGTCCTCGCTACGGCTATCCTATTCAGGAAAATGGAACCACTATTCTTTTATGGTTGCTCTTTGGTTCCTGGATATGTGGGATTGGTTTACTTATCGCTATTTACTTACAAATCAAAAACATGAATATAATTTGTGCAGGTTATAACCAAGCTGTAGCTAACCACTACCAACAACAATAGTCGAATGGAATAACTTACTCCCCAAAAGGGCGCTGCTATAGCGTCCTTTTTGTTTAATTACTTTGTACAAATTCCAGTGAATCATTTATACAAAAAAGCCAACCTAAAATAGGCTGACTTTCTCATAAAGTATGAAAATCTTATCTCTTCTTTTTCTTCAATGAAAAGACACATAATCCACTTATTAACAGAAGCGGTCCTAAGCTCATTGGAACTTCTCCCATTAAGGTATGTGGTAAGCTCTTTGCTTTGAATGAAGTTGTTCCCTCTGTTGATGGCCTTGCGTCTTGCTGTAATTGCGGTGTTGGCTGTGGCTGTGACTGGGGTTCTAACTCCGGTTGCAGTTGTGTCTCTGGCTCTGGCTGTGGCTGTGGTTGTGGCATTGGCTGCGGTTCTAGTCCCGGCTGTGGCATCGGGACTGGCTGTGGTTGTGGTTGAGGCTGTAGATCTGGATGGTGTCCTTCAGGAAGTGCAGGTTGAGTCCAAGGTTCGCCGTGCTTGTGCTGTGGCTGTGGCTTCGGCTTCGGTTTCGCTGTCACGGTAACGGTGGCTGTTTTCGTCACCTTGGCCCCCTGTTTGTCCGTCAAAGTGAATGTAATCTTGTAGGTCCCGACCGTTGTTGAATCAAAGCCACCATCCTTGATCTGAACCTTAGCCTTGAGATCGCCATCCTCCGCATCGCTCGCTGTTGTGACCAGGCTCGTGAGATCCAGGCTTTCGCCCTCCGTGATCGTTTTATCCGTGACCTTCAACACTGGCGATGCGTTGAGTACGGACTGCTGCAGATCGTAAATCGCATAGACGGTCATGTTCCCCTGCACTGCCGTCGACCCGTCAAAGGTTGTCCCCTTACCGTCCGCCTGCGTGTTCCATTCCTTGAACAGGTAGCCGTCTTTGGATGCGTTAGCTGGCATTTTTTGATCAGCTAGGCTGTCGCTATTGATGGACTTACCGATTTCGACCTGAACCGTAGCGTAAGGCTGACCGTCATTCATGAAGGTGACCGCAAGATTTGGTCCTTTCAAATAGCGGAAAGCAGTATCTGGATAACTGGCTACATCCTTTTGACCATCAGAGGCATCACTCATCTTATAAGGCTCCTTAGCCCCTTTGTTCGTATATGATGGGTAGGTTACCTTCGACTCATCATTAAAAATGGCTTTACCTGCTGACGCATAATAGCGGCCCACACCAATGGCTTCATTCTGCTTCCCTAAATCAGGTTCAAGGATAAGCGGAGAAACCAGAACGATCGCAGTTCCTTTCTTAGCATAGAAAGCACCACCTTTGATCGTCGGCAGTTGTCCTTTCTTTGTCTTGCTGCTGCAAGCAATGGCATTAGTCTCGCCATCGAATATACCGCCTGAAATGGTATCAACGACGCCAGCGTTCATCAAACCATGCTTTTTCCCCTTGAAACTGCCTCCCGTAATCTCTTCGATGTGACCTTTGAAGTGAGTCCCCCACGTTTTTTCCTTCATTTGTGAATAATCAACATTTTGCAGGCCATCAAAATTCTGTCCTGTATAGGTTCCACCGGAGATTTTTTTGATCGTCCCAGCATTCCAGATACCAACATTCCGCCCTGTTGCTACAACATTACCCGAAATTTCGCCTACCTCGGAGTTTTGCGTGAAATACAGTCCAGCATTGCCCGTTTCACCGTCAATACTTGAAAAATTACCGCCCGTAATCGACTGGATCTTAGCCATCTGTTTGGGATCACTGCCAACGGATAAAATCCCATTAGTTCCCGTAAAGGTACCACCAGTAATTTTATCTACCACAACTGGTGAACTCCCGTTCCTACCATATAAAACCAGTCCAGAGCAGAAAGGTATTGCCCCACTATACATGGTTGAATGTGCTTTCGGATATAAACTGGTAAAGGTCCCTGCTGAGATTTCCCCGATGCTGGCTCCGCTTTCCAACTGTACAGCCCCAAAGTGATAGGAGGTAAAAGTGCCTCCAGAAATACTATCTACTCTCGCTTTATTCTCAATTTTAAAACATGGAGAAGATACTCCGGTCCAATCTGACTGTTCAAAAGTTCCACCCGTTATTTTGGTGATTTTTGTATTCTCATCACTAACATTAAAAACAACACGCGTTCCTTTATAGGTGCCTCCAGAAATTTCAGAGACCTGAGCTTTGTCTTGGATTGTGACGATAGTATCATTATTAAAAGCGGCTGTAGCGCCCGTGGCAGGATTTTCGACAACACCACCCTTAAATTCTGCTGAACTTTCTTTACCGGAAATACCAACAATGCTGTTATTTACTTTTGGAAACTTGTTGCTATCACATGATAAGTTAGAATTAATTCTTGCCCCATCTTGTAACACAAGCTTGCCCTTCGTGACATAAACATGCACTTCGTCAAGCAATAACTCGCTGGTGGTGCCATCTCCCAACGTTAATGTTTTTCCACTATCCACCTGCAGAGATAAAGCTTCTGCACTCTTACTTGCTGTACCGGTTCGGTGTACCTTGTCAGTGGATAACATGGCACCTTGAGAACCTGCTTTTAAGGTAATGCTTTTATTGATCGGCACATCGTTATGTAATTCAACCTTGCCATGGACTTCAAGAACCGCACCGTCCTTAGCCTCCTTGAGAGCATCTTCAAGTGTCGCATAGTTTTTCTCGGATCCTTGTATCGTGATATGACCCGACTCTTGAGTGGCAGGAGTGGGGGGTATCACTTCTCGCAACTGTGCAGTAACTTGAAGTGAAGCAGCTTTTTTCTTTTTATCTCCTGATCTATTTTGTCCCTTCTCATTTTTTACGGGAGTTAGAACAAACTTTAACGGAGTTCCTTTTTTAGGAGACTGAGGCGTTTGAAGAGGCGAAGAGCTAGTAGCAAGATCAGCCACAATCAGACGCTCCCCAGTGAGTTTCTGATCTACATTCTTTGGCAAACTTTGTGCTTGGACAATTTGTGGTACTGCAAGCGGTGTAGCAATAAGTGTCAACAAAATAACTTTATTTATATTTTCCATTTTACAGCTCCTCTTTCTCTAAGCGCTGAATTGCTAAACAAAAAAGCAGAGTAAAAAGCCTAAACATTAGGCCAATTGCTCTGCCACATATAAAAAGGACACGGCAAAAAAGACAATCTTAGTCCTATCTGTCTGTCTGTCTGTCTGTCTGTCTGTCTGTCTGTCTGTCTGTCATTATGCTTAAAGCTCCCACAATTTGTCAACCTTTTTTATAAAAATACTTTATTCTATTTTACCATAATGGTTGCATGGATGCTAGCGCTTTCAGGCTTTTGCTTTTAATTTGAACAATCAGCTAATTAGCCGTCCTTTCTATTTTTCCATCATCGAATCGTTTCTCCCCCATACTCGTTTCCAATTTTCATTCGTCAAAATGCCCAACAAAAAAAGCCCCGGTAAACCGAGGCTTTCTAACACTTGGACTAAACTTGGTTGTAGTATTCAACAACTAAGGAGTCGTCGATTTCTTGGTTCAATTCATCACGTTCTGGTAAACGAGATAAGGAACCTTCTAACTTGTCAGCGTCAAATTCAACATAAGGAACGTGTCCGTAAAGACCTTCAACAGATTCTTTGATCACTTGTAAGTCTTTAGATTTTTCACGAACGCTGATCACTTGACCGACTTTAACCGTGTAAGAAGGAATATCAACGCGTTTACCATCAACAGTAATATGACCATGCGCAACTAATTGACGAGCTTGACGACGTGTAGATGCTAAACCTAAACGGTAAACCATGTTATCTAAACGTTGTTCAAGTAAAGTCATGAAGTTTGTACCAATGGTACCTTCTTGAACCTTCAAAGCACGTTTGTAAAGGTTACGGAATTGTTTTTCAGTCATTCCATAGATGTAACGTAATTTTTGTTTTTCTTGTAATTGTAAACCATATTCAGAAAGGCTCTTACGGCGTTGATTTGGACCGTGTTGACCTGGTGCATATGGACGACGAGCTAATTCTTTACCAGTACCTGATAAAGATAAGCCTAAGCGACGAGATTTTTTCCAGCTTGGACCGGTATAACGTGACATAATTGGTTTCCTCCATTAATTGATTATTGGAGTAAAATAATTAAGAAATTGATCACATTCGTGTAGTTCCGTCAACGCTTTCCCTTATGCAGCCGCAGGTACTTACTTCACCTGAAGTGGACGAACTATTGACGAGCTTGTTTCAATTTTGCTGCATTATTTTACACAAGTTACAGAATACTAAATAATCCTCTTTTTGTCAAGGAATAAAAGCTTTCCTATGAAAATTCTACGAGAAAAAGTGTAAAAAACTACTTGCTCTTTTCCTTGACTTGTTCAACGAAGGCAAGCGTTGTTTGAGCGCTTTTGACACCTACTTCTTGAATAAAGGTCTCAAAAGAAACCGCCGCTTGGTGGTCTGCGCGGTCAGAGATGGCGCGAACAATGAGGAAAGGAATATGAAATTGATAAGCCACTTGGCCAATAGCAGTGCTTTCCATTTCTGTACACAAGGCTCGGTCAAAGTGTTTTTGAATCCAAGATTGACGTTCTTCTCCACTAATAAAGGAATCTCCAGAGACAACCTGCCCTTGATAAACCCCTTGATAGGCTTTCTTTTCTTGGAGAACTGATTTGAAAGCTGCGAGATAATAGGCATCGCAGAGGTAGGAAAGTGGCATACTGTCCATTTGTCCTAAAGCGTTGCCTACTGCTCGGGTATCTACATCGTGATAAAGAGTCTCTGTTCCTAAGACCACATCTCCTACATTCAAGTCCGGATGCAAGGCACCTGCTGACCCAGAATTGATTACCAAATCAGGCCCTAATTCACAGACTAAAGTCGTCGCCATGGCCGCATTAACCTTGCCGATTCCAGATTGAGCAATGATCAAATCATGGCCTGCATAAGTTCCCGTCCACAAGGTTACTTGAGCGACTTGGCGCTTTTCTAAGTGAGGAATAGTCTCCACGTAGTAGTTCACTTCGCGACTGAGAGCCGCTATAATTGCAATTTTCATTTTCATATCCTTTCTTTGGGGCTTCTGTCTTACACAAAAAAGGCAATGTAGGTCACAATAATAATTCCTACCGTCAAAGAGATAATGCCGATATTTAAGAAACTATCCATTTTTTCAGAAGAGTTTTTTTCATGAAAACGTCTATTTTCAGAATCAACCTCTTCCAGGCTTTCCCTCTCCCTTACTTCCTTGTTCTTCTTTTGGAAAAGTCCTTTCTGTTTCCAGTTCTCCCAAAAGGAAGAGGCCTTTCCTTCGCTTGTTCTTTCGCGATAGCTCTTTCTTGTAATTAGAGGATCTTTTCTCACGCTTACCCTTCCTTCATGTACTCTATTTCTAACTCTCGAATCGCATAGGCCGTCTTCATATCCGTAATTTCTCCCTTTTCAAGGGCTTCTCTGGCTTCAGCGAGACTAAGCCAGACTTGTTCAATATGTTCATCCGCATCTTGGGGGCGTGGATGAGCCACCTTATGCAAATTCTTTGCCCGATAAACCGTTAAACATTCTGTTGACCAGCCTGGAGAAGGATAAAGATTAGCGACTTCTTTCCATTCTTCTGCTTGATAAGTCGTTTCTTCTTCCAATTCTCTTTGTGCAGAAAAGAGGAAGTCTTCCCCTTCTTCCACCATACCGGCAGGAATTTCTAATAAGGCTTCTTCAGCCGGTTTCCGAAATTGTCGCACCAACAAGAGCTTATCCTCTTTGGTTGCAATGATGGCTACAGCTGGGGAATGCCGCACAATTTCCCGATAAGATACCGTTTCATTTTGAAGTTCAACTTTCAAACGTTCCAAATGAATAATGCTTCCCTCATAAATATCTTCTTTGCTTAGTGTTTTTTCTCCGAATTTCACACGAATACTCCTCTCTTTTTTGATCTGACATATTAATTTCAACATTCTCAATATACCACAAAACCAGTTGAAACTTTACACTTCTGTGCCTTTTTAAATAAATATTTACTCTAGACAAAAAGCCTCCACCGAATTTCTTCAGTGGGGCTTTAGAATCAAATGCTATAAAGTTTCAAAAGACCTTCTCTTAAAAGACCTTGTAGAAAGGATGGCTTTCTTCAGATACCGATTGTTCCACAACCAGAGCATCCCTATCATAAGTCGTTCCTCCCATAGCCGACTTCTTCCCTTTAGGAAGGATCTGGAGAGCGGCTCCGCCATGTGCCTTGCCTTTGCCGATGATGCCATAGCTATAACCCTTGCTTCCTTCTTCAGCATAACGAGCCACTTGTTCGTTTGGTGACACCAGTCCTGCTTTATTGAAAATATAGGTTTCTCCGCGGTCATTCTGCCAAGCACCGGCTATACTTGAAAAGTCGCCATGATCAATGGCTGTCAGATCAATACCAGAAGCAGCATGTACCTCAGGTTGGTTCACTTTCAATTGCCATTCAATATGATAGGACTCAGGATTTGCATCATGTACCAAATAAAAGCCTTGATACTTAGAAGTATCCATATGTTTATTCCCATAAGCGATAGCTTCTTCCTTAGAAGCAAAGGTCTTACACATCAAAGCAGTCGGCTGTTTCTCCCGAAGCTTCCCAACTTCCTCAAAGCTAAGAACCGCCACATCTTGTGAAGAGGCCTCATCTTGTGAGCTTGGGGTTTCTACCTGAGGAGTCGTTTCTTCTTTAGCTGGGGTTTGAGTGCCCTTTGAAGGTGCCTCTTCTTTTGGAGCTTGACTCGTCGTTTGGAGGGGTGAAGAGCTTGTAGCAGGATCAGCGACAATCAAATGATCCCCTGGATAAAGCATAAAATCATCACCCAGTTTGTTCCAAGCCATGAGGTCTAGAACAGAAACTCCATAGCGGCGACTAATCTTCCAGAGAGAATCTCCGGCTTGAACCGTATAAAGAGACGCAGAGGAAGTCGGAGAAGTTTTTTGAACTTTCACAGCGGGTTGGACTTTTCCTCCGTCCTTTAATTCCCAATCAATGATGAAATCTTGACTACCCTTTTGACGAACATAGAATTGACGATACTTCCGCCAGTTAAAGATACTCTTTCCATAATCAAGAGCTTTTTGAACGGAATCAAAATGATGGACATCCCGAACAAAAGCTTTCTGAGTATTGACTTTCACTGGACGAGCGGGGGTTGGAGTCGTTACTGGACCCGTCACTTGAAGCTTGTCGCCAATCTGAAGCATGGTTTGCCCATTCACGCCGTTCCACCGCATCAAATCTGCCACGGACACACCACACTTTTGGCTAATCCGCCACAAGGAGTCGCCCGCTTGAACGGTATAGGTACCTTGCATTTGAATAGGCTGAGCGGATGGTGTAGCGACTGCTGCTTTCTTCGGCGTTCTCAATTCCCATTTCAAGACAAACTGCCGAGGTCCTACATAAGAGACGCGGTATTGCTTGTATTGCGACCAATTCGCATGCGCTTGTCCATAAGACATCGCCTCATTCACACTTGAAAATATGCGATTTTCTTGTTGCCACTCTCCTGTAACGGCATCCACAGGTTCGCTATCTACCGCTTGTAAAGTAATTGCAGATAACAAACTCACAGAAGCTAGAGAGAGCCATTTATTAAAACTCTTTTTATTAGTTCTCATCTCTTATTTACTCCTTTCTATAAAGTTTATGATAGTTCTTATAAAGGACTAATTGCAATATAACGTCTATTTCCTGAACCACCGATATAACTAATCCATTGATAACCCTCTGATTTTAAGACTTTATCATAATAAACACTCATTCCATTATCATAATAAGCCAGTTCTGGACTAGATAAACTTGGTTCTCCTCTCACTTCCTTTCTTGAGGTGAAACAATAAGTCCCCTTGGATGGCAATTCTTCTGCAGAAGAACCCGAGTGAGGATTTGAAGGATTATCCTCGGATTGATTCAACTTGTCAATCGCAATATATCTTCTGTTTCCTGAACCGCCTATATAACTAATCCATTGATAACCCTCTGCTTTTAAAGTCTTATCATAATAAACGCTCATCCCATTATCGTAATAAGCCAGTTCTGGACTAGATAAGCTTGATTCTCCTCTTACTTCTTTTCTTGAGGTGAAATAATAAGTTCCTTTTTCTGGAAGTTCTGTGCTGTCATTCGAATGTTCTGAATTTCCTGAGTTTCCTTTTTTGAGTTGTTTGATCGCTTAAGCTATTCTCTTTTCTGTCTGTTTGATCACTAGGACCGTTAGCCTCTTTTTGAACTTTTAATTCTCCAATTTTCTGAATAGAGTCTACACTAGGTTTTGCTACTTCTTGCGCAGACACTTCTTGAGCATTCACTAAAGACATTAATACTAACGAAGAACATATAACGCTACATTTAACAAGATTCTTCAATATACAATTTGATTGTTTATTTTTATTAATAAAAATTATCTTTTCAATATATTTAGAGAATAATAGCGCGCCTGTTCTCCGGCATTGAGTGTACCCTTTTTATTATAAATAATCAAGGTTTTTCCCCTTTTATTACAAGAGTTTCCTAACTTCTTTACTAAAAATTTACTAAATCATAAAATGAAAAAAACCGTCTTAAACAAAGACGGTTTCGAATACAAAATTGTTGTTTTAATTCTTATCTGCCGTTAAAGCCGCCATGGTGACATAATTATATGGCTGGTTGTAATGTGGCAAGAAGAAGATATCTAAGAGCTGTAATTTGTCCATGGTGATTCCTTCTTGGATAGCTAAGGAGAACATGTGAATGAGTTCATGCATGTCATAGTGGGAAGCTAGTTGGGTACCGACAATGCGGTTAGTTCCTTTTTCATAAACAATGCGAATCTTAACTGTCGCATTCTTCTCAGCTGGCATGAAGCCTGGAAGTTGAGTATCTTCATAGTCTACATATTTCACATTAACGCCGAATTTTTCAGCAGCCTTCACACTCAAACCAGTAGACACTAACTTAAGATCAAAAATGTCAATACCGTTAGAGCCTTGAACTCCTGCCCCTTCAATAGCCGTACCAGCAGCATTATGTGCACCTACGATTCCGCTACGTACAGCGTTAGAAGCTAAGGCAATGTAAGTTGTTGCTTGTAGGGCGTTGGAGTAGTTCGTTGCACAGTCACCGATTGCGAAAACATCTGGATCTGAGGTTTGGAAGCCACGGCTAACAAGATACGCCCCATTGGCAAATCTTTCGAGATGGTCGCCACCTAAAACGGAATTTGGACGGAACCCAATACAGTTAATAATAGCATCTGCATCGTATTGTCCCTTGTCTGTCTTGAGACCACACACACGTCCATTTTCGCCAAGGTATTCTTGCGCAAATTCACCATAGTGAGTTTCAATCCCGTGTTCTTTCAAGTTCTTGTCCATTAAGGAAGAGAATTCTTCATCATAGTAGCTTGCTAAGCAAGTATCTGCAGCATCAAAGAGAAGAACTTTCTTTCCACGACGTGCAGCAGCTTCAGCGATTTCAACACCGATGTAACCTGCTCCAACAACGGCTACAGTCTTCACTTCATTCTTCGCTAATTCTTGATCAACAGCCATTCCTTCTTGGAAGAGTTTTAAGAAGTGAATACCTTCTAAGTCTTTTCCTGGTAGGTTAGGGGCAATTGGTGCAGAGCCTTCTGCCAAGATTAATTTGTCGTAGCTCTCTTCAATAGCTTTGCCGTCTTTGGAAGTCGCATAAACGACTTTCTTGTCAAAGTCTACCCGGTCTACACTTGTTTCAAGGGAGATGCGAGCTCCTTTGGCTTCGAAGTCTTCAGGTTTAGTATAGAACAAGCCTTTATAGCTGTCGATTTGACGACCTACCCATAAAGCGGTCCCACAGCCTAAGTAAGAAAGGTTTGTATTCCGATCAATCATGACAACTTCATTGCCTTCACCATAATTGTCCAAAAGTGTATTTGCAGCAGCAATCCCTGCATGGTTTGTCCCAACAATAACAAATTTCATTTTTTTGTCCTCCTTGGATTTTTATTACAAGTTCAGTATATCACTAAATTTTGAAAGCGATATCTTTTCGAACAAAAATAACTATATTTTGTACTATAAAAACACTTATTGCATAGCAAATAATATATTCTCAAACAATATAGCTTTTATAGTCGTAGGATTCCCCCTATTTTTAAACATTTTAAGGGTTTATTTCGTCATTTGTATCGTCTAGACGGCCTTTAGGCAAAAAAAGCGTACATTCCTTATACAAGGAATGTACGCTTTCATATTTTTTACATTAATTGAAGGGCGACCGCTTGAGGGCCTTTTCTTCCAGGGGCGACTTCAAAAAGGACACTTTGGCCGACTATTAGTGAAGGGGTATTCAATCTTTCAAGTGCTGATTGATGAATAAAAATCTTTTCTTTGGAAGGATCATTTTCTATCACTAAATAGCCATAGCCCTTTTGCGCATTGTAACTTTCCACATATCCTTCATACATGACTAATCTTCCTCTGCTTGTAAAACTTCAGGGAAATGATCAATGACAATTTGAGCACACCGTTGACAAAGCGTTGGTGCTTGTTCGCAACTTCCTACCGATGGATAGACCCCACGGCAGCGTTCACACACTTGCCCTTCTGCTGGTGTCACAACTAACTTGAAGCCTTCGTAATCATCAGCGGAGCTTGGCGCTTGAGCTTGATCAAGAATTTCCAATTGAGAAACCATCAAGTAAATCCGCAAGTTTTCTCCCACTGCTTCTAGGAAGGATTGACAATCCGCATCGGCATAAATGTGAAGACGAGCTTCTAGTGATTTGCCGATAACTTTCTCATTACGGGCCGTTTCTAAAGTTCGGTTCGTTGCATCACGGAACTGTAAGAACTTATGCCAGAAAGTAGAAAGCTCTTCTGCATTTTCGTAATGTTCGACTTCAGGGAAGTTAGCAAGTTGAGCATAGTCTTCCTCTTCTTGTAAGAATTCCCAAATTTCTTCCGTCGTATGTGGAATAATCGGCGTTAATAAGATGGTCAATTTCTTAGTAACTTGATACATAACCGTTTGCATATTCCGACGTTTCGGATCATCTGCTAATTCAATATAGGTCACGTCTTTGGAATAGTCGAGATAGAAGCTGGACATCATTTGCGTTAAGAAATTCAAAATTTGTTGAATAATGGTATTGAATTCAAATTGATCGTAAGCTTCTCTCACTTCTTCCACTAAATGATCTAATTCTACTAAGATAAATTGATCAATAGGATCTAAGTCTTGATAAGAAACGCTATTAGCTTTAACATCAAAATCACTTAAATTTCCTAACATAAAGCGGAGGGTATTCCGAATTTTACGGTAAGATTCAGAAACTTGTGCCAAAATATCATCCGAAATCCGAACATCATAACGTGAGTCCACTGAAGTCACCCAGAGGCGAAGAATATCTGCCCCACGTTGATCACAGACATCATTAGGAGAAACGGTATTCCCTAGAGATTTACTCATCTTCCGACCTTCCCCATCATTCACAAAGCCTTGAGAAATGACTTGTTTATAAGGAGCTTGTCCATTAACTGCCACAGAAGTGAGTAAGCTGGAATTAAACCACCCGCGGTATTGGTCAGAACCTTCCAAGTACATATCAGCAGGATAGACCAGATGCTCTTCGTTCTCTAAAACGCCTGCCCAAGAAGAACCAGAGTCAAACCAAACATCCATAATATCTTTTTCTTTGGTGAATTGCCCATTTGGAGAATGTTCACTGGTAAACCCTTCCGGTAAGAGATCTTTGGCTTCTCTTTCAAACCAGACATTAGAACCATATTTTTCAAAGAGTTGGGCAACATATTCCGTTGTTTCTGGCGTGATGATTGGGGTTCCGTCTTCAGCATAGAAGATTGGAAGCGGAACGCCCCATACTCTTTGTCTGGAAATGACCCAGTCTCCACGGTCACGAATCATATTGTAAATCCGTTTTTGTCCAGAAGGATGCCACCATTTCACCTCATGATTGATGATAGATAAGGTTTTCTCCCGAATCTTGTCTACGGAACAGAACCATTGTGGAAGGGCTCTAAAAATAACTGGCTTCTTGGTTCGCCAATCATGTGGATAAGAGTGGGTGAAGTATTCTAACTTGAGAAGGGCTCCTTTTTCTTTGACGATTGAAATGGCGAGTTTGTTTCCTTCTTCATAGAACATTCCTTCAAAACCTGGAGCTTCCTCGGTAAAGCAGCCTTGGTCATTCAATGGAGAAAGGATTTCCAAACCGTAAGCTTTTCCAATTTGGTAGTCATCTTCCCCATGTCCAGGAGCGGTATGAACTAAACCAGTCCCGGTATCAGTAGTGACATGCTCCCCATTCATCACCAAAATATCCCGATCATAGAAAGGATGTTGGGCTACCATGCGGTCTAATTCTTTTCCTTGAATTTCTTGAACAATTTGGTAATCTTCCCATTCGAATTTGCCCACTAAGCTTTGTAGCAAGTCTTTAGCCACTAAATAGTGGTGCGTACCTATCTCTACTAAGACATAAGTAATACGTGGATGAACACTGATCCCCATGGAAGCTGGCAAAGTCCATGGCGTGGTGGTCCAAATGACAAATTCTGTATCTGAAGGTAATTTGCCAAAGGTTTCTTTAGCTTTATAAGCCACATAGATACTTGGTGTTTCCACATCTTTATATTCAATTTCTGCTTCGGCTAAAGTGGATTCACTGGAAGGAGACCAGTAGACAGGCTTATTGCCTTGATAGATAAGCCCGTTTTCAGCCATTTTCCCAAAGACACGAATTTCTTGGGCTTCGAAATCTTTGCGGTAGGTAACATAAGGATTCTCCCATTCACCAGATACGCCTAAACGTTTAAAGTCTTTGCGTTGTTGATCCACTTGCTTGGTGGCATATTCTTGACAGATTTTTCTAAAGGTAGCTGTGGATAAAGCTTTTCTATCCACACCAGAATTCGTCACTGCTTGTTCAATTGGAAGACCATGCGTATCCCATCCAGGAACATAAGGGGCATAGTAGCCTTCCATAGCCTTGGAACGAATAATAATATCCTTACTGATCTTATTCATAGCATGCCCAATATGAATATTGCCGTTTGCATAAGGAGGGCCATCATGAAGAACAAAAGGTTGGTTATCTTTGTTCTTCGCTAAGCGTTGCTCATAGACATGATTTTCTTCCCATTCAGCTTGTCTTTGGGGTTCTTTTTGGGGTAAATTTCCCCGCATTGAGAATTTAGTTTTCCCTAAGTTTAGCGTCTCTTTCATTTTCATTGCCACTCACTCCTCTTCTTTAATAAAAAAAGCACTTCATCCGCAAGGGACGAAGTGCTCCGTGGTACCACCCAATTTTGTAGAATTCTCTACCTTAAAGTCTTAACGCGACTGAACGTCATAACTTACTTCATTTTCAGTTAAGAAATCATTGAAGGATAATAAAATCAGTGCCATTATCTAACTCACACCTACTTAGATTCGCTTGGAATAGCGGGCTGACTTTACCTTGTTTCAATTCATTTTGTATTGTTCCTATTATACGGAACAGTTCGTATTTTTTCAAGTTTATCGATGACATTATTTTTCCAAATAATATGAAAGAATCCTCTATTCCTGGTCTTCATTCTTATCGACTTTCTCGCTCTTAGGCTTCTCTTCTGTTTCTTGTTCACTCAAACGGACTTCTTCGGCTTTGAGTAAATTTTCAACCTCACTTGGTAACACTGCTTTGACATTACCTGTACTTTGGTTAAGAAATTCTGCTTCCACTTGTTTTTTCTGAGCTTTTTCCAATTCTTGATCAAAAACTAAAGCGCCATGATGGTCCCGAATAGGAAGGTTATATTCTTCCAAGATTTGCTTAAGCGTTGGACATTCCACAGCTTGTTGTGGAACATCTTTAAAAAGATCTTGCCATTTAGGATCATCCAAAACTTGCTTGGCATTATTAATTAAGCCTTGCATTTGGAAAATATAGTAGCGTGAAGTTTCCCGAAGCTGGGCTTGTTCATTCAATAAATCCATTGCCTGATCACAAACCTTAGTCATGATTTGTTTAGCTGTTTCTTCAGCTCGCTTAATAATAAGATCCGCTTCATCTAAACTGGTCTCTCTTAACCGATCTGCAGCTTGTTGAGCAACCATAATGGAACGATTCACTGTGGCTTCTTTCTCATGTAAATCATCTAATTTACTATTAGCCTCATACAATTCTTGTTGGAGATGCTGGTTATTCATTTCTAAAGTGTTCATCATAACACTAAGTTCATTGAGATAAGCATCTACCTTTTGGCGGTCATACCCGCGCATTTTACTAGGAAACTTGTGGTTTTTTATCTCATTTGCTTGCATATGTATTCCCCCTACTGATTGGAATAACGTGTGACTTGGAGGCGAAGCTTTCCCTTTTTGGTTTCTGATAGGACGGCCTCTAGTTTCAACCGCCCATAATGCCTCAAAGAGAGAACGTCTCCTACCTGAACTTCGTGACTTGGCTTAGAAGCTAAGGTCCAATTACATTTGACCTCTCGATTATCAAAAGCTACTTTCACCTTTTGCCTAGACAAGCGGAAGCCTTCACTCAACAAAAGATCCTGTCTCAGGGAAGCCACGCTGATTTGAAAAGATTGTCCATCCTCTTTTCTGTCTAATAATTGAGAAAAAGGAACTTCTTGCAGATGAACAGAAGCATGTCCGATACGTTGGACTTGCGTCATGAGATAAGGTGCTAAATCTTTCTCTACGATAAATTGCCATCTCTCTCCATCTTGAAGAATGTCCCCCAATCGATCTCGCTGAATCCCTTGACTAAGCAAGCTTCCTAAGAGTTTGCGATGACTTAATTTTTCAAACTTCTTGGGATACTCTACCTCTATCAAAGTTAATTCAAGAGCCGATCTATCGACTTCTTCATAGTAAGGACAAATCAATAATCGTTGATTCTCTGCTCCTTCATAACCACCATCCCACACCAATTTCAAGGTCTCTGAATTTCCAAGCAATTGCTTAGCAATCACCTGCTGGCGTGGATTAAAAAAGTGAGTTAATTCCGGACGATAAGACCGTTCTACGAATTGAATTTTATGCGCGAGATCTGCTGTAAACTCTCGCTCTTCTGGTCGATAGTGATCTAAATACATCTCTTTCTCACATCAAATCTTATCACAAAAATACTAAAAACAAACTGGTTAAGCCCCTCATCGCTAATTCCAAAACAAGGATCGCAATTAATGGAGAGAAACTTATTCCGGCTAGAGTAGGAATAAATCGATCAAATATTTCAATGTAAGGAAGAACAATTCGATTCAAATACTTTCCAAATTGACTCTCTCTTCCGTTAGGTAACCAAGACATCAAGGCCCAAATCACAATTAAAAAACTATACGTTTGTAATAAAAAATATAAAGTTTTGAAGATTAAGATCATGCTTGACTGAATTCCTTTCTTTTTACTGGAAGAAGGCAGAACCTACACGAACAAAGCTGGCTCCTTCTTCAATGGCAATCTGATAGTCGCCACTCATTCCCATGCTAAGGTGTGTGCAGGGAGCCCAAGGCAGATGTTCTTCTGCGACCTGATCCCGGCACTTTCTTAATTGGCCAAACAAGCGGTGTTGTTCGCTAGCACCCACTCCTTGTGGGAGCATCGTCATTAAACCAACTACTTTCACTTTGGGATAATCGGCTAATGACTTGATAAAATCTATAACCTCTTCTTCCTTTATCCCATGCTTACTCTCTTCGCCTGAAACATTCACTTCTACAAAGCAAGCAATGGGCTGATCCGCACGTTTATTAATTTCTTTGGCGATCTTCAAACGGTCTAAAGCATGAAAATAATCGATGTGATTAATAATATCTTTTACCTTTCGAGATTGCAAAGGGCCGATCAAATGCCACACAATATCATCGGCCATTGCTTCTTTCTTTTCAAGCAAGCCTTGAACATAGTTCTCCGCAAAGTGCCGAACGCCTGCTTGATAAACCTCTTTTGCCTCTTCAACACTATGGTATTTAGAAACGCAAATCAGCGTGGTCTCGTGAGGAGGGCACGCTGATGCTGTTAGGGTATGAACAGTTTCCATTAACTGTTTGGCTCGACTTTTAATCGTCATGAATTAACGACGACGCTTTCTAAAGAATGGTGGCGTATCTAATTCATCATCTTCACTCACATTATCATAATTAGTGTCATTTGATGTATCAAAATGACGAGAAGAATCTACTGGTGCGCCGTAAGAAGGACGACCAGTCGGTTCAAAAGAATCTTGGCGAAGAGGACGTGAGTTATCATAAGTAGGCGTTACTTGTTTTTCTTCAAAGTATTCTGGACGATTGCCTAAATCTCGGCTAGTAGGTGCGGATTGATAACCACTTGATTGGTTAGGACGATTGTTTTGACGTTGAAGATTACGTTTTTTCTCTTCTTGTTGACGTTTTTGACGACGATCAGGATCAATTCCTGTTGCAATAACTGTGACAATGACTTCATCGTCTAAGTTTTCGTTAATTGTTGTTCCGAAAATAATGTTAACTTCAGAAGAAGAAGCAGAGCTTACAATTTCAGCAGCATCTTGGGCTTCAAATAAGGTAAGGTCTTCCCCACCGGAAATATTTAAAAGAATTTGTTCAGCCCCATCGATGGAAACTTCTAACAATGGAGAAGAAATAGCTTTCTTAGTAGCTTCAGCTGTACGATTTTCACCGGAAGCTGTTCCGATCCCCATCAAAGCTGTCCCTTGATCTTGCATAACAGTTCTCACATCCGCAAAGTCCAAGTTCACATAGCCTGGTGAAGTAATTAAGTCAGAAATTCCTTGAACCCCTTGTCTTAAAACATTATCCGCTTCTCCAAAGGCTTCACGCATTGGAGTCTTCTTGTCAACAATTTCTAACAAGCGGTTATTGGAGATCGTCACTAAGGTGTCCACATATTCCTTCATGTTAGCAATACCTTCAGCAGCAGAACGACCACGTTTAGGTCCTTCAAAGGTAAATGGACGGGTCACAACCCCAACGGTCAAGGCGTTTAATTCTTCCTTAGCAATACGAGCAACAACTGGTGCAGCCCCTGTACCGGTTCCACCGCCCATTCCGGCAGTGATAAAGATTAAATCTGCACCTTGTAAAGCTTCACGAATTTGGTCTTCGCTTTCTTCAGCGGCTTTTCTCCCTACTTCAGGTTGTGCCCCAGCACCTAATCCGCGAGTTACTTTAGGTCCAAGATGAATCTTGTTTTCTGCTTTTGAATGCGCCAAAGCTTGCGTATCTGTGTTGGCCACGATGAATTCAACGCCCTTAACCCCTTCTAAAATCATACGGTTAACAGCATTGTTACCACCACCACCAACGCCAATGACTTTGATGTTAGCATTATTATTACATTCTATTGTGTTATCGAATTCTAAATCCATTCTACATCCTCCCAGTATCTCTTTATCATGATCTTAATTAAATATATCATCGATAATGTTACGAACCTTTTGCATAAAGCCACCGTCTTCACTACTGATCAATTGCTTCACTTTCTTTTCGTAACTATTTTCTTTAGTGCTTTCTTGCCCATAGCCTTCTTCAGAATAGGAAGGGGCGACATGATCAGCAGGCTTAGGTTCATACGAACGGTGTTCTGTCGGATGAAGTGGCTGTTTGGCCTGCTTTGAACGTCCTTGGGCAACGTGATAGATATCAGGTAACTTCGCTGCATAAGCTACAATCCCATAAGCCGTCGTATAGCTTGGGTTTCTTAACCCAACTTCTTCTGGAATATAGAAGCGTGCTTCTTCTCCTAAGATAGACTCTGCTAACTCTACAGCCCCTGGTAAAGAAGAAGCTCCCCCTGTAATTACCAATCCTCCAGGTAAATCAAAGGCTTCTACTTGATCCAAAGCTTTCTTCAAGGTTTCATAAATTTGCTGTAGCCGCGCTTCAATAATTTCAGCGAGATACTGTTCATCTACTTTCGTAGGCTCTTTCTTACCAATTGTTTCCACAGGGAAATACTCATCTGGTCGAGCCTTCTTAGATGATGCATAGCCATACTCTAATTTAATGCGTTCTGCATTATCAAGTGTCGTGTTGAGAATGGTCGAAATATCTTTCGTTACGTATTCGCCACCTTCTTGATCGACATATGAAAACTTCAATTGGCCTTCATGTAATACACTTGCCGTAGATTGCCCACCGCCTAAGTCAATGAGGATAGTTCCAAAATCTCGTTCATCTTCTGATAAAGCAACTTCAGCATTGGCTAATGGTTGAACGACAAAATCTCCAATTACCAATCCTGCCTTTTCCACGCAACGTTTAATGTTATGAATAATGGTCTTAGGTCCAGTAATCATACTTGCGTATAATTCTAATCGAACACCAATCATTCCTCTTGGATCTCGAATACCATCAAAGCCGTCTACTATAAACTCTTCTGGTACAACAGAAATAATTTCTCTCTCTGGTGGCACCGCACGTACTTTTGCTGCAGATAAAACATTATAAATATCCTTATCTGTAATTTCACGGTTTTCACCAGAAACAGCAATCATCCCATAACAAGGTTCAATATTGATTTGATTGCTAGGCACCCCCACAATCACTTCATTGATCTTGATATTTGATTTTTGCTCGGCTTGACTTACTGCACTTCTAATCGCTTCGACGGTTTTATCGATATCAACAATAACCCCTCGACTTAAGCCTTCAGAGCGTTGACTACCTACGCCGATAATATTTAAACGTTGATTAACATTTTCGGCAACAACGACTTTCACGGAAGTGGTTCCAATGTCTAACCCTACATATGTTTTTGGTCGAACCATATGATTGAAACCTCCTATTTTAATTCTTATTTAGTTAGATATGACTATATCGAAATTATTTTAACATAAAGAACGGTAAGAAGAAACGAATTTATTCTAATTCTGTCTCTAAAGGACCAAATTCTCACGGTTTAGACATCTTAATTCTGAACCGGTTGACGCCGTTTGGGTTTTTCGACAGATGTTGACTCTTCCGTTTGCTTTTCATTCCATTCTTTATCTTGAATACTAGTGGAACGTTTTTTGACTTTATCTTTATTTTCATCCCCACGGCTCTTTTCTTTTTCAAGATCTTTTCGCGTGCGATAAGGTCTGCCATAACGTTGAATATAGCGTTCTCTTTCTTCTGGAGAAGCAAAGGGATCTGTTAGCGGAGTCTTCACTTCGAAGAAAATACCAACTTCCATATTAATGATTCCCTTTTGATTCTTAAGACTCTTAACAATTTGATTATAGTATTGCATTCTTTTTGCAAAAGATTCCACAAAACCAACGACAATATTGCCATCTTTCATCTTAAACGCAATATGGTGTTGATAAATTTCATCAGAAACATTGTCCACTTCTTCGATTTGAGCAAGAATATCATCACTTAGCTTGCCTAACTGACTCGCTAACTCTGGTATTTCATCTTCCCCAAATCCAACCAAATTAGGAACATCTTGTTCCCCATAAGGCAAGGGATCTGTTAGTGTTTGTTGGTTTTCTAACACAGGGCACTTAAAATCTTCCTTATCGATATATCCGACTGCTCGAAATTCTTGAACATTGAGTCGAACCGAAAAATTATCTTCGGCAATCACTTGTGCCTTTTGAACACTCGGATATTGTGCCCGTAAGCGCTCAGTTACTACAGGAGTTTCCTTTTCAATGCCTAAATAAGACATATTCGGTTTTAAACCAGAAGTGAATAAAAGTTGTTCATCCGCAACCAATCGATTCCCGCTCACTGTAAGACCTTGTACCCGATTAAACGGAGAAAGCCACCAGGAAGAGAAAGCAATGATTCCTACGCAACAGAGTCCTATCCCAAAAGAAGGCCAGTGAAATCCTTTTTTGATAAAGGAGACATGTTCTTTTTCAGGAACTTCTTTATCTTTTAATGAAGCTTTCTTTTGAAGACTTTCTTTCTTCTTTCTGTAAAGGTGATGTAAGTTTCTTTTCTTTAAAAGCTGATCACACTTATCCAAAATTCCTTCTTGTTTTTCTGTAGAAAAGTTTTCTTCATTTGCCTTTGAAAAAGGATCTGTTTTTGCTTTTTTATAAGGACTTTCAGCATCATCCTTTTTCTCTGAATCTTCTTTTTCTGTCTGATGGCGCTTCATTTGTTCCTGTTCAAAGCGCCGCTTAGCAGAACGTTTCGCTTCTTCATTCCAATCAAGCATCGTCCCACTCCTTATTTTATCAATTTTTCAATCACCGAAATTATGCGATCACTCGCATCTGGAACGCCCATCTTTTTTGATTGATGACTCATTTCGATACATTTTCCTGGATTGGACATAAGATCATCGATAGTAGTTAACAAACGATGAGCCGATAAATTTTCTTCCAGAATCATAATCGCTGCATCTCTTTTAGCCAAGCTTTCCGCATTATGTTGTTGATGATTATTCGTAACATTCGGACTTGGAATCAAAATACTTGGTGTTCCTACAGCGGTTAGCTCTGTTAAAGTCGTTGCCCCACTTCGACAAACCACAAGGTCCACTTTTCTTAGCAAGCTTGGCATATTGTGGATATAAGAAACGACTTTTACCTTGTCCATTTGCTGGATATCTGGATAGCGCGTCATTAACTCTTTATAATAGATCTCCCCTGTTGCAATCAAAGTCTGGTAAGGTTGATCTTTGAGTTCAGGGAGCATTTCTTCTACGACTTGATTAATACGTTGAGCCCCCCGACTCCCTCCAAAAATTAAAAGAGTAGGGCGGTCATTTCGTAATCCAAATTCCGTAAGATCTGCTTTTTCTGTTCGCTCCGCTACTTCTTGGGCCCGAGGATTGCCTGTAAAGACAATCTTCCTTTGGGCTTTTTTAGAAAAGCTTTCCTTCACTTCTTCATAACAGATGCAGATCTTATCTACATAGCGGCTCAAGAACTTATTAGTAATTCCTGCGACGCTATTCTGTTCATGAATCACAGTAGGGATCCCTAAGCGCGCTGCTGCATAGAGAACTGGCGCGCAAACATATCCCCCTGTTCCAATGACAATGTCTGGTTGAAATCCTTTGAGGTAACGCTTAGACACTCGAATACTTTCCAACATACAAGTCACTGTCTTTAAATTCTCTAAAGAAAATGAGCGCTTAAGTCCCTGAATATGAATCGTTTTAAAAGGAATATTTTGACTAGGAACAATCCGACTTTCTAATCCCTTAGCCGTTCCAACATATAGAAATTCAGCATCTGGATAGTGTTTTAACAACTCTTTTCTTAAGGCTAAAGCTGGATAAATATGTCCCCCTGTTCCTCCGCCTGATAATACAACTCGCATGTCTGTACTCCTATCTCCCGTTTACAAATTCTCTAATTGACTTATTGCTTGAATAAAGCGATCCCCTCTAACTTCAAAATTAGGGTATTGATCCCAACTTGCACAAGCTGGAGATAATAAAATAATATCATCTTCTTTACTCATCGCATACGCTTTTTGAGTCGCTTCTTCAATATCTTTGGCATATTCTAATTGGGTGATCCCCGCTTTTTTCACCAATTGAGCAAACTTCTCTTGGGTTTCTCCCATAACAACTGCCGCATGAACATTTTTCAAGTAAGGCAAGAGTTCATCAATGCTGTTTCCCCGATCTAAGCCTCCTGCAATCCAAACCAAACTTTGGTTAAAACTCTTCAAAGCTGTCATGCAAGCCTCGTTATTCGTTGCTTTGGAATCATTATAAAATTTTCGCTTATTCACCGTTTGAACATATTGAATCCGATGTTTAACCCCTGTAAATTGGCGGCAAGTTTCTTGAATAACCGCATTAGAAACTCCCAATACTTTAGCAATTCCGATAGCTACGAGAGCATTCTGAACATTGTGATCTCCTGGTAAAAATAAATCCGCTCTGTCCATGACAGCTTCCTTTTTCCAGAAAATCTTTCCTTCCGAAGTATTATACCAAATTCCATCTTCAAGTGGTGTTTCTAAAGAAAAAGGAATAACTTTTGCTTGGGTTTGATAGCGTCTAGACCATAAGACCTCTTGATCATAATTCAAAAATAACACATCTTCTGGGCCTTGATTAGCCGTAATATGCCATTTAGCTGCGATATAATTTTCTAGGTTTCCATGATAATCCAAATGAGTAGGATAAATATCAATAATAGCAGCAATATTCGGACGGAAAGTCTTTGTTCCCATTAACTGGAAGCTGGAGAGCTCTAAAACTAGACGATCTTTTGAAGTCAATTGAGGAGCAATATCTAAGGCAGGAATACCGATATTTCCTGCCACTTCTGTTCGACCAGAAAAACTTTTATCCGCTTTGAGGATAGCTCCTGTCAAAGAAGTTGTTGTGGTTTTCCCGTTAGAACCAGTGATTCCGACAATCGTTCCCCGATGAAGCCACTCTACTAATTCAATATCTGTATAGACAGGCAAACCCATTTCTAACGCCCGTTTTACCAAAGGATTAGTATAGGGGATTCCGGGATTTTTAACCATAAAAGCAAAATCCTCATCTAGTAATTCAATCGGATGGCCTCCTGTAATCACACGAACATCCTTTTCAATAAGATCTTGTGCCGCCTTATTTTGATCTAATGGGCACTTATCATTAACCGTAACAAGAGCGCCCATTTGCGTAAGCCAATTCACTACACTGACGCCCGTTTTTGCTAAGCCTAATACCAATACCTTCTTGTTAACCATTTGTTCACATTGTCTCTCTTGTTCTTCCATCCCAAATCAATCTCCTAAAATGCAATAAGTCCAACAATCATTAATACGCCGGTAATTCCCCAAAATACAAAGTCAATCTTCCATTCACTCCATCCGCTCATTTCGAAATGGTGATGAATAGGGGTCATCTTGAAAATTCGTTTATGTGTCCGTTTGAAGTAAGCCACCTGTAACATTACACTTGCTGTTTCTAGTACATAAATAAGGCCAAATAAAAGTAAGGACCAAGGATTGCCACTCATAATACTTAATACAGCCATCAAAGCCCCCACAGCTAAGGCCCCTGCATCTCCCATAAAGACTTTCGCTTTTTTCATATTAAAAATCAAGAAAGCAAACAAGGATCCGATCAAACCTACGATAAACAGGGAAACTTCTACACTTCCTTGACGTAGGAAGAGAATAAGGTAGCCTGTCAAAGTCAAAATAGCGCACCCTGACGATAAGCCATCGATGCCATCTGTTAGATTAAAGGCGTTGGAGAAACCTGTTAGCCAAATTACACTAAACACAAGTAACAAGATAAAGTGTGAAGTCCCTAAATGAAAAGGAAGTGGGAGATAGGCATTAACGCCAAATCCCTTAATCAAAAGAACAATCACTAAGGCCATTCCGAGTTGAGCAAGGAATTTCTGTTTAGCCGTTAGACCTTCATTTTGTTTCTTGAAGATTTTTAAGAAATCATCCACAAAACCTAACAAGCCAAACATGATGAGTGTAATGACCAAAATGAAAATCTCTGGGCTAAAACTTCCTAACCACCAATGACTGACTAGCATCGAAAGAACCGTAGCTGTGAGGAAAACAAGTCCTCCCATAGTCGGTGTCCCACTTTTTTCTTTATGCCAGCTAGGTCCAATCTCTAGAATTTCTTGTCCAAATTGTTTTTTATGCATCCATTTTATAAATAATGGCATCACGGCAGCAGTTATTATAAACGAAAACAAAAACGTTAAACTCATGGTTTCTCCCTTACTCCTTATTGTAATTCAATGGTTACAGTTTCTTCTGAACGAATCGGCCTTCCTGGAGAAAGACTCTGTTTCTTAACATGTCCTTGTCCATTAACAGATAAATGAATACCTAACATTTGAGCTAAATTCTGAGCTTCTGTTAGACTCATGCCTGTCATATCTGGCATGGTTAATTCTCCTTCTGTTAACAAGAAGATTGGGCGATCTGAACGCTGCTTTTCACCAGATTGTGGAAATTGTCGAATGACTTGTTTTCCTTTCCCTAAGACCTGAATATTTGCAAAGTGCTGTTTCTTCAAACTTTGTTCGGCTGTATTCACTTCCTGATTCACAATATTGGGCACTTGTGACGATGAAGATTGACTAGCAGGCTCTAGTTTACTATATTCCATCGCCCGCTGTAAAAACGGAATGAAAATCTTAGAAAGGCCCACTTGTGCCAACCCTCCTGCTGAAGGGCGCTTCATCGTTAAATACAAAATATACCGTGGATTATCCGAGGGGGCAAAGCCCACAACAGAATGCAGATACGCATTCTCTCCTCCAGAAAGGTAGCGTCCCGCATTTTCATCATAAATTTCAGCCGTCCCTGTTTTGACCGCTAAACGAATTCCTTTAATATCGTAAATCGTCCCTGTTCCATTTGGAGAATAAACAATAGATTCTAGCGCTTTTAACGTTTTACGCGCAGTTTCCTCAGAAATTGGCTGACTAATCTGTTCCGGTTGGTTCACCCGAATACTTCCATCTTTTTCTTGGTAACGATCAATAATATGAAGTTTCATCATTTTTCCGCCATTAGCCACTGCTGTATAAGCTTGCATAAGTTCCCAAGGCGTCACTCGAATAGCTTGTCCAAAGGCTGTATTTGCTTTCTGGAGTTCCTTGTCAAAACTAATAGAGCCCGAAATTTCATCATCAAATCCAGAATTTGGACGTTGGGTCAAGCCAAATTCTACCATATATTTATGCCAGGTATCATATCCCATAGCTTGTACTAATTTTACCATTAAAACATTCGAAGATTGGGCTAATCCTTCCAATTGAGGAATGACGCCCCAACCGACCTTATTCCAATCGCTAATCTGTGTGCCATCCACAATAATATGTCCAGATTGATAGGTTTCGTCCGGTTGAAAGACACCTTCTTGAATAGCTGCAGCAACCGTTAACACCTTAATAACAGATCCTGGTTCATAAGCTTCTCCAACTAACAAGTTGGTCCACATGTCTTTTAAACCTTTTCGCGTTTGTAAATTAAAGGTTGGCCGTTGACTCGCTGCAACAACATTTCCAGTTTTAGGATCTACAAGCATTGCCGTCATGGATTGCGGTTTATTTTCTTTATAGACCTTCTCCATTAAAGTTTCTAAATAAGTTTGAAGGCGCGTATCAATCGTTGTATAAAGATCTAAACCATCAATGGGCTGAGTATTGGAATCACTATCTTCTTGATCCACTGTTGCAAATTGATCATGATTAGCCAGATAATTCCGATGGCCATTGGTTCCTGCTAAATGAGCGTCCCAATTCTTCTCGATTCCCATCTGCCCAATTAATCGACTATCCTTTGGTAATTGGGCTTCCTCATACTGTGCATAACCTAACACATGAGAAGCAAAATTACCATTAGGATACAAACGATTCGGTTGTTCTAAGAAGTGAATACCTTGCAAATTTTCATTTTTTATTTTTTCCATTTTCGCATGGCTTAGATTTTGTCCTGCTTGACCGAACTCCACTTGTGTCGCATCAGGAGACTTTAATCGTTTTAAAATTTCTTCCTTCGACATCTTGATATGATGACTCAAGACTTCAGCAGTATGTTCCTTTTGATCTTCTGGGACATGGATAGGAGCTGCTCCCTCATCTGCCCATTTAGTTGTTAAAACAGCATACACATTGTATGCTGTAGAATCTGAAGCAATGGGATTGCCCCCAATATCATAGATGGTTCCTCGTTTAGCGGGCAAAACACTTTGCCGGTAAAACTGCTGATTGGCTTGCGCTTGTAAATCTACTCCATTCACCTTGCCAATTAACATAATATGAACTAATCGTGCTTCAAAAATCAAAAAGAGCAATCCTACAAGTCCCATCATGATATGTAGGAAACGCTCACGATTCCGTCTTAAATTATGAAGGCTCATTGGCAACATTCCTTATATTTTCTTCATTCAACTTAAATCCATTATCTTTAGCAAACTCCATGACACGATTGTAGCTTGATAAATCATTAATTTCTTGTTGAAGATTTTTCTTTTCTGTCTCCAATCGTTTGGTTTGATATTCTGCCGATTGTATTTGTTGATTGGCTCCTGTCACCTGCGCACGCGTAGCCGTCAACCATACAATACTTACCACCGTAACTGCCAAAGCAGCCATGATGAAAAGAATATCTTTTCCTGTAAAAAAATGAGTGGTTTCTATACTATAATAACCGTCCGGATTAGAGGCATTCGGTTTTGAAATCTTATAATTCTTTATGACTTTTTCTTTAGGCAAAACATACTGTGACAAGAAATCTCACTCCTTCTTTTCATTCACACGTTCAATAACCCTTAACTTAGCGCTTGTCGACCGAGGATTTTCTTCCTGTTCCGTTATTGAAGGGTAAATCGGCTTATGGTTAATTAATTGAAAATTGGCTTTTGGAAGTTGATCCGCTGGAAGAGGAATAGCAGATGGAACTTGTTCGGGTGAACTGGCTTCTTTAAACATTACCTTAACAATTCGATCTTCTAGGGATTGAAAACTAATAACAGAAATCCTTCCCTTCGCCTTAATGAGAGATAAGGCTTGGCTCAAAGACTCCTCAATCGCTCCTAATTCATCATTCACTGCAATACGAATGGCTTGAAAAACACGTTTGGCAGGATGGCCTCCCTTACGACGGGCAGCCGCAGGTATCGCTTCTCGAATAATTTCCACTAACTCTTCTGTGTGAGTAATCGGATGATGTTGACGTTTCGTCTCAATGAGACGAGCCACTTGCTTCGAGAATTTTTCTTCGCCATACCGCTTAAAAATACGCTGTAAATCTTGAAAAGACCAGGTATTGACGATTTCTTCAGCTGTAAGATCTTGAGACCGATCCATTCGCATATCCAAAGGGGCATCCTGGCGATAAGAGAAGCCCCGACTGGCATCATCTAATTGTGGGGAGGAAACTCCTAAATCGTAAAGGATGCCATCCACTTCACTGACTCCAAAGGCTGCCAATTCTTGTTTTAAATATCTAAAGTTGGCATGGATTAAGGTTAATTTGCCTTCTTGAATTTCTTTTTCAAATTTTATACGGGCATGACGAATAGCGGTGATATCTTGATCGAAAGCATACAAATGACCTTCTGAATTCAAGTGACTTAATAAATAAGCCGAGTGACCTCCTCCGCCTAAGGTGCAGTCCACATACACTCCATTAGGCCGAATAGCTAAAGCATCAACGGTTTCTTTTAGTAATACTGTGACATGATGAAAGGACTCAGTCATGCTCTACTCCTTCTCTTACAATCCAAAATCAAATAAATTCTCTGCTAAATCTTCAAAGCTTTCAGAAATATCCTCAGACATCTTCAACCAGTGCTCTTCATCCCAAATTTCAATGCGTTCACTGACTCCGATAATCCGACAAGCCTTGGTCAAATGCGCATAATCAATAAGAGATTGTGACAAATTAATGCGACCTTGCTTATCAATTTCTACTTCTGAAGCAGATGAATAGAAAAAACGGGTATAAGCACGTGCCTCTTTTTTAGCCATAGGAAGTTTTTTCAACTTTTCTTGAACAAGCTCCCAAGATTCTTCGGGATAACCAAAAATACAGCCATCAAGGCCTCGAGTGATCACAAAATGATCCCCCAAATCTTCCCTTAATTTGGCTGGTATAATCAGACGGCCTTTGCCGTCAATATTATGTTTATACTCTCCCATCAGCATAGTCTTCACCCGATTTTCTTCTAGTACTCTTAGTTTACCACATTTCACCACATTCCTCCATTTTTCCCCAAACTTTTTTAAAAAAATTTCTATATTATATTTTTACACTTCGAGAAAGCCTTTCTATTAAAGGATTTCTCGAAGTGGGGACAAGTGGAGGGGAAAATAAAAGCTCCCCAAAATTTGGAGAGCTTCTAGTATTTATTTTATTATTAGTTTCATTGGAAATGGCTTCTTCTTTTTATTCCATTAACCCCATTCGACGATAGATTTCATCTACCCGACGCAAGTGATAATGGAAGTCAAAGGCATCTTCAATCTCCTCTGAACTAAGGAACTGGGTAATGCTGGTTGTCACCTTCACCAAGTCTTTGAAATCACATTGTTGTTCCCAAGATTGCGCAGTTAGAGGTTGAACACGGTCATAAGCTTCCTCTCTAGAAAGTCCTTTGTCCACTAGTTTGAGAAGCAAACGTTGACTATAAATGAGACCATGTGTTGCCTGCATATTCTTGAGCATATTTTCTGGGAAAATCGTTAACGTTTGAACGACTTTCTTAAATCGGCATAGCATATAATCTACCAAAGTTGTCGTATCGGACAAAATGATACGTTCTGCACTCGAATGGGAAATATCCCGTTCATGCCAGAGAGCAACGTTTTCATAGGCGGTCACCATATGTCCGCGACATACCCTAGCCAAGCCTGTTACATTTTCACTCGAAATCGGATTGCGTTTATGCGGCATGGCACTGGAACCTTTTTGTCCTTTTTCGAAGGCTTCTTCTACTTCCCGAACTTCGGATTTTTGAAGATGGCGAATTTCAGTGGCTATATTCTCTATACTCGTCGCAATCAAAGCTAAAGAAGAAAGATATTCTGCATGTAAATCTCTAGGCAATACCTGTGTTGAAATCTCTTGGGAACGAATTCCTAATTTTTGACAGACATAATCTTGAACAAACGGAGGCACATTAGCATACGTTCCCACAGCCCCTGAAATTTTCCCGGCTTCTACGCCCTTTCTGGCATGCTCAAAGCGCTCCATTTGGCGTTTCATTTCTGCATAATAACGGGCCATTTTTAATCCAAAGGTAGTAGGTTCCGCATGAACGCCATGCGTACGCCCCATACAAACGGTCTCCTTATACTGAATAGCTTTTTCTTTTAAAACTTCTAAAAATTCTTCCAAATCTTTTTGGATGACATCATTCGCTTGTTTCAACTGATGGCCTTGCGCTGTATCTACCACGTCTGTCGAGGTGAGTCCATAATGCACCCATTTTTTCTCTTCCCCTAAAGATTCCGAAAGGCAGCGCGTAAAGGCCACAACATCGTGATGAGTGATGGCTTCAATTTCTTCAATCCGTTTTTCATCAAAGCTGGCCTTTTTCCACAAAGTTTCCACATCTTCAAAAGGAATATGGCCTAATTGGCTCCAGGCTTCTGCTGCTAAAATCTCTACTTTCAACCACGTTTGATAGCGATTCTTTTGAGACCAAATCTTCTTCATCTCTGGACGTGTATACCGATTAATCATCGTTAACCTCCTTGCTTTCTAGGGCTTGATGTGCAATATCTTGGCGGTAAAAGGTATGTGAAATAGGATGAGTCGCCAAGTAATCATAGACTACTTGTCTGGCTTGAGCGAGATCTTCTTGCATAGAAATAACCATCGCTATTCGTCCTCCTTCAGAGTAAAATTTTCCCTCTTCTTCCCTCAAAGCATAAGAGAGGACAGACACTTCGTCGCTTCCCTCTAAAAACGATTTTGGAATTTCAAGGCCCTTTAATGGGGACTCTGGGTAACCTTTCGCAGCTAATACCACGCCAAAACTCGCTTGTCCTTCTACTAAAGGTAAACTTGCTTTTTCGCCTGCAAGTAATTGCGTGATACTTTCTGCCAATTGGTCACTTAACAAAGGAAGAAGGATTTGCGTTTCAGGATCTCCAAAGCGGCAATTAAATTCAATCACTTTGGGACCATCCGCTGTCAACATTAACCCTGTATAAAGAATTCCTTGATAAGAGCAGCCTTCTAAAACCATAGCGTCTAAGGTTTTTTGTACAATTTGATCGATGACTTCTTGTTTTAAGGCTTCATCTACAAATGGTACGGGGGCATAAGCCCCCATTCCTCCAGTATTAGGTCCCTTATCTCCTTCGTAGGCTCTTTTATGGTCTTGAGCAGTTGGAAGGTGTAGAACTTGGCCCTTATACACTAAAGAAAAGAAAGAAAATTCAGGTCCTTCTAGATACTCTTCGATCACTACCTTTTCTTGATGACCATACTTTTCCTGAGTAAAAATATCCCGTAAAGCTTCTTTGGCTTCTTCTTCGTTTCCGGCAATTGTCACTCCCTTGCCGGCAGCTGGGCCATCCGCCTTAATCACAATCGGATATTCCCGATTTTTGAGGGAATCTAAGGCTTCTTCCAATTCAAAATAATTTTCAAAAGCGGCGGTTGGAATATGATATTTTTTCATTAAGTGCTTCGCAAAACTCTTGGATCCTTCTAGACGACTAGCAGATTGACTCGGGCCAAATATTTTTAGACCTTCTGCCTCAAAAGCATCCACAATTCCTTCAAAAAGAGGAAGTTCTGGTCCAACAATCGTCCAAGCAATAGCATGATCTTTCGCAAAAGCAATCAAAGCTTCAAAGTTTGTACTTTCAATATCTACACAGAAAATTCCTGTTTGGGCCATTCCTGAATTACCAGGTGCGCAATACACCTTTTGAACACATTTTGATTTTAATAATTTTAAAGCCAAAGCATGTTCCCGACCACCGTTTCCAATCACTAACAGATTCATCTTATCCTCCTAATGTCTAAAATGACGAATTCCTGTTTTCAACATTGGAATTCCTGCTTGATCCACTTCTTCAATAGAGTCTTCATCATGAATAGACCCGCCCGGCTGAATGATAGCTTGAATGCCATGTGCACATGCATAAGCCGCTGTATCCCGCATTGGAAGGAAAGCATCACTCGCCAAAACCATTGGACTATGATCTTCTTGCTTCATATGTTGCCCCGCTTCTTCAATGGCAATCTTGCAGGCACCCACGCGGTTCATTTGCCCTGCACCAATTCCTAAAGTTTGATAGGCATTCGTCACCACGATAGCATTCGATTTGACATGTTTAACCACCTTCCAAGCAAACGCTAAGGCTTCACGTAAATCTGAATCGGCTTTTTTTTCGCCCATAGCTTGGAAAGTTTCGTTTTCTTCTTGAGGGATATCTTGGTCTTGAACTAGAAGTCCTCCCATGACAGAAACGTATTCCTTAGCAGGTTGAATGCCTTCTTTAAAGCCACTTAACGCCATCACCCGCAAATTCTTCTTCTGACTTAGAATCTCTAAAGCTTCTGAATCAAACGAAGGAGCAATCACAATTTCTAAGAAAATCGGACGAAGTAACTGAGCAAGTGCCTTGGTCACTGGACGATTCACGACAACAATTCCCCCATAAATAGAGGTAGGATCTGCTTCAAAGCAATATTCAAAAGCTTGTTCAATCGTGTCTGCCTTGCCGACCCCGCAAGGATTCATATGTTTCAAAGCAATCGCTGTAGGTTCCTTAAATTCAGCTATCATCCGTAAAGCTGCATCTGCATCTTTGATATTATTGTAAGAAAGTTCCTTACCTTGAATCTGAATGGCTTGCGTTAAGCTAAAAGCGACTGGCAAAAGTTCTTCATAAAACTGGGCTTGTTGGTGACTGTTTTCTCCATAACGTAAGCTTTGTTTCAATTGATAGGTTAAAGTTAAGCTCTCCGGCTGCTCTTCGCCTACTTCTCGAGTTAAATATTGAGCGATTAAGGCATCATATTGAGCCGTATGCCGGAAAGCTTTAGCTGCTAAGCGAGCACGTAATTCTAAATCCGTCTCTCCCTTTTCTTTCAAGCTTTCCTGAATAAGAGCGTAATCATCAGGATCGGTAACGACCGTCACAGAAGCGTAATTTTTAGCTGCTGAACGAATCATAGAAGGGCCACCAATATCAATATTTTCAATAGCATCTGATAGCGTTGATTGAGGATTAGCAATGGTTTCTTTGAAAGGATAGAGGTTAACCACTACATAATCAATCGGCACAATCTGGTGGTCTTCCATGGCTTGAAGATGATCTTTTCGATCACGAAGACCTAATAAGGCCCCATGGATTTTAGGATGAAGGGTCTTCACTCTTCCGTCCATCATTTCTGGAAAACCTGTTACACTTTCGACAGAAATCACAGATAATCCGGCTTTCTCGAGAACCTTTTGGGTCCCACCGGTAGAGAGAATTTCAATTCCTTCTGCTACAAAACTTTTAGCTAAGTCTACGATACCTGATTTATCAGACACACTTATTAAGGCTCTTGTCATTTTTTACTTCCTTTCGCTTGACTTAATTGACGGACAACACTGGCATATAAACGATGTTCTGCTTGATGAATTCTCTGAGCAAGAGAATCTAAATCATCATCTTCTTCTATGGCTACTTTGACCTGAGAGAGAATTTCTCCACTATCAATTTCTTCATTGACATAATGAACGGTCACCCCTGTTTCCTTCACTCCTGCCTTAAAGGCATCTTTAATACCCGTTCGACCTGGGAAAGCTGGCAAGAGAGAAGGATGAATATTAATAATTCGGTGAGGAAAAGCCTCCAATAAAGGAGCATAAATGAGCCGCATATACCCCGCTAGAAGAATATAATCTACCTTTTCTTTCTGACAAAGGGTCACTAAGGCCTCTTCATAATCCTCTCTTGATTTAAAATCTTGAGGACTAAAAGTAAAGAATTTTATCCCTAAATTTTCTGCACGGGTCAAGGCATAGGCGTCTTTATGATCTGAAAATAAGAAAGAGATTTCAACGCCCTCTTTAGGATTAGAAAAAGCTTCCACTAAGGCTTGAAAATTAGACCCATTTCCTGAAGCGAATACGGCACATTTCATTTTAAGCTTCCTCCAATCGCACAGCACTTTCATTATCTGATCGTTTCTTCACTCGACCGATAACAGAAACTTTTTCACCTGTGGCAGTTAAAGTGGTTTGAACTTCTTCTAAATCATCTTCTCCAACTGCCAAGACCATCCCAATCCCCATATTAAAGATCTCATACATTTGGCGATGAGGGATTTTCCCTTTTTCTTCTAAGAAATCAAAGAGAGCCGGACAATCAAAACTCCCTAACTGAATATCAGCCTTCAAACCTTTCGGCAACATTCTAGGAACATTTTCAATAAAGCCACCTCCTGTAATATGGGCTAAAGAATGAATTTTCCCCTTTTGAATAAGAGGCAACACACTCTTCACATAGATGCGGGTCGGAGTCAGCAAAATTTCTCCTAGGGTTTGGTCTTCAGAAAGGCATGAGATCTTGTCAGATAAGTTGAAATGATAGTCTTCCAAAAGAATTTTTCGAACCAAAGAATAACCGTTGGAATGGATTCCTGAAGAAGCTAATCCTATCAAATAATCACCTTCTTGGACCTGATCTAAATCGATGAGCCGCTGACGTTCACCAATTCCCACAGCAAATCCTGCCATATCAAAGTCCCCCTGGCTGTACACCCCCGGCATCTCTGCTGTTTCTCCTCCTACTAGAGAAGCTCCCGCTTGTCGGCAGCCTTCGCAGATTCCCTTGACAAGTTCTTCAATGATCTCAGGTCTATTTTTATCCACTGCCAAATAATCTAGGAAAAAGAGAGGTTCTGCACCTTGTGCCAAAATATCATTAACGCACATAGCCACACAATCAATCCCAATAGTATCGTATTTTTGCTGGTTAATCGCTATTAAAAGCTTGGTTCCTACCCCATCTGTTCCAGAAACTAACACAGGTTCTTCATAAGAGAAAGATTTTAAGCTGACACTTGCTCCAAAGCTCCCTAATTTTGATAAAACTTCTGGACGTAGAGTCGTTGCCACATGTTTTTTGATTCTTTCTACTGCTTCATAACCTGCTTCTACATCTACGCCGGCTTCACGATAAGCTTTTGCCATGTCCTGCTTCCTCCAATTCTTTCAGTGATTGCAGATATTCTTCTTCATAATCATAGAGTGCCGTTGGATAATCTCCATTGAAATAAGCCATGCAAAGGCCGTTATAAGGTGATGAACTCTTCAAGCCGATCCCTTCTATCAATCCTTCTTGACTTAAAAAGGCTAAAGAATCTGCTCCGATTAAATCTCGAATTTCTTCAACAGAATGCCCAGCAGCTATTAGTTCATGAGTATTGGAAATATCAATGCCATAAAAACAAGGAAATTTCAAAGGAGGACTGGCAATGCGGACATGCACTTCAAGAGCTCCTGCTTCTCGTAAAAGTTGAACAATTCTTTTAGAA
The DNA here is from genome assembly GCF_001543105.1 of Aerococcus christensenii. Classification (NCBI taxonomy): domain Bacteria; kingdom Bacillati; phylum Bacillota; class Bacilli; order Lactobacillales; family Aerococcaceae; genus Aerococcus; species Aerococcus christensenii. Next base: position 198,136 of record NZ_CP014159.1, read on the forward strand.
GTAGTTCCCCGAACAATGGAATCATCAATCATAACTACTCGCTTGCCGCTCACTAACTTGGACACTGCTGAGAGTTTCATCCGAACGCCTAATTCTCTCTCTTCCTGTGTCGGTTGAATAAATGTTCTTCCTACATATTGATTTTTAACTAAGCCCATCTCATTGGGGAGACCAGATACTTCCGCATATCCCATAGCAGCTGAAAGTGAAGAATTAGGAACCCCCACAACAATATCCGCCGACAAGCTAGGTGCTTCTTTGGCCAGGATTCGTCCACAATTTTTGCGAGCCATATGGACATTCACATCGTGAATATTGGAATCCGGACGCGCAAAATAAATATATTCCATAGAGCAAATCGCTTGTTGCCGATTGGAGGTATAGTATTCGCGATGAATTCCTTCTCGACTAATCGTGACAATTTCTCCTGCTTCTACATCAAACAGAACCTCAGCCCCTAATTGATTCAAAGCGCACGATTCGCTCGCCATAACGTAACTGCCGTCCGCCATTCGGCCAACGACTAAAGGACGAAAACCATTCGGATCACAGGCCCCAATCAAGGCTTTTTCAGTTAATACTAAGTAAGTAAATCCTCCCTTCACCTGACAAAGGGCATCTTTGACCCGATCAAAGAAAGTCGTTTTTGGACTATGGCGAATCAAATGCATAAGGACTTCACTATCTGATGTTGATCTGAAAATGGCGCCTTCCTTTTCTAAGCGCTTTTTGAGGATTTGGCCATTCACCAAATTCCCATTATGGGCTAAAGCCACGTCCCCTTCATTAAAGTGAAAGAGAAAAGGTTGAATATTATCCAAAGAAGACTCTCCGCTTGTCGAATAGCGAACATGACCAAGGGCGAACCGACCTTTCAATCCTTCAAATCGGTGATCTTCTTTAAAGATTTCACTAACGAGCCCTAATCCACGGTAGTCAGACATTCTCCCGGTTTCATCGATTGTTGTAATACCGGCCCCTTCTTGCCCGCGATGCTGCAAAGCCATCAACCCATAAAAGGCGCAACGAGCTGCTTGCTTGTTATTCCATATTCCAATCAAGCCACACTCTTCATAAGGCAAATCGTACGTTTCCTGATCAATAAAAGTAGAAACATAGTCTCCTTCTACAATAAACTCTCTTTTTCTTTGAGCTGACACCCGATCGCTCCTTCCCATAATCGGTTAAGTTCTTCTACTGAAGCGTGAATAGTTCCTGTTTGTGTTTCTAAACGATACTCCCCTTCGTCTGTTACACGTCCTAAATAGGTAAAGCCTTCCCCATATTTGGCTTCAAAAGCTTCTCGTTGTTCTGATGAGATCGACACAATAAACCGGCTTTGATCTTCACTGAAGACTTGCTCCACTTTTCCATCAAAGAAGGCATCAAGTCCTAATCCCGTAGAGAAAAGACATTCTGCTAATCCAACGGCTAACCCCCCCTCACTGAGGTCATGTGCAGATTGTAAAAAGTCTTCTTGAATCGCTGAGAGAACCGCTTTTTGATTAGCTACTTCTTCCTCTAAATCAAAGTCAAATAAACACCCCTCAATCTTTCCGGTCTGCATCAGTTGTATTTCTGACCCATTAAAAGCTTGTCCTGTTTTTCCAATGAGGTAAATCAAATCGCCTGCCTTTTTAAAGTGTTGGCGCGTAATATGTTTGATCTCTTTAATTAAGCCCACCATCCCTATCATGGGTGTAGGATAAATCGCTTGACCATTACTTTCATTATTCAAAGAGACATTTCCTGAAATCACAGGCGTATGGAGTTGCAAACAAGCTTCCACAATTCCTTCCACAGATTCCTTCATTTCATAAAAGATTTCTGGATCTTTAGGATTACCAAAGTTCAAGCAATCTGTAATCGCTAGTGGTTGCCCCCCACTGGCTACAATATTTCTAGCCGCCTCACTGACTGCCATCATACCTCCTACTCGAGGGTTCAAGGCAATGTAGCGTGCATTACAATCCGTAGTCATCGCTAAAGCTTTTTGACTACCACGAATTCTTAGGACTGCTGCATCACTCCCTGGCCCAACAACGGTTTGTGTTCTCACCATAGAGTCATAACTTTGATAAACCGCTTGCCGCTTAGAAGCTATCGTTGGGCGTTGGAGGAGATCCTTCAAGATTTGGGTAGGATCCTCTACTTGTGGCTGATAGGATTCAACACTTGCTTGACGGATACGTTCAGGCATTTGTGAAGGATTCTCGCACTCTGGAGCTTCAGCTAATGAAGCTACTGGAACATCGGCTACCTTTTGGCCGTGGTGATAAAGTCGATAGCGTTGATCAGAAGTCACATAACCGATCTTCACAGCATCTAAATGATACCGTTTAAAGATCTCGACTATACGATCTTCATGTCCCTTCTTCACACACAACAACATACGTTCTTGAGACTCTGAAAGCATCATCTCATAAGGCGTCATTTCCAACTCTCTTTGAGGGACCTTATCCAAGTCCAAAACCAAACCGCTTCCCGCTTTGTCAGCCATTTCAGAACTAGAAGACACTAACCCTGCAGCCCCCATGTCTTGAATGCCAATCAAGATATCTTGGCAAGTTTTAACCACTTCAATGCAGGCATCCATCAAAAGTTTTTCCATAAAAGGATCACCTACTTGGACGGCTGAGCGTTGGGTTTCATGTTCATCATTAAATTCAACCGATGCAAAGGTTGCCCCGTGAATTCCATCACGGCCTGTTTTAGCACCTACATAAAGGATCGAATTACCTTCACCAGATGCGCGTCCTTTTTGAATATCCTTTTGGTCCATCAACCCTACACACATAACATTCACTAAAGGATTTCCACGGTAACACTCATCAAAAGCAATCTCTCCACCTACTGTTGGGATGCCGATACAATTTCCATAACCCGCAATGCCATTCACCACTTCTTGGAAAATATACTTGGTGCGTTCTTGATCTAAAGGTGCAAAGCGAAGAGAATCTAATAAAGCGATAGGCTGAGCTCCCATAGAAAAAATATCCCGAATAATTCCCCCCACTCCTGTTGCAGCACCTTCATAAGGTTCAACAGCGGATGGATGGTTATGGCTCTCTGCCTTAAAGACAACAGCTTGTCCCTCTCCAATATCAACAATTCCTGCCCCTTCTCCAGGTCCTTGAAGCACTTGTGGGCCTTCACTTGGAAACTTGCGTAAAAGTGACTTGGTGTTCTTATAAGAGCAATGCTCACTCCACATCACAGCAAATAAACCGGCTTCTGTGTAGTTAGGCATTCTTCCTAAAATTTCCTCTACTTGCGCATATTCTTGATCGGTCATTCCCCATTCACGATAGATCTTTTGATCTTTAATTTCTTGTGGAGTCGGTTCTAAGTTTGCTTTACTCACACTATTTCCCCGCTTTCTTGTAACTTTCACGTAAGCTTTGGAACATCTTCAACCCATCCACGCCTCCTATTAGGGCTTCCACTGCCCGTTCAGGATGCGGCATCAATCCAATCACATTTCCCTGCTTATTGGTAATTCCAGCAATATTGGCAACAGAGCCATTAGGATTTTCTCCAGCATAAGTCAGTACAATCTGATGATTGTCTTTTAATTCTTTTAAGGTTTCTGAATCACAGTAATAATTTCCTTCTCCATGAGCAATTGGGAAAACTACTTCCTCTCCTTCTTCATAGAGGTGGGTAAAAGCAGTCTTCGCATTTTCCACTTTTAAAGGCTGAGGCTTACAAATAAAATGAAGTTTTTCATTTGGAAGGAAAGCTCCCGGTAAAAGTCCTGATTCACAAAGGATTTGAAAACCATTACAGGTTCCTAAAACGAAGCCGCCATTTTCAGCAAATTTAATCACACCCGCCATAATCGGTGCAAAGCGACTAATCGCTCCAGAACGTAGATAATCTCCATATGAAAATCCTCCTGGAATCATCACGGCATCATACCCATCGACACTTTCTTCAGAACAAGGGACAAAGTCTACTTCTTCCCCCAAAACATCTCGAATGGCATAAAACATATCCCCGTCACAATTTGAGCCAGGAAATTGGATCACCGCAAACTTCATGGCTTAATCCTCCTTCACGCGATAGCTATAAGATTCCATTGTGACATTAGCCAATAAGCGATCACAAATTTCTTCCACACAAGCTTCAAGATTTTCCACAGAACGATCAATCTCTACTTGAAAATACTTCCCTTGACGAACAGACTGAACTTCTGAATATCCCATTTGTTGAACAGCGCGTTGAATAGCTTCCCCTTGAGGATCAAGAATAGATGGCTTATACGTCACAAAAATTTCTACTTGGTACATAATCATGCTCCCTTATTTTGAATGTGTTTCTGAAGATAATACTTTTTCTAAACGGTCACGAACTTCTTGATAATAAGGCATCATATCGCCTTCATCTTTTCTAAAGATATCCTTATCAAAACTTTGATGGGTATCTTTATCCCACAAGCGGGCATTATCAGGAGAGAACTCATCCCCTAGCAAAATTTCGCCGGTTTCTGTTTTTCCAAATTCCAATTTAAAATCTACTAAAATCAATCCAATTTTCTCAAAGAGACTGCTTAATTCTTGATTAATCTTTCGCGTCAATTTCTTGATTGTTTCTAAGTCTTCCGGTGTAGCTAATCCTAAGAAATAGATATTCTCATCATTCAAGAAAGGATCATTGAGGGCATCTGACTTATAGAAGAATTCCACCATTCCCAAAGGAAATTCAGTACCTTCACTGACCCCTAATCTTTTCACAATGCTTCCTGCAGCCACGTTTCTCAAGACGACTTCTAATGGAAACATCTTCATCTTCTTGACCACTTCTCTTCCCCCTTGGTCTGACTGAACGAGATGCGTCGCAATTCCTCTCTCTTTCAAATAGTTAAAAATCAAAGAGCTAATCTCTTGATTCATAACTCCTTTTCCTTTGATTTGTTCTTTTTTTGCACCATTTCCTGCTGTCGCCTGATCCTTATACACAACTAATAACTGATCTTCTCGCTCTGTTTCATAAAGATCTTTTGCTTTTCCTGAATAAATTAATTTTCCTTGATTCATCATTTACTCCTTTACCCAAATATGACTGGATTCAATGTCTTTTAACGTTTGTTCAATAGAAGAAGTCAAATAAGTAATATGTCCCATCTTTCGATTTACTTTGGCTTGGTCTTTGCCGTAGAAATGAAGATGCCATTCCGGATGATCATCCACCGCTTCTTCTACTCCTTTGACATGCTGTCCCAAAATATTAACCATTACAGCAGGTTTTAGTAAGATTGGCTGGCTTAGAGGGAGATTACAAATAGCTCGAATATGTAAGTCAAATTGAGAAAAATCACAAGCTTCTATCGTATAATGCCCACTATTGTGTGGACGTGGTGCTAATTCATTAATTAAAATTTGATCGTCCTTAGTCAAGAACATCTCAATTCCTAAAGTTCCTACTAAATGGGCCTCTTTTGCAATTTGATGAGCAACTTCTTGAGCTTTTTTAGCTACTTTTTCTGAGATACGCGCAGGGACAATAGATTCGTGAAGAATATTATGCCAATGAATATTCTCAGAAGCTGGGAAAGAGACATACTCTCCTGTAGGATTTCCTACCATCATGACAGATAATTCCATTTTGAAAGGAATCCACTTCTCTAAAACACAAGTCTGTTGATCTAACAACACTTGGCATGCTTCTATATCACTTGGTGAATGCAACACCTTCTGCCCTTTTCCATCGTATCCAAATCGAATCGTCTTCAAGACAGCAGGATAGCCTAATTCTTCCAGCGCTGATTGCAACTCTCCACGCGTATGAACCGGGCGATAAGGCGCTAGCTCAACCCCACACGCTTTCAAAAAGGCCTTCTCACTTAATCGATTCTGACTCGCCTTCAATAAGCTCGTTTCCTGAGGAAGATAGAGGTGTTTTTTCAAATTATCGAGGACATCCGTATCTATATTTTCAAATTCAAAAGTGATCACATCACAGCGATTCGCTAACTCTTTAATGGCTGCTAAATCTTCAAATTCTGCCTGAATATGAAAATCTGAAACCTGTGCGGCTGAACAATTTTCAGTAGGGTCTAGGATACCTACCTTATAGCCCATTTCTTTAGCTGATTGAGCTAACATTTGACCGAGTTGTCCGCCTCCAATAATTCCAATGGTCTGTCCAGGTAAAATAGTTTTAATCAAGCTGTTCACTACTTTCTATTGCTATTTGACGCATTTTTTCCCGGTAAGTATCAAGCTGTTGTTCTAAGGATTTATTCTGCAAACTTAATATGGACGCTGCTAGCAGGGCCGCATTTTTAGCTCCAGAGCTGCCAATAGCTGTCGTCGCTACAGGCACTCCTGCTGGCATTTGAACAATAGATAACAAGGAATCCAACCCTTTCAAGGCTCTTGAAGAGATAGGAACTCCAATCACTGGCAAAGTTGTCTTAGCCGCTAACATCCCTGGTAAGTGAGCAGCTCCTCCCGCTCCTGCAATAATCACTTGATAGCCTCTTTGTCGAGCATTCTCACTAAAAGCGAACATTTCATCCGGCATCCGATGGGCAGAAACGACTTTTTTATCATAAGGAATGCCCAATTCTTCCAAAATTTGACAGGTTTTCTTCATCGTTTCCCAATCGGATACACTTCCCATTAAGACTGCGATATCTACCATTTGATCCACTCCTTTCCTTCTTCACTTGTAATATAACACATTACCAAATAAAAATACATACATTTATTAAAAATATTTTTATAATGTTCGTATAACAGAATTGTACATGCAATTAAAAATCAAAAAGCCTAGTTTATAATTTGATTATTCGAACAATAATAGATAACTTTTCTAAATTGGCTCCTTCATTTTGTAAACAAAAAACCTAGTTACTATCTTCGCAACTAGGTTTTTATTTATGTTTATTTGGCTTTTTTTCTTACAAGAGAGAATCCAATTGAACCTCTGGATATTTTTGTTGGAACCAATTCTCTGCAAATTGATTTTCAAACAGAAAGACCGGTTGATCAAATCTATCTTTGCAGAGCAGATTTCGACTAGAGGACATCGAAGGGTCTAACTGGTCTGGTCGAATCCAACGGGCAATCTTAGAGCCTAAGGACTGCATAGTGACTTCCGAATTGTATTCGTTCGCTAAACGATATTGGAAGACTTCAAACTGAAGTTGCCCCACTGCTCCTAAGATATATTCATCCGTATGCCAGGTTTTATAGAGCTGAATTGCCCCCTCTTCCACTAATTGTTGAATTCCTTTGTGGAAAGATTTTTGCTTCATGACATTCTTAGGACTGACTTTCATAAAAATTTCTGGCGTAAATTGTGGAAGTTCAGGGAAGGTCACCTTGGCCTTACCTGAATAAATAGAATCTCCAATTTGGAAATTTCCCGTATCATAAAGGCCTATAATATCCCCTGCCACAGCAGCTGTCGCATGTTCTCGACTATCCGCCATAAACCGTGTGGTATTATTTAATTTAATCTTCTTATCTGTTCGAGCAATCTTCACATCCATGCCTTCTTCAAATTCTCCTGAACAGATTCGAACAAAGGCAATTCTATCCCGGTGGCGAGGGTCCATATTGGCTTGAATTTTAAAGATAAAACCTGTTAAATCAGGAGATAAGGGATCTACTTGCCCGCCTTCTGCAGTCTTCATAGCTTGAGGGGAAGGTGCAAAATCAACGAAAGCATCCAGAAAAGTTTGAACACCGAATCCTGTCAAAGCAGAGCCGAAGAAGACAGGTGTTAGCTTGCCTTGGCGAATATCATCTTCATCAAAAGCGTTCCCGGCTTCTCGTAATAACTGCGCATTATCAATCGCTTCTTCATACCAAACCGACTGCTTAACCGTATACTCGCCTTCTACTTGGCCCTCTTCATTCAGCGGTAAATAATCGTTGCCTTCATTTTCTTCCGGATGCGTCAACTCTAACCGATTATTAAAGAGGTCATAATTGCCTTGGTAGGTCTTTCCCATTCCCATCGGCCAATTCATCGCATACGCATCGATTCCTAGAACCTCTTCCAGTTCGCTGATCAATTCCATAGGCTCTCTCCCATCGCGGTCTAATTTATTCATAAAGGTAAAAATAGGAATCCCCCTATGACTAACCACTTCAAAGAGGCGCTTGGTTTGTGGTTCAATCCCTTTAGCAGAGTCAATCACCATAACGGCCGCATCCACAGCCATCAAAGTCCGATAGGTGTCTTCAGAAAAGTCCTCATGACCTGGAGTATCCACGATATTGACTTGATAGCCATCATAATCCACCTGCATCACTGAACTCGTCACTGAGATTCCTCTCTGTTGCTCAATCGCCATCCAGTCAGACTTGGCAAACTTCCCTGTTTTTTTACCTTTAACGGTCCCTGCTTGACGAATTGCCCCAGAGTAAAGTAAGAGCTGTTCTGTTATAGTTGTTTTCCCAGCATCTGGGTGAGAAATAATCGCAAAAGTCCGTCTTTTATTTACTTCTTCTTTTAAATTCATACTTGTCATCCTTTATTGTTCTTTTAATGAGTCATTATTAACTTCCTCAGAGAAAGTTCATCTAGACTATCTTAGCATATCTTAGGAAGGAGAATAAAGTTTTTCTTGGAATGTCTGTCTTTCCTTAGCCAATCTCTTAATCTCATCCCTATTGACCGTGACAAATGACGTCTAAGTGACAGTTTCCTTACTCGTCGACACGATTTTTCATAAAATAGGACTTCTTAATCCAAATAATAAGGAAAGCTAATCCCAAACATAACAAAGAAAGTCTCAAGGCTCCTACTAAACCAGTCCGCGCTAAAGCGCCACCCCCTAAAACAGAAGCCACCATAATGGCCAAATCATAGCTTGTCGCATTAATAGAATTGGCTAGTGGTTTTCCTTGGTCTACCTGGCTGGTTGTCGCTGTTTGTAAGATAGAGGTCATCGGTGAAAAAGCAGCTCCCCATAACGCAAATCCAAGATACCCCCAATAACATCCCTTAGACATCCAAATGAAAATACTCAAAGCCGCTATTAAGAGAGCAACCATACCTAAAGCTAGCCGCCACAAATAACGATCAATCAAGGGCACTATGACAGCAATAGAAACTAAAGCACCTATTCCAAAAATAGCCTGGGCAAGAGAAACACTTAAAGAGACTCTGTCTGCGATCAACTGTACAAAAATATAGGAGGCATAATGGGCACTTACCATCAAAATGTCAAAAACGCACACCATCTGACCCCTGCTTTTTTCAAAACTATGCCATAATTATTATGCGCATTATAGGATTCCCCCTGAACGCTCACAAAACCTATTCTTCCAATAATAGCTAGTAAGAGGAACATACCACCTACCAAAAGGAAACCAAAACGCCAGCCAATCCATTGAATAATACTCGTTACAAGTGGCAAAGCAACACTGACTCCAATCGTTACACCTGATAGAACAATAGCTACCCCTCGTCCAGAGATTTGTAAAGGCAAAAAGCCGATCGGATAAGAAGCAATCATTGCCCACATAGCCCCCGCTGTAAATCCTGCAAGCAACCGTCCGATGAAAGCGACTGTAAAGGTTGGAGAACAGGCGATCAAAAGATTACTGATGGCAAAACCTAAACAGACGACGATCAAATAAGTTCGACGATTCACCCAAGAAAAAGCACGCGTGACTGGGATACCAGCGAGTACTGACATCACGGCATAGATTCCAATTAACAAACTCATCTGACTCAAAGGAACTTTAAAGTCAGCCGCCATTTCTTTTAGGAAGCTTGTCGGCAGTAATTCCGATACCAAAGCCATGCAACAAACAAACGATAAGAGGCCTAGTCTTGCTAAAACGGATTTTTTCATATTCTCATCCTCTCTCACCCTATAAGTTTACCAAAAATCTATGACTTTTTTGATTGCTTTTTCGTTGATTGTGCAATTTATGAAACAAAAGCGATTTATTGTTCCCTATAGCGGTGTTTCGCTGTCATCGTAGTGATAAAAATATGATGACAAACAAAAGCGGCTCACTCAGAACCGCTCAGATTTTCTATTATGGAGATGAGGGGGATCGAACCCCTGTCCAAACACCCCGCTAATACAGCGTTTACACTAATAGTTGACTTGTTAGATTGAGCGCCCTAGCTGACAAGCAACAAACAGATCTAGTTTGCGAACCTGATTATTCTCTTTCCTTAACTCCAGGTGGAAGCGCCGGACGTATCCCACTTCATTGAGACCCACTACTAGTACATGGGCGATACTAGGCGGATCTTAGCCGCTGACTAAGCAGCGAAAGCTAAAGTTTGACTTTCGTTTTTGTCAATTAAATTTAAGTAACGTTTCTGACGGAGACGTTACCTCCGTAATGTAGCTGTACCCCGGACTGATGCCTGTCGAATCCAATAAACATCCCCAAAGTAACATTCTTATTATAGACAATCGTTTTTAGCTTTGTCAAGATCGACCCCCTTGACCAATCCGACTATCCTTCTTCTGCTAAAGCAAAGTGATCCGTTTTATTAAAGGCTTCTAAATGATACAAGCCATCCTGATAACGCACAATAGAAACACTCGCATTGTCTAAAGATTCCTTAATACTAAAGTCAGGGACCAATTCATGGATCATGTTTCGAATAGTCATCCCATGACTAACCACTAAAATATTTTGGTCTGTTTCGCGATGACGGGTAATCACATCAATCAGACCTAATTCAACTCGCATCCAAAAGCTCATAAAATCTTCCGCTTCATGAACAGGATCTGTCGCTTTAAAGGCATCCATTTCACATTTTACCCGATCATTCTCTGAAACTGTCTGTCCATAATGCGTTCGGACATAGTCTTGAACTTTATGAAAAACAGGATCAATCTCTAACCCTTCAAAACTTCCAAAGAATTGCTCCCGAAAAGCTTTTAATTCATGGATTTTGGTATCTGCTGAAGCATAGTAGTTATGCTGCAACACAATCTTGGCGGTTGCAATCGTCCGCCGAAGATCACTCGTGTAGACTGCTGAGAAATTCACTTTCCGCAAGCCTATCGCACTTCGATGAACATCACGTTCTCCTTCTTCTGTCAAAGGAGCGTCCGCCCAACCTTGAATACGATTATATCTGTTCAAATAGGTTTGTCCATGTCGCATAAAGTAAATAGTAACACCTTTTCCCATGACTTGTCTCCTTTCTTACGATCAATCTTTCTCTAATAACGTTCCTTCATCGCCCGCTGAATATCACGTTTCATATCTTTTTCCCGTAAACTTTGCCGCTTATCGTATTTCTTCTTCCCTAGGGCTAGTCCTACTAATAATTTAGCAAATCCATTCTTAATATAAACCTTAAGTGGAACTAAAGTATAGCCTTCTTGACTAATTTTTCGTTCGAAATGATGAATTTCTCTCTTCTTGACAAGAAGTTTTCGGGGACGAAGAGGGTCTGGATTAAATCGATTGCCCTGCTCAAAAGGTGACACATGGATACCGTAGGCCCACAGTTCTCCCTTTTCTACCCGAGCAAAAGAATCTTTTAAATTAATTTTGCCTTTGCGGATCGATTTGATCTCTGTTCCTGTTAGAACCATGCCACATTCTACAGTATCTTCAATGGTATAGTCATGCCGAGCTTTTCGATTCGTAGCTAAGGCATTCTCTTGTTTTTTCGGTTTGACCATCCGCTGTCCCTCCTTCCTTTTATTGTTTTCTCTTTTTATTTTCTATTCTTTCTTTTCTTATGCGATTTCTTCGTCGATTTCATCGAAAAATCTTTAAAAGATTTCCGATTTTTAGATTTCTTTTTCTGGCTATGTCCATGTCGTTTTTTAATAGAAAAGCTCTTCGTATGGTCACTTTTAGAAGAAGGCTTGACCGCTTGGTTTTTGGATCTTTTAGTCTTTTTATCTTTATTTGAAGACTTCTTTTGAGAAGATTTTCCTTCTTTAACAAATTCAAAGTCGATTTGTCGACTTTCTTTATCGGCCCTTGTTAATTTCGCCTGAACTTTGTCTCCAATGCGATAGATTTTTCCTGTTCTCTTCCCGATAAGAATCATATTTTTTTCATCGTAGATATAATAATCATCCTTAAGTACAGAAAGATGGACGAGTCCTTCTACCGTATTGGATAATTCCACAAAGAGTCCAAATTTCGTAACAGCTGAAATCATGCCCTCAAATTTTTGACCAATCTTATCGCTCATATATTCAGCCATCTTCATACTGTTTACTTCACGTTCAGCATCCACAGCGCGCCGCTCTGCTTTCGAGGACTGTTCTGCCAAAGAATCAATGCTTGCTATCAAATGATCGTCTTCTTCTCCCTTTCCTTTATGTGTTTGATAGTAGCGAATCAAGCGATGCCCCAACAGATCTGGGTAACGACGAATAGGCGAAGTAAAGTGCGTATAATCTTCAGCAGCTAACCCATAGTGGCCATTAGGTGATGAACTATAACGAGCCTGTTGCATACTTCTCAAAGCAATGGTTTGAACAACAGGCGCATAATCTTTCCCTTGAACGCCTTCTAAGATTTGTTGCAAATCTTTAGAACGTAATCGTCCCTCTTTAACAGGAACTTTAATTCCTAAATTATGGCAAAACTCAATAAAAGCCTGAACCTTTTGATCATCTGGATATTCGTGAATCCGATAGATAAATGGCAAACGTTTCTGCCTATAATGATAAGCTACAGTTTCATTAGCTGCTAACATAAACGATTCAATCATCCGCTCGGCTAGGCCACGCTCTCTAACTTCAATAGCGATCGGGAAACCTGTCGCATCAACTTTAATCTTAGCTTCTGGCTTTTCAAAATCAATGGCTCCTCTTTTGTGCCGACGTTTCCATAAAACTTGGTGCAAGTTGGCTAGACCTTTGAGCATATCCAAACTATCTGCATATTTTTCAGAAAGTCGCGCGTCCCCTTTTAACAGAAGATTGACATCATCATACACCATCCGATGGTTGGACTGAATGACACTCGGCCCAATCTTGTAAGCAAGAATTTCTCCTGTCTTCTTGTCGATTGTCATCACGCAGGACATAGTGAGACGTTCTTGCCCTTCTTGAAGCGAACAAATGCCATTCGATAAGCGCTGTGGCAACATCGGCACCACCCGATCTGTCAAATAAACAGAAGTTCCCCTACGAACGGCTTCTTTGTCCAAAGCAGATCCTTCTGTTACATAGTGAGAAACATCTGCAATGTGAACTCCTAATTGAATGGTCGTCGGTGTCAACTCTTGGTAGGAGATGGCATCATCCAAGTCTTTCGCATCTGCACCATCAATGGTAATGGTAAGTGCCTTTCGAAAATCCATTCTTCCTTTAAGCTCTTCAGAGCTAATGTCTTCTCTTATCTTCTCAGCTTCTTCCACAACGTCTTGTGGAAAATCATGGGGAATAGCCATCATATTCAAAACGCTTAAGATTTCTACTCCTGGGGCATCTTTTTGGCCAATTCCATGAATGACCCGCCCCGTCAATTGGAAGGGATGTTCTTCATTTGGATAAGAGACAATTTCTAATACGACCATCTCCCCGTTTGAAGGATGGAGGCCCTCCTCTTCCACCAAGCAAGTAAAGCGATCCATCCCCTTGTTTTTCAAAAAGACTTGCCCAATGTCGCCTGATTTTTTCTGTAAAGTCTCATTGAAAGCTTGAAATTCCCCAACTAATCGCATCATAGCGCGCTCTTGGATGCTCACCACTTTGCCTTCTGGATTCTTGTCATCCGTTCCTTTTTTAATCAACTCTACAGTGACTTTATCTTCATTCATTGCCCCACCCGTTAAAGCAGCGGCAATATAAACTTTACTCTTATCCTCTAATTGGACAAAGCCATACCCTTTTTTTTGCAAGAGAAAGGTACCTTCTAACGTTTGCTTTTTAGGGGGAAAAGTGATGATCCCCTCATCATCAATCAAGAGAACCCCTTTTCTTTGAAGTTCCGCAATATATTGTACAAACTGGCCATAATCTTTACCTTCATCATAGCCTAATTTTTGACTATATTGAGCGATGGTTTTGGGATGGTCACTCTTCTTCATGGCATGAATTAAAGATTTTTTGACTTCTTTAAAGGTCACTTTACCACCTCACTTCATTTAAAAATTGAATGAGTTTTTCCTCGAATTCCTTGTGTTGCTTGCCAACTGTAATGACATGTCCGCTCTCTTCAAATTTTTCCAATACAACTGGAGCATAATGAATCGCTTCTTGGAGTTGACTGCCGCTATCTTTTCCGACAAGTTCATCTTTACCTGCTTCCGCAATAAAATAAGGCTTGCGAATATGGTTCAAGTCACAACGAATACCTGAACAAAAAGCATCAATTCCCGCTAAAGCTTGATAAAGCTTAGGAGAAACAAGTTCTTTATCATAGCTTCCGAGCTCTGGTCGTTTAGCACTCGTTGCCTCCGCAAATTGAAGAAAAACATCATACACTCTCGTTCCACTAATCTCAGGCGTCATAATAGGCGTACAGAAAGATCCGCCACAGACTAGAGAATCTTGTTCATCAATAAATAAACGCGTAGCTACTGCCCCACCTAGAGAGAGTCCAAATACAGCAATCTGGTCATAACCTTCTTTTTGTACAAAATCTAAAGCTGCTCGAGCATCCTGCATCCAATCAACAGGACCAGCCTCTAAAATTTCCCGATAATCTGCGTGATTATGGCCCGTCAAATTATGACAATAAACCGTATAACCTGCCCGATTTAAAGCTCTGCCAGTCATTCTAACATCTGCCGTAGACCCGGTATAAGCATGAAATAATACAACAGCTCGGTGATTTGATCCTTCAAAATAAAATGATTCTTGATTTGACATAGCTTCTCCTTTTTCTTTATTTTCTATGGCCTTATCCGAGCTGATTTTTCTATTTTTTATCAGACAAGATACAGGCTTACTACTCCCATTTACAAAAAAAGCTGGGGAAAATCCCCAGCTCCCTTACCGCATTAGGAGGCTAACTTTGCTAAGATGAGTGCGATGATCATAAATACGAGACCTAGGATTCGAATAATTCGATCCATCGCTGCCTCAAATCCCCGTGCCTTCTTACCACTTAGCCCTTGATCAATAGCTCCAGTAATGTTAGCTGAAGAACTGGTTTTAGCTGGGGAAATGACCACGGCCAAAATTAATAACACGCTAATAGCGATAATCGCAATAAGTAATAAGTTCTCCACTCTTTCTACCTCGTCTCTTTTACTAGCTTACCTAGTCATGGTAACATATTAATTCCTCTCACTCAAGACTAATTACTTGTGCTTTGAAATTAAATTTTATCTTCTCTAAAAAATTTTCTAACAATTAATGCATCCAAGAGTGCATTATTTTACTTTTTTTTTAACTAATCGCCAGGCCCAGAACAAAAAGAGTTCCATTAAACCCATCGCCGATAAAAAACATGCCATGAAATAAACTTCTGGCAGCATCAAAATAATAGAATCTGTCAGAGGATCAAACAGCCAAGCGTCATTATTAAACAAAACATGATGAAAACCGATAAATATCGGTTCAAAGCTAATCGTTAAAATGATCCCAATGCCGAGAGGCGCCCACAAACTTTTAGCGAAAAAGCCTTCCAAAATCCATAGCTGCTTTCTCTTTTTCAAATGTTGCCAAAAGAAATAGGTCCCTATACTCGATAGTCCACCTACTCCGTATAATTCCAGAAACAACCGCCGAACCTCATAAAAATGAAATCTTCCTTGGCTAGATAATGAAAAATTTCTCACTTCTAAGACTTTCTGCCAGGGACTATGCAAATACTTGAGGATGGCCCAATAATCACGCATAATCTCATTGAAAGGGACCTGCAATTGTTCTGGAAGGTGAAGCCAAGTGATTACGCCCCGATACAGGGGAACTGACCAGATCGTTATAATTATAGCAAGTGTCAAAAACGTCAGAAGGAGGTTTATCTGCCCTAATTTAAAGGCTAGTCTTCTTGCCATAGCTGCATCAATTCCTCGTAATCTTTCACCACATAATCTGGCTGTCCGCTTCCTTCTTGAACATCTTGCCGCGTATTCACCCCTGTTTCAATCAGAAGGGCTGTGATCTGAGCGTTATTCGCTGCTAAAATATCTGTTTGAAGATTATCTCCAATCATTACACATTGATCTGCCCTTAAATTTAAAACATTTAAAGCTCCTTCCATAATCACCCGACTTGGTTTTCCGCAAACCACTGGCTTTTGACGAGCCACTTGACCTATCATTTCGCCCAAAGCACCAGCCCCTGGGACAAAGCCTTCAACAGATGGGAACTGAACATCCGGATTCGTTAAGTAGAACTTAGCTCCTTTTTGAACGGCTAGGGTCGCTGTAGCTAAATCATAATAAGTAATGTCTTGATTTAATCCCACGACAACTACTTCTAAATTTTCTTTCAAGTCTTCCTTGAGTTGAAAACCAAAGTTTTGCAAATCTTCCTTCACAGCAGGACTTCCAATACAATAGCAAGCTTTTCCTTCTCCCCCTTTAGGGAAATCCCCTTGGAGAACATAAAGCAAAGCATCGATACTGGTATAAATACGTTCTAATGGAACCTGAATATCACTAACAGCCGCTAAATGATCGGCCACTTCTTGATGGCTTCTCATCGAATTATTGGTGACCAACATAAAAGGTTGATTCGTTTGGATCAACTTTTCTATCCACTCTTTCGCCCCTTGAATCGGTTCTTTTCCACAATAAACAGTTCCATCCAAATCCATTAAATAACCAGTTTTATTAAATATCATAATTCACAACGGCTCCTACTTATTCTCTTTTTTCCGAATTTTAAAATCAGCTTTCTGTTTCACAGTTTTGCCTTCTCTTGGCTTCTTTTCTTTCTTTTTTTTAT
Organism: Aerococcus christensenii; assembly: GCF_001543105.1. NCBI lineage: Bacteria > Bacillati > Bacillota > Bacilli > Lactobacillales > Aerococcaceae > Aerococcus > Aerococcus christensenii. The sequence continues at coordinate 214,949 of NZ_CP014159.1, forward strand.
TTTTGACTAAAAAGGATTTCTTTTTAGAAGTATGGTTTGAACGATGTTGATCTTTCTTAGTCACATTTTTATAAGATTTATCGGACTTATTGCGACGACGAGATTTATTACGAGAGGAATTCTTAGAATAGCCAGACTTCTTTAAAGATTGATTGCGTGCTTCTCGTTCTTCATCACTTCTGAGATGTTCCAAAATAAAATAATGACAGTCAAAGCCACAAAATTCAATTAGGTAGTCTTCTAATTGGAAAAATGACCTTGAACATCCGAAATGAGAAACATCATCTTTATAAAAACCTGTTAAGCGCAGTTGATCAAAACTCCAATCTCCTAAAATATAATCATAGGAATCCAAAATATCCATATAGCGATCAGATAGAGCTTCCCGATCGAAAGCTTGTTCTTTTTCCTTAATGAGCAAGAAAGGCTGTCCATTAATCTCATAATGATTCGTATCTGTCTGTATGACTTGAGCAGACACATAATTAGCGGCTTGGCGTTTCACTAACCATTCTTGATCCATCATTTTGCTCATCTTTTCAGCTCCTTTCTTATTCAACTAATTTTTTTAATAATAGCATACTTTATCAAGTGGTAAAAGGTCCTCTCTAGGGGCAAACTTCTGACTCACTTGCCTTTCCCCTTTTAAAGAGGCAATTCCTTTAACCAAACTTTTATCCCTTTACTCAGAAAAATATAAAGGTTTATCCAAATTATTTTCAGCACTTTATCAATATATAGTGTTTTTCCAGTAAACTAGTCCCTATATATTGACACAAAAGTCCTGCTTTGTTATTATGTAAATAGATTCTTTCTAACGATTTTTCTAAAAGAAATGAACCATAGAATGTGAGGTATTCCTATGACATATCGTTCCCCCCTCTTATCTTCTCACACTGTAGATCAAGTTATTGATCGCCAAATTGAAGAAATTGCCTCCACCCTCTGTGATCATCTCAACAGTCGTTCTCTTACAACTGAGCAAAAGAAAAAAGAAATTGAAGAAGGCTTACGAACCATCTTAGCTCTCTCTGCTGTGGTTAAGAAAGAAACCACTTACTCCAACTAACGCTCCCGAACCCCTTTCCCCAACTGTTCATCTCCCTATCCAAGGGAACAAGGGGGTAGGGATCTCATATCTCAGTAAACGCACCCCCTTCCGCTTGCCGACCAACCTCACAAAGGGGATGCGTTTGACTTTAAATTTTTAAAAGGCAGAAATTTTCAAGTGTCTGAAAATTTCTGCCTTTTGATTTATCTTAATATTCGCTAGTTTCTATTAAAGTGCTCCCGTTACCCAAAGTCCGATTTGAGCGATAATCGCACTTCCTAAATAAGTTCCGATAAAGACAAAAGCAGCGACAATAGCAATCTTCCAAGAAGTTCTTCTTAAATCAAGTAAGCTATCTGCTACTGAAATCCCTGCGACCGCCAAAATAGGTGTCGTAATGGCTAAAAAGTCTACCGCTTGAATGGACTTAATCACAACATCTCCACAAAGTAAGCAAAAAATTAGGGAAACAATGGATACCCATCCTAAAATAGGGAAATCTTTTGCGACAGGAATATTTTTTGCCTTGGTATAATCAGCAACCATAATTCCAAACATAGAGAAAACAAAGAGAACGACTAATCCTAAGAAGGTCCAGCCTGTAATTGGGGTTGATTTAGGATTCTTAAACAACTTGATCCATTGTGTAAAGAGAATCAAAAAGCATCCTAAAAAAACTCTAGCTCCTTCATCGATATAATGTTTTAATGTTTTATTTTCCATGGTCGTAATTATCTCCTTTCGTGAAGAAGTTATAGAAGAAACGTTGCATTGGAATTGCTACAAAGAACATCGTGTAAGTTCCAAGGAAGCTCGTCAACAGTTGACTAGCTGCCGCATAGGAACGGATCGTTTCACGCACAGCTTCCGTTGGCATAACTGCTGAAAGAGAGGCTGATGCTGCAGCCATCATGCTAGCAGAACCAGGACCAGCAGCCATGGCTAACGCCCGATAATCCAATCCAATGGTTAAAAAGAGAGGGGCCACCAAACTAAAGAATATAGACCCAAACAAGGTTCCAATCAAATACAAAGACAAGACCCCACGTCCTTCAGGAGAGTCTAGCGTATATTTTTCGGAAATATAGGCTAATTCCCCTTCACGCCCTAAACCAAGCGTCGATCCAATGGCTTCCCGACGTAATCCTAGTAAGAGAGCGATTGGCATTCCTAAAACCACAGTCCCTGTATTTCCTAATTCTTGGAAGAGGAAGATCCAACCAATCTTAAAGATATCATGCAATTTGGGAGCAACATCTGCACCGTACCGAGCCATCAAAGGTAACATAATAAACATCAAGCTGGTAGAAGCAAACTTCACATTTTCTGGCGAATAAATTTTTTTCAAAATGCCGCGTCTAAAAATTGGTAAAGCCAATACCATGGCTATTAATACCGCAAAAACTAAAGGTAAAATATTCAGCGTAAACCGCCCAACTTGCACCCTGCGAAAACCAATGGCTTCAGCAATAACTACAACAAGCAGTACAAAAGGGATAAAGTAGGCTAATGATTTTTTATTATCCACAAATAATTCCTCAACTTTCTATTTAATTGTCCATCATATCTGCAATAACTTTCGCATATTCTTGGAAAGAACGATGGTAGAATTGACGATAATCCACATTGTCAGAGATGTGTTGAATACTCTTCACTAAGAAAGCAGGAAGTGTGGACAAGACAAACTCTGGATCTACCATTTTGAAATCAGCCCCATGAATTCTCCCTTCAAATCCGCCATAAGAAATTTGAATACTTGGTACCATAAAGGAGAGATCTCCAATATCGCCTGCAGCCGCAATCGCTCCCCGGTCATCAATAATATCCGGAATGGTATCATCGGCTTCAAAGGCTTCTTTCACGAGCTTGGTTAAGTAAGCATCTTGAATGAAAGGAAGATAGCCCATCTCTGTTTCACAGACCACTTCTCCACCTAAAGCTTGAGCAGAACCTTTTGCCATTTGATCGAGTCGCTTCGAAATTTCTTTCATATAATCCAAAGACATCGAACGAATATCTGTTCCTATCCTCACCTCATGAGGAATCACATTCGTTGTCATGGTATTCTCTCCAAATAATACGGGATTAATTCTTAAGTACTTATCTTCTCGCATTTGTTGACGAGAAAGCCCTAAAGCCGTATTGAATAGCGTTGACATAGAATAAGCGTTAATTCCAGAGAAAGGATCTAACCCTGCGTGAGAAGCTTTTCCTTTAAAGGTGAAATACTTATAGCAAAAACCTGCCAAGTCACAAGCAACTTCAATGATTGGACGCTCATGTTCTTCCCCTAAAGCATGCAGATGGTAGACAAAGTCTACATCATCAAATACCCCTTCACGCATCGCTTCTGCCTTCCCACCAAGATATACTAATTCACCTTGATCTCTCAATTGTCGACGATAATCAAGATCCACGTATTCCTCAGCTGGCACAAAAATAAATGCCACGTTAAAGTCTAACTGCTTATAGGCTTCTGTCTGAACATAATAACGATAAATGGACAAAGCAATCGTCACTTGCGTAAAATGCCCACACGCTTGAGCTGCTCCCGTTTCTGGATCAGCTTGCCAATGGGCCGGTGAATAAACCGAATCCATCTCTGCTAAAAATACCATCGTATGGTCTTTCCCATGATTCAAATCTACTCGAATTCCTGTATGTGCAAAGGTCCGCACTTCTAAATCCGGTGTGACTTCCGTCAGGTAATCCAAAATTCTTTGTCGAGTATAATGTTCCTTAAATCCTAACTCTGGATGTTCCCATAAATCAGTAGCTAAAGCCAAATGACGGTCATATTCCTCTTCAAAAAACATCTTTTCTCCCTTTCTTTCAGCTTCTATTTTTCGTACATAAAAGAGTGTATCACATTTATGTACAAAAAAGCGAACCTTCTTCCAATAAAAAAGCGAGGTTTCCCTCGCTTTCATCAAATTTTGAAGTTTAATTCTGTCTTTCTAAGCTTATTTGCTTAAATTGTAGAAAGAATGTACGCCTTCAAAGACAGCTGTAGTGCCCAATTCATCTTCAATACGTAATAATTGGTTATATTTAGCCATACGGTCAGAACGTGAGAGAGAACCTGTCTTAATTTGGCCAGCATTTGTTGCCACAGCAATATCAGCAATTGTGGAGTCTTCGGTTTCACCTGAACGGTGGGAAACAACGGCTGTATAGTTCGCACGTTTAGCCATTTCAATAGCATGGAAGGTTTCTGTTAAAGTACCGATTTGGTTCACTTTAATCAAGATAGAGTTTGCAACGCCTTCTTTGATCCCACGTGAGAGGTAATCGGTGTTCGTTACGAATAAGTCATCACCAACTAATTGAACTTTGTCTCCGATACGTTCTGTTAAGAGTTTGAACCCTTCCCAGTCGTTTTCATCCATACCGTCTTCAACTGAGATAATTGGGTATTTAGATACCAATTCTTCGATGTAAGCGACTTGTTCAGCAGAAGTACGAACAGCTGCGCCTTCCCCTTCGAATACGGTGTAGTCATATTTGCCATCTACATAGAATTCAGAAGATGCACAGTCTAAAGCGATAAAGATATCTTTACCTGGTTCACGACCAGCAGCTTTAATCGCCGCAATCACTGTATTCAAAGCGTCTTCAGTCCCTTCAAAACGAGGAGCAAATCCACCTTCATCCCCAACAGAAGTTTCAAGGTTACGTTCAGCTAAGAGCCCTTTGAGAGCATGGAAAGTTTCTGCGCCCCAACGTAAAGCTTCACGGAAGCTAGGTGCCCCAGCAGGAACAATCATAAATTCTTGGAAAGCAATAGGGGCATCAGAGTGAGCGCCTCCATTAACAATGTTCATCATTGGAGTTGGTAAAACGTGAGCGTTAAATCCGCCTAAGTAGTTGTATAGAGGAACATCTAATTCTTCAGCAGCTGCACGAGCAACAGCAAGAGAAACCCCTAAAATAGCGTTAGCCCCTAATTTACCTTTGTTCTTGGTACCATCTAAAGCGATCATTACTTCATCAATACCAATTTGATCTGTAACTTCCATACCGATCACTGCATCAGCAATAACAGTGTTCACATTTTCAACAGCTTTTAAAACCCCTTTACCATCATAACGGCTCTTATCGCCATCACGCAATTCAACGGCTTCATGCTCACCTGTTGAAGCACCAGAAGGAACCATTCCACGTCCATGAGCTCCTAATTCTGTTAATACTTCTACTTCAACTGTTGGGTTCCCACGAGAGTCTAAAATTTCGCGCGCATGAATATCTGTAATTAATGACATTGATTTTGTCTCCTTTATCGTTCGTTTTTATTTTTATTTCTTAACTTTAGTGAATGAACTTATTCGCCAGCTTGGATCAAAGCCATAAAGTCATCGGCATTTAAGCTTGCTCCACCCACTAAAGCCCCATCAATATTTTCTTGTGCTAAAATTTCTTTAACATTTGCTGGTTTTACAGAACCTCCATAAAGAACACGCACACTGTCTGCAGCAGCTTGGCCAGCTACTTCAAACACCGTTTCACGGACAAGAGCACAAATTTCTTCAGCATCTTCTGGAGATGCTGTTTTTCCTGTACCGATTGCCCAGATAGGTTCATAAGCAAGTACAGCTTTAGCAACTTGTTCTTCTGTTAATTCTTTAAGAGCAGCCTTAATTTGTCCAGCAATCCATTCTTTAGCAACGCCTTCTTCACGTTGTTCTAAAGTTTCTCCGCAGCAAATAATAGGAGTCATCCCATTAACAAAAATAGCAGCTGCCTTCTTAGCAACCTCTTGATCCGTTTCCCCAAAGATTTGTCTTCTTTCAGAGTGACCAATAACAACATAACTTGTTCCTAAATCTGCCAATGCTTCAGGAGAGACTTCACCTGTATAAGCCCCACTATTTTCATAGAAGCAGTTTTGTGCCCCTACTTTAACAGCTGTTCCCTTGAAATCTGCTAAAAGACTTTGAACATAAAGGGAAGGTGGGCAAACTAAAATTTCAGCTTTTTCATTACCTGCTAAAGCTTGTTTTAATTCTTCAGCAAAGTCGTGCGCTTGCCCCGCTAATTTATTTAATTTCCAGTTGCCAGCAATTAATACTTGACGCATGCCATCTGTCCTTTCTTTTACTTATCACTTAAAGCTTCCACACCAGGAAGAGGTTTACCTTCTAAGAATTTCAAAGAAGCCCCACCACCTGTTGAAATATGCGTAAATTTATCTGCAAAACCAGAGTTCTTAGCTGCAGAAGCTGAGTCGCCACCACCCACAATGGTAATAGCATCTGTCAAATGAGCCACTGCTTGACAAATAGCATTGGTGCCTCGAGCGAATTTTTCCATTTCAAACACACCCATAGGTCCATTCCAAACCACTGTTTTTGCATCTTGGAGGATGTTGCTGAAGAGTTCATTGGTCTTAGAACCAGAGTCTAGACCCTCCCATCCTTCTGGAATAGCATCCGCTGGAACTTCTTTAATATTGGCATCATTAGAGAAATCATCTGCCACTGTAATATCAACTGGGAGAACTAATTTATCGCCTGCTTGTTCCATTAATTCTTTTGCTAATTCAATCCGGTCTTCTTCTAGAAGAGATTTTCCAACTTCATAGCCTTTTGCCTTCAAGAAGGTATAAGCCATGCCGCCACCAATCAAAACTTTATCTGCTTTTTCTAATAAAGCTTTAATCACAGCAATTTTATCGGAAACTTTTGCTCCACCTAAAATCGCTACTAAAGGACGTTTAGGATTATTCACAGCTTCTCCTAAAAACTTCAATTCTTTTTCCATTAAGAAGCCAGCGACTGCTTGGTCAACATTAGAAGCAATTCCCACATTAGAAGCATGAGAACGGTGAGCAGTCCCAAAGGCATCATTAACAAAAATACCGTCTCCTAAAGAAGCCCAATACTTGCCTAATTCTGGATCATTGCCAGATTCTTTCTTGCCATCTAAGTCTTCGAAACGGGTATTTTCAAAGAGAAGAACATGTCCTTCTTCTAAGTCAGCGACGGCGTCTTCCAATTCTTTCCCACGGGTTGTAGGAACAAAAGTTACTTCTTGTCCCAATAATTCACTTAAGTGATCTGCTACTGGGCGCATTGTTAAAGCGGCTTTATCTTCTTCTTTTTTCACTTTTCCTAAGTGCGAGAAAAGAATTAATTTAGCGCCTTGTTCAAGTACATATTGAATCGTTGGTAAAGCTTGTACCATTCGGTTGTCATCCTTAATGACCCCATCTTTAATAGGAACATTGAAGTCCACACGCATGAGGACTTTTTTACCCTTTAAGTCCACATCTTTTACTGTTTTCTTTGCCATATTTGTTTCTCCTTTTTTACTTCCCTAAAAAAGCAGGGAGCGTCGACTCCCTGCTAGTTACGGATAGACGCTTGTCGTAAACGTTAGACGCCTTAATTATAGTGAAGCGAAGTATTCTAAGGTACGTACAAGTTGTGCGGTATAAGACATTTCATTGTCATACCAAGCAACTGTCTTAACTAATTGCTTGCCATCTACGTCCATTACTTTGGTTAAAGTAGCGTCAAATAAGGAACCATAAGACATTCCAATAACATCTGAAGAAACGATTGGGTCTTCAGTGTAACCAAATGATTCATTGGAAGCAGCTTTCATAGCAGCATTCACTTCTTCAACAGTAACATTCTTTTCTAAGACTGTGAATAATTCTGTAATAGAACCTGCTTTTACAGGAACACGTTGAGCAGAACCGTCTAATTTACCATTTAATTCTGGCAATACAAGACCAACAGCTTTAGCAGCACCTGTTGTATTAGGGATGATGCTTTCTGCAGCAGCACGTGCACGACGGAAGTCCCCTTTACGGTGTGGAGCATCCAACGTATTTTGGTCACCAGTATAGGCATGGATAGTAGACATTAACCCTTCAACAATACCGAAGTTTTTGTTCATAGCATCAGCCAATGGGGCTAAACAATTTGTTGTACATGAAGCTCCGGAAATAACGGTTTCTTTACCGGTTAAGATCTTATGGTTGGTGTTAAATACGATAGTTGGAACATCTGATCCACCTGGTGCGGTAATAACCACTTTCTTAGCACCAGCTTGTAAGTGCAATTCAGCTTTTTCTTTTGTTCTGAAGAAACCTGTTGCTTCAAGAACAATTTCAACACCTAATTCGCCCCAAGGAATATCAGTTGGGTTAGGGTAGGACATAACCTTAACTTTCTTGCCATTCACTTTGAAGCCATCTTCTTCAACTTCTACTTCCCCATCAAACCGACCTTGAGTGGTATCATATTTTAACAAGTGTGCTAACATTTTAGCATCTGTTAAGTCATTGATCCCTACAACTTCTAATCCTTCAACGTTTTGAATACGACGGAAAGCTAAACGACCAATACGTCCGAAACCATTAATACCTACTTTTACCATATCCTATATTCCTCCTTCAGAAAAATATGTGTATATTATTTTAATGAGTTACCTCATTTAAAATCGAATGACTTACGCCCCGATCGGTCACTAAGATGAACTGATTGGAAGCTACTTTTGCAAAAGCTTTAACTGCTTTTGACTTTGTACAACCACCTGCAATAAGAATAGGATACTCAATCTCAGCTAACTGCTCTAATTGTAATCCAATTCTCGGCATGCGATAGACGATCTCCCCTTCTTCCGTGTAGAAGCAACCAAAGGCCTCTCCTACTGCTCCTTTAGCTAATATTTCCTTGGTTAGTGCCTGAGGAAATCCACGACGTTCAGCCATTATTCGAGCATCACCGACGCTAAATAACAAAACATTGGTTTGTCTTAAAACCTCCAAAGTATGCTGAATAGCAGGCTCTTGCTTTAAAAGCGTACAGGCCGTTTCCGTTAAAGAATCTGGAACGTATAGGGTTGTCGATTTTCCTTGTAAACGCTTGGCCAACTGCTCGCTAATGGTATTGGCTTGAGCAGCAACAGACTCTCCCATTCCGCCACGTGCAGGAACAACGAGAAATTGACGCGGACGTGTTAACAAATCATGATTGAGATATTTACTTACCTCCATAATCGTCGTGCCTCCCGTTACAGCCAAAGTAATTGGCCCTTCAGGTAACAAACGATTCAAATAAGTGGCTAAAAATACCCCGATTTGATTAATCGCCCCTTGATTGCCTTCCAAATCATTATCTATGATATGAACTTCATTCAAGTGTAAGGTTTGACTTAGCCTTTTTTCAGTTTCCAATAAGCTCGAATTCGAGTGAAGTAAATTCCGAACAAATCCTAGCATTTCTTCCCCTAGAGGAGTAATCCGCATGCCTGTTCGTGTACTTTCTAACAACCCTAATTCCTTTAACTGATTAGTTTCCGTTCGTAAGGGACGTTCTGTCATCTGTAATTTTTCTGCCAGTGACTGTCGTCCAATCGGTTGATACCGCAAAACCATTTGAAGAATATTCGAGCGTTTCACTAGAGACTCTTCCGCTTCCGGTACAATTAAACGTAACTTTTCATATAAGGCTTTCATTCTATCAACTCTCTTATGTGGGCGAAATATGTCCGCCACGTCATTTTATGACCATCGTTAAGCAAAAAAAAACAAAATCCAAAATCAAATCCTGTTAATTTTTACACAATTAGTATACCAATAAACCTCTCCCCCTGCAAGACATTTAAACATTCTTTTTTATTTTTTTCTCCATAAGGTCACTTGAGTCCTTCCTTTACACAAAAAAATCCCTCAAAAAGGAGAAAAATACTTCTCTATTTGAGGGAGTACACACTAAGCGCTCTTATTTTTTCAAAGCTTTATTACTCATCATAATCTCATCAATACAGCCATAAGCTTTGGCCTCTTCAGCAGTCATCCAATAATCTCGATCCATATCTTGCTCAACCTTTGCTGGATCTTGTCCAGTCCGTTCGGCAATCAAATCTTTCAAATTCGTTTTCGTCTTCAAAATATGACGGGCTGTAATTTCAATTTCTGTAGCTTGTCCTTGAACCCCACCAAGAGGTTGATGAATAAGGACTTCGGAATTAGGAAGAGCGTAGCGTTTACCCTTGCATCCTCCCATCAGCAAAATAGAGCCCATAGAAGCCGCAAGACCTGTCACAATAGTCACAACATCTGCATTGACGAATTGCATCGTATCATACATAGCCATCCCTGCACTCACAGAACCCCCTGGACTATTAATATACATATAAATATCTTTTTCAGGATCTTGCGCGTCTAAGAAAAGTAGCTGTGCAATGACACTATTCGCCATATCATCGTCCACTGTCCCGCTTAACATAATGATACGATCTTTTAATAAACGGGAATAAATATCATAAGCACGCTCTCCACGTGACGATTGTTCAATCACTGTTGGTATAAGATTCATAGTTTGTCCTCCTTTTTGACTACAAGTTCTTAATCATTATACCCATATTAGTCAATATAGGTCAACAAAAAGCTCCCTTTTCTTCAAAAAATCAAAGCCTTCAAGTTCAGTCGACTTTTCTATTGAATCTAAAGAGAGCTCTCTATTTTTTCTAACTGTTTTAGGATGAAAATACACCACTTTTTTCAAAATGTCTCTTAGACCCTCGTCCATAGACGAAGTATAAGATGCAGGTATTCATCACCATCAAAATCACTGAATAAACAAGGTTAATGGCCCGGGCATCCACTGTGGACATAGGATCTGAATTGGCCCGAATAATCAAACCTAAAGTCTCTTGCCCTGGTTGGAACAAGAAAGTTGACATATTATATTCAGCCAAATTCGTATTAAAGTTCAAAGCCACTAAAGCCAAAGCAACCGGCATTAAAGCAGGAAGGACCACCTTCCAAAACGTTCTAAAGGATGAAGCTCCCAAGTTTCTAGAAGCATCCTCCAAATTTTTATCAAAGGAATAATAGGCACTCTTCAAATACCTCAAAGTATTCGGCAAAAGAATAACCAAATAAGCTACCGGCAAAATCCACTGATGTCCAATCACCATCTGTCCAAAAAGTAAAGGACTCGGACGGTCATAAGCGAGAATATAACCCAAAGCTAACATCAAAGTAGGCACTAGCCAAGGGATATAGTAAACATATTCTAGCACTTGACTAAAGATTTGCTTCTGATGTTTCATCAACCACCGAACGAATACCAACATAAATAACACAGAAAGAGCGGCCGCTGATCCAGCATAGAAGAAACTTCTTAGTAAAGGCCCGTAACTTTTGACATCACTTAGAATTCGAATATAGTGCTCAAACGTAACATGGGCAAGAGACCATTTCTGAGCAGCAATCGCTGTCGTATCTTGGAAAGAAAATAAAACAACAAAGAAAATAGGGAGAGTATAGATCGCAAACAAGACCCAAGCACAAACATTCACCGCCAACCTTGCAAAAGGTTGAGTGATTTTTTGTTTGACAAGACGCGTCTTAGTCTTAGCGATAGAGAGATAATTTCCCTTGCGCTCATTACGCGTAATAAGGAAGAGAAGAACCATTTGACTGATCCCTAAGACAATCGACAACAACGTAGCAATATCCCTAGACGCCGGACGCCCTGAAAAAGTTAGAATCATCGGAGCGATCGTTTGGAAGCTTTTTCCACCTACCATAATAGGAGCGGCAAAGGCCCCCAAGCCCACCGCAAAAGTCATCACAATCAAAGTTAGAAAGACCGGCTTAAAAGTCGGCAGGACAATTTCTTTTAAAATTTTCCATTGGCTCGCGCCTAAATTCTTAGCCGCGTCGATCGTATTGTTGTCAACACTTCTCACAGCATTCGCCAAAAAAATCATATGATTGGACGTACACGCAAAAGTCATAACCAATAAAACAGCAGGGAAGCCCACAAACCAATCCGTATTGAAATTCTGAATATAAGTACTCAAGAACTTCGTAATGACTCCTTCTTTACCGTACAGGTAGAGCCAGCCGTTCGACACAATCAATCCCGAAAAGACTAAGGTCGACATATAACCCAACCTCAAAATCTTAGCACCTTTAATCTCGAAGTATTCGGTAACCAATACCAAAAAAGTTCCCACACAATTGACCGTCAAAGTTAAACACACAGCCAAAAGGAAAGAGTTCTTAATCGAATTCAAAGCCCGCTGAGATTTCAAGATTTTGTGAATGGCCGCTGTCGAAAAAGTCCCATCCGCAAAGAAAGTTTGTATCACAACCCGCCACAAAGGATAGATTAAAAACGTTGCTGCAAACCAAATAACAAAAGCTAAAAATAAAACCTGTGTCACACGAAGGGGGTTTTTCTGTAATTTTTTAGAGAATTCGATCATTGAGCCTTCACCTCATACTCTAAAATATCCTCAGGATGAAGATACAAGGTGACTTGATCTCCTAACTTGAAGTTAAAGTTTCCATCCTTCTTATTAATTAATTTCAGAGTGGTTCCCATGACTTCAACCTTAACCGTACTAAAGGTACCTTGATAACTCTCATCTACCACCAATGCCTTAAATTCTACCTTCTCTCCTCTTCCTTCCAAAGAGAAAAAGCCAATTTTCTCAGGACGAATATAGTGGACCTTTTCTAAATCGAAAGGCTTCTCGCAATGATCCGCTATATAAGCCATCAAATCGCCTTCTAAACGGTTGGAATCTCCAATGAAGGTGCAGACAAACTCCGTTGCCGAGCGATCATAAATCTCTTCTGGCGTTCCTACCTGTTCAATGTAGCCCTTGTTAAAAACCGCAATATGATCGGATAATTCCAAAGCCTCTTCTTGATCATGCGTCACATAAATTGCTGTCATGCCAGCTTCCCGTTGAATGACTTTCAATTCTTGACGTAACCGCTTTCTTAATTTGGCATCCAAATTCGACAAAGGCTCATCAAAAAGTACCACATCTGGTTGTTTCGCTAAAGCACGCGCAATAGCTACCCTTTGTTGTTGTCCCCCAGATAAAGCCGCCACATTTCGAGCCAATTGATCCGCATTTAAATCCACCAATTTTGCTAAATTTTCTACTCTTTGACGAATCTCATCCTTAGGCAAACGATCCACATTCAGCCCATAAGCAATATTATCAAAGACTGTCATCGTAGGAAACAAAGCATAAGATTGAAAGACCATTCCAAGATTCCGTTTTTCTACAGGCACTTGCAGCAAGTCTTTCTCATTCAATTGAACACTTCCTCGACTCGGTGTCAAAAAACCCGCAATCGCTCGCAAAGTCGTTGTCTTCCCACAACCTGAAGGTCCCAAGAAAGTAAAAAATTCCCCTTTTTGAACAGAAATATTCACTTGATCAATTGCTACAAAATCACTATATTTAATTTGTAAATCTTTTATTTCTAACATGGTTACTCCTTATCAAGGTCTGAACTTTTATAAGTCTTCACCAGACGCTTTTACTCATTTTTGGAATATGCTTCATAAATTCCTAATTAATTATAACAAAACTTTCGCCAATATTTGATCTCACAAAAAATTTTTCTAAAAAAAAAGAGGAAGAAACGCTTCCTTCCTCTTTCGTTCGTTTTAAACGCTACTAAGATAAGATTTCTAATTCAATTTTTTCTACCCAGCTATCAATATGGTCATTAACAAATTTCCAATCCACTTTCATTGGCGTGGTCTTTGACATGATCTCACGAAGACGATCATCTGCCCCTTCTTGTGCCTTTGGAAGAACTGGCCAGGTTCCGAATTTCTTCGCCCATTCTTTCTGAACTTCCGCACTTCCGAACCAATCAATGAAGGCTTTGGCTTTCTTATAGTCGTGATCTTTGCCCTTCTTAACAAGTCCAATTTGTTCAGAAACTGAGAAAACTCCTTGTTCTGGATTAATTGGTTCAGATTTAAAGTTGAATTTCTTCTCGGATTTAGGAACAGCAGAAGAGAAGAAATACATAATTGGAACCTTACCTTCTGCAAATAATTGAACATAGTCTTCTCCCTTAGAAGGCATATAGCCATGTTCATAGAATTTGTGAAGTTGCTTCCAACCTGCTTCAGAGATTCCGTTTTCGCTCTTATCGTCACGATAGTTGAAGAGAATACTCATCGCTGCTTTTTGGTCGGTCCCTCCGCTGATTGCTTTAGATAAACGATATTTCTTAGCATATTTCTCGTTATTGATAAGTTCATCCCAACTCTTCGGTGCATCTTCCGCCTTCACGAATTTAGGATTATACATCAAGTAGATTCTTTGTTCTACTAATGGTGAGAAGTAACCTTCTCCCTTTTGATAATCTTTAGGGACATCCTTACTCCAAGCAGGCTCATATTTTTCTAATAAATCTTGAGCTTTCAACTTGTTAAAGTAGCCCTCATCCATCCCATAGGTCACATCCGCTTGAGGAGCGTTCTTTTCAGCTAATAACCGATTATAAACTTCCCCACCAGGAGCAGCCACAAATTTCAATTTAAAGCCTTTCTTCTCTGCCTGTTCTTTCAACCAAGTGTCTCTTCCATCATTCAAGGAATTGGAGTAGACAACTAATTCAGAATCATCCTTTTTGGCTTCTTCTTTCGGTTTGCTTTCGCTTGATCCACATCCAGCAAGACCCAAAGTCAAAGCCCCAACAAGAGTTATAACTTTCATCGCTTGGCCATTAAATTTCATTATTTTCCTCCTTAGAACAAAAAAATGGTAGCGTGTTTACGTCATCATCATACCAAGAAAAAGCCCTGAAGTTAATAGTTTGTGCACCTAATTTCCTATTTTTTGAAAAAATTTAAAGACTTTCCCTTAATCTTTAAACACTTCCTCCCTATTCCTCAATTTATGCAAACAAAAAAGCGGTAATCACACCGCTTATACGTTTCTCAAAAATTCTCCAAAAGGATCTCATCATAAACGCGCCTAGAGGGAATCGAACCCCCATCGCAAGAACCGGAATCTTGCGTGATATCCATTACACTATAGGCGCTAAAGACAATACAAATATTATAGCATCTTTTTTGCTAAATGTTAAGTCTTTTGCCACTTTTTTATCTCTTCATAAAAAAGCTCACAAAAAAAGCGCCACCGATGCGGACAGCATCTCGAAAGAAACTGTCCATCCTCAGTAGCGCTATTGGCTTAAAAACTTCTAGTCACAATTACTTCTTATTCCGTTTGAAGGGATTGAAGATTACACTCAGGCCTTCTACTAATAGGCATACACCCAAGGAAATCATCTCCGCTTCTGCTCCTGTCTTCGGAAGGGACTTCGGCTTCCCTGCTTGAGACTCTTGAGCAGGTGATACAACTTCCATCGTATTATTCGAATCCTCTTTGCCTCCCTCTTTATGCGGTACACTTGAAGGAATCTCCTTGTCCGGTTCTTTCTCGATATCCGTCGAAGGATGAGGGATCTGTGGTTTTGGCGTGAGGTCACCGAGCGTGATGGCGTGTCCCATCTTCCCTAAGCCCGCTAAGGCATCTCCTGTACTCCATCCCGACTTGTGAGTGTTTCTCTTCTTAGCAGCCTCCAGGGCGGCGTCATAAGCTTGCTTCTTGTCGGCAGTGGCCTCCTGGTATTTTATATGTGCTGTAACTGTACTCTTCTTTTGAACCGCCGTGTCTAATTCGCCCATCTTGGTGTTGAGGGCGGTGTACTTCTCTTGGATAGCTGCTGCTTGCGTATTCGGATGGTTATTAATCTCCTCTATCCCTGCCTCTTTCTGCTTGTTGTTGAGATACGCTAAAGATCCAATCGCTTTTCTGGCCACTTCTTTCACCGGATTGGGGTTGGTGGCGTAGAAATAGTTGCTAAATTCAGAATCAAGACTTTCAGATTCTTGTTGGCCATCAGAAAATAAATATTTGGTCGTTTGATCATCTACGTGTTTAAGATATACCTTTACTGCCTCTTTTGCTGCATTTCCAAGTGATTTTTCTTTGACCATCATTCTCCTGTAATGGGCTGATCAGGCACAATGGTAGCAATTCCTGTAATTGAATCCGCTTTTTGGTGATAAGATTTTCCATTCATGTATAGGGTCACATAAGTTTGATTAGTCTTAGAAGCTTGCACTAGAATAGGAGCAATTTTACCTGTCTTCTCTTCGATACTTTTTTGAATAATTATTGGTGCTTTAGGCTTAATTTGAACACGAGGGATGTATGGCATTCGATAGGTCTTTCCATTTTTAAATTTTATTTGAAACACTAATCGAAACTTACCAATGCAATCATCCGTCAATAAAAAATCGAAATCTCCTTCAAAAACACTAGCCTCCGTCGCTCCCTCTCCTGTAATTCCTGCTACGTTGTAAGTAATAGTATCGCTAAATCTAAGCCCAGTTCCAAACTTACTATTACTTTCATTAAAAATAAGTTCCTTATTCCCTATCAATAGTGCCTGGCATCCCCATATAAAAAATGTTTTGGAATAAAAAGAAAGTCTTGCTAATCCTGTTGCCGCCAATTGTCATAGGATAAAAAATTCCATTGTCGTGCAGTCCTATTTTTTTATCCAATGAAAACTCTCCAACATATTCCCGATCGTTATAAATATCCTCGTGCGTTTTAAATATCAATCCATCTACACTTTTGCCTACCGGGTCCCGATCCTGCCCGATAGTCCGCACTTGACCCATGGCGGGGTGGAAGACTTCTTCACTTGGTTAAGAAGTGCCCGCAAGTCTTGCGTCTCCTTCTCAACTTGCGCAAGGTCTTCTGGATGAGCACCGATGACTCTTTTAGCTCTATTGAGAGCTTCTTCTAGCGCTTGATAAGAAAGGTGGTCCTTAGCGAGCGTCCGTAGCTTTTTCTCGCCTTCATCAATCAAGGCACGAAGAAGGTCTACTGCCACCGAATGCTTATCGTCCGCTTCTCTTGTTGTTTTCTTCTTGGCAAGGTCTTTTTGAGGCTGCTGGGTATCAGCGGCTTGCACGCCTTGGGGAATGACCTTGTCTTCTTTCTTCTGAATCGGCTTCTCCTTCTCCATGCCAGCCGACCGGTCCTTGACTTGGACAGGAACGGCGGGAGCATGGCTTAGGCTCTCGGTTGCTTGAACTGTGGGAGTCAAGAACAAGACTGACCCGATCACTACGCTAGCGACGCCGACCGTGAACTTCCGAATCCCATAACGCGGCTGGCTCTCGTTAGATGGTTTCATGTGATTTCCTCTTTTCTTTTTGCTTTTATTTTTTATAAGTTAGCGCAAGAACGCCCATTCTTAAGGCATGTTATCGCTATCAGAATTGTTAAAAAAAAAAAAAAAAAAAAAATAAATTTTAAGCTCTCGCCCTCTCTGCCTTCCTTAGGGCCGCTTGTTTGGAGACTGGCTTTTTGCTTTTTGAAGAGCCAGTACAGACATTTTCTTATCTTTTACAGAACATTTGGTTGTCTTCCATCCTTGAATTGCCTGTGCCTTCAATAGAAGAGTGGGGATTTTGAGAATCACTTATTTTTCCTGAGTAAATAAGATTCCCTTCTGTTTCAACATTTTTGTCTAATCCAAAAACTGGGATCAGTAGTATCAAAAAAATCCCCCTCAAGTAGATTTACTTTTTGAGTGTCTACTTGAGAGGGATTTTTTTGTTTTTCTTTAGTCTTGGGTACGTTTACGCATAATATTCAAGAGGATCGCTCCGACTAAGCCCCCAATAACCCAAGAAGCAATATACATGACAGGGTTGGAAACTCCATTCGCAATCACTGCGAAGAGACCACCGTGTGGAACATAAGATACGCAACCAAAGAACATACTCAAGGCACCTGCTAGACCAGATCCCACAGCAAGGGAGGGGATCACATGAAGAGGGTCTTTGGCGGCGAAAGGAATAGCGCCTTCTGTTACAAAGGCTGCCCCCATCACGTAGTTCACATAGGCAGAACTCTTTTCTTCTTCGGACCAGAGACTGCCTTGTAAGCTAGCCGCTATGGCAATTGCTAGAGGGGGAACCATCCCACCGACCATGACAGCAGCCATGACATTAGAGCCTGCCCCATTGGCTGCTGTTACAAGGGCGGTAGCTGTGACGTAAGCCGCCTTGTTAATAGGCCCCCCCATGTCGATACTCATCATGGCCGCTACCACAAAGCCGAGGAAGATCGTCATAGTGCTTGGAATACTGTTGATCAAGCCGACTAAGCCATTCATGATCGCTCCCATTGGGCCATTCACGACGAAGAGCATTAAGATCCCCATTATCAAGACGCCCAAAACCGGGAAGAGGAAGATAGACTTGATTCCGTTCAAGGATTTTGGCATCCAAGCAAAAGCTTTATTTAAGAAGTAGACAATTCCTCCTGCTAAGAACCCTGCCACTAAGGCACCTAAGAAGCCTGAAGAAACGGAATGTTCGAAGATTCCTTTGCCTGAAAAAGCTGAAAATTTGGTAGGATCTGCGAATACCCCACCCATAAAACCAATCACTAACCCGATGCGGTCCGCCATGGAATGCCCGATAAATCCGGCTAATGCAGGAAGCATCATGGCAAAAGACAGACCCCCGATTGTATTAAGCGCTTGAGCGATTGGATGATAATCTGGAGCAGCGGGATTGGCAGAAGTCAATCCCCAGAAGAAGGAGAGCGCAATAAGAATTCCCCCAGCTACAACGAACGGTAACATATGGGAGACTCCGTCCATTAAGTGCTTGTATACTTGACGCCCCAAGCTTTCTGATCCAGCTTTTTCTTCTTCACCTTGAGCCACAGAAGCGGCATGATAGAGAGGAAGTTCTTCGTGAAGGGCTTGTTTTACCAATTGATCTGCCTTATTGACCCCATCAGCAACAGGGACACTGAGTAAAGGTTTGCCATCGAAACGTGCCATAGCGACTTGTTTATCCGCTGCAACAATGACAGCCGTTGCGCGTTCAATGTCTTCCTTGGTTAAGCGATTTTCAATGCCTGATTGCCCATTGGTTTCTACTTTAATGGCTACATGAACGGCATGGGCTGCTTGTTTGAGTCTTTCTTCTGCCATATAAGTGTGGGCTATTCCTGTTGGGCAAGCGGTCACAGCGACCAAATAGGTCTCTGAATGGTTAGGGTGAGTCGCTTCTTCTTGAGCAGGAGCTTCTTCTTTTTCTTCTTCATCATAAGAAGAGATAATGGCTAAAACTTCTTCAGGCGTTGAAGCCTCTAATAAGGCTTGCTTTACCCCTTCTTGAAGTAAGACCTTGGATAACTGTGCAAGAGCCTTCAAGTGTTCTCCATCTGCGCCCTCTGGAGCTGCAATCATAAAAATTAATTTGGCGGGTTGTCCATCGAACGATTGCCAATCAATCCCTCTTATACTTTTCCCAAAAATAATAGCAGCCTGTTGGATGGAAGCATCTTGTGCGTGAGGAATAGCAATCTCATCGCCTACCCCTGTACTGGATTGGGCTTCACGGGCTAACAACCGTTCCACATAAGTAGAGGCCTTGGATACTCCTCCTGCATTTTCAAAGCGCTGAGCTAAGTGTTCTAACGCTTCATCGCGTGAACTAGCAGTTATGGCTAAGTCCATCGCTTCTAAATTAAATAATTCAGATAATTTCATTCTCGTGCTCCTTTAAATTTTCTTTACTTTAATAGCGGTTTTTAAGTGATCGATCAATTCTTTTTCTGCGATGCCTACTGAAAAAGCTGTGGCACTTCCACAGGCTGCTCCCATTTGTAAAGCTTCTGAAAAATCATGCGTGCGCGTGTATTGACTGATGAAACCTGCCAACATCGAATCCCCTGCGCCCACAGAATTGAGGACTTTGCCTTCTGGAACATTGGCTGAGTAAACTTGGCCCGTCTGTGTTAGTAAGATACTGCCTTCTCCTCCCATTGAAACGAGGACGTTCTTGGCCCCTAATTTTTGCAATTCTTTGGCATAGTGAAGTAAGTCTTCTTGACTTTGGATCTCCACTTCAAATAATTCGCTCAGTTCTTCTCGGTTGGGTTTGATAATAAATGGACCATAAGGTAAGCACGCTTTGAGTAAATCTTTATTGGAATCTAAGACGAAATAACATGTCTTCTTTTGGCAAAGTTTAGCAATAGCGATATAAGACTGGGCATCTAAACCAGGTGCAGCGTTTCCTGCTAGGAAGACGACATCCTTTTCTTGAAGGGTCCCTTCTAAATAGGTCATCAAGTCTTTAAACTTCGCTTCAGAGACTGCTGGCCCTTTGGCATTGATTTCTGTCTCTTGTTCTCCTTTTAATTTGACATTTATACGGGTTATTTGGTCTAAGGCGATAAAGTGATTGGCGATGCCTTCCTCATTCATCTTGTCAATAATATATTGGCCAGAGAACCCTCCTACAAATCCTGTAGCAATATTCTCTAAGCCTAGGCGGTTAAACACCAGAGATGCATTAATTCCTTTTCCACCTACCACATAGTGATCTGCTTTCGAGCGGTTTAAGTTTCCTAAATGGAAATCTTCTACTTGAATCACTAAGTCAATAGCCGGATTAAATGTAATCGTATAGATCATACACTAACCTCCATTATTTGCATGATTTTTTCATATTTTTTATTCGACTTATCGGTCATCAAAGGAACTTCTTTTAATTCAGCCACTTGATAAAAATTAGCGGTATCAAATTTTGAGGAGTCAGCTAGGAAGTAAGCCTGCTTACTTTGTTGAATAGCAGCTTTCTTGAGTTTGCCTTCTTCTATATCCGGCGTTGTAAAACCTGCTTTGAGATCAATCCCATTAATTCCCAAAAAGGCTTTATCAAAGTGTAAACTTAACATCTGTTCATATGAAGAAGCACCAATTGCAGTTCCTGTACTCTGTTTGATGAATCCACCAATAAACAAAGTTTTTATATTGGCTTGGTAGAGCGCACTTGCTATTTCAATTCCATTCGTTACGACTAAGAGTTTTTTGTTATTCAACCACGGGATCATCTCAAAAGTCGTCGTTCCTGAATCAAGATAGATGACATCGCCCTCTTCTACCAACTGACCTGCTTTTTTCCCAATCAATTGTTTTTCTAAAACATGGACATGACGTTTTTCTGGTAAACTGGCTTCATGCGTTTGTTGTTTTACCTTCTTAGCACCTCCATGCACACGAATCAATACACCTTTTTCCTCAAGCGCTGCAAAATCTCTTCGAATTGTAGATTCAGACACATTCAATTGTTCTGATATCTCTTGCAATTGAATAATAGACATTTTATCTAAAGCTTGTCGAATAAATCGATGTCTTTCTTCAGTAAGCAATCCTATCACTCCCTTCTCTAGCTAAAACCTCTTGCACACCACTGTTATTATAACCAACCTCTTTTCAAAAAACAATCATTTTTGATCAGTTTCTTCCAAATTCTTTCAAATAGTATCGGAATTTTGATAACTTTTGCTTATTTATATCTAACTTTTTGAAGCACAACCTAATATTTCTTTTTTTGAAGAACAGGACCACTCAATATTTCTTCCTTTTTTGAAAAACAGAATAACTAAAAAGGAGAGGACAATCTATAAAAGATCTCCTCTCCTACACCGAATGCGATGATTTTGAAAAATAGGAAAAAAATAGCCCTCGAAAGGTTTATTTCTTTATGACCCGTACGGGATTTGAACCCGTGTTACCGCCGTGAAAGGGCGGTGTCTTAACCGCTTGACCAACGGGCCAACTTATGAAATGGTCCGAGACAGAATCGAACTGCCGACACCTTGAGCTTCAATCAAGTGCTCTACCAACTGAGCTATCGGACCGAAAACGGTTCGGACGGGATTTGAACCCGCGATCTTCTGCGTGACAGGCAGACATGTTAACCCCTACACCACCGAACCTTTTAACCGTATTATCGCAGTGTTTAGGGAACACTAACGATTGCGGAGACAGGATT
This sequence comes from Aerococcus christensenii, assembly GCF_001543105.1. Taxonomy (NCBI): domain Bacteria; kingdom Bacillati; phylum Bacillota; class Bacilli; order Lactobacillales; family Aerococcaceae; genus Aerococcus; species Aerococcus christensenii. The sequence continues at coordinate 236,678 of NZ_CP014159.1, forward strand.
CGAACCTGTGATCTCCGGGCTATGAGCCCGACGAGCTGCCAGCTGCTCTGCTCCGCGATAATAATAAAATAATAAAATGACCCGTACGGGATTTGAACCCGTGTTACCGCCGTGAAAGGGCGGTGTCTTAACCGCTTGACCAACGGGCCAACGTAGAAACAAAAAAAAGCGGAGGATAAGGGATTCGAACCCTTGCGCCAGTTTCCCGACCTAACGATTTAGCAAACCGTCCTCTTCGGCCTCTTGAGTAATCCTCCAAAAAATGGGCCTGAATGGACTTGAACCATCGACCTCACCCTTATCAGGGGTGCGCTCTAACCAGCTGAGCTACAGGCCCAAAAAATAAAGCGGGTGACGAGAATCGAACTCGCGACAACAGCTTGGAAGGCTGTGGTTTTACCACTAAACTACACCCGCATAGACGGTTCGGACGGGATTTGAACCCGCGATCTTCTGCGTGACAGGCAGACATGTTAACCCCTACACCACCGAACCTATTCAGTTTTTTTTCACTAAACTTTATTAACCGTTTAGTAATTGCGGAGACAGGATTCGAACCTGTGACCTCCGGGTTATGAGCCCGACGAGCTGCCAGCTGCTCTACTCCGCGATATCAACAAGGAGGATAAGGGATTCGAACCCTTGCGCGGTTTGACCCGCCTGACGGTTTTCAAGACCGTTCCCTTCAGCCGGACTTGGGTAATCCTCCATTTTACAAGTATGGACCTTGTAGGACTCGAACCTACGACCTGACGGTTATGAGCCGTCTGCTCTAACCATCTGAGCTAAAGGTCCAAGCTTCAATTATAGCGGCGAAGGGGATCGAACCCCTGACCTCCCGGGTATGAACCGGACGCTCTAGCCAGCTGAGCTACGCCGCCAACTCAATGGTACTAGTACACGAATGAACGTATACTATGGAGAATAGCGGGATCGAACCGCTGACCTCCTGCTTGCAAAGCAGGCGCTCTCCCAGCTGAGCTAATCCCCCATATCGGGAAAACAGGATTCGAACCTGCGACCCCTTGGTCCCAAACCAAGTGCTCTACCAAGCTGAGCTATTTCCCGAACAATGCACCCAGCAGGATTCGAACCTGCAACCGCTTGATTCGTAGTCAAGTACTCTATCCAGTTGAGCCATGGGTGCTTAATATGCCGAGGACCGGAATCGAACCGGTACGGTGTTTAACCACCGCGGGATTTTAAGTCCCGTGCGTCTGCCAGTTCCGCCACCCCGGCATATTAAAATAAATTACCTTTCGGTAAAGCGGAAGACGGGATTCGAACCCGCGACCCCCACCTTGGCAAGGTGATGTTCTACCACTGAACTACTTCCGCATATAATGCCGGCTAAAGGACTTGAACCCTCGACCCCCTGATTACAAATCAGATGCTCTACCAACTGAGCTAAGCCGGCTCGCTTATAAAGTGCGGGTGAAGGGACTTGAACCCCCACGCCTTTTGGGCGCCAGATCCTAAATCTGGTGCGTCTGCCAGTTCCGCCACACCCGCATATTTTATGATCCGTGGGAGGCTCGAACTCCCGACCCTCTGATTAAAAGTCAGATGCTCTACCGACTGAGCTAACGAATCATGATGGAGAATGAGGGGCTCGAACCCCCGACCCTCTGCTTGTAAGGCAGATGCTCTCCCAGCTGAGCTAATTCTCCAATTCTTGCACGGCAACGTCCTAGTCTCACAGGGGGAAACCCCCAACTACATTCGGCGCTAAGAAGCTTAACTTCTGTGTTCGGTATGGGAACAGGTGTATCCTTCTTGCTATCGTCACCGCACAATATGAGCCTTATTCGCTCAAAACTGAATCTATAGTCTCTTCCTCTTTGTCATACAACTTTTCCTTTGGATAAGTCCTCGACCGATTAGTATTCGTCCGCTTCACCTATTACTAGGCTTCCACTCCGAACCTATCTACCTGATCGTCTTTCAGGGGTCTTACTCTCTTATTGAGATGGGAAATCTCATCTCGAGGGGGGCTTCACGCTTAGATGCTTTCAGCGCTTATCCCGTCCACACATAGCTACCCAGCTGTGCTCCTGGTGGAACAACTGGTACACCAGCGGTGTGTCCATCCCGGTCCTCTCGTACTAAGGATAGCTCCTCTCAAATTTCCAACGCCCGCGACGGATAGGGACCGAACTGTCTCACGACGTTCTGAACCCAGCTCGCGTACCGCTTTAATGGGCGAACAGCCCAACCCTTGGGACCGACTTCAGCCCCAGGATGCGATGAGCCGACATCGAGGTGCCAAACCTCCCCGTCGATGTGAACTCTTGGGGGAGATAAGCCTGTTATCCCCAGGGTAGCTTTTATCCGTTGAGCGATGGCCCTTCCATGCGGAACCACCGGATCACTAAGCCCGACTTTCGTCCCTGCTCGACTTGTAGGTCTCGCAGTCAAGCTCCCTTCTGCCTTTACACTCTTCGAATGATTTCCAACCATTCTGAGGGAACCTTTGGGCGCCTCCGTTACTCTTTAGGAGGCGACCGCCCCAGTCAAACTGCCCGACTGACACTGTCTCCCGACCAGATTATGGTCGCGGGTTAGAATGGTCATGTCACAAGGGTAGTATCCCACGGGTGCCTCCTTCGAAACTAGCGTCCCGATCTCTTCGGCTCCTACCTATCCTGTACATGTCACACAAACATTCAATATCAACCTACAGTAAAGCTCCATGGGGTCTTTCCGTCCTGTCGCGGGTAACCAGCATCTTCACTGGTACTACAATTTCACCGAGCCTCTCGTTGAGACAGTGCCCAAATCGTTACGCCTTTCGTGCGGGTCAGAACTTACCTGACAAGGAATTTCGCTACCTTAGGACCGTTATAGTTACGGCCGCCGTTTACTGGGGCTTCAATTCAGAGCTTCGCTCGAAAGCTTACCCTTCCTCTTAACCTTCCAGCACCGGGCAGGCGTCAGCCTCTATACGTCATCTTCCGATTTGGCAGAGACCTATGTTTTTGATAAACAGTCGCTTGGGCCTATTCACTGCGGCTGACCTTGCGGTCAGCACCCCTTCTCCCGAAGTTACGGGGTCATTTTGCCGAGTTCCTTAACGAGAGTTCGCTCGCTCACCTTAGTGTTCTCCACTCGACTACCTGTGTCGGTTTGCGGTACGGGTTGCTTTATTCTTACTAGAAACTTTTCTTGACAGTGTGACATCGGCTGCTTCGATACTTGATTTCTCTCCCCGTCACAGCTTGTGTACTCTGTGGCAAGCCTTTCACTCACCATCACACTTACTGCTTGGACGCGTCTTTCCATCTCCGCGCTCAGCTTAGCCTCCTGTGTCCTTCCTTCGCTCAAACAAATAAAACAAGTACAGGAATCTCAACCTGTTGTCCATCGCCTATCCCTTTCGGTCTCGGCTTAGGTCCCGACTTACCCTGGGAGGACGAGCCTTCCCCAGGAAACCTTAGTCATTCGGTGGACGGGATTCTCACCCGTCTTTCGCTACTCATACCGGCATTCTCACTTCTATACGCTCCACTGGTCCTCACGATCCAGCTTCTCTGCCTATAGAACGCTCTCCTACCATCCTCACGGATCCACAGCTTCGGTGTTCAGTTTAGCCCCGGTACATTTTCGGCGCAGGGTCACTCGACTAGTGAGCTATTACGCACTCTTTAAATGATGGCTGCTTCTAAGCCAACATCCTAGTTGTCTGTGCAACTCCACATCCTTTTCCACTTAACTGATACTTTGGGACCTTAGCTGGTGGTCTGGGCTCTTTCCCTTTCGACGACGGATCTTATCACTCGCCGTCTGACTCCTGGACTAAAACTTTTTGGCATTCGGAGTTTATCAGATGTCAGTAATCCTAGATGGACCCCTCGATCAAACAGTGCTCTACCTCCAATAGTCATCATCCAAGGCTAGCCCTAAAGCTATTTCGGAGAGAACCAGCTATCTCCAAGTTCGATTGGAATTTCACCGCTACCCACACGTCATCCCCGCCTTTTTCAACAGACGTGGGTTCGGGCCTCCAGCGTGTTTTACCACACCTTCACCCTGCACATGGGTAGATCACTTGGTTTCGGGTCGACGACAACAAACTTGACGCCCTATTCAGACTCGCTTTCGCTAAGGCTCCGCTTCTTCCGCTTAACCTTGCTTGCTATCGTCACTCGCCGGTCCGTTCTACAAAAAGTACGCCATCACCCTTTAACGGGCTTTGACTGCTTGTAGGCATACGGTTTCAGGTACTCTTTCACTCCCCTCCCGGGGTGCTTTTCACCTTTCCCTCACGGTACTGGTTCACTATCGGTCACTAGGTAGTATTTAGGCTTACCGGATGGTCCCGGTGGATTCCGACGGAATTTCACGTGTACCGCCGTACTCAGGATACTGACAGGCTGCCGCGATCTTTCACCTACAGGATTTTCACCTTCTTCGATTGATTTTCCCAAATCATTCGGCTAGATCTTGTCATACCTTCCTTCAGTCCTACAACCCCAAAGTGCAAGCACTTTGGTTTGGCCTCTTTCCCGTTCGCTCGCCGCTACTTAGGAAATCGATTTTTCTTTCTTTTCCTATGGCTACTGAGATGTTTCAGTTCACCACGTCTACCGCATCATAAGCTATGTATTCACTTACTTGCCATTGTCGATTAAAACAATGAGGTTCCCCCATTCGGAAATCTCCGGATCAAAGCTTACTTACAGCTCCCCGAAGCATATCGGTGTTCGTCCCGTCCTTCATCGGCTCCTAGTGCCAAGGCATTCACCGTACGCCCTTATTCACTTAACCACTGGTTAAGTTGTATGATTGCGAAAAGTTTTTTTAAAACTCTTTTTCGGTTTTTACGCTTGGTAAAAATTGGTTTGTTTCCTTATTATCTCCTGGTAGAAATAATAAGGTGGAATTTACTATAGTATTCAGTTTTCAAAGAACAAGTTGCAAGGTTTCCCTTGCTATGGAGAATAGCGGGATCGAACCGCTGACCTCCTGCTTGCAAAGCAGGCGCTCTCCCAGCTGAGCTAATCCCCCAAACAGAATAACTTTTATTCTTCTAATGGGCCTGAATGGACTCGAACCATCGACCTCACCCTTATCAGGGGTGCGCTCTAACCAACTGAGCTACAGGCCCGGTGATCCATTACATGTGTTTGATAGGCCTCTCAAAACTAAACAAAGAAAACGTAATGTGTATTCCATAATATCCTTAGAAAGGAGGTGATCCAGCCGCAGGTTCTCCTACGGCTACCTTGTTACGACTTCACCCCAATCACTTGTCCCACCTTCGGCGGCTGGCTCCAAAAGGTTACCTCACCGACTTCGGGTGTTACAAACTCTCGTGGTGTGACGGGCGGTGTGTACAAGACCCGGGAACGTATTCACCGCGGCGTGCTGATCCGCGATTACTAGCGATTCCGGCTTCATGTAGTCGAGTTGCAGACTACAATCCGAACTGAGAATGGCTTTAAGGGATTCGCTGACTCTCGCGAGCTCGCTGCCCGTTGTACCATCCATTGTAGCACGTGTGTAGCCCAAGTCATAAGGGGCATGATGATTTGACGTCATCCCCGCCTTCCTCCGGTTTGTCACCGGCAGTCTTGCTAGAGTGCCCAACTCAATGCTGGCAACTAACAATAGGGGTTGCGCTCGTTGCGGGACTTAACCCAACATCTCACGACACGAGCTGACGACAACCATGCACCACCTGTCACTTTGTCCCCGAAGGGAAAGCTCTATCTCTAGAGTGGTCAAAGGATGTCAAGACTTGGTAAGGTTCTTCGCGTTGCTTCGAATTAAACCACATGCTCCACCGCTTGTGCGGGTCCCCGTCAATTCCTTTGAGTTTCAACCTTGCGGTCGTACTCCCCAGGCGGAGCGCTTAATGCGTTAGCTGCGGCACTGAAGGGTGGAAACCCTCCAACACCTAGCGCTCATCGTTTACGGCGTGGACTACCAGGGTATCTAATCCTGTTTGCTACCCACGCTTTCGGGCCTCAGCGTCAGTGACAGACCAGAAAGTCGCTTTCGCCACTGGTGTTCTTCCATATATCTACGCATTCCACCGCTACACATGGAGTTCCACTTTCCTCTTCTGTACTCAAGCTTCCCAGTTTCCAATGCACTTCCACGGTTAAGCCGTGGGCTTTCACATCAGACTTAAGAAGCAGCCTGCGCCCCCTTTACGCCCAATAAATCCGGACAACGCTTGCCACCTACGTATTACCGCGGCTGCTGGCACGTAGTTAGCCGTGGCTTTCTGGTAAGATACCGTCAAGACTGTAGCAGTTACTCTACAATTTGTTCTTCTCTTACAACAGAGTTTTACGATCCGAAAACCTTCTTCACTCACGCGGCGTTGCTCCGTCAGACTTGCGTCCATTGCGGAAGATTCCCTACTGCTGCCTCCCGTAGGAGTTTGGGCCGTGTCTCAGTCCCAATGTGGCCGATTACCCTCTCAGGTCGGCTATGCATCATCACCTTGGTGAGCCGTTACCTCGCCAACTAGTTAATGCACCGCAAGGCCATCGATAAGTGATAGCAGAGCCATCTTTCTAAGTTTGTTCATGCGAACAAACTTCCTATGCGGTATTAGCACCCGTTTCCGGATGTTGTCCCCCGCTTATCGGTAGGTTCCTTACGTGTTACTCACCCGTCCGCCGCTAACTTTGAAAGTGCAAGCACTTTCTCTGTTCGCTCGACTTGCATGTATTAGGCACGCCGCCAGCGTTCGTCCTGAGCCAGGATCAAACTCTCATGAAAGAATTCATGAACTGTTCTTAGCTCATTTTTGCTGACTTGTTTGAGTCTAGTCTAGACTTATTGCTTGAATTGTTGGTTTAGTTATTTCTAACTATCCCTACACATTTGGTTCGTCTTCTTTGTTCAGTTTTCAAAGGTCTATCTTTCAGTTGCTGTTTAACAGCGACTTAATTATGTTATCACATCTCATTTTAGATGTCAACATATTTTTAAAACTTTTTTGCTGCATATTTAAGCAGTTTCGGGCTGCTTAAACGATTAACCAGCAAGAGCTATTATACAGTGTTAGACGTTTCTTTGTCAAGGACTTTTTTTATTTTGTTTGACGTGTAATTTTCATTACAAGCTAAACACTGATAAGTATCTTGCCGCTCTCTCAGAAACAGCCTATTTAGAATATCAAGATTTGATCTTCTTGTCAACAAATTTTCTTATCTTTTTTAAGTTTTTTAGAGAAGATAAATTATATAAAGTTTCTTCATTAATTGGAGACTAAAATCTAAAAAGATCTTTTCGCATAAACTTCAGCCCCACACATAAAAAAAGCCTTGTGTACAGTATTCGCTACTACACACAAAGCCTTTATTTTTAATCGGTAGTTTTAATTAAACATCCTCTTATTTATTTAAACGCGCGTTTAAAGTATCTGCTAATTCTTCATAACCTGGTTTACCTAGTAAAGCAAACATATTCTTCTTATAAGCTTCTACGCCAGGTTGGTCAAAAGGATTAACGCCATTCAAATAGCCACTCATTCCCACTGCAATTTCAAAGAAATAAATCATATGGCCTAAATGATAGGCATTCATATCTTCTAAATGAACAATAAGGTTAGGCACATTTCCATCTGTATGAGCTAATAAGGTTCCTTGGAAGGCCTTGGTATTCACAAAATGAAGGTCTTTCCCTTCAAGATATTTCAAGCCATCTAAATTATTATCTAAAGTTGGAATTTGAACATTCTTTTCAGGATTATCTAATTTAATAACAGTTTCGAATAAATTACGTTTACCGTCTTGAATAGATTGACCAATTGAATGGAGATCTGTTGAAAAATTAGCACTCGTTGGGTATAATCCCTTTTGGTCTTTCCCTTCAGATTCACCAAATAATTGCTTCCACCATTCTGCAAAATATTGCATCTTTGGTTCATAATTAACAAGAATTTCTGTATCAAAACCTTTACGGTATAAAATGTTTCTCAAAACCGCATATTGATAAGCAATATTTTCTTTTAAGCTTGGATTCTTATAAGCTTCCATTGCTTCATGCGCTCCGGCTAACAAAGCATCCGTATCTGCACCACTTACAGCAATTGGTAAGAGTCCTACAGGAGTTAATACAGTACAGCGTCCACCGACACCATCAGGAATAATAAAGGTTTCATAGCCTTCTTTTGTTGCTTCTTCCCGTAAAGCTCCACGTGCCTTGTCTGTTGTCGCATAAATCCGTTTCCGGGCGCCTTCTTTACCGTACTTCTTCACTAAAAGTTCTTTGAAAACACGGAAAGCAATGGCTGTTTCTGTTGTTGTCCCTGACTTGGAGATAACATTCACTGAGAAATCACGATCAGCTAAAACTTCAATCACTTCTGAGAGATAAGTAGAACTTAAACTATTCCCTGCAAAAAGAATCTGTGGGAATTTACGTTCAGAAGATGGGAAACTATCTCTAAATTGATGACTTAAAAATTCAATAGCTGCTTTGGCTCCTAAATAAGAACCCCCAATTCCTAAAACGACTAACACTTCAGAGTCTTCTTGAATACGTTTGGCACAAGCTTTGATGCGGGCGTATTCTTCTTTATCATAGTCTTCTGGCAAATTTACCCAATCTGTAAAATCTGCTCCCTGTCCTGTCCCTTCGCGTAGCATTTTATCAGCTGCCGTCACAAAAGGTTGTAAATATTCTAATTCATGTGTCTTAATAAATTTTGCTGTATTTGAATAATCAAAAGATAATGTTGACATTTTACTTCTCCTGTCTATAATCTTTTACCTTTCCAGAGTGGATATCCTTTAAAGAAGTTTCAATCCATTCCGGCATTTTTTCCTTTATTGTCTTAAACCCTATTTTTGACGCTTTTCTTATTTTTGGCCATTTTGATCGGACGGGAATATTCATTAGGGTGTTCATCTTTAAGGCCCGTAAGGAAAAACTCATTTTCTGAGTATATTCATCAATATCTATAATTAACACTTTTACTTGCTGTCCTAAAGTAAATTTCTTTTGGACATTATCCACAAAGCCATTATCAATCTCCGATATATGAATGAGTCCTTGCGAACCGTCTTCCAAACTCACAAACAAACCGTACGCTTGAATGCCAGTAATCTTACCAGAGGCCACATCTCCAATATGGTAATTCTTAACAGCCATCTATTCAGCCTCTTTTATCGTCACTTTTTCAATAATAACAGGTTCTTTAGGCTTATCCCTAGCATCACGAGCCACACTTTCAACAGACGCAACCGTTTGCATTCCGGACTTCACTTGCCCAAATACGGTATGTTTTTGGTCTAACCAAGGGGTTCCTCCCTTTTCTTGGTAAGTAGCGATTGCCTCTTCTGGCCAGCCTAACTGTTTCATTTGTTGCAACATCTCCTCTGGGACAGATTGCGCAGACACAATAAAAAACTGTGAGCCATTCGTATTAGGACCTGCATTGGCCATGGACAATGCCCCATAGAAATTGAAGGCTTCAGTTGAAAATTCATCCTCAAAAGATCCTCCATAAATACTTTGACCTCCGCATCCTGTTCCTGTAGGATCGCCACCTTGAATCATAAAGTTAGGAATTACGCGATGAAACAATACTCCGTCATAGTAACCTGATCGACTCAACTCTAAAAAGTTTTTCACTGCTTTCGGTGCAATTTCTGGAAACAAAGCCACTGTAATGTCTCCGTAATTCGTATGAAGGGTAGCTTCTGGATAATTGTTTAAATCTTCTAATTGAACATATACCATTATTTACCTCCTTAGGGTTATTGTACCAATTTCCACTAATTTTGTATAGAAGCGATTTGGAAATGCTTTAATCCCCCCTTTTTTCGTGATAATATGTAATTATATTAATTAGAGAGGATATCTTTATGTGAAAAATTATCCCTTAGCGGCTACCGTTTTAGCCATCTTAATTACCCAATTTTTAAAATATCCGATTTCTCGTATTTTCATGAAAAAAACAGAAACAAAACTTTCTATTATTCATACCACTGGTGGAATGCCAAGTTCCCATACAGCAGCCGTCACTGCCTTAATTACAGCTCTCAGTCTTCAAGAAGGCTTCGCATCTCCATATGTGGCGATTGCTGCTGCCTATGGACTTATCGTTATGTTCGATGCGATGGGAGTTCGGCGCCAAAGCGGCGAGCAAGGGGTCGCTTTAAGAGAAATTTTAGACCTTCTTGAAGCCAAAGCTCTTGAAAAGAAAGATCCCTTGCTAGAAGAAAAATTGCAACAACTTGCCAAAAAAGATCTTATTATTGACGATTACCTTGGTCATAAGCCTTCAGAAGTCTTTGGGGGGTTATTAACTGGCGTTTTGATAGCTTTACTTTCACGATATATCTTTTATTTTTTAGGATGGGTGTTCTAATATGACGACTTCAACAGATCTTACCATTATTGGTGCAGGGCCTAGTGGATTGTTTGCCGCTTTCTACGCCGGAATGCGCGGACTTAGTGTCCAAATTGTAGATAGCCTTCCCCATATTGGAGGTCAGCCTCAAGCTCTCTATCCCCATAAAAAGATATTTGACATTGGAGGTCTTCCTCAAATCAAAGCTTCTCTACTGATCCAACAGCTCCAAGATCAACTGACTCCTTTCCAGGCCAGTACTCAATTTTTCTTAAATGAGACCGTCGCTAATTTCTATCAAGAAAATGAAAGTTTTGTTCTTCAAACTTCCCACCAAACGCTCTATTCCAAAAGCATACTTATTGCTACAGGCGCTGGAAGTTTTCAGGCAAGGAAGTTAGCTCTAAAAGAAGCCTCTACTTTTGAGAATAAGGGACTTTTCTATACGCTTACGAATCCTCAAAACTTTGCTGATCAAACAGTAGCAGTCTTAGGGGGAGGAGATTCTGCATTTGACTATTGCTTAAGCTTAGCTCCCTACTGCAAAAAAATTTTTCTCATTCATCGGCGCTCTCAATTCCGAGGACATGAACATAGTCTTTCTCGCTTGCAATCTTTTTCAAATATTGAGATTCTAACCCCTTACCAAGTGGTTGCCCTCAAAGGAAACGAGCACGACCAACTTTCTGCCCTTGTTTTGAAGGAAGCTAGAGGGGAGGCCTCCTATTCCTTGCCTGTTCATTCAGTCCTTCCTGCATTCGGATTTACAGGATCTACGGATTTATTAAAGACTTGGCCGATCACCTTAGACAAACACCGGATTTCTGTCAATCATTGGATGGCCACCTCGCATCCAGGAGTCTATGCTATTGGAGATATTGTAAGCTATCCTGGGAAGGTGCAATTAATCGCTTCAGGCTTTGGAGAGGCTCCCACTGCTATTAACGCTATTTCGAACTATCTTCATCCTAAAGCCAAACTCTCACCTATTCACAGTACGACTTACTTCTCTCAGAAATAAGATTCCTTTTAGAAAACAAAAGAGGTTTCCCTCAAGGAAACCTCTTTTTTAATTTTTAAAATCATCTGCTCGTTTAATAATCTTAGTCAAAGGAACAGGGGGGAGATTGATCGTTTCTTGCCGAAGTTTGGCATTTCGATAACTAGCTTTCTCTCTTTCATTCCCTGAGCGATTTTGTTTGCGCCAATTGATCAAAATCCGGTCAATGTAGCGCAAATTAAGTTTGCCGTTTAAAACGGCTTCTTTGATGGCATTCTTCACCATATCTAAACTGTAATTATCCTCACTGAACCAAGCGGCGACTTGCTGATATTCAATAGGAGATAAGGAACGTCCAAATTCTTCTTCTACTATTGAAAAAATTGTTCCTTCTTCTTTCAGATCTTCTTGTCTTTTTTTAGCTTGTTCTTTTTGAATATCCAGCTGATCTAACTTGCCATATAAAGGTTCTAAATTATAAGCCTCGCTAGACTTACCGGAAGCAAGTTGTTCCGTTTCAATCGTCATCATTTCCTTATCCAGAAGGCTTTGAATGAGATTATAAGTTTTTTCCTGGGAAAGTCCCATTCTTTTTTGTAAGAACTGAATAGGTGGAAAGTCCTCTTTCACTTGTTTAAAACTCAAGATATGAATCAAAAACATCATTTCTTCATTGGTAATCCCTAAACTATGATAGGCTTCAAGCAAGCGATTGGTAAGGACCGTATAAGTTTCCTGTTTAATCACATTTTCTCTTCCTTTTCAACGATTTTTTTCTCAATAAAGGTCTTAATGCGTTGCATTGCTTTTAAGAATAGAGATTGGTCTGTGGCATAGGAAAAGCGAATATAATCCGACATACCAAAAGCGCTCCCTGCTACACAAGCGACACCTGCTTCTTCTAAAATGCCTAAAACCAAATCATCCACACATGCATACCCCGTAAGCTCAGCAGCTTTTTTACAATTAGGGAATAGATAGAAAGCCCCTTGAGGTTTTTGAGTCAATTCAAAACCAGGAATATCCATAAGGGCTTGATACCCCGCATTCAAACGTTCTTCAAAAGTCTTTCTCATCTTTTCAATGGCTTCATCTGGGCCAGTCATTGCACCTAAAGCAGCATATTGACTAATCCCTGCTGGATTTCCACTGGCTTGGCTCGCTAGCTTATTCATTCCTTGAATAATTTCTCTTGGAGCTAAGCAATATCCAATACGCCAACCCGTCATAGCAAAGGCCTTAGATACCCCATTCACCACAACAGTGTGCGCCTTAACCTCTGGAGAAACCGAAGCCAAAGAATGAAAGACTGTCCCGTTATAAACTAAACGTCCATAAATTTCATCCGCAATAACCAAGATATCATGACTCACAGCATAGTTTCCAATGGCTTCTAATTCTTCAAAACTAAGAACTGTCCCTGTCGGATTACTTGGCGTATTCAAGACAATTAATTTCGTTTGAGGCGTCCGACAAGCTTCTAAGACATCCACCGTCACTTTAAAATAATTGGCTGGGTCAGTAGGGGCTAAGACAGGAACGCCTCCTGCCAAACGCACTTGTTCTTCATAACTTACCCAGTAAGGGCTTGGAATGATGACTTCATCCCCTGGATTGATTAAAGTCTGAAAGAGATAATAGAGGATCATCTTTGCGCCATTTCCCATAAAGACTTCATTGGGTTGATAAGCGATCCCATCTTTTCTTTGATGATAAGCACAAATTCCCTCACGAACTTCTAAAGCCCCACTAGTTGCCGTATAGTGGTGGCCTTTTCCTTCTTTCATCGCTTTTTGGGCATATTCCAAAATGAAATCAGGCGTATTGAAATCTGGTTCTCCCACAGTTAGCGTAATAATATCTTTTCCTTCAGCTTTTAATTCTCTTGCGCGATCTGTCGCTGCTAAAGTTTTGGACTCTTGTAAATTTTGAATACGTTGTGATAACATCCCTATCCTCCTATAAATTCTTCACAGTTTCTACCCAATGTCCATTCACTGCATTGATATAGTGATAACCTAAATCTCCATTTTCATTATAGAAACTGACTTCCCAAACCCATTGCTTATTATCTATCCCTAAGCGAGCTTCTTTCACCTTGACATTGCCTAAAGCATTTAAAGTTAAAGATAAGGCTTCGTATTCATTCACCAATTTATCCTCTTTTTCTGTTAATTTTTCATCTGTTTCAGGCTGATAGGCAAAATAAATCGTTTCCCCGTCTTTATTTTTCCCTTTGACGGTATAACTCGATTGATCTCTATTGAATATATATAATTTATCGACTCCTTTTAACCCCACTTCTTCCCGTGCTAAGGTCGTTACTTGTTTCTCAATTTTATTCACTTCTTTTTGAGAATTTATAAAAATGGTCAACATTCCAAAAATAATTAGGCCCAAAATCAATAAACAGCCATTTGCTAGCTTATGTTTCATTCTTGCCTCCTCTATTGTTTATCTTCCAACTCTTCTAAAGAAACTTCTTCAAAAGTTAATCCTTCCGGAAGAGCTTCCTGTATTATTTTAGCATAGGGACTGGCAATTATCCGCTTATCTAAGGAAATAAATAAAGAATAATCCACTGGTTGATTCAGCAGTCTCCCTAAGATTTGCTTCAAGCTGATTAACATTTCTTTGAGAGCTTCCTCTTTGAAATAATTGCCTTTATGGACTTGATAATAATCTTGCCAAGCCTTCTGATAAACCTCTTCGGGAGATTGGAAAGGTAGCCGCGTTAAAACATAAACCGCTATCCCTCTATTCAGATGTACCCCCTCTGCAAAAGAAGCGGTCCCCAGCAGGATCCCCTTCTCATCTTGTTTAAAGCGATTAAAGAGACGGATACGAGAAGCCTTTTCTTTTTGCCGATAGACATGCGATAGCGGCTCGTCCTCCCATTCCTTTTCTAAGAATTCAAACACTTGCCTTAAAAAAGCTTTCGATTGAAAGAAAACTTGAATCGGCCCTTTTTGATGTTCTTGTAAAAAGGTGAGTACACGACAGACCACCTGACCGGCTTCTTCTTCATCCACCTCTGGCAAGGAAGGCTGGTCCTTCAAAACAACAGCGCGTATTTGACAGTCATAATCATAATAAGAAGGATAAGTCACCGCCTTCAGCCCTGTTATCCCATAATAAGATTCTAACTGCTCTACACTCATCCCTTCTGCTGGCGTAGCAGATACCAAAGCTACCCGATGGCCTAATCGGCGTAACCACTGACCTAATTGCTCTCTAGGATTGGTTAAACTTCCCATTAAAAGTAAGTGACCCCCCGCTGCAGAAATCAAAGACTCTTGCTTTACCACAAAAAAATAATGGTCATCAAGTGTGACTAAATCTTCTAATTGGCTGACCAACCTTTGTCCCAAACTGAGATTCTTTTCCCATTGGGTCCATCGACTCTTTTTTTCTTCTATTTGGGGACGAAACGCCTTAAAAACATCTTTCGATAACCAAATTAACCGACAAAATTCTTGCCAAAAATCAACCAGATCCAGCCAATGAGCGGATAGCGTCATTTGTTCGTAGGAACAATATACCACCCGCTCTCCCTCTTTATCAGCCTCTGCTCGATCAAGTAATTTTTCCAAATCGTCAGTAAGCGCATCTAAAAGAAGAAGAACCTTTTGATAGCTCGATTCCCACTGATAAAACACTAAAGAATGCTCATCACTAAAAGGATAGCGCAAGGTCTGTGAAAGCAGCTGATTCTGCCCTCTTAAGTAGCGTTCCATCTGAGAAATATCAAAACTGATCTGATGGTTAGTCTGATAGACTTTGGGCAAACGGTGACACTCATCCAAAATAAAAGCTGTCCGCTCATTCACCCAGCCCTCTTGTTTCAACCAGTCCACATACTGATTCAGATAGGCATGATTGGTGATGATTAATTCACAATCCTTTGCAGCTTGCAGCGGTCGCCTTTCAAAGTCATATTCTCCAAAATCTTCCTTAGAGAAATCATAAGCTTCTTCTTGCTGATCTATTTTGTCCCAAAGCTTCGACTGGAACAGGCCCCAATTCAATTCTGATTTTTCCCCTGTTTTTGTTTCAAACAGCCAGACCAACACAGCCACAATAAAATGTGCTTCTTGCTTATTGATTTCTGAATAATTGCTTTTGGCGTAGACAATAAACTGCTTCATCGACGCTAAATTCACATAATGCTTGGCACTCTTTAAGAAGGTATATTTCACCTCTCTGCCTAACTGAGCGGCGAGGTCAGGCAAACGATTTTTTACCCAATCTTCTCCCAAGAAATTATTAGGAAGCGACAACACGACCCGATCACAAGAAGAGCGGAGAGCCCCTAAGGTAACATTAAAACTCTTTCCTAAGCCAGAATCTGCCTGAATCACTTGAAGGCCCTGGCCTTCCTCAAAGAAATTCTGACTATCCAAAGCTATGTTCTGGTAGACTTTTTCCTCCTCTGAGAATCTTGAAGAAACTGAAGGGGTAGACTGGGAATAAACAGTAAAGTTGCCCAAATCTTTTCTGAAAGTAAAAGGAGAATCATACTCTCCCTCCTTCTTCTTTACAGACAAATTTTGAGCATGACATGCATCTACAAAATCTTGACAATCTTTGGATAAGAAAGCCAAAAAAGGCTTTAACTGTTGATACAAGCTCTCTGGAAATTGAGCAATCTTCGTGTGAACCAGCTCCAATAACGAAGCCGTTGCTCCTGCATCTTCAATGGCTGTATGCGCATGCTCCAAAGAAATGCCATGCGCCTTACAAAAATCGCCCAAGCGATAACTTTTCGCCTGAGGATAAAACAGACGCACCAATTCTACCGTATCGATCCCTCTTAAGTTAAGGGGAGGAAGGCCTACCGCTTCAAAGGAGTGACTCAGGAAATTGTAATCAAATTGCAGATTGTGGGCAACAAATACACACCCTTGGAGCTTCTGCCATAAAACCTCCGCTAGCTCTTCAAAAAGAGGAGCGCCTGCTAAGTCTTCATCCTGAATACCCGTCAAGTTGCTCACATGCTCAGATAAAGGTTGAAGTGGATTCACATTCGTGGCATATTCTTCCACCCGTTTTCCCTCTTCTAAGAAGACTGCTCCTATCTGAATAATACGGTCGCCTTCCTTAACCTTAGGCCCCGTTGTTTCTAAATCCACGACTGCATATCGGGTAGACATTCTACTACCGCACTCCTTTATTTTTTGAGATAGTTTAATAATTTTTGGCGGTCATTTTCACACTGTCCCTTAACCACCGCTTCTTCCGCCCGAAGAATCAAATAGCCAATCTGCTTTTTATCTTCAGGTTGCAACTTCTTCATAATATCATAACCATTCACAGCCAATTCTTTTCGAGAGTGAATAGCTAACTCTGTCCACACCTTATCCACTTGATCGGGGGATATTGCTGAAAATACGTCCGCAAATTTTTGACCCTTTTCTGCTTGATTGTGAATAAATTGTTCTAAACACGCACTTACTTCTTTCCCATAACGATACACCATTTCCTTAGTCCAACCGTTAGGAGAAGCAGCTCTCTCGTGTAAAGCTTTCAAATAACTTTTGATTTTTTCATACTGTTTGTTGGACAACTTCCACGCCCTTATAAACTGTCCCAAAGTCCTTTCTTCTTGTCCATTCAAGAAGTAAAGCAAAGCCCAAGGCAAACACTCATCCGGCATCTTCACCTGTCCGCTCAAATTCTCCAATAACTTCTCAAAAGCATCATAAAGAGCGGACGTTTGTGGACAATACTGATAAAGGTCTAAATCCAGCCATTCACGAATCCCCTGCTTCCAGTTTTTACCTATCCACAGCTTATTCATTTCTGTCTCAATTCGTTCCACTGCAATATGCTTCAAGAGCGGGGCACAAGACTTAATCGCTGATTTTGTCTGCTCTTCAATATGAAAATCTAACTGGCTAGCAAAACGAACCGCCCGCATCATCCGCAGAGCGTCTTCATGAAACCGCTCCTTAGGTACACCCACTGCCCGCAAACGTTTCGCTTGAAGGTCTTCTTTTCCTTGGAAATAATCCACAATCTGTCCATCAGTTCCCATCGCCATCGCATTAATAGTAAAATCTCTTCTCAACAGATCTTCTGACAGCGACCGAACAAAGGTCACTTCACTTGGTCTACGAAAATCTTCATAGTCTGCTTCTGTTCGAAAGGTGGTGATTTCATAAGTTTCGCCTTCAAAACAGACCATCACCGTTCCATGCTCAATCCCCACATCAAAATGCTTAGGGAAAATGTGTTGGACTTCACTCGGATAAGCACTCGTTGCAATATCCACATCATGAATCGGCAAATGAAGAAGGACATCTCGAATACATCCCCCTACAAAATAAGCCCGATAACCTTCCGCTTCAATCGCCTGTAATACAGGCAGAGCTTGCTTAAATTCTTCTGCTTCTATTCTCATAGAATTTGATCCAATCCATAAATTAATTCTTTAGATTTCATGACATAATCACATGCCATCTTGACTCCAGGCATATAAGACTGACGGTCATACGTTTCTTGGCGAATAGTCAAGACTTCGCCTAGTCCCCCAAATTGAACCATTTGACTCGAAATATACCCCGGCAAACGCAAACTGTGAATAGGAATTCCTAAGTATTCCCCACCACGCGTTCCTGAAATGCGTTCGATAGGTTGTCCCACTCTTTTTTTCGCTTCTCCACGATGAGCCGCAATCCCTTCTGCAGTTTTTAAGGCCGTCTCACTCGGAGAATCTTTCTTACTATCGGAATGCATTTCAATGATTTCTACATGAGGCAAATATTTCGCTGCTTGCGCTGCAAAATTCTGCATCAAAGCCGCGCCAATCGCAAAATTAGGGGCAATAATACCACCTAATTCTTTGGCGTTTGCTAGAGCTTTAAGTTTCTCTATTTCTTCTAACTTGAATCCTGTTGTCCCAATCACTGGATGAACATTGTGTTCAATATAACACTTAGTATGCGCATATGCGACACTTGGTTGGGTAAAGTCAATGGCCACATCGACCTCTACTTCTTTCAAAGCTTCTTCAATAGTTTGAAAGACTGGCGCTACCCCTTCAAAAGCTTTCACTTCTTCTGCGTGACGTACTAAGCGGCTATTCACTAAAGTCACTAAATCGAACCCTTCATGGGCTAACACCATGTCTACAGTCGTTCTCCCCATCTTCCCTAAAAAGCCGGTCACCATAACCTTCATTGTCCTCTTCCTTTCTTTATTCGTTATTCTTTTATTCTTCACCATCATTCATCGTATCTAGGAAGGCCATTAATTCTGGTACTTGTTTCCATTCAGGATGTTGTTGTAACAGAGTAGCTAATTTTTCAGACCGTCCCTCGTCTCTTTGGAAGCGTAAGTAATCCTTTAAGAATTCCACATTATCTTCTAAATCAAAGAAGGCCCCGTCATAGGCCTTATCCGCCTTATCATAAACTTCATATTTTTCATAAATCTGAGCCGCCAGCCATTCACACGAACTATCCGCCAAATCTAACTTCTCTGCTTGATTAACAACTTTTAAAGCGTCTTCCTCTTCAAAATTATCCAAGGTCATTCCTAACAGTTTGCGATGTGCCATCACTGCCTCTGGATCTAAATGAATCACTTCCTTATAATCCGCTTTGGCTGCTTCTAAGTGCCCCAACTGTTCATTCAAATTAGCCCGTTCATTATAGAGGACACTCGAATAAGGATCCCTATCAATCGCTTCATTCAAAATCCTAAAGGCCATTTCTTCTTCCCCCAAAGCCCCTTGTGCCTTGGCTAAAAGCACAAACCACTTCACAGGGAGTCGCCCTTCCTCATAGAGAGGGGCTAAAAGTTGTCGGGTTAAGGCATAATCCTTCTCTTGATAAGCATAGAAAGCCAGCTGGGTCTTCTCTTCTAAGGTCATTTTGTTCTGATCTTTTGCCTTATGATTTAGGAAATCCGCCGCTTGATCAAATTGCCCATCCGCAGCAAGAGCATATTGATAATGTCCTTGAGCGGTTTCTTGAAGACTTGGGGACAGATCCGGATGAGCCATAATATCTGCATAATAATATCTCGCTTTTGAAAAGTCGCCTTGTTGAAAAGCTAACTCTGCTAAAGCATAAGTAATCACTACTTGATCGGGAGCGAGTTGTTTCGCTTCATTGAGTTTGACGAGCGCCACTTCTGGTAAGCTCAACATTTGATAAGCATCCGCCAAAGAAAGCAAAGCCTGTAGATAAAGAGGATCCTCTTTTGGGATTTCCAATAAATGATCAATCCCCTCTTCATACTGGCCATCATCCATCAACAATTCCCCCAGCAAAAGCTGCCATACGCTTTCATTAGGAAATTCTTTTTGCCCCTCTTCAAAGATGGTTTTAGCATAGGTTAAATACCCAATTTGTTGAAATTGATCTCCCACCTGGGCATAGGATTCAATTGTATGGGTCGTCTGAAGCTCTGACAACAGCTTCTGCATGCCTTGCTTGACATCGTCTGTTCTCTCCTCCCTGATTGCTTGCAAAACGACTTGAACTAATTCCTCCAAAAAAACGCCTCCATTCTCGGTTTATTTTAACATATATCCCAATCATCCCAAAATTTCCTGTGAGGCAAATTTTATCCAACAAAAAAGCCAAGGAAAGTCTTACAACCTTCCCTGGTTTTGTTTTTCTTATTCTCGTTTTCGTTTCTTTTGAGGGATCATAAACAGACAGCCAAAGCTAGCTAAAGAAATTCCTAAAGCTAGAGGTAAATCTTGAGCTCCTGTATGAGGCAATGTTTTTCTTTCCTCATGAAATGGACTGGATAGAGGAGCTCGACTTCCTTGGGTGGATTCCGTCGTACGAACCTCTCTTTGCCTTTGTTGATCTTTCAAAGGTTCATTTTTCTTCTTCCTTGAAGGGACAAGTATTTCTGACCCTTTATCCGTTGGGTTTTCTTTCTTTTCTGCTTTATGACTTTCTTTTTCTATGGCCGACTGATTAGGCCTTTCTCGAGCTGATTGTATCTCCTTGCGATCAGCTACTAAAATCTCCTTATCCTTTCTTTCTCTTTGTTTTTCTAAAGGATTCACTTCTCCTGGAGAAAGGACCTGTTGAGTATTTAATTGGGCGCTTTCTTCCTGAACCTCTGGATTCGTTGGATGGGAGGCTACTAATGGAGAAGCAGTCGAAAGGGTTTCTGGTTCCTTTGCTTTTGGAAGATTGTCAGAAAGATTTACATTTTGATGTTCTGCTGGTAAAGTAGCCTTTTGACTAGAGCTCCCAATTCCTACTTCTACAATCAAAGCTTGTCCAAGTTCTTCTCGACGACTTAGTTCCTGTGACTTCAAGATTTGCTGGTGATCATCCTTATAGACACGCGTAGTGATCTCTGTATAGGCATTCTTCCCTACCTGAAGCACGCGATGTTCCCCCACCGCAAGCGCTGTGGTTGCTTTGACAATGACTGCATGATCTTTCTCATTAATTCGTGTCACTTGGTCTTCATACTTAGGTTCTAGTTTGACATAATAGCCTGGCATCACCTCAAAATACCCTTCGTGCGACTGATAAGGAGGTGCAAACAAAACAAAACCATTGGTCGAATTATCCGGTTTATCGTGAGGGCTATTATCTGGTTTATGTTCTGGGGCTTTCTTTTTACGTCCTCGTTTAATAATTTCTTCTTGCCCTTCAAACTCTCCTTTTGAATAGACTTCTTCCTTTAAAACTTCTCCTGTAGAATCCACAACCTTTCTTAGCATTTGATAAGAAACGCTCGGTTTAAACGCTTGAAGGATTCGTTCCTCCCCTTCATCTAGATCATCCGAGTAAATGATTTTAGGATGATTAGGATGAGGATTAGAATAAGGTCTTGTTTGATACATTTCATCCACTACTTTTAAGGCAGGCAGGACCTCTACATTAAAAGTTTTGGGCACACCATTTTCATCGCAAATAATCTGAGCTTTTCCTTCTTTTTTAGGTGTAATTAAGCCGCCTTCATCAACCGTTAGAATATTAGGATCGCTTGAATAAAATTTCCCTTTGTAATTTTTAACAGCTAAGTAGTCACACTCAATTCTTAATTGATGGGGTGTCCCCACATATAATTTCTCTACTTGCAAAATTGTTATTGGTGGCTTTTTTGAAAAAGACACAGGAACCACAAACTCCCCTTGATAATTGCTTGAGCTGGTATCTGTGGCTTTCTGTTGAGAAGCTAAAATGAATTTATAACGCGAATGCATATCCGATACTGCTGCATATGCATAACTATGGTAAACAGGATTAAGTGCTGTATAAATGAGAGATCTTTGCTTATTTTCATCAGAAGAATCATTGTGACTATACTCATCTATGCCATAATTTTGAATAAGTTGTTGAAGTTCTTCTCCATAATTACCTAACCAATTAAAGTTATCACGATATAAATATACTCTCGCATCTGCTTGTGTTCCTGCTGCTGTGGCGGAACTGGTATAAGCTCTAGGAGAATTATAATCATTTGAGTACTCCGCCATATTTTGAATGGCTAAATTTTCGAGATCACGATTCCATTCAGCAGCCTTCATATAGGCTTCTTTACTATGGATGCCCTGGCCCGCTAAAGCTTCTTTGAGCTGTTTACCATTAATCCAAACTCCTTCTATTTTTTGTCCTGTTTTTGGGTCATAAATAGAAGGAAGGATATCCAGCTTTCCTTCATCAATATCCCAGACTTGCCCCCTTAAGGTCCGAATATCTTGAATAAGTTGTCCAGGAATTTTTCGTTGATCCAAAGTAATTGATTTTTCAACAATGTAGCCATCCTTTAGTGGCACCTTGGTATCTAAAGTTTTTAAACGATCCCTATATGATTTTTGATCATTGATAATTTTCGTTTCATGGGTGACATCTTGAGAATAAACTTTAGTCTCTCTTCGATCTTTTTTAGTGTCTTTCATCACAGGGCGTTCAGAGAAATAATTATATCTTTCTGTATTGATAACCATTTCTTTAGGCGCTTTTGGCTTCTCTTGAGTATAACGCTCATCAATCTTTTCCTTACCGATCTTCTGAATAATTTCTTCCTGACGTTTCTTTTCTTCTTCAGCACGTCTTTTTTCAGCTTCTTCATATCTTTTTTCTCGTTCTTTGTTTAGATCCCAGTGAGATAGATTCTCCTCTTCTTGAGCTAAGACAGGCGTTTGAGCCGCTAATAGGCTAAGCATCACCCCTGCTGCCATCAAGGGCATGTATTTCTTCTTCATGATCGGAACTCCTTTGCCTTTTTTTCATAGTCTATCATGAAAAAAAAAAAAAAAAGCCTACTTTACATTTTTAACTGAAAACAACAAAACCAGGAAAAGTCTTACAACCTTTCCTGGTTAGATGAGCGTTTGTTATCCTCGTGAATAGTTAGGAGCTTCTTTAGTAATTTGAACATCATGAGGGTGGGATTCAATGAGTCCCGCTTGACTGATCCGAACAAATTGAGAATTCATCCGTAAATCTTCAATAGTGTGTGCCCCGCAGTATCCCATCCCAGAACGAATACCACCTACTAATTGATAGATAATATTAGCGACAGCGCCCTTATAAGAAACTCGGCCTTCAATGCCTTCTGGAACCAACTTATTAGCTTCATTGACTTCGCCTTGGAAGTAACGGTCAGAAGACCCCTTCTTCATGGCAGCTAAGCTTCCCATGCCTCGATAGGTCTTGAAGCGACGGCCTTGGTAGATCTCCATTTCACCTGGAGCTTCATCCGTCCCGGCTAACATTGAACCTAACATCACGGCGTGTCCACCAGCAGCTAGGGCTTTAACGATGTCGCCTGAGTACTTAATTCCGCCATCCGCAATGATGGTTTTGCCCATTTCATTGGCGACTTGAGCTGCATCATAGATAGCGGTCAATTGAGGCATACCGACACCGGCAACGATCCGTGTCGTACAGATGGAGCCTGGTCCAATACCAACCTTCACAATATCTACCCCTACTTCGAATAAAGCACGCGTTGCTTCTGCCGTGGCTACATTCCCAGCAATCAAGGTGACGTCAGGATAAGCTTCTCGCATTTCTTTAATCTTTCGAATAACCCCTGCAGAATGGCCGTGCGCCGTATCAATGACGATGGCATCTGCCCCTGCCTCAACGAGGGCTTTAATTCGTTGGAAAGTATCTGAAGTTACCCCTACAGCAGCCCCACAGATTAACCGCCCTTCAGAATCTTTGGCAGCATTTGGGTAAGCTTTTAGGTTGGCCAAGTCTTTAAAGGTAATCAAGCCGGAGAGATTGCCTTCTGAATCTACCAAAAGTAATTTTTCAATCCGATGATTTTGAAGAATGCTTTCAGCTTCATCCAAAGTCGTTCCCACAGGAGCAGTCACTAAATGCTCTTTGGTCATATATTTTTCGATAGGTTGAGAGAAATCATCCACGAAGCGTTTGTCTCGGTTGGTGATAATCCCTACTAACTTATGGCTAGTTTCACTTTCAACAATAGGAACCCCGCTGATGTGATAGCGCGACATTAATTGTTCAGCTTCTTTGACAGTACTTGTCGGATATAAGAAGAAAGGATTGGAAATGACACCACTTTCTGACCGTTTAACTTTTTCAACTTGCTCAGCTTGGGCTTGAATCGTCATATTCTTATGAATAATCCCCAGGCCGCCTGAACGGGCTAAAGCAATCGCCATCTCAGATTCTGTGACCGTATCCATGCTTGCAGACAAAATCGGAACGTTCAGCCGTAACTTTTTAGAGAGTTGAATACTTAGATCGACTTGATCCGGTAAG
This sequence comes from Aerococcus christensenii, assembly GCF_001543105.1. Classification (NCBI taxonomy): domain Bacteria; kingdom Bacillati; phylum Bacillota; class Bacilli; order Lactobacillales; family Aerococcaceae; genus Aerococcus; species Aerococcus christensenii. The sequence continues at coordinate 260,721 of NZ_CP014159.1, forward strand.
ACATCACTCGCTTGAGGAATCAAGAGCACATCATCAAAAGTAAGGCCTTCTTTAACAAATTTTTCTTCCCATTTAGACATTTTTACCTGTCACTCCTTTTTCTTTTATTCATGTTTTCTAAGAAAGCATCTTCTTATATTGCTCCATAGTATACCAAAATATATCCAATAAAGCAAACTTTATTTAAACGAAATTATCTTATTGTTCGTTATATATCTTACTTTATGAATATATTTATGTAAATAGTTCGTGATTTACTATAATTTGTTCTATAGGCTTCAATTTCTCTTGTTTTCCTTCAACGCCTACAGAAATCCTTAGAGAATACCTTTTTCTAGAGAGACTTTATTGACGACTTCTTCATCTGTCACGGCGGCTAATGCTTCTAAAATCTCCTCATAATCAGCTGTCCTATTAGACGTTTGACAGACCTTGATCGCACCTTCTAAAGCAGACAAGCCGTCCAAGCAGGCAATAATTTCTCCCGTTACAGCAAGATAGGCTGCAATCAATCCCGTGCCCATCGCTTCTCTTTCTTCTAAGGTAATATCTGTGGTCGATAGCTTCCAATAATAGCGATCGATCACGACATACGCTACCTTTCCTGTCATAACTACTGTAGTATGGTAGTTTTGACTAAGCTTCGACAACTCTGCCAAAATCTCGGCTTCTTCTTCCATAATTGGGGGAGTGGCCATTAAACTGCAAATTTCTGAAGGGGTTCCCTTCAAAACAGTGACTGCCTGCTGGCTAAGCCAATGTTCAGCTAACTTTCGACTTTGTTCACAGCTATCCAGACCTGCGCCATCAAGAATAACTGGTATTTTTTGATTCACCGCTCTTCTTAGAGCTTGATCCATCATTTCAGTGCCTTCCGAAAGATTATTCCCGATACCTAAACACAAAGCACAGCTCTTCGAAGAAAGGTCATCCTTCTGACTCTCCACCACTTGAGCTCCCGTTGTTCGTATCGCTGCAACAGCCTTTACTCTTTCTGAAGTGGGCATTCTCACCTCAACAAGAGGCCCTTCTTTTCTGACCTGTCGACGCACTGCCTTCATTTTCGTGACCCTATTAACCATCAGCAACTTCCTTTCTAGCAACTTGCTATTTTGGATTCATTATAACACGTCTCCCTCTGCTTTTATGAGAGAATGCCCATTCCTTCCTCTTCTTCAGTATTCTTCTTATCATCAAAAAAACTCCTACCAAAAGCAGGAGTTGAAATGAAAATCTTATAAACTTTCTAGAATATGATAGAGATCTTCCTTAGTGAGTTTACTTTTTTCTTCTTGATTATAATCTTGAACAATTTGCCCATGATCTAATACTAAAAGGCGGTTACCATAAGTCAAGGCATCTTGAAGATTATGGGTAATCATTAAAGCAGTAAGTTGATTGTCTTTGACTTGTTGGTTAGTAATTTCTAAGATTCGACGAGAAGTTTTCGGATCGAGAGCGGCAGTATGTTCATCTAATAAAAGGAGTTTTGGCTTGACGAGGGTTGCCATTAGGAGGGCGATGGATTGCCGTTGTCCCCCAGATAATTTCTCCATTTCTACATTTAAGCGATCTTCTAGTCCTAAACCAATCGAAGAGAGTGCCTGACGATACTGCTCAATCCGTTGGTCATTCAAAGCAAAAGCTAGTCCTCGTTTTTGCCCACGTCTCGCGGCTAGAGAAAGATTCTCAGCGACTGTCATCCGCGGGGCTGTTCCCATCTTAGGATCTTGAAAGACTCGGGAAATAACACTCGCCCGTTTTTCTTCAGAATCTTTGGTAATGTCCTTTCCCTCCAAGAGAAATTTGCCTTCATCTACGAAAAAACTCCCCGCAATCGCATTTAAAAAGGTCGATTTTCCTGCACCGTTCCCCCCAACAATCGTAATAAAATCTCCCTGATTGATCGTAAGGCTCAGGCCTTTTAAAGCATGGAAAGCATCTAGCGTCCCTAGATTAAAAGTTTTGTGAATATGTTGAATATCTAAAACAATCGACATCCTTAATCCTCCTTCTTAACGTGGATTTTATTAAGATTTAAATGATAACGTAACGTTGGAATGGACAAACAGAAACCTACAATAATTGCAGAGAAGAGTTTGAAGTCATTGGCTTCGAACTTTAAGAGGAGGACTCCACTTAATAGCAAGCGATAAACCACAGACCCCAATAAAATGGTGACTAACCGCATAGGGAGACTCACATTCCTCAAAAGAACTTCTCCAATAATAATGGAAGCTAACCCAATAACAACAGTCCCTATCCCCATCGAGATATCCGCATAACCATAACTATTAGCCACCAAAACTCCTGAACAGGCAATAATGCCATTAGCCAACATGTAGCCCAGCATTTCCATTCCTTGAGCATCAATCCCTAAAGATTTTGCCATTTGACGATTGTCTCCAGTGGCAATGAGGGCTTGTCCCATTTCTGTTTTGAAGAAGGCACTCATCAAGGCAATTAAAATCAGCGTTACGACAAGTCCGATCATTAAGGTATCCACATTCCGTGGCAAATGGAGAGCAGCGAGTAACGTTTTAAAGGTCTTCTGACCACTTAAACTCAAGTTAGCAGCCCCCATCATCTTTAAATTGATCGAGTACAAACCGGTCATGGTAATAATTCCTGAAAGTAAGGGATTTAATTTTAAGCGGGTGGTTAATAAGCCAGTAATTGCGCCAGCAGCCATCCCTGCTAAGAAGGCAATCCCTAAAGCTACCACCGGATGGAAGCCAAAGCACATGGCTTGACCTCCCATTCCTGCTCCTAAAGTAAAGCTTCCTTCTGTTGTCATATCTGGTGCTTTTAAAATTCGAAAACTAATAAATATCCCTAATCCCATGACAGCCCAAACACTGCCCTCGGCTAAAGCGTTAATAAAGACTTCCATTTTTTAACCTTCCTTTCCCATGTCTTTGGCTTTTTTGACTAATTCTTCTGGTAGTTGAATGCCTAAAAGTTTGGCTTCTTTGCTATTGATATAAGGGGCCGTTTCCTTGGTGAAGACAACCGGATATTCTCTAGCATCCTTACCTTCAATTAGATCTGCTAACACATTGGCAGTATCTACTCCAAATTGATATTGCGTAATCCCTACAGTTGCTACACCACCCGCTTTAACCATGGCATCTGCAACTGGGAACACTGGAATTTTATGACTGTTGGTAACAGAAATTAAAGTATTCATGGAAGAAGCAATGGTGTTATCGTTAGGTACAAACAGAGCTTCCACTTCTTTACTTAATTGTTCAGCCACCTGACCGAGATCATTCGTTGAAGTGATGGTTTTTTCTACCACTTTTATTCCCATAGATTCAGCTATTTTTTTGGCATCTTGAACGGTCTTAAAAGCATTAGTTTCTGAACTATTATAAATAATACCTAAAGTTTTCAATTCTGGCATCACTTGATGAATAATATCGAATTGTTTTTCTATTGGGCAATCTCCACTTACCCCTGTTACATTCTTACCTGGTTTTTCTAAGCTATCCACAAGTCCTGCTGCAATAGGATCAGAAATAGCGGACATCACCACAGGAAGTTGATCATTGGCAACATTCTTTAAAGCTTGAGCAGCAGGAGTTGCAATTCCTACCAAGTAGTCATCTTTGTTCGCCATCATTTTTTCAGATAACATTTTTAAATTGCTTTGATCTCCTTGGCCATTTGCGAAATCAATTGTTAGATTTTGACCATCTACATAACCTCTTTGAGCCATCTGATCATAAAAACCTTGACGAATTTCATTCAATGAAGGATGATCCATAAATTGTAAGAGACCTACTTTAATTTTTTTATCTACTTTTTTCACATTGGTCGCATTGGCTACGGCTTGACGATTGCCCGTGTCCCTATTTTTTATAAGACTTGGCATAGCTAGGAATAAAATAGCGAGCATAAAGATTAATAAACTTCCGAATAATGTTGTTTTTTTCATAATGAAACTCCTTTATTAATAAAAAAACCTCCAACTAAGAAGCTGCAGGATACAAAAAATCCCGCACAGACTATAGGCGTCTATGCGGAAAGTAATGTTAAGGTTAATCACCGCATAGATACAGCTTCATCTGAAAACTGAAGTTGCATCTACACTGATCACAGAATAAACACAACTACTCCATACGGAATTGCCAGTATAAAGTATTTAGATGGTTTACAGTAACTTGTGACATGTGATTAACTCCTCTCTTATAATCTTGTTGTTTAATACTATAACACCTTGTTCATAATTTGACAAGTCATTTTTAAATTTCTTTTTATGCTGTCCTCTTTTTTAGGCAATTACTCCGTTTAAAAAGCAGCCATCAAAATTACCAGTGTTAAAGTTCCTAATAAAATGGTCCAAATGATGTTCTTTGTCCAGTAAGCAGCTCCGACACTGACAAGAGCAGCTAAGAGTTTCCAATTCACCAAAGGATTCAAGCAAAAATGAGCTTGCCAATAAAAAATATCCAAACAAATCATCACGGCAAACACCGTAATAGGAATAAACCGCATAAAACGCTGAGCATCTGTAGATAAATTCACTTTCCTCATCACGAGCCCAGGGACAATACGCATCGCAATACATATGACCGCTGCTAGGGCTAATAAAGCATTAAAAGGCATTAAAGATTCCTCCTTTTCCCTCTTAAATGACGCATTCTTCGTTTTTCAAGCCAATAGCCCAGATAAGAACTCACCAAAGTACACAACATAATATTCACACCTGTAGGTAAAAAAGGCGCTAAAGCAAGTGCGAGAAGTCCAGATAAGCCTGCAATCATCACTATTAATCGAGTTTTCAATTGAGGGATCAATAGGCCAATAAACATAGCTGTCAGCACGTAGTTCATCACCGCTTCTGGACCTGCGATAATGCCTCCTAAAAGAGCTCCTACAATTGTAGACACGCACCAAGTCGTGTAAGTCAAACACGCTACCCACAAACCGTTGTCCACACTCCGCTGGCCTTCTCCTTTTTCTGCTTTCTCAAATTGAAACATATTCATCGCATAAGACTCATCCGTTGTACATTGACATAGAAGCAGTGTTTTGAAGAGTGGGGCTTCTTTCAAATATTTAGCAAGAGAGGAAGTAAATAACATCTGCCTAGAATTCAAAAGAATAATCATTAACAGGATATCCATAAAACTCGCCTCATTCATTAACAAAGCAGCCGTAGCAAATTGTGAAGAGCCTCCAAAGACTAACATACTCATTAAGCCGATCTGAAGAACAGATAAGCCTGCCTGTTTCAATAAAAGGCCAGCAGCTAGTCCTAAAGGAACATAACCTACCATAATCGGTAAAGCTTCGCGAATACCTTCTTTATATCCTGTCATCTGTTTCCGTCCTTTCTTCAAAATTAGCTACTCGAGTATAACAGATAATTCTCCTTTCAACAATCTGAAAAAATAAAAGCTTCTAGCCTTTCATTTATTTTTCTCAGCGTTCACTAACTATCTGTAAAAAAAGAAAATATTCCTTGATCCTCTTCAGCATAAAAAATGTCCTATCCCAAAAGATAGAACATTCACTTTATCTCATATCGTTTGTTCTTACGTGTGGGGGCCTTGTTGCATCTCACGATCATAATCCATAAACTTGGTAATAAAGGTATATGGATCCACCAAATCTAACCGCTTAGCAAATTTTGTCAAGCTACTCTCTCTTAGGCCTGCCTTCTTTAAGAATCTAGGAATGGTTACAATATCGATTGGCAAGGCATCTGCCACTAGCTTACCTTCTAGTAAAACCAAGGTTCGACGGGTGTATTCCAACATCACTTCAATATCGTGCGTCGTTAAAATGACAGCCACTTGATATTTTTTATTGAGGCGATAGAGGATCCGCATAATCTCTCTAAAATGCACAAAATCATAGCCCGCAGTAAGCTCTTCTACCACTAACAATTGAGGAGAGGGTAAAAGAGCTTGGGCAATTAACATCTTCTGTTTGGAAATTGCAGAAAGTCTCTCTAAAGGACAATCTTTAAAAATAAGAAGACCTGCCTTTTCTAAGGCCTGTTCGATGTCATCAGATTCCTTATCTCCATATTTTTCTGCGTATTTTTCCATGTAAGAATATACCGTGTCCCCTTTATCATATTCTAGGACACATTTGGAAACATACCCTACTTCTTTGGATAAGTCTTCTGTTGAAATTTCCCGACCTCTCCAATAAATATTTCCAGATTCTGCCGGTAAACTTCCTGATAACAATTTAGCAAGTAGGGTCTTCCCAGATCCATTTTTCCCTACCATACTCACAAGATCTCCCTTATGGATCGTCAAATTCAGGTGAAAGAGACCGCGTTGGTACTTCGAATTGACAAGAACGGAGACATCATCCAATTGAAGCAAAGGTTCTGTTGAAGCATCATAGCGAAAACGAGGAAGCATTGCCATCCAATTTTGAATAATCTGCCGCAATTGACGACCAAATAGCTGATCCACGTGACTAATGTTATAAACCTGATGAAGCGGATAACCTGCATAGCGCATTGCGGTAATATACAAAGGTTCTCTAATCTCTAAAGCTGTCAAAATATTGGTCGTTAGCAATTTGTCCAGTGACCCATCATAAACAATTCGCCCTTCTGAAAAAACCAATACGCGATCAATTGGCCGAGTCATCATTTGTTCCAGCTGGTGTTCCGCAATAATAATGGTCGCATTCGTATGGACATGAAAGTCATCAATAATATCTACAAAGATTTGTTGACGTTCTGGCGATAGGCGCTTCAAAGGTTCATCAAAAATATAAACATCTCGTCGTGCTTGAAGTTGGCGTGCCATACGGAGAATTTCTTTTTCTCCTGAAGATAATTCTTGAATATCTTCAACACTGGCATGCTGATTCACAATGGAGTGCCACCGTTCAGCCACAGCTGTCCGTGAAAGCCAAGCATCCGTCACTTTTTTCTCTTCTAAAAGTTCTGTCTGCGGCGTATCCGCCTCTTCCCCTTCATCAAAGTGAATCACTTGTCCAGATAAATCTCCCTCTTTAGGCAGTTGATCTTGCAAAACTTTTAAGAAGGTGGATTTTCCTGAACCATTCGCCCCTAATACCAAAATTTTATCGCCATGATAAAGCGTCACATTAACATCCAATAAAGCATTCTTCTCCGTATTCGGATAATAATACGAAACATGCTTTAATTGAATCCATGGTTTTGGCACTGTCTCTCCTCCTCTTGTTCTCATCGTTTCTATTAGAATTATTATATTACAAATTCTCTTAAAAAAGTAATGTGAAATCCTAGTTTTTCGCATTATTTCAAAGAAATTGTATATTTATTTTCTGGGCAAATTTTTCTACCTATTTTCATCTGTTCCAAAATAAAAAGCAGCCATTATGTGGTGTTCTCCAAAGAGTCACACTTTTGGGGGACATCTCATTAAAAACTGCTTTTTATATTCAAATTTTCCACAGATAAACTAAAGAGAGCACTAACTCTAAGCAAGATAGGCCTGAATTAGTGCTCCCAGCTTATCCACATCTTATCGTCTATTAAGCCATGGCCCGTCCGATAATTCGAACCTCTGTTTCTAAATCCACATTATATTTTTCCTTGATGACAGATTGAACATGATGAATCACGGCCAAATAATCAGCTGCCGTCGCATCATTAATGTTCACAATAAATCCTGCATGCTTTGTAGAGACTTGAGCGCCACCTATCGTAAAGCCTTGAAGTCCTGCTTCTTGAATCAATTGCCCTGTATAATGGCCTTTTGGTCGCTTAAAAACAGATCCACAGCTTGGTAAATCTAGGGGCTGTTTACTTTGTCTTAGAGCATTCAACTCTTCCATCTTTCCTCGAATAGCGGCCTGTTGTCCTTCTTCTAGGGTAAAGCTTGCTCGAACCACACTGTCTCCATTTTCTTGAACAAGAGAATGCCGATAAGAAAATTCTAACTCTTCATTGGTGTAGGTCTTTAAATTTCCTTCACGGGTTACCACCGTCACTTCTAGCGGAAGGTCTTTGATTTCTCCACCGTAAGCTCCCGCATTCATATAAATGGCACCCCCAACACTTCCTGGAATACCACAAGCGAATTCTAAACCCGTCAGCTTTGCCTCGCAAGCAGCCCGACTAACATCGACCAACTTCGCTCCTGCTTCTGCACTTAATAAGTGTCCCTGAACTTTTACTCTATTCAACTCTCTTAACATAAAAACAATGCCTTCAATGCCTTTATCTGACACAATCACATTCGATGAATTCCCTAAGGTCATAAAAGGCAAATCCAATTGATTGGCCACACGAATCATTTCTTGTAATTCGTCAATAGTATGTGGAAAGGCCAAAACATCTGCTGGCCCTCCAGTCTTTGTATAAGCATAATACTTTAAGGGTTCATTGGGTTTAATGTGTTTAGGATCAAAACGATCCATAAAAGCTTTAATGGTCATTTTATCGCCTCACTTTATTACAGATCAAAAGCTTGAATTTACTTTTGCCTGCTTAACTCTCGATTCTTTTACATTCATCGGGAAAAGAATGCCTCTCTTATCATAGCATAAAACAAGATGAACTCTTCCGGAAAAAGAAAATTAAAAAAAAGAAATTTTTATGATAGACTGAAAATAATATAAAAAGGGAGGAATTATTTTGCCTAAATCTAACCGTCAAGCCCTATTGATGACTGCTTTAACTTTTCTTTTTATGGGATATCAACTTCAAAAATCCTCAGAAAACTTACACCCCTTTACTCTTTGTATGGGGTTCTTAATTCCTTTAAATGGCTTGATTTTCGCTCTTAACGTCAAAAAAAGGAGCCTACGCGTGATCCTAGCTCTCATTAACCTCGCTTTTCTCCTTATTATGAGTTTTGTTTCTATTCAAGTCTTTTTGCAATAACAAACAGCTTCCTCATCTTTTCCATGAGGAAGTTTTTTTAAACTTCTTGATTTTCTTCGCTAGCTGTTTCTTGTTCTGAATTCTTTACTGGTAAATACATCAAGACCGTCTCTTGGAAAGTTCCATCGACATACTGTCCTTCTGGCAAGCGCCCAATCTCCTTAAAATCATATTCCTTGTATAGCGAAAGGGCTCTAATATTCTCAACATTCACTTCTAGGCGAAGGCCACGAAGAATAGGACTTTCTATTGCCCATTCCAACATATCTTCCATAAGCAATCGACTGAGTCCAAAGCCAAAATACCGCTGCAAAATACAAATTCCTAATTCTCCAATATGTTCCGTTTTTGTCCCTTCAGGTGCCCCCACCGTAATGGCTCCAATGATCTCACCTTCTAAAATCGCCAATAAGACGCGATTATTTAAAGATCCTTCAATCGCTTTCAAATAACGCTGCTCTTGTTCTTGATCGACTCCTAAGCCTTCAGGTCCAAAAGTTAAATAAGGCGTTTCTTGACCCACTTGCTTATAAAAATCAAGCAAAGCCTTCGCATGCTTGGTCTTGGCTTCAACAAAAGTAATCTCAATTTGTTCTCTTTTCATCTATTTTGCCATGCCTCCTATTAAGCCCTCTACTAACTCTTCTCCACGTTTCCCTCGACCCGTTAAAGAAAGAATTCGTCCTTCAGGGCCTTGCTTCTCAATACTTATCCAAAGGTAGTCGCCTTCGAGGTCCTCTTTAATGTATTGTGGCCACTCAATAACACATACCCCGTCTCCTTCTAAATACTCTTCAATTCCTAAGCCTTCTGCTCCCGTCTGCTCTAATCGATAAGCATCCATATGATAGAGTGGAAGATGCCCAGATTGATATTCTCTCATAATGGTAAAAGTAGGACTTTTAATATTGCCTTCAATCCCTAAAGCACGTGCTAAGTAACGCGTAAAGGTGGTTTTCCCAGCACCTAGGTCTCCCTCTAAACAGATGACGTCCCCTGATTCAAGTAACTGTGCAAGCTGTTTAGCCGTCTTTTCAGTCTCTGATTCATTTTTCCAAGTGATCGTCTGCAAACTATTTCCTCCTTTCTTTTTTTACATTATAAACTAAGTTCTTCTGGCAAGCTAGTTTCTTCATTTAAAAGAAAATACTTTTAAAGAGAACAAAAAAGCCGAGTTCTCAGAACTCGACTCGTTTTAAAGGATAATTCCTTAACCTTTAATACTGTCTTTTAAACCTTTACCAGCTTTGAATGCTGGAACTTTAGTTGCAGGAATTTGAATTTCTTCGCCTGTTTGTGGGTTACGTCCCTTACGAGCAGCACGTTCACGTACTTCAAAGTTACCGAAACCAATAATTTGAACATTTTCCCCTTTAGCTAAGTAGGATTCAATAGAAGAAAAGACAGCGTCAATAACTGGTTGAACCACTTTCTTTGCTTCACCTGTAGCTTCTGCTACGCTTTGTACTAAATCTGCTTTATTTGCCATGATTTCACCTCCACGAGTATTTTTAATTTATGTTGCCATAAATATGGAATTACCAACCGATAATTCTCTTATAAATATACCACAGAAACTCGACTATAACAACATTTGTCCCTGATTTTAAGTGGCAAATATCTATATTCTATCGTCGATTTCTGGTAATAATCTTTATAGGAACCCCTGTAAATTCAAAGGCATCCCGAATCTGATTAGAAAGAAAACGTTCATAGGAAAAATGCATCAACTCTTCGTCATTGACCATCACTACAAAAGTAGGCGGAGCAGTCGATACTTGGGTCATATAATATACCCTTAATTTCCGCCCTTTATCAGAAGGAGCAGGATTAATGCGAATAGCTTCCGTAAGCACTTGATTCAATAAGGAAGAGGAAATACGACGATGAAAATTCTCATAAACCTTTTGAATAAAAGCAGGAAGTTGTGTCACTCGCTGTTTGGTCATAGCGGATACATACACAATCGGTGCATAGGATAAGAACTGAAATTCTGCTCGGATTTTCTGTTCAAACTCTGTCATGGTGTGGTTATCCTTAGTGAGTTTATCCCACTTATTCACCACAATAATAAGGCCTTTCCCCGCTTCATGCGCATATCCTGCAATCGTCTTGTCTTGGTCTCTAATCCCTTCTTCAGCATTGAGCACCAGTAAAGTGACATCTGAACGATCGATCGCTCCCATAGACCGCATAACGCTATATTTTTCAGTGGCTTCGCTCACTTTACCTTTTTTTCGGATTCCCGCTGTATCAATAATTCTAAACTGGGTATCTTCATAGGTAAAATACGTATCAATCGCATCCCGTGTAGTTCCCGGCACGTTCGACACAATCACGCGATTTTCTCCCAGCATAGCATTCACTAAGGAAGATTTTCCAACATTTGGTCGGCCTATTAAAGCAAAAGAAATAACCTCTTCTTCCTCCTTACCCTCATCTTCCAAAGGAAAACGACGATAGATTTCTTCTAATAAATCTCCTAAGCCTAACCCATGAGCTCCAGAAATAGGATAAGGATCGCCTAATCCTAACCGATAGAAATCATAAATTTCTGCTTGAAGGTCTGGATGATCTACTTTATTAACAGCAAGTAAAACCAGTTTCTTCGCCCGCTGTAAGAGATGCGCAATCATTTCATCAGTTTCTGTGACACCTTCTGTCACGCTTGCCATCATAATAATGACATCTGCTTCTTCCACCGCAATCTCTGCTTGCATCCGAATCTGCTCCACAAAGGGCTGATTATTAAATTCAATTCCCCCCGTATCAATCAAACGTAACTGCCGACCCAGCCATTGTCCCTTCGCATAAACTCTATCTCTCGTCACGCCTGGAAGATCTTGAACAATACTGATTCTTTCGCCGGCTAATCGGTTAAATATCGTTGATTTTCCAACATTTGGACGACCCACAATCGCAATATTAAGTGGTAACATCTTTTCCCCTCCTTTTTCTCTTTCTTCCACCTATTCTCATAAATTTCAAAATAAATCTCTTCATAAAAACAAAGGCCGGATACTAGGATCCAGCCCTTTTTCGTCTAAAGAATTGAATTAGTCTTCAGAGTCGTCAAAGTTAAAATCTTTTAATTTGTCGCCCAATAAGTCAGCGAATGAGAAGCTTGATTCTTCTTCAGCAGCTGGTGATTGTGCTTTAGCTTGAGTGTTTTGAGCAGCTTTACGCCGTGGAGCTGGAGCAGCTTTACGTTCACGACGTGGAGCTTCAGCTTTTTCTTCTTGTTGTTCAGGAGCTTCTTCAAGTGCCTTCATAGATAAGGATAAACGATGATCTTCAGCGTTTACTTCAAGAACTTTAACTTGAACTTCTTGACCTTCTTTTAATTTATCAGATGGGTGGTTCACATGTTCATGTGAAATTTGGGAAATGTGAACTAAACCTTCAACACCTGGTAAGACTTCAACGAAAGCACCAAAATCTACTAAACGACGAACGACCCCTGTTAATTCAGTCCCCTTAGCTGCTGTTTCTTCAAGAGTTTCCCATGGACTTGGAGTAACAGCCTTCATAGATAAGGAAATACGTCCGTGTTCTTCATCAATTCCAAGAATCTTCACTTGAACTTTTTGGCCAACTTCAAGAACGTCAGATGGATGGTTCACATGATGATGAGCAATTTGAGAAATATGAACTAATCCGTCAATGTCACCTAAGTCAATGAAGGCACCAAAGTTAGCTAAACGAGCAACTGTTCCTTCAACCACTGCCCCTTCTTCAAATTGTTCTAATTTTTCTGTGCGTGCTTTTTCTTCTTGTTCTGCTGCAATTTCTTTATGAGATAAAATCAAACGGTTTTCAACTGGGTTGATTTCTACAATACGTGCGTCTAATTCTTTCCCTTTGTAAGCAGAGAAGTCACGTACGAAGTAGTTTTCTACCATAGAAGCAGGAATAAATCCGCGAACTCCAGCGTCAACTACTAAACCGCCTTTTACAACTTTTGTAACGGGTACAGTAAGAACTTCTTTATTAACAGCTTTTTCTTCTAATTCTTTCCAAACTTTTTTTGCTTCTAAACGGCGATGGGAAAGTAAGAAAGTTCCATTTTCTTTGTCTTTGATTTGTTTTACTACAACAAGTTCAAGCTTGTCGCCAACGTTTGCTACTTCTGTAACATCTTCGACTTGTTTAGAAGTAAGTTCACGGAAAGGAACTACCCCTTCAACGCCAGCGCCTTCAATACCAACAACTAGTTGGTTGTTCTCGTCAATGGCTAATACTTCTCCTGTTACTGTATCACCAATCTTTACTTCTTTTGTTTCTGCAAGCATATCTTCCATAGAAGGCATGGTTTCTTCTACTTCACTTGCTTGGTTTTCAAACTCATTTGTCATAAACTATAATCCTCTCCTGTAAAAAAGTACTAACCATCAACTTATTGTCAATGAATACCCCTCAATTATAACATGCTCTTTTAAATAAAACAAATTTCTTCGTTGATTTTTAAATACTATTTCAAACATTTTTCATATAACTTCATAATTTCTTCCTCCACTTGATCCAAATCAAGGTGGGAAGAGTCTAATATTATCGCGTCTGTAGCCGGTTGAAGTGGACTCATGGAACGGTGACGATCCAAATCATCCCTTTGCTTAATCTCTTCAATAATTTCTTCTAGACTTTGTTGAGAATAACCTTTGGCTTGATTTTCCAAATACCGCCGCTTGCCTCTCTCTTCTGGGGAAGCCGTCAGGAAAATTTTTAGTTGAGCTTCTTTCAAAACAACAGTTCCGATATCTCTTCCATCCATGACAACGCCCATTCCTTTTTGGGCAAAGGCTTGTTGCTTAGCGACTAAAGCTTCTCTCACATAAGGAAGTGCACTGTAAAGAGAGACCTCCCGACTCACCACTTCTTGCCGAATCACCTGAGTGACCTTTTCTTGGTTAACATACACTTCTTGGTGATTCTCTTTAGTCACAAATTGAACGTCCATCTGATCTACTAAGTCTCTAAGGGGCGGCGTATCTTCAGCCGCTACTCCTGCCTTTTGAGCGAGATAAGTCACACAGCGATACATCGCTCCCGTATCCAAATAAACATAATGCAAGCGTTTGGCTAACCGCTTAGCCAAGGTGCTTTTCCCAGAGGAAGCTGGGCCATCAATAGCAATTTGAATGTTTGACATTCCTCTCCTCCTCTCTATTTATAAACACGTAAAGTACTTCCTGGAACAATTTTAGAATTCGGTTGCAAACCGTTTAACTCTAATAATTGATTCAAAGTCATACCATGTCGAACAGCGATTCGATATAGATTATCGCCTGCAGTGACCTTGTAACTAGCGGCTGCTTGATTATTCCGAGGTTTCTGTCTAGAGGTATTGCCGTCTTCTTTATCCAAATCTTTCTTCGCATCCTCTGCTGCCTTCTTAGATGCTTCTTTAGCTTGGTCATCCGCTTTCTTCTTCGATTCTTGAGCGTCTTGACTTTCTTTTTCTTTTTGACTTTCTTCGTCTGCCTTTTCTTGGCCTTCATTCTTTTGTTTAGAAACCATGACTTGGTCCACATTTAAGCTTTCTGGTTGCTTTTTGTTATTGGTATACACAACATACAAAAGATAAGGCAGAACAATAAAGAGTACCCCCATAAAAATTAAGACTTTAATCGTTGGGGAGATAGCCTTTTCCTTATGATTGCGTGCAGACCGTGAATATTGCCTATTCTTTAAATTTTCAAAAACATCTGTATCTGATGCAGTTTCCGCTGCTACAGAAGCTTTGGCTGGTTCTTCTGTTGATTTTTTTTCTTCTCCTTCAGCCTCTGTGTTTTGATGAAATTTTCCTTCAAGTAGTTTCCATTTATCTTTTAATGACATGCTGCTTCCTCCCTTTTACTAAAAAGATTGTAGCATTTCTTAAAAAAATTGTCAGTAACTATTCATGCAACTTAAGGCTTTGTTTGAAATAATTTTTGCAAACGCCGCCGCCAGTCCTCCCTTTGAACCTCTTCTTGGTTCAAAAATTTCGCCTCTCCGCTTTTCAAATAAGCCTGTAAGATCTCAGAATTTTTATCCAAAGTCTGACAATTGGAACAACACCAACTACTAGAAGAGACTTTCAAAACTTGATCAAAAGATCGAAACAATTGCTGCCGTAAGCAAGTCTTTCCCGTCAAAAAGGCTAATACTTCTTGAATTTCCTGACTTCTTACTTTGAGATAGTCCATATAGTGCGTCTTCGCCTCTTCAATCCAGCGATAATGATTACTATAAAAAAGCAATCGTTCTCTCAGTTCTTCTGGTAATTGTTCCAAAAAGCGTTTTTTCTTCCTTTCTTTCATTCGATAATACGCTTCTAAATTAGCCAGCACGCCTTCCTTTTCTTCCCATAGCTTATCTTGAAAGAACTTCAACCGCCGCCACTCATTCTCTGTGTAGAGACTCAAAACCATCGCCTGACGGCCATCCCTTCCACATCTTCCTGCTTCCTGCACATATTCGTTGAGACTTTGAGGGAGATGATAATGTAAAACAAATCGTGTTTTCACCTGGTTAATCCCCATTCCAAACGCAGAAGTCGCTAGAATAAAGTCTAATCGATTAGCCTGAAAATCCGCTTGAATGGATAGGCGATCCTCACTTCTACGGTCCGCATGGTAAGTATCCAGACGAAAAGGCGTCTTCTCTTCCAAAAAACTCGCTAAATCTTCCAGTTCCTCTTTTTGATGGACATAGATAATTCCCGGCTTAGGAAGAATTTTCAACCAAGACAGTAAGGCCTCTCTTTTTTGACTTTCTTCAACTTTCACTTGGCCATAAAATAAATTCGGCCGATCCATAGAGAAAGTCACCCGCTGTAAAGGTTCCTCTTTTTCTAACAAAAAGGTTTCGATATCTTCTTGAATCCTTCGATTAGCCGTTGCAGTAAGGGCCAAAGTCAAAGGGAAATGAAGAATCTTTCGACAGGCTAACAAGCCTGTGTAGTCACTTCGGAAATCTTTCCCCCATTGAGAAATACAATGGGCCTCATCCACCACAAATAAGCGAATAGGGACTTGTCTTAAAGGCTTCAAAATCTTTGGCTGAGCTAACATTTCTGGTGAAAGGATTAAGAAGTCCCACTGGGACAAGTGGGAAAGGATAAACTGCCTATCCCTCCCTGTCGTCATGGAATGGAGAGCCACACTCCGTTTAAAACCCGCTTGCTGCAATTGTAAGACTTGATCCTCCATCAAAGCCTGCAAAGGAGAAACCATTACCACTAGACCGGGAACCAAGCGATGATACAATTGATAGATTAAACTCTTTCCACTTCCCGTCGCTAATATAGCTAGTGTGTGCCTTCCTTCTATCAAGGCTGTAAGTGCTTCTTTTTGCCCCGGTCGAAAGGTTTTATAGGGCGTCTTTTCTTTTAGTAACTGATCGAGGTCCACGTCGAATTTTCTCCTTCTTATTTGCAATTTGCCAATAACGAAAAGTCCAATAAGGGGCGGTTGGATAGAGTCGCTTAAAGTGGTCATAGTCCTCAGGAACTGGTCTTTGACGTAAGTCCTGTGCTGATTGATGAAGGAAATGTTGGATCTTACTTTCTAAAAAATTTAAACGCACCATACTTAATTCCACATAGTGATTATAAATCGTAGAAAGTTTTAAACAACGACACGCCGCAATTTCTTCTGTCGAATAACCTGCCACCAGAAACCTTCTCGTCACCTCTACCGAATCTGTCCATAAAGGATAACCCCGCAAAAGTTGCGTCACGAATTCCTTCAAAAAGGGGCAATCTTCTCTCTTTAGGCTTGCCTTCATCACCGCATTCACTGCTGCTTCTTGTCCCCATTCCACTTCTAATAAGCTCAATTGATACTTATGCGCTAATTGCCGATAAGTAAAAGCAGGGCATTCCTTGCGCCCTAAACTCTCCACAAAAAAAGTAGCCGTTCTTTCATCAAAACCTTCCAAAAGAGTGGTCAACTCTTCTGCCACGTGTTTTGCTAAATCTAACTTCGTTTCTGTTTTTTGAGCATAGTAAGCTTTGATCCATTGTTGAACACTCACCGACTGCACAATAGGCACATAAACTTTTTCATCAACCGTTGCATACATCAAGGTTTGCCACCATAGACGTAAGGCTTGCTGACAAAACTGCTGGTGCAAACGAGGAAACATCCCCCACCTTTTCTTTAAGAGAGGAAGATAAAAATCAGGAAAAGACGAAGCAGTCAAACGCTCTTCTATAGGACGCTCTTCCCAGTCATTCAGGAAAAGCTTTGGCGTTACCCCCATATAAGGCATTAAATCATACTTTAAAGCAAACCATAAAGTCGAATCTGTTCGCTTCCCTCTTAGGACTTGGCTGACAGAACTGGCATTTAGCGTCGCTGTTTGACTTGCTAGATAAGCTAGCACCCGTTCCATATGCTCACTCCTTCCTTTCTACTTAGTGGTCAGTCTTTTGAAACTCAGATTTCCTCTTCTGTTCCCTATTATAAAGGAAAAGTCTACACTTCTTCAATTTCTCCCTAATAAAAACAGAACTGCTCCCCAAGTCCTAGGGAGCAGTTCTGTTTTATTCTCTGTGTCTTACTTTTTCTTTCTCAAGACAAAGCTTCCTCCCACTGTGGTTAAGAATCCAACCAACAGAGAAGTTACTCTTTCAAGTATTCCCGTTTCTGGTAGAGTTGTCAGCTGCTTCTGTCCTAAATAATGAGAAGCTTCTGATGGTCGATTTTCAACTTTTCTCTTCACTTGTGAGACGTTTAAGTCTTGTCTTTGATTCTGTTTGCTGTCATTTGACTTAGTTGCCCCTTTTTTATCTTCCACTCTTAAATCACCAGAAGTAATAGGGCTCCAATAACCTGTACCCCTCCAAGTAAACCGCCGCTAGGATTTGTAATTTTAATGGAATAATTAGCTCCAAAAGCTTCTGGACTATCAGCTTGTTGGGAATTATTTCTATTAATTTGATAAGTATTAAAAAATAGAGCTCCATCTTCTGTTACCGACTGTTTTTTGCACTACCACTATGATTATGGAAGGTAATTTGAGTATCCGCATACCTTAATCTGATTTTAAATTTTCGACTGGATGAATTGTGTTTTAAGGAATTATCTGTCGCTGTAATAGTTAAAGTTACTTCTAAATTTCTTTTTTTCTGTAAATCAGGTAATCCTTTCGCAACTGCTTCACTAAGCAGCATATTTAAGATTAATCGCTTTCCTCCACTTTGCTCACTTTCTATTTTTATACCTTTTTCAATTGGAAGCTCGCCACCTCCATCGGACGAAACTTTGACTGTAAAATTACTGATTCCACTATTATCACGCGCATAAATATCATCTATATAAACTCTTTCCCCTACATAATAAGTCCGAGTATCACTAGGGACCACAATCTCTGGGGGCATCTTATCCCGATCCATACGAAGATAAGATGTGATAATGTCATATTTATACCCACTTCCCTGTTCATTCATCACGCCTACATAAGTAACTTTAATGCGAACAGGATGATTTCTTCCATCCTTTGCATTCTTAGCTTCTTTAAGATCGTCTTTATGCGCTGGATTATTCGTATCAAATTCAGCAATATATTTTCTTGAATCTTCTCCTCTTAAATTTACATAAGATTGTGGATTATCAATATCGTTCAATAACGTGAAGTTACTACCTTCTAACTGTCCTTTTCCATCTACCCAAACTCGGGCAATAGGAGAAGATTTATTACTATCATAAAGTGTCTTGCCATACCACTGTTGATAAGACTTTGTTGTAGAATACTCCCAAGACTTTAGTCCCCCTGCGTAGTAGAGTTTATCTTCCATATTTTGTCCCTGTTGAAGTCCAACTTCACTAGGAGCATCGATCGTTTCAAAATAAATATCAACTCCAGAACGACCATTAGAGATAACTTGATCAGAAGATTGCTGTTCAGTCTCTGACTTTGGAGATTTCTCTTCTTTTGAAAGGTTTTGCGTTTGATTTTTTGGGGACCTTGTCTCATTTTTCGTTGCCGCTTTAAGGGCTGCTTCTTTAGAAACTATAAGAGCTTCTAAAGCTAATCTCGCCTGATGGATGGCATCTCCCGTATTTCCGTCTACATCAACACCATCAACCAAACTTTTCAAGTGACTATAAGCGGCTTCATGCCCTAACCCTAAGGCTTCCGCCTTCTTCAGCAAATCTTGACAAACTTTCACTTCTTCTAAAGCCACATTCGTTTTTTGAGTAAAACTTTCAGCGGCCTTGTTGGCTGCTTGTACAGGATTGCCTGAATAGAACAAACTCACTCCTATCAAAACAGAAGCCACGCCTACACTATACTTACGAATAGAAAATCGAGGCTTTTCTTGAATTATCTGCTGGTTACCTTCGTGTCGATACAACACAGGAACACCTTCTTTCTTTAGAATACCATTTTAGCTATCTTACTTTACTCTACTTTTCATTCGCAACAGAGCGAATGTACCTGTTTTTATGAAAATTGTACAAAAAAACCATCACCTGGGACAAATTCTAGGCAATGGTTCTAGTCTTTTATCAAAAGTTTTCTCTACACACTAGCAACGCCTAATCGTCTTCTAGCGACAGGAAGCACCGCAGATAACATCACAATATTTGCTATTGAGATCACTAATCCTTTAACCAGATTAAAGGGAATAATCGCGTAGAGAATGTAGTCTTGCATATTTGGAATTTTGAAATGCATAACAGCCATATAGAATGGTGTAATGACATAATAATTCAAGAACGTCAGCACAACCGTTAAGCAAATAATTCCTAAGATAAAGGCAAAGGCCATTCGGAAATAATACTTGAAGGCATCCTTTTCTACATGTAAGGACACTCCCGTTTTACGTAAGAGGTAATAGACCGGTAACATGTAAGAAAGGGTGGCCAAAAAGGCTGCCAAGTCTCCAATAGGATAACCCCCATGTCCTCCTGTTTGAATATAGTGTAAAGTGCCGCGAACAAAAGCTGTCCCTGCTCCAGCTAATGGCCCATATAAAAAGCAAGTGAATAAAACGGGGATATCCGAAAAATCCAATTTTAAAAAGGGTGTCGCTGGAAAAATAGGGAATGACAACAGCATTAAAGCAAATGCTATAGCCCCCATTATTGCAATAACAACCAATTGACGTGTCGATGTTTTCATACATAATCTCCTCTCTCCTTCGTAAGCAGAACACTGTCCTTTACTTTCGGGAAAGAAATGCCTCAACAAAAAAGATCCTTCTCACCTTTGCCTTCGCGGTAGCATGAAAAGAATCCAATGTCTTATCTTCTTCCATCCTGACTCTACAGTCGGTACTAGAATTTCACTAGCTCAATCATTCTCATGATTCGCGGACTTTACCGCCGATCGGGAATTTAACCCTGCCCCGAAGATTAATTGTATTAAACTGTATTCTCATGATAAGCCTATTCTATAAAATTTGCAAGCCCTTTCCTTACAAAATTGTTTTTATTTTTGAGCTTGCTGTTTCAAGCGAAGAACTTCACTTTTTAGCAAGGGGCGATATTCTCCTGGCCGTAAATCTTCCACGGTTAAGAAACCATACTGCTCACGCGTTAATTTTTTCACAGGATGGCCCACTGCTTCGAACATTTTGCGCACTTGGCGATTTCGTCCTTCGTGAATCGTAATTTCTACGGTAGCATTTTTAGTGGCTTGTTTATTTTTGCGAACCTGTACTTTAGCTGGGGCTGTCTTCTTGCCATCAATAACTACGCCGATCTCTAACCGATGTATTTCTTCTGGCGTTAAGAAGCCGGTAATTTTAGCAACATACACTTTATCTAATTGATAACGGGGATGCATTAAAAGGTTCGCCAATTCACCATCATTGGTTAAGATTAAAACGCCAGTCGTATGATAATCTAACCTTCCCACAGGATAGATTCTTTGGGGAATATTTTTGAAATAATCTACCACCACTTTACGTCCCTTATCATCACTCACTGCAGAGATAACCTTATCCGGCTTATTAAAAAGATAGTAAACAGGTTCTTCTCGGTAAATGGGAATATCATCCACCTCAATTCGGTCACGATGACTCACCTTAACCCCTTGCGTTTGAACTACTTTTCCATTTACTTTTACTCTTCCTGCCAAAATCATTTTCTCAGCTTCCCGCCGAGAGGCCAGACCAGCATAGGCCATGACTTTTTGTAATCTCTCCATAATTTCTCCCTTATGTGTAAATACTTATTCTATCATGAAAAAGACTTACTTCTTCATGAAGATTTCTCTTGACTCTCAAAAAAGTTCGGTTTGAAATAAGTCATCCGATTGATTTTGTCCTTCTTCTTGTGCTTTTATAGTCTCTAAGTCAGGTAAATCTGAAAGATTTTTTAAACCAAAATACTGATAAAAATAATCCGTCACTTGGTAGAGAATGGGGCGTCCGGGCGAATTTTGCCTGCCTGCTTCACAAATCAGATCATGCATCATCAAGCGTTGAATCATAGCACTGGACCCTACCCCTCTTATCTCATCAATCGCTAAACGCGTGATGGGTTGCTGGTAGGCAATAATCGCCAAAGTTTCCAGAGCTTGCTGGGATAATTT
Source organism: Aerococcus christensenii (assembly GCF_001543105.1). Classification (NCBI taxonomy): domain Bacteria; kingdom Bacillati; phylum Bacillota; class Bacilli; order Lactobacillales; family Aerococcaceae; genus Aerococcus; species Aerococcus christensenii. The sequence goes on from NZ_CP014159.1 coordinate 282,103, forward strand.
CAAAGCAAAAGGAGACCTGGCGTACGTTTTAATTGTCTCAGAGAAGGCAGATTTAGTCACCAATTGATAGCGATCTTTCACCTTGCCCAAGCGAATAGCGGAGTGGGGATTATGAGACAGCTCTTCTTCTAAAACTAACAGAGCATATCTTACTTTTTCTTGAGGTTGGTCAACTAAACTTGCCAATTCGACAAGTGACAAGCCTTCCTCCCCACTTACAAATAATAAACTCTGACACTGACCAATAAGATTCATTAAAACTCTCCTCTTTTAGTTAAGCGAATATCCTCTGCAATGGCATCTTGTTCAAGGACGATCACTTGCTGTTTAGCGAGCTGAAGAAGGGCTAAAAACAAAGTGACAATCCTCTCTTTTTGGTAAGCTTTCTTACTTAAAAGATAAAAAAACGAGATCTCGCCTTCTTTATCCTCAAATGCTGTCTTAATTTCCGCAAAGGCTTCCTGCAAGGTATAAGATTCTGCTTGAATGATTTTCTCAAGAGGGGCCTTATCCTTTAATCGTCTGACCATCTTCCTCAAAGCATTCACCAAATCGTCTGTCGTATTCTCCCCTTTTGGCAAGGGAACAACCACTTGGTAGGCGCTCAGATCACTCGCTTGTCTTGGATATTCTTGTGCCCGAAGTTCTTGCTTTTCTTCGAGAAGATGCCCAATTCTCTTATAGTTTTGATAATTCACTAATTGTTCTACTAAATCCTGTCTAGGATCTACTTCTTCTTCCTCTTCTTCAGGTTTGGGTAATAGCATATTGGCTTTAATCTCAATCAAAGTAGCTGCCATAACTAAATATTCACTCGCTACTTCCAAATTCCTGGATTGATTTTCTTGAATTAAAGCGAGATATTTTTCAGTGATCTCCACAATTGGAATATCAAAAATATCTACCTTCATTTGTTTAATTAAGTGTAAAAGTAAATCAAGCGGCCCTTCAAAAGCCGCTAGATCAATATACAATGCTTGCGATTGTTCTTCAGAGAGTTCCCATTCTTTAGCCATGCTGTCCCTCATTTTTCTTGACGTCTAATCCTATAATCTCAGGAATTGTTCGTTGTTCATGAAGTGCCCATTTTTTTAAGCATTCTGACATCTCCAACGTTCCACTGATCCCATACATAGGAAATTCTTTTGCAAGAGCTGATAAGCAGCTAAAGCTGATATCTTCGGCTTGAAAGGAAGGATTAATTGAAAGGTAGCGCACAAGAATTGCTTTATTTTCCGAATCCAAATCAAAGCCGATAATAGCAATCACATTATCTGTCTCTTCATCTCGCCAGAGATACACCTGACGCTGATTGGACTTGATCCGTTTCATTTCAAGCGTCAAATCTTCTAATGCCCGATAAGGCGCTAAATAACTTAACAGCCCCATTACAACTTTTTCATACTTGGCGACATATGGAATGAGCATACTTCACCTGTCCTTTCTTCGCTTTCCGATTATTAGGTTAGCACAAAAGCTTCTAATTGCCAACGTTTTCTCCCATTCCCCTTCTAAATTGATAAAGTGTCTCATAGGAAGGAATAAACTATAACTGCTTAAAGATTTCGTTAATGGAGGATTGAAAAACAAGCGCATCTGGTCGTGGAAGTGGAATTGGCGTTTTGTTGATCACTGCTAAATAAGAACCTTGATAATATTGTAAAAGACTAGCTGCTGGCTGAACCAATAGAGAAGTTCCTGCCACAATTAATAAATCCGCCGCTTGCAACTCTCTTAAAGCCCCTTCAATGACTTTTTGATTCAATGGTTCTTCATAAAGAACAACATCTGGTCGTACAATTTCTTGGTCTTTAGGGCAGCGAGGGATACCCTCTTTGTCCACTTTTAACTGAGGATAAGTATACTCTTCCCCACAAGCTAAACAGTGATTGGTCCACACACTCCCATGCAATTCATAAACCTTTTTACTCCCTGCTCGTTGGTGCAAGCCATCAATATTCTGCGTAATAATTGCGACTCTTTTGCCTTTTTCTTCTAATTTTGCCAAATAACGATGGCAAAAATTAGGCTCAGCTTCTGGATGAACTAAGACATTAAAATGAAAGTCAAAAAATTGCTTGGGATGCTTCATAAAAAAAGAATGAGAAACAATTTCTTCTGGGGAATACTTCCCGCCCGAAGGTTTATTAAAGATACCTGTAGAAGATCGAAAATCAGGAATACCACTTGCAGTAGAGACTCCCGCTCCTCCAAAAAAGGCTATCCGATCACTCTCATAAATCATTTCTTTCAATTGTTCAATAGAATCCATACCCTCGCCTCCTTAATCAGTATTTTACCTTATTTCGCTTGAGCATGCCAAAAAATTCTTATCGTTCAAATCTTAGGGAAAACCTTATAAATATGCTATAATAATAAAGAAATCTGGCAATCGCCTGACGAAAGGAATACTACTATGTTAAAGGAAATAAAAAAGGGGCTTAGCTTGGCTATCCTTGCTCTTCTCCTCTTACAATTTGCTGCCTGTTCTTCCATTAAAAGTACAGATGATCAATTTTTCTCTGACTTATTCAAAACATGGCAAGCAAAACAGGAACTCCTGGCTAAAGACCCTAAGAACGAAAACTATCTCAAAGATTCTTTTAATAAAGAATGGGAAATGATGCATAAATACCAAGGGAAAAAATTTAAAGATGACGCCATTGGTCAAAACGCCAACACCTATTTAACAGAACTTAAAGGGTGTGTGGATACCATCAATCAAGAGGCCTCCATCGAAAATCAAAAAGCTTTTAATGAGCATTATAAGAAACGGATCGCTGCTTTAAAGAATTTAAAGAAAGATTCTCGGTTTGTGGTCCAAGAAGACCGCTTAGAGGAATTCAATGTTGAAAAGAGTGAAGAGATTATTCAAAAGCAAGCCAAAAATACAGAGGCTCTTAAACAACTTGAAAAAGATCTCAACGCTGTCAAATTAAAAGTGCAAGCTGAAAGTACCGACTCTCAAGCTGTATATGCCGGTGAAATCACCAACCACTCTTCCCATGAATTTAAAAATCTCGGGATCACTTACAAGTTTGTCAATAAGGATAAAGAAGTTTTGGCCACAGATACTTGGCGAATTGACAGTTTCAAGCCTGGTCAAAAAGCGACCATTAAGATTAAAAATACCGCACCAAAAGATACTGATCATACTCAAATTGAACTAGAAAAGGGGTTAGAGATTAACTAATCTCTAACCCCTAACCAATCAAAAAGCTTTAACCGTTCTTGTGAGCCGTTAAAGCTTTTTTCATTTTCTTACTAAGCTCTAGGAAATGTCTTTTCGTAAGTTGTTTTCATATGTTGGGAATGAATGTGGGTATAAATTTGCGTGGTGGAAATATCAGAGTGCCCTAACAGCTCTTGAACGACTCTTAAGTCTGCTCCATTCTCTAAAAGGTGTGTCGCAAAAGAATGTCGTAAAGTGTGCGGGCTAATATTTTTTTGAATTCCTGCGATTTGAAGATACTGTTTCAATTTTTTCCATACGCCTTGCCTAGATAAGGGACGACCATGATGATTCACAAACAGTCGCCCTTTCGATTGATCTGTTTTGCCTAAGAGTTCGGGGCGAACCTTTTGAATATAAAAAGTTAACCACTCCATCGCTCCCTCATTCAAAGGGACAATCCGTTCTTTGTTGCCTTTTCCAATAGTCTGGATAAATTGAAGATCTTCATGAAGCTCACTCAAAGGCAGCATAACGGTTTCACTCACTCTCAGCCCCGTCGCATACATAAATTCCAATAAGGTGCGATCTCTCAGGCCTAGATAAGTTTCCAGATCAGGGGCTTCTAAAAGGCGATCCACCTCTTCCATAGTTAAAACTTGAGGCAAAGGATGTTTTTTCTTAGGCAAAGCTATATTTTCAACGGGATTTAGAGTCAATTGACCATCTAATTTGAGGTAACGAAAGAAGTGCCGCAAAGCCGATAAAAACTGACTCAAGGTTGACGTGGAAAGTCCCGCTTCATTCATTGTCATCAATTGATGAATCACATCTTGACGCTGAACCTGATCAAAAGCATGGATGTCTTGTTCTTGAAGACCGACTATAAATTTTTTCAAGACATTTGCATAAGTTTTTATGGTATTTTCACTTAATCCATTTTCTATGCGAAGAGTATTTAAAAAATCATCCACTATGTCTTGCATCGTCATTCAATCGCCCCCACTAATTCACGCGTTGAATTCCTTTTTCCGTTTGAATCACTTGCTTTTGTTTCAAGAGATGCCCCAAAGCACGCTTAAATTGGGCTTTGCTAATCCCTAAGGCTTGTCGAATAGCTTTAGGGTCACTTTTATCATTAAAAGGAAGACAACCATCCACTTGTCGGTCCATAAGAGCCAGTAACATCTGAGCATCCTCCGAAATGGCTTCAAAAGACCGAGGTTTCAAAGATAAGTTGAGATTACCATTTTGTCCGATCCCTATCACCCGCCCCTTAACTTTTTGACCGAGACGAGGTTCCACTTCTCGTTCACTCGGATGAATAAAGGCTTGGTAGTAATCCTCCGTTATGGCATAGGTTCCCATTAATTTGGTTGCATAAACAGTCACTTCTTTGATTTGATTCATCCACCGTTTTTTGTTACCACGGATTTTAGTCGTTAAATCTTGAAAGACTTCTTGGTCTGCTGGAACTGCCCATTGTCGATCTTTTTTATCAACTATTAACTTTACCAACAAACGGTCCCCTGACTTAGGCCATAAGTTCTTTTCTCCTGGTAGATCATCTAAAGAAACTACCATATCTTTGTCAGGTAAACCAATCGAAACAAAACAACCAAGTTCTGGACGGACCTCTGTCACTTCTGCCCATCCATAGCGATTTTGCCGCGCAGAAGGATAAATTTGTGTGGCCTTAGGATGATTCTTTTGATCAAGATAAATAAACGCCTCACATTGACCGCCAAGTTTTCCTTTTTGGACTAAGCTTTTAGGTAATTGATAAGTTATTCCTTGGTACTGAAAGAAATAATTTCCTGTATTTTCATCTATAATTTTTCCATTGACAATGGATCCTAGGTCTTTGTTCATGTTCAAAAACTCCTTTAATTCGTATCTTCAGTATACCATATCTTTAAATTTCTCTTTTGGCTTTCTTCTCACTCCCCATCAATTGCTAACAAAAAAACTTCCAAAAGCAAGAGGTCGTTTCTCCCTTTTAGAAGTTCTTATTCATTCCAAAAAACTAAACCTTTATTCTATTAACTAAAATAAGCGTAGCAAGATTCATCCCCTGGCATTGAGGCAAAATACTTTTCAGGGGTGACAGAATGAATGTGCCCAGACAGGCTCACACTAGGATCTCGATACAAAATCCTTTCAATATCCGTTTCCGATTCATTGGCCACATAACCGATACCTACTACCGCATGATCAAAATTTTGTCCGCCTTTATCATACATCTTATCAAAATTAAAGGTAAGATACACAGGTTTTCCCGCTTGGATACTTTTAATATAATTTAACTTGAACTCTGAAAATTGTGACGACATTGGCGTGTATTCGGTCACTTTTTCGAGATGATAGCCCATTTCTCCTGGTTCAGGCGCTTCCTTTCCGATGACATATTGATTCAACACCTTAATAGCGTCAGGACTTTCTGTCCCTACATAATCGATACAATTAGTTTGACGCGCTAAAGTAAATTGGTCAACCTGAACTCCCACTGTATCAAGAATCATCGAAAGGCTAGCAGGAACACAATACCACCATCTTTGAGAAACTTGTGGGCTCACCTCTAACTGTCTACTCGTCAGTCTTTCTTCTAATAAAGCCCGTCGATCCAACCAGCCCCATTCATTGAAGTATTGATCAGAAATCAAAACATAGGAGTCACTTTCATCCACTTGGCTGACTACTACTTGTTCACCTAAATGTTGGTCTGAGTATCCAGATGCTGATAATTGAAATCCAGGGACGCCCCACGGCTTGGTATCAATCGAGTAGCCTTTATTCACAATCTTCGCGTGATAAGGGGTGACACTCGTTGCTTCGAAATTATGGTCATCCACTTGAACAAATGCTCGCTTATCTAGCCAACCCAAACTTTCTCCCTTTTGAAGGGCTAAAACATAAGCCCGATTTTCACTTTCCATCACAAGAGTGACCGCTTCATTTAAGTGTTGGTTAGACCAGTCTAAGGTCTTAAAATCGTCCTCTCCCCAAGGCTTAGAATCAAAGGAATACCCTTTAGCAACAACCGTATCTTGATAACTCGGTAAAACGAATCCTTTGAAAGCACGTTTATCGATCCATCCTAATTCTTGATTGTTTTTCCAAATATTAGCATAGTAACCCGACTCATTTTCATAGCGAATCGTCACCACTTGATTTAAATAGTCAGCAGAAGTTCCTACCCCTGCTGATTGAAATCCAGATTCTCCCCAAGGTTTTGTATCTATGGTGTACCCCGTATGCGTAATTTCTGCCGTATAATATCTTTCAATTCCTTGACTATGATCAACGGTTAATGACTCACCTGTTGCTCCATGTTTTTCATTTTTGTGCGGAGCAAGTTGCTTTTTCACTAATTGAGTTTTTGAAACTTCCTGATTTTTTTGTGATGAAATGTTCTCTGTTTTACGATTGATGTTTGAATCACTTAATACCTGATCCGCTAAAACATCAGGGCAAATGAAAAGTAGTCCTGTCAACATAGCCATTCCACATACGATCTTATTCTTTAAACGCACAGTTACCACCTTTTCTTTATTTTATAAAAATTACTTAACGATATGACTAAAAAGTAACCCTAGGCTTACTCCTAAAAAAAGTCAAACCACTTACCTGAAGTCTATACCCCATGATAAATAACGTCAATCTCCCTTCATGATTTCCCTAAAAATATCTCTAAAAAGTCTTACTTCCTACTTAAACTCATTTTTTATAAACGCGACTTTCTAAAAAAAGGTTCCAATGCCAACTGACGAGCACTGAAACCTGCTGTTTTCGATGAAGCTTTGCGAACTTTTCCTATTTTTCTGAGAGATATCGCGTCAAGAATTCTTTCGTCCGTTGATGATTTGGATGATTAATGACTTGATCAGGCTCCCCATCTTCGACAATAACTCCCTTATCCATAAAGCAAATTCGAGAAGAAACATCTCGAGCGAAAGCCATTTCGTGAGTAACTACAATCATAGTTAAGCCTTCATGAGCCAATTCTGTCATGGTTTGTAAAACTTCCCCTACCATCTCTGGATCGAGAGCTGAGGTAGGTTCATCAAATAGAAGGATCTCTGGATTCATAGATAAAGCACGCGCAATCGCTACTCTTTGTTGTTGTCCCCCAGATAATTGATCGGGTCTTGCATCACGATAAGGGGCCATACCAACTTTTTCTAAATTTTTCAAAGCAATTTTTTTAGCTTCTTCTTCACTTCGTTTGAGAATCTTCACTTGTCCAATCATACAATTCTTTAAAACATTCATATTTTTAAAGAGATTAAATTGTTGGAAAACCATCCCCACCTTTGCCCGATAGCTATTCTGATCAAAGCCAGGCGTCAGAATAGAACTTCCATGATGGCAAATGTCTCCAGCTGTTGGGGTTTCTAGGAGATTCATACATCTCAAAAGCGTAGATTTCCCAGAACCAGAAGACCCAATAATTGAAATCACTTCGCCAGGAGCCACTGTAAAATCAATGTCCTTTAAAACTAAATTATCTCCAAATTTCTTCTCTAAGTGTTGCACTTCTAAAATTGCATTATTCATGAATGTTCACCTCACTTGTTGATGATTGATACACGGTATAATGATCGCTCCCTGACATTTTCTTTTCAACGAGACGTAACAAGCGGGTCGTTGCAAAAGTTAATACAAAGTAAATCACAGATACGATAAAGAATGTCTGGAAGGTAAGGTAAGTTTTACCAGCTGCGGAACGAGTCACGAAGAATAATTCTGTTACAGCGATAACATTTAACACCGAAGTATCCTTGATATTAATCACAAATTCATTCCCTAAGGCAGGAAGAATACTTCGAATAGCTTGAGGGAGAACAACAAAAATCATAGTTTGAAGATGGCTCATCCCAATCGCTTTAGCAGCTTCACTCTGTCCATTATCCACACTGATAATGCCTCCACGAATAACCTCTGCAAGATAAGCTCCAGTGTTAATGGAAACAATCAGAAAAGCAGCCAACATCGCGGACATATCAATATCTAAAAATAGTTTAGAACCATAGAAAATTAACATCGCTTGAACCATCATTGGGGTCCCACGGAAAATTTCAATATAAGCTACAATCACAAAATCGAATATTCGATAAATTGCTTGAACAATTGCATTTGCTCCATTAATTGGAGTAGAACGATAAATAGCGATCAAAAGTCCGATACAGAAACCGATAAGAGTTGACACCAAAGCAATCACCATGGTGTTCAAAGCACCCTTCATAAATTGTCCTTTGTAAGTTTTCCAAATACCAGCTACTTCTGACCAGAAGCCTTGACTTTCTCCCCGATTATTGAGGGCCACCATTTTGTCCATTAATTGGCTACGATCTTCAGAAGTAAAATTGTTTAAGACTTCATTAATCATAGGAGTTAATGGAGATCCCTTTCTTAAACCAACACAAGTCTCTGTGGATTGTCCCTTAAGATCAAATCCCTTTCCTTTTTCAAAACGAATAATCTGTAAATCAGAGTTAGCAGCAGTTGCAGCAAGTGCGCTCGGTCTTTCAGAAACATAACCATCGATTTTCTTACTTAGAACTGAAGAAATCATCGTTGGGAAAGAATCCATTGCTGTTTGTTTGTCTACACCTTCCATTTGATCAATAAGGCCATAGTGGAAAGTATTTAATTGGGCGGTTATCTTAGCTCCTGGGAAGTCTGCTAAGGAAGTCGCTTTTGCATATTTACTATCCTTACGTGTTACCACACAAATTTCAGAATCATAATAACTTCTCGTAAAGTCGATTTGTTCCAAACGTTGAGGTGTTGGGGACATCCCAGCGATAATAGCATCGATCTTTCCGGATTGTAAAGCAGGTGGAAGACCGTCCCATTCCATCTTTACAACTTCCAATTTTAATCCTAAGGCATCCGCAATACGTTTAGCGGTTTGAACGTCATAACCATTTGCGTATTCACCTTTCGCATTAGCGATTTCAACTGCCCCATCTTCCTTTGACGTTTGAGACCAGTTATAGGGAGCATAGTTAGCTTCCATCCCTACTCTAAAGACTCCTGGCGTTTCTAAGCCCTTATTCAAGGCTTCAGAATCGACGGCTACCTTCCCTCCTTCTATTGCCAAAACACTAGGTGCAGGAATTACTAATGCCATCATCATTAACACGGTGACTAGCCTACGCCATATTCTCATTGCAAAAACCCTCTTTCTTTTCAAAATCTTAGAAATAGAAAAAACCTCTATTTCTGATCGAAAAGAGGTTCACATTGTTTTTATTTAAAATCCTGTCCTTATTATTTATATGGGGGACAGGATTCAAAAACTGGATAGTGCTCCACAAATGTGACAGTCGTATGAATATTCTTCATACGCCCAACCCTTTCATCCGGCGACGAAAGCATTTCGGCGAATTCCCCTTTCCTTATCTTCCTAGCTCCCGCTCAGATAAGTACTGATGGTTTTCGCGCCTCTATCTCGATATGTTTATAATATAAAGTATTTTTGTTTTAAACGCAAGTCTTTTTTTTAACTTTTTTGATAAAAACGCTTTCATTCAATCCATATATCTTTACCTATTCTTTGATGCACTTCTCATAGGCTAGCCGTTCACTGCCGTCTAATAAACATATTTTTCCGCAGTAACGATATTCCTCTTGCTTTAAAATATGTCGCATACGCTGATTATCTGAGTGAGTATCTATCCGCACACTTTTCCTTCCTCCTTGTTTGATTTGTCTCTCAAACTGAGTAAATAACTGCCGACTAAGCCCCTCGCCTTTGACTAAAGGATTCATCACTAAACGATGAACGGCTCCGTATGATTCGTTCGACCAAATCCTATACTTTTCATAAACTTGATCATAGAAAGAAAGTCCATAAAAACCTATCGGCTCATTCCCCCGATAAACAAAATACCCTTCTTCAGCGATTAAAAGCGTTTTGAGACTCGCCTCCAAAGCTGGCCAATCTTGCCATTGATCAATTTCTTCTCGATTCAAATCCTCTCGTGCTTGTAAAAACCAAGTCTTCAATCTCTCAAAATCACTCTTATAAACCGCTGGATGAATCGTCCACTTTTTCATTCTTCCCTCCTTCCCTCTTAAACACAAAAACCGGGTCAACTTTCGCGCCCAGTTTTTGTTTAAGATTCATTCTATTTCTTTTGACGAACGTCTTCAAATTCTTTTAGCGTATCGTCTTTATCTGTCCAAGCTTTTTGATCAGCTCCGCCAGATACTTCTTTGATTTTGGCTTCTGTTTCAGCGCTTTGGTAAGCTTTTACCACTTTCTTGTAAAGCTCTTTATCTTTATTTTCAGCTTTCACAGCAATCACATTTTTGTATTGTGTTCCTAACTTACTTAAATCATCTGTATCTGAAAAAATGCCATCTTTTATCTTCAAACCTGCAGAAACTGCATAATTGGTATTGGCCACTACTGCATCTGCATCTTTCAATTTACTTGGGACTTGAGCAGCATCAACCTCTACAATTTTAAGATTTTTAGAATTTTCAGTAATATTTTGAACAGTTGGTGTTATCCCTGCTTCTTTATCTAATTTCAAAAGACCTGCTTGTTGTAAAAGTAAAAGCGCACGCCCACCATTTGTAGGATCATTAGGAATCACGACTGTTGCTCCATCTTTAAGGTCTTTAAGATCTTTTACTTTTTCAGAATAGGCGATCATAGCAGAAATATAGGTGTAACCAATTGGCACTAAATCTTTTTTATTCTTCTGGTCATAGTCATTCAAAAAAGCCACATGTTGAAAAGCATTCATATCAATTTCATTTTCAGCAACCGCCGCATTCGGTTGAACATAATCTGAAAAAAGTTTAACTTTAAGATCGATACCATCGTCTTTCAACTTTTTAGAAACATCGTTCCAAACTTTTTCTTCATTTTCCCCAGCTACTCCCACAGTCACTCGATTAGCTTTATCTGTTTTGTTGCCACATCCTGCAATGGTTAATACTGATAAGGCACTGACTAATAACACCTGCCATTTCTTCATTTGCTTCCCTCTTTCCTAATATTTCTAATGTTCGTAATGTTTAACGAGTCTATCAGCAATTGCTTGGCTAATAAACACAATAATCAAAATAATTAAAGTGGCTACAATCGTTATATCGTTTTGATAACGTTGATATCCTCTTGTAATCGCTAAATTACCAAGACCGCCTCCGCCAACAACACCAGCCATAGCTGTCAAGCTGATCACATTGATCACAGTTAGAGCAGATGTCCGAATAAGACCTGGTATCGCTTCTTTCAGATAAACTCTAATCACAATATCTCGAATAGAGCAGCCCATAGCTTGAGCGGCTTCAATAATCCCTTCATCAATTTCTAATAAGGCATTTTGAACTTGTCTCGCATAGAAGGGAATCGTTCCTACAATCAGCGGCACAAGAGAACCTGTTGTCCCAATAGAAGTTCCTACAATCAAGCGTGTAAATCCACCAAGCAAGGCGATCAAAATAACAAAAGGAATCGATCGACCGATATTAACGATCTTATCCAATATAGAATAAACCGCCCGATTTTCTTTTAAACCGCCTGGCATGTATAAGACCAACAAGACCCCTATAAGTATTCCAATAGCAAAACCTATCACGCAAGTAACAATCGTCATATACAAAGTTTCTAGGGTTGCTTTTAACATTTGATCTTGAATCGCTAACACATTAGGCATGATCGTTTTAAAAAAAGCCATTCTACTCTACCCCCTTTTTAGAAAAATCAATCGTATATTCTCGACATTTCACGCCATTATCCTGCATATATTGGAAAGCAGATCGAAGTTGTTCTTCCGTTCCATTTAAAGAAATTAACATGGTGCCTACAGGTGTCTGTTGTAAAATTTCCACATTTGCAAATAGAATATTAGCTGGCAATTGGAAACGTTGAGCAAGGGAAGCAATGAGAGGTTCCCCTGTACTTTCTCCTGTAAAATCAATGCGAATGACCCGATCATCTGGCTGAATATTTAAAAGATCTGGATTTTCTAAAATATTTTCGATTCCTTTTTCTGTTGGGCTAGCCGAACGAATAAAGTCTCTTGTGAGTGCTTCTTTAGGTTGACGGAAAATATCTAAGATGCTTCCTTCTTCAATTACTTTCCCGGACTGCATAACTGCTACCCGATCACAAATTTGTTTGATAACACTCATTTCATGGGTAATAATAACAATCGTAATCCCCATTTCTTTATTCACACGTTTTAATAATTCCAAAATTTGTCCTGTGGTCTTAGGGTCCAAAGCAGAAGTTGCTTCATCACATAAGAGAACATGAGGATCGTTTGCAAGTGCTCTAGCAATAGCGACTCTTTGCTTTTGGCCACCCGATAATTGAGAAGGATAAGCCTGACCTCTGTCACCTAAGCCTACTAAGTCCAACAATCGCTTGACCTTTTCATCAATTTCTTCTTGACTTAATCCAGACTCCTTCAAAGGAAAAGCAACATTTCCTGCCACAGTTCTTGCATTCATCAAGTTAAAATGCTGGAAAATCATTCCTATTTTCTTACGCGCTTCTCTTAAATCACGAGAATTTAATTCGGCTATATTTTCACCATTGACAATGACTTGCCCACTACTTGGTTTTTGTAGGCAGTTAATGGTACGTACTAATGTACTTTTACCCGCTCCAGAATAACCAATGACTCCAAAAATTTCTCCGTTATTTACGGTTAAAGAGACATTATCGACAGCTTTTAAATGACCATCTGGCGTATCAAAGGAAACGGAGACGTTGTTTAATTTAATCAAATGAACGTCATCCTTTCTACATCTCATTTATTTGTTTTTTTATTCTATCATCTTTTCCGACCTTATGACGAATCAAGTTTTTATTAAGTTTGATCGCTTTAATTGATCAGTCTTCCTTAAAAGCAGATTCTTTTACTTTTTTTCTTGTCTACTTTATAATTATTCTAAAGTAGAAATTAAAAATTGCTTTTGAAGGAGGAATTTTATGTCTTACACTAAAACTAAAATTGCGCTTAATCAACTCGTCGCAGATCTTGTACAGGGCCACACAGTCCTTCATCAAATTCACTGGTATATGCGCGGAGAAGGCTTCTTATTTTATCATCCTAAATTAGATAAATATATGGATATTCTCAGCGAACAACTCGATACCGTTTCTGAGCGATTAATCACCATTGATGGCTCCCCTTACTCTACACTTAAAGAATTTGCTGAACATACCAAAATTGAAGATCGTTCCGGTCAATGGAATACCAGCATTTCTGAAGACATGCACCGAGTTTCCACAGTTATTCGTCAATTAGTTGAAGACTATCAACAAGGCGTTGATGCCGCCAGTGAAGAAGGCGACGCGGCCAGTGAAGACGTCTGCACAGGCTACTTACGTGACTTACAAAAAGTCCTTTGGATGCTCCAAGCAGAGATAGGAAAAGCTCCAGAAATTGAGCGTTAAGATTTTTCTTATCAAAACCTCAAAAAAAGAGTCACTCCTTATTAAGCGAGTGACTCTTTTTGGTTTTAACTATTTTCCAAGAACTTGTTTCGCTTGGTCACAAATTGTTGCAAAAGCTTCTGGATCGTTGATCGCAATATCAGCTAACATTTTACGGTTAATATCAATATTGGCTTGATGTAAACCATTCATTAAACGGCTGTAGCTCAATCCGTTCACACGAGCTGCAGCATTGATACGTGTGATCCATAAACGACGGAAGTCACGTTTTCTCTTCCGACGATCACGGAAAGCATACATATAAGATTTCATAACGGCTTCTTTAGCCATCTTATAGTTTGTTGATTTTGCTCCAAAATAACCTTTTGCTAATTTTAAATATTTTTTACGACGACGACGAGTCACCGTACCACCTTTAACACGTGCCATATTATTCCTCCTTGAGTCTTTCTAAGATCTGTTCTATAAAGCTTCTCTTAATAAGCTTCTAACATTTGTTTGATACGTTTCATATCTGTTGAATGTACCAAAGTTGCTTGTTTGTGCTGACGACGTTGTTTCTTAGTCTTTCCATGGAAACGGTGAGAACGTTCTGAATGGCTACGTTTTAATTCGCCAGAAGCAGTCCGTTTGAAACGTTTAACTGACGCACGATGTGTTTTTTGTTTTGGCATATTTAAATCCTCCTGAAATTAATCTTCTTTTGGTGCTAACTGTAATTGCATGGAACGACCTTCCATTTTAGGTTTCTGTTCCACTACGGCAACATCAGCTAATTCTCCAGAAAAGCGATCAAGCACTTCCTGGCCAAGATCTTTATGAGTAATAGCACGGCCTCTAAAACGAATAGAAACCTTCACCTTATTATGCTTTTCAATGAATTTTCTTCCTTGACGTAATTTGGTTTGGAAGTCATTTTCATCAATAGTAGGACTCAAGCGAATTTCTTTCACTTGAATAATCTTTTGATTTCGACGTTGTTCGCGTGCTTTACGTTGTTGTTGATAACGATATTTACCATAATCCATAATGCGGGCTACTGGAGGATTAGCATTTGGTGAAACCATAACTAAATCCAAACCTTCTTCTTCCGCTTTACTTAAGGCGTCTCGTTTACTAATAACCCCGAGTTGTCCGCCATTGGAATCAATCACACGCAACTCTTTAGCGCGAATTTCTTCATTGATAAATAATTCGTTGTTCTTATTTTTAGCGATACCTATTCACCTCCAAAATTGACTATACTAACAATATTTGTGAGAGGTCTGCATAGAAAAAGGCGACGGAATAAGCATCCCCGTCGCCTTCACACATTCTTGTGCTTTTGTATCTATCAGCCCGAGGACTTCTTTGTCAACTCAGGCGAGAAACGGGTGTTTCTGCTTCTTTTCTCAACTTTTTTATTGTACTCTCTTTTTCTATCTTTGTCAAAGACTTTTTTATTTCTTATACTAAGAATTTTTATCAATCTTTTTTAGTTATCATACCGTCCTAACAATCGTTTCACTTTTTCATAAACTTTGAGGAAGGTCGGATGCGGAGACCAAGTAAAGGTACCCATTGTTCGTTCAGCATACCCATTAAAAGAAACTTTAAAACGAAAGAGGCCATTATTTTCATCAAACGGCTCACTAATTCCTAGAAAATTATAAACAGGAATCTTCTTATCCAAAGCCAATCGAATCGTTTGATCTTGAATAAGGTGAGGAGCATTAATCAAGGAATACTCTTCATTAGACCCTGAATAAAGATAGGTTAATTCGTAAGGACTAATAATAAAGAGTGCCACTGCCAACACTGTTTTTTCTTCTGTGGCTTGATCAATCCATTCCTTAGCATCTACCAAACGTTTGCCCTGTGCTTCATATTGCGAAAGGATTTCGCGATGTTGATTATTTTTCTTCCGACTATTTGGATTAAGGGCTAAGTCTGCTTCTAGAGCATCTAATTCTTCTTTGAGTACTTGCCGACGATTTTGGAGTTTTTCTTGATAGGCTTTAAAATCAATCTCAGCCAAAATAAATTGCGCTCTGTCCCCCATCGTCTGATAAACCTGTTCAAAATAAATATACTCTTTAGGCGAAATTCCTAAACGGTGGCAAGTTTTTTCATAACAAGCATAAAATCTAGGCATTTCCTCTAAACCCGTAATTTCACGAACAACTGTTGGATAATGATGGGCTTGCTTTAAAGATTGTTGTGCCCCTTTGAGATAAGATTTCTCTGGTTTTGAAGGATCCACACCCTTCAAATATTTTTTATAATTCCAATCAAAACCTGCAAATTCTGGACGAAGATCTAGTTTATGATAGCTATATCCTGCTTTTTGGAAAATCTCAATCAAAGATTCATTTTGAAATTTAGGATTTTCTCCACGAACATCTGTGACTACATAAGGCACATCAGGTTTAATCAACAAAGAAATGCCCCCATTATTTTTCACATAAGTCTGCAAGGCTTTTAAAAAGGCACTAACGGTCTCTGAATTCTCAGCAGATGAAGGTAACCACCCTTCTATTTCATAAGCTTTTCCTACACGAGTAGGAAGAGCTGCTAATAAGGCTGCTTCAAGGACTTGATGGTGATCATCTTCTAAGCCTACAAAATGAATTTTGCGACCACGTTTTTCCTTCAAATGTGCCATATCTATTGATTGTAAGTGATTACTCTTGCCTAATTTTTTAATCCATTGATCAAAATCTTCTGATGATAATTCAACAAATTTCATGTCTTCTACCTTCTCACCTTAATGTTTCTTCCCACTATGTCGACGTTTTTTATTCAATTGCCGTGCCATTTTCTTAGCAGCGAGTTCTTGGACCCGGTTCTTCTTTCGACGTCCGCCATCCATTCTACCAAATCCTCCCATGCCACCACCTGGCATACCACCCATTAATCCGCTGAGGGCACTCATGTCTCCATTGGTCATAGCAGACATCATTGTGCGCGTCTGATTGAATTGTTTGATCAATTGGTTGACTTGAATCAAAGTCGTTGCAGATCCTTTGGCAATACGTCTTCTTCGACTTTGATTAATGGCATCTGGGTTTTGCCGTTCTTCTTCTGTCATGGATTGAATGATCGCCTTAGTTCGTACCATATCTTTAGGATCAATATTCATTTTGTCAATGGGTAACATCTTATTCAAGCCAGGAATCATCTTCAAAATACTTTCAAAAGAACCTAACTTATTGACTTGATTCATCTGCTTCAAGAAGTCATTGAAGTCATAGGTATTGGCTTTCATTTTTTCAGCCATAGCCGCTGCTTCTTCCTCATCGAATTCTTTTTGAGCCTTTTCGATGAGAGTCATCATATCTCCCATTCCCAAAATTCGATTGGACATCCGGTCTGGATAGAATGTTTCAAGTTCAGTTAACTTTTCCCCCATCCCAGCAAATTTGATAGGTTTTCCTGTTATCGAGGCGATTGACAAGGCTGCTCCACCGCGAGTATCCCCATCTAATTTCGTCAAAACAACTCCTGTCACATCGATAGTTTCATTGAAAGTCTTGGCAACATTCGCTGCTTCTTGCCCTGTCATGGCATCAATCGTCAGAAGAATTTCATCTGGATGTACTGCTTCTTGAATATTTTTAAGTTCTTCCATCAAGGTTTGATCGATTTGTAGTCGCCCTGCGGTATCAATAAATACCGTATCATACCCCTTCTCTTCTGCATAAAGGAGTGCTTTTTTAGCGATTTCAACCGGGCTCACTTGGTTCCCTAATTGAAAGACAGGTACGTCTAATTGCTTCCCGATTGTTTCTAATTGATCAATTGCAGCCGGGCGATAGACATCCCCTGCAACAAGAAGAGGACGCCGATGATCTTCTTGTCGAAGATGGTTAGCTAATTTCCCAACTGTTGTCGTTTTACCTGCCCCTTGTAACCCAGCCATCATAATAACAGTTGGCCCTTCCTTAGCATATTGGATACCGACTTGTTCTCCCCCTAAAAGAGCAGTCAGTTCTTCATCCACAATTTTTATAATTTGTTGAGCAGGACTCAAAGATGCTAATACTTCACTATTTAAAGCTTTTTCTTGAACTTTTCGGACAAAATTTTTCACAACTTTGAAGTTCACGTCCGCTTCTAAAAGCGCTAGGCGAACTTCCCGCATCATTTCCTTCAAGTCACCTTCTGAAATTTTTCCTTTTTTTCCTACTTTTTCAACCGCTCCTTGTAAACGATCGGATAAACTTTCAAATGCCATGATTTTCCCTCTTCTATCTATTAATCTTTACTATCCTCAATGAGCAATAATTCTGTAAGTGTCTTTTTCAAATAAGTATCTGTTGGATATTGGGTATCAAAATAGCGAAGTAACTCTTCTCCCCGTTCATTTCTTAACTGATAATATTTTTTCAAATGTAAAATCTTTTCATAATGTTTTAAAATTTTTTCTGTTCGTCGAATATTATCATAAACAGCTTGCCGACTTACTTGACTATATTCCGCTATTTCTCCCAAAGAATAATCATCTCGATAATACATCTCGATATATTCTCTTTGTTTAGGCGTGAGGAGATCTCCATAAAAATCAAACAGTTGATTCACTTCATTGGTCTTACTAATTTCCACAAGATTCCTCCTTTGGGAATAGATACTTTCAACCCTTAAGAATACCGAAGGGACTAAAGAAAGTCAATGTATCCTCCATCTCTTCTAAAAAAGCCTCATTTCTGATGAACTACTCTTCAGGAAGAATGACGTCCAACATAGAAACAAGGTCCTTTCCTTAGTCTTTCACTTCAACCACTGATCGAACTAATTGATAAATGAAATTTTCAGCGCTGAAAATTTGTAAATCATCCATAGCTTCTCCAAGTCCAATTAACTTCACGGGAAGATCTAATTCATAACGAATAGCAAAAATAACCCCACCTTTAGCCGTTCCATCTAACTTCGTCAGAACTAATCCTGTTAAATCTACTGTTTTATGGAATTCTTTGGCTTGAACGAGCGCATTTTGTCCAGTTGTCGCATCTAAAACCAACAAAGTCTCGTGAGGGGCAGAAGGGATTTCTCTTTTGATTACTCGATTCATTTTTTCTAATTCATTCATCAAGTTGACCTTGTTTTGCAATCGACCGGCCGTATCAATGAGCAAGTAATCGTATCCTTCAGTTTGGGCTTTTTTCATCGCATCATAGACTACGGCTGAAGGATCTCCATTTTCTTTGCCGATCACCACTGGAACATCTAAGCGTTCTCCCCATTTCATCAATTGTTCAACAGCGCCTGCCCGAAAAGTATCGCCCGCAGCGAGAAGGACTTTCTTACCTTGGCTGGCATAGCGATAAGCCATTTTAGCAATCGTTGTTGTTTTCCCTACACCGTTGACGCCAACAAAGAGATAAACCGTTGGGCCTTCTTCATTTTCTTGAAGAACAACCTTTCCTTCTTCTCCCTTATCATAGATTCGAATGAGTTCTTCAATAACTGTTTGCTTGACTTCTTCTCCTTGGGTAATGCCTTTTCTTTGGATAGCTTCTCTGACAGCATCTGACAAGGCTAAAGTCATATCAAAACCCACATCGCTTGTTATCAAAGTTTCCTCTAAATCATCAAAGAAATCTTCATCCACTTCACGAAATCCTGCAAACAAATCATTCATTTTTTGAGAAAAAGTTTTACGAGTTTTTTCAACCCCCTTATCGTATTTCTCAAAAATAATTTTCTCTTCTTCACTCGATTTCGTTTGATGGGTTAAAGCGGGATCTTCTCCTGTAAACGCTTGTTTAATTCGATCAAATAAGCCCATTTTTATTTCTCCTTTTTGTCCAATATAAAACGATGAATAGCGTGAGCCACACCGTCTTCCCCATTACTCTTTGTCACATAAGTCGCATGGGCCTTCACTTCATCACTAGCATTAGCCATAGCGACTCCTGTTCCTGCCCACTCTAACATTGCAAGGTCATTTTGTTCATCCCCAATAGCCATCACTTCTGCTGCTTGAATTCCTAAATATTGACTCAGAGCTTCTAGTCCGGTTCCCTTATCAATTCCCTTAGGCATCACTTCCAATTGGTAAGGATGCGACTGCATCACAGAATAAGTTTGACTTAACCAAGCAGGCAAGTTCTTGATTTGACTTTGAAGATGTTCTTCTTCTGTATTAACAACAATTTTATAAAAATGATAGTCTTCCTGTAAATCATCCGACTGGTAAGAATAGAAAGGCATATAAGTCGTCAATTGATCATAGGTGCCTGGCCAGTCCTTAGGATAATGCATACGATAAGCGGCATCGATGCCCACCGCATCCACAGGTAAGTCTAACTCTTGCATAACCGCTTCGATCTTTTTCAAATCTTCTCTTTTCATGATTGTTTCAGAAATCACTTCTCGAGATTGATTTCTTAATACCAAACCGCCATTATAGGTAATACTATAATGATCAGAGCTATTCATTTGACATTGATCCAAGACAAATTGAATGCCTTCAATAGGGCGTCCTGTACAGATAACCACTTCCACTCCGGAGTGAATAGCTTGTTGTATGCTTTGACTATTCGCTTCACTAATCGTTTTATCGTCCCTTAAAAGGGTACCATCTAAATCAATCGCTATTAATTTTATCATAGACTCTTTCAAGCTCCTTCTTTGGCTTATTTTTGCTAGGCTTTATTATACCATGTCCTCCGTTTGATAAAGGCAAAGGTGCCGCGTAAACTTTCATTTAGTCTGTTAGATCGGCAACATCCTCTAATCGTACAGAGGCTAATTTAGATACCCCCCGTTCTTGCATCGTCACCCCATAAAGAATATTGGCGGATTGCATGGTTCCTTTTCTGTGTGAAATCACGATAAACTGTGTTTTCTCTGAAAAGTCTTGCAAATACTTGCCATAACGAGCCACATTATTATCATCCAAAGCAGCTTCTACTTCATCCAGAATCGAAAATGGAACAGTTTTGACATCTAAGATCGCAAACAAAAGCGCTATCGCCGTTAAAGCACGCTCCCCACCAGATAGCAAGCTTAATAATTGGAGACGTTTGCCTGGCGGTTGGGCCATAATCTCAATTCCTGTATGTAAAAGATCTCCTTCATCAGTTAAACGTAAGCTTGCTTTTCCTCCTCCAAATAGAGCAGGGAAAATCCGTTCAAAGGCCTGTTGAATAGCTCCAAAAGTTTCTTTAAAGCGTTCTGAAACTTCTGTATCCATCTCCTCTATCGTTTGGTATAAATTATTCATGGCCTCTAAGATGTCATCCCGTTGTTTGATCATAAATTCGTATCTTGTATGAACTTCTTCATATTCTTCAATCGAAGCAAGATTCACAGGACCTAATTGGTCAATTTGACGTTTGAGTAAACGAACTCTATTCGAGGCTTCTTCAACAGAAATTTTTAAATCACTCACTTCTCTCGCTCGCTCATACGTTAGCCCGTACTCTTCACGCAACTGCTCTAAGTGATTGTCAATGGCAACTTCATACCGACCGGCAGAAGCTTCCAATTTGGCCAATTTTTGCAAGAGAGATTGGAGCCCTTGATTGAGTTCTTTGTAAGCCTCATCATGTTCAGCTTGTTGATTTTGCATGACCCGCCGTTCAGATTTAGCGGTATGCAATTGTTTTTCTAATTGCTTTTTCTCATCCAACAAAGCTTGATAAGTCGTCTCAAGTTGAGAGAGGGAACTCTCTTCTTCCCCACTATGACTCTCCAACTCTTCAAGATAGTTTTCTAAATGAGTAATTTCTTCTTGACTAGAGGCTAGCTGCTGATCTTTTTCGCAATAAGCGATACGAGTTTGTTTAAGTTGTTCCTTTAAGACTGCCAAAGTCGTGCTAATTTCTTGATAATCTTTTTGAATTTGTGCTTCTTGAAGGGATTTTTCTTCTTCAGACATCCGCTGATGATCCATTTGCTGTTTGAGGGTGGTTAAGTGATGCGTTAAGTCTTCCAGAGAATCTTGCTTAGCTTGCAAGTCTTGTTGACTATCTTCCCTATCTTGAGAAAGAACAGTCTCATCATACTCTCCCGCTTGCAACTCTTTAATCACTTCTTGCAAGCGCTCATTGAGGGACTCTTCTTTTTCTTTAAGCCGCCGCTCTTCAAAGCGACTTTCATCGCCTTCTTTTTGTAAGGTCAAAAGCTCTTCTTGTAGAGCTTTTAAGTGAGAAGTAGCAGCTTCAAGCTGGTCTTCTTCTTCATGAAGGGACTGCGTTAACTGGTCAATAGAAGCTTGAAGTTGGCGCAGTTGATTTTTTCGAGAGAGCAGTCCCCCTTGCTTTTGCTTCGTAGCTCCCCCAGTAAGTGATCCCCCCGCATTAACTACATCTCCCGCAAGAGTAACCACCCGATAGCGGTAATGAATTTTTTTAGCAATTTGTCGCGCATATGTGAGATCCTGTGCCACCAAGATTTGTCCCATCAGATTCTCCATAATCGTCTTATACAAGGACTGGTAAGACACTAAATCGACTAATACGCCTAAGAAGCCATGCTCTTTGACCAGTTGAAGTTTTTGATCTCGAGGAATAGATCGACTTTTAATCGTATCTAAAGGTAGGAAGGTGGCTCGCCCTGCCTTTTTCTCTCGTAGACGTTTAATGATAGCTTGAGCCGAAGCGCCACTATCCGTCACAATATTTTGCATGGCTCCCCCTAAAGCGACTTCACAAGCAAGTGCATACTCTTCTGGAACTTCTAAGAGTTGAGCAACGGCTCCATGCATCCCTGAGAATTGTGCTTTCATAGCCAGCGCATTCTTGACCCCAAAATAAAAACCATCATGATGATCTGCTAAGGCTTGTAAGCTATCTTTTTGGGCTTTTTTCTGCAAAAGAGCAGTCGTCGTTTGCTGATAGCCAGCCTTTAGTTTCTCCACTTGCTTCTTTTTTTCAGTGAATGCTTGGGCTTTTTCTTGATAAGTTTTTACCAAAGAACGGACATGGTCGCTCGCTTCTTGCCAAGCTTTTTGATGAGCATTAACTTGATCCGCAAACGCCTTCTTCTGAGCTTCTTGCTCTTCTTTCCGCTTTTGAAGCCGCAAATTCTGCTGCTCATATTGGTCAAGATCTTTTTGTATTTGTTGAATCTGATTTTTTAAATCAGATTCTCTTTGTAGAAGGCTGATATAGTCATTTCGCAAGCTTTCTAAGTCTATCCCCTCTTCTTGCTTAATCTGCTGAAGGGATTCCTTCATGCGATCATAGAGGGCCTGCTTAGCTTCGACTTCCTCTTGTTGTTTTCTTTCCTTTGCTTGAAGGGCGTTAGCTTCATCCTTTTGTTGATCCAATCTCGTCTTCAACTGTTCCAAAGTTTGCTGCTGACTTTGTTGGTTAAGGAATTGATATTCTTTTTTTTGATTGGCTATTTGGATACGACTAGATGCTTTTTCTGCTTTTTGAACGACTTGAACGTAAGCTGCATTTAACTGATTAACTTTCATTTCGCTCTGGTCCAATTGAACTTGATCGTCGGCTAATTGCTCTTGTAAGTGCTCAAAAGCTTGACGTTTTTCTTCATGTTCTTTTTGATAAGCTTCTAAGTCTTTTTTAGTCAGTTGCCATTTTTCATTTAAAGTTTCAATTTGAACAGCTGTTAAAGCAATTTCAATTTCACTTAATTCCTTCTTCTTGATTTGATAACTCTCAGCAGCTTCTTTCTGAAGGCGAAGAGGCTCTAGACGTCCTTCAATTTCATGGACAATATCTTTTATCCGATTCAAATTTTCATGAGCTTTGAGAAGCTTGCGTTCAGCTTCTTGCTTACGCGATTTATATTTCATCACACCTGCAGCTTCTTCAAAAATTGCCCGTCTCTCTTCAGGCTTTTGAGAGAAAATCTCTTCTACTTTTCCTTGAGAAATAATAGAAAAAGATTCTTTACCAACTCCGGTGTCCATCATTAACTGCGTAATATCTTTTAGCCGACAAGCTTTCTCATTAATTTGATAAAGACTTTCACCGTTCCGGGTATAACGACGACTAATGCTGACTTGGTCGACCTCTGGCATCAAGATATGATTCTTATTATCAAAAATCAAAGAAACTTGCGCATACTGAGATTGACGCCTTTGGGAAGAACCGGCAAACACAACATCATCCATTCGTTTCCCACGTAAAGATTTTGCAGACTGTTCACCTAATACCCACTTAATCGCTTCTATAATATTCGATTTTCCAGATCCATTCGGTCCAATAATTGCAGTAAAGCCTTTATCCAATTCAATTCTTGTTTTATCTGCAAAGCTCTTAAAGCCTACCATTTCAATTGCTTTTAAATACACAAGACACTTCTCCTATTTTTGCTTTTCTACCTTATCCAAGGCCTCCTTAGCTGCTGCTTGTTCAGCCATCTTCTTAGAACTTCCGCTTCCATGTCCAATCACTTGACCATTCAAAGAAACCTCTACATCGAAATTTTTTTGATGAGAGGGGCCAGTTTCTTTGACAATTTCATAAGAAAGATGAATTTGCCCATTTTTTTGAAGTTCTTCTTGTAAGGCCGTTTTATTATCTCGATGATCTTTAAATTCGCCGCTCTCGATCTTAGGATAAACGGTTTGCTTTAAAAATTCCTCAACAGCATCTAACCCAAGATCGAGATATAAAGCCCCTACAACAGCTTCAAATAAATCACATAGTAGGGATGGACGCTTACGTCCACCATTTGCTTCTTCCCCATGTCCTAATCGAATAAATTGATCAAAGCCGCATTCCTTGCACCGTAATGAAAAAGAATCTTCACACACAATCAAGGCCCGCATACGAGACAAGTCTCCTTCTGGCAACTGAGGATAATGTTTATAAAGATAGGTGGATACCAATAATTCAAGAACAGCATCTCCTAAATATTCAATACGTTCATTATCCTCTAATTCTTCCATTTTTTTCTCATTCATATATGAAGAATGCGTCAAAGCAATATGGTAAGGTGCATCCTCTTGAATCACCAGACCAAATCGATTTTTAAATAAATCCCTAATATTGTCACACATACAAAATCCTCCTTTACCGTCGCATCTTTTATTCACAGTTCGGATGAATCGCTTCTAAAAGATCGCCTATCGTTTCAATATTTTCAACTGT
Source organism: Aerococcus christensenii (assembly GCF_001543105.1). Taxonomy (NCBI): domain Bacteria; kingdom Bacillati; phylum Bacillota; class Bacilli; order Lactobacillales; family Aerococcaceae; genus Aerococcus; species Aerococcus christensenii. The sequence continues at coordinate 306,755 of NZ_CP014159.1, forward strand.
TTTATCACTAATATTATGACCGAATCGATCCTCTAGCGTCATTACAAATTCTACCACATCTAGAGAATCCGCTCCTAAATCTTCTTTGAATCGAGTTTCAGCGGTTATTTTATCATCTTCAATGCCGTAACGATCTACGATCATTTCTCGAATGGCTTGTAATCGGGTCTCTTTACTCATTTTCTCTCTCTTCTTCCTTAACGGATGCCATACTTTTCAGTTCTTCAGCCAGCGCTTGGTACATCCCTGAATTTACAATTTTATAAGTTTGACGAAGGGTCGCCAAAACCGTTTGAGCAGAAGCATTGCCATGGCACTTAATCACTGGGGCCTTTACTCCAAATAAAGTCGCTCCTCCTGCCGTATCTGGATTAAAGGACTGTAAGGCTTCTTTTAAGGTTCCTTTAATCAACAAGCCTCCCAATTTGGTTTTCAAATCTCCTGACTTGATGGTTGTTTTTAAAAGTTGCAACAAATGCGTTGCGGTTCCTTCAATTGCTTTTAACACAGCATTTCCTGTAAAGCCATCAGAAACTACTACATCACAAACGCCGCCTAAAAGATCGCGGGACTCTACATTTCCAATAAAATGAATGCCTTCAGTTTCTTTTAGCAAGGCATATGCTTCCTTGGTGAGATGGTTACCTTTACTATCTTCAGTACCATTATTCAATAAACCTACTCGGGGTTGAGCGATTCCTAACACTTCTTGGGCGTATCGACTCCCCATTAAAGCATTTTGTTGAAATTGTTTAGCTTTAGAATCTGCGTTAGCTCCCATATCTACTAAAACAAACTGATGGGAAGGATCTGTCAAATTAGGCAAAGTCCCTAATAAAGCTGGTCTTGAGATTCCCCTAATTCGACCAACAATGATCGTCCCCGCCGCTAAAATTGCCCCTGTATTTCCTGCTGACACCAAAGCGTCCGCTTGACCATCTTTTACAGCACGGGCAGCCACCATCATCGAAGATTGTTTTTTTCTTCGAACAGCCTTTACGGGCTCATCTTCAAACTGAATCACTTGATCACAATGAATAATTTCAATGTTGGAAGGACGTTCATTTTTTAAATAAGGCGCAATTTCTTCAGATTTCCCATAAAGCTGAATCGTCATCTCAGGAAACTCTTTAGCAGCTAATAGCGCCCCTTCAACAATAGCACCAGGTGCGTTGTCTCCACCCATGGCATCCACAGCAATTTTCATAATTTTTTCTTCCTTTCGTTTATCCTTAGGCTTGATATTTTCCGATGTTTTCTTCTAACCATCTGAGCAAAAGGGGATAAGCTTTTGGATGATCTTTGAAATAAGAAACAAAACGCTCCGCATCTTGGCGAGCCGCCTCTAAAATGGATTGGTCTTCAATAGGATCTGCTAAAGCAAATTCTGGCCAACCACTTTGTTTCGTTCCAAAATAATCTCCTGCTCCTCTTAGTTCCAAATCTTTCTGACTTAAATAGAAACCATCTGTTGACTCCGTCATAATTTTCATACGTTCTTTGCCATTAGAACTATTAGGCATCGCCATCAGTAGACAATAAGAAGGGGCGGACCCTCTCCCTACTCTACCTCGCAATTGATGAAGTTGAGCCAATCCAAAACGATCTGCATCCAAAATCACCATCACTGTGGCATTTGGAACATTCACGCCCACTTCAACAACTGTGGTCGCTACCAGAATTTGCACCCTGTTTTCAGAGAACTCTTTCATCACCTGTTCTTTTTCATCACCAGTCAGTTGCCCATGAAGAAGCCCTACTTGAAATTGATTTTTAAACCTAGAGTGATAATCTTCATAAACCGCTTGTGCATTTTCTGCTTCGATTTTTTCAGATTCTCCAACTAAAGAGCAGATGATATAAGCTTGATGTCCCTTCTTTAACTCTTCTCGTAACAAATGATCCCCTTGCTCCATTTGATCCGTTTTTAGCCATAACGTCTTAATCGCTCGTCTTCCTATCGGCATTTCAGTTAATTGAGAAACTTCCATATCTCCCATAATTGTAATTTCTAAAGTCCTAGGAATAGGTGTAGCTGTCATATACAAAACATTAGGAACTTGCTCTTTATTTTTATCAATTAATTTTTGTCTTTGTTTTACTCCAAAACGATGCTGTTCATCAATAATCACTAACCCTAACTTATGAAAAACCACTTCTTCTTGAAAGAGCGCATGGGTTCCAATAACACATGGCAATTCTCCTGAAGAAAGTCCTTCTAAAATCCGCCTTTTTTCTTTAGCAGGCGTAGATCCACTCAAAAGTGCCACCTTAATATTCAACTTTTCAAAAAAGGAAGAGGCGGCTTGAAAATGTTGATCTGCTAAAATTTCTGTAGGTATCATCAAAGCCCCTTGGTAGCCCGCATTAACAACAGCCGCCAAAACTACAAGGGCGATAATCGTTTTCCCGCTACCGACATCTCCTTGAAGAAGCCGATTCATTGGATAAGGTTGAAGGAGATCAAAACAAAGCTGATTAATCACAGACTTTTGCCCATCTGTTAATTCAAAGGGAATAGTTTGAATACAAGCACGTAGCCACTGATTATCATAATGAGCTTGTACCCCATTAAGGTTTCTATGCCGCAAGTATTTTCTCCATCTCATTCTCAAAGCGTAGAGGAACAGTTCCTGATATTTAATCTGCCGACGAGCCGCTGAACTTTCTTCTTGATCTTTTGGAAAGTGAATGCCTCTTATCGCTTCTTTATGCGTCAAAAAATGATAATGCTGAGTAAGTTCCACAGGAAGTAATTCAGGAATAAGATCTCCGTAACTGTCTAAAGCAAGAGACACCCATTTTTTCAATTCTGTCTGGGAAAGCCCTTTTGTTGTATGGTAAACACACGCTAGTTCTTCTTGATCTTTTGGGTCAGCCGAAATATTCAAAATTTTAAAGCCATTAAGCTGTTGCTTAATCTGATCATAAACCCCATAAATCACGAGTTGACAATCAGGTTGAACCTGCTTTTTGAGATATGGTTGATTAAAGAAATTGACATTGATCACCGCTTCTTGAACCTTAAAACGAAAATGAAGGCGACTACCTTTGCGGCCTCTAAAGTAGTGCACAACGGGAGCTGTGACCACTATACCGCTCAGTGTCGCCTTTTGATTATTTTCTAATTCTTCAACGGATTTTACCGACAAATCCTCATAACGAAAAGGAAATTGGCACAACAAATCATAGATCGTTTCAATTCCAAGTCGCTTTAAAAGCTCTTCTTTTTTAGGACCTACGCCTGGCAAAACACTTACTGGATCTGTGATTTGTCGCATTGCCTTTCCTCCTATTTATCAATTTCTGATAGAATTTTGATCAATTCTTTCCGATTGTTGTACCCCGCTAATTGATTGATAACAAGGAATTCATCACAATCTAACTGGATATGTAGTTCATTAAATTTACGCTTCAATTCTCGAGGATTTCCTACTACTTTTGTGCATTCATAAGGTTCTAATTCCTTTAATTCTTCCTCTGTAAAAGGATAGTACTGAGATTCTTCTGTCGTTAACAACTGATATAGATTTCTCTTATTCCGTTTAAAGGCTAAAATCCATGCATTAAGCCCCTTTTCGAGCGGCTCGATCAGATTTTTATTCTTCGACGAAACAGCGTACATCGCTACTGATACGTGAGGACCAGTATGGGTGGCATTAGGAACAAAGTACTGACGATAAAGAGCAATTGCTTTTTGGCACTCTTCATAATCTGGATTTAAAAATAAACCAAAAATAATTCCCCATCCATTTTCAGCAATATACTTAATGTGTTTACAGCTCGAAACTAAAACATTCATAGGGATATCCTGATCGAAAAGAATAGGCATCGCTCTTGGTCTTCTTCTCTCTTCTTCTGGCTGATGGTCCGTTAAATAACAATGTAACTCCATTAACACTTCTTCATAAGGCTTCGTATTCTTAAAATCGAAACCTCCCATCTTTTCTTGGTCACTGCGTTCTTTGGCGTTGCTATAACCTACCCCAGCTTCAATCCTTCCAGGAGCTAAACAAGCTAAGACCTTAAAATTCTCAGCAATCTGATAAGCACTTAGATTGTCTAACATCACGCCCCCTGTCCCCAATTTGATAGAATGGGTTTGTGCAGCTGCGTAAGCTAACACTACCTGTGGACTCGAACCTAATAAAGCGGGGGTACTGTGATGTTCTGCATACCAATATCGCGATAAGCCTAATTGGTCCGCATATTTTAATAATTCGACAGAATATTTAAAAGCTTCAACAGCATCTACTTCTCGATCACGCGGAATAAAATCTAAAATTCCAAATCTTGATTTATTTTCTGTCATACGGATTCCAACTCCTTTAATTAATTCCTTATTCTACAGAAAGGAGATAGTTATAAACAGGTTGCTTGCCTTCATACATTTCGATTTCTAAATCTTCATAGCGTTCAGAAAGTTTAGTACGAAGAGCTTCTGCTTCTTCTGGCTGAACATCTTCCCCATAGATCACAGTTAATAACTCACTCTCTTCATCTTGCATTGCATCAATCGTTTGTAAGGTTACATTTTCAAGTCCTTGATCGCTTATCAAAATGTCGCCATCCACAATTCCCATAAAGTCACCTTCATGAATCTCTACTCCATTCAAAGAGGTATCTCGAATAGCGTGCGTAATCTGTCCACTCTTCACATCTTCCATTGCTTGAGTCATAGCCTCTTGATTGCTTTCTAAATCTTGCTCTGGATCAAAAGCCAATAAAGCAGAAAGGCCTTGTGTAATGAAGCGACTAGCTACAACCACTGTTGGAATCTCACTCACTTCTGCGGCTTGCTTGGCAGCTAAGAAAATATTTTTGTTATTAGGCAATAGGATGACTTTTTGGGCATTTCCCTCTTCAATAGCCTTAATAAAGTCTTCTGTTGAAGGATTCATAGTTTGACCCCCATTAATAATGGAGGTTGCCCCTAATTCCTTCAGCATGGTTTGAACGCCTTCTCCAACAGCTACGGCGATAATGCCATAATCTTTCTTTTCTTTAGGTTTAGCCTTATTTTCTAAAATATTATCATGTTGAAGACGCATATTGTCCACTTTTATCTTAATAAGTGTTCCAAACCTTTGTCCATAATTTAAAACATCTCCAGGATGTTCCGTATGTACGTGAACCTTAACTACTTCATCGTCATTCACAACAAGTAATGAATTGCCACGTTCATTAAGATAGTTTCTAAAGTTCTCATAATCAAAGTCTTCTTCCGCTTTCCCTTTTTCAGCTAATCTCACCATGATTTCTGTACAGAATCCATATTTAATATCTTCTGAAGAAACAGAATGCGAAGTTTTATAATAATTTTCTTCATGAGCTAACTCTGATAAATTCGCTTGAGATAATTCTTGACGATAGGCTGGCACAGCTTCCCCTGTCAAAGATTCTAAAAATCCTGCATAAATGAAACAAAGGCCTTGTCCCCCACTATCTACAACCCCAACTTCTTTGAGTACAGGTAGTAAATTAGGGGTGTTTTCTAAAGCTTGGTTAGCCGCCTGATTGGCCGCTTTCATCACTTCAATAACATCCTTTGTATTCTTGGCACATTCTTCTGCAGCTTCACTCGCTTCCCGAGCTACTGTTAAAATAGTTCCTTCTACAGGCTTCATCACTGCTTTATAAGCTGTTTTTACTCCTGATGTTAAACAAGCAGCAAAAGCTTTGGCATCTAATTCTTCTTTTCCTTGACAAGCCTTAGAAAACCCTCTAAAAATTTGAGACAAAATAACGCCCGAATTCCCACGAGCTCCCATCAAAAGTCCCTTAGCTAACGCATCTGAGACAGCCTCTACTGTTTGGCCATCACTTTGATTAACGCGGTCTAACCCTGCTGAAAAAGAAAGATTCATATTGGTTCCAGTATCTCCATCTGGAACAGGAAACACATTCAATGAATCCACATAATCTGCACCCGCTTTTAATCGATCACATCCTACTGCGATCATACTTTTTAATTGATTAGCCGTAATAATTTTTTCGCTCATTCCTTTGGCCTCCCTCCCTTTTACTGTTCTTCATGACGAATGCCTTGTACAAAAACATTCACAACATTTGCAAAAACGCCTAAATATTTACTGAGGTCATACTTAACTGAGTTTTGAACATTTCGACAGATTTCAGAAATTTTGGTCCCGTAATTAACCATAATATAAACGTCGACAATTACTCGTCCTTCTTCATTGCGAACGACGACCCCTCGCGTATAATTTTCAATTTTTAAAATTTCAGAGATACCATCCCGAATTTGCTTTTTGCTTGCCATCCCAACGACTCCATAATTTTGAGTAGTAGCCATTCCAACAACCTTAGCAATCACTTCATTTGTAATTTCAATTTGGCCGTATTCGGAATCTATTTTAACTGGCATGATAAGTCCTCCTCGTCTACTTCTTTTAATTTGCTAAAGAATTAAACTCTTCTATCAGTTTTTAAATTACTTCCTTAATTGTAACAATATTTTCCTCATTATGCACCATTAACCCTAATTTATTAGTCTGCTTCTTTTCTTTCATTTAAAGAAAGTAACTTCAGAACTAAAAGAAGTGCAGGTAGCCCTTGTCGTCTACCTGCACTTCTTTTGATTTTGAACGGTATCTCACGATGACAAAGTTAGTATTTATTCCCTCTCATCTGAAAAAAAGCCCTATCAAAGAGGGCTATGTATTATACACGTTCAATTTGACCTGATTTTAAGGCACGGGCGGATACCCATACACGTTTTGGTTTACCATCAATTAGTACGCGTACTTTTTGTAAGTTTGGTTTAAAGGTCCGTTTGGAAGCGCGTAATGAATGTGAACGATTGTTTCCGGATTTTGCTTTACGTCCGGTGAAATAACATTCTTTTGCCATGTGAATCTCTCCCTTCGTCAGTGTTTTGAACATACTAGAATAGTTTAACACATCTTGTAATATCTGACAAGTCTTTTCTGCCCACAAAAACTTCTTAACACATATACAACTATTCCATCTACTCACTCTCTAAAAGTAATAAAGACTTCAGTCCTTACTTTGTATAAAGATAAAAAGACCTTCTTCAAAATCAACAACAGCATATAGAAACTCTGGCAAAAATTCATTGCTAATAAAAGAACGAGGAAAATCACTGGAAAAATTTTTCAAGGTATACTTGCACTGAGACAAGTTCACCCCCTTCACTGCGCCAAAAGAAATTAAAGAAAAATAAGTCATTTCCTCTCTTGCCACTAGCTCATGGTGCCCAGGCTCAAGAAAAGAAACTACATTCTTATCATCTATCAAATGCAATCTTCCCCGAATCGACCAAAATCTTTCCTGAAGGACTAACCATAAATTGTTTAAACTATGGTCTAATCTTCCTCCTAAAGCGCCATATAAAAAATAACTTTCTGCATCTGGCCATCGCTTCATAATGGCATCCAAAGCCGCTTCAGAATCCGTTTCGTCCTTTTCACAAGGGAGGATAATCATTTCTTGGCTGTTGGTTTTAAGCTGTTCGAACTCTTCCTCGCTAACAGAATCAAAGTCTCCTACAGCCAAGTCCATCGCATAGCCCTTATTTGCTAGATAATGAGCTCCTCGATCCACACCAACAACTTTTATATCTGGGGATTTTTGAGCTTCTTTTAAGATCTCTAATTGCGAAACATCCACATACCGTGTACAAAAAGCTATCACTTTCACCATGATTTTCCTCTTTTCTAATTAATAACAAGCTTGTCGAAGCGCATCTATTGCCGCTTTAGAGTCTCCTCTATAGACAAAAGAGCCTGACACACAAACATCTGCTCCGTTCGCCTTGCAAGATTTAATCGTGTGATCATCTACTCCCCCATCGACCTCAATGAGATAGTGAGCTTGAATTTTTTCTCGGTAAGCTGCTAATTCTTTTATCTTGTCACAAACTTCTGGAATAAAAGCTTGACCGCCAAATCCTGGGTTCACGCTCATCACTAAGACCATATCTAGCATAGAAAGGATTGGAGTAATCACCGAAACAGACGTAGCCGGATTCAGAGCCACGCAGACCTTCATCCCATGAGATTGAATCAATTGAATCGTCCGGTGCAAATGCGTCACCGCTTCATAATGGACGGTCATAGAATCCGCTCCAGCTCGCGCTAAAGCTTCCACATAATCATCGGGATTATCTACCATCATATGGCAGTCAATAAATAACTTGGTATGTGGACGCAAAGCTTCAACCATATTCGCGCCAAAAGTCAAATTAGGTACAAAGTGGCCATCCATAATATCCACATGGACCCAGTCCGCTCCAGCATCTTCGATACGTTTGACCTCTTCACGCATCCGCCCTATATCTGCATTTAAAATACTTGGTGCAATCTTCACTTTTACTTCCTCCTTATATTTTTGGAATAGTTTGGTTTCCGATTCATAATTTCTTGATAAAAATCCAAATAACTTTCATAGCGTGATTTCGTAATCTGCCCCAGCTCCAGAGCCGCTTTAATAGCACAGCCAGGCTCGTGGGTATGACTACACTCACGAAACTTACAGTCTGCTTTTCGACTTTTCATTTCTGGAAAGTACTCCGATAAATCTTCACCCTCAATATGATCAAAAGAGATGCTTGAAAAGCCAGGCGTATCTGCCAGTAAACCAGAAAAAACTTTATGCAATTCTACATGACGGGTCGTGTGTCTTCCTCTCCCTAAAGCTTTTGAAATTTCTCCAGTCTCTTTATTTAATCCAGGTAACAGATTATTCAAAAAGGTTGTCTTCCCCACTCCGGATTGTCCTAAAGTAACAACAGTTTTCCCTTGAAAATAAGGTTTTAGTTGATCCAAGTTTTCCTTCAAAGCTAAGTTATCCAAACAAGAATAGCCAATTTCACAATACATTTCTCGCAAAGATTGAAATTCTAATTTCCTAGAAGCAGGTAATATATCTAATTTTGTAAAATAGATAAGCGGTTGAATCTTGTGGCTTTCTACAGAGACTAAGAGACGATCAATTAACTTTTGAGGGATTTTAGGATCTTCTACAGAGACGACTATAATGGCTAAATCTACATTGGACACCGGTGGTCGATGCAAAATATTTTTTCGTCCTTCAATAGCCATAACCAAACCTTCTCGCTCATTCTCCGCTTGGAAAGCGACCTCATCTCCCACTAAAGGGATTTGTCCTTTTTTTCGAAAATTCCCCCTTGCTCTTGTTTGAAAGATTTGCTGGCTATCATCTTCTTCAACATAGTAGAAGCCAGATAGGACCTTCATAATTTTTCCTTTTCTCAAAGGGACGGTTGCTTTATCACTCTTCACTCGCCGTCACCCGCTTTTCCATAATCACTCGTCCATTACGCATCACTTTAAATCGTGCGGATTTATTCGCTTTTGTTTCAAAATGTAAGGTATAAGCCGTATCATTATTTATTTTCAAAGTGTCAATTGGCGTGTCATAATTATGATTAAGATCATCCACATACACTTCTATGGAATCACTTTCTCCATTTCCTGAATAAGGAATAGTAAATGTATGCTTAAATCGCCGGCTTTGCCCTTCATCTCCCTTAGAAAGGGTCACTTTAATCTTCGTTCCTCGTGTAAAGGACGATCCCGGAGCTAAACTTTGATCTATAACTAACCCTTTGCCAATATGATCAGAATATTCTTCTGAAAATTCAACATTTAGCCCTACTGTTTGAGCATATTTTTCCACTCCCTTTCGGTCAAGGCCCTTAAAGTCTGGCATCGTGTAAAGCTTTTTGCCTTTGCTGACTTTGAAATGAAGGGTGGTTTCACTTGGAAGGACTTTCTTGCCTGGCGCAGGAGTTTGTTCAATAATTTTTCCCTTATCCAATCGATCACTCAGCTCTTCTGAGATTTCTACTTTAAAGCCTTTTTCTTTAGCACTTTTTTCAGCTTGATCCACATCTTTTCCGGTATAATCTTCAACCTCTACAGGTTCTTCCCCTTGACTAATGAATAAATCGATCGTTTCACCGCCTTTAACGCGTCTTCCCTTACCAGGATCTGTTCGAATAACATTTCCCTTAGCAATCTTTCGACTATATTCTTGTTTTTTCTCACCTACTTTCAACCCCTTAGCTTCTAAAGTTAACTTAGCATCCACTTCACTATAATTGGTAACATCCGGCACTCGAATATTTTTCCCCCGTGTCCATGACAATAAAAGAATCAAACAAACCGTTAAAAAGACAATCGCTGCTATTATTTTTTTAGGTATAAGAAACTTCTTATGCGGCTTTCCCTTATCTTTCGGCTTATCTGCCTTGGCATGTGTTTGAGGAGGATTTTTCCTAACAGAAGTTTGGGCTAAATCTTTGGAATCCTCTTTTACAGGTTGAAAACTCCGAGGAGTTGAAGCTAAACTTTTTTCTAAACTTGCCTTGTCCATCACACGCGTCTCTCCACCAGAGACACTTGGTACCACATAAGGGGCTTCGTAAGCTCGACTAGGATCAAGACTCGTAGAGAGAGCCTTAGCCATCTCCTCACAGGTCTGATAACGATCCTCTGGGTCTTTCGCTGTCGCCCGTCGAATCACATTTTGCATGGCCTGGGGAACATCTTTACGGTAATTAGAAATGGACGGCAAGTCTTCCTGAAAATGTTGAATAGCAATACTTACCGCAGATTCCCTATCAAAAGGCACCTGTCCTGTCAACATTTCAAAGCTGACAATCCCTAAGGAATAAATATCTGATTGAGGACTAGCCATGGATCCTCTGGCTTGCTCCGGAGAGAGGTAATGCACGGATCCAATAATCGTATTGGTTTGCGTAATCGAAGTTTCAGTAGAGATTAAAGCAATCCCAAAATCCATGATTTTAACCGTTCCATCCGGTTTAATCATAATATTTTGCGGTTTGAGGTCGCGGTGAATAATTCCCTTTTGATGGGCGGATGCCATTCCACTGAGGACCTGAAGCATAATCTCCTGGTATTCTCTAAGAGAAAATGGTTGATGATCCTTGATATAACTTTTTAAATCAACACCGTCTACATATTCCATAACGATGTAATTGCCATCCATATCCTCCCCAACATCATAAATATTCACGACATTCGGATGATCAAGTTCAGCAATAGACATTGCTTCCCGTTTAAATCGACGCTTGGCATCATCTAGTCCATTGCCACCGATACGAAGAAATTTAATAGCTACCTGTCGTTCTAAAATAGGATCATAAGCCAAGAAAACAGTTGCCATTCCTCCAGAACCAATGTGTTCAATAATCCGGTAACGTTCTCCTATAATTTGACCCGTTCTCACAAGAGGTCCCCCCTCTCTATTTCAGCTAAGATAACAGATATGTTATCTTTTCCACCAGCTTGATTAGCTGCCTGAATCAGTGCTTCAGCGGCTTGATTCAGATCTGTTTCTTGATTGAGAAGGTGGGTAATTTCTTCATCGGTCAACATATCAGTCAACCCATCGGAACACAATAATAGTCTTTCGCCTTCTTGAAGACTTACCCAGTGTGTATCAATTTTTATAGCATCATTGACCCCTACAGATTGAGTTACAATATTTTTTTGAGGGTGATTCTGAGCTTCCTCTGCTGTAATAATATGTCGGTCTAATAATTCTTGAACAAAAGAATGGTCTTTGGTAATAGGAATAAGCTTTCCATCGTCCACTTGATAAGCTCTACTGTCCCCCACATGAGCCACTAAGGCCTTCTGACCTAAAACAGCAATAGCTACAATGGTGGTCCCCATTCCTTCTAAATCAATATACTCTTTGGAGACTTCTACAATCCGATTATTAGCAGATTCAATTGCTATTTTTAACCATTCTTCTGCTTGGACAGGCACCATCTTTTCTGTCTTTTCCCAAGCTTTTCCAACATCAAAAATAGCCATTTCACTAGCTACATCCCCAGCATTATGTCCACCCATTCCATCACATAGAAGCAATAGCGTTTGCTGGCTACGATTTGAAAAAGTCCCTATTTGGTCTTGATTGGCTTTGCGCTTCAATCCAATATCTGTCAATTGACTAACTTTCATTACTTTTTTCTCCCATCTGTCTTTTCGAATAAAGCAATAAAGAATCCATCACTCATAAAATAATGTGGTAGGATTTGAAGAGTTCCATTCGTTTGAAGAGCCTCTTCTAAAGGCTTTGCCCAAGAGGTCAAAGGTACTAGGGCAAAATCTTGATGACTTTCTAAAAACTGTTGGACAACTTCTTCATTTTCTTCACCACTTATTGTACATGTACTGTAGAGTAATTTTCCCCCTTGTTTGAGTAAAGGGGACACCTTTTGTAAGATCTCCAATTGTAGAACTTGAAGTTCTTTTAAATCTTCTATTTTTTTCCTTCCTTTCGTATCTGGCTTTCGTCGGAAAAGACCTAAGCCAGAACAAGGAGCATCCACTAAAATCGCATCAAAACTTTCTTCCTCATATACCGTAGGAAGATCTCTAGCATCGTGGTTAACCACTTGAACCCGATCGGACACTTGCATTCTTTCTAAATTTTCCTGAATACGGTTTAATTTATTCGCAACTAGTTCATTCGCCACTACTTGTCCATTTTTTCCAACATATTCCGCTAATTGAACGGTTTTTCCACCTGGTGCAGAACAAGCATCCAATACCCGCTGCCCTTCCTTAGGATGCAGAAGGTCAACCGCTAAAGCTGCAGCTTCATCTTGAATGGTCAGTTTACCTTCTTTAAATAAAGCAGTCTGTAAAGGATTTCCTTTTTCAACGCGATAACTATGCGGATTGATAGGACTTTGTTGAAGAACTAGGCCTTGTTGTTGAGCCAGCTGCAAGCAGAGTTCCTTATTTTCCAAAGTCTTTCGTGAAAAGCGAACAGTAACTTGCGCAGGGGATTTCAAAGATTGAGCCAATTCAACCATTTTTTCCCAACCAAACCTTTTTTCAAAATAATTCACCCACTGCACAGGCAAACTGGCCTCCAAAGCGAGCTTCTCTTCTCTTTCTACCTCTTGGGAATCAATAAAAGAAGAAATATCTTCAAAGCGTCTCATCATTTCACGAAGTACGCCATTAACAAACCGTGCCAAAAAGCTATTTCCTCTTTTTTTGGCGATTTTTACCGCTTCATTCACTAAAGCATGTGCAGGAATAGCATCCAAATAATAAAATTGGTAAGCACTTAAAATGAGAAGTTCAATGACCCAAGCTTTACAACGATTTGGCTTACTAATCAACACCTTGAGTACAGTCATCAAGGTAAAATGGTATTGACTACTTCCATAGACTAATCGCGTATAGAGGTCTCTCTCTTTTTCGGGAAGTTGTCCTTGCGTCAGAGTTTTATTGACTTCTTGATGAATATAGTGCTGATGATGATAAATACTCACCAAGCTTTCCATAGCTTGATAGCGTGCCGTCTGTTTAATCACAAGCGGATTGGAACTTATCTCCGACTTCAAAATGTCCTGCCCCTCCATTCAAAAAGTTTTGTATGGTCATTGCCTTCTTTCCTGCTGGCTGAATTTCTGTAATAGCTAGAACTGTTCCTTGGCCACATGCTATCCAAAAAGCTGCCGGCTTTTTAGCCAACTTAATAAGTGTACCGGGTTCTTGCTGAGTTTCTTCTCCTTCTACTACTCGACTTGCCCAAATTTTCCAGCGCTTATCATTCCATATCGTATGAGCTACTGGCCAAGCATTAAAGGCTCGGATTTGGTCATGAATTACTTGAGCAGTTTGATGCCAATCGATTTTTTCTTGTTCTCGCGTAATATTAGGAGAAAAAGTAGCCAATTCTTCGTCTTGTTCGACCTCTTCCAGAACACCTGCAAATAAATCAGGGAGAGTGTCCATAAGGAGGTCTGCTGCTAATTCACTTAATTGGTCAAACAATTCAGAAACCGTCGTCTCAGATTCAATCGCTATGGTGGCTTGCGTTAAAATAGGACCCGCATCCATCTTTTTCACCATCCGCATGATAGTAATTCCTGTCTGTTTTTCTCCCTTCCAAATGGCATAATGGACAGGCGCTCCTCCACGATACTTCGGTAATAAAGAAGCATGGAGGTTAATGGCTCCATACCGTGGCAATTGCAACAAACGTTCAGGCAAAAATTGTCCATAAGCTGCCGTTACCAAAAGGTCTACTCCTGAATCCAAAAGTTCTTCTACCCCTTGGTCTTGACCAATCTTTTCCGGTTGATAGACAGGAAGTCCCGCCTCAAGAGCGGCTTCTTTAACAGGAGAAGGCGTTAATTTCCGCTTCCTTCCCACTTCACGATCTGGTTGAGTCACAACCCCCACCACTTCATAATCTGGTGAGTCTACTAAAGTTTTTAAACTAGGCACCGAAAAAGCAGGTGTCCCCATAAACACAATTTTTTTCATCTATTGAAATTCCTTTCTTACCTTTAGAGAAAAGTCATAGGTTCCACATCAATCATGACATAAATTTTCTTTTGGCTCCACTCCTGGGCCAATTTCTTTAGCGTTTCTAAGCTTTCTCTAATGGTTTCTAATTGCCGATAATGGTATAAAATCTGAAAATAATAACGATTTTTCTTTCGAGCGATAGCACTTTGACTAGGTCCAATAAGACGATTATCTTGAGAATAATCTTTCTCTTTGAGAGCATCTAAAACTTGATAAGCCTTTTTCAAAGCTTGTTTCTCCTCAAAACTAGAAATAGTAATACGAATGGTATAGAAATAAGGCGAGTAATGATTCAGTTTTCTAAAATGCATTTCTCGCTGATAAAAGCCTTCGTAATCTTGAGAAGCCGCAAATTGCAAGGCATAATGTTCCGGGTTAAAGGTCTGAATAATTACCCTTCCCTCTTTATCTCCTCTTCCTGTCCGCCCACTCACTTGTGTGAGCAATTGGAAGGTGCGTTCAGAAGCTCTAAAATCCGGTAAATAAAGAGAGGTATCCGCATTAATGACTCCTACTAAAGTGATATTAGGGAAATCTAAGCCTTTAGCAATCATTTGCGTTCCCAAAAGAATATCCGCTTGGCCCGATGCGACTTTAGAAAGCAAGCGTTCGTGCGCTCCCTTCTTACGCGTCGTATCATTATCCATTCGAACCACTGTCTGTTCAGGGAACAGCTGGTAAATTTCTTGTTCGACTCTCTCCGTTCCAGATCCAAAATCTCTTAAATGTTTTCCTCCACACTTCAAGCAACACTGAGGATAAGGGAGGCTATATCCGCAATAATGGCACTGGAGTTGTTTAGCTTGATAATGAAACGTCAAGCTCACATCGCAATCCTTACATTGAAAAACATAACCACAATCTCGACACATAAGATAATTGGCATACCCTCGTCTGTTTAACATGAGAGCTACTTGCTCACCTCGGCGAAAAGTTTCCTCCATCGCTTGCTTTAATTCATAAGAAAATTGATAATAATTTTTCTTTTTGAACTCTTGCCGCATGTCCACTAAAGTCACTTGAGGCAAGGCCATATGGTTTGTTCGATGAGACATTTTTAGTAACTGATAGACTCCATTTTGAGCGCGCGCTCTAGATTCTAAAGAAGGCGTTGCCGATCCCAAAAGAACAGGACAGTGATGGTAGTGCCCTCTCCATTTAGCAATCATACGCGCGTGATAACGCGGGGTATCATTCTGCTTGTATGTCGATTCATGTTCTTCATCTATAATAATGACTCCGATATGATCAAGCGGCGCAAATATAGAAGAACGTGCCCCGACCGCTATCTTCGCCTGTCCATTTCTTAATTTAGACCATTCATCAAAGTGTTCTCCCACACTCAATTGACTATGAAGAACAGCTACCAGCTTTCCAAACCTTCCTTTTAATTGCTCTACCATTTGTGGCGTTAAACTAATCTCTGGGACCAACAAAAGGGCTGTTTTCCCTTGATCTAAGGCATGTTGAATTAATTGCAAATAAACTTCCGTCTTGCCACTTCCTGTAACGCCTTGAAGAAGAAACACTTTCTCTTCCTCTGCATCCATGGCTTTCCTAACCGCTTCAAAAGCTCTTTTTTGTTCAGAAAATAGAGTCTTTGCCTCTTGCAATGGAATATTTTTGTGAGCATAAGGATCCCGAGATACTCTCTCTTCAAGCAGACGAAGCCATCCTTTTTCTTGTCCTTTTTTTATAATTTCTAAGCTGATATTTTTTTCATCTTTTAAGACTTTTACTGGGATTTTATGGGGGGATAACTGCATCAGTTCTTCACAAAGCTCTCTTTGTTTTTTGGCACGAGAACTTATGCCTTCTAATTGAATCTGTAACTGTTCAGGACTTAAAAGCGGCTGTACCCACTTCTCCATCTTATATGATTTTCGATCCTTCACCAAATACTTAATTCGAACTTCTCCTGCTTTTACCAACTGAAGATAAGTATTCAATTGTCCAAATTCATCACAAACCTTCCAGGTCACCTGGTTTTCTTTTGAAAAATATTTTTTTCGATTCTTCTGACTGATCGTGGGAGTTGGACAGAATACTTTGTCATAGTCCACCTTTAACAAACGAGGGAGCATGGTTTGATAACACTCTACAACAAAATTAAACAGGGAACGAGCCATCTTACATCCTAATTCCAAAAGTTCTTCTGTTAATACCGGCCGATCATCTAACAAGCCGCTTATTGTGCGAAGCTCTCCCGAAAAGATACTATTTTCACAAATCTCTACAACATAAGCCAATACTTGCCGTTGTCCAAAAGGAACACTTACTCGCATTCCTCGACTAACTAATCCTTGATATTGGTCAGGAATTTTATAATCATAAAGCTGATCCGTTTGCATGCTAGGGACATCAACAATCACACGAGCTATCGACTTACTTTTAACAAAGGCCATTCTCCCGCTCCTTTCTCCCTTTTTATTGTACTCGATTCTTTTCACTTTACCAACACTCAGCTAAAACAAAAACAGTAACTTTCGCAAAATACACGAAGAGTTACTGCTTTTTCAAGACAAGTCATTTTTTATTATTCCTCTGAAACAGAATTAGGATCAATAGTTAAATCATCACTGATAATCTCTTCAAGGGCTTGTCCTACATATTTAGGTGATTTATACTCTGATAACATTGGATTTTGATTCACTTGCAAATCAATTGCTCTCTTAGCTGCTAGTGAACACAAAGAATATTTCGAATTTACTTTTTTTAGCAATTCATCAACTGATGGATAAATAATCATTAGGCTTCTCCTTCTTCCAAATAATTTTCAACCACATCATCAATAAAGCGATCCACTTTTAGATGTTCAGCCTTAATAATAGTCTGAATACGTTCTACTGCCTTATTGACAGCATCGTTTTCAACCACATAATCGTATTGAGTCATGAGTTGTAATTCTCTACGTGCAGTTTCCATTCGTTCAGCGATCACTTCTGGACTATCTGTTCCTCGATTAACAATTCTAGACTCCAATTCTCTTAGGTTAGGTGGAGCTAAAAAGATAAATACCCCATCTGGCATACGTCTTTTAACTTGCAGAGCCCCTTGGACTTCAATTTCTAAAAACACATCCTTACCATTATTGGTCATTTCATCAATGTATGCTAAGGGTGTTCCATAATAATTGCCTACATATTCAGCATACTCTAATAATTCTTCATCTGCTATCATTTGTTCAAATTTATCTTTTGAAACAAAGAAATAATCCTTGCCATCTCTTTCACCTGGGCGCGCTTGACGTGTCGTGGCTGAAACAGAATAAAAGAATTGCTTTTTATCATGATCCGTTGCAAACAGGGCCTTACGTACCGTCCCCTTCCCTACACCAGAAGGTCCGGAAAGCACCACCAATAATCCTTTCGATTTCATAAAACACCTTTCATTCTTCAACAGTTTATAAAATTTATATTAACATAAAATTTTAGCCTGTGGAGCTTTTTCTTGCAAAATCTTCAAAAGCTTTTCAAACTTTATTCTCTTTGGCCCTTGATTGCCTCTGCTCACCTCTTTTTAGAACACATGTTTCTTTTCTTGACTATCAAACGCCTGTTCGGTATAATAAATTTAACAAACAGAACAAGTGTTCTAAAATCTTAATAAGGAGGTCTTTTTATGCAAAATCCTATTTCAATCCATTCACCCTTTCAAAAAATTCGCTCTATAAATTCAGAGTCTCCTAAACTCTTCCGCCTACACAGTCTCGTGCAAACCCAACACCCTATCTACATCCAAGTGAAGCGAAACATGGGCAATATGTATACCAAAGATACTCTTTTTGGGCGAGTAATTTCAATTTCTCACGCTAAAGATATGTTTCTTTTTGAAGACTTAAATAGTCAAATTAACTATCTCATTCCTCTTAATTCTTTAATCTCCATCCTTTCTCCACAGGATCTTACTGAATAATATTAAAACAGAAATATTATTTCTAATATCTTTATCAGCTTTAAAGCACATAATCTTTCAAAAATAAGAAAGATTATGTGCTTTTTTTCTTCTTAAAGAATAGGAGAAAGTAACCGAGAAAACTTCTGTTTAAACTTTTTCCAAGTGGATTGTTGTTCGAAATAAGAGAGACCTAAACGTGTACATTCCTTCATATCCGCTTCAAAGGCTGCATTTAAAGCAGCTACCTTTTTCGGATGATAGATAAATGCATTTACTTCAAAATTCAATCGGAAACTCCGAATATCAAAATTGGCAGTTCCAACACTTGCTATCGAGTCATCAATCGTCACAACTTTAGAATGTAAAAAACCTTTATCATAACGATAAACCATGGCTCCATACTCTAGCATTTCTTTCAAATAATATTCCGTTGCTCGATAAACAAAAGGATGATCCGGTTGAGAGGGTACCATAATGTGCACTTCAATCCCAGACAAAGCAGCCACTTGAAGGGCTTCATAAACTGCTGAATCCAAAATAAAATAAGGCGTTTGAATATAGATTCGTTTTCTTGCAATGGAGATCATTTTTAAAAATCCCATTTTAATCTGGTCAAATTCATCTTCTGGTCCACTCGACACAATTTGAATAGGGACTTCTTCTTTGCCATAAATTTGAGGGAAATAAACTTTAGCAGTTTCTAATACTTCCGATAGATTTCGGGTATCCACGTCCGTAGAAGCAGACCAATCTACAATAAATCGGCTCTGTAAGGCTTGAACAGCTTCTCCTACTAAACGAAGGTGCGTATCTCGCCATTCACCTAAAGAGCCTAAGCCGAGATAGTCTTTAGCAATATTGAACCCTCCAATATAGCCCACTCGACCATCTATAACTACAATCTTTCTATGGTTTCTAAAATTCACGCGGAAATTTTGAATCCATTTAGAATGTCCAAAAAAACTCGCAATTTGTCCCCCAGCCTCACGCAGAGATTGCAAATCTTTGACAGTTAATCGGCGACTGCCTAAAGAATCATAGAGCAAGCGAACTTCTACACCCTCTTTTGCCTTCTTTTCAAGCGCCTTCAAAAGCGGTTTCCCCATTTCATCCGGCGAAAAAATATAGTATTGCATATGAATATGATGCGTAGCAGATTCAATATCTTTTAATAACTCTGCCAACTTTTCTTGTCCATCTGTCAAAATTTTGACTTCATTGTGCATCGTTAACAAAGAAAAATTACTTCGATACAAAAGGATCATCATCTCTTGAATATCTTTGGGATAGTTTTTAATAAAAGGCTGCTTGCCCTTTTGATCCCTATTTCGATTGACAAGAGTCGTCATTCCCACAGCTTCTTTCTCATTCAGTTGAAAGATTTCTTCATCCGAAATCTTTCGGCCTAGAAAGAAATAAATAACAAAACCGAGTACTGGCAACAAAATCAAAACCAATAGCCAAGCCCAAATGGTCGCAACTGGTCGTTCTTGACGAAATACAGTATAAATAGCAGAAGCCGTATTAATTAAGAAAATTCCTAAGATAAATAGAGTGACTCCATTTTCCCTTATTCCTTCTAACATAAAGCGCCTCTTTTCACCCTTTATCTCAGCCAAATTTACCTAAAAAGAAAGCCCTCCAAGTTCTCTCACTTACAGGGCAGTCTCTTCAATTATTAATCATCATTTAATAAGCGGGACCGCTCACGTCTTGAAATATACGGCGTTGATTTAGGAATAAAATTCTTAGATGAAATATTCATCATCACAATCAAGATCAGTAATGAAATCACCGTATTCGCAAAAAAGCTCGTTAAATTTTCTTGCCACACGCCGTAAGTTCTTATCTCTGTTTGGTGAACGAAAAATGTGTTTATGACAAACCGACACATAAAGTAAGCCATCCAAGAAATAATGGTTCCTGTCACAAGATTTAAATAAGCAGACCCCATTTTGTGGTTATAGAGTGTCCGCTGTAAATTTCTAGCAAATAAACCAGCCATTCCAAGCAATCCAGAAGCGATGACTATTCCTACTAATTGAGGGATCTGAACACCAGGCTGGTTCAATCCTAAACAAGATAAAGTCCCTAAGACTATTCCCATCGACACACCAGCCAAAGCGCCACGTCGAAAAGAATAATAGATCAAAAGCGTATAACCTATCCTTACTGCAATATGCCAGGGACTGAGCACATCTGGAAAAGCAGATTGAATAAAGTAAGCCAATGCCACGTAAAACAAGCCTTCTACTAAAACGATGACTCTTTGTGATACTTTCATAGGCTATCCCTTTCTTCCTTTTTGATTTTTAGTATTCTTTGACGCTTTGGTGGCTTCTAATTCTTTCGTTCCTTTTTTGAAATTTCTCCTTCCTCTGCGATGAGAAGCTTCCATAATGACTGGGAGGACCATTGGCCGTCGTTTAGTTTCTTTAAAGAGATACTTAGCAACGACCTCCCTAATTGAAGACTTCACTTCACTCCATTCGAAGTTTTTCGAATCTTCTAGAGCTTTCTCCACCGTTTCGACGACTAAAGCCTTGCTTGCGTTGAAAAGTTCCTTATTTTCTTTCACATAGACAAAGCCTCGTGAAATAATTTCTACTTGGGAAAGAATCTTTCCTTCGTTCCGAGAAATAGTTAATACCACCACAAAGATCCCATCTTCTGATAAGATTCTCCGATCTCTTAGAACGATATTCCCAATATCCCCTACACCTGAACCATCCACTAAAACATTCTGAGCAGGAACTGAAGCGCCTAAACTCATTTGCCCTTTTTTATAGGTTAGAACATCTCCACGATTTAACAAGAAAATTTCGCTGTCTTGATAGCCCGTTTTTTTAGCTAATTTTCGGTGAGCATCCATTAAGCGGTATTCACCAGATACTGGAACAATATATTTGGGTTTAAAGAGTCCCATAAGAATTTCTAAATCTTTTGGAGAAGCGTGTCCACTTGATTTATAAGCAGATAAAACTTCTACAGCATGGCCTCCTGCTCGATAAATATCATCTTTAGTATCCGCCATTAAAGTTTCCAATCCTACAGACGGACTAGAAGTAATTAATACTTTATCTCCTTTTTGGATCGTTACACGTTTATGATTGCCTCTGGACATTTCTTGCAAGGTCTTCAAAATCTTACCGTGCCCGCCTGTTTCTAGAATAATTACACGATGATCTTCTGCTTTATCTAATTTATCTAAAGGTTGAATCAAATCTTTGGATGGAAGAGTCAATTTATTTAAGCGAATGGCTACATCAATGATTTGTTCCACTTGATCACCTGATAGGTAAACATTCCGATGTAACTTCTGAGCAACATTGAAAACTTGTTGTATCCGTAAAATATTACTATCTACTGTCGCAATAACTACTCTACCTTCTGCTTTACCCACTTCTTTTAAAATAGCTTGTTCCAAAGAAGCTTCTGAAGAATTTTCAAAATAAGAATCTGCATGTTGAGAATCTGCTAGTAAAGCAATCACTTCATTAGAAGCAATTTCATTCATTCGGTTAAAATTCGTTTGATAACCATTTCCAACGGTCATATCAAACTTAAAGTCTCCCGTATAGACAATGCTTCCTTGTTTCGTTTGAATGGCAATTCCTATAGATTCAGGGACGGTATGAGTGGTATTAAAGAACTTGACAACTGCTTCTTTAAAATCAATTTCATTGGAATCATCAATCACATAAAAATCTTTAAAATTCTTTACTCCCCGTTGTCTACATGTAATTTTAGCCAATTCAATCGTTAATTCTGTTCCAAAAACGGGAACGTTGACTTCTCTCAATAAATACGGCAAAGCCCCGATTGCATCCGCATGACCGTGAGTTAAAAATACCCCTGCCACTTGATCTTTATGCTCAATGACATAAGTAAAATCAGGAATCATAATATCAATTCCTAACATTTCATCAGGTGGGAAAATTAATCCACAATCTAATATAAAAATTTTATTATTCACTTCCACAAGGTACATATTTTTTCCGTCTTCACGTACCCCGCCTAATGGAATAATATTTATTCCACTCATTCACTTCTCCTCTTTCTATTTTCTTTTTTTAGAAAATTTGTTTGAAAGGCTTCTCTCCCTCTACTTATTTGTTTTAAATCAATCCGCGCTGAATCATAGCTTCTGCAATTTCTATTGAATTATAAGCAGCGCCTTTCCACAAATTATCTGACACTACCCACAAATGAAAGCCTGTCTTAACATCTAGATCTTTTCGAATTCTTCCAACAAAAGTTTCTTTTCGATTAACTGCTTGAATAGGTTGTGGGTAAATTTGTTCTAAAATATCATCTTGCACAAGCACATTTGGTGCTTGTGCAAGTACCTTTTGAATGGCTTCAATCGTCACGTCTTCTTTTTCGACTTCAATATAGACGGATTCTGAATGACCTTTTATAACTGGAACTCGTACACATGTCGCTGAAACAGGAAGGTTCGGTAAACCCATGATTTTTTTCGTTTCATTGGTCATTTTCATTTCTTCAAACGTATAATGATTATCTTGGAATTTATCAATTTGGGCCAATACATTGAAAGCCATCTGATAATGCTTTTTATCTCCACCAGTAGGTAAAATGTGAGGAACTTCTATGGGTTCTTCATTCAGAAGGCAGCGAAACTGATTTTTCATTTCTTCAACAGCCCGAGCACCCGCACCTGATACAGCCTGATAAGTGGAAACAATCACCCGTTTTAAACCAAATGCCTCATAAATAGGTTGTAAAGCCATTACCATTTGAATAGTGGAACAGTTAGGATTAGCAATTAAACCTTTATGGCTGTCTAAGGCTTCCGGATTAACTTCTGGAACCACAAGAGGCGTATTTTCATCCATACGAAAAGCACTCGTATTGTCTACTACAATAGCCCCAGCTTTCACAGCAATAGGGGCAAATTCTAAAGAGCGCTCTCCACCCGCACTAAAAAAGGCAATATCAATATTTTTAAAAGAGTCTTTCGTTAACTCTTCTACCTTATACATCTTGGCTCCAACTTTTAGCTCTTGACCAGCTGAACGTTTGGACGCGAGTAATCGTACTTGATCATAAGGAATCTTAGAATAAGCTAATAAATACCGCAATTGTTCTCCGACAGCTCCTGTAGCACCAACAATCGCTACGTTATATTTTTTAGTCATATTTTTCTCTCCTTATCCCATAAAAAGCTATTCTCATTCTACCAAACTATTATCACTTTAACAAATACTGATCCTTTTTTTCTAACTAGCCTTCCAAGAAAAATTTAAAAATTGTCACAAGTTTTCTTTTACCATTCAGAGTATTCTTTTACCATTCAGAGTATAATAAGGAAAACGAACGGAGTAACTACAGTGAAAAAATTTCTAAAATACCTTATCGGCTTAATTATTTTATTGGGAGGCGTTCTTGTAGGGATCTTATTCTTTACGAATCCATCTTCCCCATTCCAAACACCAGCAATAAGTCAGGAAGGGCCTTCTCCCGCTGCCCAAACTGCGCGCCAAAATGTTCAAGGATTAAATCCTGATTTAGATATTAAAGGAGCTTTGGTTTACCCTAATGCGCATATTTACGGTCCCTTGGTTGAAGGTCTTACAGAAGAAAATATGCATTACGGCATCGCTGCCTTCTATCCCGACGAGCAAACCTTAGGCGAAGGGAATTATCCCGTGACTTCCCATAATATCGACTATTTTAAAAAAGGCGTCTTACTGAGTCCTATTGTTACCGAAGCTAAAATTGGTGACTTAGTCTATGTCACAGATCTTCAAAATATTTACACATTTAAAGTTGATTTTAACGAAACCGTGCCTGAAACCCGTGTAGACCTTGTCGAAACAAATTGGGATCATCCCATTTTAACGATGATGACCTGTTCAAAGCCCGTACAGCCTGTCCACACTCGAAAAATTGTTCAAGCCTCTCTTGTGGATACCGTAGACTTTGACCATGCCGATGAAAAAATCCTTGAACTCTTCCAACCTAGCTATAACTTTTATAAATTTGATCACTTCCAAGTAAGCAATAGTGGGGATATGTAAGGATAAAAAAGTTCCCTCAACTACAAAAAGCTGACTTGAATTGTCTTCTCCTCGACATTCAAGCCAGCTTTTTCTTAGGGTCTATTGATTATTTTCTTCAAGGGCTTTCATGGATAAATTAATTCGCCCACGATTATCTACTTCAATGACTTTAACTTTGACTTCATCTCCCAAACTGACAACATCTTCTACTTTATTGGTACGTTGATTTTGCAATTCAGAAATATGAACCATCCCACTTTGGTGGCTCGTAATTTGGACAAATGCTCCAAATTTTTCAATTCGGGTCACTTTCCCTGTAAAAACTTGACCAACTTCTACCTCAAAAGTAATCTCTTCGATAATAGCGATAGCACGTTTAATCATCGCTTCATCTTCACTAGCGATACTTACACGTCCATCATCATCAATATCAATCTTAACTCCAGTTTCTTCGATGATCTTATCAATGGTTTCTCCGCCTTTTCCAATGACTTCTCCAATCTTCTTCGGATCAATAGTAATCATTTCAATCTTAGGCGCATAAGGGCTGAGATGGTCTCTTGGAGCTTCTAAAGCGGTTGTTAGATGATCTAGAATTTGTAACCGTGCCGTTTTGGCTTGAGCCAAAGATTCTCGCAAGATAGTCTCTGTAATTCCCTTAATCTTAATATCCATTTGTAAAGCTGTAATTCCTTGGCGAGTTCCGGCCACTTTGAAGTCCATATCTCCTAAGTGGTCCTCTAAGCCTTGAATATCCGTTAAAATTGTATATTTCTGATTATCTTTTTCATCCATAATCAAGCCCATTGCAATCCCCGCTACAGGCGCTTTGATAGGAACACCCGCATCCATTAAAGCTAACGTTCCCGCACAAATTGAGGCTTGAGAAGAAGAACCATTTGATTCCAAAACTTCCGCTACTAAGCGAATGGTGTAAGGAAAGTCTTCTTGACTTGGAAGCACACGTTGTAAAGCTCTGTGTCCTAATTCCCCGTGTCCAATTTCACGGCGACCTGGTGACCCATACCGTCCATTAGCCCCAACAGAATATTGAGGGAAATTATAATGATGCAAGAAGTAACGTTCCTTTTCTGGAGATAACCCATCTAAAGGTTGATATTCAGAAAGAGGGGCCAAAGTACAAATCGACAAAGCTTGGGTTTGCCCACGGGTAAATAAAGCGGACCCATGTGTCCGTGGTAAAAGGCCAACTTCAGAAGAAAGTGGACGAATTTCATCAATTTTTCGCCCATCTGGACGTACCTTTTCTTCTGTAATCAAGCGACGGACTTCTTCATATTCTAACTTATCTGCTGCCGCTGCCACCTGACGAGTTTTGGATTCAAGGTCTTCATCCTCAGCAAACTGTTCTTCATAGAAAGCAATCATTTCATCTTTGACAGCTTGTACTCCTTCTTCTCGTTCTAACTTATCAAAGATTTGAATGGCATCTACCATTTTTTGATGATAGCGTGCATAAATATCTTCTTCTAAGTCTTCAGGAAGAACTTCTGGTTGAAAATCTGCTTTTTCTTTACCGATGGCTTGGCGAACTTCCTCTTGGAAATAGCATAATTCTTTAATGGTGGCATGCCCAAATAATAGAGCTTCCAACATTTCTTCTTCACTGAGTTCTTGGGCAGAGGATTCTACCATGTTAATAGCGGTTTTCGTCCCTGCAACGGTTAACTCTAAATCGGATTCCTTTTGTTGTTCTAAAGTCGGATTAATCACAAAATCACCATGAACGCGTCCTACATTAACCCCAGCAATTGGCCCATCGAAAGGCACTTCAGAAATCGTTATAGCCAAAGAAGACCCTAACATTGCTGCCATTTCTGGACTACAATCGTTATCTACAGATAACACGGTGTTAATAATTTGAATTTCGTTCTTATAACCTTCCTTGAACATCGGACGAATAGGTCGATCAATTAAACGTGCAGTCAAGGTCGCATGTTCTGTTGGACGACCCTCCCGTTTAACAAAACCTCCAGGGATCTTACCTGCAGCGTATAATTTTTCTTCATAATTCACTTGAAGAGGGAAGAAGTCTTGATCTTCCTTTGGTTCTTTAGCAGCGACCATCGCTGTTAAAACTACTGTATCTCCATATCTTACCAAAACGGCAGACGTGGCTTGCTTGGCTAATTGGCCAATCTCTACTTGAAGCGGACGTCCTGCCCAGTTCATTTTAAATACCTGTTTTTCTGACATCTTGTCTCCATTCTACCCGCTTGCCCTACTAAACAAGGATATAAAGCTTCCCTAAGCAAGCCTCATAGCTTTGATTAGTAAGTACAAAAAGCGGGATGATTTAGTAATAATTTCCCCTTACTTGAGAAAAAGCGAGATTCAATAAGAATCTCGCTTTACGCTAATCATTAACGACGTAAACCTAAGCTTTGGATAAGGTTACGGTAACGTGTAACATCTTTTTTACGTAAATAAGCTAATAAGTTACGACGATGACCGATTTTCTTCATTAAACCACGGTAAGAAGCATGGTCTTTCTTATGTGTTTTGGCATGGTCGTTGAGGTGGTTAATATCTGCTGTTAATAAAGCAATTTGAACTTCAGCAGAACCTGTATCTCCTTCATGCGCTGCATATTTTGCAATGATTGCATCTTTTTCAGATTTTGTTAATGACATGTAACATTCACCTTTCTTTCTTTTAGTCGCCTTCTTCTGAGCCTATCGTCGGTGACTCACTAAGCCAAGAAGGAGGTCTATGTGCTATTGCACAACTATCATTATACGAACAAACAGACAAGTTTGCAAGAATCTATCTCTGTTTTTTATAAAATTATCAAACTTTTCTACGTCCTGCTTCTTCTCATATTCTTCCTATCATTTGATAGCGTATTCTGCTTTCAATTCTAAAAGAATATCTCGAAGTTCTGCGGCCTTTTCAAAGTCTAGAACTTTGGCTGCCGCTTGCATTTCTTGTTCGACATGATGCAAGGCTTCTTCTTTGTCCGTGCGATTCAAAGCACGAATCGTGTCTGCCAAAGATTCTGTTCTTTCTTCCTGAGGCTTAGACGTAATATGGATAGATTCTCGAATACCCTTTTGAATGGTTTTTGGAATAATCCCATGAGCTTGATTATATGCTTTTTGAATTTTCCGGCGCCGCTCCGTTTCAGTGATTGCAGCCTTCATAGAGTCCGTCATTTCATCTGCATACATAATCACATGTCCATGAGCATTTCGAGCAGCCCGTCCAACGGTTTGAATGAGAGACCGTTCATTACGCAAGAAGCCTTCTTTATCAGCATCTAAAATAACCACTAAAGAAACTTCTGGGACATCAATCCCTTCTCTTAGTAAGTTAATCCCTACCAAGACATCAAATACCCCTAAACGAAGATCTCGAATAATTTCTGTTCTCTCTAAAGTTTTGATATCACTATGAAGGTACTTAACTTTAATGCCAACATCTTCTAGATAATCTGTCAAATCTTCTGCCATTTTCTTCGTTAAAGTAGTGACAAAGACCCGTTCCTTCTTTTCTATTCTTTCATTAATTTCGCTGATTAAGTCATCAATTTGTCCCTGAATCGGACGAACTTCTACTTGAGGATCTAATAAGCCTGTTGGGCGAATAATCTGTTCAACAATTTCACCATTCGCCTTTTGAATCTCATAATCTCCTGGAGTAGCAGACACATAGATGGCTTGGTTCACCCGCTTTTCAAATTCTTCTAACTTCAGGGGGCGATTGTCTAAAGCACTTGGCAAACGAAAACCGTACTCTACCAGCTGTTCCTTTCTTGCCTTATCGCCATTATACATTCCCCGAACTTGAGGCATAGTCATATGAGATTCATCCACAATTAACAGATAATCCTCAGGGAAAAAATCCAATAAAGTATAGGGAGGTTGCCCTGGTTTTCTCCCATCCATGTGTCGGGAATAATTTTCAATTCCATTGCAGTATCCCATCTCTAAAAGCATTTCGATATCATAACGGGTTCGCTGTTCTAAACGCTGGGCCTCAAGTAACTTGCCTTCTTCCTTGAAGCGTTTCAATTGAATATCTAATTCTTCTTCAATTGTTTCTACGGCGCGATGAATCTTATCATAATCCACCACAAAGTGAGTGGCAGGATAAATGGGGAAATGTTTTACATCATTTTTCACTTCTCCTGTCATTACATCCACTTCACGAATACGATCAATTTCATCTCCAAAGAATTCCACTCGAACAGCTTCCCCTTCTCTGGAAGGTAAGAAAATCTCAACAATATCTCCCCTCACTCGAAAGGTTCCCCGTCGAAAATCAATATCATTTCTTTCATATTGCATATCAATTAGCTGCCGCATCAAATCATCCCGATCTATTTCTTGACCTTGCCGAATAGATAGGACATGATTGCGATATTCTTCTGGATCTACCAAGCCGTAAATACAAGACACAGAAGCCACAATGATGGTGTCTCTTCGCTCTAAAATCGATGATGTCGCAGAATGTCGTAACTTATCAATCTCATTATTCACAGAAGCACTCTTTTCAATGTAAGAGTCGCTCGAAGGAACGTAGGCTTCCGGCTGATAATAATCATAATAAGATACAAAATATTCCACCGCATTATTCGGGAAAAACTCTTTGAGCTCAGAATAAAGCTGGCCCGCTAAAGTTTTATTATGTGCCAATACCAAAGTAGGGCGATTGGTTTTCTCAATCACATTTGCCATGGTAAAAGTCTTTCCTGTTCCTGTTCCCCCTAAAAGGACTTGCTCCTTATCTCCCTTTTCGACGCCCCGAACCAATGCTTGGATCGCTTCGGGTTGGTCGCCGTTCGGTTGATAGGGAGCCACTAATTCAAATTGATCTTTCACGCCTCTGCCTCCTTTGCTCTTAGTTTAGCATGGATATTCATGAAAAACGATACTTCCGCTTTTCTATTTTCTCTGTCTCATTGCTGCCGTATTTTTTAAGAGTTTCATCTTTTCTTCTTGCATCACTTCCTTAAATTCTGTATAATAGTTTTGTTAGTGACCTGTTCACTTGAAAAAAGTTCGAAAAGAAAGAGGTGGACTCTGTGGCAAATATTAAGTCAGCTATTAAACGTGTTCGTCAAAATGAAAAGAATACCGCTCAAAACACCGCTAAAATTAGCGAAATGCGTACCGCAATTAAGGCTTTTAACCAAGCCGTAGAAGAAGGTGCTGATAACACCCAAGAATTATTCACACGCGCACAAAAATTAGTAGCTCAAGCAGCTAACAAGCACTTAATTCACGCAAACAAAGCAAGTCGTACAACAGCTCGTATGGCTAAAAAATTAAATGCTTAATTTCAATTTTTTTGAAAAAAAGGAACTAACGAAAAATTTTCGTTAGTTCCTTTTTTCTTATCTTAAAAGCCGATTCAAAAATCGAATTCTCCAATTTTTGAATTGGCTTTTATTTTAGAGGTTATTCTTCTATATTCCTTAACCTAAAGTCAGATCTCCTTCTTTGATCCAGCCTATCCGTTCCAATAAGCGTCTAAACAAGGGCGAAAGAATCGCAGGTAAAATGAAAGAAATTAAAATTAATCCCAAACCATCCATAAAAGTAATTCCAATTTTGGCGCCTGAAGCCACTTCATTTACCCAGCCTTGAATCACTTCAATTTGCCCACATAAACCACAGGTGCCCATCCCTGAATTAATGGCAGGGCCATTAATTTCTAACTTGAAGACACAAGTAGCCAAAGGGCCTGTCAGAGCTGACGTTATAATGGGTGGAAGCCATACACGCGGATTTTTAACGATATTAGGCATTTGAAGCATCGATGTCCCAATTCCTTGAGAGACTAAACCGCCCCATTTATTTTCTTTAAAAGACATCACCGCAAAACCTACCATTTGAGCACAGCATCTAGCAACAGCTGCCCCACCTGCAAGTCCGGTTAAACCCAATGCAGCACAAATAGCGGCTGAAGAAATAGGAAGTGTTAATGCAATTTCTACCACTACCGATACTAAGATTCCCATAATAAAAGGTTGTTGTTCAGTCGCCCACATAATCAACTTTCCAAAAGTCATAGCCGCTTTTCCAATAGGAGGAGCTATCCACCAAGAAAGTAAAATACCTAGCACAATAGTAACCAAAGGGGGCATCAAGATATCTACTTTCGTTTCTCCAGATACCATTTTCCCTACTTCAGCTGTTAATATAACTACAAAAAGAACCAACCGCTAAAGGGCCACCAGCTCCACCTAAAGCATTGGAGGCAAATCCAGCAGTCACTAAAGAAAATAAAACCAAGGGAGGGCATTTCAAAGCATATCCAATCGCTACCGCCATGGCAGGACCACTCATGGCCATAGCTAAGTCGCCTAAAGTATAAGCCTTGCCATTAATGGTCGCTAAAGTGTCCACCAAAAAGCCAAGTCCGGTTAGACTCCCTATCGTATTAATAATGGTTCCTATCAACAAAGAACAGAATAGTCCCTGAGCCATAGCAGCTAGGGCTTCAATCCCATATCTTTGAAAAGAAATTTCTATATTTTTTCGCTTAAGAAACGTTTGCATAAAGATATACCTTCTCCTCTATTTAAATTGTCTTTATTATGGGAGTTCCTCCCTGCAAATTCAACACAAACAAAATTGGTGATTTTCCTCTGGAAAGGCCAACTTATTTATCCTGAAAAAAGAAGTGAGGGAAGCCCTCACTCCTAAACCTTTTTGGAAAACCGTAAAATAAAATATTCAATGCCTAAGTTCGCTTCTACCTGTCCACTCTTGATCGAATAATCCAAATCCACTAATTTTTCATAAGCTAAAAGAATCTCTTGAGAAGCATAACGAGCGACTTGTTTTGCACCCATTTTTATTCGATAAGGATGCACACTCAGTGTCTGTGCTATTGCACCTTGATCATACCCGGCTTGATTCAAAAGCACGATTTGGCTATACAAGCGAAAATTAGATAATAGTAAAGCAAGAATAGCAATCGGCTGTTGCTTCTCTAAAACCAATGTCCGATACAAAGCTAACGCCTTATCTAATCGCTTCGTCATCACAAAATCCGTTAAATGGAAAATATTATTATCTAAAGATGGCACCACAACGGTTTCCACATCATGCTTAGTAATTTTGTCTGTCTCTCCCACAAACAGGAAAATTTTGTCAAGCTCATTCATGGCTTTGGAAAGTTCATAATTAATTCTTTCCAAGAAAACCTGCAAAACTTGTCGATCCATAGCATATCCGGCTTGACGGACATAATCCTTAACATAGGTCGTCACTGTTCGTTCGTCCGCTACCCCTACATCTACCAGAGTCGCTACCTTTTTCAAGTCTTTGACTAGTTTCTTTCGACCATCTAATTTTTCAAAGTCGCAATCAAAAACGACAACGACACCTTCTGCAGGCGAATGGACATAGTCTAGGAGAACTTGTCCATTCTCTTCTCTTTTCCCTCGTTCACTCGACAAAAAAGCTGGGTTCTTTATCCAGATGACTTTAGGTTCTGAAAAGAAGGAAACGGTATTCGCTTCTACCATGGCATCTTCTAAAGTCCATTCTTCCAAGTCTATTTTTACCCAGTTAAAATCGTTGACTTCTTCTTTAGAGCCAATAACTGCCTCTATTAGATGCTTTTCAAATTCTTTCTGTAAATATTTTTCCTGGCCCACCATTACATACACAGGATCTACTTTTCGAGACTTAAGCGCTCCGATGACTTGTTGAAAGCTCATAGCTACCTCCTTATATTCTCTGTTATTCTACCGAATAACAGAGACTTTGTCACTGATCATTCTCCCTAGCACATTGAAAATATCCTCCCAAAAAGGAATAAAAATAATGGGTTCCACCGTCTTGATCTGCTCGATAAACCATCACTTTCAAATCTTTTAAGTTTTTAATCACCCGTTTAGAAGGATGACCGTAAGTATTTTTCCTTCCTACTGAAATCCAAGCGACTTTGGGATGAATACGCTCTAGTAAGTCTTTAGGACTAGAATAATCTGAACCATGATGCGCCACCTTCAAGACATCGACCTTTTTTCGACGAAGATTATCGACCATTTTTCTTTCAGCTTCTCCACCAATATCTCCCGTAAAAAGATAGGTTTTTTGACCTAAATGTGCATAAAGTGCTAGTGAGTCTTCATTTTTCCCTTGACCAATATGATCTGGCATTAAGACTTCAACCTTTTGCCCTTTATCCAAAATCAATTGTTGTCCCTTCCCTAACCAATGCACCTGAATTTTAGGATTTTTACTTGCTTTTAATCCTTCCTTTAAGATCCTTAACACTTTCGTATTTTCTTTCATTCCTATAGGCAAATACAAATTATCTACCGACCACACCTTTAATAATTCTGGAATAGAGCCATAATGGTCTATATCGCCATGCGTTAAAAAAATTCCCGCCAATGATCGAATCCCTTGTCTCCTTAAAGTAGGCGTAATTTCCCGACTAGCTAA
Source organism: Aerococcus christensenii (assembly GCF_001543105.1). Classification (NCBI taxonomy): domain Bacteria; kingdom Bacillati; phylum Bacillota; class Bacilli; order Lactobacillales; family Aerococcaceae; genus Aerococcus; species Aerococcus christensenii. Next base: position 339,479 of record NZ_CP014159.1, read on the forward strand.
AGACTCTATCGGACGCTCTTGCCACGCTTCTTTAGGAAAAGAAGGGAGACCACAAGCATCGATCAAGTAAGCTCGACTCGAATAAGGCGCTTGAAACATTAAACAATCCCCTTGTCCCACGTTCAACATAGCGACCTGACCAATCGGGCGAAGACTTGGCCAAGCATAAAGAGCTCCCAAAAGGCCTAATAGTAAAAGACTCGTCCTTCGACAATTTTTTCTTAAGATAAAGCTATCGATCCATTGGCCTATTCCTAACACTAACACCAGTACTAAAATTCCTGGAAGATATCCAATGATGACATGAAAAATCTCCCAAGTGATCATTTCCTGACTGATAGCTTCTGTTGTTTGAATACCTAAAGCAACCAATCCTCTTAAAGGGCTCAACATCCAACCTAATCCCAGCCAATATCCAAAAGCTAACAACAGTAAACAAGGAAATAGAATAACCGTAAATAGCCAAGCATAAAAATAATTAGCAAACACCATCAAAAGATTAAACGAAGCATAAGTCTGAATCAAAAAGGGTAGCGTGATCAAAGTACAAGTTAAAGCATTTCCTAAAGTTAACTGCCAGCTTTTCCATTGATCTCTGGCCTGACTAATAAAAAATAAACCCAAAGATAAAGCATACGTCAATTGAAAGCTTAAAGAAAAAAGGGCTTGAGGTTTGAAAAGTAAATGGGCTAGCATTACCCCACATGTACTTTCTAACAGATGGGGGCGTTTTTTTCGTCGGCGTTGAATAAATACCAACACATATACCCCCACCGCTCGAAACATACCGTAAGGCCATCCCAAAATTGTTCCATAAATTCCTAATACCCCTAGGGCCACCCAATCATAATATTCTCTCAATACACCTATTCTCAAAAGTGTCTTTTTCAAAAGTTTGAGTAAATAATTCACATGAAAACCTGATAAACTAAAAAGATGAATAATTCCAATGGCTTGATAGGACTGCATGACTTCCTTGTCTATTCCAGACCGTTCATTAAAAAATAGAGCCTTCACATAATTGCCAATAATAGGTTCTCCCATACCTTCTAAAGAACAATAAATGGCCTTCCTTACATTAGACAACACCGCCAGTGGCCCTCTCATGTTTCCTAAAATTTGAAGGTGATCCACCGATAGGGGCCAATAAATCTCTTCTCTTTCTAAAAATTGACGATAATTAAATCCTCCCAGATTATTTGCAGCATTGGGGACCTTTAATTCGCCAGTGACTTTTATAAGCAAAGATTGCCCTCTATTTAGCCAACTTTCTTTCACTTCTAATTGAGGTAAGCGATAAAAACTCACTAGCCATTCTCCACTTTTTACTTCTCGCCCCATGAATTGTAATAAATCTCCTTTTACTTTCACTTCATGGATGGGAACTTCCAGAATAAAAGTCCCTCTGCCTTCTTGAAAATGACTCCCTAACCGCCAATAATAGCCCATAAGAAAAGCCAGCAGAAGGGCATCATAGATCAGCACTTTCTTTAAAAATTTCTTATCCGCCTTTTGTTCTAATAACCACACATAATAAACCAAAACACCGACTTCCCACGTACTCCCATGAAAAATTAAAAGGATCTCTAAAATATACCCAATCGTTACCCATATAAGAACTCGTTTCATCTGTTACACCTTAATCTGAGAACGAATTTTCTCTAAAGTTTTCTTGCCAATACCGCCGACTTTCGTTAGTTCATCCACAGATTTAAATCTTCCATTCTGCTCGCGATATTGAATAATATCATTAGCCTTTTTAGGGCCTATCCCTGAAATATTTTGAAGCTGTTTCGCATCCGCTGTATTAATGTTAATTTGAGAAGTACTCTCCTTCCCAGCTACTCCACCTGTTCTTTCTCCTAAATTGCCTCTCAAAAAGTCAGGGACTTCTTCTCCTTTTTTAGGGACATAGATGACCATTTGATCGGTCAATTTCTGAGACAAATTCACTCCCCGATCCTCTGCTTCTTCTAACAGTCCGCCTGCTTTATTCAAGGCATCCATCACTCGTTCTTGAGCAGTCATGCGATAGACCCCTGGTTGATGAACAGCACCTTTAATATCAATATAAATTTCTTCCTGAGTATTCTCTTTGTCAGGACTTTTTTCACTTGTCGATTGACTTTCTAAAGGAGCTTCCAAAGCTTCTTCAGGAGAAGAAGGCTCTTGAGAATGCCCTCGTCCTCCCAAAATAAACACTACGACAAGGATACTCACTAGCCCTCCTATTGCCAATTTCCCATATTTTTTCAGGAAATCTTTTTTATCTAATTGTTCCAGAATTTTCCAATACTTATCCATGACGATCACCTCTCATTGAGTGTCTCCGCCTTTTTTTAGGAATTTCACGTCCTCTCTTTGAATAGAACATGTCTTTCGATTTTTATCAACAAAAAAACGTTGGAATAGCCAACTTAGGCCCCCAACGTTTTGATATACAAATTTTTTATTTAATTTTTCATTCTGCCAATCGGTAACAAACTACCCGCGTAATACCATAGACCACATTCCTAAAGCAGACTAACTGTCCCACCTTTTCGGGTAAATTATCTTCACTTCCTAATTCACAAACAAGCGTCGCCCCATCAGAAAGCCACTGCTCCTCTTGAAATTGTTCTAGTAAAGCCAACAAAGTCTGCCCCTTATAAGGAGGATCTAAAAATATCCAATCAAAAGTTAACTGCGGCTCTTCTTGTCTTAGTCGCTTTAAACTCCGTTGATTGTCCGCCGTTAGCAGACGATATCTACCTTCAACATGCGTTTTAGCAATATTTTTGAGAATAGTCTCTTGGGCCTGTCGGTTCTTCTCACAGCCATAAACAAAATCCGCACCTCTTGACAAAGCCTCAATTCCTAAAGCGCCAGATCCTGCGTAAAAATCCAATACGCGTCCCCCTTTGAGATGCTGCCCGATAATATTAAACATGGATTCCTTCACCTTACCCGTAGTCGGTCGGGTATTCTTACCCGGAACCGCTTGAAGCGGAATGCCCCCAAATTCTCCGGCTATCACACGCATTTTTTTCTTCCTTTCCCTTTTTTCTCTTTATAAAAGCGGTTCTTGTGTAAGAACCGCTTGAACATCTTCTATCCATCTATTTCAGAGGATATTCAAAATCATTTTCTTTTTTTAAACGTTCTGCTCGCTCAGTTTCCGGTTCGAGCGCTACAGAAAAATCATAATTAATCGTTTGCCGAGGCGAAAGACTCACCTCTTTTACAAAATCAAGGCTCGAGAGGGTTTGAATAACCTCTTCCCCCTTATCTGTGTACAGAATGGCATAACGACGGCGATTAGACACGTAGTAAATCTTCCCATATCGATAAAGATATCTTATTTTCTTCATATTTTTCAGCCAAACGATAAGTTCTTGGCGTTGAGGTAGTTCTAAAGACATATTTTTTCCTCCCTTCTTTTTTGCTGTCATTCCTTCAAAAAAGTTTCTTTTATTTTTCATTTTGGAGATAAAGTGCTCGCTGATTGCGATCATCAATGGCAAGCGCTAATCCCAACATAATCCCTGTCGTCAAAATTGAAGATCCTCCATAAGAAATAAACGGGAAAGTTACTCCTGTAATAGGAATAAGCCCTGTAATTCCTCCCAAATTGACTAAAATCTGGCTCAAGAAGTAAAAGCCGATTCCAATCATAATCAGCTGATGATAGTTATTAATAATTCTTTTAGCTCTGTAAAAAATATAAAAAATCAAGTAAAAATAAGCTAATAAGATTAAAAACATCCCTATAAAGCCATATTCTTCTCCTACAATCGCCATGATAAAATCAGTGTGTGCTTCTGGCAGGTAACCTGTCTTCTGAATACTGTTGCCAGGTCCTCGTCCAAGTAATCCCCCCATAGCTAAAGCATAATAAGAATTCACTAATTGCAGACCTGTTCCCTTGGCATCCCGAAAAGGATTAGCAAAAGAAATCAGTCGCGCTAACTTATAAGAAACTTTAGATAGAAAAGAGAGATTGAAAAGTTTCAAAAAAACAACAGAAAACAAGTAAACCCCTGTTCCCCATCCTAAGAAACGCTTCGTAAAAATTAAGGGGATCCCTGAAGCAAGGGTCATGCCTATTAAAATCAAGCTTAAAAGTAAAACCCCACCTGTATCCGGGAAAAGAAACACAATAGCCAACCAAGCCAACAATACCAAAGGCAATTTAAAATTCTTTTTTAAAGTGGAGCCCATGCCTTCATTGACCACCTCTTGTTGATGCCGATCTAAATAATCTGCCCACAACAAAATCATTAATGGCTTTAAGAATTCTACTGGTTGAATAGAAATAGGTCCCAACACAATCCAGCCCTTTGCTCCATTAATGGTAGGCATAAGGAAGAAGACCACCACTAAAACAACAGACATACCAACAATTAAAAAATTTTTGAGTTGATTCCTTCGAAAAATTTCCGGTCGTATGCGATAAACAAATAAGCACATCAATCCCCCAAAAAGAGCAAATATAATCTGGCGAACCAGATAAGTAATAGATGACGCATATTGACTTTCAACTAACGCTTTATAATTGGAAGCAGAGGCCACTGCAACTAGTCCAATCGCTAATAACAATAAGCTCGGAACGATCAAATTAAAATTTAATCCCTTAGAAAAATTCTTAAAGAAAGGATTTTCCCATTGCTTTTCTCGCTTTTTGTCAACATGTAAATTCTTTTTTGACACTTCTTTCCGCCCCTTACCCTAGACTAACAATACAATTATAGCACAGCTAGAGACTTCTTAATAGATTTCATCTTTCTGACTTCCTTCATTACTAAAAAAGGACCTCCTTACACAGGAAGTCCCTTACTGCCTAGCTATAGTAGATTAACTATTTTTCTTTTGACGTTTGGTATGACGTGCACGTTCAGCCTTATTTAAGATTTGTTTACGTAAACGAACATTTTCTGGAGTAACTTCGCAGTATTCGTCATCATCCATAAATTCCAAAGATTGTTCCAAGTTCAAAATCTTCGGTGCCTTAATCGTAGCGGTTTGGTCCTTGGTTGCAGAACGGACATTGGTCAAATTCTTAGCCTTAACAATATTCACATCAATATCATTTTCACGTGAATTTTCTCCGACAATCATTCCTTCATAAACTTCGGTTCCTGGATTAACGAAGATCGTTCCTCTATCTTCTACTTGCATAATTCCGTAAGTGGTTGCCTTACCTGTTTCAGTAGAAACCAAAGCCCCATTCCGACGGCCGCCCAGAGGGACTTTAATATTGGGTTGATAGCATTCAAAAGTATGGTTGATGATCCCATAACCATGTGTCATTTGAACAAATTCAGTGGAATAACCAATCATCCCACGGGAAGGAACTAAATATTCCAAACGAACAGTCCCACGCCCAGTGTTCACCATGTTACGCATCGTTCCTTGCCGTTCGTTCAAGGATTGAATAACAGCCCCTTGATATTCTTCTGGTGTATCAATTTGAACAGCTTCAAATGGTTCACACATTACGCCTTCTATTTCTTTATGAATAACCTTTGGACGAGATACTTGCAATTCGAATCCTTCACGACGCATAGTTTCAATTAAGATAGATAAGTGTAATTCCCCACGTCCGGATACGATCCATTGATCAGGTTGATCTGTGTCTTCTACCCGTAAGGAAACATCTGTATGCAATTCATATTTCAAACGGTCTTCAATATTACGTGCGGTCACCTTTTCACCTTCACGACCCGCAAAAGGTGAATTATTGGTTAAGAATGTCATTTGTAGGGTTGGTTCATCAATATGCAAGGCTGGTAAAGCTTCTTGAATAGTGGTGTCTGTTACCGTTTCACCCACGTAAATATCTTCCATACCAGAAACTGCAATAATATCTCCGGCTTTTGCTTCCGTAATATCAATACGATCTAATCCTAAGTAACCAAATAATTTAGTGACACGGAAATCTTTCTTGGTGCCATCTAACTTATTCAAAGTAACGGTGTCTCCTACACGAATAGTTCCTCTAAAGACACGTCCCACCCCAATACGTCCAACATAATCATTATAATCTAACATGCAGACTTGGAATTGAAGAGCTTCATCTTCATTATCCTCAGGGGCTGGAATATTATTGATAATGGAATCAAACAAATAATCCATGGTTTTTTCTTGATCTTTGGGATCGGAGGAAAGCGAAGTTGTTCCGTTCATTGCAGAAGCATAAACCACTGGAAATTCGATTTGGCTTTCATCTGCACCTAATTCAATGAATAAATCCAAAACTTCATCCACAACTTCTAAAGGACGAGCGGCTGGTTTATCAATTTTGTTAACAACCACTACCGCAGGTTTGCCTGCTTCAAAAGCTTTTTGCAAAACAAAACGTGTTTGGGGCATAGTTCCTTCAGCAGCATCCACTACTAAAACTACCCCATCTACCATGGTCATAATCCGTTCAACTTCTCCACCAAAATCGGCGTGCCCTGGTGTATCCATAATGTTGATACGGGTTCCTTTATAGTTAACGGCGGTATTTTTCGCTAAAATGGTAATGCCTCGTTCCCGCTCAATCGCATTAGAGTCCATTGCCCGATCTTGTAATTGGGTACGTTCATCTAAAGTATCTGATTCCTCTAATAATTGGTTAACCAAGGTGGTTTTTCCATGGTCAACGTGAGCGATAATTGCTACATTACGAATATTTTCGCGCTTTGCCATTGTTTACATTCCTCCCGTTTATTCGTTTACTCGACGATTCATTGTACCACGCATCCTCAAAAATGCCTAGTTTTTTATCTATATCTCTTTTAAAACAGTTAAAAACTCCAAAAACTTCAAGTTTTAAGCAGCTGCTTCTCCAAAAGAAAATCACCAGCTTCTTTTATTAAGAAAGAATGATCCTCTGCTAATCCTTATAGTTTTCTAAAAAAGTCGCATACGCACTCGGATAAGCCATCAAAGCAGGAGTTTCGGTCATAAGGTTGATCTCTCCCCCGTCTAGGCGTGTTATCCGAATAGGCGTCCCCTTTAATAAAGCCATCCCTGCAGCTAGATCCCAAGGTTTTAAATTCATTGCCGCATAAAGAGCAATATCTCCCTTTAACAAAGCCAAAATTTCCATGCTGGCAGATCCATAACATCTAAAGCCTAAAGAATGATCCACAATTTCTAAGAAATTGTGGCTATTTCCCAAGACTAATCGCGAACTTGCCGCCATTAAACTGTCTTTTAGAGCCTTATCTTGACAAGGAAGGGAATACACTTGTCCATTCCGACGAAGTTCTTTCCCACAAATTCTTTCAAAATAATCATCCTGCATCACATCATAGATAGCTCCAAAAGCAGGGCTTCCGTCGACAAAATACCCGATCATAATCGCAAAATTCTTCTTCTGACAAACAAAATTTGTCGTACCGTCAATCGGATCAATAATCCAAACAGACCCTGTTAGGTCTTTAATTTGATCCTTGCCGCCTTCTTCTCCTAAAATTTTATCATTCGGATAAGTCTTTTGAATCTTCTCTCTAAAAAAAGCTTCTGTCGATTTATCGATATTGGTCACTAAATCTTTGGGACCTGATTTCGTTTTCACCTGCATAGGGCGTGTCAACTGTTCTCTAATCCGTTGACCAGCCTCTTGCATCCAGTTTCGAACTTCTTCAGCTAAGTTTTCTATTTTCAAACGCTCGCCCTCTCTCTAATCTACATGTAAAGCGGCTTTGGAATCTGCCGCATTCGCCAACTGTACCACTTGATACAAACTATACCCAGATCTTTCCTCAAATTCCTTCCCTAATTGCTTTTCTTCCATCTTCGAAGGAACAATCCGCTTAAAGGCCTGATATCTTTCCAAGAATTTTTCAGCACGGATTTGATCTTCATAGGCCTCTTCTACAGCCACCCATAAATCAATTAAAATACTAATTTCTTCATTAGAAAGTCCCGAAAGTAAGGGATAAGAATAATTATTCATCTGCGTAACCTCTTCATTTTTTCTTTTTATTATAGCATATCACGAATTTTTATCGAAAGGTTCCTAAAAAGCCAATAAAGGAAAGAAGCCTGATCGTCAGAGTTTTCTTTCCTTTATTTGTTAAAATTTTAATTGTTTAGAAAGTACAGATAACAAGAAACAAATTCCCCAATAACAGGCTGCCATAATCACAAACATAGGAATCACTTGATTGGTATTCTGACCATAAATAATTCGCGCATTGTGAGTAAGTTCTGGCAAGGAAATAATAGTAGCTAAAGAGGTGTCCTTAATCAAAGCAATGAGTTGGCTAACCAAAGCAGATAGCATAGACCGAATCGCTTGAGGAAGAATAACATGGCCAATAGCTTGAGGATAAGTTAAGCCGGTAGAAAGAGCTGCCTCTGTCTGCCCCTTATCTACCGCTTCCATACCTCCACGAATAATTTCAGAGATCATTGCAGACTCGAAAACTGTCATTGCTGCAATCGCAGACCAGAAAATATTCAAACGGAGTACCATTTGTGGCAGAGCAAAATAAGTAAAAAATATAATAAGAAGCAGCGGTAGATTGCGTATAATATCAATCACAAAACCTACTCCCTTGGATAGGAAAGCAATCTTAAGATAGCGAATAATCCCTAAAAGCGTTCCAAACAAAAGACTGAGCAGAATTGTAATCACAGTCACTTGAAGGGTTACTCTTAAACCTTGCCAAAGGAAAGAAAGATTTGCCCATTGAAAAGCGCCTAAAAAATCCATAACATTCTCCCCTTTCTATTGTAGAGCTAAGTGCCGTTCTAACTTTTTCATCAAATAAGTCAGAGGAACGGTAATCACTAAGTAACACATTCCCACAAGGATATAAGATTCAAAAGTCGCAAAGGTTTCACTCGCAATAACGTCCCCATAATACATAATATCCAAGCCGGCGACCATTGCCAATACACTAGAATTCTTAACCAAATTAATAAATTGATTACCTAAAGGTGGAAGAGATAAACGAATAGCTTGAGGGAAAATAATATAGCGCATCACTTGCCGTTTAGTAAATCCTTGAGACAGTCCGACCTCTTTTTGACCCTCAGGAACGCTTTGAATGCCACCTTTCACAATATCTGCAATAAAAGCAGACGTATAAATAGTCAACCCAAAAAGTCCAGCTGTAAAGCCATTAATTTTAACAAAATAAAGGGGAATTACCACATAAAAGAACATGCAAATAACTAAAAGGGGAATATTTCTGAAAAATTCTACATAAATATTTCCTATTTTCCGAATACCCAAATACGTGGAAGTCTGCATCATCCCTATTAGACTACCGATAATGGTTGAAAAAAATAAGGCTAACAAACTAACTAACCACGTATTGCAAAAACCTGCCCACAAAAGAGATGAATAAGTTTCTAATAAGTTAATCAACTTTATTCCTCCTTTTCCGTCATAATCGACGAATCTTCTGCATCTTTAGGGAACCATTTGTCAAAAATCTTTTGGTAACTTCCATCAGCCACTAATTCATCCAAGGCTTCATTAATCGTATCTAGCCAAGCCTCTTGTCCTTTATCAACAGCTATGCCATAAGGATCTCTTGTATAGATTCCTCCTACTAAGTGATAACCGGGGTTATTGGTCATAATTCCTAGTAAGATCGAATTATCTGTTGTCATAGCATCTCCTTGACCGGATTTGAGTGCTGTGAAAGCTTCCGAATAACTTTCCATTTCTAACGTTTTAACGCGAGGAGCTACTTCTTTGATCTTAGAAGCTGCGGTAGTCCCCTTAACGGTTAGCACAATCTTTCCTTCATCCAAATCTGACAGAGACTGAATAGAAGAATTTTCTGGTACCATAACGGCTTGGCCAGCTTTAAAGTAAGTTTTTGAAAAATCTAAAATTTGTTTTCGTTTATCTGTTATCGTCATAGTGGCCATAATAGCATCAATATTTCCATTTTTGACTAATGGCACCCGCGTTTTAGCTGAAACTTCTACAAATTCTGCCTCAGCTTCAGGTCCAGCTATTTTTTTCGTTAAAGCCTTAGCGAGATCAATATCAAACCCCTCAATTTCTTGGTTTTTAATGCTGTAATAACCAAAAAGATTAGTGTCAACTTTGACTCCCCAACGAATAATTGCTGGAGAACTTTCATGAATCCGTTCAGAGATATCCTCTGGTCGCTCTCCTTTATGGCATCCACTCAAACTCATCAAAGCAAATAAAAGTGAAGCCATTCCTAAATTCTTGATTTTTTTTATTTGTCCCATACAGTCTCCTACTCTATGCCTTCTAAGGAAGAAATAAATTCTTTTGCCCGTTTAGAATTCGGACATTCAAAGAAATCTTCACTTGGCCGATCCTCTATAATTTCTCCATTAACCATAAAAATAGTTCGGGTGCTGACATGACGAGCAAATCGCATTTCGTGCGTAACCACAATCATTGTCATATGATCATCTCGTGCTAAGCTCTTCATAACATGGAGAACTTCCCCTACCATTTCTGGATCTAAAGCCGAAGTAGGTTCGTCAAACAATAGCACTTTAGGCCGCATAGCTAGGCCTCTCGCAATAGCTACTCTCTGCTTCTGACCGCCTGAAAGTTGGCTCGGATAAGAATCTTTTTTATCCCACATATTCACACGTTTTAATAATTTTTCCGCGCGTTCATATGCTTCTTCTTTACTTTCTTTTAAAACTTTTACGGGAGCTAATGTGACATTTTCTAATACTGTCATATGTGGATAGAGTTCGAAATGTTGAAATACCATTCCAAAATCTCTGCGTATCTTTCGAATATCACATTTTGAATCCGTCACATCCTGTCCATCACAATATAAATGTCCGGAAGAAATTTCTTCTAAAGCATTAATACAGCGAAGAAGAGTCGACTTTCCAGATCCAGAAGGTCCAATTAGGGTGACTACCTCACCTTCATCAATTTCTAAATTTATATTGTTTAAAGCATGAAAATCACCATAATATTTTTCTACATCTTTGAATTGAATAATCAACGCTTTCACCTCTTCTAGTGTTTTCTATCCATTCATGAATTCTTATAAAATTTGAGTGACAGATAAAAAAATTGTACAAGTATTCAATCAATAAGTCAAAATATTTCACACAATCCTTTCAAAAGTATAAAACAAAAAAGCAGAGTGCCTCACGGGCATTCTCTGCTTTTAAACTGTTTGTGAACTTTCTAATTAGGCTATTAGAAAGTTCAATTTATTTTTAAATTACATGTGAATAGCTTGTCCTAAGACACCTTCAGCTGTATCCATCATAATTTCACCAAGTGATGGGTGACCATGGATGGTTAAAGTAATATCTTCTGCATTCATTCCGGCTTCAATTGCTAATCCAGCTTCAGCCATAACATCAGAAGCGCCTACTCCGACCATTTGTGCACCAACAATCACATGATCTTCTTTAGTAGCTACAAGGCGAAGGAATCCTTCTGTTTGATGTAAGGATAAGGCACGTCCATTTCCAGCTAATGGGAATTTCGTTGATTTAACATTCAAACCTTTTTCTTTGGCTTGTTTTTCTGTTAAGCCATAGGAAGCTACTTCTGGATCCGTGAAAGCAACAGATGGCATTACACGGTAGTCTACTGCAGCAGGTTTCCCGGCAATAGCAGCTGCAGCCACTTTACCTTCATAAGAAGCCTTATGTGCTAAAGCAGCACCAGGAACGATATCACCAATAGCGAAGATGTGATCTACACTTGTCCGGCCTTGATTATCAACTTCAATTAAGCCACGTTCATTCATTTTAACGCCGATAGCTTCTAACCCTAAGTTTGAAGTATTGGGACGACGACCTACACAAACTAATACGTAGTCTGCAACGATTTCGTTAGCTTTGCCGTCTACTTCATATTTAACAGTTACAGAATCTCCATTATCAATAGCTTCTTTAGCCATTGCTTTAACATGGATATCCATTCCTTTGGCTTTCATTCCTTTTTGAACAACAGCTACTAAGTCTTTTTCAAAGTTTGGCAAAATTTGTGCCGAGCCTTCTAGGATAGTGACTTGACTGCCTAAGTTTGCATAAGCAGACCCTAATTCAGACCCAATAACACCCCCGCCAATAACGACTAATTTCTTAGGAACTTCTTTTAAGTTCAAAGCGCCAGTGGAATCAATCACACGGCCACCAAATTTAAAGCCTTTAATTTGAATTGGAGTAGAACCAGTGGCAACAATCGCATTGTTGAAGCTATAAAGTTGATGAGTGTCATCTTTACCCATTACGGTTAATTCATGACTTCCATTAAAGTAAGCTTCCCCACGAATAATTTGAACCTTGTGTTTCTTAAGTAGCATTTCAACGCCACCTGTCAAGGTCTTAACCACTTTATTGTCTTTCCATTCTTGAGTCTTAGTGAAATCTAGAGTAGCTTTAGAATCTACCCCAAAGATTTCTGACCCATGATTAGCATTATGATAAGCATGTCCTGCTTGAATTAAAGCTTTTGATGGAATACAACCTACATTTAAGCACACGCCACCAATATATTCCCGTTCAATAATGGCCACTTTTTGACCATCTTCAGCTGCACGAATAGCAGCTACGTATCCGCCAGGGCCAGCCCCAACGACAACGGTGTCTAACTCAATCGCCATTGCACCAACAACCATTTATCTGAAAACCTCCCTTAAGATTCCATTAATAATAATTCTGGATCAGCTAGCAAACGTGAAATTTCGTTTAAGAATTTTTGACCTGTCATGCCATCTACAATACGGTGGTCGAAGGTCAAAGATAATTTCAAGACACGTCCAACTGCTAATTCGCCGTTTTCATCTACAACTGGTTCTTGAACAATAGAGCCAAATCCTAGAATAGCTACTTCTGGGTAATTAATGATTGGGGTGAAGAATTCACCACGCGCGGAACCAATATTAGAAATGGTAATTGTACCATTTGACATGTCATCAGGTTTTAATTTACCTGCATGAGCCAATTCAGCTTTTTCATTAATTTCATCAGCAATATCAAACATCGACTTGCTATCTGCCCCATGAATAACTGGAACAAAGAGACCTTGTTCTGTATCTGTAGCAATTCCAACATTGTAGAAATGTTTAACGAGGAATTCATGAGCATTATCATCAACAGAAGCATTTAACATTGGATACTTCTTAGCAGCAGCTACTACAGCTTTTACTGCGTATGGTAAGAATGTTAACTTGGTATCACGTTCAGCAGCAATCCCTTTGAATTTCTTACGATGTGCCCAAAGTTTAGAAACTTCCACATTCTTGAATAAGGTAACATCTGGAGCAGTGTATTTAGAAGTTTCCATTGCTTTAGCGATAGCTTTACGCATTGGAGTCATCTTCACATGTTCTACTTGACCTTCGAAGTTTTGTGGAGCTGGAGCGGCTGGTGCGGCTTCAGCAGCAGGTGCTGCAGCGGCAGCTGGAGCAGCGGCAACGGCTACGCCACCTTGGAAGTTATCAATATCTTGACGTAAGATACGTCCATTTTTACCAGTACCTGGTACTTGTTTGATATCTACACCTTTTTCGCGCGCATATTGGCGAACAGATGGCATAGCTAAAATCAAACGATTTGGATCAACAGCAACAGGTGCTGGTGTTGGAGCAACTGGGGCTGGGGCAGCAGGTGCAGCTGGTGCTGGTGTTGGAGCAGCTGGGGCTGGGGCAGGTGCTGGGGCAGCTTCTGCAGCCGGAGCAGCTTCTGCAGCCGGAGCAGCTTCTGCACTGTTATCTGGTAAACCTTCTCCTTCAAAGGAAATAAGAGGTTCCCCGACCATTGCAACTTCCCCTTCTGGTACATAAATCTTAACGACTTTACCACTTACTGGGGCAAACACTTCTTCAACAGATTTATCGTTTTGAACTTCAACAATAACGTCTTCTTCTTTTACTTCGTCGCCTTCAGCAACATGCCAGCTAACAATCTCGCCTTCGCTCATGCCTTCGCCGACATCTGGCATATTGAAAATATAAGCCATATTTGCAAATCATCCCTTCTGTATTTATCCTAACTATTAGAAGTTAATAGTTTTCTTAACGGCTTCCTTGATGTCTTCTACATTTGGTAACCAATCATTTTCAGCTAAACCAAATGGATAAACAGTATCTGGAGAAGCAACAAATTCTACAGGTGCTTCTAAGGAAAGAATATTCCGCATAGAGATTTCAGCAATAATATTGTTTCCAGCACCAGCTTCACGCTGTGCTTCTTGAACCATGACTACACGTCCTGTCTTTTGAACAGACTTGCCGATGGTTTCATAATCAACTGGAGAAACAGTTCTTAAGTCAATAACTTCAACAGAAATGTTTTCTTTTTCTAATTCTTCTGCTGCTTTGAGGGATTCACGTACCATGTAACCATAAGAAATGATTGTTACATCTTTCCCTTCACGTGCGACATTTGCTTCACACAATGGAACGGTGTATTCTTCTTCAGGTACTTCTTCACGGAAAGAACGATACAATTTCATATGTTCTAGGAAGATGACTGGGTCATTATCACGAATAGCTGAGATTAAAAGTCCTTTAGCATCATAAGGGTTAGAAGGAATAACCACTTTAATACCTGGCGTTTGAACAAACAAACCTTCAACAGAGTCTGCGTGCATTTCTGGTGTATGAACACCACCACCAAATGGTGAACGAACAGTAATTGGGAAATTACGTGTTGCGCCATAACGGAAGCGGTAACGAGACATTTGACCTGCAATAGAGTCCATTACTTCAAACACAAATGCGGAGAATTGAATTTCCATAATTGGACGGAACCCTTGTAAGCATAGACCGATAGCTAAACCACCAATACCGGATTCAGATAATGGAGTATCGATAATACGGTCTTCACCATATTTATCAAACAAGCCTTTTGATGCACGGAAAACCCCACCGTTCTTACCAACATCTTCACCAAATAGTAAGAGCTTGTCATTACGTGCCATTTCTTGATCCATCGCTTCAGTGATGGCTTCAATCATTGTTTTTCCTTTTGCCATGCTTAGTCACTCTCCTTTGCTTCAAAAATAGCAATTTGTTCTTTGATATTTTGTCCTGGATTTTCAAACATGTACTTCAAGAAGTCAGAAACTTTTTGTTTAGGTTCAGCTTCAGCAGCTTTAATTGCTTCTTGAATTTCTTCTTTCAAGCTTTCAACATATTCTGTTTCTGTCTTTTCATCCCAAAGTCCCTTGTTTTCAAGGAAAGCACGGTAACGAATTAATGGTTCACGAGAAGTCCATAATTCAATATCTTCTTTTGTACGATAAATCTTAGGATCATCACCAGAAGTAGAGTGTGCGCCTAAGCGGTTTGTGATGGTTTCAACTAAAACAGGACCATTACCTGCTGCTACCCATTCACGTGCTTGTTTAGCAACTGCATAAACAGCTAATGCATCGTTTCCATCTACTTGTACTCCAGGGAATCCCGCTGCAACTGCCTTTTGTGCTAAAGTTTTAGCAGCACTTTGTTTAAAGCGAGGTGTGGAAATCGCAAATCCGTTATTTTGAACAAAGAACACGATTGGAGCTTTGAAACGACCTGCATAGTTCCATGCTTCATAAGAGTCACCCTGGCTAGAACCACCATCACCTGTATAAGTATAAGAAACATTCTTGGAGCCATTTAATTTTTGACCAACGGCATTCCCCATACCTTGCATTAATTGTGCCCCGATAATAATTTGTGGAGGCATTGCGTTCAAACCTTCTGGATATCTGTTTCCATCAACGTGACCACGTGACCAATGGAAAGCTTTTTCAATAGAAAGACCTTTAGCCACAAGTTCTGGGATATCACGATAACCTGGGAATAGCCAGTCACCTTCTTCAAAAGCATAAGAACTTGCCATTTGGGAAGCTTCTTGGCCATAAGTAGGTGCATAGAATCCTAAACGACCTTGACGAGAATAAGCCATAGAACGTTCGTGAAGAGTTCTAGAGAAGACCATTCTCTTCATCAATTCTACGAGTTGATCGTCTGTCAAATCAGGCATAATGTCAGGATTAACGACATTTCCTTCTTCGTCTAGTATGCGAACCATCTTAAATTGGTCAGCGATACCAGCCAGTTGTGCTTCATAATCTACTGGTTGTTTTGCCATCTGTACACATTCCTTTCTGAATAAAAACCTATTAAAAAGTGTATCTAAATTGTTCTAATCACTCTTCACTCTCTCAATTTATCATCTTCCAAAATCAATTTCAACGAAACCTCTTCCAGATTTTAAACTTTCTATATTAATACAGCTCTCTTATATGTGAAAGCATTAACAGAATATACATGTTAACGCTTTCACATTACCGTCGTTACACTGTTTGCTGAGGGAGCAGCTTCTTTTCAGTTCACTGTTCATCTGTTTTATTTCTGTTTCTTTTTTTATTCCTTGTTTATATAACATCCGACCTTTGACTTATTCTCTATTATTTGAGAAAATATGTTATTGTAAGACACGTGTTTGATCACGTAACGTTGAGGAGGAACTTTATGTATTATATGAATGACATTACCAGAGACGGAGAGCCTGTCCTAAGACAAGTTTCTGAAAAAATCGAATTTCCTTTAACCAAAAAAGATTTGCAACTCGCCCATGATATGATGGAATATCTCTACAACAGTCAAGACCCTAAAATCGGTAAGGAAATGGGACTTCGCGCAGGGGTTGGCTTAGCTGCTCCACAAGTTGGTGTAGGTCGCCAAATGATAGCCTTATTAGTTCCGAAACTTGATCCAAACGCTTATGCTGACGATTTCGACCTAGAAAAAGTGATGGTCAATCCTAAAATTGTGAGCCATTCCGCCGAAAAAATCTGTTTGAAAGAAGGCGAAGGCTGTCTCTCCGTAGATGACGATGTTCCTGGTTATGTTCCACGTTACGCGCGCATTACCGTTACTTATCAAGATATACAAGGGAATTCCTACAAAAACCGTTTTAAAGGATATCCCGCTATTGTCCTCCAGCATGAAATCGATCACTTAAATGGTCATCTTTACTATGATCGAATCAATCATGAATCACCTTTTACATTGGAAGATTTAACTTATTTACTCGGTGAAGAATATTAATAAAGGTGCTAAAAAGGCTGCTCTTTCTCTCTTAAAGGAAAGAACAGCCTTTTTTTCTCTTAGTGACGATCCCGTTGAATTTCTTGCAAAATAGCAGCCGCAATCTTAAATTTATTAGCTAACGGGATCTTAACTTCAGAATGCTGAGTGAGAATAGTTACCGCATTATTTTCAGAACCAAAACCTATATTTTTTTGACTGACATCATTGGCAACGATCATATGCACGCCCTTTCGTTGAAGTTTCTCTTTGGCATAGTCTTCCACATGATCCGTCTCCGCTGCAAATCCCACTAAATAGGTCGTTTCATTCGATAACCCTTTTAAAATATCTGGATTTTCTACAAGATTGAGTTGCAGACCAGTAGCTTTTGGTTTAGACTTGTCCTTTTTAATCTTTCGTTGACTTTGATTTTCAACTCTAAAATCACTCACCGCAGCTGCCATAATAAGCACATCCGCCTCAGCATTAAGTGCGGTCATGACATCATTTAATTCGCAAGCGGTTGTTATCTCTCGGGTTTGGATTTGAGGTAAAACAGGTAGTACTTGTGCACTTTTGGCACAAACAAGGGTCACCTCTGCGCCCGCTAAGGCTGCCACATAAGCCAAAGCGACTCCCATCTTCCCACTTGACCGGTTTCCAATGAAACGAACTGGGTCAATAGCTTCTTCAGTTCCTCCCGCACTAATGGCGACTTTTTCTCCAGCTAAAGAAAACTTCCCTTTGAGATCTTCTAAAGCACTCAAAGCATATAGCGCCTGCAAAATTACCTCCGGATCAGGCATTCTTCCCTTGCCAGAATATCCCTCCGCCAGAAAGCCATCCTCAGGCTCAATCACAAAAAGGCCAGCTTCTTTGAGGGTAGCTATATTTTTTTTTGTGGCAAAATTAGACCACATGTTACTATTCATCGCTGGAACAAGCATCTTCGGACACGTCATCGCCAAGAGTGAAGAGGTTAGCTCATTATCTGCCAGTCCATTTGCCATTTTAGAAAGAGTATTGGCAGTTGCTGGAATAACTACTGCTAAATCTGCCCAATCCGCTAAATGAACATGTCCCACCTCTTCTGGATAAATCTGCAGTTCTAATAACACAGGATATTTGGTCAAGACCTTTAAAGTCTCAGCTGTCACAAATTTCTCAGCTTGGGGTGTCATGGCTACTCTGACTTGAGCGCCTGCCTTTATCAATCCTCTTACAAAAGAAGGAACCTTATAAGCTGCTATTCCTCCTGTTATCATAACAGCAATTTTCTTTCCTTTTAGCACAATAATCTCCTTCCTCTATTTCTTTTTCTGATGAATAATTGCCAAAACATAATCTTTCATTTCTTCTACTGTAGCTTCCATCCGATGACGAACAGGTGCTTGAAATAAAGCTGTAATTGTCGGTGGAAAAGCTATCCCACTTTTTTGGTGAATAAACTCTAATCGCTCTCTATCTGTTTCAGGATTTTCTACAGCTAAAGCTTTTAAAATAGCTTCAGGAAATTTATAAGGACTAGCCGTTGAAACAATAATATTTTTCCCTTTTAAACCCTTCTTTGCCTTATGACCACATACAGAAGCCACCGCTGTATGGGGATCCATAAGGTATCCTTCTTTAGTGTATACTGTTCCAATCTCTTTTAAAGTTTCTTCTTCACTCGCATATTCTCCCACAAAATCTGACAGCTGTTTGCGAACTTCATCAGAGAGATGATAACTTCCCTTAAGATTGAGAGCGTCCATATAGTCCTTTACTTCTTCACTGTTTTCTCCAACCGCATAGTATAAGAGACGTTCAAAATTAGAAGAAATCAAGATATCCATCGAAGGGGAAATCGTTAACTTAAAGGGACGACATCTGTCATAAGTTCCTGTTTGGAATAAATCATAAAGAACCGTATTGTCATTGGAAGCACACACGAGCTTATCCACAGGAAGCCCCATTTTTTTGGCATAATAAGCCGCTAAAATATTTCCAAAATTTCCAGTAGGTACTGTAAAATTGATCTTCTCTCCCTCTTTTATCTGTCCTTCTTTAAGGAGCTGCGCATAAGCATAAAAATAATAAACTATTTGAGGAAGCAGACGGCCAATATTCATAGAATTTGCCGACGAAAACTGACAGCCTTCTTGAGCTAGCTTTTCTCTAAGTGAAACATCATTGAACAATTTCTTCACTTGATTTTGGGCATCGTCAAAATTCCCTTCTACGGCTATGACATAAGTATTTTCTCCTTCTTGCGTAATCATCTGACGTTCTTGAATGGAGGAGACCCCTCCTTTGGGATAAAAGACGATAATCTTTGTCCCTATTACATCCTTAAAGCCCGCCATAGCCGCCTTACCAGTATCTCCAGAGGTTGCCGTTAGAATCACAATTTCATTTGTATTGTGATTCATTTTAGCAGCTTTTTTCATCAAATGAGGCAAAATAGAAAGTGCCATATCTTTAAAAGCAATCGTTTGTCCATGAAACAATTCCAAGTGATAGTGGTCTCCTACCTGCACCAAAGGCGCCATCCTCTCATCATCAAAATTCTCACCATAAGCCGCTTGAACACAAGCCTTAATCGATTCTGCACTAAAATCCGTCAAAAACAGCCCCAACACCCATTCCGCCATCTCTTGATACGTATAGGTCTTCACTTCCTGCCATGTCCGATTGATTCGTGGAAAATCAACCGGCACATAAAGCCCCCCGTCTTCTGATAAACCTTGCAAAATCGCTTGTGAAGCAGTTATTCTGATCCGATTGTCCCGCGTGCTTGTATATAACATAGATGCCCTCCTCAAGTCACTAATCATCGTGTTAATCATATCATACTTCCTTTCGCCCTGAGGAAAAACTTTCTTTTCCCTTTTAAATCCCTTCTAACATAAAAAACGTCAAAAAAGACGTTCTTTTATAGAAAAGAACGTCTCATGTATGCGATATAACTGAGAAGAAAGCTTTATTTTTTAGGCTGATACAACACAGGAGCCGTTTTGAGTAAAAGTCCCACAGCAATCGCTGCAACCACCCAAGTGGCCAGCCCTGTTCCACCATTCACCATCAGCGAATACATCCAAGGATTCATCCCTTTCGGGGCATAAGACCGCCAAAAGAAATAACCCGCTAGAAAATGAACAAAATATTGTACAAACATCCCGATAAAAGTTGACGCACCTACCCAGGTAAAGAAGGAAGCCAACTTCTTCTCGTCCAGTGCCTTTTTGATTTGAGGAGCAAAAGTCCCCGCAAATCCCGCCATCATAAAAGCGAAGAAATATTCGATAAACACTTGAACGGGTGTCAGAATCGTTGCTTGCCCCGTCAGTAATTGGATCATTCCAAATAAAAAGCCTGCATACATACCCGCACGCACATTATGACGAATAGCTATCACATAGAGAGGAATCACTCCTAAATTGACCCCTAACCCACTCCCATTCGTCGTCGGTAAAAGACCAATAAGATAAGCAAGAACCCCCGCCATAACAATTTCTAATAGATATAATAGCCGCTTATTCTGTCCCATAGGATACCTTCTTTCTCTTCTGTTGGAAGATCATGTGGCCCTTTTATTTTTTCTGCTACCTTGCCCCTCTTTCTATCCTTCTGTTAATAATAAAAACAGGTAAGAAAGTCCCCTTACCTGTCCAGTTAATCGCACTTTCTTTCGCTAGCATTACCTAGTTACAAGTTCAAAGGGTCTGTTTCTCACATCTCAGCTTAACGCTCCCCTAGTGTTTCAATGATTGAATAATGTATACGCCGTCTTCTGGGTCACAATTTTTGATCCGCACCTGCACCGCTTCTTCTCGAGAAGTGGGAATATTTTTCCCTACAATGTCTGCTCGGATCGGTAGCTCGCGATGACCTCGATCAATCAAAGTCACCAAAGAAATTTTACTTGGGCGACCATAATCTACCAACGCGTCCATTGTAGCACGAATTGTTCTTCCTGTCATCAACACATCATCACAAATAAAGACATGTTTACCAGTCACTGAAAAATCTAACTGATTTAAGTGGAGTGTTTGCTTTCTTTCCAGACTGGTTACATCATCCCGATACCCACTAACATCCAAAAAGCCTAACGGAATCTTAACTCCTTCTAATTCTTCAATACGCTGTGCTATCCGTTCCGCAATCACTGCTCCTCTTGTTCGAATACCTACAATAGCCATATTTTCATGTCCATGATTTCTTTCTAACACTTCATAAGTCATTCGGGTTATTGCGCGACGCATCTCATCTTCATTTAGTACTTCTTTTCTTTTTTTCATACTCGTCTCCTCATTCTTTTCTCTGGTATTATTGTATCGAATCCTTTGCTATTGTGCAATGCATACCCTAAGCCTTATCTCCTTTCTCTTTATTCTACCTACAACTTCCGCTATACTAAGAGTATTACAAAAAGGAGACGATAATAAGCTATGAGGTCTACACCCTTTTACCATTTATCTCTAAAAGAAAGATTAGAAATCCTTGTTCAAGGAGGTCATATTACCCCTGACCAAGCAACTTTATTAGAAAACAACCAGTCTCTTCCCCTGGCTACAGCTGACCACATGATCGAAAATGCCATTGGAACTTACACCCTCCCTTTAGGAATTGGAAAAAATTTTGTCATTAACGGCAAAGAAATCCTTATTCCGATGGCTATCGAAGAACCAAGTGTGGTGGCCGCCGCTTCAAATGGTGCTAAAATGGCTCGAGCAGGCGGAGGTATCACCGCCCATGTCCTTACCCGACTACTCACCGGAGAAATTGTTTTCACCGGCCTTTCTTCCCAAAAAGAAGCTAAGATTTTGGAAAGGTATATTCACTCCCACCAATCCCCCCTCATTCAGCTAGCGGAATCTGCCCACCCTTCTTTAAAGAAACGCGGCGGAGGGATCAAAAAAATTACCCCTTACTTCCAAGAAGACTCCGAAGAAAATTTTTTCATATTATATGTCACTTTAGATACTCAAGAAGCCATGGGGGCCAATATGACAAATACCATGTTGGAAGCTTTAGCACACCATCTAGAAACACTCAGCCAATCCGACAAAAATTTGCCGCCTTTGACTTGTTTAATGGCTATTCTAAGTAACTATGCCACTAAATCTCTCGTTCAAGCTGACTGTGAGGTTCCTGTCCAAGCTTTAGGCAAATCCATAGAAGCCGGTACAGCCATCGCTGAACGCATTGTTCAAGCTAGTCGTCTCGCTCAAATTGACCCTTACCGCGCATGCACTCACAATAAAGGCATTATGAACGGAGTAGACGCTGTTCTTATTGCTTCAGGAAATGACTGGCGAGCAAACGAAGCCGCCTGCCACGCCTATGCTGCAAAAGATGGAAAATATCGGGGACTAAGCCAATGGACTTTCGATAAACAGACTCAACGCTTAAAGGGAACACTCACCCTTCCCCTCACAGTAGGAAGTGTCGGTGGCTCTATCAAAATTCATCCCACCGCTCAAATTGCCCATCAACTGATGCAGTCCCCCAATGCCAAAGAATTAATGCTTATGATTTCTAGTGTCGGTCTTTGTCAAAATCTTGCCGCTTTGCGTGCTCTAGTCAGTGAAGGCATTCAAGCTGGCCACATGGCCCTTCAGTCTCGCTCCTTAGCCATGAGCGTTGGAGCAAAAGAGGATGAGATCGAGCCACTCACAACTCTCTTAAAAACAAGCTCCACCCTTTCCCAAGAAGTTGCAAGGCGCCTTCTCTCTCAACTTCGTCAAAATACCCTTTAACAATAAAAAAAGCACCGCTTTTCCAACTAGCTCTCAAAAGTTGACGATCTAAGTTCAACTTTTCAAAGCCGCTCTCTAAAAGTCGGTGCTTTTTTGTATGGATATTCTTTTATTTTCTATAATACCGGCAATGCCCTTCTAACTTATCCAATCTAAAGAAATCCTCATCTCGGTGAGGAGGAATATTTTGTAAAGAGCCGTCTTCAACCAACCCTTCTTCAAAAAAGTTTTCATATTCTGCTATACTTAATTTTTGGCGCCCATTAAGAAGATTAGCATGAGCAGTTGGCTGAAGGTAATTCTCGAAACCTTCCACTAATTCCAAAGAATAAAACTCACCTACTGCGCCTGATCCATAACTATACATCCCAATTTTATCTTGGGCTTGAAGATTTTTTCCATTTTCTAATAAAGAAAAGAAGCTCAAATACAAAGAACCGGTATAAATATTCCCTACGCGCTTATTGTAAAGGCGACTCGCTTCATAGTATTCATAATAAGTGGCCTTGTCCTCTTCCGCCATATCCTTCGTCAATTGATTTAGGCCTTTCTTCCCCATCTTAGTATAAGGGAGATGGAAACAGAAGGCTTTGAACTCTTTCAAATCTCGGCTATGGGTTTTGCGGTAATCTGTCCATGTTTCTTCTAAAGCTTTCAAGTAACGATCGTTGGAATAATGACCATCTACGCAAGCATTCCTCGTATAATTCGGACGCCAAAAGTCATTAACATTGACACTATAATAAGTAGCATCGTCTTTCACCACGGCAACGGAAGGTTGAGCTGCAATAATCATTGCCACAGCTCCTGCTCCTTGAGTGACTTCCCCTGAAGTTTTTAACCCATAGCGAGCAATATCCGAACAAACTACCAAGGCTTTGGAGTTAGGATGAAGTGTCACATGTTCAACAGCCGTTCTTAAAGCAAAAGTTCCGCTATAACATGCCTCTTTCATTTCTATACAACGTGCTTTAGCTTGAATGTTTAAACCGTCATGCAAAAGAATCGCTCCGGCTTTGGATTGATCGACACTTGTTTCAGTAGCCAAAATAACCAAGTCAATCGCCTGACGATCCTCTTCTGTGATTAAGGGATAAGCGGCATTTAAAGCCAAACTAATGGTATCCTGAGACAAGGGAGGTACCGCTTGTTCTTCTTGACCCAAACCAATCAGATATTTATTCGGATCTTCTCCTCTAGCCTTTGCTAAATCTTTTAAATCAATATAATACTTTGGTACATAAAAATTGAACCGATCAATTCCTACTTGCACTTTTTATCCCCCTTACACATTCTTACTCTTTCCAAAGATTTATTGTAACACATCCCCTCCTTTTGCATGAAAGAGGAAAATAGGACTTAATAAAAACAAAAGATTTCAAAATCGTCCGTTGCTATATGCTATAATAAAATAAAATAGAATTGGAATGAGGAGGAAAAACATGTTTAAGAAAGCCCTCACACCTGCTCAAAAAAAGCGAAACCATAAAATAATCTGGTATTCTTTTTTACTCATTATTTTATTGATTCAAAGCTACTTAGACCGTAAGAATAACGCTTAGTCATTCTCCTTTTATTTACAGAAAAGCCTGAAAAAAGATGTTTACTTGTCTTCTTTCAGGCTTTTTGTTTGATATTTTTAAGCTTGACGTAATTGACGATAATAGTCGACTTCACTATCTAAGCAGTAAATAAAGTGCCCAGGAGAAACTTCATGCATACTTTCTTCACCGGTAAACTCTTTATGATCATAAGGAATACGGTGACGATTGCGTTCATGAATAGGGTCTGGTTGAGGAACAGCAGAAAGTAAACTTTGAGTATAAGAATGAAGCGCGTGATAATACAATTCATCCGCTTCTGCTAATTCTACTAATTTGCCATGATACATAACGCCAATGCGGTCAGAAATATATTTAACCATGGATAAATCATGTGCAATAAAGAGATAGGTTAACTTATATTCTTTTTGAAGTTGTTGTAAAAGATTAACAACCTGCGCTTGAATAGAAACATCCAAAGCAGAAATTGGTTCGTCCGCAATAATCATCTTTGGATTGACAGCTAAAGCCCGGGCAATCCCAATTCTTTGTCTCTGACCCCCAGAAAATTCATGCGGATAACGAGAAACATGATCTGGTTTCAAACCAACCACTTTCAAGAGTTCACGCACACGCTCTTTGCGTTCTTTGTCACTAGCTCCAATTTTATGAATGACTAATCCTTCCGCAATAATATCTTCTACTTTCATCCGTGGATTTAAAGAAGCGTAAGGATCTTGAAAAATCATTTGAATATCTTTTCTAAAAGAGAGTTCTTCTTGATAGCTCTTAATTTTAGAAATATCATTTCCTTCAAAAATAATTTCTCCTGAAGTGGGTTTATAAAGATGCATAACCGCCCGTCCAGTTGTCGTCTTTCCAGAACCAGATTCTCCAACTAAACCGAATGTCTCCCCTTCATAAATTTCAAAGTTAATATCATCAACCGCTTTAACTTCATTCTTTTGACCAACATTAAAATACTGTTTTAAATGTTTAACGGTTAATAAGGCTTTATTTTGATCAGTCATGACAAGCCTCCTTCTTTTGTGCTTGTTTATGGGCTTGATCTAAGACCCCAATATTTTCATGCGTATCTGTTGCGCCTTGTGATTGAAGTTCTTTATACACTTCAAATCGACGTTGAATTTCATCAGGTGCTTGTACTGCTGGACAGTCTGGATGAAGCAACCAAGTCGCTGCCGCATGCGTCTCTGAGACTTTAAACATCGGAGGTTCTTCTTCATAATCAATAGCCATCGCATAATCACTCCGCAAAGCAAAAGCATCTCCTTTTGGAGGATCTAATAAATCTGGAGGAGTTCCTGGAATAGAGAGGAGCTCTCCTTCCGTATCCAACGTTGGCATGGAAGTAATTAATCCCCAAGTATAAGGATGCTGTGGATTGTAGAAAATTTCATCCACTGTTCCGTATTCTACAATTTTGCCGGCATACATCACTGCCACACGGTCAGCCACATTAGCTACTACTCCTAAATCATGAGTAATAAAAATAATTGACGTCTGACTAGTTTCTTGCAAGCTCTTCATTAAATCTAAAATTTGTGCTTGAATAGTCACATCTAAAGCGGTTGTTGGCTCGTCAGCTATTAAAATCGATGGACGACAAGCCAAAGCAATGGCAATCACAATACGCTGCCGTTGTCCACCAGAAAATTGATGAGGATAATCTTTCATACGGCGCTTTGCATTTGGAATACCTACTTGTTCCAGCAACTCTAAAGCCCGTTTATAAGCTTCTTCTTTGCTGGTGTTTTGGTGGATCCGAATAGGCTCTGCTACTTGATCTCCAATTCGCATAACTGGATTCAAAGAAGTCATTGGATCTTGGAAAATCATAGCAATATCTTCCCCACGAATGGCTTGCATTGCCTTATCATCTTTTTCGAGGAGGTCTTCTCCTTTAAAGATAATATGTCCTCCTTTATAAACAGCGTTATTCGCTAATAGGCGCATAATCGTACGAACAGTCACAGATTTTCCTGACCCAGATTCTCCAACAATAGCTAAAGTTTCTCCTTTTTTCACTTCAAAAGAAACGCCTCGAATCGCTTGAACTTGGCCAGCAAAAGTATCAAATCCGACTTCTAAATTTTTTACTTCTAAGATATTTTCACTCATTGCTAACCTCCTAATCATTTATCTTAGGATCTAAAGCATCCCGTAACCCATTGGCTAACATATTAAAGGAAATCATCACTGAACAAAGAACTCCAGCTGGATACCACATAAGATGTGGCAAGAATCTGAAAGTCTTGTATCCATCATTAATCAATGTTCCCAAAGAAGCTTGGGGTGCAGGAATTCCTAATCCAATAAAGCTCAAGAACGCTTCAAAGAAAATCGCTGCTGGAATAGAAAAAATGGTTTGGATAATCACTACCCCTGCAATATTAGGTAAAATATGCTTCACCGCAATATTAAAACCCGATTCCCCTAAAGAACGTGCAGCTAACACATATTCTGCATTTTTGATTTTTAAGGTTTCTGCCCGAACTAACCGAGCCATAGTGATCCATTCTGTAAAAGCTAAAGCAATAATAATGGAAGCAATCCCTGGTTTTAATACTAATAAAAGCAAAATCACAATAACAAGATTTGGTACCCCAGACATAACTTCTAGAAAACGTTGCATCAAATTATCGACTCTGCCACCAAACCATCCAGAAACAATTCCGTAAGGCACCCCAATCACTAAATTAAGAGTAGCTGCAACAATACCAATAAAGAGAGAAACGCGCGTTCCGTATAAAATCCGAGATAAGAGATCTCTTCCTAAAGCATCCGTTCCTAAATAGAAATATTGCCCATTCGGCACTCCAGCGTG
This sequence comes from Aerococcus christensenii, assembly GCF_001543105.1. Taxonomy (NCBI): domain Bacteria; kingdom Bacillati; phylum Bacillota; class Bacilli; order Lactobacillales; family Aerococcaceae; genus Aerococcus; species Aerococcus christensenii. The sequence goes on from NZ_CP014159.1 coordinate 366,594, forward strand.
TGCATAAGCATCAATCGCTGCACCTGCCACTCTCGTTTTTCCATCAAATAAAGATAACCATTCTAATCCAGGAATTTTAGGAGGTAAGTTAGCAAATTGAGCGTTTTGAGCTGCATAATCATGAGGAGCTAACAGGGGAGCCATTAAAGCCAAAACTGTTACAATAACTAAAATCACTAAAGATACAATTGCGGCTTTATTTTTCGTTAATCGACGCCAAGCATCTTGAAGGAAGCTCAGAGAAGGTGCAGAAATGGTCTCAGCATCCATAAAGTTTTTATGGGACACTGGTTTAAAATTATCCGCTGACATAGCTTTTATAGCGAGATTTTTTTCAGCCATCTAATTTTCCCCCTCACTAGCCACACGAATACGTGGATCAATAATACCGTATAAAATATCAACAATTAATAAAATAACAACTAAGGAAGTCGAATAAAACATCGTCATTCCCATAATGGTCGAATAGTCATTTGTTGTAATTGACTTAACGAATTGTTCTCCAATTCCCGGAATAGCAAAGATATTTTCAACAACCATTGACCCTGTCATCAAGGCAACAGATAGAGGCCCTAGGATCGTTACCAAAGGAATCAAAGCATTTCTTACTCCGTGCTTGAAAGCCACCGCTGTTCGACTCAATCCCTTAGCTCGCGCTAATTCAATATAATCAGAATTCAACACATCCACCATCTCCGTACGTACAAATCGTGCAGAGTTCGCTAAAGGCGAAATAGCTAAAGCAATGGTTGGAAGAATAGAAGAAGCAAATCCTTTATCCCACAAAGCAATTGGAAACCATCCCAATTTCACCGCAAAAATAAGTTGTAATAACACAGCAAACACAAAGTTAGGAATAGATTGCCCTAAAATAGATAAGAAGGTTAATGTTGAATCTATCCATGTATTCCGATACATAGCAGACAAAACACCAAAAACTGTTCCAATCACAGTCCCTAAAACTAAGGCTTGCGCCCCTAATTGAATAGATGGCCAAATTCTTGCTCCTAATAATTCGGAAACAGGCGTATTATTAAATTGGAAAGAAATACCAAAGTCCCCTTTGACCATTCCAAAAATATACCGAATATATTGAACAAAAATGGGATCATTTAAGCCATAGCGTTCATTCATAATATAAATTTGCTCAGGTGACAATTTATCTTCATTAGAATAAGGGGTTCCTGGCAGTAACTTCATCAAGAAAAATGTAATCGTTGCAATTAGAAATAGTGTGAGAATCATAAAAAATATTCTTCTAAGTAAAAATTTCCCATAAGATTTCATAAATTGCAGCACCTCCTCATTTATGGTAACTTAAGACTAATAGGAAAGAAAAAGAAAGGGACACCATGAAAAAAAAATTAAAATTAATTTTATTGATCGTTTTAACGCTATTACCCCTACTCTACCACTTAACCCTCTCTTCAAAGGGATTCTTTTTAGACCTTAGCAACGGCTATTTTATGATAGCCGGCTTTATCCTTATTCCTTCTTTAGGTCTATGGATCATCCATTCTGGGACTTTTGACAACTTCCATGCTATGTGGAAGAAATATGGCCTTCACCTGTTTCGACCAAATCCCGTTCAAGATAATCAAGAACCTCTTGTTCCTTTGTCGGATTTAATGACAAAGAATTATCAACAAGGACTAATGATAGGTGGCTTTTTCTTAACGTTATCTCTTACATTTTTAATATTATACTTACTATTTTAGCAAAAATCATTGCACTTTTGTTTGAAATTTCATAAAAATTTAAAAAAACGCCAAAATTTAATCTTTTTTTGAAGGAAAAATCGTTTTATTGAGATTCCATCCAAAATTCCACTCCTTTTATGGCATAAAATCTAACACATTCTTCTTTTCCTAACCTTTTTAACATTTTTTCTTCTCATCATCTCCTCCCAATCTCTACCAAAAAAGCTAGGCCCTCTTGCCTAGCTTTTTTTGCATCTAGTAGAGAATCTTTTCTCTTAGTCATGTCATAAATGGTTCACTTCTGAAATTATTCAAAATAAGCTGTTCTAAAGTCAAATTCTAAATTGACAGGTCTAAAGATAATTCCCTTTAAGCGAGGATTGCGCAATTGAGTTTCTGCCGCTTGATAAAGAACTACTAAAGCATGATCATCGGTCAATATTTTTTGCGCTTTTTTGAAATCTTCCCAACGTTCCTTAGGTTTCAACGCATCTTCATTGGCAGCTTTAGCTAAAATGGCATCATATTCTGCATTACTATAATCCCCTGAATTATACGCATTTCCTGTCTTATAAAGGTCATAGAAGTTAGAAGCATCTGCATAATCTGCTCCCCATTCCGTTAAGACCAAATCAAAATCTTTCTTTTTCATTTGTTTTAAGCGATTTTTCTTTGGAACATTAACCAATTCTACTTGAACACCTGGCAAATGATTTTGAATCTGCCCTTGAATATATTGACATTCTTTTTTCGCTTTTTCATCATCATCTGCTAACAAACGAATGGTCAGTTGATCTTTTCCTAATTCTTTTTTAGCTTCTTCCCATAATTCTTTAGCTTTGTTACCATCTGCTTTTTCTGGGACAGCAACTTCATCTACAAAGTCTTTTTGAGTGTCTGGATTAAAATAAAATTTCTTTGGCAAAAAGGTAGAAGTAGCAACCGATCCATCTCCAATAATTTGTTGGGTAAGAGCCTTATTGTCGATAGCAAAATCAATAGCTTCACGAAGCTTTGCATTATTTAGATAATCTTTTTTCCGGTTAAATTCAAGATAACTTAGCCGTGCTTTTTCTCTCTTCACTGCTTTAGGATGATCTGCAAATTGTTTCACCGTCTCACCCGTTAAAATAGCATTATCGATTTTTCCAGCCTCAAATAAATTCACATTAGTCGAAACTTCTTTCATTACTTGAACTTCGATTGTTTCAACCTTCACCTTATCTGCTGCAAAGAAATTAGGATTTTTCTTTAACGTCCACTTATTAGAGGAACCATCCCATTCTGTGATTTGGTAAGGTCCACTTGCTAAAACATTTTCTGCAGACGTCCCATACTGATCGCCTTTTTCTTCTACAAACTTCTTGTTTAAAGGATAGAAAGAAACAAACGCCAATAAGTGATTAATATACGGTGTTGGACGATTTAATCGAATTTCAATCGTATAATCATCCAAAGCTTTTACTCCGATCGTTTGATAATCTTTTTGTCCCTTCAAAATTTCAGGACCATTTTCAAAATTTTCTAGCAAATATGAATAGGAAGCTCCTGTCTTTGGATTTGCTAATCTTTGAACTGCATATACAAAATCATGCGCTGTAATCTTATCCCCATTAGCCCATTTGGCATCTTCACGTAATTTTATTTTAACTAATTTTCCATCTTTAGAAATTTCAGGAAGCTCCTTAGCTAACGAAGGATGAACTTCATTTTTTTCATCTTCCCAAAATAATCCTTCTTGCAAATGTCCAAGATAGTTAGCTGCATTGATATCTTGAACTAACGAAGAATCTAAAGTGGATAACTCAGTTGGTGCCGCATACACTACTTTATTTTCAGCTGCTCCTTTAGAGTTCTCTGAAGATTGACTACACCCAGCACTTATCAAAGCCATTCCTGTTAACCATCCAACCATTACTTTCTTCAATCGCATGATTTGTTTGCCTCCTTAAAAATTAGATATTTTTACCATTTTATCTCTTTTTTAACAAAAGTCAATCAATTTTGAAAATACAAACAAATAAAGCATCTTGATTATTAAATGTAAGGAAAGTACTCTGATAATCCTTCTAACCTCTTCTTAATTTAAAAGAAAATCGTATCAGATTACCACTTAAAAAGTGATGCTCTAATACGATTTTCATCTATTTTATTCTTCTTTATTCTTCTAATTCTTCACTAAACTTATTTGGCATCTTTATCGATATAAGCAGAACGATAATCAAAGTCTACCCCGCCACTCCGGTAAACAATACCTTTTACACGAGGATTTCTTAATTCAGCATCTTTAGCTTGATAGAGAACCACAGCAGGAACATCTTCTGTAAAGAGTTTTTGAGCTTTTAAAAAGTCTTGCCAACGTGCTGCTGGATTTTCTGCATCTTGTATAGATGCTTTCTTTAATAAAGCGTCATATTGAGCATTTGAATAGTTAGAACGATTGTAAGCATTTCCTGTTTTGAATAAGTCAAAGAAGTTGCTTGCATCTGCATAATCTGCTGACCAACCAGATAAAGCCATGTCGTAATCTTTATTATTAACCTTAGCAATTCGATTTTTACCTGGCAAAGTCACAAGATCTACATGAACGCCTGAAAGGGTATTTTGAATTTGCCCTTGAATATATTCTCCAACTTTCTTAGAGCCTTCATCATCAGAACACAATAATTTCACAGAAATCTCGCTCTTACCCAATTCAGCTTTGGCCTTTTCCCATTTTTCTTTTGCTTTATTCACATCATAAGCCGAAGGAATATTAGCATCGTCGACAAAATCAGCCCCCGTTTCTGGGTTAAAAATAAAGTCTCTAGGAATAAAAGTACTGATCGCTGTAGAGCCGTCTGCTTTAATCTTGTTTGCTAACTCTTCATTGTTAATCGCATGAGCAATAGCTTGTCTGAAATCTTTATTTTTCAGTGCAGGATGTTCATGATTCATTTGAATGTAATAAGTTGAAGCTTGTGGGCGATATTGAAGCGATGGGTTGCCTTTATATTGTTTGACCACTTCTCCACGTAGAAGAGCATTATCTACTTCTCCGTTTTCAAATAAATTAGCTGCCGTCGCATTTTCTTTAATAACTTGGACATTAATTTCGTTTAATTTTACTTTATCCGCGTTGTAGAAATTAGGATTTTTCTTCAATTTGAATTTTAATCCTGTTCCATCCCAATCAGTAACTTGGAAAGGTCCAGAAGCAATAGAATTATCAGAAGATGTCCCATAGCGATCGCCTTTTTCTTCTACAAATTTCTGATTTAATGGAGAAAAACAACAAAAGGCTAATAAATGATTTAAGTATGGAAGAGGTTTGGATAATTTAATTTCAATGGTGTAATCATCCAAAGCTTTTACCCCAATTTTATCAACAGGCGCCTTTCCAGCTAATACTTCTTCAGAATTTTCAAAACCATCTAGCAGATAAGAGTAGGCTGCCCCTACTTTAGGATCTGCTAACCGGTGAATAGCATACACAAAATCATGCGCTGTAATCTTATCTCCGTTGGACCACTTGGCATCTTGTCTCATTTTGATAGTATGCGTCAAACCATCTTCTGAAACTTTTGGTAATTCTGTTGCTAGATCAGGTTGAGGTTGATTCTTTTCATCCTCCCAATACAAGCCGGCTTGGACTTGTCCAATGAAGTTTCCACTCGTCGTATCTTGACTAAGGGTTGAATCTAACGTTGACATTTCTTGTAATTCTGTTCTATTCACTACATCCGTTTTGGAAGAGTTTCCCCCACCACATCCAGCGAGACCCAAAGCAGTTCCAGCTAAGAAAGTTAATGCATATTTTCTTAGTTTCATATAAATCCCTCCTATTTCTTCTTGGATTACATTAGCAAATATAACTCCCAATTTACTGACAATTATAACAATTCTCCCAGCTATTAAACAAGCCCTGTCAATGCTTCTTAAGTGATATTTTTTTATTTTTTATCCAAAAAACTCTTATTTTCTTCACTTTTTAACTTTCACACTTTGCTCAGTTTTTATTTTCTATTTTTAGAGTTCTTCAAGTTGTCCAAGTTTTCTTAGGGTTTCTGTATACAAAGCCAACAACGTTTCAAGCGAATCTATACAAATATACTCGTTAGCTTGGTGAGCAATTTTTTGATCGGTTGGCAGACTTGCTCCAAAGCTAACACAATTAGGAATAAATTTACTATAAGTGACTCCCCCACTAATTTGTAATTCTTGATCCAAATCTGGATAAAATTCTTTATAAGTCTGCATCAAAGCCTGAATAGCTGGGCGATTAGCATCCTGCAGAGTCCAAGGAACATCATAAGTCACTAAAAATTCAAAATCCGGGAAACTTTTTTGCAATTGCTCAGCTAACCAACGACTATCTGTTGAATTTGGATAGCGAATATCAATTTCAAACATAATTTCTCCGCTTTCTTTCCAATGGATTGTTCCTAAGTTAAAGGTTAATTTTCCCATTTCCTTTGTTCCTTGAGCAATCCCTACACCTTCTCCATTAAATTGTCCCAATCTTTCAAAAAGATAGCTGGCATAATCATCTTGATAAGCTTCTGATACAAGTGCTAATGCTTGTACGATCGCATTAATCCCTAATTCAGGCGTTGAGGCATGCGCCCCTACTCCCTTAATGTCAATTTGAACCTTATCTTCTACTTTGTGTATTACCGCATCTATATTGTGCAAGTTGCAATAGACTTCAGCCGGCTTACTATTTGAGGTCTTAAGAATAAGTGTAGCTGAAGATGCCACCACATTAGAACCTTCTCCTCCCTTCAAACTGAGGATCAAACTTTCTTTTGGAACTTGACTGCTACATTCAACAGTGTAAGCTCCCTTTTCCCCTATACAAAGTGGGAAAGTTCCATCCGGCGTAAAGGCAAAATCAGGAGCAGGAACTTGCCAACGATAGTATTTCATATCATCCATATTCGTTTCTTCATCCCCACCATAAACTAAACGCAACTGATTTTTCAAAGGAATGCCGTAATCTTTTAAGATCTTGAAAGCATAGTAGACTAAAACGGCAGCTCGTTTCATGTCATCAGTGCCGCGCGCATAGAGACGATTTCCTATAATTTCTGCAGAAAAAGGATCTCTATCCCATCCAGCACCCACGCCAACAACATCTAAGTGACTAACGACCTCCACAGTCTTTTCCTTCCCGGTATGAGGAGAATCAATAGTGACTACATGTCCTTCATAATTTTTAACCACAAAGCCATCCTTTTTAGCCATATTCTCTATCCAATTCAAAGCTTCAGCTACCCCTTTACCATAGGGCTGCCCTTCTTTAGCAGTCGTCATATCTCGTACAGACGGAATACGTAAACAAGCTTGTAAACTTTCAATTAAATCCTCACGATAAGCAGCAAAATCTATCCTTGCCATGAAATCTCCCTCTTTCCTTCACTTATCTTTTCTCTAGTCTAACAAAACCTTAAGCTAAGATCTATTACTAAAAAAGAATTTATTCTTTAGATTCATGCTATAATAAGGACAAATCCATTTATAGGAGGTTGCCTATGTCGAACAACAGGCTGGAAATATTAAAACATACCCTTATTCAAAATCATCTTGATGCATTCCTTATTTCCGATCCTTTTGCCATTTCTTACTACTATGATATAGAGTTTGATCCTAACGAAAGAATTTGGTTAATGATTGTTCAACCTGATCAACAACCTATCCTTATTGCTAATGAATTATTTGTATTCGAGCAACCAGAAGGCACAAAAGTTCATTGGATTAAAGACGGAGATTCTATTGTAGATTGCTTAGAAAGTTCTGGCTTCCTGTCCTCTTCCTCTCCTTCGCTTACGATAGGTGTAGATAAGTCAATGATTGCCGGATGGTTAATGCCTTTGATGGAAGCTTTCCCTCAAATTACTTGGCAATTGGCAGGAGACATCGTAGATAATCAACGGGCGATAAAATCTTCCGAAGAACTTACAGCTTTAAAAGAAGTGGCCAACATCACCGATCGGTCCATTGCACGTTTGATTGAGGAAGTTATTCCTTATGGGCCAAGTGAAATAGAAGCATGCGAAGCCTTGAAAAAAATATTCGTTGAAGAAGGAGCGAATGGAGGCTTAAGTTTTGAACCAATTATCGCTTATGGAGCGAATGGTGCAGACCCCCATCATGTTCCAGACCATACTCTCCCACACTTAGGTGATTCTATCATTATTGATGTTGGATGTCGTCATAATTTTTATTGTTCAGATATGACTCGAACTGTCTACTACGAACAGCCCTCCCAAGAAGCCCTAACTATCTATCAAACAGTAAAAAGAGCTCAAGAACTCGGCTTTGAGGCAGTCTCTGTCGGTCAGCCCTTAAGTCAAGTAGACCTCGCCGGAAGAAACTATATTAGTCAAGCTGGTTATGGCCAATACTTTACTCACCGTATTGGTCATTTTATTGGACGACAATGTCACGAAAAAGGAGACGTTTCTTCTGTTAACGATCAGCTGATCCAAAACGGAAACGCCTTCTCCATTGAACCTGGTATTTACCTTCCTGGAAATACTGCCGTACGTATTGAAGATATTTTCATCGTGCATGATGGCAAAGCAGAACGTTTAAATAATTACTCGCATGAATTACAGATAATTTCCCCTAAAAAATAAAAAAACTTTTAAAGTCTGGTCACTTTGAAGAGCGATCAGACTTTAAAAGTTCAAATAACTAAAACTAAAATGTACCATCCGATTAAATAAGCGCATAATCATTGGTCCAACTATCCAAGCTAATATTAGCGCAATTAAAACTAAAAAAATAACTCCCCATCTCTTTGAGGATTGGGTGGGAGAAGACCAAGATCATTGTCGCTTTTTTTGAGTTTCAAAGAAAATCTCATTGGTATCTAAATCTTGGAAATTAGTTGAACGGAGTTTTTCCTGACAGGCCTTTTGAAAAGCTTGGCGATTGAACTCTTCTGTATTCTGATTGTACTGCATGGGATGAGAGTGGGTATTTTTTTCATGCTCATAAATTTTTCTGGCTTGTCGGTAGTCGCTTCTTCTCATCTCATCACCTCATTTACTTATAGTACAACCGCTACAATCTGTTGCTTTTCTGTTCTAAGTTTACCACAAATTTATTTTAATTGATAATGCTATACAACCTTACAAAATCAAACTTATGTGCTATGATACTAAAGATATGTATAAAGATAGGAGGATCCTATGTCAAAGGAAAAAAAATTATTTACTAGTGAAAGCGTCACAGAAGGTCATCCCGATAAAATTGCGGATCAAATTTCTGATGCTATTTTAGATGCTGCTTTAGCCCAAGATCCAGCCAGTCGTGTGGCATGTGAAACAATCGTTAACACGGGCTTAGTTGTCGTTTTTGGTGAAATTTCTACCCAAGCCAATCTTAACTATCAAAATATCGTTCGCGAAACCGTTCATAAAATTGGTTACTCTCGTGGAAAATACGGATTTGATTCAGAAAACCTAGCCGTAATCGTGGCATTAGACCAACAATCTCCAGATATTGCACAAGGCGTGGATATGTCTCTAGAAGCTCGCTCAGAAGAAGACTCCCAAGCAAATGAATCGGCTGTTGAATCTCTTGGGGCTGGCGACCAAGGCCTAATGTTTGGCTACGCTACTGATGAAACTCCTGAATTAATGCCTCTTGCTATTACCTTAGCACATCGCCTCACCCAACGCCTTGCTGAAGCTCGAAAAAGTAACGGACTCCCTTACCTTCGTCCAGATGGGAAGGCGCAAGTAACGGTAGAACTCGATGAAGAAGGACGTCCTTTCCGTGTGGATACCATCGTAGTTTCTACACAGCATTCAGAATCTGTCAGTCAAAAACAAATTCACCAAGATGTCCGCAAATATATTATTGAACCCGTTATTCCACAAGAACTATTAGATGATCACACCACCTACTATATCAACCCAACTGGTCGCTTTGTTATCGGGGGGCCTAAGGGAGATGCAGGCTTAACAGGTCGTAAAATTATCGTCGATACGTACGGAGGAGCTGCTCGTCACGGTGGAGGAGCCTTCTCTGGAAAAGATGCAACCAAAGTTGATCGTTCAGCTAGCTACATGGCACGTTATATTGCCAAAAATATCGTTGCTGCTAAATTAGCAAAACGTTGCGAAGTTCAATTAGCTTATGCCATTGGGGTCAGTGAACCTGTTTCAATTAGTGTGAACACTTTTAAGACCTCTACAGTAGATGAAGACAAACTATTAGAAGCCGTTCGTGAAATTTTTCCACTTTCTCCTTCCGGCATCATTTCTTGTTTGAACTTACGTCAACCAATTTACGAACCTACTGCAACCTATGGACATTTCGGCCGTCCTGCCGAAGGGAACTTCTTCTCCTGGGAAAAAACTGACCGCGTTCAAGCGCTTATTCAAGCTGTTAAATAAAATTTAATTACTGAATAGATAAAATTCTATAATACTTGGTGCTGATGAAAGTCCTTAACTCTTCATCAGCACCTTTTCTTTTTACAAACATACTTTCCACGCAAAGCACGTATTTTTTCAAAGATGAAAAAGTTTCCCTATTTCTCCGGCTATTAAAAAGCTCCCTTCTTAGAGACTATTAAACTCCTCATCTGGCAAGTTGACATAAAACCCTCTTTTCTTATAGAATTACAAAAAAGATATTTCAAGTAAAAAACTCTATTTTAGGCACACATGTTTGAGGCTTTTAAATGATTTCTCATTTCATAAAACACTGATATAGAACTTATGCTCGTATACTATACACGTCATTAAAGAAGATTTTTTAACTTAAGTAATAAACGTATTAAAAGGAGTAATGAGATGGAAAAAAGAATAATATCTTTAATTATTACAATAGGTTTTCTTGTCGTTTTAATTTTCAACTTTTTTAAAGACTTAAATTTATTGCTTCTAATTTCAAACTGTATAGGCTTCTTTTTGGTTATGACTATTTTAATTACCCATGTAAAGTATTTAATTTTTAATAGTCATAAAAATTAGTGGAATGAAGTCAATCACATCTTATATATCAAAGAAAAAATTCTGGTTCTCTACTATGCGGTGCCGAGAAGAGTTAATGGCTCTTTCTTGACACCTTTTTTAATATTCAAAAAGTGATGTGACCCCAAAAAGTTAGACTTTTTTAAACGTAGTAGTTTTATCGACTGCTACGTTTTTCTATGCAGCCGTAAGGCTGATCCGATATTGAACAGGACTCATCCATCCTAGTCGTTCTTTGATTCGTTTTTCGTTATAGTACTTGATATATTTCTCTATGGCGGATTTTAATTCTTCGTAACTGTAATAGATAACCCCATAATAAATTTCTTGTTTTAGTAAGTCCAAAAAGTTTTCCATCACTGAATTATCGTGACAGTTGCCTTTCCTGGACATACTTTGGAAAATTCGTTCTGCCTTTAAGCAATCTGTATAACTTTTCATCTGATAAGCCCAACCCTGATCTGAATGAAAAGTACGACGATAAGGACAATCTGATGTTACTTGAATGGCTTGATCTAAAGCTGTCATCACATTGATAGCAGAAGGGCTTCTATCGATACTATAACTTAAGATTTCGCTATTAAACATATCTATAAAGGAATCTAAATACAGCTTAGCTTGTGCATCGTCATACGCCCCTTTTTATCGACTTCGTAATATTTAAATTCAGTCGTGTCAGTTGTCACCTTTTGGTGAGGAATCGAGGTGCAGAAACGACGATGGATTCTATTAGGCGCTATTCGACCATATTTACCTTTATAAGAATTATATTTTCGACTTTTTCTCGTGTATGAAGTAACTTGAAGCTTTAATTTTTGCATGAGTCGTTGAATTTTTTTCTTATTGATCAGAAAGCCTTGATTTTTCAGCGCAGCGGTCATACGCCGATAGCCGTAATCTTTATTTTCTTGGCAAATTTCTATGAGTTTTGTTTCGATTTCTTGATCTGGATTTTTTCGATTGAATCTTTTCTGCCAGTACATAAAAGTGGCTTTTGGCATACCTGTATATTTGAGAAGATCTTTCAGTTTGAATTGTCCTCGGAGGCTGTGTATGATGTTAGCTTTTTTTTCGTTTTGGCTTCTTCCTCTAAACGCAACCTCCTCAACTCTTTTAAAAAAGCATTCTCTAACTTGGCCCAATATCATTCATCTTCCAACTGTTTAATCCGATCTGTACTCGTATCTACTGAATCTGCCCCATTGGGACGTTTGCCTTTCTTCTCTTTCTTTTCTCTTGTTTGTTTATCCATCGTCGAATTTGACTTTTACTTTTTATTCCATATTGTTTAGCAAGAAATGCGCAGCCACCTTTACCTTCTAAGTAAGCTTGAACAACTTCTTTCTTAAATTGATAGCTATACTTTGACATAAAAATACCGACTTCCAAAATCTTAAGAATATCTTACTTCTTTGAACTTTATCCTAGCACTTAGTTCATATAGATTTATGCTAAAATAGAACTACTTAACAAGAAGAGAGGAATTATTATGATTAGTGCCTACCATCGTCCCACGCGGATTACGGTTTCACTTCCAAATATTTTACACAACTATCAACTCTTAAAAGGACTCAGACAACGCCCTGTTTTTGCGGTCATTAAAGCAGACGCATATGGGCACGGCAGCCTGCCAATTGCTAAGGCTTTGGAAGCTATCGAAGCTGACGGATTCTGTGTCGCTGTTTCTGATGAAGCTTTAGAACTGAGACAAGCAGGCATCACTTCTAGAATTTTAGTTCTTGGTTTAACTGAACCCCAAGACGCTTGTTTACATGCTCAAAAAAATATAGATCTCACCGTCTCATCTCTCGATTGGCTAAAAAAAGCTTATGATTTTCTCAAAAACTCTTCCTCGCTTCCCCTTAATGTTCACTTAAAAATAGATTCTGGTATGGGAAGAATTGGAGTCAGAGATACAAAAGAAGCTCAAGCCATTATCGACTATATCAAAGATCACCAAGATCACTTAACCTTAGCAGGTATTTTTACGCATTATGCCACAGCGGATAGCAGCCAGGCAAATTGCAAAAACTATGTAGAAAATCAAAGTCAATTTTTTAAAGAAAAAATCGATGCTCTTCATCTTGAAGTCCTCACCCATCGCCCTATTATTCATCAATCAAATACGGCTTTAAGTTTCTGGTATCCTGAAAAGACTTTAGATGCGATTCGTTTAGGGATTGGATTATACGGCTGCAATCCTTCTGATGGAGAAGTGACCCTTCCAAGTGATCTTCCAATTCTTCCGGCGCTCTCTTTAACGACAACTTTAAGTTACGTGAAACAGCTCCCTGCAGGTCAGTCCATCTCGTATGGGGCAACTTACACGACTGAAAAAGATGAATGGATAGGGACACTCCCTATTGGATACGCAGATGGTCTCCCGCGTTCCTCAACCGGTTATCAAGTGCTGATCGATGGTCATCTTTGCCCTATCGTAGGTAGAGTCTGCATGGATCAATGTATGGTTCGGTTACCTTACGCCATGCCTACTGGGACCCTCGTCACTATTATAGGGACCGACCCTATCAGTGGTCAGTCTCTCTCTGCTGAGTCTCTCGCTCAATATAACCATACCATTTCCTATGAACTATTTTGTGGATTTTCTCCACGTATTCCTCGCCACTATCTCAACTAAAGATACCTTTTCCCAGCGAGGTAGCCTTCTGTATTCGGACAAGATTCCTAAAAGTTAATCCGTATATGACTTTTGGAATCTTGTTTTCTTTTCAAGCAAAGATTTTTTTGATGCCATTTTTATGTTATGCTTAATTTATAAGGTAAAACTCGTCAACAAGGAGAAGATCATGTCTACTACTATTCCTTACCGCATTAAAGTTACTCCTCTTCGGAAAGAACAATTCGAAATTTATAATCGATCGCTTTACCACAGAAAAGAATTACTTTTTGTGATTCGCCCTTTTCGCTTACTGATTAATCAGAACGAAGTTGCTCTGAATAAACAGCAAATTCTTGTCCTTCCCTCCACAATCAACGCTCAATTTATTCTTGAAGAAAACATTAAAGAGATCAGCCCTATCTACGCTTACCTCTTCTCAATCGGTGAACCCTACTTAGAAACCATCACGGATTCCTTTGTTACCACTCCTGAATTGCAACATCTCTTTCTAAAATTACAACGTTTTTCTCCTACACCTACCGCATTCAAACATCTTTTGACGATCGTAAGGGAAATGGACCGCACTCAGTATTTTAAAAAGAGTGACCTCCAGCAAAAGAGACTCTATGCCCTGACTTGTCAACTTTTAATAGATATTTCCCATCTTTCTACTCACGAAGGCTTCCAAATTACCAACCGCCCACATCCACAACTTGCAGAAGCGATTCGGCATTATATTGACGAAAATTACCAAGCAGCTATTCGTCTCAGTGATCTCAAAGAATTATTCTCCTGTTCACAATCCACACTCAATCGGATTTTTGAACAAAATTACCACTCAACCATTCATCAATATATTATTAAACGACGCATAGAATACGCACATGAAATGATCACCTTAGGGCATCCGATCAAAGAGAGTTGGCAATCAGCAGGATTTAATGATTATTCCAGTTTCTATAGAGCCTTCAAAAAGTTTTATAAATATCCGCCTCATTTAACCGGCAAATAAAAATCAGCCTCCTCTATTGAGAAGCTGATTTTTATTTTAAGACGCTTTTTTGCCTATTCCGTTTTATTTTTTAACTTTTTATCCAACTGACGCATCGTATCCACAATGTAATCTTCAGCTTCTTCCACTAAATCTAAATACAAACCATAATAAACATAAGCGCTTTGATAAGCATGCATAATCATTGAACGACTGGCCACTGCTTTCAAAGCATTAACCATATCTGGATTAGGATAATCCACAATGCGATAATCTTTCTTAAATTGTAAAAGTTCTTCACCTTCTAAAGGTGTCACTTGACCAATCTTTTCTTGCAAATGATTTAGCCGTTCGCGTGAACGTGAATTATTGTCATCCCAAGCTAAGCTAATATAGTAAAGCTGAGCTGCTGCTTGTTTTTCTCCTTTCTTTTCATAGAAGTAAGCGAGGTAAGACATTCCACGCGAAAAGTCCTCACGACGTATCGCATGTCTAAAGCCATTAAAAAGAGTAGCATAGCTCATACCATATTGTTCCATCAACAAATACACCCCTGCCAAATTAAAGATCGTCTTGGCATTATAAGGGTTCCATAATAAGGCTTGCTGATAAGCGTCCGCAGCTTCTTGCCATTCATTAGCCGCCATCAAAATCTCAGCATAGGCAATATACAAACGCGAATAATCACGTTTCGTTGGCCGTAATTCAAGGCCTGCCGATTCATACCATGAAAAAATAAACAAATCAATTAAGTTAAAAACGCTATAGTATTTTACATTTAGCTTAGGCTTATAGTCTTTAAACTCTGACTCCATCGCATTAATAAAGACATTCATTTCAAATTGCGCATCTGTTGCGCGATCTTCCGCCACCAGCTGATTCATTCTTTGAATAAAAGCGTCATCCGATCCGGTCGTCAAATCCATCCATAATTGTTGAATAGGGGCGCTTTCTTCAGGATAAGCCTCCAGAAGTACTTTTTCAATATGCTTTCTTAAAGCTTCATCTTTTTCTAATTCTTTAAAATGTTCCTTCACTTCATTGACAATATAGGTGATGTCTTCTTTAAAATCGCCTGTAAAATTTCGACTTAACTCCTCTAAAAGACTTTGTTGTTGTTGCTTCATAAGTATCCTCTCAAATCCTCTTTGTCCCTAAATATTAAGTGCTCTCTTGTAAGGAGACCTTTTTGCCATGTGTGCATCTTCTCCTAGAGCTTACTCACTTCACTTATTATAGCATATTCTTTTTCTACTTTAATGTGAGAAAAATCCAAAAGAATTTCCTAAAGGCAAATAAATCTGCTATTATAATTAAAAAATCAGGATTTTTAATGAGGAGGATTCCCATGACGGCTTATTTTCCAAAAGGAAACTGGGAAGAAACGTTATATCAGCGGTTAAATCAACTTATCGATACCTTTCACGCCTCTCCCAACACACCCCTTCATGAGCGGGCTTATGTTGTTTTTGATTTTGATAATACCTCTATCTATAACGACATAGAAGATCACACCACGCTCTACATGACACAACAGCTCGCCTTCCGTATGACAGCAGAAGAATTCTCTTCTTCCCTTCAAGCAGGCCCTTTTGATTTTAATTTGCCCATTAGTCCTGAGTTTTCTTCCCTAACTACCCTCGACTTTATTCAATTATTAACGACTGATTACTGCCAACTTTACACCCAATATCTCTCCCCTTCAACCTCCTCCAGGCCTTCCCTCTCACTCCTTCAGCGTTCTCCTCTTTTCCAACGCTTTTATTTTCATATGCGCGTTTTTTATACTGCCTTCAACCAACGTTACACCCGTCTTGCTGGGCAAGCTTGGCCGGCTTATTTCTACCAAGGCTATTCTTCTACTGATTTATTCACCCTCACGCAGCAGGCTCTCAAATGGGGAAGTCAGCTTCCCTTGACTTACACCTCTTTGACCGCCCCTCTTCTTCCCTCTTCTACTCAAAACTTCAGACCTGGCTTTTCTCAAGGCTTGCGCCTACCGCTTGACATCCTTCATCTCTATCAAGCCTTTAAAGCCCATCAAATCGAAGTCTACATTCTTTCGGCCAGTCCTCTCCCACTGGTTCAAGCCGCTGTTCATTATTTCGGCTATCCCCTAGCCCCAGACCATATTCTAGCCATGAAATTACAAAGAGATTCCACAGATCATATGCAAAACAGAATGGCTAAAGGTGCTTTCATTACTCAAGGAAAAGGAAAAAAAGAAGCCTTAGATCAACTTCTAAAGCCTCTTCATCGTCAAAAACTGCCCATTGCTTTTTTCGGAGATAGTATGGGGGATTATAATCTCCTTCAACTAGGCCCACAAATGAAAACCGCTGTCCTTTTTAATCGTTATCTCAAGGACAATACTCAAGCTTTTGCCCAAGAAGCCGTTCGAACTTATCAAGATCCCTCCGCCATCTACTTCTTACAAGGCCGAAATGAGCAAACGGGACAATTATACCCTAGTCAATCGAGCTTAGGTTTAGATAATACGCTTCACCTCTTCGTCTAAAAGAAAACGCCTCTTGATGCTCTTCAACAGAAAACAAAAGGCTTTTTCTCTTAGATTCCTACTCTACTTTTAAATCTTCATCTACCTTGTAAGTAAGCTCAATTCCATTCTTAGCATAAACGAGGACAACATACTCTTCTAAAGTTAAGCCGTGACGGTCAATATAATCTGCCGCTTCTTTACCCACATAGCGAAAATGCCAAGGTTCAAATTGATAACCGGTTTCTTTTTCTCTCCCTTTAAGATATCGCAAAATAAAGCCATAGTCTTTAGCGTGAGTTTTCATCCACTGAGCTTCAGGGGTTTCGGCAAAATCTTCTACCAATCCTTTTCCTCCTTGATCCCACTGTTGCGTCACAATATCCAAAGCTAATCCCAAAGAATGTTCAGATGTTTTGGGAGGAGCCACATACTCTCTGGCTTTTTTTTCGGCTTCTTCTGGAGAAAGACCTTGCTGAAGATAAACTTGCTTATAACTCTGATAATTCGCTGTCTGTGTCGCTAAATTACGATAAGCAGAAACGATCTTCAGCTTATAATTCTCCTTTTCTGAGGCATCCATGAAGGCTTGAACAGATTCTTTGATTCTTTCATCGTAAGTCTGTCCGTCTATTCCTACATAGAGTGGAGACGTAATATCTTCCTTCAAAGGGAACAGCTCATTAACAATTTGGAGCTTCCAATCTTTAGGATCTACTTGTTCAGGTAAATCCTGTAATAGATTCCAAACCGAAGTTTCTGGATGGTTCGATTGAATACTTTCTAAAGTGACGGGTTGAATCTGTGTGTCCTCAACTGAAGCAATGCTCACTTCTTGCTTCTCTAATTTTTCTGAAATTTTTGCCAAATCTAGAGTTTCTGCTGAAGAATCAGCTGGCGAATGTACTGCAAAAAAAATATCTGTTCCCACAAAAGCTAACAAATAAACAAGAACAATAACGAGAATAAAGGCCTTTGGGTGTCTTTTTAACCAATTTTTCATTGTTATCCCCCTTTTTCTTTTATTCTTTATTATACCACGAGATGAATAGAGAAACTTTAGTAAAATTGTGGTACAATGCCATTATCTATGGATATAAGAAAGTAGGAATTTCATCGTGAGTCGCAAAAAAATCTCTCAAGCGAAACGTATTGTTGTCAAAGTAGGGACCAATTCTCTCATGACCCCAAAAAACACGATTCGCTATCGACGAATTGATCGTTTAGCTTATGTTCTCTCTGAATTAACACAAAAGGATCGCGAAATCATTTTGGTTACTTCTGGCGCTATTGGTGTTGGATGCGCTAAAATGAATTTAGCTAAACGCCCACATAAAATTTCAGACCAACAAGCAGTCGCTGCCGTGGGACAAGTCGCCTTAATGAACACTTATGCACGCTTCTTTGACTATTATAGCAAACAAGTTGCCCAAATCTTGATGACAAGGGATGTCGTCGACTTTCATGACTCCCTTTTCAATCTCAAAAATAACTTTGACTCTCTTTTCCACCATCAAATTATTCCTATTGTCAATGAAAACGATGCAATTGCTGTGGATGAGATGGATCACAAGGTTCGCTTCGGTGACAATGATAGTCTTTCTGCCTTAGTCGCTTCGATTG
This sequence comes from Aerococcus christensenii, assembly GCF_001543105.1. Taxonomy (NCBI): domain Bacteria; kingdom Bacillati; phylum Bacillota; class Bacilli; order Lactobacillales; family Aerococcaceae; genus Aerococcus; species Aerococcus christensenii. The sequence continues at coordinate 384,997 of NZ_CP014159.1, forward strand.
TAGATGCCGACCTTCTCATTTTACTTACTGATGTCGACGGCTTCTACGATTCCAATCCTCAGACCAATCCAAATGCTAAGAAATTTAATGTAGTGAATGATTTAAGTGATGACCTACTCACAATGGCTGGTGGCAACGGTTCTAAATACTCAACAGGAGGGATGAAAACAAAATTAAGGGCTGCTAAACGTTGCTTAGACGAAAACCGCTCCATGGTCATTATGTCTTCCAATGATCCTACACAAATTTTCGATCTGTTAAACGAACAACCTGTCGGTACACTCTTTACACGTTAGGAGGCAAAAAAATGATTAATGAAACAGATTTAATAAAAATGGGACAAGCCGCCAAAAAAGTGACTCAACTTCTAAGAAGCTTGTCTAGGAAAGAAAAAGATCAAGCTTTATTCGCAATGGCTGACGCTTTACGAAAAGGCACCGCTGACATTCTTTCTGTGAACCAAGAAGAATGTCAGCAAGCCCTAGATAATGGTAAAGGAGAAGCCTTTATTGAACGGATGACACTCACTCCAGACCGCATAGAAGCCATGGCAAACGGTCTAGAACAAGTGGCACAACTCCCTGATCCTATTAATCACGTGGATGAAATGTGGATCAACAAAGACGGCTTACAAATTGGAAAACGTCGGGTTCCGCTTGGGGTTATCGGCATTATTTACGAATCTCGTCCAAACGTTACTTCAGATGCTGCAGGACTTTGTTTTAAAACGGGAAATGCTGTGATTTTACGTGGGGGGAAAGAAACCATCCAAAGTAACCAAGCTATTATTAATGCCTTACAAGCCGGTCTAAAAGCAGTTGACCTTCCTGAAGAATGTATTCAATTTATTGATAATCCTAGTCATGACTTAGCCAATCAGTTTATGCAACTTCACTCTTATGTCGATTGCCTAATTCCTCGTGGGAGCAACCGACTCATTCAAAATGTCGTTCAAAATGCCACCATTCCAACCATCGAAACCGGTGTAGGGAATTGTCACCTTTATGTCCATCAATCAGCTGATCTAGAGGTTGCCTGCAAGCTCTTAGTGAATGGTAAAACTCAGAGAATTTCTGTCTGCAACGCCTTGGAAAGCTTAGTGGTGGACAAAGCGATCGCTGATCAATTCCTCCCTATGGCTGAAAAAGCCCTCAACGCCGTTCATCCAGTAACCATCCATGGCGATGATCGTTGTTGTGAGATCCTTCCTCATGCCCTTTTAGCTACAGAGGATGATTTTGCTAAAGAATATCTTGATTATGAAATCTCTGTAAAAGTGGTAGACGATTTCCAAGAGGCCGTCTCCCATATTGAAACCTATTCCACTCATCATTCAGATGTCATTGCTACTCAAGACTATCAAGTCGCCAATGACTTCCTAAATGCTATCGATTCAGCTTGTGTGTATGTCAATGCTTCTTCCCGCTTTACAGACGGAGAAGTTTTCGGGTTTGGAGGAGAAATTGGTATTTCTACCCAAAAATTACATGCCAGAGGGCCTATGGGTTTAGAAGCTCTTACTTCTTATAAATACGTTATTTACGGACAAGGACAAATCCGTTCTTCATCCTTAATAAAAAGGCGTCTTTCTTCTTGAAAGTCAAGAAGAAAGACGCCTTTTAGTTTGAAAAGTGATTCTCTATGATTGCCCTTTACGCATCCACAACCGTTACATCGCTCACCGTTAAATCGAGATCATCTAATGAATAGTTCGCCTTAGTAGGTGTTCCTTGCATTGGAATATCATCCACAACCATAATTGCAAAACCAGAGGCCCAGTTGCCTAAAAATTCAGAAGGAATTTCCCAGTCTACATCTTCAAATTGTACAGCAAAATCGTTCACCTTAAACTCTAAATGTGCATTAAACGCTTTAATGGACTTCCCCGTCAAATTAATCATCACAAAAGCCGTCCGTGCGGTATGTTGTCTCAAATTAGGTTGAGCTTCAATCGCAAATAAATTGACTTGTCCTTGTTCAAAATATTCTTCGTAAGTATCTACAAAATTTTGAACGGTTTGCAAGATGCGGCTAACATCTTGCTTGGCCATTGAGGCTTGTAAATGTTGTAACTCTTGATTTTGAGCAAATGTAAGGGCTGCACGTATTTTATTTGACATAATCTTCTCCATCCATTCTTTTATTTATTGGTTTAATATCCTTTGCTAGTGTCGGAGCCTTGACCTGGCTTTTCATCCAATCAACGAATCCCATCCCCAAAATTGTTAACAAAAAATATCCCAACTTTCTCATAAGGCATGGTCTTCTTCTGATTTGAACTCTTCTAATTCAATCTCTTCATCACTGTATCCATAACCATAATAAGCATCCATCGCTGAAACATCCGCTCCATTATAAATAGCGCCTATCACTCGAGCATTCACACTATCTAAAAGCCCTTTGGATTTTTGAACATTAGAATAAGTAGCGACACCTTCTCTCAAAACAAAAATCGTCGCATCTGTTCGACTCGCTATAATTTGAGCGTCCGTAACAGGGAGTAGCGGAGGGGCATCAATAATTACAATATCAAATACCTCACTTACATCACTTAACAGGTCATTCATACGCTTAGACGATAAGAGTTCTGCAGGATTTGGTGGAAGAGGTCCTGCAGGCATCACATACAGATTGACTTCTGGAATATACTCACACACGTCCATATAAGACACTGTACGATCTGTCAAATATGTGGTCAATCCTCTTCTAGAATGCAGATCAAAAGTCTTATGGACAGTAGGCTTGCGCAAGTCTCCATCAATCATCAAAACTCGAACGCCATCCAAATCTGCCATCGTTGTGGCCACATTTGCTGCAACCGTAGACTTTCCCTCAAAAGGGCCTGATGACGTAAACATCAAAGTCTTCAACTGAAATTCTTCCACAGCAAATTGAATGTTTGTCCGGATCGTTCGAAATTGTTCAGATACCACATGATTAGGATCATTCACTGTCATTAATCCCACACCCAATCTTTGAACCTTATTCTTCTTATCCATCTGTCTTTTTTTCCAATTAAACATCCTTGTTGCCCCTTCTATTAGACACGCTTTTTAAGTGAACGATTGTCTTCTTTTCCAGGAAATTGGCGATTAAAGCGAGAAATATTAATCGATTCACTGCTCATTTGAGGAATAACTCCCATCAGAGACCATCCCATCCATTTAACAACTTCTTGATGACGGATGGAATCATCTTTGACAATACGAACGATTTGAATGATTAAAGCAACGAGTCCTCCTACACAAGCTCCTAGCAAAAGATTTATCCAATGAATAGGAGAAACTGGCCTTTTATTCACTTTAGCTGGAGTGAGTAAAGTCACTTGATCCACAGGAATTACTTTGGGAACTTCTGCAATAAAACGATCCGATACTTTTTGGGCGAGATCAGCTGCCCTTTGGGGATTACTATCTGACACATGTAACTGAACCACCGTAGATTGCTCATCGGTCTCTAACTGAATCTTCTTGCTCAGCTCCTCCCCCGATAATTGATAGGTCTTGGCAATCTCATCCAAAACCAGCGGCGTATGAACTAAATCGCCATATGTTTTGATCAGATCTAAACCTCCATCTTGTCCTGTTTGATCCGCATTGCCTCTTTTTATCGCAATCTGGGTATGCGATTGATAGACTTCCGGCGCCAAAAGGAAGCTGTAAACACTCATCCCTAACACTCCCAGTAAGACGCCTAAGTAGATAGGCAGCCATTTCTGTTTAGTTCTTCGCCATATCTTCTTCACTGAATACTTTGCTGAATGATTCATGATGTACTTTCCTACTCCCTTTAGGCTTATAATACCATATCTATGCTTTATAATCTAAACCATTTCTCAAAGAAATGAACGGCTTTATTTTCTAAGAAATGCGGTAATTGGAGAACCGTTTCTCCATTGACTAACGCTTTAGCATTCTCCTGCAAATTAAAAGAAAAATCATTGCCATATTCTTTTGCTATCAATCGATAGGCTTGCTTTAAACGATAATCTCGTGCGCATTCCGCAAAAGATCCCATCGATGTCACCAGTCCATGATTTAATAACCAACGCGTGTTCTTTTCTGGGTCTTTTCCTACTTCTCCTAAATAAGCGTTGGCAGAAATTTGAAAACAGCACCCTTGATCCACTAAATTATACAACCATTCAGAATTTCCCATGAGTGCTTTATTCTTTTCAACACCTACTAAGACTGGTAAAATTTCTTGATTCAAACACGCAAATAAAAACGGTTGAAGGCCTTCTGCTGTCACATCTTCTGATAATTCAACCAAAAGATAACGATTATTCAAATCCATATAGAGCAAATTCTCAAAGTCTAACTCGCCCTCAAAGGGTTCCTCTATTTTTAAAATTTGCCCAGGGAAAACCACCACAGAGATGCCTCGCCGATCGAGCTGCTCTTGAAATCGAGAAATTCTTTGCATTGCCTTTTCTGTTTGGGATAATTCACCTTCATATCTCTTTGTCATTAAGAGATGCGTAACGCCGCTCTTCCACGCTTGATTCACTAAATCTAGACTCTTTTCAAAAGCTTCTTGACTATCCTCTTGTAGTGAACAGCAAGCTACATCTACTAGCATTTTGATCCCCCTATTTCCATGTTTGACTTTCGATTAAACGCCCTTTCTCATCGTAAACCACCTTAATATCAAAAGGTGTCTGTCCCAAAAGTAAAGGTTCGAGGAATTTAACATCCCCTGCCCATAAATTTAAGTCAAACAGCTTTTCTTTGGGGATCCATGCCATCACCCCTTCATCATTTTCAACAACCTCATCACTCGCTATGGTCCCTGTATACACAAACATATATAAAGGGGGATCTGTTCCATAAATAAAGGTCACTATCCCTGCAAAATGAGGAGCTAACAAATCCCAACCAGTTTCTTCCTTAACTTCTCGTTTCGCACACTCTAAGGGACTTTCTCCTTTTTCAAATTTGCCCCCAATGCCTACCCATTTCCCGCAATTTATATCTTTTTCTTTTTTTACGCGATGAAGCATCAACAAGCGATTATTCCGTTCAATATACACTAAACTTGTCAAAGTCATAAGAAAGTCCCTTTCTTAAGTATTCACGTCAAAGGTTTAAGCTTGCGGATAATTCTCTAAACTTGGCAAAACAGCTAAACCTAACGTGCCTATGCCACCGTGATTACCAACAACAGGCGTTAACCAATCGATTTCTAAGGAGATATCTGGCAATTGTTCATGAATAAGGCGCGCCATTTCTTCTGCCCCTTCTCTACTATCGACATGCACCAAAGCGCCTGAAACTCGGTGAGAATATTTTTTAGCTTCTTCAATGAAACGATCGGCTAACCATTTCAAAGCCCGCCGTTGGGTACGTACCTTAGCTACTAAATCTATCGATCCATCCTTACCAAATTCAATAATAGGAACAATTTTTAAAAGAGAAGCAATAATCCCCTTAGCGCGAGAAGCTCGTCCACCTTGAACTAAATGATTAATATCTCCTATAGATGCCCACATGGTGGTATGGTCATTTAACCATTTGAACCGTGGCAAAATTTCCTCTGTTGAAAGTCCTTCTTCCACCATTTTGATCGTTTCTTTCACTAAAAAACGAAGAGGTAACCCTACACGACCATTACTTAAAGTAACCGTCTTAATTTGGTCTTCATATTCTTTGGCAACAGATTGCCCGGTTTGATTGGTTCCACTTAAAGCATAAGATAAAGGGATAAAATAAACAAGATCATATCCCTTATTGATCAAAGACTGATACACTTCATGAAAAGCTTGAGGTTGGGGTTGAGAGGTCTTAGGAATTCTATCTGCTTTCTGAATCGCATGATAGACTTCTTCTATTTTTAGGCGATCAGGGACTTCTGTAAATGTTTCTCCCGATGAAAAATTAAGTTGTAAAGACACATAATAAACATGTGGATGATTTAATAAGTTTTCATCTAAAGTAGCGGTACTATCTGTTAAAAATGCAATCTTCATTATTTACCTCCATTATTTGCCCTAAAATGGACAATTCTCTATTTTAGGTAAGACACAAAAACCAAAACTTCCACTCCCTAAGTGAGTTCCAATAACAGGAGGGATGGTGGCATATCTTATCTCCAGCTCTTTGCCCCAATCTGTATTTTGAATCATTTCTTGTATCTGTTGACAAGAATCCTCTTCAGGAGTCCCTAACAAGCAAACTTGGTATCCCTTTTCATACATCTTACCTTCTTCATGAATAATCTCTACCATTCGGTGAATGACTTTCTTACAGGTTCGAATTTTTTCGCTCATCCCCAACTCTCCAGAACGTTGGACATAAATGAGAGGAAGGATTTTTAAAAGATTTCCTAAAACTACCATACTCTTGCTGGCACGTCCTCCCTTAACCAAATTATTCAAATCTCTCACTGTCACATAGATAACCATTTGCTCATCTAGCCATTTTAAACGGTCGACAGCCATATCTAAATCTAACTCAGCCACTAATTTTAAGCCATTCTCAACCAAATAAGCTAATGACAAGCCCGTTTGCCGCGTATCAATAAGTCGAATCTTTAACTTATCTTGATACTCCCCAGCAACTAATTGACAATTTTGAAAAGTTCCACTTAGAGCAGAAGACATAGTCATCACGAGGACCTGATCATAGCCTTTCTCCACTAAACTTTCCATCACATCATAGACTTCTCCAACACTCGGTTGGGAAGTTGTCGGCAGGGTTTCCATACTTTTCAATTCACTATAATAAGTTTTGAGAACAGTTTCATCAGTTGTTTCTTCTAAACTATGCCCATCCGGATAAATAACACGTAAATGAATCACATAAACATCCGGATGACTGGCTAAAGATTCAGGAAGAGACGATGTACTATCTGTAATAATTGCTGTTTTCATAATATTCTCCATTATTTGCTTTTCTTAAAAAGGCCGGAGTTTTGTCCCCCGACCTATCATTTCTCTCAGAATACTTAGGATTCGATTGATTTTTAAATAGGGAAGACTTACCGGACATCACCATTATAGATGCTTGGAATCACAACATAATCCACTGTCCGAATGGCCTCTAGGTCCTTGCCTCCTGCATAAGAAATCGAACTTTGTAAATCTTCTTGCATCTCTTTTAATGTATTGAAGAGACTACCGCGACTTTCAATTAAAATTTTCTTACCTTCTACATTTTTATATTCACCTTTTTGGAATTCTGAAGCCGAACCAAAATATTCTTTGTATTTTTGGCCATTTTGCATTACTTCTTCACCAGGAGATTCTTCGTGAGCAGCTAAAAGTGATCCAATCATCACCATACTTGCTCCAAAACGAATACTTTTAGCAATATCTCCATTGGTACGAATTCCGCCATCAGCAATAATCGGTTTACGTGCGGCCTTTGCACATAAACGAATAGCTGCTAATTGCCAGCCCGCTGTTCCAAATCCTGTTTTGATCTTAGTGATACATACTCTCCCAGGTCCAACACCTACTTTTGTAGCGTCTGCCCCAGCATTTTCCAAATCACGAACAGCTTCTGGGGTTGCAATATTCCCAGCAATAACGAAAGCATTGGGTAATTGTTGCTTAATATACTTAATCATTTTAATGACTGACTGTGCATGCCCGTGTGCAATATCAATAGTTATGTAGTCAACCAGCTCGCCTGAAGCCTTTACTTCATCAATAAAATCAAACTCCTCAGGCTTTACCCCTAGACTAATCGAAGCATAAAGGCCTTTTTCATTCATCTTCTTAATGAAGTCTAACCTTTTATGAGGTTCAAAACGATGCATAATATAAAAATATCCATTTTCTGCTAATTTTTCGGCTAATTCTTCATTTAGAACAGTCTGCATATTAGCTGGGACCACCGGGATTTTAAAAGTTCGTGGTCCAAATTGAATACTCGTATCACATTGTGAACGGCTTTGAACAATACACTTAGCGGGAATCAACTGAACTTGTTCATAATCAAATGTCTGCATATTTTATCTCTCCTAAAGCGTACACTCTTTTACTGTCTTCATCCTAAGACAATTTACATTGTATCATGCAAGCTTTAAAAATCAAGTCACCTTACTCTCGGCTCAACGAAAAGATTGTTCTCTACACCTCCACTCTGTTCTAAAAGAAAAGCCGTAAAAAGAATCTCTTCTACGACTTTTTTCGTTTAATTACTCTGATTCTGTTTGCTTTTCAACGCTTGATAAACATTATTAGGCACTAATCTTTCTATATTTCCACCTGCAGTAAACACAGCTTTCACCATACTCGAAGACAAGTAACGATATGTCGGATCCGGCAACAAGAAGACCGTCTCAATATTTGGAGCGAGTTCCTTATTAATAGCTTCTATTCCAGCTTCATATTCCAAATCTTGGGGATTACGGATTCCACGAAGAAGCACCTGACAGTCCAATTTCTTTGCCAGATCTACAGTTAACCCTTGGGGAGAAACTATCACTTCCACGCCTGAAATAGACGATAAAGCTTCTTTTACTAAACTCAACTTTTCTTCTAACGAAAAATAAGACTGTTTTTCTGAATTATGCGCAATCGCAACATAGACATGATCAAATACATTTGCTGCTCGCTTAATAAGATCCACATGTCCTAAAGTTATCGGATCAAAACTTCCAGCAAATAAGACTTTCCGTTCCATAACATCAGTCTCCTTTTTCTATTACTGAACAACTGCTTGCGGTTTAACAGAAAGCGGTACTACTGATTGAGGAGGCTGAACTTCAGAAGGCTCTTCAGGAGCAACAGCAGGTCTGCTTTCAACCGTAGATTGAGGGGCGCTCACTGAAGGAGCCGCTGCTGGTCTTGGTTCCTGTTGAGGACTTGCAATATTGGCTCTCTCTTCTGACGACACATCCGGTAAGCCATTATTTGCTTGTATTGCTCGACTAATTTGTTGAGAGGGTTCATGCGTTTTCTCATACATTAGCCCATCTTCTCCAAAGAACTTTCGAATCAACGCATCTAAATCTTTGCGTTGATAAACGCCAGGATCAATCAACATATCCCCCGAATCTAAGATGCCATTCTTATTCGTATCTTCCACAGGGAAATAATCCGGTATGACCCCAAATTCAATAGGATACACAATTGCTGACTGCGTAGGTTCTAAACCTAACAATTCACGAATTTGATTCGACATCTTAATGCGATCTGCTTCTTTTAACATGAGATACCATCCAAAAGGAAGCTTCAAGTCCACCCAATCTTCAAAAACCAAATGAACAGGTTTTTTGACAGCTTTTAAATAGTTCTTCTGTAGATCCATCATGTCTCTAGCTCTCAAATCAGTTTTTAGTGATTGACCCAATTTTTCTAAAATTTCCTCATAATTAAAGGCAGTATCCACAGATAAGAATTTATCAATCACAGCTTGAACAACTTGCTGTTGCCGTTTTTGTCGACCGATATCGCCTTGCGGATCTTTTTCCCGCATTCTGACATACTGCATAGCTTGTTCCCCATTAATATGCATCGTTTGTCCTTTAGTGAAAAAGGCACCATCTTGTTCAAACGTCATCGGTGGAACAACATCAATCCCATCCAAGCTATCAATAATATCAATAAAAGCTTTCATATTAACTTCTACATAATGGTCAATCGGAATATCTAATAACCGCTGTACAGAATTAATAGTATCTTTTATCCCACCATCCATATAGGCGTGGTTGAGCTTATCAAATTTATTGCTCGTCCCCTGAGCCGCTAGCGTGTCCCGAGGAATACTCAAAATCGTGGATTTATTTTCTTTCGGATTAATAGTCACCACCATCATGACATCTGTACGCCCTTCTTCAATATTTTTATACATCAAAGCGCCGTTATCGACCCCTGCTACTAAAATACTTACCGGATCTTCTTTCTTCAAAGAAATGGCTTCTTTCCGCATTTTTTGACGATCAACCGCTTGATAAATACTATCCGTAAAATGAAAAATATTGTTTAAAAAGCGCCCCACGCCATAAACAAGTCCACAGGCCAGTAAAAGCGATAAAATAATCATCACTAGCCGCTTTTTATTTCTACGCGGAGGTTTTGGTAATTTTTGGGTATGTCGATGACTTCTACGTTCCATCCGTGAATGACCTTCATTCAACGTCATGCCGTTGCCCCTTTCTTTATTCTAAATTATAGTCGATCTCTAAATTTGTGATGCCTAAGGCTTGATCCCCATCTTCCCAATTTTGCATAGTTAAGATACGTGGTTTTTGGGAGGTTATCACTAAAGTATGCTCATATTGCGCACACCAAGAGCCATCAACGGTCCGCGCAGTCCATCCATTACTATCGATGGTGGCATGCCAATCTCCCATGGTAATCATTGGTTCAATACAGATAGTCATCCCTTCTCTTAGACGTTTTCCCCGTCCAGCAATTCCATAGTGAGGGACTTGAGGCTCTTCATGCATGGTAGGTTGGATTCCATGTCCCACAAAATCTCTAACGACTCCAAAGCCACAAGATTCTGCATAAGATTGAATGGCCTCTCCGATATCTCCTAACCGATTGCCCGCAACGGCTTGCTCAATTCCTAAATACAAACATTTTTTGGTGACATCCATAAGACGTTGAACTTCTTCATCTACTTTTCCTACTGCAAAAGTATGACAAGTATCTGTAAAAAAGCCATCCAAAGACAATACCGTATCTACTGAACAAATATCCCCAGCCCGAAGTTTTTTCTTGCTAGGAAAAGCGTGACAAATTTCATCATTAGTCGAGGTACAAGAGGCATAAGGGTAGCCTTCAAATCCAATTTCTTCAGGAACAGCTCCTGCTTTTCGAATTCTCTGTTCTACAAAATCATTAATATCTAAAGTCGTCACTCCCGGTTCAACCATTGTCCGTAAATCTTCCATAATTTTGGCTACAATAGTACCTGCTTGATCCATAGCTTCTATTTCCCGTTCGGATTTTATAGTGATCACAATTGATCATCCCTTCTCTGAAATCTTTTCTACGTTAGTATACATTAAAAGAGAGCATAAAAAAATAAACTTTCTTCAAAGAAGTTATTACAGAGCTCGGGAAATTGTACGATTTTTTAGAATTAATCGTTTTTTACTAGTTTTTTTGCGCTTTATCCTATACAATAAGATCTGCAAGAAATGCTAAATTTAGTTTATTGCATATTTCTGGCAAATTATTCCATAGATGGGGAGATGGATTATGGGAAAACAACAAAAATTAGAACAGATATCGTACCTCTACATTAAAGACCAAATTATTCAAGGCCTATGGTTACCAGGACATCACATTGTTGAATCCAATATTTCAACAAAACTCGACATGAGTAGAAGTCCTATTCGTGCGGCTTTAGCTGTCCTATCTGAAGAAGGTACGATTGAAATGCGTCCATATCGTGGATTCTATGTCAATGAAAAATTAAGCAAAGATGTACTCGTTCCTTTTAGGTTACGTTACTTTATCATTTGCTACTTCCGCTTAATGGATCGTATTGTCAAAAGCCGTACAAACGGGAGAAGCTGTGCAGAACAATTAACAGTTGAGCTTAATAAATTAAAAGCAGCTTTTGACCATAAAAACTACGAAGAATGCGCCCAATTAGAAATGGCTATCTTTAAAAAATTACTTAGCTTGGCCAATCATCAATTCTTAGTAGACGAAGCGCTACTATGCTACGAATCCGTAGTAACCAAAGTACACAAAAATCTCAGTTCCGCTTCTGCTTCCACTCAAGAAAACTATCAACGTCGCAACATCATTTATTTAGAAGATATCATTACTTTGATCAGCCGAGATAAATTTGACGAAACACGTACCATCTGCGAATTATTAGCGATACACCAATATCACCAACTTTCTGCAAAAGAACAAAACGCATTTGACCACGCTTCGCCTTACCTCATTAAATAATAAAAAAGCAATGTCTTATAAAAAGGCATTGCTTTTTTATGCCTTTCATAATCTTTTAGGCTTTTTTAAATGCCTAATTTTTGCTATAATTTAGAATATCTTAAGAAAGGTGACAAATTTTCATGAACGCTTTAATTGTTTACGCCAGTATGACAGGCAATACAGAAGAGGCCTGTGATGTTATGATGGCTGCCCTAGAAGATCTAGGCGTCACATGTGAAATGGAATCTTCTTTAAATATTTTTGGTGAAGATTTTCTCGATGTCGATATTTGCGTCTTGGGGACTTATACCTATGGAGCAGAATTACCAGAAGAAATCATAGATCTTTACGAAGACTTAGACTCTCTAGACCTAAGTCAAAAAGTCTTTGTCACCTTAGGCTCTGGAGATCACGCTTATGAAGCTTTTTGCCAATCTGTCGATGATTGCTATCAACAATTCATAAAAGCGGGAGCTCATCCTGCTGCTCCCCCTATTAAGATTGAATTAGATTGCAAGCAAGAAGATATTTCTACTATTGAAGTAGCAGCTGCATCAGCTGTTGAGTGGGTTCAATCTCACTCTGCTTAATTGAGAATTCCACCCAAAAACTTTATTAACGAGGAGGTCATTATGAAGGGACCAAAAAAAGCCCATCAACTTTTAGAAGATATCGAAAATCTCAAGCTTGATGAAACCTTAGAAAATTTAGATAAAGGTTCTCCTCATTTAAACTGGGGCTACCTCTTCATCGGGTTGGTGGCTATTTTCTTAGTTGTTTGGTTAGTAGTCGAATGGGCTTCACCTAATAAAACAGACCTTTACGTTCAAACACAAACCGAACAAATCCAACAGCTCGAACAAAAAGTCCAGCGGTTAGAACACCGCATGCAAGTACTTGAAGATAAACAAAAGGCTAGTTAGCAATTTAACTAGCCTTTTATCTTACTAGCAAAAAACTTTAGCTTCCTTTAACTTTTGAGAAATTGCATGGGAGTAAGGGGAATGATAGAATGAATAATGAAATTTTAATAAAAAAGGAAATGACGCCATGAAGAAAAAATATTGGTCCTGCCTCTTTTGTGTCCTAGCCTTGCTGGCTCTCAGCGGCTGTCACAAAGTAAGATTTACAGACCCTAAAAAAATAACCTATGATACGCCAGACCACAAAGAGCCTACTGCAAAACATCCTCGAACAGCACTAGGTCTATCTACGCAGCATAAAATTCATAGCCTCAATCCTAACAAAGTTCAGTCCGGCTACGAGCTAGCAGCTTTAAATATGTTAGGAGAAGGTCTTTTTCGCCTAAACGATCAAGGAGCCATTCTTCCAGGTGTCTGCAATGGTAAGATTGAACGGTCTAATAACCAAATTACTTTCCATTTAAATCCTGAGGCACGTTGGTCCAATAATCAACCCGTAAAAGCTGAAGACTTTGTCTATGCTTGGCAAGAATTAGTTCGACCAGAAAATCATCATTTTTACGGAAATATTCTTAATGACATCGTCGCTCAAGCAACAAACATTCAAAAAGGAGATTCTTCTGTCGATCAACTCGGCATTACTGCATTAGATGATCACACTCTTCTTTTAACTCTAGAAAAGGAGACTCTTCCTACTCAAGATCTCAAACGTCTTTTAGCTTTTCCTGCTCTGTTTCCAATCAATAAAGACTTTGTTCAACATATTGACTATACCCTTTATGGCGATAAAAGCGCCAATAGCTTAAGCAACGGTCCTTACAGTCTCGAAAACTGGGCACCAGAATGGGATACTTGGTCATATGTTCGAAATGAAATGTATCCTGAGAAATCAGACTATCCTACCCAAAAAATCACTGTGCAATATGCCAAAAATCTATCAATCTTTGAAAAATCTTATCAGCAACAAATTTTGGATATGACTTTTTCTAAAAAAACTTCAAAAAATAACCAAGCCTCTCTTCACCCTAAGCATACCGTACTCCATCTCAACGGAAACTCTAACAACAAAAAGCATCAACTTTTAACAGATGAAACTTTCCGAGCTCTTCTCTGTCAATCAATTGATCAAAGTGCTCTCAAAGAAAATCAATCTAAAGAAGCAGACAACGTTCAATTAACGTCTTCTATGGACCCACTAACACCTGATCTATCTCTAGAGAATCCTTCCTCTTCTCTAGATGCTCAGTCTACCCTTTCACGCCTTTTGAAGGAAAATCATTATCAAGCTTTTGAATTAAATCTCATTACCGATGACACAGCAGACTCCGTTCAATTGGCTAACCAATTAAAAGATCAGTGGCAAAATCAACTTTCCCACTTAACTATTAATGTTCTCGCCTTACCTGAAAGTACCCTGCTTACTCGTTATCAAGAGGGCGATTATGATCTAGCGCTTTTAAATCATCAAAGCTACGATAATCAAACTAACCGTATTTTCTACACCCCTTATCTCAACTCTGCCTACCAACAAAGTTTAGGGGAAGATTACGCTAGCTATTCCCAATTACTAACGGAGCAACCCCTTACTCAGAGATTAGAGGATACTACTTGTCAAAAAGCCCAACAGTTCCTTCAAAACCACTATTTACTCAAGCCTCTCTTAAGATCTGAGAGCTACTATCATTTAAGAGATCAAGTAGTAACACAATCGCCATTCCAATCCTCGCTTCTCATAAACTTTAAAGGCATGGCCTACCAACCTAACGACCAAACAATTCCAATTCTTCCTAAAAAGTCCAGTTTAAAGAAATAAGACAAAACACTCCCAACTTTTCTTGAGAGTGTTTTATCTTTGATAAGAAAAGTCATAAATTTCCCTATTTTTTACTTATAAATTGTCTCTTTTGCAGTTCTTAAGAAAATATTTAAAATTAAAAGCAAATTATTCAAGCTTTTTTCAAAGCTTCCTCCTATAATAAAAGAGGTTTTATTTTGAAGAAGCCCTCATTGGGAAAACTCCATTTATAATGAAGGAAAAATATTTCTCTTTGAATAAGTTCTCTTTTTAATTCCAATATGATCTAAATATACAATAGAAGGATGAATCTACCATGAAATTCAATAAAAAATATCTCTACACCTTATTGATTACCTTGGTTTTGGCAATTACTGCCGTCGGTTACCATTTCAATGTTTATGGAAGGGTTGAACAAAAAATTCACGAGCATCTCTCAGGAAAAGTAGGAATAAATGACCTCTACTTTAATGGTAACCACGTTTATCTCAAAAAAGATCTGACTCAGGAAACTATCGATCAAGCAAAAAAAGACGCAGATAGTCTTTCTGATGAATCTAAAAAGAAATATCTCGAAGAAATTGATAAAGTCCAACATAAGTTTGATGTCATCAATGATTTAGGGACTCTCTTTTTAGTCAATGACAAACCTGTGATTAACGGGGATCAAACAGGGGAAACCCTCCTAGTCAATCCTGATCTTTCTGATGATGAGATTCGAAACCGCAAAGGGCTCTATACCTTTAATTATAATGATGCTCTTAATGATGAATTCAAAGTTCGTTATAAGGCAGCCGAAAACGTTGCAAATCTTTCAACAAAATTCACTCAACTCATTGACAAATTGCCTAAAAATTATCAATCTAGCCAGCTAAATGATGACTTACAACACTTCCAAGAAGTTTCCGATCTCATAAAAGATTTAACTCCTATTCATCGCCAGCAACCTAAGATCAAGGCCAAAGTAGATGAAGTTCAAGAAAAAGCCAAGATTTTCTCAAAAGATCTGATCAAACATAAAGGTGATCTTACTGATGATCTTAAGAAAAAGATTTTCAACATTTCTGTTTTAGCTGATCCACTAACAGGAAGCGAAATTGATAATCGAAAACTCTTTGTTTTAACCTTTGATGATGGTCCTTCTAAAAACACCTTAGATATTTTAGATATTCTCGACAAATACCATGTTAAAGCCACTTTCTTCCAACAAGGTAACCACGCCAGTGAATATCCTGAAATTTCAAAAGAAATTATCAAACGCGGCCATCACATTGGAAACCATACCTATGATCATCCGAACATGACGAAGGTTTCTCGTAATGAACTTACAGATCAAATTAATCGAACTCAAAGAGTCATTGAAGAAGCCACAGGCGGCTATAAATCCACTAGCTTCCGTTGCCCTTATGGTGCAGGGATGGACCGTGTAGGCGCTAGCTTCCCAGATCTTACTCCAGTCTTTTGGTCTATTGATTCCCAAGATTGGAAATCTTTAGATCCCGATACAATTGTCAAAAAAGTACTCAATGAAGTGGATCGTCAAAAACATAATATCGTTCTCCATCACGACACCATCGAAGCTACTACTAAAGCCATCGATCGTTATATTCCAGAACTTCAAAAACGCGGCTATGTCTTCGTCTTCCCAGAACAATTACCAGATTTGAGACAAATCACCCCTCACTAGTGCTTAAAATAGTAATAAAAAAGAGTAACCAAATTGAAATGTACCGACCTCCAAAAGTTAGATTTTTGGTCTAACTTTTTGGGGTCACATCAAATTGAAGCGGTTACTCTTTTTTATTATCGCTATTAACCCTAAATTTCGAAAATAAAACCTTTCTTCAAGAATTAAACTCCTATTTTTTATCTCCTAAAAGAGTCCCTGCCTCATATAAGCCAGGTGAAACTTCCTTACTTAAATGTGTCTTACAATAAGTTTGAAAACTCTCATTACGAGGTTGTAAAACCAAGACTTTGTCAACCTTTTGTAAATCTTCAGCATGGAAATCATGACTAGAGATATGTACTTCAGGCGTCCAAAAATAATGAGCACATACATAATAATAGAAACGATCGCTAGAAATATCCCCAGTCACTACTAAATAGCGCTGATGAGCTTTTAAGGATTTATCTGCTAAAAGTCCTCTTATCTGTCGGGGTTGACTATAGAGTCCTTCAGCAGCTGAATGGTATTCCGTATAAGCCTTATGGAAACTTCCCAGAAGAAAAACGCCTAACATCAGTCCAATGATTCCAAACTTAAAGCCTGTCATCTCTTCTTTATCAACTTGGCTCAAGTAATCATTCAAAGTCATAAAATAAATACCAGACATGTAGATTAGGATAGTTTCCATATAACGTCCATAGGTCGCTATACGAACCGCATCTTCGATTGGCATTGCAAACCAATAAGTAGCCAACAAACCTATCCAATACACCCCTAAAATAGTCAGAAGAGAAAATACCACTTTTTTCAAATGCATGCCTTCCTTAAACCAATACCTACTAATGATCCAGACGCCGCCTATCATCACTATCAACAAAGCAAGCGATCTAAAAGATAAGGTATGCCAATTCAAGACTTGTGCAACAAACTTTTAAAGAATCCCTCGATAAAAATCCCCCGTCTTATTCGCAGCACTTACAGCATGCTTGGCATGGCCTAATTGTGAAAAATTGGCCTTGATATGGGCTTCCCACAGAAAATAGCCTAAAAAGCTAAATACTCCCACAAATGCTAAACATTTTCTCTTAAGTGACTTCCCCACATCAGAATATCTAAGACTATAAGCGTAATAAACTAAAGAAAAAATAACCAATATAAGCGCACTTCGTTTCACTAAACATAAAAAATTCAAAATAACACTCACACTTATGGCTTGGTAAACTTTGTTCTGGGAATAATAACGAATATAGGCCAAACTCGCCAAGGCAATCAAAGCTAACAAACTATCCACCATTAAAGTCGTCAACAAACTATCATGCAACGTCAACAGAAAAAATCCCACCATGGCCACTTGGCTTAAATAAGGCAAAACTGTTTTGGGCCGATCTTTCAAAGAAAAAATAGCAGATAAACTCGACAAAATAATCAAGAACTGCCCCACCAACATGTGACCTTCCGAGAAGCCTACCATGGTCACAAAATAATCCACAAAAAGAGAGGTTGTCGGCGGATAAATATAAAAGCTAATCAGCTTATCCCCAGCTTGCGGCAATCGTCCCTCTTGGTATAAGAACTTCACCATAGTCCCCCAATGTGAAAAATCATCATTATGATAGAATCCATTCTTACTTAAATACCATACACCGAAAAGAAACATCACCCCTAAAGTTACTAACCGCCAATCCAACTTCCCCTTAAATTCTTGTCTCGGACTGAGCACTAATCCCGCTACAAGAGCGATTAACCCTAACCCAAAGACACCATAAATAAAGAAAGGAAGTCCTCCTAATAAAGCGCCTAAATAAAGCACCAAGCTCTCCAAAGAAATCACAAAAAGACTGACCAAGGTCCATGGCATCCGCATCCATTTCTTAACCCATAGTCCGTACCCTAAGTGAGACAACAAAAATATAAATAATAAAGCAGCACTTTTCATCTTTTTCCCTCAATAACCCTTTATTGCTTATTTTCCTAAATAAGTCTTATACAAGAATCCATAAATATTACTGTTAAAATCTAATATTCGAAGCGCCAGCCGCTTTTGCCAAGGAATTGACACCTGATGGCCATAGCGTAACCGAGTTTTCTGAATCTGCTGGCGTAAAAGGGTCAGGTACTCTGCAGTTAAATCGTCCGGAATGGATTGAGATAATTTAAAGCCAGTAGACAAGTAGCCGTCTACCACCTTATTCACCGCTTCATTCACTAAATTTGGAAAAGTCACTTCTACATCTTCAAGTAACTTCAACCGCTGCCAAACATTATCATATTGCTTCTCACTGAAAGACGAACTCACAATACTGGTTGGATTTTGAATATAGTAATAACCATAATGATCAGAAATCGTCACTTGCTGGCATTTTTTCAAATAGGAATAGGTTGTGTAGACATCTTCATAGAGATGCCCTTCAGGATACTCCACACCTGCAAACAAATCCCGACGATAAATCTTATTCCAAGCATAGAATTCCGCTCCTGAATAATGAAAGAGAGCCTTTAAAGCAGATTCTCTATCTATATCTTGTAGAGAACAACTTTTTAAAGGAAATTCTTCGTGTCCGTTCATACGCTTAATATTGAAAACGAATAGATCTGTTTGCTCTGATCTTTCCCTTTCAAAACTTTCAAAGATATCTTTTTCATAATAGTCATCACTATCAATAAAAGCTAAGAATTCTCTTTTGGCTTCTTGAATACCATAATTTCGAGCAGAAGAAAGCCCTCCATTTGGTTTATGAAAGACTCGGATCCGAGCATCTTTTTGGCCAAGCTCGTCACACAAACGTCCACTCCGATCAGTAGATCCATCGTCTACCAATAATAACTCAAAATCAGAATAAGTTTGTTCTAAAACACTCTGAACCGCCCGTTCCAAAGTACTTTCTACATTATATACGGGCATGATAACGCTAATCATACCTTTCTCCCTCCTAAATACCATTCATATAAACTCACATACACTTTAGGGCAACATTTATATAGCCACCAAGCCCACCGATAAGGAGGTCGAATAACAGACGACTCTTTAAAATCCTCCCGATGTTTCTTCGCTAAGGCTAATAACTGAGGCCTGTAAGTAGCTTGGTAGTCTGTCCTTGGCGAACAGGTTAATTTATAGGCTGTCCCAAGTAACCCATCCATTAATTTCTTAGCCGTTAAGCCAACCAAACACGGAAAATCTTGGCGCATCACTTCCAATTGTCTTTCCCTCTCATAAACGCTATCCATTTGCCGAGGTTGAAATTTTTCCCCTACTAAGCTCTCTGAAGAAGCATAATAGAACACGCCCACTTGACAAGAAGTCACTACCTTTTTCGCATGAGAGACCGCTTGATAAGACACATAAATATCCTCATAAATTTTTCCTTCTGGGAAGCGGATAGACTCAAACAAGCGACGATCAAAGATTTTATTCCATACATAAAAATCTAATCCGTTATAACTATAAATGGCTCGAACAGCCTCTTCAGCTTCGGTATAAATAGCATCCACGGCCTGTGCGACTTGACGACTATCCTCATCTACCTGTTCATAGTTAAAAATATAGAGATCCATTTGCTCTGCATCTAAGGTCTCTTTAAATCTTTCCAATATTCCTGGTTCATAAGTATCATCACTATCTAAAAAAGCGATGAAATCTCCCTTAGCTTCCTGAATTCCTCGATTTCTTGCTACTGAGGGACCACTATTTTCGATATGCAAAGCCGTAATTTGAGAAGATTTTCGGACCCATTGGTCGCACATTTCAGGTGTGTGATCCTGAGAGCCATCATCTACTAAGATCAATTCAAAATCTTGAAAGCTTTGATCCAAGACGCTTTGCACTGCTCGATCCAGAGTACGTTCTGTATTATAAGCTGGCATAATCACCGATACTAGCATGTATTCTCTATCCTTTCCGTCTTTAATCCTTAGAGGGAATCCTCCTCTTAAAAAGTTTCTCCATTCAAGAAAAGATTCCTACCGATCACTTCTGCAGGAATCTTTAAAAATCAAACACTCTTCTAATAAAGAAGGCTTATTTTTTGTGAAAGCGAAATTTTTCAACTGCCCACTTAGGACAACAAGGATTAGAAAAACCTTGCTTATAGGCAACTACATTCAAAAAGCCAGCATAGGTCCAAAATACCCAACCAATCGGATCTCTATTCGACAAAATAAAATGATTTTCGACAAGATCTAAAACTAAAAGGCTCATCAAAGTGATTAAAAGAATAGCGGCCAAAGTCTTCTGATCTTTATCAACGTTCCAGTCTTTAAAGAATAAATTCTTTAAGTGTGACAAGAGATAGGACACCATGAATCCTCCCATCAAGAGAAAGCCTATCCCCCCTGTTTTCACCAATAAAGCCACATAGGAACTATGCATATTACCCATAGCCCGCTTCAAAGAAGCACGCTCACTCGTTGAGAGTTGGGACATATTCACTTGATCGGTGACTTCATCTGGCTTCATTCGCCGATAAAGGTCCGCATCCGCTAAACCAAAGAGCGGCCGTTGCTTCATTGCCTTTAAGCCAGACTTCCAAATGCCTAAGCGCCCCGCTGAAACCTCTTCATTTCCATCATCATGATGAATCTTAACAGGGGCAGCAATCACATCGCTTAATTTTTTCCCATTTTTTTGTCGTTCTGCAGACAAAAATTCTTCTCTAAAGTTAGCGTCTGTGGCTAATAAATACAGGCCTTGATTCACTATAGGAACATAAGAAAGGACTTTAGCAACAGAGCCATTCACAGAAACCACTAAAAAGATAACCAAAATCGTTTTCCCAATTCTCTTTCCAAAATGAGCAGGTGATGCGGATTGTAATAATTGACCCCCTCTATACAACAAAAACAAGATCCCGGCAGCTATTAAAGCGAGGGTCGTCCCTCTTGAAGAAGCCAAGATGAAATAAAGATATTGCACGATAGCATTCGCCACATATAATTTTTGAAAATGTCGCCAATTGCCTCTTTTTAAAACATTATTCACCAAAGAGGCCGCTACCGATACTGCGCCTAAGGCAGATCCCAGATTAGGACTTGTATATAATCCGAACAAACGATTTTCAATAAAGCCCTGTCTTTGCCAATAGGTTTGTGTCCCATCCAAGACCCAGTAATGGATACTAAAGGCATACAAAATGAGAGATAAGGCGCCTAAAATAAAAATCAATCCAATGAAACAATCATTGAAGCGTTTCATCCACATCTGATTCTCTTTTCCTTCACTAAAAGAAAAAGGATAAACAAGAAAGACAGCCTGCATCGCATAGACCCAGTTAATGGCCGTATCTGGAAATTGGTAAGGAAAATTTAAAAATACAGAGAAGGCAAATCCCACACCAAAGAAGAAGAGAATGGGCCAAAAGCGTGCCGTAAACATTCTTCTTTCAAAGAAAAAATCTTTGGCAATGAGATAAATTCCCCATACAAAAGCAATTTTCATAGGATAATTGGTAATATACAAAGCACTTGGTACAATAAACAAAACATTAATAACCAGTGATATCAATCGAAATAGGTGAGGGTTGTTGATCCCCGCTACTATTTTTTTACTTATCGCCATAAACAAACTCCTTTAACGATTGGGTGGATTAATCATTCAACATGTCATCCATTAAAGTCGTATCTTCTGGCAAGTCTTCCTTAACGGTTTTCCCAATAATTTCATTAATACGTTTAGGTGCAATCCCTGTCCCTGGACGTTTAAAGGTTATCATTTCTCGAGTTAACGCGGTTCCTGCTTTCACATCTTGGGTTAAGACGATCGAACGGCGAGCATTTTTACGAGCAGCGGCTTGTGCTTCTAAATCAGCAGTTGCTTTTCCACGAATTTTCATTTGAAATTCCAATCCCGCTTTAAGAATCTTCATATCTTCTGGATCCATGGCATGGTAATGATCGTTGCCTGGAAGCGTCTTATCTAAAGTGTAATGTTTTTCGATAACCTTTGCTCCTAAAGCCACCGCCGTCTTGATAATATCCATTTGTGGATCTGGGCGAGTATGGTCTGAATACCCAATAATATAATCTGGGAATTCCTTAATCAAGGTTTGAATAATATTCAAGTTAGCATCTTCATTAGGGGTAGGATACTCTAAGACGCAATGCATAATCACAATGTTCTTATTTCCTGTTTTTTCAATGGTTTGAACCGCTTGACGAATCTCTTCTAAGGTTGAAGCTCCCGTAGAGAGAAGAATAGGTTTGCCTTTTTTAGCTTGATATTCAATAAAAGGAAGGTTCGAACAATCTGAAGAGGAAATCTTATAGATATCCATCAAATCATAGAGATAGTCTGCTGATTCAAAATCAAAAGCAGTAGAGAAGAATTCAATTCCTACTTGCTTACAATACTCAGAAAGTTCCTTATATTCTTCATAACCAAAAGAATCAAACTTCTTGAATAATTCATATTGGGACGTTGTTTTTTCTTCACTCGTATCCCAGTAAGAGGGAGAGAACTTGGAAGCGATCGTTTCTGCCTTATAGGTTTGGAATTTAACAGCATCCATCCCTGATTCCTTGGCCTTATCAATCATTAATTTAGCGGCTTCCATCGGCGTGATTTCATTTTCCTTAGCAATATCATAATAGTTCACACCAATTTCTCCAATGACATAATACCCTTGATTCTCTAAAACTGAAAATAAACTCATTTTTTTCTCCTTATTCTAAGATAATCTTTAAAACACGATTTAAACCATGACGTAAGTCATTTCTTACCATTTGTTGACGCATTTGTTGGCGAATTTGTGGAGTTTCCATTAACCAAGTCAAAGTCCTCCCAATGGTTTCTGAATCCAGATGACTGCCTAAGCCTAGATTCATAAAGCCATTGGTAAGGTACCCAAACTCATGCGTCATCTCTCGCTCATTTTGAGCCATCAAGACAGTTGGCACGCCCATTGCTGCTAATTCTAACATCGTTCTTCCTTGAGAAGAAATTGCTAAATCTGCCTTCTTCATATAATCAGACATCACTTTCACATTTTGAATGACATCAATGGCATAAGGCAAGCTTGCAGCTTCTTCTTTCAAAGCTTCATAGGCTTGGTAACCTGGGCCCACAATAATCGTAAAATGAATAGCTTGATTTTGAGAGACATAGGGAATAGCTTCCAGTAATTTTTGACTCAAATTATTCGGATCTACTCCTCCAAAAATCACTAGGACCTCTTGAACCTTCTCGTGAAATTCACTCACTGAAGCAAATAAAAATTCATCTCGAATGACATAGTAGTCAGATCCCCAATAATACTGATTGCCCGACTTTTGAGGGGCATAAAGGTCATTAATGACAGCATCCGCAAGATCTGCCCCAGGCCCTAAATCTTCGAAATTAATCAAGCGAACAGGAAGTTCTTTCAAAGCTTCCATATAAGACAAACTCGTATTGAGCATATCATTCACCACAACATCCGCATGGTAAGTTTTGATAAGATCAATCATTTCTTCATCCGAAGAAATCACAGAGTATGGGAAGTGACTGGCTTCCAATTTCTTTTGAGCCAAATCTGATTTTTCACTCGTTACAAAGTGAACTTGATGGTGGATTAAACCATAAGCTAAAGCTAAGCCTCTATAAACATGTCCCAATCCAATTTTGGAATAGCCTTCTACCCGAATCAGAATGGTTTTCTTGGATAATTCATTTTCACATACCCACCAATCTTGTGGGCGATCTATATCCACTGCTTCGTTCTCTGGGACTTCAAATACAGACAGTTTCTTCCCAATTCGACTATTTTCTTGCATAGCCTGAGCACGAGTAATCAGAAAGGCACCTGTTTCAAAATAATTAGCCGGCAAATATTGACGATTTAACCGTTCTTTATAGTGAGGAATAATTTCTCCTTCTTCATTCTTCCCCCAAGACAAGTGTGGATGATTCACAACACTAATAATCGTTTCTACATCCTCATGCTCCATTAAATAATCAATGGCCTTATCCAAGGTTTTCGTCGTTAGAAGAGGAGAGGTAGCTTGTAAGGTAATAATTACATCATAAGTTTTTCCCTTTTTCTCTTCCATTTTTTGATAAGCATCATAGATAACCGGATCTAGCGTCACATGATCCTCTGCTAAGCCTTGTCCCCGATCAATCACCTGAGCATGATAGGAAGTAGCAACTCGTGCAATCTCTTCATCATCCGTTGTGACACACACATCCATATCATACTGACTTTTTTGGGCATTACGAATGGCATACGCAATAAGAGGATGGCCCTCCAAAATTCGAACATTTTTTCGTGGAATGCCTCTAGAACCTCCACGTGCTGGAATAACAGCAAGAATTTTCATTTTATTTACTCCTTTGATACTGAGTATTTACTTAGGCTATTATAGCACAACAAAAAGCGCCTAGGCATCACCCTAAGCGCTTTATTCTTAACTTTAGGCACTTCTTAAAAATTTCCTTATTCCATTTCTGACTTTCCTTTGATCCAATCTGCGGTTTCTGCGATTTGTTCAGGATATACAAAGATATAACCCTTCTTCTTCAGCATAGGGATGAGCCTCTTTAAGGCTTGGCGACTCATAGGAATAGAGGCGTGTTGACGAATCACTGTGTGTCGTTTCATTTGAGACAACAACCGATAATAAATGCCTTCTTCTGTTTTTTCTTTCCAGTCATTCGCAGAATTATTCCAATAAATTCCCTTCAAAGGCGCACATAACTTTGCTGTTCTCTCTCTTTCCTGCCCATAAGGCGTTCTGAAACTTGTCGGTTTAAAACCCGTTACTTTTTCAATAATTTCTTGAGTTTTTTGAATTTGATCTTTAATTTGCTTGTCTGTTAACTTAGAAAACGGTGAGTGATCATAACCATTATTTCCCACATGGAAACCTTCTTCCACAATTTTCTTCGCTAAGTCGGGATTCTTTTCCACTTGTGACCCTTGCAAATAGAAAGTTGCTTTCACGTCATTCTCTTTCAGAATTTCTAGGACTTCTTCTGTGCCTTCGTCGGGGCCTCCATCAAAAGTTAAGGCCACTAGCGGGCGAAAATCTGCTGGAGAACCTGTCAATAGGTCTGCCAATTCCTCATGAGCAAACAAGTGATCTAAAGGCTGACTTTCAGTACTTTCATCTGCTGTTTGATTTTTCATAGAGGTCGCATAATCTACTAAATGTTCCTTAAAAATCTTATTCTGTAAAACATTATTTAGATGCTCTCGCTGCTTAACCACTTCTTCATAAGCCTTCGCATACTTTTCAATATCTTCTTCTTCTCTCGTTGGGCTAAAGATCGCCGGCAAATCCTTCAATATTTTATCGATTTTCTCTTTTTCTTTTGCAACTTCTTTGATTTTTTGATAGGCCGTCTTAAGCTGAACAACCAAATCATCTTCATAATCAAAATCAAAAAGTGCCGACTTCTCTTCCACTGCTTTCATCTTGACATCACTATCCAATACCCACTCTGCATTGACTTGTGTGCCTACAATCAAAGGGTGCTTGTTTTCTACACAGTTATTCAAAAACGTAATGGCTTCCTGCTTACGTTGAGCCTTTAGAACAAGTTCCTCCAACACTTTTCCTTTTTCTCCACGTAATTGGCGAGTATCATATTTGGCTTTTTCAAACTGCTCAAAACTAATATTGGGATTAATATAATCATACTTTTCATCAAAATAGAGTTGACTCACTTCTTCTTCAACCTTTTCCTCCGTTACCTTTCGGTTATAAACCAAAAGCGAACACACTATTATTAATCCCAAGAAAAGCACGGTGAGAAATATATACTTTTTCTTTTTTGTCATAGCTTGCCTCTATTCTTTCAACGATCTCCCTCTTCTCAATGAAAAAGGACTAGTGACCTTCATTTCCTTTTTTGAAAATAAAATGTTTCTGAATTTGATAAGATACCAAAAAGAGAAAAATATCAACACCAACTTTTATCAAGGTTATTCGACTGGAAGCTAATTCTAGACTCAACAACCATACCAAACTTGCTGATGCTAACATTTGAATAATAACCAAACTGAAATACTTGATCATACTCTTCTCAGCATTAGAGCGAAAAACCCAAAATCGATTCAATACGTAATTAAACAAGCAAGAACATACTCGTGCAAACACGGTCGCTCCATACACTATTTTAAAAGAAGACTCTGTTCCACTTAAAATTTTAGAAAAAATATAGAAAAGGGATAAGTCTAAAACAAACGAAGTCAAAGCCGATCCGACATATTTCAAAAATGTTCCTTCAGCTGCCAAGTAACTAAAAAAAACACTATAAATAGCCCAGGAATCTTTCACCGGCTGGAAATGCGTTCCTTCATTATCATTGTGATAAATCGTTGCAATTGGAACTTCGATCAAAGGCACGCCCTGCTTAGCGGCATCAATAATCATTTTTAATTCATATTCAAACCGATCGCCACTCAATTTCATCAGCCGTTTTAAATATGTCCGAGGAATCACCCGAAGACCCGTTTGCGTATCTGTTAAAGAAATCCCAGTCACCGCTTTTAAGATCGTCCGCGTCATCTTATTTCCAAATTCACTTTTCCAAGGCACATTATTTTGAAAATCTCTCACGCCCATCACCAAAGCGGTCGGATGTTCTTCAAAACAAGAAATACACTTCATCATATCTTCATAGGTATGCTGACCATCTGAATCAATGGTTATCACACCTTCTACGGTAGGCATCTGATTCAAAATATAGTCAAAAGCCGTTCGAAGTGCACGCCCTTTGCCATAATTTCGATCATGTTCAAGCAAGATAACCCCGTATTCCGATTGAGCCTGTTTAAAATAACGCTCATAATTTGAGCCAGACCCGTCATTCACCAACAGAATAGGGAAATTTCTGGTTTCTAATCTTCGAATATTCGCGAGTAAATCTAACATTTTATTATCCGGCTCTAAGGACGGAATAATGATCGCAATCTCAGCCATAATAACTCCTTTTCTCTTACCTTTTAAGAAGCAAGTTTTTTCATAGTATTACAAGACAAACCACCCCCGAGAAGAATCGAACTTCCGGCACATCGTTTAGGAAACGATTGCTCTATCCACTGAGCTACGGGGGCATGATCTAAGAAAGCAAACAGTCTTTCTTAGTAAATGTATTCTTTTTTCCCATCCTTTAACCTAAGCAAAGGATCAATCATTTCTTTAGTATAAGGCTTTTCTTTCACGAGATCAAGTTTTTCAAAAAGCCCCTCTTAAAAATTTCCGAAGCTTCCTATTCTCCGCAATCTCCTTTTAACTAAAGGGAGTTGCAAACCTAAAGCCCCCCTCCTAACAAGAAGCAGCGTCCATAGTCACTAACTTTTCAAATAAGTCTTCGGAATCTTTGGGAACAAACAGTCGGTCCTGGTACAAAGCAGTCACTAAATGAAGAAGTGAGCGACTATTGTCTAAGACTTGTCGGGTATGCCTATCCGCCTGATCATAATACATCCGATACACCCACTCTGTTAAAAATAAAACCGGTGTCTTTTCTTCAAAAAGCAAATAAGGAGAAAGTGCTGCTGTGGAGTTCACAGTCGTCATGATCAAGTTCTTCGTATCAAAAAATAAGAGATATATCTCCCATGGAAGATCAGTTTCTAAATAATCCACAGGTCCATACTTTCCTTTAGGAGAACGGGGATGTAATTTCACGAAAGCCTTCCACCCCACTTGATCGGCTACTTCCTTTACTCGCTGATACACAGCCACCTCATCAATCCCTGTCTTATCATGCAAGAAAGGCTGATCAAAATACAGAAGTCCATGTTCACTCTCCTCTTGAGGGTGAATCTGATAAGCCTTCTGAAAGACTTCCCGAATGATTTCTAAAGCAGGGTTTCCCGCTTTAAGAGGAGGAAGAGAGATCTTTTGATCCGCTAAAGGGCGCTTCACCAAATCTGGGCGATAAAGATACTCCGATTCCCATTTTCCCGAAAAGAGAGAATGTTTATTCCAATCCAACTGTAATTGGTCCACCCAATTATTGACCTGCATAGGCGGTACTCCTAAATAAGGAGCCATCCCATCTTCAAAATAATGGAGGTGAAACTTTTTCCCACTCTTATGGTGCTGAGCATACAACAAACGTCCAAAATAATTATCCCCTGGAAAATACAGATGATCAAAAAATTCCTCAGTAAATGGATTCGTATTAAAGAACAAACGCGGAATACTCCGATAGTTAGGTCCCATCTTCTGATAAGAGATGCGCACCACTCGAATATCTTTCCGTAATTCCCTCAAAGTGCGATATAAGGTCTCTGCTTGAGTAAATTCATCGTAAAGATAGAGGGTCACATCTTCCCTTTTTAAAAAGTTCTCAATCAAATTTAAACTCGTCACCACATGAAGCGGTGTCCAAGCCAGTAAAGCGTGTCTCATGCCTTAGATCCTTCCTTTTTATGTTTCAACATATTTTGTGCCATGGTCTTGAGCGTAGGAAGATCCCGATGCAACAAAAGAAAGGCAATCATTAGATAGAGGACGACCTTGTACAAGAAATTCTGCCACATCAAAGGCCCCTCAGGATGACAAATATCGTAGAACAAGCCCATGCCACTCCCTAAAATCAAAATTCCGACATACCCCAACAAACGTTTTATCTTAAAGTCTACCGGCTCAATCTTACGAGATAAGAGATAAACAATCCCAGTGGTTAACATCCATTGCAATAAAAGAACAACTGCCGGCGTCATCAAGCCCAAGACTTGCGTCAAAGTGGCCGATAAGAAAACACTTAATAAAGAACCCGATAAGGTTGCCAAGAAAATAAACCGCGTGGCCTTGGTATTATAAAAGAGTGTATTCACATAAAACAGATAAATGGAACGAATCTGATAAGCAATCAAAATCACAGGCACTAAGGTCCACGCCAACAAGTAGGAAGGATGGATAAAGATCTGAATCACTTCTTTAATGAAGAAGGCCATGCCTAAACTTATCAAAAGATACAGTCGACTTAAAATATCTGTAAATTGAATGGCCTTCTCCTTTTCCTTACCTCCCATGTCCATCAAGGAATAAAACCAAGGAACATAAGCTGAATTCACGGAATATTGAATGGTATCAATAATCAACATAAACTGAGAAGCTGTAGTATACAAGCCAGCACTCGCCGTAGATACTTGATTATTCAAGAATAACCGCGACACAAAATCCGCAATCTGCGTAGACATTAAATGCGGTAGCAAGGGAACTGAATAAGTCAACGCTTCCTTGAGATAACTCTTGTTAAAACGAAAAGAAATAATATCCTGTTGGTACAAACTCACCAAGGAATACACTCCAAAAGTGAGCCCGGTCAAGAGATAAGACATTAACTGCCCGCTCGCTCCCCATTGAAAAATGACGATAAAGAGGATGTTGCAGGTGACCATCATTGCAAAATTCAACAAACTATTAATGGCATAAGTCTTCGCCCGCTCCATCGTCTGCAAAAGAGTCTGATAGATGGTATAGATAGGATTAACAATAACCGTTAAGACGCCCATAAAGATATAAGGATAAAAAGCAATGCTGCTAATAAAAGGCTCAATCAAAATATCCTTCAAAAGAACGATGATGCCTCCTAAGAGACAACTATTCAACAGAATAAAAATCATGATCGTCCCGTAGAAACTCTTTAATTGCTCCCAGTTCTCTCGATAACGATAATAGTATCTCTGGACCGCACTATTCAAAGAAAAAGTAAATAAGAGCGTTAATACAGCCGTTAAAGAATTAACCACTCCCACAATTCCATAATCTTGAGGGGTCAGATACAACGTATATAAAGGTAATAAAATAAATCCAATCGCCTTTTGAAAAATAGAGGTAATCGAATAAATTCCTGAGTTGATGAGGACTTTTTTTGCTGAAGACGGTTTTTCGTTCGACATAGGTCATCTCCCTTCATAAGATTCCAATATACCTTATACCCATAACGAAAACAAAAAGCAAGAAAAAACTTTGGCTTTAAAAAAAACTTAGAATTTTTCTTACTTTTTGTCCTTTTTATTTTGAATCCGCAAAAGAACCCGTCTGTATAATTTCTTAGCGTACGTCTTACTTCGCTACATAAAAGCAATGCAAAGTCCCACAAATAAGTTTCTGAATTTGGAACGGGTCTCCCTTTTACTCCTCCGTTCCTTTCCATACAAAAAAGCTGCCGAAGCAGCTTCTTTATTGAATATCTTGCAAAATTTGTTTAATATTTCGTTTACCATAAATAACACGTACAAGATTCACGTGCTTTTTCTCTTCGTCAATAAGATAAACAAGCAAAAAGTGATCAACTACAACCTTCCTTAACTTCTTATTCCTTTCGTAATCATGTGTGGCTTTTGACTTTCATCAATATAATAAACTTGCGCCGACTTCAAATTCTTTCTGAAATCAGCCCAGGAGTAATCAGGATCCTCTTTAGACCCCTTCCCTGTTAAAGGTTGTTGTTGGAGTCCATACAAAGGAGATTCATTCAGACGTAAACCTGAAATTTGGCCAGAGTTATCCGTTGCACTGACCGTAATGATTGTCTCTTCGCCCTCGTAGACATGAATTTGCGTGATATTTCCGTTCTGTTGTACGTAAGGTTGACTGCCAGGGGCTGTGGAAGAGACCGTCACCGTCACTTCTGGAGTGACCGTATCTACCGCTCCATTCCGTGATCGCGTCATTCCTCTCACAGGAGTTCCTAAAGGCATAAACGCCGAACGCTCTTCCCTCTTTTCTTCGTGTAAATCAATTGAAGAAAGACTTCTTTGTGTTCGCCTGGACCGATTTGTAGAAGTTGCAGGCTCTTCTTTGGGAGAAGATAGGCTGTGCGTATTTTGAGACTTTGGAGAATCTTCAAGGCCTTTAGAAGACGTCTTTTCAACTTTACCCTCTACGGCTTGTACAGACGTAATAGCCGGGAGAGGGACCTCCTTCAAGGCTTGAAGCTTAGCTACAAGCATCTCCTTCTCTGGACCATCTGCGAGCAAAGTCACCGCTTGATTCGCCTTTTGTTTAGCGGTCAGAACGGCTTGCCACAATTCTTTCAAGTACTGGTGTTCCTCTTTTGTAATTTTGTGATCTGATTGGCTTTGCTCTACAGCTTCTAGGAAGATTTGATAAGCTAGCTGCGCTTGCTTCACTTCTTCTAAGAGAGAGGAATTCACGAGTGGTTTAGGTGCAGACACTTGTTTTTTGGAAGAGACTTCCTTCGAAAGAGGAATGACTTCTTGAGTGCCCTTTTTTCTTCAAGAGGTAAAATCTCTGAAGAAACTCCCCCTTCAGAGACTGAACGATCGACTCCTTCTGCATGAACAAGGGAAGATTCACTAGCAAATAAGAGCCCTGAAGCTATAGCTACAGAAGCGACACCAACGCTTAACTTCCGGATGCCATAATAAGTCATCTTCTCCCCTTTCTTTTTCTCTTTCATCAACTTGTTTTTTGTACTAAACATTTCTTCATCCTCCCTATGCATGCATTACGAAAACATTCTTGTCCTTTGCAACAATTGCTTTTCCTACATACTCAGAATAAAACACTCTTCTTTTCCTTTCTATGCCTGCTTTTTGTACTTTACACTTCTTTTTTTTGAGCGGGTTGTCCCTTTAATTTTTGTTTTGAGAATAATTTGAAATTCTGTGTTTTTAATGAAAGAGGAACAAAGAAGGCCAACCCTATAAAATAAAAAAGCCGCTCTTTGTATAAAAAGAGCAGCAAACTATGGATACTAATAAGATAGTCTTCGTCGCTTAAGAAGACGCCACAAGGTGATCCATATCTTCCAATAATTGATTGAGTATTTGTTTATTTGACATAGTGGTAATCACATGGCAAACTGCACCTTTAACAAGAGGCATATGAGCGCTTAAAAGCACAATATCATAGTCACAATTCGTTTCCGCAAAATTAATCACCCGTGAACAAGTTTCAATCATCGCTTTATTTCTCAGCATCTCTTGGAGAGCATTCTTATACTTCTCGTCGAAGGCATAATTCCCTGTATAGACCAAAATCTTAACTGGACGTACAAGACAAGGAAGTTCCTGAATAAGATTAGGCCAAAGAGAAAGCAACTTAAACAAATACTTGACGCTCCTTTCTTTTGAAGAGTATTGAAGAAGGAATTCCCCTTCTTATGCGATTCAATTTCCACTTTCTACTCAAGAACTTGAAGACAAAATGAGTAATTGTGTAAGATGGAGAGAATCTCATCTTTATATGGGTATACTATACCTTATCGTTTTTATTTCATAAAATTCTCACCCAGAGAGTAAGAGATTGAGGAGCCCATCAAGTATGAAAAAATCCTGTGCCTACTGATCAAATAGAGAACCTAAGTGGATAAGCTCTATTTCTTGATTATCACTACTCTTCTGCACGCGAATCAGTGAGCGATAAGTAATCGGAAGTTTTCTCTCATGAACATCAGATTCGGCAAATACCACAGCCCCGACAACTTCACACTCGAATTCTTTCACCAGACTATGCATTCCCTTCATGGTTCCTCCAACATTCATATAGTCATCTACAATCAAAATATTTTGATGGCGGGATAAACTATTTTTAGTGAGTCCCATTTTTTTTACTTGATTATTATTTCCAGCCACATAAGTGACCGAAACCGTAGAGCCTTCTGTTAATTTGGCTTCTCTTTGAACGACAACAAAAGGCACATTTAAAGCGTAGGCCACTGCTTGCGCTAAAGGAATTCCCTTCGTGGCCATTGTCATGATCACATCAATTTCTTGATTAAAGTAAGCAGAGGCAATAATCGTTCCAATCTTCCTTAAATCTTCAGGATTCCCTAAAATATCGGAAAAATAAAAATAGCCGCCGGGCAAAATACGTTGATTATCACTCAAGCGGAGCGCTAATTGCTCCATATATTTTCTAGATTGATCTTCGGCTAGTCTCGGACGAAAGACTACTCCTCCCGAAGCTCCAGCAAGGGTTTCTACTTTTCCAATGCCGGCTTGTTTAAATTGATCTGCAATAATGCCTATGTCCTCAGATATCGAAGATTTCGCTGCATTATATGCTTTTCCAAAAAATGGCAAAGGAATCGTCGTATACGGGTGATTGAGTAAGTAATGCGTCATATCGACTAATCGATGACTGCGCTTCATTTTCATAAGTCAAACTCCTTCAGTTATTGCTTTTTTTATTATAGGGGAAATCTCCTAGAAATCAATAGTGCCGGCTTGAAATTGTTCGTTTCTCTTACAAAAAAGATTTCCCTCTTAGGGGGTTCCTCCTAGTTTTGATGAAAGAAATGACTTTTTACAGTCATTTTTAGAATGATTTCATGATGCTGAGCCCAATACTTTCTAAAGCAAACAAACCCACAAAAAGGGCTGCAATCGTTGCTCCAGGGGGCGTATCAAAGGTATAGGATAAAACCAGTCCACCTAACATCCCTATCAAACTAATGCCAACTGCTAACAGAATAACGCCATTAAAGCTTTTCATTAATCGCATGGCAATGGCAGCGGGCATGATTAAGATAGAGGAGACTAACAAAGTCCCTGCAATAGGCATCATAATGGCAATCGCCAATCCTGTAACAATGGAGAGACTCATGGAGATCAATTGCGTTGGCAAACCAGAAGTATAAGCAATATCTTCATCAAAGGCATCCACATACAAAATCCGTTTCAAAACAAGATAACTCAGCAAGACGAGAATAGCGAGTACGATTAATAATTTGACTTGAAGGTTACTTACTGTCACAATCGATCCAAATAAGTAAGACTCAATACTATTGGCAGACTCCACGCGAGACATGAGGAGAAGGGCAAGGGCCATCCCTCCAGACATCAACATGGCGATAGAGATGTCGGAATAATGACTATAAACTTTCCGCAAGTATTCGAGTAAAATAGCTGCCACACACACGACACCAATCGTAGTGAGTAAAGGATCGATCTCTAATAAGAATCCCAAAGCCACCCCCGCTAAAGAAATATGCGACAGCGTATCTGACATTAGGGATTGCTTGCGTAAAACTAATAATAACCCTAAAACTGGAGCAAAACAAGCGATGGCTCCACACGCAATAAAGGCGCGAATCATGAATTCATACTGAAACATCGCCATGGCGATCCCTCCTCTCGCGTTAGATGGATATGTTTATCAAAATATTCTTCTAGTTGAATATCTTCATGGGTAACCATTAAAATAGCTTTTCCGTGCTTATGCGTATTATGTTTTAGCAAGCGATAAAAATCTTCTCTCGATTGTTTATCCATACCTGTTGTAGGCTCATCCAAAACAAAAAGATCAGGGTCTGTCGCAAACACACGAGCCAAACAAATTCTCTGCTTTTGACCGCCAGACAGTTCTCCAATTTTTTTGTAGGCTTGTTCTAACATACCCACCGATTCTAAAGCTTTCTTCACATGCTCATGATCCTCTGGCGTTAACCGCTTAAACCAGCGTCCTTGTTGATAACGTCCCGATTGAACAAATTCATAAACTGTAGAAGGAAAACCTGCATTAAAACTCGCCACCATTTGTGGAACATACCCTATCTGGAGGAAAGTGCCGGATACGTTTGTTTTAGAAATCTTAACTGTTCCCACGTCCGGTTTCAATAGGCCTAAAACATTCTTAAGCAGCGTTGATTTTGCTGCTCCGTTCTCTCCTGTGAGAATCACAAACTCTCCCGGATCAACGGTAAAGGTTATGTGATTCAACACCGGTTCACTGCCATAAGAAAATCGAAGATTCTCTACTTCAATATAGTGCATGGACTCAACTCCTTTCATTTTCTTCATTATAAGGCACCAATAAAGTGCAAATCGTAAAGCTTACGATTAACTATAGCATACTTTCTATTTCACCACAAGATCCCAGCAATAGATTCCTTCAATCACTTCTCTTATTCACCCTTAATAAGAATGGGCACTTCCCTATCTTCTCTTACAAAGTTACTCAACTCCTCCTTCATTCTTCCAATTTCATATTTTTGGTGTTCTTAGCTATCAGCTATGATACAATGGCAGACAGAACATGACTCAATAATAAAGGAGATTAAACATCATGCGGACGCATCAAGCGACTTACGAAACCACTATGAAGGCAAGCTTCCTCGCTTATATCGTTCAAGGAATCGTGAATAACTTCACGCCTCTTCTGTTTATTGCCTTTAATCAACATTACGGCATTCCTTTGGAGCAAATTACCCTCTTAATTACTGTGAACTTTACCCTCCAATTAATAATGGACATTGGCTCGACTGCCTTTGTTACACGAATTGGCTATCGCGCTTCCTTATTACTAGCAAACAACATGGCTGCAATAGGCATGGTCCTTCTCGCCATTCTCCCAAATTTCCTATCTAACACTTATCTCGGAATTCTGATTGTCTCCTGCTTCTATTCCATTGGTGGCGAGCTCAACGAAGTTATCGTGAGTCCTCTCGTGGAAACCACGCCATCGAAAAATAAGAAACAAGCCATGAGTCTGCTCCATTCCTTCTATTGTTGGGGATACGTCGGAGTCGTCCTTCTCTCTACCTTCTTCATGGCAGTCTTTGGTACGGAATTTTGGCCAATCCTCGCTATACTTTGGTCACTGGTTCCTCTCGTGAATGCCTATCTCTTTACCTTTGTTCCAATCGCTCCACTTATTCCAGAAGGTGAACTCGGTCTCTCTTTCAAAGAACTCCTCAGTCGGAAAATGTTCTATATTCTCTTCATTATGATGTTCGCAGCAGGAGCAAGTGAAATTGCCGTTGCTCAGTGGGCGAGTCTCTTTGCAGAAAAAGGATTGGACATTTCAAAAACGCTTGGTGACCTCTGTGGTCCAATGATTTTCGCTCTCTTCATGGGGACCTCTCGTCTCTTCTACGGAAAATATGGAAACAAGATCGACTTCGACAAGTATATGCTAGCTAGTGCTTCTCTATGTATCCCGAGTTACCTGCTCATCGGTCTTGTCCCACACCCTCTAGTCGGTTTGTTAGGCTGTGCCCTTTGTGGATTCTCAGTCGGTATTTTCTGGTCAGGGACCTATAGCACATCCGCATCTGTTATCCCTAATGGTGGAACTCTTCTCTTTGCCTCTTAGCTCTTGCAGGAGATATCGATGGCTTCATGACAGCCAAAATAGGGGGAGTCTGCGCTTCGGACTTCTTTGTGCCATCATCTTTCCAACTATTATCTTGAGCTTGTTACTCATTATCCACCACGACAAAGTAAAACGTGCCAAGACTCTATTCGAATCAAACGTTTAAATAAGCCAGTCCTCATCACTTGAAAAATCAAATTTTGGATACAAATAATAAAAAGGCGGTCCTTTGTGAGCCGCCTTTTTCCATTCGTCAAATTTCTAGTCACTAGCATTCGCGTCTTGTAATTGCTCCTTAAAGAAGCACACGGTCTTCTTGACTTAATTGACTAATGTAAACTTCTCTACAAAATCCCTTCAATGCATTGTAAAGATTTTTCGCCTTCCGTTGAGTTTTGGCAAAACCGATAACGGTAGCGCCGCTTCCTGTCATGGTTACCCCTAAGGCGCCAAATTTTATCATTTTTTGCTTTAAAATCTTTAATTGAGGATATTGATTAAAAGTGACTGCCTCTAAATCATTTCCTATCTGGTTAAACAAAGCTTCTTCGTTTTCGGATTGAATAGCCTTAACCACCTCTGGCGTACGGAACGAAGAAAGAGGGCGCATCTTTTTCCACAATTTTAACATTTTAGTGGTTGAAACAGAGATCGGAGGCTTAATAAGAACCACCCAGTAAGAAGGGATATTCCCCAAACGCTTGATTTGATCTCCTCTTCCCCAAATATGACAAGTTCCTCCGAGCAAACAATACGGAGCGTCCTCGTCAATACTTAAAGCTAAAACAATTAAGTCTTCTTGGGAGAGATTTAATTGCCACAAGCGATTCAATCCTCTTAGAACAGCTGCGGCATCACTCGATCCCCCACCTAAACCCGCAGATACAGGGATATTCTTTTGAATGGTGACTCTTAATCCTTTCTTATATTCTGCTTTTTTCATCATTTGATATGCCGCTTGGTAAGCATAGTTTCGCCAATCTTCCGGCAAAAAACTTCGTGTAGTTTCCACAATTAATTGAGGCGTCGGAATCTCTTCTATGATCACTTCATCCGTGAGTGTTAGTGATGTCATTACCATATCAAAAGTCAATTGATCCTTGTCTATCTCATAATTCAAGTCCTGAGATAAATTAATTTTAGCAGGTGCTCTTTCAATAATTAGCATTCAATCCCTCCTTCCTTCATTTTTAATCTTTCATCCTTTAACCTAAATACTGACACATCACTTTCTTTTACAAGACTCTTCCTCACTAGAAAATAAAAAAGTGCCAACGCCATCTTTCTGTCTGATGGACGTTAGCACTTTGAGCTTAAGCTTCCAAAAACGCAATTTCTATAGATTCTGTCAACAAATCTGCATAGGAATAACAAACCCGTTCGAATTGATTTTCTTCTTGATCTAATTCCACGACAAAAACAGCCGGGAAAATATTACTTAAAATACCATGCCTTGTGGTTATTCTCTTTCGTCCTGTTTGCTGTGTGACTTGAATCGGTTTGCCAATATTTTTTTCTAGCCCTCGTTTAATTTCTTGTAAATCTTGTGGCATACCCTCACCTCTTAACTTCCTTATTCTAACATACATCAGAACTTTTTACAATACCACTATCGAATTTGAATGTCAACCCCTTTTTATATATTTCATTGAATACTCATACTGGCGATGGGAGGGTCACCTCTTCAAAGAAATCTAACCGTTCGAAATCTGAGGGATAAGCCCTTCTTGATTGAGAGCCTTTTCCAAACGCGCAAAATCTGCCAAATCAAATTTCTCAGCGCGAATCTTAGGATCGATGGTACACCTCTCCAAAGCACGCATCAACCGTTCTTCTACTTGATCTCGTCCGCTGAAAAAGCGTTTCAAATTATTCCACAGTGTTTTACGCCGTTGCTGGAAACATGCTTGCACCCATTTGAAGAAAAAATCTGGATTGACTAATTCTACAGGAGGTTCTTTTCTTGCTTTCAAGTAAAGAACAGCTGAGTCCACTTTGGGTTGAGGTTTAAAAGCCGTGTGAGGGACTTTGAGGGCAATCTCTGCTTGTCCATAATAATCCATAACCACCGTAATGGCACCATAAGCCTTGGTACCTGATGAAGCTGTTAAGCGTTCTGCTACTTCATACTGCATCATTAAAGCATAGGCTTCAATAGGAAGTTGTGCTTCTAACAAGTGAAAGAGAATAGGAGTCGTTATGTAGTAAGGGAGGTTGGCGACAACCACTAGCCGTTGAGAATCTGGAAAATAGTCAGCTACTTCTTGTTGAAGATCTACTTTTAGAATATCTTGAGGAACGATTGTTAGATTCTCATAGTGCCCTAATTCCGCTTCTAGTACAGGAAGCATCCGTTGGTCCAATTCAAAGCTAACCACCCGTCGTGCACGTTCTGCTAAAAATTCTGTCAAAGCCCCAATTCCCGGACCTATCTCGATCACATCTGTCTGTTTATCCACTTCAGCAACATGAACCATGTCTTCTAGGACTTGAGGATCCATTAAAAAATTCTGACCTAAACTTTTCTTAGCCTGTAATTGATAGTGTTTTAAAATTTCACTGGTTCGTTTAGGCGCTGCTATCCATTCTTTACGCATGAGAACTCCTTTCATAAGCTTGCATCACTTGACACACCTTGTCATAGGGAATACCAAAAGCATTTAATCGTTTTCCCAACTGTTTGCCGCTAACATGTCCCAATTTCAAGGACTGACTCAGGTATTCTCTCCGCTGGCTAGAGGAAGGCTGTCCTATCAACCCTAAAGCCATCAGTTGACTGGGGCGAATCTTTTCCTTAGTGGAATCCTCTTCAACAACTTCATACACTGCTTGCAAAGCCTCATCAATCGCTTGAAAATTAGCATGCTCCACACCCAAACTCCCCTTGTGTTTCGGCTTAGCAGCTTCACGATCCAAAAAAGCCTGCTGAACACCAGGGACAGCTTCAACGATGGTTTGTCGAATGAGTTGGCCAGAAATATCTGGATCAGTAAATACAATCACTCCCCTAAGGGCTTGTGCTTGACGAATCGCTTCTAAAGTCTCTGGACTTAAAGCAGACCCATTTGTTTCAATGGTATCTACTTGGTAATACTGACGTAAGCGCTGAGTGTCATCCTTGCCCTCAACAACGAGGACTTGATGAATTTTGGGCTTTTTACACATGTTTAACTTTCACCCATTGCCCTTCTTGCCCTTCTTGCCATTCAATACCAAATAAGCGACAAGCATTCTGGTAACTTAAAGCAGCCACCTCTTCATAAGAAGTTTCTCTCGCATCAGCGATCCGATTGCAAACATAACGAATGTTAGCTGTCTCATTGCGCTGACCACGTTTAGGTTCAGGCGTCAAATAAGGGGAGTCTGTTTCTAACAAGAGGCGATCGGCTGGACAATAAGCAGCTACTTCTCGCACTTCCTTTGTCTTTTTAAAGGTGGCCACTCCAGAGAAAGAAAGGTGCATGCCTAAATCTAAAAAGCGCTTTGCTTCTTCTAAGCCTTCTCCAAAGGTATGCATGATCCCTCCAATCTCCCAAACGCGTTCATCTTTTAATATCCGATAAATATCTTCGCTTGCTTCTCGATTATGAATCACGATAGGCAGATGTCTCTCTCTTGCTATTGCAATTTGACGACGGAGGATCTTTTCTTGAACATCGAGAGGATCCTCATCCCAAAAGGAATCCAATCCCATCTCCCCCATGGCTACCACTTTGGAGGAAGAGAGTGCTGTTAGTAAAAGCTCTTCGATTCTCTGATCATACTTGCCTGCTTCCGTAGGGTGCCAGCCGTAAATACCGACCATATCTGCATTTGCTTGAACTAGTGGCATTCCTCGACGAATAGAATCTTCATCAAAACCGACAATGGCCATCCCTGAAACTCCAGCTTTTCTTGCACGCTGAATGGCTTCTTCTCGATCTTCATCAAAGGCATCTGTATTAAAATGCGTGTGCGTATCAAATAGCATTTTTCTCCTTCTTTCACTCAAAAAGAGCCTGAAGAGCTTCCTTCAGACTCTCTTTTTTTCTTAACCTAAAATACTCCCATTTGGAAGATTTTCTGAAACGAAAACCACTTCGAGTCCTTCTTCTTTTTCAACAGAGAGAATCATCCCTTGAGAGATTTCGCCTTTTAGCTTCCGTGCCTTAAGGTTCGACACAATGATAACCTTCATGCCAATAAGCGCTTTAGGATCTGGATAATAGACCCGAATTCCGGATAGAATTTGCCGGTCTTGATTGTCTCCAGCATCTAAACGGAATTTCAAAAGTTTATCCGCTCCTTCTACAAAATCTGCGTCCTTAATCTCAGCTACTTTTAATTCGACATGATCAAATTCATCAAATTTGATGAGACCTTCTTTGCTGTTGGCTAATTCTGTTTTTTCAGGTTCCCAACTGCTTGTCGTTTGAGAGGAGACCATTTGAGATTGAATATAGGCGATTTCCTCTTCTTTGTCTAGACGTGGGAAGATAGGAGTTCCTTTACTAATTACTTGCCCATCTTCTGGATACAAGCCCACTTTTAAATCTTCGAATCGAAGTGCTTCTTCACTGAGGCCTAATTGTTCAAAAATTCGTTTTGGGGTTTGTGTCATTACCGGTTGAATGAGGATAGCCACTAAACGAAGCGTGTCCACCAAGTGGTACATGGCAGATTGAAGTTCGGCCTTCTTGGTCTCATCTTTCGCTAATACCCATGGCATGGTTTCATCAATGTATTTATTGGTACGTGCGATGAGTTCCCAGACTTTATCCAAAGCAACAGAGAAATGCAATTGCTCCATCTCTTGATGATAAGCAGCTACCGTTTCTTCTACTAAAGCTTCTAAGTCCTTATCATAAGCGGTGACTTGTCCTGGATAAGTTCCAACTTTTCCTGATTGATACTTATTCACCATGGAAATCACACGGTTGAGTAAGTTCCCTAAGTCATTCGCTAAATCGAAATTAATGCGGTTGACAAAGTTCTCAGGTGTGAAAACGCCATCTGAGCCAAATTTCACTTCACGCATTAAGTAATAGCGAAGGGCATCAAGGCCGTAACGATCGATAAGCATCCCTGGATAGACAACATTGCCTTTAGATTTAGACATTTTCCCGTCTTGCATGAGCAGCCAACCATGTCCAAAGATTTGCTTAGGAAGCGGAAGTCCTAAGGCCATCAGCATAATAGGCCAGTAAATAGTATGGAAACGCACAATTTCCTTGCCGACCAGATGAACGTTCGCTGGCCAGAATTTCTTAAAGTTACTATCATCTTCACTGCCGTAACCCAAGGCGGTAATATAGTTGGTTAAAGCATCTAACCAAACATACACCACATGTTTAGGATTAGACTTCACAGGGATTCCCCAATCAAAAGAAGTCCGAGTTACTGCGAGGTCTTCAAGACCTGACTTAATAAAGTTGTTGATCATTTCTTTCTTCCGAGATTCTGGGAGAATAAAATCTAAATGATCTTCATAATATTCCAACAAACGATCAGCATACTTACTCATTCTGAAGAAATAAGATTCTTCCTTAACAAGTTCTACCTCATGTCCGGAAGGGGCCTTTCCGCCGATTACTTTACCATTCTCATCCCGATAAACTTCTGCCAGTTGAGTTTCTGTAAAGTATTCTTCATCTGATACGGAATACCAACCTTCATATTCCCCAAGGTAAATATCTCCTTGCTTCAAGAAACGTTCAAAAATCGCTTGAACGGCTTTGACGTGGTATTCATCCGTGGTTCGAATAAATTTGTCATTCGAAATATCTAAGGACTTCCAAAGATCCTGCATGCCCTTTGCCATCTTGTCAACATAGGCTTGGGGGGTAATCCCTTGTTCTTCTGCTTTTTGTTCAATTTTTAATCCGTGTTCATCTGCCCCAGTTAAGAAGAAGACATCGTATCCCATCAAGCGTTTATAACGCGCCAGAGCATCTGCTGCAATGGTGGAATAAGAATTGCCAATGTGGAGCTTACCACTTGGATAATAGATCGGTGTGGTTACATAAAAAGTTTTCTTATCTTCAGTCACGAATGAGTGCCTCCTCTTTTAATCTCTTTAGAAAGTATAGCATAAACCCTAGTTTTGAGGTAGGAGTTGTCCACTCAAAAAGAGACTGAAAGATATTCCTTTCAGTCTCCTAGATCCCACTTAATCTTCAACTGTCATTAAGAAATATTTTTTCTTCCCACGACGAACGACAATATATTTCCCGCCAATCGCATCTTTAATGGAGATTTCGTAATCTACCTCTTGAATCCGTTGACCATTGATGTAAATAGCCCCATTCGTAATATCTTCTCTAGATTGACGACGAGAAGATTCTACCCCATGATCGACTAACCACACCGCTAAATTAGTAGCTTCTTTAGGAACGATTTCTCCAGGCATATTACCAAAGCCTTGACGAATTTGGTCAGCACTTAAAGCCCTAATATTTCCTGAGAATAGAGCTTCAGTAATCGTTTGAGCATCTTTAAGTCCTTCTTCTCCATGAACGAAACGGGTCATTTCTTCAGCTAGTGTCCGTTGAGCCTCTCTCTTTTCCGGTTCTTCTTCAACTTTTTGAGCGAGGGATTCAATCGTTTCTTTGTCCAAGAAAGTGAAGTATTTCAAGTATTTAATCACATCTGCATCGTCTTGATTAATCCAAAATTGATAAAATTCATAAGGAGAAGTCTTCTCTGGATCTAGCCAAACAGCACCACCTGCTGTCTTACCAAATTTTGTCCCATCTGATTTCAACATTAAAGGAATCGTTAATCCAAAGGCTTGGGCTTCTGGTCCTTCAATTTTTCGAATTAAGGCTAATCCTGCGGTGATATTTCCCCATTGATCCGCTCCACCAATTTGTAGGCGAATATCTTCTTTTTGGAAAAGATGTAAGAAATCCATAGATTGTAAAATTTGATAAGTAAATTCTGTGAAGGAAATTCCCGTATCTAATCGAGAAGCCACCACATCTTTAGCTAACATATTGTTGATATTAAATAATTTCCCGTAGTCTCGCAAAAAGTCTAATAAGCTTAACTGACTCATCCATTCATAGTTGTTAAACAAACGAAAATCAGAATCTTCCTCATTTAAAAATAACTTTTTCATCTGAGCGGTCAATTTCCGAGCGTTTTCTTCAACGACTTCCATAGATTG
Source organism: Aerococcus christensenii (assembly GCF_001543105.1). NCBI lineage: Bacteria > Bacillati > Bacillota > Bacilli > Lactobacillales > Aerococcaceae > Aerococcus > Aerococcus christensenii. The sequence continues at coordinate 428,380 of NZ_CP014159.1, forward strand.
AAGTTGACGTTCTTCCTTTCTTCCGGAAGGATCCCCAATCGAGCCAGTTGCTCCCCCAATGACAATCACTGGACGATGGCCAAATTTTTGAAATCTCTTCAACATAATAAACGGAATCAAGTGCCCAATATGTAAGGAATCTCCTGTAGGATCCACTCCACAATATAGGGAAATTTTGTGATTTTCAACATATTCTCTTAATCCTTCTTCATCCGTCTGTTGATTAATCGCTCCGCGCCATTCCAATTCATCAATAATATTCATACCTATCTCCTTCCATAAAAAAAAGCCCCTGCATAGCTATACAGGGACGATAATTACCGTGGTACCACCCAAGTTATCTCATCTAAGATCACTCTCGTGCTTTATCGGGCACATCCGTTACAAGGCAATTCCTAAATGTAATTCAGTTCTAGTCTGTACTGGTTCGCACCTTCCACCAGCTCTCTCATCAGCAGTTCCTATTGCCTACTTTTTTAGGACTTGTAGTTATTCATTTAGAATCAGTATAAAGAAGCCCCTTCTATTTGTCAAACTTTCTCTAGAGAAGTTTTCCATATTTTTTGACATAAAAATGTTTTACTAAGGTGACTAAGATTAAGTATCCCAAAGTCGTTCCCATCAGCAAAATAAAGAAGCTAGATGGTAGAGGGGCAAGTCCAAGATAATATCCTAAGTGTTTGAAGGGAAGCAAGGTTCCCAAAATAATCGCAACTGTTGTAATCGTCGTAAATATAAAGGATGGACGACTTTGAATAAAAGGCAGTTTCCTTGTCCGTAAGGTGTGAAGAACCAGCGTTTGCGTCCATAAGGAAACAACGAACCAGCCTGAGTGGAAAATCGCTGCAAAGAGTTCATGCTGCTCAACCGTCAAACTCCCATAACTTCCCCCAAGTACTCCAGGAGCAATGATAAAGAATAAGGCTGCAAAGCTGAGCACGTCAAAAATCGAACTCACAGGGCCAAACCACATCATAAAATATTGAATGCGAGATGCATCCCAATTTTTGGGTGTCTTGAGATAATCTTCATCCATATGGTCCCAAGGAATTGAAATACAAGAAATATCATAAATCAAATTCAAAGTTAGTAATTGAGCAGGCATCATCGGCAAAAAAGGAAGGAAAACAGAAGCCACTAAAATGGATAACACATTCCCAAAATTCGAAGAAATCGTAATATTGATATACTTCATAATATTACCGAAGATTTCTCTCCCAGCAACTACTCCTTTTTCTAAGATCATCAAGTCTTTTTCCAACAAGATAATATCTGCAGATTCTTTGGCAATATCTACTGCCGTGTCCACAGAAACTCCAACATCAGAAATCGTTAAGGCAGGAGCATCATTGATGCCATCCCCCATAAAGCCAACAACATGTCCATTTTTTTGTAATTGTTTCGTAATCTGAGCTTTCTGTTTAGGCGAAACTTTTACAAAGACTTGATAATTTTCAACCGCTTGCTCTAATTCCTTGTCATCTAATTGGGATAACTCTAAACCGTTAATAATCTTATCAGCTGAAATTCCTACTTGCCCACAGACTGCTCTCGTCACTTCTTCATTATCTCCAGTGAGGACTTTCACACTGACATGATGATCTGCCAAAGCTTTTAGAGCAGGCTCTGTCGATTCTTTTGGCGGATCAAGGAAGGCTAAATAGCCAATCAACAGCATATCTTCTTCATCATCAATCGCAAATTCATTCACCTTTGGCGGATTCGTCTTTTGGGCAATTGCAATCACTCGTAACCCATCTTCATTTAGTTCCTTTACTTGATGCCGAATTTCGTCTTTTAATTGGTCTGTTAAAGGTAAGACTTGTTGATTCTTCAAAACATTCGTAGAAATTTGAAGCATTTCTTCAATGGCACCCTTAGTGATTAATTGCGTCTTACCATTTCTATCTTCAACCACAACACTCATCCGTCGCCGCTCAAAGTCAAAAGGTATTTCGTCTACTTTATGGTAAGCACTTTGATCAAAATCTAATTCTCGATGGGTAGCTTCGATAATAGCGACATCCATCAGATTCTTTAACCCTGTTTGGTAATAAGAATTGAGATAAGCATGTCGAAGAACACGACTGTCTTCTTGACCGTCACAATTCAAATGCCTTTCCAATACAATCTTATCTTGAGTCAGTGTTCCTGTCTTATCTGTACACAGGACATCCATAGCTCCAAAGCTTTGAATAGCGTTCAGATTTTTAACAATCGTTCCTCCTTTAGCCATGGTGGAAGATCCCTTCACTAAATTAGAGGTAACAATCATCGGAAGCATCTCTGGCGTTAAACCGACAGCAACTGAGATCGCAAAAATTAAAGCATCGATCCAATTATTCGTATGCAAACCATTAATCAAGAAAACGACCGGTACCATCACCCCCATGAAACGCATGAGTAATTTGGATACTTTTCTCAAACCAATATCGAAATTCGTTAATTGGTCTTCTTGCGTCATCCGCTTAGCAATATCTCCAAAGAATGTGTTATTCCCTACGGCGACAACAATTCCTATGGCGCTCCCACTAATGACATTCGATCCCATAAACCCTAAAGTCGGTTGATCAACATCTGCAACTGACTCTACACTTTCTTTCGCAAATTTTTCAACCGGATACGATTCTCCAGTGAGCGCCGCTTGAGAAATAAATAAGTCTTTAGTTTCTATTAAACGTAAATCAGCTGGAATTAAATCACCTGCCGCTAATTTGACGATATCTCCACATACCAGTTCTTCTGTCGGAATCTCAGAGAACTGCCCGTTCCGTTTGATATTAGCCGTTACTTTGACCATTTCTTTCAACCGACCAGCAGCTTCATTCGATCTCTTAGATTGAATAAAGGACATAGTTCCGCTAATCATAACCATGGTCACAATAATAACAGAAGAGGTAAAATCTCGACTATCACTTTCTGCCAGAACATAATCTGTGACAAAGGAAATAATAGCTAAAACAAATAAAATCAAAGTAAATGGCGTAATGTAAGCACGGACAATTTCTGAAAGTAGGGAGGGCTTATCTCCATATTCAATCTGATTATTTCCATAGCGATTCCGAAGTTCTTCGACTTCATGCTCTGTCAAACCGTTACCATCAATTCCAAAATAAGACAGTAGTGTTGCCTTATCCATCTGTGCAAATTTTTGATACTTCATTGTTTCTTTCATGGTTAACCTTCTTTCTAGTTCGCCTAGAGAAACAAAAGTCAAGCCCTCATAAGGAGACAATCAAAGGATTTTTTCTTTACCTCCCGCTTGCTCTTGATTACCCTAGGCCCGGGATGTTCAACAGGTTTTTCAGATGATTCCATAATTATCTCCCTCCTTTTTCATTCAAAAACATCAAAAAGACCCCATTATTGTTAAGTAGGGGTCTCACAAATAGGCATAAGTTGCTTCGTCTGAGTTTTAGCACTGTACAACGTCAAGTGACTAATTTTCATTCGCCACTTAGCTATCTGGAGAAAGCCTTAGTTCGACAATCTCTGTTTAACCCATTGGTGTCTCTCGACATTTTTGGACGATAGCTTATATTTGTACAGGAGCCTCACCTAACACTAAATGGATGTTTTATTCTGTTCTTTAACCATAGATATCTTACGCTAGAAGTACAAGAATTTCAAGTGTTTTCTCCTTTATTCCTAAAGAATTCCTAAGCTCTTTTTTGAATGTTGGATTCAATACGATCTAGACAGTCTGTGGCCTTCTCTTTCAAGTTTTGTGCCCGCTTTTCGTACTGGGCAGCTTGCTTGCTGTCTTTTAACAAAGGACTATTCACATTAATATTTTCATATGCTCCCTTTAACGCTCCCATAAGATGCAGACTTCCCACTTGAACATCTGATAAAATCGAAGGCTTCGCTAACTGACTAATGACCACCATTTTTTCTAACGCTTCTTGTGCGATTTGCATTATACGAATAGGAACTTCTGTAGCTTCTTTTAAAGCTGCTTGAATATGGGCATGTCTCTCTTTTTTTTCTTCTTCTGTTCTTGCCTTAACTTTATAAGCTGAAAACAATCTACCAGAGACACGTTCATCTTCTTCACCAAGCTGTAGGAGTTGTTGCCCATATCGATCCATTGCTCTCTCGGCTTCTTGTAATCTTTCAGGCGCTTCTTCTTTTAAGCGGTCGCGCGTGACCGCACTCGCCATTTGCCCAAGAGCAGCTCCCATAGCACCTACAACCGCTGAAACCGCTCCTCCTCCTGGACTAGGAGCAGAAGAACCCACGGCTTGAATAAATGATTTTATTTCCATATTTACTTCCTCTTTCTTTACCCACCTTTTCTATAAGAAGTGTTTTTAGTTTTACCCTTCTTGTGGATTCAAAAATTTTATAAATCTAATTTTACAAGACTTCCTTTGAAAAAGCATCTTATTCCGTTCCTTACTTAACGGCTCCTCAATCCTGTCTCTTTTTCTTATTTTTTTAGTTTTTTTAAATTAATTTTTTAAAAGGCTTGTCAGTTACTTATGGTTGTGTTATATTTTCTTACATAGAATGGTTTTAATGCATAACAATTATAAAGAAGGAAGAGGAAAAATGAAACATATTACAGCAGATCAAATCCGCCAAGAAATCAAAGAAAAAAACGTTCACTTTTTACGTCTTACTTTTAGTGATGTAAATGGTAACCTTAAAAATGTTGAAGTTCCTGTTAGTCAAACAGAGAAAGTGCTCAGCAATCAAATGATGTTCGACGGATCTTCGATCGACGGCTTTGTTCGTATTGAAGAATCAGATATGTATCTTGTCCCAGATCTCAACACGTGGTTAATTTTCCCATGGTCAGCAGACGAAGGCAAGCGCATCGGTATGTTAATTTGTGATATTTACACCACAAGTGGTGAGCCTTTCTCTGGAGATCCTCGTGGGAACCTTAAACGAATGGTTGGTCGCCTACAAGAAATTGGTTTCAAGAATTTCAATTTAGGTGCAGAAGCAGAATTCTTCCTCTTCCGTTTGAAAGAAGATAACGAACCTTCCACCAAAGTTAATGACCATGGTGGTTATTTTGACCTCGCACCAGTTGATCTTGGTGAAAACTGTCGTCGTGAAATTGTCCTTACTCTTGAAGAACTCGGATTTGAAGTAGAAGCTAGCCACCATGAAGTTGCTCCAAGTCAACATGAAATTGACTTCAAATATTCAGATGTTGTAGATGCCTGTGACAAAATTCAAATCTTCAAACTTATCGTTAAGAGTATCGCTCGTAAACACAATCTTTATGCGACCTTTATGCCAAAACCTGTTTACGGCATTGCTGGGTCCGGTATGCACTGCAACATGTCTCTATTCACTGACGACGAGAATGCCTTCTATGATGCTAACGCAGAAGATGGTATATCTAATCTCATGAAACACTTTATCGCTGGAATTCTTGCCCATGCTAAAGCTATCACCGCTATTGGAAACCCACTCGTTAACTCTTACAAACGTTTGACACCAGGATATGAAGCGCCAGTCTACATCGCTTGGTCTGGACAAAACCGTTCACCTTTGATTCGAATTCCGGCTTCTCGTGGAAAATCAACCCGTATTGAATTACGCTCAGTAGACCCATCCGCGAACCCATACTTAGTCATGGCTGCCTGCATCAACGCTGGTTTAGATGGCGTAGAAAACGAACTTCATGTTCCTACTCCAACAGATCGTAACATTTACTCCATGACTCCTTATGAACTCAAAGAAGCACATATCGATCAATTACCAGCTACCTTAAAAGAAGCTATCCAAGCCCTTGAAGACGATCCAATTATTTTAGATGCTCTAGGCAAACATATTGCTAATAACTTTATTACTGCCAAAAGTATTGAATACAACGAATATGAAACGCAAGTAACGGCCTGGGAAATCGAACGTTACCTCAAAGTCTTCTAATAGACCTAAATAAACAGAATTAAAAATCCTCTGACTAATCATCAGAGGATTTTTAATTTATTATCTAGTCTCTATCATTTCCTGTAAAAATAATAATAATTCGTAATAAGGAAATCAAGCTCGCTAAAGTTCCCGCTACATAGGTTAAAGCTGCCGCTTGTAAAGTCTTTTTAGCATAAGGTAATTCCTGAGTTTCTAAAAGGTTTAAATTTTCCAAAGCTTGTATAGCCCGATAGGAAGCATTAAATTCAACAGGAAGCGTTGCTAGCTGAAAAATCAAAGCAAAAGAAAATAAGAAAATTCCAATATGAATAAGGGTTGCATTCATTCCTAACAGAAGCCCAAACAAGAGTATCGGCATCGACATATTGGATCCAATATTAACTATCGGAACTAAATGTTCTCTTATTCGCATAAAAGCATAATCATTAGCATCCTGTAAAGCGTGCCCACATTCATGAGCCGCCACTCCAATAGCTGAAATCGATTGAGCATCCGCTACCCGATCAGACAAGCGCAATTCCTTATGGACCGGATCATAATAATCCGTTAATTTTCCGCTGACTCGAGTAACTTTCACATTTCTAATTCCATAAGACGCTAACATGCGCTCAGCTACTTCTGTTCCTGTTAACCCTAAACGATTATCATAGCGACTATATTTATCAAAAGTTTGATTCACATTCCAAGAAGCCAAACTTGCAATTAATCCCCCAATCACTAAAAGAATCATTGTAGGATCAAAAAAAAGAGAAAATCCTATCATTTGTATTCATCCTTTCTTCCCTGTTTATTATAAACCCAACCCTCCTTTACTGCTTAAAATACAATAGGAGATTGTATAATCTTAGCTACTAAATTTTGAGCTTCTTTCGCTTCTAGAAGATGCAACAAATGAAAATCGTGAGGCATGGAATCAAAACTATAAAAAGCGGTCTGCGGATCTACTGCCTTCATTCGCTGATAAAAATTCTTCACTTGTTCATAGTGACGATCATATGTCCCTACAATAAACCGTAAACAGGGTGACCCTTCTGTTTCGATCCCCGAGAGATCAACCGATTCATCAACTTTCTCCCATAAGGTACGAATAGCAATTTCTTTAGCCAAATCTATCCCATAATCATGATCTTCTTGAACAGCTTTATCAAGCCCTTCATTCGAGCTAGTAAGCCAAGGACTCATAACAATTAATTCTTCAATCAACACATCTTTTCTAAGATCTCTAGCCACTTGTAAAGCAAACATCGCACCCGTATCTGAAGAAAGGAAATGAATTTCCTCATCGCAGTAAGCCAAACTCAATTCATTCACTAAGGCTGCCAAACGCGCACTTTCTTCTCTGAAACGCCGTTTTCCATTTAATGGCTCCGCATAAGGAATAATTATCCTTGCCTGTACAGCTTCTGATAACCGACTTATAAATCTCCACTCTCCTTCTCCCAAAGGATGTACACGATGCCCTCCAGAAAAATAAATAATCAAACGATTGGATAAATTTTCCTCAGGCGTGTAGGTCCAAACCTTTCCGTTAAAATATTCTTTAAGTTGGAGGCTTTCAAGTAAACGGTGATCCCTAGGAGGCGTTAAATCTTGTGCGTTATTTATTCCTTCTTCTAAAACTTTATTATAATCACTTGGGGAATGGAAAGAGAGGATTATTCTTTCTTTCAGAGTATGTCTATCCTCCATCAAACGACTGCGTACACTTCGCTCTTCTCTATATAATAAATGATAAACATACCCCAATAGTGGAGCCACTAGCCCAACTAAGTATTTCCATTTGAAATCCTTTATTCGTTTGAATTTTCCCATTTTTTCACTTCCATCCCATAAAGTTCTTGGTACTTCTTCATTATAAAATCAAAATTTTAGGGAAAGGACTGTTCTCTCAAAATAACATGTAATTGTAAAACTTTAACCTTTTTGTAACTTTTATCCAATAAAAAAATTCCTCTCTCTGCTTTGAGAAAAGAATTTTTCTATCATTACACACGTAAGCGCGAAACAAAAGCCGAAAGTTTTTCCACAGCTTGTTCCAATTCTTGAATAGAGTAGGCATAAGAAATTCGAATAAATCCTTCGCCTCCTTGGCCAAAAGCCGTTCCTGGTACAACTGCTAATTTCTCTTCATCTAACAAACGTAAAGCAAATGCCTCACTCGTCATTTGAAATTCTCGAATATCTGGGAAGCAATAAAAGGCACCTTCTGGTTTAAAACAAGGGAGTCCTATTTTTTGAAAACACGTTAGTAAGTAATCTCTTCTTTGACGATAAGCTTGTTTCATCTCTAAAACTTCTTCTTCACATTCTGTTAAGGCCGTAATTGCAGCATACTGAGAAGTAGTCCCCGCAGCCATAATTGCATACTGATGAATTTTTAGCATCTGCTCAGAAATTTCAGGCGGAGCGCAAACATAACCTAACCGCCAACCTGTCATCGCAAAAGCTTTTGCAAATCCATTAATATAAATTGTCCGTTCCTTCATTCCTTCAAAAGAAGCAATCGAAGTAACAGGTTCAGACCTGTAATTGAGTTCTGAATAAATTTCATCACTAATCACATAAAGATCATGCTTAAGAATAACATCCACTATATCTTTCAATTGCTCTTTCGTCATTTGAGCTCCTGTGGGATTATTAGGGAAATTAATCAATAAAGCCTTCGTTTTTTCAGTGATCGCTGCTTCTAGAGTTTCCGGATCTAAAATAAAATCTTCATCTGGATTCAAAGCCACCGGAATAGCTTTCCCATCTGCCATGGTAATCGAAGGGGCATAAGATACATATCCAGGGTCTGCACATAATACTTCATCTCCAGGATTAATCAAAGCTCGACAAGCTATATCAATAGCTTCACTGGCCCCTACAGTAACAAGCGTTTCTGTTTTTGGATCGTAGGTCAATTGATACTTTTTCTGTAAGGACTGACAAATTGCTTGTCTTAATTCCATCAAACCTGCATTAGCAGTATAATGCGTTTTACCTTCTTTCATGGATTGAATACCATCTTGGCAAACCTTCCAAGGGGTTTTAAAATCCGGTTCCCCTACTCCTAAAGAAATCACATCTGGAATTTCACTTGCTACTTCAAAAAATCTACGAATTCCAGATGGAGGCAGCTCTATAATTTTTCGACTTAAAGACTTCGTCATCGGGAAATCACCAACCTATCATCTGTGGGTGCTTTAAAAATCGTTCCATGATCTTTATAACGTTGCATCACGATATGCGTAGAAGTCCCACTCACTTCATCTAAAGTAGCCAACTTATTAATAAAACGAGAAATGGCATGCATAGGTAGCCTTTTCGTAATAAGTAAATAATCATACGCTCCGCTCATTAAATACATCGCTTCAACTTCTTCAAATCTATAAATAGACTCTGCAACTCTTTGATAAGTAACTTCCTTATGCAAATTTACAGATACTTCTACAACAGCAGACACCTGCTCATTATCTGTTGCATCCCAATTCACCATTGCTTGTGTTCCAGAAAGAATACCTTCTTGGTGAAGGTGCTCCAATTCTTCTTCAATTGTTCGAGGCGCTTCTTGCATTAACGCTGCTAAAGTCTCCACCTTAATACTGGCATCTTCTTCAAGTAGTCGTAATAATTCATATCTTTTCTCATTATCCATATCTATCGCCTCTTTCTATTTTTTTGGCTTTTATAAAGGAATATATTCTTATTTTATCAGAGTTTCTCCTAAATATCTGCTTCTAATTGCTAAGAATCTCTTAAAGTTGAAAAAATGCATAAGCTTTTATTAACGCTTTCCTAAAATTTAGGCCGACTCTTCAATGGTATAATAAATTCATAGAAACAATTCCTAAGGAGGTTCACAATGAATATACTCAAAAAAAAAGCCACACAACTTCTTCTAAGCTTAGCTCTTATTCCCTTACTATTACCCAGTTACACCGCCAAAGCAGCCAACCAAGAGACTATTTTTACCTACGGAGAATCTCTAACCCAACCTCAGTTAAAAGAAACTGAGAGACTTCTCAACGTTCCAGAGAAAGCAAAAGCTCTTCCTGTTTACATTAAAGAACTCAATGGTTTACTTCAAGATACCTATCCTTATAGCCAAGTCTATTCTTCTACCTTAATCACACCGACTTCCAATAAAGGGAAGGTTACCGTTGAGATCCTAACCCCTAAAACGATTACCGCTATTACCCCTCTTCAATATGAAAATGCTGCACTTACAGCAGGGGCTACCAACGTTAATATCAAAGTTGCTTCTGCAGTAGAAGTCGATGGGTCAGGCGCACTTGCTGGCGTATACAAAGCCTTCCAAGATAGTGGAAAAGCTCTTAACAAAGAGGCTGTCATCGTTGCTCAAGACGAACTTCGAACCGCTTCTAATATTACCAAAGATAATAAGAATAAACCCGGTTATTCCGATGAAGCTTTGAATGCTGCTATTGCGGATATGAAAACCCAAATTCAACAAACCAAAGCTAAAAACGGAGGCTCTATTGACGGGAATACCATCCAATTAATTGTTAATAACGTCATCAATAACTACCACTTAGATCAACAACTTAGTCCAGAAAATATCCAACAACTCCAAAACCTCATGCATCGTTTTAGTCAAATAGAACTCACAGAAGAACAAAAAAAGGCGATCTCTCATTTTGGAAAGACACTCGCCGATAAAAGTGGGAAGCTCGTAGATTCCGCAAAATCTGCTTGGAATAATATGGATGCTAAAGATAAAGAAGGCATTATGAACTTCTTTAGAGAGTTGTGGGTAAGTTTCAAAAATCTTATCAACAGTTTCTTAAAATAGACAATCGCTTAAAAAGCAGGCCAACAGTAACGGTCTGCTTTTTTGTTCTCTCTTATTTATGATAAGGTTCATTATGAATAATGCGAAAGCTCCTATAAATCTGCTCTGTTAGAACCAATCTCATCAATTGATGCGGTAAAGTCATCTTTCCAAAAGATAGTAATCGATCGGCCCGCTGATTAATGGCCTGGCTAGTTCCCAAAGACCCTCCAATCACAAAGGTCAATGAAGATCTTCCATAGGTCATGCAGCGTTCAATTTCAGAAGCCAGCTCTTCTGAACTCACAAGATCTCCCTTAATCGCTAATACAAAAACATAATCTTCCAGACGAATATGGGCTAAAAGACGTTGCCCCTCTTTTTCTAATACTTGGCGAATTTCTTCATCACTGGCATTTTCCTTGGTGGCTTCATCCTTTACCTCTACCATTTCTAACTTAGTATAAGCGCCCAAACGTTTTGCGTACTCTTGAATGCCTTGTTTTAGATATTTTTCTTTAAGTTTTCCTACTGAAAGTATCCTAATTTGCATAACCGTCTCCTTTTTTCTTTTATTTTATCATATTTCTCACTTTCACAAGCATTTATCCACAATTTTATCAACAAATCCACAGCCTGTGCCTTTTATTTCCTATATTACCGCCCTTTCTCTTTTTAAAATTTCTAATTTTAAACATATCCACCTTTTTATCACACCATTTCCCACATACTCCTTCTTAAGTTTCTGCTTATCAGGAGATTTTTCCACATTTTCACAAACTTTTTCCCTGTTTTATCCACATTTTTCTTTGTATAAGTCCCTTTTTCTTTTTGTATATGTGGATATCTCTATCCACTCTCTAAAAAAGACTTGCAATCACTCGGATTACAAGTCTTTTAGTCTTTTGATTAAGATTCTTCTTGAGCGTGAAGTTTCACTTGCAAGGTTTGACTCTTTCCATGTCGATAAATTGTGACTTCCACTTCATCATCTGGTCCGCAAGCATACAAGGCCTGACGTAATTCATTTGCATTAGTTACCTTTCGTCCTGCGAATTGTGTAATAACATCATACACTTTTAATCCTGCTTGATCTGCAGGGCCTCCCTTGAGAATATCCATCAAAACGGCCCCATCTTTTACTTCCTTAGGTAAATGTAATTTCTTCTTCTGATGCTCCAATGGGAATTGATACAAACTAGCCATACGGACGCCTAAATTTGGACGAATGACCTTGCCATCCTTCTCCAATTGGCTAATAATTTTTTGAACTTCATTACTTGGAATGGCAAATCCCATCCCCTCTACCTTAGCTGAAGAAATTTTCATCGAATTAATCCCTATCAACTGTCCAGCAGCATTAACCAAAGCACCTCCTGAATTTCCTGGATTAATCGCTGCATCTGTTTGAATAGCACTGACCGTAGTATCTGGATGCCCATCTTCATCCACATCCATTGGGACTTGACGATTTAAACCGGACACAATCCCAGCCGTCACAGAAGAAGCAAAATCCGATCCTAGAGGCGAACCAATAGCTATAGCAGTTTGTCCTACCTTCACTTTGGAAGAGTCTCCAAACTCAATCACTCGATTCACGTATTTAGATGGCATCGCTAAAACAGCCAAATCTGTCCATGGATCTGCTCCCACTAATTCCACAGGCACTTGCTTGCCATCATTTAAGATAATTTCTAAAGCATCGCTCCCTCTAATCACATGATTGTTGGTTACAATATATGCTTTATCTCCTAAAACCTTGTAAATAACACCAGACCCTTCTGAAGCTGTTTTATACTTTTTATCACTGTTTTCCGTTTTACTAAATCCAAAAATATCATTCACTCTGTCTTCTGTCCGCTCTAAATTAACGACAGAAACAACGGCATCATGGACCTTCTCTGCAATATCCGAAACATCCGATTTAATATTGACTTCCGAACTTTTTGCTTTGCCATCCTCTCCGATATTTTGTTTACTACGATTTAATTTAGCATCAATCATTCGGTCAATTTCACTTTCAGAAAGATTCGTGGTATCTTGATAGAATTTCCCGTCTACTCCAGCCACAATAGCGGCGCCTACGAGTCCACTCACCAAAGCAATTCCCCACTTGGAATGCACAAGTTTTTCTTTGATTTTTTTAGGGTTTACTTCTTTCATCTTCTCATCCTCCTAACAGCTTTTATTTTATTATAAACTGGATTTATGAAGAAATTGTGAATAAAGCCTCACTTAAAGTGTAAAAAGTTCAGTAGGTTTCAGATGATTCGTTTCATACAAATGAAAATCATGATTGACTGCAAACCCATTCTCCTTCAAAATCAGTTCATTGGTTTGTAGAGCCAGAGCTTTTAAATTATTGTGTTGAGAAATATGTCCAAGATAAATCCGCTTCGTCCTATCTCCAATCATTTTCGTCAAAGCTTCCCCTGTCTCTTCATTGGATAAATGTCCTCTATCAGAAAATATTCGTTGCTTCAAAGCCCAAGGATATTTTCCCATTCGAAGCATATCATTATCATAATTACTTTCAATCATAAAGGCATCTGAATTATACACTAATTTAGCTAATCGATCGCTAACATAGCCTAAATCTGTCATCATCGCATACTGCTTATTATCTTTTTGGAAAGCATAGAATTGTGCATTAACAGAATCATGACTCACTGGAAAAGAAAGAATATCCATATCTCCAAAAGTCATTCTTTCCCCTGGTTCCATAATTTGCTTGAGCCCAGAAGGAATCTTTCCACATTTCTTCTCCATTTCTTGCCAGGTTTCTGTATTCGCATAGACCGGTATTTCATATCGTCTGGCCATCACGCCAACTCCTCTCGCATGGTCCGAATGCTCATGGGAGATCAAGATGGCGTCCAAATTATCAGCCTTTCGTCCAATACTTTCCAAAAGATTTTCGATCTGTCGGCCACTTAGTCCAGCATCTACTAATAAAGAACGCTTGGGAGATTCAATATAAGTCACATTACCTGTCGATCCCGAGGAAAGAATGGAAATATGTAATGTAAAATCTTCTGATTCCTGTTCCAAAATAACACTCACACTTTCTAATTCTTACTTCATTTTTCTAAAGTCCCTACCTTCAATTCCACTGAGGGCTTGATATAAAGGGCCATAGCTTCCTCCTTGATTAGTCATTGCCTGATAGCAGGCATGGCTTCTGTTTGAAATAAAACTGTATAAAAGATCGCGATCTGTTTTCGATGCTTTTTTCTTCATTGTTCTGAAATATTTCTTATACTTTGCTTGGGTTTTTCTTCCCGTTGCATTGTACACAGGGAAAGAATACCTTCCAATCACTATCTCTAATCCCAATAAAATCAATAAGACGCCCATCCAGACATAGCCACCGTGCAATTGAAAACTTAGTCTTAAGCTATACAAGAAACTACAGAGTGTGATTAAAATATTTACTAACCAGAAAGTCGAAAAACTAATCGTTCCTCTCATATCTTCCAATTGCCAAGCTTTCATTTGTTGTTTAATTGCTTGGCGAATATCTTTTAACAAAGTCTTATAAGCAAGCGTCTGTTTATGAGAGTGAACACTTTGTTCTCCTGTTTTGAAAATCAAATAATCAAACCATTGCCCTTTCGAAACTTTTTGAAAACAAACTAAAACGATAGATTCTACAGGATTATCTGTCACAGTCGATTTCACGCGAATAATTGGTCGAAAATGTCCTTTTGACTCTTGAAATTCTAAACTCAAAAGATTTTTATGCACCAATTCATAAATAATTAGCCATAAATAGTCTTCCGATGCTTTTCTTATTTTGAGAACTTTTGCGACTTCTATCGGCCGTAAAGCAGGGGCATAGACGTTTGACTCATCTTCTAAAGGTAACTTCTTATATTTCAAGAAGCTTACAGTATAAGCGCCTACAAGAAGCACTACAAATATAACCAGCCCTCTTAATTGCCACCAGAGTTTTCTATGGGCTTGTTCTTTTTCCTGGGTTTTCTTATCAAGTTCTTGAATAATCTGTTCTCCTTTTGATTTTGGACCTTCTCCTGAAGTATGAGGCATATATTCTGCAGGTAAAACCATAGTAACGTGAAGAGGCGCATGCGCTGAACGATCTGTCATTTTCACAACGTAAGTCTGGTCATCTTTAAAGTAGCTCGTATAAGAAGCTTTACTCTCCAACCACACTTTAAACTGGCTTTTATCCACACTTTTTGGGAATTTAAAAGTTAGGGTAACTTGATCCACATCAAACGGGGCTAAAGCAAACTCTTTTTGTAAAATAACGGACTGATCATATCTCATCCAAGCTTCGGAAATGACTGACTGATAATGCGTGACTTCATCATCCCCAGACATCGTATTATAAAGAGAAACTTTTGTATTTTTTCCATCTTTTGATAAAGAAAAAGTCCCCACCGTATGCGAACTACTTTCTACAAAAGGGAAAGGCTGATCTGCTGAATCGGTTTTCATATCAACTGCTAGGTGGGATAATTTGCCACCTTCCCCTAAACCAATGTAGTGACTGATTTGGTCCACTTGTTTTTGAAAACGATATCGTATTATTTCTTCTTCAGTGATTTGTCCTTGATCATCATTTGTTACAACAATCTCATAATTCTTAATCTGAACGCCCTTATTTTGTTCATCCGCTTTGACTTCTCCACTATTGATAAAGAAAAGTCCAATCAGGGCGATCACCCCTAAATATTTTTTTAAATCCATGGCTTCTTCCTTTCTTAATCGTGCCTATTGTCTCCTCCTTGACCTTTTGGCAATAAATCAGAAGGGTTTTGAATAATTGTGCCGTTTATTCCATCGACATAAACAGTCTTCAAAGAATGAGCATCTAATCGAATGACAATCGCCCATACAGGCTTATAGACAATAATATCTTCTACTCTAAGAGTCTGTTGATAGCTAAGTTGGGCCGAAACCACACTTGACTTTGAAGGGATCTCATTATAGAGATATAAATTTTCTACAGCTTTTTTAGAAGAGATAAGAGACCTTACCTGACCTTGGGGCTGAACCTTTTGAATGTGGCTCATTTCATAAGAAACAATTTCATTTTGATCATTCAAATGAAAAATGAGTCGTGCGGTAGAATCAGTAATCAAGCGATCGTCATATCCTACTTGCCCATAATAAATCATTTTACGTTGTCGATTATACACCAAAAAGCGATAAGACTCCCCTTCTTCAATACTTCCCTCTGTCAAAAGTTTATTAATAGGAGAAAGTACTTCATTAGGTAAACGAGTAGGGTCATCACTTACTTGCTTCAATCCTTTTAAAGCAATCGGATGAGCAAATTCTCCATAAAGTTGCCCAGTATCCTTATCCCATTTTAAACGCTGAGCTTGTGGTCGATTCTCTCCTTCTGTCGAGAGTTTCTGTTGCTTCCCAGCGATAAAAGGCTCTTTGCCTTCTTCACTGGATAAATCAAAAGTCAAATTAATTTCATTTGCTTTTAATTCTTGTTCAATATTAATATTGTCCTGACTTAGAGAAGTCATCAACATATTTTTCCCAAATAAGGTGTAGGCGAGAAAGGTGTTGAGCAAAAAGAAAGCAATAATTAAAATATTCTCTATCCTTCTAAAATCCACAAGTATCCGCCTCCTTATCTCTTCACTTTCCGGCTATTAGGAAAATATCTTTCCTCTTCCTTAGCATCTATTTCTGCAGGTTGGACAGTATCTCCCTGTTTTTTAAATTCGATATAAATAGGAGCTTTTGTGTTCTCATCTCGGGTCACACAATCTTCATGTTTATGCATATCCACTAATTCATCTAATACATAATAATGGCCTTCTTTTTCTATCATCCAACACGGCAAAAGACTGACCAAGCGATTCGATTTAGGACTTGGCACCCAATAATATCCCAATTTTAAAGAATCAATATCTTCCGAAGAAATTCCATTTGCTTCTAAAAGGTGGAGAATTTTACTTGCTGGTTGCAATTCAAAGTGCTCGGTCAAATCCGTAATAGGGGTTTGAATCGCTAAAACAGAAAACTTGCTATCTATCTCATTTTCTTTCGTTGTCTCTATCTTCAAACGCGAAACATAATTGGACCCATAGATAGGAATTCCGTTCACATTTTTTCTAAAAATCACTTGCTTAGTATCCGAATCATAATGAGCAAATGACCAATCTTCCTTGGTAATCCATAATTTTTCTAAACCTTGAAAAGCCTGAATTACTGCTTCTAACTGATCTTTTGCTTTTTTCTCAACATTCGTATGCGTATAATGCACTTCAAAATTCTTATTATTAACAATTAATCCTTTATTCTCCGTATAATATCTAGCACTCTCAACATCCGAATAATCGTTAACCTGATCTGGTAAGTCAAACAAAAGCTGCAAAAAAGTGTCGTTAGGTTGTCGATCTACTATATAAGAAAAAGTAGGCACCGAAATTTTTTCATCGAACAAGTAATCATGGCCTTGCTTCAAATGAACTAATTTACTTTGTTTGAATTTCTTTTTATTCGCTTCTACTTCATTTTCAACGACTTGATAATCTATTTTTTGCTTCAAAGGAAGTTTATAAGCTAGATTTTTACAATCATCCAATACATAAAGAGCTTGATCCCCTTTAACATATGCAATTCCTGTTGCTGAAAAATTTCGCCAAGCATCAGGCAAGGCCTCCTTATTTAAACCAAACAAATGGACCGGTAAGTTATCAGAATATTGAAGCTCAAAATACGACTTTCCTAACGCATACTGTTCAAATTGATCCATCGGCTGACTCTCTAGATGATCGGGTAAGTTATTGCCTAAAGAAAATTGAAAAAAATTCTCATTAAATTCTCTCATCAAATCCTTGTCTAAGGTTTTTAAATATTTTTTTCCGTCAGAATAAATAAAAGCTCCCGGTGAAAAAGCCTTCAACAAAGGAACTTCTTCCCCCTGACTAACCATTTGAGTAGGGGTAACGATCAATGACTGTCCTTCAGGAGCCTTTTTTCTTTGTATTCGACTCGATAAATTAGAAAAAGGCCCCATAATATTCAAAGAGAAAAATACACTCATTAACACCAATACCGCTAATAGTAAATGGGGGATTCCTGCCCAAAATTTATGCATTAACTCCACTCATCCTCTCCGATTGTTGGGTCATAAGGTAAGGAAATATAGAAACTTGATCCCTTGTTTTCAATACTGTTCACCCAAATTCGTCCATTCAATCTTTCTACGACTTCCTTGGCAATAGCCAAGCCTAAGCCTGTTCCTCCTTGTTCCCTGGACCTTGCCTTATCTACACGATAAAAACGTTCAAAAATATGCGGGATAGCCTTTTGCGGGATTCCTAGTCCTTGATCCTGAATACTTAACAAAGCCTCATTATGGGTGGTCATTAAACGTACCGTAATATTTCCCCCATCTGGTGAGTACTTAATCGCATTATTTAAAATATTATCAATAATTTGTGTTAAGCGATCTTGATCCGCTTCAACCCATATTGGCTTATCAGAAAGTTCTCTTAAAATCTTATAATCCTTATTCGCATATTCTTCACTACTGAGCATCATATCAAAGCGATCCAAAATATGATCGACTAAACGTGACAAGTCAATTAATTCTAAATTCATTTCTTGGCGATTAGAGTCCATTCGAGACAAGTTCAGCAAATCAGAGATCATCCGAATCATCCGATCCGTTTCTCTTTGAATCACATCTAAGAATTCTCTCGCTAATTTTGGATCTTCCAAAGCGCCATCTGACAAAGCCTCGCTGTATGAACGAACAGACGTTAAAGGTGTACGTAATTCATGAGAAACATTGGATACAAATTGACGACGATCCCGTTCAATCTTTTCACGCTCTGTGACATCTGTTAATACCCAAATCAACCCAGAAACATACCGTGATTCCCGTTGAATAACTGAAATTTCTCCCTTTATAATCGATTCTTGTCCATCTTCATTCACAAAAGGGATCAAAATATCGTGATCCATATTTAATAATTCTCTAAAGGTATACTTATCCCTTAGATTTAAGACTTCCATAATAGAATGCCCAATCACTTCTTCTTCGGTTTTTCCAATAAAATCCAGTGCCCGATTATTAGTAATCATCACTCTACTCCGACGATCTGTTGCAATCACGCCGTCAGTCATGTGTTTGAGCACGGAATCGAGTCGTTGACGTTCAGCCTCTGTGGTCTCCTGAGCTTCCTTCACGCGCACAGAAAGGTAATTAATAGAACGTGCTAAAATTCCCATCTCATCTTTGGAATAAATTTTGACTTGATCATTATAATTTCCATCTGCTATCTTCTCAATTTGATCCGTCATAGCCTGAATAGGACGAGTAATTCCCTTCGATACCAAAAATGCTAACAAAATAGAAAAAACTAAGGCGATAACAGAAGAAGTGATAAAGATTAACCCAATGTTTTGCACTTGATTGTATACTGTTTCAATATTGACTGTGACACATAAAACGCCAAGTAATAGCCCTGCATTTTCAGAAGAGAAGATAGGGACTACAAACTTTTTGATTCGAATATTTTCATTACTATCAAAATATTCTTTGTTCAAACTCATATTGTTATAAAGAACTGAACGAATAGTGGTATCTGTCGTCTGTTGCCCAACATTGCCTTGATTAGAAGGATTAGAAGACGCCAAAATCTGGCCATTTGCATTCACAACTACCGTATCGAGAACGTTGCTCACATTAAAACGACGCAACGAATTAATCAATTGCGCCTTTTTGTCTGCTTCATTTCCTTCTTTTTCTTGAATAACAGGCCGCACACTATCTTCCAAAAAGCCAATCTGAACACTCATTTGATCATCAAAGGTTCTCAACATTTCTTTTTCAAGATTTCGGATAAAATAAGCCCCTACAAGTTGCAAGCCTAATAATAGAACCAGAATAATAACTAAAGGAATTTTAAAATGAATAGAAGAGAGGAAGCCTAATTTTCTTTTTCTAGACATACCTCTACTCCTGACTTGCTTCTTGAAGGAAATAACCTACACCACGTCTTGTCATTAAATACTTGGGTTGAGAAGGTAAGTCTTCGATTTTCTCACGTAAACGTCGAACAGTGACGTCTACTGTTCGAACATCTCCAAAATAATCATAGCCCCATACCGTCTGAAGAAGATTTTCTCTCGTCATCACTTGCCCTAAATGCTTAGCTAAATAATGAAGAAGTTCAAACTCCCGGTGGGTTAGCTCAATTTCATTTCCATTTTTTGAAACATAGTAGGCATCCTCATGAATAATCAAATTCCCTACTACAATTTCATTCAATCCACTATCATCTTCCGTTTGTTCTTCTTGCTTAGATACATCCGAACGCCGAATATTGGCCTTGATCCGAGCAGAAAGTTCTCGATTAGAGAAAGGCTTGGTCACATAATCATCTGCGCCCATTTCAAGACCTAGCACTTTATCAATTTCTTCTCCCTTAGCTGTCAACATAATAATAGGGACATTTGAAGATTTACGAATTTCTCGACAAACTTCTAACCCATCTTTTTTGGGAAGCATTAAATCTAGAAGAACAAGATCTGGTTGATAGTCCTCGAAGATTTCTAAAGCTTCTTCTCCATCAAAAGCGGCTTTTGCTTCATAACCCTCTTTTTTCAGATTAAAAGTAATAATATCAGAGATAGCTTTTTCGTCATCCACCACTAATATCTTTTTCATCACTACACATCCTCTCTTCCCATCAATAATCCTTTGAATTTAATATATTATACCGTGAAAACTGTAAAAAACCAACGTGTCCTCTTCTTCCTTCATTCCTCATAAAAAAAAGCACTCTTAAAAGTGCTTTCCAAATTTGAACAAAAGAAAAACGAGAGGGGGAGTCTCGCTTTTTCTATTATTCTTAAAAGTTAATGAATTGACAAGATGATGCAACCGCAGCTGGAATGGTACGATAGTTGACACCTGATACTCCAGCATAGTTCATTTCAGAAATTTGGAAAGAGCCATCTGGATAAACAGCTTCAACAAAACCAACGTGACCATAACTAGAAGCACCCGCTACTCCAGCTGGGAAGCTAACAGCGGTTCCTACTTGTGGGTGGTTCGAAACAGCTAATCCATACTGAGCAGCATAAGCTCCCCATTCATTAGCATTTCCCATCATTCCAGGCACTGGACGTCCTAATCCATACAAACGATTAATTACATAAGCTGTACATTGTCCTGCAGGCGCAAGATTACGTGGATCCACTGAACCATTATAAGGTCCGTGTTGTGCAATCTTAGCAGTTGGTTGTGCGACAGCTTCTTTCTTTTGAGCTTCACGAGCTTGACGTGCAGCTTCTTTTTGACGTGCTTCTTCGCGAAGTTGAGCTTCTTGAGCTGCTTTCTCTTGGGCTGCCTGAGCTTGACGTTCTTGTTCAGCTTTTTCTTGGGCCGCCTGAGCTTGACGCTCTTGTTCAGCTTTTTCTTGGGCCGCCTGAGCTTGACGTTCTTGTTCAGCTTTTTCTTGAGATTTCTGAGCTTGAGAAACAGCTTGTGGACTTACAGCTAAAACTTGACCAGCATAAATAAAATCACTGTCTAAACCGTTAGCTAATTGTAATTCTTCAACATTTAACCCGTAAGCTTCAGCAATTTTAGCAAGTGTATCTCCTGGAACGACTGTGTATTCACTCGTTGCAGCTTGCTCTGTAGAAGGTGCATCTTTCGCATATTCTTCAACAATAACTTCATCGTCTTGATCGTCAGATACCTTAGCTGTTGAAACAAGTCCTACCTTAACTTGTAAAGGTTGACCTACAAAAATTAAGTCTCCTTGAATTCCATTAAGGTCACGAATTGCTTGAGCAGTCGTCCCAAACTCTTCAGCAATACGATTCAAGGTATCCCCTGCAAGGACAGTATAAACACCATTTTGAAGAGCAGAATGAGTGTCCTTTTGTACTTCTTCATGATGTTCCACTGCAGCGGTTTCCTTAACTTCTTGTGTTTGAACAGGATGTTGTGGAGCAGCTTCCTTAGTTGCTGTAGGAATTTCAAAAGTTTCCCCAGCAAAAATCTTATTGATGTCTTGAATATTATTAGCATCGCGAATTTCTTCGATAGTCGTATTAAATTGTAAAGCTAACTCTGATAAAGTATCTCCAAATTTAACAGTATAAGATTCCGCATTGACTTGTGGCGCAGTAACTGCTGCAATAGCCGCTGTCGCCGCTAAAGATGTCCCTACTACTAATTTCTTGTGCTTCATATATTTTGTCCCCCAAAATTAATATCTGTATTTTTGTTAACACTCGTTTAATTTACAAGTATTATTATACGCTGTCTCTCAAAAGAATTGGTTAACAGTTCTATTACAAAATAATCTCTTCTAGAGTCCTTCTGTTTTCTCTTTTCTCCCTTTAAACATTTCTTAAAAATCAAAGAGACTCAATACTCTTTTAACTTTCTTTACTTTTTATTTGTCTTTTTTAAATATCTTGATTTCCTATTTGTAACAAAGCTGTAATATTGGTGTCATTCACTGACTCTTTTTAAGCCTTCTATTTCTTACCATTGAAATTTTTTTGCATAAATAAAAAGAAGCTATTCTTTCTTCAAAGATAAGCTTCTTTAAACTTATAGCTTTATTTATCATGAACCGTTAACAAAACAGTGGCTAAAATAAATCCCATTCCTAAGTAATCCAATAGCACAAAAGATGTTTTCAGTAAAAATACAGTTAGCAAAGTTGAAGCCACAGGTTCTACCGTTCCAATCAAACTCACAGGGAGCGGGCCGAGGTATTGAATCCCCTTTAAATACAAAACATAAGGTGTTAAAGTCCCCACAATCACAGTAAGCACTAACCACAATATAAAATGTCCATTCATTAAATCCAAATGATTCCACGGATGAATAAAAAGAGATAAGCAAAGACCGCCGATAGCCATTCCTATTCCTGTAGTAGCTAATGGACCATAGCGTTTAATTAAAGGGAGAGGCAACATATGATAAAATACCATTCCTACAGCGCTCAACATTCCCCATACTAGTCCCTCCTTAGAAAGGACCAATTGTCCCACTTTTCCATGCGTGGTAATTAAAAGAATGCCCACAATCGTAAAGAGAATAGCAAAAATTTCCTTACGTTTTGGCCACCTTTTTCCAACTAAGCAATAATAAATCAATAAAAGAATAGGTGCTACATATTGAAGAATGGTGGCTGTTCCAGGATTCGTTAACGTAATCGTTTTTAAATAAGAAAATTGATTAAACACTAATCCTGCAATAGCAAAAGCAACAAATCTTTTCCAAATCGATGAATTTTCAAAGAATTCCTTTCCAGGCAATTTTTTTCGAAGCGTTAAATAAATCAAAACTCCTCCACCCGTAATGCTCATTCTAAGCATTGTTAACTCTTGGGGTAAAACATGAAAAGTCTGCATCACATGTTGACTCAACACGCCTCCTAATCCCCAAAACATACACGCAATAATTGTTAGAATGACCGCCATGATTTTTTTTGTGCCCATATGAATTCCCCTTTTTTCATTCTTGGCTTTTATTATAACGTTTTCCTTTCTAAAGAAAAGACCTTTTCCTCAAATCTTTTGTTACAAAAACACCTTTTCTTTAGAAAGCCACAGCAAATGCATCTCGCATCAAAGAAATTATTTCTAACTAATTTTCTCCTTATTAAATAGGAAAATAAACAACTACATGAGGGGTCAAAATAGGATCCGGTTGGCGACTTTATTTTCTTGTGGTATGATGCTAGGGATTATAGTCATAGAAAGGATAAAGCCATGCAACTTCCTAGTGCCTTTATAAAAAAATACCAGCGTTTACTCTCCTCCACCGACTCTCCACCTTTCTTGCACGAACTTGAAGAAGGAACCGTAAAAAAAGGATTTCGGATCAATTCACTGAAAGAAAACGCCTTAAAGATTTGTCAAGAAGAATTGCCCTTTGACTTAGATCCTGCTCCCTATGCACCGCTTAGCTTCTACGGTGAAATAGACGGTAAGTCTCCTCTCCACCAAGCAGGATTGGTATATAGTCAAGAGCCCTCCGCTATGAGTGTGGCTACCGTTGTAGATCCCCAGCCCGGGAAATGTATCCTTGATCTCTGTGCCGCTCCTGGTGGCAAGTCTACCCAACTTGCTGCCGCTCTCAAAGGGAAGGGCCTTCTTGTGGCAAATGAAATTATCCCTAAGCGTGCCAAAATTTTAGCTGAAAATATCGAACGTTTAGGCATCACTAACGCTATCGTAACTAACCACTCGCCAAATCAGCTGGCTCAACATTTACCTGGCTACTTTGATAAAGTGTTAGTCGACGCCCCTTGTTCTGGAGAAGGCATGTTTAGAAAAGATAATCCCGCAATCAGTGAATGGACACCTCAAACGCCTCTAACCTGTCAAGCTCGTCAAAAAGAAATTCTTCCTGAAGCTCTTCGCTTACTCAAACCAGGTGGACAACTTATCTATTCTACCTGCACCTTTGCCCCCGAAGAAAATGAAGAAATTATCGCTTGGCTGGTAGACCATTTCCCGTTGCATGTTGACCCTATCGAAAATTTTTCTACTAATATTGTCTCTTCAGGGCTAATGATCTGGGGACAAGGAAACCCAGACTTGGAAGGAACTCGGCGAATCTGGCCACACCTCCATCCTGGGGAAGGTCACTTTGTCGCTCGCCTCACCTATCAAGGTCCTACTCAATCTTCTCCTTCTCAATTCACTTCTCGCTCCAAAAAGAAATCTGAAAAATCTTCTTCCCGCTCCTTGTCTAGAGAAGAAAAGCTCTACTTTGAAGAATTTGCTGACCGCTTTAACCTTCAATCTATTTCTGCGCCTTCACTCCAAGTTTTTGGACAAGAACTCTGGCTACTGCCTACCCCTTGTCCTAATCTCTCCGGCCTACGCTGCTTAAGGCAAGGGCTTCACTTGGGGAGTTTCCTCAAGAAAAGATTTCATCCCAGTTTTGCTTTAGCCATGTCTCTTTCCCCAAGTGCAAGTATTCCAAAACTTGATCTCTCCTATGAAGAATGGAGCCATTATATCCAAGGAGAAACTTTTCAAAAACCAGGGAACCAAGGTTGGTGCTTGCTTTGCTACCATCATATGAGCATAGGATTTGGTAAACAAGTTCAAGGAACCGTCAAGAATTTCTATCCCAAAGGTCTACGATTTATCCCTCATTAAAAGTGGTATAATGAATATTGAATTTATGATCGTTTTAGAAGAGGAGAACTTGTTATGATACGCTTATTTGCCACAGATATGGACAGCACTTTTTTGAACAAAGATCGTCTAATTTCTAACCGTAACGCTGCTGCCGTTCATGCCTTGCAAGATGCTGGTGTCGAATTCTTAATTGCAACCGGCAGAGGCTATCCTATGGCTAAGCCCCTTTTGGACCTTGCTTCTATTTCCTGTTCTATGATCAATCTCAATGGGGCTATTTTTACAGATGATAACGGAAAATTCTTACATCCCTATTCTCTTCCTTTTCACTTAGTTCAAAATATTATTGCTTATTGTAAACATCGGCAGATTAATTACGCCTTAATGAGTGCAAAGAGATACTATGTTGAAAATCCAAAAACTTACCTACAACATGTGTTAAGCGATTCCTCCCCTCATGCAGATTATCTAGCCGATCGCTTTAAAGAGGAAGGCTTACGTTCTCTTCGTGATTTCTCTATCCAAGAAAATAATCTTCCACTCAAAATAATGATCTTTGCTAAGGAACCTTCTGAAACAGAAAGTGTTCGCGCAGCTTTTCAAAAGGAAAAAGATCTAAGCATCACCTCTTCCCATCTCCTTAATTTGGAAATTACGCGCTATCAAGCGACAAAAGGGGCTGCTCTCAAAACTTATATAGCAGAAAAAGGCTATCAAGCAGATGAAGTCATCACAATTGGAGACTCTCTCAACGATCTCTCTATGCTAAAAGATTTTCCTCATGCTTATGCCATGGCTAACGCTCACCCTGAATGTATAAAAGCCGCCCCACATCTTGCTCCTAGCAACCTTTGTGATGGTGTAGGCCAAGTGATTGAGCAATTACTAGCCAACCACCTTCATTGCCAATAACTTCTTCCTTTTCAAAGAAATTTTTCAACTTACATCTTAAATAAAAAAAGAGGACTGATAGCTATCAGTCCTCTTTTTAGCAAAATCGCTGCTAGTGCAATTAGAGGTTCAAAACTTTTTCTAATTTTTCGAAAACTTTTTCTTTCCCCATACCTGTCAAAATTGGGATCCCCATAATCACTTTATCTTTAATGTTGTCTGGCACAGCTGTTGTTGAAACAACGGCATCATAATCATCAATATGGTTCACTTCTGAAGCCACCTTCGATTGAATAATTGTTACTTCTTTGTCCCAACCTTTTTCAGCTAACCAAGTTCTCACAGCTCCTGTTACAACTGTAGAGGTTGCAATACCTGAACCGCACATAATCAATAGCTTCTTCATATTCGCTCTCCTTCTTTTTAAATGTCAGTAGTCTTCTTTTTATTAATGTAATACAAACTTCCTAAACAAACAAGGAAAATCACGCCAATAATTATCCATGGGAGTGTCTTAGCAGCGAAGACAAATAACCACGTTGGCCATAATCCCCCTTCAAGCAAGGCCGTGATAGAATGATTGCCGCCTAAGTCAAAGTTAGCAGCTTGAGCAGCACTAGTTACGAGAGGTGCTGCCCAAGAAGTAATGTAGAAAATCGAAGAAATGTAAGCCATACCTGCTACAACAGTCCGCACGATATTTCCTTTGAAGACAGCTGCCATTAAGCAAACAGCAAATGGGATCGTAGCTAAATCACCAAATGGCAAAGTCTTGTTGCCTGGTAAAATAAAGGCTAAAGCGATTGTAATGGGCACAAGAATTAAAGAACTGGATAAAACAGCTGGGTGACCAACAGAAAGTGCAGAGTCCATCCCAATATTTAATTCACGTCCTGGGAATCGTTTTTGAACAAACGCATTAGCTGCTTCAGAAATAGGAGTTAATCCTTCCATTAATAAGGCAACCATACGTGGCAAGAGAACCATAACACCAGCAAGAACAACTCCTAATTGAAGAGTCTTACCAATTGGGAAGCCAGCAAGTAATCCTAAAACGATCCCGATAATTAAGCCCATCACAGTGGTTTCACCAAAAATACCGAATTTTTCTTGAATCGTTTCTGGTTTGGCGTCGATTTTGTTAAAGCCTGGGATACGATCAAATAACCAATTCAAAGGAATAGCAATCAAGAAACCAGGCGCTGAGGTTCCGTGTGGAAAGGTGATATTAGGAAATCCATAGAAGTCCCCAATCGTTGGAGCAATAATATCCCCTAAAAGATACATTAACAAGAGATACGTAATCATTGCAAATAAACTAAGCGGATATTGTTGGGTCACTGCAAAAACTAATGAAGCCACAAAAGCCGCATGCCAAAAGTTCCAAATGTCCACCATCAAGGTTTTCGTCCAGCCTAGGAATAATAATACGAGGTTCACAGCAATCCCAACAGGAATGGCTAAACTTCCTAGCAAGGTTCCATAAGAAATAGCAGAAGCTGCTGGCCAGCCAACATCAATAGTATTCAAATTAAGGCCAAAACGTTTAACCATTTCTTGAGCGGCTGGCCCGATGTTACTTCCTAAGAGGCCAATTACTAAATTCAAGCCAATAAACCCAATACCAACGGTTAAGCCTGCATTAAAAGCTTTTCTTGGTTTAGTACCTAAGGCTAAACCAAAGATAAAAATTAAAATAGGGAGAACAATCGTTGGTCCTAACGCAACAAATTTTTGTAATATATCTATCATCAAAATCCCCTCCTTAGATTATAATTTGATGTTCTTGTAATAACTGTGCTGCTGCAGCGTGTCCTTCATCGCTATCTTCTAGATCCAATAACGCTTTAAGAGCTTCCTGATCTTGGAAGAAGGTCATTAATTTTTGAAGCATATCCAAATGTCCATGCGCATCTTTAAGGGCTAACATGAAAATCATACTTACAGATACGGTTTCAGTGGTAGATCCCATTTGATAAAATTCAACAGGTTCTTGTAGGGTCATCACAGCAATTTTTGAATGATTGACATGAATATTATCTGTATGAGGAATTGCAACTCCTAATTGATTTAAGGCTAAGCCTGTCGCAAAATGATTTTCTCTATCAATAATTGCTTCTTTAAAACTTCCTTTAACGTCACCATTTGTATATAAGCGATCGGCTAAGTAAGTTAACGCTTCTTCTCTACTATTGATATCTTTCTTTTGTAGATCTGTTAAATACATGTTTTCCATCATCTCCCCTCCTTTCAAATAAGATGACTACTCACTCATTATTAAGTTTTGTAGATATCGTTAATTCTTTAAAGCTCGAATCATCGATCTGAGAACGGAAGCAGGATCTTCTGCTTGGGTAATCCCACTAGTACATCCTGTCCCATCCGCACCTAAGGCTATGACCCGACGGACATCTTCAGCTGACCGAATGCCTGCCGCTTCCATAACCGCAATCTCCGAATCAATTGTATGAATGGCTTCGATGGTGGAATGAACATAAGATGTATCACTCACTTGTCCTGTCCCAATCTGCGCCGTTTCTTCGCACAGTAAAATATCTGGACGAAGGGTAGCAATGGCCCGCGCTTCCTCCACAGAGTCCGCGCACACAATAGAGAGTATTCCCAGTTCTTTTGTTTTTTGGATACTTTTGACTAATTGGGTCAATGTTAAAGGATGTTCGGCATGGTTTAAAAAAGTTGCTCTGGCCCCAGCTTGATAAATAGATTCTCCTAAAACTGCACCCATTCCTCTCCCAGGCTCTAATCCATCTAAGTGTTGAGCCGTTACAATAATATGAGAAGTCTTGTGTGCTAAACGTTCAATATCCGCATAGGGAGCAGTCACAAAGACTTGAACACCCATTTTTTCTGCCATTTGATCTGCTTCAAGTGCTAATTCTTCCAAAGGCTGTCCATACAAATAAGATTTTGGATTAAAAATAAAGAAGGGGGCTTTCACTTCTAATAGATTCTTCAAAAAATTTCCTCCTCTCTCACTCATTATCTTCTTGGATATTTTGGTGTACCAAAGACAGCGTAATAATGAGATAAAACAGCTTCCATTGCTGATTGTCCTTTCTTTTTGACTTCAATCCAATCTTTAAAGGCAGGCCATTCCTTCAAAGCTTGGAAAGCAGCATCCACAAAATCTGTATAAATATTAATCTTAGCAATGCCCCCTTCTGCACATCGCTTGAGATTCTCATCCCCACTTGAAGAGCCTCCATGAAGAACCAAGGGAAGATCTGTCACTTGGCAAATCTGACTTAAAGCTTCAAAGCTAATATGAGGACTTCCCTTATAAAGGCCATGAGCAGTTCCAATCGATACCGCTAAAGAGTCAACCTTTGTCTGGGCGATAAAAACTGTCACACTCTCTGGATCCGTATAAATAGAACCCGTATGTCCTAAATCTTTCACTAAGTCATTGGCACCAACATGGCCTAATTCTGCTTCGACAGGGATATCAAAAGCATGCGAAAGAGCGACCACTTCCCTGGTGAGACGAATATTTTCTTCAAAACTTTCACTAGAAGCATCTATCATGACAGAATTAAACCCTAATTGAATGGCCTTAGCAATAAAGTCAATATCTTCTCCATGATCAAGATGTAAAACGACTGGAACTGTGGCTTTTTTTGCAAAATAATTGCCAATAGATGCCGCTTCTTCTAAAGATAAAATGCCTTGATGTTTTTGGGCATAAGCAAGAATTAGCGGACGATTTTCTTTTTCTGCTACTTTTAGAAAAGCACGAGCAGAATCACTGTCTATATAATTACAAGCTGGAATTGCATAATGATTGGCTTTGGCTTCTTGAAGCATTTTTTTACCATTTACTAACATTTGTCTTCTCCTTATCGATTGCCTATGATCGTTACTTGATAGGTGCGTTTCCTTTCACGCGTTTGATCAAAATCTACAAAATAAACGTAGCCTGTTTTCCCTAACCCAAGTTCTCCATTACTTAAATCGATCGCTACATGATTTCCAATCAGGCTGGCTCTCAAATGACCATCTCCATTAAACAAATCTTCTATTGAATCATGAGGTAAATAATCCTGAGGATTCGACCACGATCGGACAGTCTCCAAATGTTTAGGCCCTGGGTACTGATATTGATAAGACGCCTTATGCGGAGGAATAATATGATCAAGCACCCGATTCAAATCTGCTTGAAGGAAATCTTCACCTTCTTCATTCTTATCATGCACATACTCTTCCAAAAAGATAGAACACGTCGTGTGAGCCGTTAAGACGGTAATCAAGCCCTCTCTTATCTCACTTTCAGACACGGCCTGTCGAATTTGAGCGGTTATATCATGATAACTGACTTGAGAGGCTAAGGTTTCAACTTCAAATTTTTGTTTATAAAGTTCCACATCTTTTCCTTCTTTCTAGTTTGTCAATAAGTTAAAAACTTCATGATTATCTTTACTATTTAAAAGTTTCTGTTCAATATGAGGTTCAGCAAAGTGCCGAATAACTTGTCGGATTTTTTCCTTGTGGCTGTCTTTTTTGGGGCAAATAAAGAGCGTTAAGATGATCCGAATCTGACTTGCCTGATCATTCCAATAAAAAGGTTTCTCTAATAAGAAAAGATAAATCTTAGAAGAAGGAATTTCTTCTGCTTCCATATGAGGCATCACTGTATAAGAGCCTATCTGAACGCTTCCCAGTTCCTCGCGTTCTCTCATAAAGTCTTCTAACTGTAGATGGGACATTTCTTCCTTAAAATCTGTTGTTAATTGCTTCATTAACTGGGAATAATAAGCTGAGCGGTCCGCAAACTGAGTAAAGCGCTGAACTTTCAAATAATCCTCATAACACATACCGACTTCTCCTTTTACTTATTTCCAGTTATTTGTTCGATCATTCCTTGAATGCGTTCACAATCTTTAACAGTTAGCATGGCTGAAATTAATAAAGTCGAGATCGGAAGTTTAGGGGTATAATCAATAGTCGTTAAAATTAACTGAACGTTATCTACGTCTCTAAGGGCTTGATCAATTTCTAAACGAGAAACAACCTGCATCACTTCCAATTGTGGAAATTTATTTTTCACTTTCACGCGAATGAGCTCTGAAGTACCTACCCCTGTCGTACACATTATAATCGTTTTAATAGGACCTGAACTATTCTCCATTACCCGAGCAAAGTAAACCGTTAAAAAGCCTATTTCGTCCGCACTGATCTTACCGTACTGACTCTCTATTCCTTCTACACATTCTGTTAACGCTTTAAAAATTTCTGGATAAGCCGCTTGAATCTGTCCAAGGAGTGGATTATGGATGTAAATATTATTCTCCAAGCGATTAATCAGAGGCTTCATATGCTGAACCAGATCATTGATTAACTTGGCTTCATGGAAATTCCGATTGAGCTTTCTTTCCACTTCATCAATCAAATCTTCTGTTAAATCTTTCAATGCATGGGAATAAATCATCTGCTTTTCTGAACGATGAGTGAGCCGACACGAAATTAAGTATTGATAGAGATAGAAAACTTCTTTTCGATTCAAGGCACGATGCAAATAATTCTCAGTGGTTTCAATAATCGATGAAGCAATTTGACGATATTCGTCATTTCCTCTCATAGCCTCTTCTTCCTCTTCAGAAAGAGCTTGGTTCATGTCTTCTGAATATCCCTTTCGACTTCTTGCAATCAAAATGTATAAATGAGAGAAAATATTAATATTATAAGGATAAGGGATATGGGACCCTATACTCTTTTCAATTTCAGAGAGTTGGACCGACACAAACAAAGAATCATACTTATTAAAATGATTCGACAGACAAAACTTCTCCATATCTGTCACTTCAAGCGGTTGAAAAAGTTCTACCAAAGCTTTTCTTATATGAATTTCTGAACCCACAATCGATAGCCTCTTATTTTGACGCACTAGTCGTAAATGAAAGGGCTCCAGCAATTCAATCATCATTTTTTCATCTAAAGCAATTGTTGAATCACTGATATAATCATTCATATAGAGTTCTTCTACCTTCATGGGATGAGGCGAGCACAACAATAAAGTTTCAATGACTCTATTCTGCCGGCTCCTCGGATTGATCTCCCTCCTCTGCAGACTGTTCCCTTGTGAGATATACCGATCATAATCCAGCTTATAGCCTTTTCCTCGTTCAGATATAATCAAAGGGAACTCTTCTTGTCTCTCATTGATCGCCTTTATTTCTCGATAAATACTCTTCTTGGAAAGATTTAACAGTTTACTTAGCGTATCAGCTGTCACAAAATCCCTTTGTTCATATAAAATCAAGAGTAATTTTGTCATCCGCTTATTCAGGTGATCCATCTCCTCTCCCTCCTCACGTATCTATTGTACAGTAAATAATAATAAAGCAGCTATCAAACAATGTCCATTGCAACGGCCATTGTTTCTTGCATAAATAGGCTATTGAAAAAATTAAATAGCCTATTTGTATATAAAGATTTCCCTTATTTTAATTCATTTATAGATCCCTCGTACGCCAATTGAAGAGCTTTTTTGTTCATGTTATAATGATGAAAATATATTTAATAATGAAAGGGAGATTAAGTTGGGATCGGTTTATACGAGTATTCAAAATTTCTACGAAAATTTAACGGCTACCGAACAGCTCGCTATTGACTACATCTTAAAATATCCAGATCTTACAAATTTGAAACTAAAAGTCATCGAGCAAGAACTTCATCTCTCTGCACCCACGATCGTTCGCGGAATCAAAAAATTGCACTACCATTCGTTTACAGAATTTAAGTATGCGGTCGTTCACGAGCAAGAAGGGCAAAAAATTTCTAACAAGAAAAGTAGTTCATTGGATCAAGAGGTTAAAAAGTGCCGCAATGATATTCTTCAAACCATTGCTATGTTAGACCAAGACAAACTTCTTGAAATTGGACATATTCTCAAGAAGGCTCACCACATTTTTTGCGTAGGTGTCGGTTCTTCTGCTTATGTAGCCTCTAATTTTAATCATCGGCTTAAAAGCATTGGGTTGTGGTCAAATGATTATACTGAATTTTTTCAAATTAGAGATATGCCAGAAATCGTTAAAAGTGAAGACTGCCTCTTAGTCTTTTCTCTCAACGGCTCAAAAAATAACGTCCTTGAAAGCATTTCCGCTTGCAAAGTAAAAGGTTGCCAAATCATAGCCATTACAGGCTTCTCCACGAATCCCCTCACTGAATTAGCAAGCATAAGCGTCAGAACTCACCCTTCAAAATCCAATCGCGAAAAAATGAAATCTCGATTGATGCTTTATGTAGCCAGCGATCTCTTATTTGAGGCTATCTATTCTATCCTTTAAGTCTTCCAGTTCTTTTATATACAAAAAACAAGACGAAGTCATTCACTTCGTCTTGTTTTTTTCTTTATTTTCCTGATAATAAATGTTCTCCCAATTCACTAAATGTTTGAATAACAGTTGTTACTTTACCTAGAACTGCCGGAGCTGCATGTGCTAAACAGAAAGACTGGTCTGCTTCCTCAAACATGGAGCTATCATTTTCTGAATCTCCCACACAAATGAAATGCAAATGGCAATGCTCTGCCAACATTCTAAGCGCTTCACCCTTGCTAATTTCTTTTGGCGTAATTTCAATACGTGCATTTCCGCTCTTACAAATCGTCAACTGTGGGAAGTGCGCCCGTAACGTTGCCAACATTTCATCAGCTTCGTCGCTCTTAGGCCGTAAGTTAATTTTATAGATTTTTTTCTCTTTGAGTGTTTGATAGAGATTTGGAACAGTCATCAAGCGCATATTCCATAGTTTCTTCAAATTCGTTGTTGTATAAGTTCCAATTCGATCCACATTATCCAAAGCATCAAAAATAATCTGATGTTCTTCAATATAATCCATTAACTCAGCGAGGTCATTTTGTGGCAAGGCACAATCCTTTAACCGCTGACCTTTATAGTCAATAATCCCGCCATTAAAAGCAATCTTAATGTCACAAATCAGTCCACACTGCTCTTCAATATAGTGGATCTCCTTCATTGAACGTCCTGTCGCAATTCCAATATACATCTTTTCAGACAGTTGATGGAGAAGTGCCTTATCTTCTTCAGCCACTTGCGTCGAATCCGCAACCAATGTGCCATCTAAATCTGTAATAAAAGCAACAGCATCGTTTAAAGCTTGTTGTTCTTCTATCATAACCTTATTCCACCATTCCAAGAATTTCTCGAATTTCGACTTTCAATTGGTTGGCTCTTCCTCCATAAATAGATTGCATTTGCATACCTGATTTAGCAAATCCCATGGCTTTTAATTCGTTAACGATGAGATCTTTATCCACCAAAGATTCATCTTTCACATTAATTCTTAGTCGTGTGATGCAGGCGTTAACGTTCGTGATATTGTCAGGGCCCCCATGCGCATCAATAAGAGCAAGTGCTTGACCATGGAGTGTTAATTCTTTATTTGAAGAGCCTTCCATTTCATCCTTAATGGATTTAACTCCTAATTTTTGACGGGTTTCCTTCTTTCCGTGAAGAGCAATTGTCGAAGGATCCTCCTCTCTCCCTGGTGTCTTAAAGTCGAACTTCTTAATAGCAAAAGTGAAGACAGCAAAGTAAGCGAAGAAGCAAATAACCCCAATAATTGGTAATAACCACCAATGGGTCCGTGTGCCTTGAAGCACCCCATAAATAATATAGTTAATAAGCCCATGTCCAGTTGGTGTCAAGAAAGCTGCCCCACAAAGATTAGTTGCGAGTAAGGTGAAGCCAGCTAAAACAGCATGGATAACATAAAGAGCCGGTGCTACAAACAAGAAAGTAAATTCAATAGGTTCCGTAATCCCGGTTAAGAAAGCTGTTAAAGCAGCAGCAAGAAGTAAAGATCCTACCGTTTTCTTATTTTGAGGTTTGGCGCAAGTATACATGGCTAAAGCAGCCCCTGGTAAACCGAACATATTGTAAATAAATTTACCAGATGAGAAACGCGTAATCATTGGATCAATCGCACCGTTAGTCCCGAGGGAAGCCATATAAGCAGAAATTGTACCTGCGTATTGTTTGCCTCCAATGGTAAATATTCCCCCTAATTCTGTCGTACGAATTGGCCAATTCAAGCCATGGTGTAAACCAAATGGCAAAAGCAAACGTTCAACAATTCCATAACCAAGTGTTCCAAAATAGCCAGAACGAAGAATAGCTACAGAAAGTTCATTAATCCCTTGTTGAATAATTGGCCAAATAGCAAAGAAGACGAGTGCAACAACGGCCATCACAGGAATCGTTAAAATAGGAACTAACCGAGGGCCACTAAAGAAGCCGAGCACTTGCGGCACTTTCATTTTAATAGCTTTCTTATGAACGAGGTAAACAATCACCCCAGTAATAATCCCACCAAAGACATTCAAATCCATGGTTTGAATACCTAACACCGTAGTTTGCATGTGTTGAGCAAGTAGAGCGCCTGTTGGATCCTTAGCCATATTCACTAAAGTGCCACTTACCTTCAACAAGTAATTCAAAGTGTTATGCAAAACCAAAAAGCCAAGTAAGCCAGATAAGGCCGCAGATCCTTTCTCTTGCTTCGCTAATCCTACTGCAATCCCTACAGCAAAAATAACTGGCAAATTCTTGAAAGCGACGCCTCCCAACATGCTAATAAATCCCATAATCAATTGCAAAGTCTTATCTGCCATCCAAGGATGCATAGCTATGGTTCCTTTATTAGTAAAGGCTGAACCGATTCCTTTAAGAATACCAGCAGCAGGTAAAACCGAAACAGGGAGCAGGAAGGAACGACCAAAAGTTTCAAAGGTACGCATACATTTTTCTTTAAAACTTCGTTTCTCCACTTGAGGAGCAACAGTTGTATTCATTATTAATAACCCTTTCTATTGATAAATTTGTTCTTATTATAGCTTGTTAGCGCCTTCAATATACGAAATCGTTGCACAAAACATCCAAAAGAAAAAAACTAGCTTTTGAGTAAAATTTTACTTTGCTAGTTTTCCTTAAAAGATTATATTCAATTTCAAATAAAAACTTTCTCCGGCGCTTTGTCTTGCCCTAAATACCTAAGATATATATCAAAAGTAAGGCAAAACACACTTGACATAGTCCAACGCCTATCCCATAAAGCAGGAAGCGAGGGCCTTCTGCCATGAATTTTTTAAAATCTAGTCGCAACCCAATAGCCGCTAAAGCGATTGTTTCGAACCATGAAGAAACAAAATGGGCGCTTTCTGCTAACCAATGAGGAAGCGGTAAGAAGCTATTGATCACGCAGACCAAGATAAAACCAGTCACATACCACGGTAATTTCTGTTGAGAGCGTTCCATGTGTCCCTCAAAATCCACATGGTCCTTCTTATCCTTAGACTTAATAAAACGTTGGAAAGACAAAACCACAAAAACTAAGCACAAAATACGCATAATTTTGAAAAGCATTGCATAAGTCACCACTTGACTATCTAGCATAGAAGCCGCGGCAACTACTTGTCCCACCGATTGTAAGATTCCACCAATCAAAGCACTTTTTTCAATGAGATTATCTCCAAATAAAGCGAGGCCTAAAAAAGGGACTGTCAACATCATCACAGTTCCGAGTAAGTTTACGAGGGTTATCATTTGTCCTTTTTCTTGATCTTTGGCTCCAATAGCTGGTGCAATAGATCCAATCGCTGAAGAACCACATACCGCATTTCCTCCAGCCATAAGAAGAGAAGTCGTCGGTTGAAAGCCTAAGCGACGTCCAATCTGATAAGCAGCAATAATCGTTAATGTCATCAAAATTCCTACATAAAAGATACTCTTCAGTCCTAATTGACTAATCGTTTGAAAAGTCACCGTTGCTCCTAATAAAACCACCGAATACTCTAACAAACGTCCTT
This sequence comes from Aerococcus christensenii, assembly GCF_001543105.1. Taxonomy (NCBI): domain Bacteria; kingdom Bacillati; phylum Bacillota; class Bacilli; order Lactobacillales; family Aerococcaceae; genus Aerococcus; species Aerococcus christensenii. Next base: position 464,919 of record NZ_CP014159.1, read on the forward strand.
CTGAAAATTTAGTCCCAGCCTCTAAATACGGCTGCTTAAAATAAACATTTCCTAAAAGAATACCTAATAAAATCGATAAAGTCGCTCCACCCAATTGGGGAAGAAACAGACCTAATCCCTTTCCTAAAATTGCTACCATTATAGAGAGCAATAATCCTGGTAAAATTTTCTTACTCTTTGCCTGCATGTTCTCGCCTTCTTTCTATACTTAGGCATTATAACAAAGATTTATGAAATTCTTCCATAACATTTTGGAAACTAATTCTATCAAAAAAGAATAGCTCCCCACAGCAGAAACCCTTCCTCATAAAAATAGGCGAGTGACCATATTCAGTCACTCGTCTATTCTTTAATTATTCATGACTTATTCTATTTTATACGATTTTTTACAAACCGATAAAGGGTTTTGACAGGGACACCCGTTGCTCCTTGTGGGAGGTAACGATAAGACTTTTCACCAAAAGCTGGGCCTGCAATATCTAAGTGAGCCCATGGTTTTCCTTCTACAAAGTGTTCTAAAAAGACACCTGCGGTAATGGTGCCCCCAAAACGTCCGGCACTATTCAACAGATCGCCATTCGTTCCTTTTACTTTTTGACGAAGGTCTTCTGTCATTGGCAATTCCCAAATAGGCTCTCCCGAGTCACTAGCCGCTTGATTTAATTCCACTAATAAGTCACGGTTATTCGTCATGATAGCAGAAGTTCTCTCACCTAAAGCGACTAAACAAGCTCCCGTTAAGGTAGCCAAATCCACCACACATTCACTATTCACACGTGTAGCGGCATAATACAAGGAATCTGCTAAAGTCACTCGGCCTTCTGCATCGGTATTCACTACTTCAATAGTTGTTCCCTTCATGGAACCAATAATATCCCCATTTTTGTAGGAGGTAGCAGACACAAGATTTTCTGTTAAGCCAGCAATACCCACCACATTTTTACATACCTTATTCTTTGCTAAAGCATATAAGGTACCTACCACTGCAGCAGCTGCCGCCATATCATCCTTCATATCCAGCATAGAGTCAGCCGGTTTAAGAGCATAGCCACCTGAATCGTAAGTAATTCCCTTACCGACAAGAGCGATGGCTTTCTGGTCTTCTCCTTCAGGGAGGTATTTCATCACTAAGAAACGAGGTTCGTTAACAGATCCCGCATTAACAGCGAGTAAAGCCTTCATCCCCATTGCTTCAATTCGAGCTTTGTCATAAACTTCGACCTCTACGCCTACTTCTTCCAATAGCTTCTTCACTTGATCTGCCATTTGAGCTGGGCTTTGGTCATTCGATGGCGTATTCACCAAATCACGTGTATGATTAATCCCTTCTACTAAAACCTCGACTTCTGCTACTAATTGATCCAAGTTAGCGACTTTTTCAGGGACATTGATCACTTTCAAGCTAGCACTCGATTTATCCGTTAGATAGCGATCAAATCGATACTCTGCTTGTAAAAAGCCTTCCATCACTGCTTGAAGAGCTTGACCATTATTTACCTGCCCTTTAACCTCTAGATGAATATTTGCTGACTCTATATGCACTCCATTTAAAGCCTTGGCTGCTTGATAAGCGGCATAAACGTAATCATCTGCTGTAAGATGACTTTCTTCGCCTAATCCGACTAAAAGGATTTGGCTGCCTTTAGGGCCAAAGTTTTGATAGATCTGTCCCTTTTTGCCCTCAAAGGATAAGACACCTCTGACATACTCTTCTTCTTCTTGATCAAGCATGGTAAGTTCTTGCCCTTGACTAACAAAATAGACTTGTGTTTTAAAAGATTCATGGGCTGTAAATTTCATACACACATTGCCTCTCTTTCTTGTTTAGCATTAGATTGACAGATAAACTCTACTTATCTTCTATTATAGCAAGACTTCCCCATTTCGCCAATCTAGGCTCTTAAATCATGCAAGCTTGACATTCACTGTCTCCTGAACAAGTGAAGTTACTTTTGGTCGATGCAATGACTTGGTCTTCTGCATAATGCTCACTACCATCTAAAACGTCTTGACGGATGCGCACATAGTAGATCGAGTCGCAGCCTTTGCTAAAGGCATAGATATAAGCACGGTTTAAATCACGAGTTGTCGCTTCAGAAGTCATAAATAAGGTTAAGGAAATGGCTTGATCGACGTGTTTTTGTGCAGCTGCCACAATATCAATAATGGCATTAGGCCCCACTTCATAGGCTCCTTTTTGATAATAGGCATAATTTTCATCATCAATTCGGAAAGCTGGAACATACACTCTTCCTAATTTACCTTCTTTACGAACTTCTACCGGGGACACCACAGGCTGCAAACTTGGCGTACAGGAAGATAAATAAGAAATAGATCCCGTTGGAGCCACAGCTAATAGGTGAGCATTCGCCATCCCAGTCTTTTGAATCCGTTCACTCAGTTTCCGCCAATCTTCCGCTGTTGGAACTTCTAGTCCGTACTGTTCAACTAATTCTTTGACGCGAGAAGTTTGTGGCTGTTTATCTTCTGTTAGATATTTTTCGAAGTAAGTACCATCCGCATATTCTGATTGCTCAAAGTTTTCAAAATTCCCATATTGTTCGGCTAACCGGTTAGACGCCTTGAAAGCATGATAAGCCACACAATAAAAGAAAATATCTGTAAAGTCAACAGCTTCTGGCGAATCATAGTAAATATGGTTGGTCGCTAAAAAGCCGTGTAGGTTCATTGCCCCTAGACCAACGGCATGGTTTTTCCGGTTGCCTTGTTCAATAGATGGCGCACAACCTAAATCAGCAGAACGTGACACATGGTCTAAAGCCCGGATGGCATCTTCCACCAATTCTCCAAAATGAGGCGCTTCTTCCATTACTTTCGCTATATTCAAAGAACCTAAATTACAGCAAATATCATCTCCAACCGTTTCAAAGGATAAATCTTCTTGATAAGTACTTGGAGTAGATACTTGAGCAATTTCTGAACAAAGATTAGACATAACAATTCGTCCAACCTTCTTGTGAGGATTGCGACGGTTTACAGTATCTTCAAATAAAATATAAGGATAACCTGATTCGAAGTGAAGCTCTGCAATCGTTTGGAATAATTTCCTAGCAGAAGTATAGGTCTTTTTAATCCGTGGATTAGCCACTAAACGATCATACTCTTCAGTAATCGAAATATCCGTCATCGGTTTTCCATATTCCCTCATAATATCATAAGGAGAAAAGAGAGCCATATCCTTATTGTCTTTTGCTAATTGGAAGGTAATATCAGGTACAACAACACCCAAAGATAAAGACTTAATCCGAACTTTCTCATCTGCATTTTCTCGTTTCGTATCTAAGAAACTCAAAATATCCGGATGGTGTACATTCAAATAGACTGCCCCAGCTCCTTGACGTTGTCCTAACTGGTTAGCATAGGAGAAGGAGTCTTCTAATAATTTCATTACTGGAACAACACCAGAAGCTTGGTGAACAATTCCTTTAATAGGTGCTCCAGCTTCACGTAAATTCGTTAAGCATAAAGCGACGCCTCCGCCACGTTTTGATAATTGTAAACTCGTAGAAATGGATCGCCCAATAGATTCCATTGAATCTTCTACACGGAGCAAGTAACATGACACATATTCGCCCCGACGTAATTTTCCTGCATTAAGGAAGGTAGGCGTAGCTGGTTGAAAACGATTATGGATAATATCTAAAACTAACTTCTTAGCTAAATTCTCGTCTCCATTAGCTAAGAATAAAGCGTTCATCACTGCTCGATCTTCAAAATCTTCTAAATAGCTTTTTTTATCATCTGTCATCAAGGCATAAGCTTGATAAAACTTCATAGCCCCCATCAAACTTGGAAATTTAAAACCTTGAGCATAGGCAAGATCAAAAATTTCTGCAATAAAATGGAAATCATAGGAAGCAAGAACAGCCGGATCATAATACTTTTCTTGTACTAAATAATCTAATCTTTCCTGAAGGCTGTTAAAATTTATCCGACGAGGAGCAATAACCTCTTCCATATAAGAAGCCACTGCTTCTTTGTCTGATTCAAAATGATAGTGTCCTTTTTCATCTCTAAATTGCGTCAAAGCATTTAAAGAAATATAACTTTCTTCTTTGATTCCTGTCATTCTTTCTCTCCTTCATTAAGCGTCTCTTGAACCAATTTCTTCACACGCTCAACATCTTCTATCGTTCCTAACAATTCGAATTGATAAAGGAGAGGGACCTGTAACTTATTAGATAATACGGGTCCTGCAATCGCATAACTATCTCCAAAATTTGTGTTTCCAGATGAAATGACTGCTTTACAGTGTGACCGATTCTCTTCATGATTTAAAAAATGAATAACGGGGTTAGGAACTGCGCCTTTGACAGACACTTCCCCATTTTCTTTTTTGACTCCACCTGCATAGGTAGGAACAATTAAAACATAATCCCTATCTACAAACAATTCTCCTTCTCCATCCATAGGAATGCGTTCGTTTTCATAGCCTAATTTTTGAACAAAACGATGCGTGTTATTAGATTTCGTTGAATAATAAACAATTAACTCTTTCATTAGAATTCCCAGTCCTCATCTGTTGTTTCTTCTGTTGTTCCGATAATATAAGATGATCCACTTCCAGAGAAGAAATCGTGATTCTCGTCTGCTCGAGCAGATAATTGAGCAAAAACTTCTGGCGAAATATGTGTTTCTTCTTCAGTAAATGGGGAATCATATCCTAAGTTTTGTAAAAATTTTCCTGCATTATATAAGCTGAACCGAATAGCATCCTCTGCAATATCAAAACCTTGATACAAGTCTCTTAAGTAAGCTTTTTCTAAGTCAATCAAGTGATACATTAAATCAAAAACAAATTTCTTCATTTCTGCTTGTCTTTCTTCACTTAATTTAGCGACCTTCATCTGATACTTGTAACCACTATAGAAATTATGAATTACCTTATCTCTTAAAATAAGACGGATAATATCCGAAGTATTCGGTAACTTCCCACGTGCAGAAAGATAGAACGGTAAATAAAACCCTCCATATAATAAGAAACCAGGCATCAAAGCAGCGGCTACCTTTGATTTCAAAGGATCGTCTTGCGTATAGAAAGGAATCAAAGCTTTTGCGCGCGCTTGCAGTAATTCATTGTCCACTACCCATTCATGTGCTTCCTCAATTTGTTCACTAGAACAAAGTGTCGAAAAAATCGTTCCATAAGAACGCGCATGAACGGCCACCATAAAAGCAAAGTTGGCGTATACAGCTCCTTCAATATCGGTTAGAGAATGACGAATTTGAGCGATGTCCCCGACAGAAGCTTGGATAGTATCCAACAAAGTAAGCCCTGTAAAAGTTCTTGTAATTAATTGCTGCCAAGCCTCACTCAACTCATGCCAAGAAGGGAGATCATTAGAAACTGGAATATTTTCTGGAAGCCAGAAATTTTGAGTCACTCGATTCCAAACTTCCAAATCTTTTTCATCAACAATTTTATTCCAATTTATCGCATGCATGTTGCACCCTTTGTCATTAAATGCGTAGTCTACCGGCGCTTGTGATCGTTCAAAATAAGTTTCACTCATTTTTTAACTCCTTATTTTCTAATTTTCCTTTTTGAATAAGAACTCTTCTTTTTCAAAACCTTTATCAGACTACCACAATATATTGTGTTCCTCAAGTGAATTCTCATCATTATATTGTGTTATACAAAATAAGTGCCTCCCTAAAAAGCTTGTCACTCTCTTCTTGTCGTTTTTAATATTCCTTTAGCCATCGCCTTTTCGAGTTTTATTATTTTGTTGCCTTTATATACAAAAAGTGTTCTTTTTAAAGTGGATAGTATTTATTTTTAACTTTATTTTTCTCGATTCCAAACAAAAAACGTCAAACAAATTAGCAAAAGTTTTGTTTGACATTTTTTCCTTATTCAGATTATATCAGGAGATCTCCTCCTCTAATCTGCAATATCTTCTTTACTAATATCATTATGAAATACTGCTTGTCCATTATGATAAATCGTTTCTGGATAATTTTCTTTAGCATTCAGCAAACGTGCAAGGGCAAAAAAATAATCAGATAGTCGGTTAACAAATTTTATAGCGACCTGATTGGTAGGCATCGTCCACTAAAAAGTAATCATTTCTCGTTCTGCTCGACGTGCAACGGTTCTCACCAAGTGTGCCATACTTGCCGCCAAGCATCCCCCAGGTAATACAAAGGTACTGACTTCTGGCGGGATTTGAGCGTACACATCGATTCTTTCCTCAAGCCAATCCAACACTTTCCTGTTTTAACCGATAAACTGACGGGCCCTCTGGTGTCGCAATATCATTCCACAATCAAACAACAACTGTTGAATCTGTTCAAGTTCTTGTTTTAAGGCTTTGTCTTCTATCAAAGCTCCCAATACGCCTAAAGCGCTATTCAGTTCATCAATCGTTCCATATGCTTTTACACGATCATCATCTTTAGGCACACGTTGTCCCCCCCACTAAGCTAGTAAATCCCTTATCACCTGTTCTCGTATAAATTTGCATACTTCAACCTCCTATAAATTCCTACTAAGCTAGATTCATAACGATTACCCTAATTCCTCAGGCCTGTCTAAATTTTCTAACTTAAGATGTTCTTCTCTGTCATCATAACACGCTTCCTTCGTAAAAATCCTCAAAAGACATCGATTAGAAGTGGAAACCATTTTCCACTTGATCGCTTTCATTCCTTAAAAAACATCGTATTCCGAGCAGATGCGATGTTTGCTGACTATAATCCTGTAAAATTTTCGACTTTTCAAACCTATTTGCAATTAATAATTCTTTCCCGAATCCATTGCTTGAATCCTTGACGATCAATCGTCACTGGAACAACACAATTGGCTGGGCGATCTGTCTTATGTTTAAGGTCTACCACCGTTTGCCCATAGGTTAATGGAGATACTAATTCAACTTCTACATTACATTCTTTTTCTTCAAATAGTTCTGGTGCTAAAAGATAGCATACAGCCGTTGGGTCATACATTTCCCATTCACCATCTTGAAGAGAAGAACGATAGTGCTTTAGCATAGCATTAAGCATCTTACCGGTTTCACTATGTTGTGCCCAATCTTCTGCTTCTGCTGGACTCACTGTTGCGATGTTGCCAATATCCAAACCTACCATTACCGTAGTTAGAGAGGATCGGAAAACCATTTGAGCGGCCTCAGGGTCCGTCCCAATGTTAAATTCATCCATCACATGTTTATTCCCACGGTTGAAAGATCCGCCCATGATAATAATTTTTTCAATCTTTTCTTTGACTTCTGGGAACATAGTCAATAAAAGTGCAATATTAGTCTGTGGGCCCACAGCAACAATCGTGATTTTTTCATCACTTTCCATTAACACGCGGCGCATTGCGAGTACCGCATGTTCGTCCAATAATCGTGATAAATCAGGAGCAGGGAATTCATAGCCATCCATACCGGATTCACCATGCACATCTGAAGCATCTTCAAACTCTGCCAATAACGGACCATGATTTCCAGCAGCTACAGGAACATCTTTCCCGAAAAATTCCACTAATTTCACAGCGTTCGCTGCTGTTTTTTCTAAAGCAACATTTCCACCAATTGTTGTAATTAACTTAAGGTCCACTTCTTCTGCATTCAAGAGAATAGATAAAGCAATCGCATCATCAATCCCTGGGTCTGTATCAAAAATAACCGGTATCTTTTTCATTCGTAATCCTCCTAAAATCTGACTTCTTTTGATTTAACTTTTCCTACACTAAAAATCCAACAATAATTGCTGTTACCATAGAGATTAGATTCGAAATGAAGACAATCTCTAAAGAGACTTTGGCAATCACTGAGTCTTGGTGGTCATCAACGGCTTTAATGCCTCCGACTTTATCTCAGCTCATATTCTTCATGCCAGCTTTCTAAGACTTTTCTTGTGGTGATTCTAACCTTTCTATAATCTGATCCAAACCTGGCATTGCTGCTTGTGGCCCATAACCTTCTGTCGATAGAGAAGCCCCCACAGTTGCGAAACGAATAGCTTTCTCCAAGCTCTCTCCTCTAGCAACTAAGCTGGCTAAAATTCCATTGAATGTATCTCCTGCTCCAGTGGTGTCCACAACATCCACGTTAATAGCCGGGAACATATGAACCTGACCCTCTATAACCGTCAGTGAGCCTTCACTCCCCTTAGTTAAAATCAATTGTGTATCGTTTTGTTGCACCCAATCCACCATCGCTGCTTTGAATTCTTCACGCGTCGTTAATTTTCTACCAATTATATTTTCAAATTCGGTTTCATTAGGCGTCACTATGTCCACATATGGCAATAAATCATTAACAATTGGATGATAAGGCGCTGGGTTTAAAATGTTGATTACCTTTAATCCCTTAGCTTTCCGTAAAGCATACTCCAAATCTGAAAAATTCGTTTCCAATTGCGTTAATAAAACTCTCTTTCCAGGAAGTTTTTTATCAATGGCTTGCCGCGTTTGTTCATTAGCCACCTTATTTGCTCCATTAGCTACAACAATAGAGTTATCCCCTTGTATTTTTAAAACTGTAGCCATTCCTGTATGAGCACCTTTTAACATCATAATTGTATCCGTCGGTAGACCTACTTGTCCGAGCTGTCTAATAGCAGTCTGTCCAAAAGAGTCCTCTCCTACACAGGCAATAAAATCTGTCCCTTGAGAGATCTTATACGCTGCCACAGCTTGATTGGAACCTTTGCCCCCTAATTGATAATCTACTCCTTCGCTAAGAATAGTTTCTCCAATTCGAGGTAATTGATTGACCTTCAATGAAATGTCCATATTAATACTTCCCAATACAAGCACATCGCTTTTGCTCATCTTTTTCACACTCCTTAACCCTCAAAAATTATAATTGATTTTGACTGAAACGTAAACGTCTTTTACTGAAAAGAATCCTATTCCTTATTATCCTACAATAAATTTTCACAAAGGAGAAAGCAAAAGTAGTCCCTCCAAAACCACAACAACTGTACCCTAACATTGGCAACTTCTCATAAAAATAAAAATCCCCCGCCTTCAGACGAGGGATATTATAAATAAGTCACTTTTACTTATACTCTTAGGCTTTTTGGAAGACGATATCCACTAATTCTTCAGGGGTAATGTCACCAAGATATTTCTTAAGATCTACACCTTGAAGAGCTTCTACCATGTCTTTCTTATCATATTTTACACCCACTAATTTTTCTTCAACATCAGAGATTTCTCCTAAACCAAAGAAGTCCCCGTAAATCTTAGCGGCTGTAATATGACCACCGCTCACATTCAAGCGTAAGTCAACGAAGCCAAATGGGAATTTGTGACTGCCCGAAACATCAAAATCAGGAGATTGGCCATAGTTCCAATTCCAATTTCCCATACGTTCAGCATGCAATTTCTTAACACCTTCCCAAATTTCATCTGTTAGATGGAATTCTGGCACTTCTTCTCTTGAAGAGACACCGAATATCTCAAGTAAAATACGGTCACGAAATTCTTCTGTAGAAAGATTCCGATACTCAGGATCAACAAAAGGCTTGATGTTTGTGACACGCGAGCGAACAGACTTAATTCCTTTCGATTCAAATTTTTCCTTACGAGGTTTTAGGGCATTATTAACTTCATTGAGGTCTGCATCGAATAAAATCGTTCCGTGTGCAGTCATCCGCCCATTCTTCGCATACATAGCGTTACCTGAGAACTTCTGATCTCCAATCACAAGGTCATTTCTCCCTTTGAGCGCAGCCCCTTTCACACCCATTTTATGCAAAGCGTCAATGACAGGTTTAGTAAAACTTTCAAAATCGCGGAAGCTTCCATCATCATCTTTAATAAAGCAGAAGGAGAAATTCCCACGATCATGGTAAACAGCTCCCCCGCCAGACATCCGACGCACTACCTTTATGTGATGCTCGTCAACGTAAGGTTGATTGATTTCTTCATAAGTGTTTTGATTGCGACCAATAATAATCGACGGATCGTTAATATAGAACAAAAGAATAGGTTCGTCGACTAAACGATTTTCAACTAAATAAGTCTCTAAAGCAATATTCATATCTGCATCATAACAATTGCCATTATCTACAAAAATCATAAAAAACCTCATTTCTTTTTTTACAACGCAATAAAACTCACCAATTCTTATTATACCATGTTTTTCTGATTATGAATACGCTTTATTTTAGGAATACCTTCTATAGAAAATAGTTTTTTTATCTTCTTGCTTAATTAAACGCCTCTCTATCAAAAAAAGAAACGTCTGTCACGTTTCTTCATGTCAATAAACAATCCCTCTCTTTTTATCAATCAGCTATCCACTGAAAAGAGAGGGATGGGTAGATAAGAAAAGAGGGGGGAATTAATCACTAGTCCGTTTGAAACCTATTAAAAATACAAACGATGCATAAGATTTGTCACTAGTTGGGGAAATTAATTCCTACAGGTAACTGATTCCTTACAGTTTCATCTGCTAATAATCAAAGACATTCTCCAATACCCTGTATCTCCCTTTCTTACCTTTTGGTGAAACGATTTCTCGCCTAACTACCAGTCTAGCATGTTTTTCCTTTTTGTGGGCTCCCTAATTCAAAAAAATGGCACATTTTTCATTAATTTCCTTTATTTGAGACAAACTGAACTTGTAGGGGTGTAACCTGCTCTGTTGGTCAGTTCATTCCTCTGAGTCGGCTTTGTACTCTACTTTTATGCTCAACCAGTACCACAACTTTAAGTAAAAATGTAAACTATCTTCTCATTAAAAGCCTTCCATCATAAAAAAGCGTTGAATTTATATCAACGCTTTTTTATTTTAAGAGGAAGCGATCTTTATCCTTTAGATTTCTCAATCACTTCTGCTGTGTCCTTTCCTTTATCTGATGAAGGAGAAGGAATTGCTTCTTCTTGAGAAGCGTTGGTTGTCTGGCTTTTATCCTGAGCTGAATCTTTTTCTGACTCTAGCTTCTCATTAAAAGCCTCCTTAGATTCCTCTTTTGGTTGATCAGATGGCACCCCTTCTGATTCTCCCTTTTTCTTCGTCTCTTCCTCTGTCTTTTCTTCAAATCTCAATTCGTAGAACCAAGCCTCCTCCCTTTGGAACACACGATAGCTATTATTCAATCCTGTAAAGTCTTTCTTTAAAGCTTCTTTAGCCGCTTTTTCTGCATTTTCCTTGCTAATATAACCAAGAGTATCATTATCTTCTGTAACGGTCACTTTTTGCCCATTCTTACGCATCCATTCTTCGACCTGTCGGAGTTCAAATTGTTCTAATTCTCCCAAGGGAATAAAATGTGTATGGCTGCCCTTATCTGTTACATGAGTAGCATTTACCCCATCAGATTCAACGCTAATAATTGAGTCTTTGGTGAAGGTATAATTATCGCTAGTGGTGTATGGCTTTCCGTCTAGTCCTTTATTAAATTGTTTGATCCTGCGTCCATTGAAGGTTGCATAGCTAGGGACTTTTCCATAATCTTCACCAGGTTCCACTCCAAAGCCATTCTCCGGTGGCAATTTATATTCTGGATGTTGAAGTAAATAACGCATAGAGGCTTTTGCCTTTTCGATCTTTTCTTGATCATTATTAAACCAAGTATTCAACAGGGAATCATCAATCGTATGCCAATGGTTATAATGATAGACATAAAACTTGCCGTCCTTTTCATGGTGTGGGTAAGCTATTTGAATATTGATTTCTTTGAGTTCTTGAGCAGTGAAAAGGTTTTTCGGATATTCGGTTTTAGGCTTTGGAGTATCTGATTCCTTTTGATCCTCTTGGGATGGTTTCGACTCTGGACCTTTTTTATCCTCTTGGGATGGTTTCGACTCTGGACCTTTTTTACCCTCTTCAGACGGTGTCCATTTTTGCATGAGGTAATATTCCGCTAATTCGCGTTCTAATGCTGTTAAGCGTGATTTTTCAATCACATGATGGTGATCGCCGTGCGGAACGACATAAGCCGTTCTATTATTCGTTTCTTTTTCTACCATTTTCGGATCAAAGATGAGGTCCCCATCTCTTGTCCGTTGACTTTCAGGAAGACTCTTCAAATACGCATATTTTTCTTCTGGGGTCTTCCTTGAAACAGCAGGGGCATCTTCTTCCTTTGATTGCTCTTCTTGATCAGTCTCAGATTCCTCTTTATTGGATTCATCCGTCGAAGAAGAAGAGTCATGTTTATGTGCTAAATAAGCTCGAGCTGCCGCTAATTCTTCTTGAGAAAGATCTGCTTTAGGAACATAGTGTTTGTGATCTTCATGACGACAGATGTAGGCATCCCCCTCATCGGATAGAATACTTTCTGGGGTGAAAATATAACCATCATCTGTCGTGTAGCGACCTTCTCTTCTTGCTTGAGTCACGGCATCATCCGTACTTTGAGATTGCCCTGTTCCTTCATCAGATGGTTGTGATGAATTCTCCTCACTGGTCTCCGTTGGACGGTCTGACGAGTCCTTTTGGTCTTCATCTTCTGTTGAAGTATTAGCATTGTCAGCTCCTTGATACACAAAATCTGGGCGATTTAAATGCGCTTCTGTTGCTGCAACTTCTAAATCAGACAATTGATCCAACGGAATCACATGGAAATGATCCCCATGAGGATGTACATATCCCATCGGTGTCCGCTTGGTCACTTTCATCGGATCAAACACTAACCCGTCTGGTTCAACATGGCGTTGATCCATCGGTAAGCTATACAATTGATCAAGCATTTTTTGAAGAGGATCTTGCACACTGGAAGAAGAGTCCTTTTGATCTTCTTGTTCGTTATTTGCTTGTCTTTCTTCACCATTTTGATCTTCTTGTTCGTTATTTGCTTGTCCTTCTTCACCATTATTCTCTACGAATTGACCATAACCGCTTTGTGCTAAACGTTGAGCGACATAGTCGTCATCTTGGCTAACAGCGGTCGTTCCTCCTTCATTTCCTACGCTACGTCCTGCCATATAGGCCTGCGCAGCTGCCAATTCAGCTGGCGAAAGGTCTGCTTTAGGGACATAATGGAAGTGGTCTCCATGTGAACAAATGTAAGCATCCCCTGCATCTTGAACAATAGAACCTACCGTGAACACATATCCATCATCTGTTGTATAGCGTCCTTGCGCTTTAGCCTGCGTTACAGCTTGACTTTGTGCTTCCGACATTGGTTCGTCGCTACCACCGTGCTCTTTGACATTATGAAGTTTACGTTGTTCTTCAATTTGTTCCTTTGTTCGAACATTTTTGGCATTCTTAGGATCTTTGAGGTAGAGGTAATATTTACCATTAACTTTAATAATGTAACCGTCTTGAACTTCATTAATAATATCTTCTTGACGTAATTGGTAATTAGGATCTTTCATCACCAATTCTTCACTAATAATGGCATCAAAAGGCACCTTGCCATTGTAATAGTGGAAGTGATCTCCATGTGAAGTGACATAACCTTCATCTGTAATCTTAACAACAATTTGTTCCGCTTCAATCGCATCATCCGCATCCGACAAATTCTTAGCATCTGATTGTCCGGAGCCGTCGCTATCAATATATTGAACGCTACTTTGATCCGCCTTATTTTGTCCAATAACATAACCAGCATAGCCTGTTCCTCCTAAAAGAACGGCAGCCGCTGATGCCCCTAAGGCGAGCTGTTTTATTTTTTTAACTGGCATCTCATATCCTCCTTATTTTTCTTGTTTCAAAGCCTTATATAAGGTCTCTAAGTTGTCGTCTAAATTTTCAATCATATCTTTTTTATTTTTAGGATCGGCTTCTAAGGGACTTAATGTTTCAATCTTTGTTCCCGTTGCTTGAGCAATCACTTCTGCAATTTTTTTGGAAACCTTTGGTTCTACAAAAATCGTTTTGACTTGGTACTCTTTCACGAAGTCTTGAATTTCAGAAATTTTTTGAGCAGAAGGCTCTTGTTCAGGTGCAATCCCCGAAATTCCTAATTGTTTCAAACCAAACCGATTCGCTAAATAGGAAAAAGCTGTATGTTGTGTCACAAAGGTTTTGTGTTCTAGACCTTTGAACTTGTCTTGATATTTATCCACAAGACCTTGGGCTTCTTTTTGAAATTTATCGGCATTTTTTTTATAGATGTCGGCATGATCTGGATCCATTTCACTTAATTTTTTGGCAATGGTTTGGGCTTCTTGACCAGCCAAGACTGGGTCTAACCAGGAATGAGGATCATAGAGTTTCTTTTCATCCATTCCTTCTGTTACTTCTACATTCTCTAAACCAGGCACTCGATCAAGTGTCAGATCTTCTGATCCTTCGATCACTTTCACGGAAGAGCCTTTAAGATTTTCTTTAAGATTTTTTGCCCAAGATTCTAAAGTCCTAGAATGATAAACGAATACATCTGCCTTTTCAATATGAGCAATATCGTTAGCAGAGGGTTCAAACGAGTGAATCCCCGCTCCACTTTGAATCATTTTAACGGTATTAATATCCCCGCTAACAGCTTTTACCATTTCATACACAGGATAGAAGGATGTGACAATATTTAATCCTTTCTTTTCCTCTTTATTTGTTGATTTCCCACATGCACTTAAACCGACCACTAACCCTAATAAACTAGCTAGCAGTACTATCTTTTTGAATACTTTCATAATTCCTCCTTCGTTTATAAACCGTAATGCTTACGATTTATATTAAACAAACTTTACCCCTCTTGTCAACTGTTAATCGGAATTATTTCGATTTATTTTTTATTTTCTTTCCATTGCTATTCTTCTTTCTTTTTTAAGCATAAAAATAGCGTAGATGATCACAGATCTTCTACGCTTAAACTAAATTTCGAAAGCAATTCCTTCTTCAAAAAGAAACTATAATCTCTCTAAATAATCAATCTTATCAAATTTTTCATTGTTCGCAACCGCCACGACAATGTCATCTTTTTCAAATTCGTAATCCGCTCCAAATTGGGTATACAGGGGGTCTTTAGAATGTTTACGAATTCCGATAATATTAAGGTCATATTTCTTACGTAAACTTAGCTCATTCAGACCTTGTCCAATCCATACCTCGGGTGCTCTAAATTCAACAACTGCAGTTTCATCATCCAAATTAATCAAATCTTCAATGGATTGGCGACTAATCACATCCGCCACATGATACCCCGATTCAACTTCTGATAAGACCACCCGTGAGACCCCTAATGCGAGGAGAGCTTGTCTGTAGCGCTGATTCTTAGCCTTACAGATAATGCGTTTGATCCCCAGTTCTTGGCAATTGATCACACCCAATACAGAAGATCCCAAGTCTCCACCTGTTCCAATGACTACGATGTCACAATTAGCAAGTCCTACTTCTTTTAAGAAATCAATATCTGTAAAATCTCCAACGCTTCCAATGGTAAGACAATCTTCAAGCTCGGAAACATGTTTTTCTAGCCGGTCACACCCAATCACTTCTATTCCACGTTTTGCCAAACGTTTAACAATTGCTGAGCCAAATAATCCTAATCCTAAAACGCCAATTACTCGTTTTTTACGTGCCATAATAGCCTCCTAACCAATAATGATATCTGTCTCTGAATAACGGACATCGTATATTTTACTTTTCTTACCTAAACTCATAATCATCGTCATGGGTCCAATGCGTCCCATATACATAAGAAGCATTAGTATCCAATGACTTGCTGTACTTAAAGTAGGAGTTAGTCCGGCAGATACCCCTACTGTCGCCAAAGCAGAAATAGTTTCAAATAATAATTTTAAATAACCTGCTTCAGGGTCAAATGTTAAGAGTAATCCCGAACCTATTAATAAAGTTAAAATATACATCAAAGCGATGGTAAAAGCGCTTCGCATAATAGCATCCGGCACCGTTCGATGAGCAAAATTAACATATTTTGTTTGTCTAACTTCTCGAACAGCTAATAAAATAGTTAAAGCAAAAGTAGTGACCTTCAGTCCACCTGCAGTTCCTCCAGGACCACCACCAATAAACATAGTGCAAACAAACACCAATAAAGAAACAGGCTTCACCAAGGTATAATCCACAGTTGAGAAACCAGCAGTACGCATGGTAATGGTTTGGAAAAAAGCAGTCATAATCTTATTCCCTACCGATAAATTCCCAATAGTAGAAGGATTATTCCATTCCGCCATTAAAAACAAAATCACACCACTTAAAATCACTGTTCCTGTCATTATCAAAACCAGTTTCGTATGTGGCATCAAGTGTTGAATATAGAATTTTATATTTCTGCCATTGGTCTTGTTTCTGAAATGACCCCATTGTTGAGCGACATCAAACCAAACAGAAAACCCAATACCACCTAAGACAATCAGCGCCATGACTGTCCAATTCAAAATAGGAACAGTTTGATAATCCACAAAACTATTATTACCAATAGCATCAAATCCCGCATTACAAAAAGCAGAAACTGCTGTAAAAATACTATTCCATATTCCCTTTTTAAACCCTAATAGAGGCACAAAGAAAAAGGTGAGCAATAACGCTCCGGTTGATTCAATAACCGCTGTATATTTTATAATCCGTGATAGGAAACTACCTAAGTGTGTTCTTTCTGAACTGTTGATAGCCTCTCCCATAGCTATTTGATTCTTTAAACCAAAAGATTGCCCCATGGAATGATAAATTGATCCAACAATTGTCATGAGCCCAAGCCCCCCTGTTTGAATCAAGATCACCATAACTATTTGTCCTAAAATATTATACGAATCGTAAATAGACTCTGTCCACAAGCCTGTCACACAGACAGCAGATACAGAAATAAATAAATTATCCAGATAAGTTACCTGCGAATTTGCGGTTTGACAAATAGGCAAAGTAAGCAACACAGATCCCGTTAAAATCACCAGAAGAAAACTCAATGCAATTTTCTGAGAAGTACTCAATTTTTGAAATAATTTATCCATACGCCTTCCTTTTTTCTATCGGTCCCTTCTATGAACCAATTTTATTCTAAAATAAGGGAAATGAGCCCTTATCTACTCTGATTTCCCATAAAAACAACAGATTCAACTCATAAAGTCGAACTTTTATATAGAATAACGCTTTTAAAAAAGAAGTCAAGCTTTCACTAAAAAAAGAGCTCCTTGGAGCTCTCCTTTATTAACCAAATCGGCCTGCCACATAGTCTGCCGTTTGTTCTTTTTGTGGATTATTAAAAATTTGTTCTGTTGGCGCATATTCCAGAATTGTCGAATGTCCTCCTCCTAATTCTGGATCTGCATAAAAGAAGGCAGTATAGTCTGAAACACGAGCGGCTTGTTGCATATTATGGGTCACAATAGCAATCGTATATTCTTCCTTCAAATCATTAATCAAATCTTCTATTTTCAAAGTAGATATTGGATCCAAAGCAGAGGTCGGCTCATCCATTAACAAAACTTCTGGTTTCACAGCTAAAGCCCGTGCAATACATACCCGCTGCTGTTGCCCACCAGAAATGGAAAGTCCGCTTTTCCCTAAATCATCCTTCACTTCATCCCAAATTGCTGCCCCTCTTAGAGATTTTTCAACAATTTCATCCAATGTTGCTTTATCACGAATACCATGCGTTCTAGGGCCATACGCTACATTATCATAAATGGACATCGGAAAAGGATTAGGTTGTTGAAAAACCATCCCTACTTCTTTTCTTAAGAGATTGAGATTGACACTTTTATCGTAAATATCTTTGCCTTCTAAAGTAATATCTCCTTCAATTCGACAGCCTTCTACTAAATCATTCATACGATTTAAACTTTTTAAAAAAGTTGATTTTCCTGTTCCAGATGGGCCGATAAAAGCAGTTGCTTGATTTTCATAAATATCAATACTAATGTCTTCTAGAGCTTTAAAATTACCATACCATAAGGACATATTTTTTACACTCATTTTAATTTTTTTATCTTCTGTTGTCATTTTTATTAATGGCCTCCTTTGGCTCCTACTTTACGAGATAGCCATGTTGATACTGAATTAATCACTAAGACTAAAGCTAATAAAACCACTCCAGTAGCCATGGCTTCATTCCGATGCAAGCCTTCTGTCGATAAAACATACATATGTAAAGCTAAAGTCCTCCCAGATGAAAAGAGAGAGTGAGGAGAAGAAGTGGACGTCCCCAAAGTATACATTAAAGCCGCCGTTTCTCCAACAATTCGTCCCACAGCCAAAATAATTCCAGATAAAATTCCAGGCATAGCAACTGGTAAAACAATTTTAAAAATTGTTCGCAATTTTCCTGCACCGAGCCCATAGGAAGCAAAACGTAAAGAATCTTTTACAAACATAAGACCTTCTTCTGTATTTCGAATAATGACAGGCAAGACCATAATTGCCATCGTTAAAATTCCAGAAATTAAAGAGAATTGAAATTTAGCATCTAAAACAAAAGCTAACATTCCGAATAGCCCATAAACAATAGAAGGAACTCCAGTTAAAGTATCTGTAGCAATTCGAATAGCTTCGACCCACTTATTATTTTTCCCAGCATATTCTACTAAATAAAAGCCTGCAAATACACCGAGAGGAACCGCTAATAAAAGTGACCCCACCACAAGGAAAAGTGTGGTAAAAATAGCTGGCAGCATGGAAACATTCTGTGTCGTGTATTTCCAAGAGAATAGGCTCAATTTCAAATAAGGAAGGCCATGAATCAACACATAAAGGATAATAAAAAATAGCCAAGCGAAGGTAAAAAAGGTAAAGAAATAAGTCAAAAAGCGTAGCGTTTTGTCTTTCATTAATGACGCACTCCTTGCCGATTAATATAAGCTAAGCTGGCGTTAATAATCAAGATAAACACAAATAACACTGCACCTGTAGCAATTAACGCACTCTGATGGGTCCCAGAGGCATAAGCCATTTCCATCATAATATTGGTCGTCATTGTACGCACTCCTTGAAATAGTCCTTTAGGGAAACGTGCTTGATTTCCAGCCACCATAATCACGGCCATTGTTTCTCCAACTGCTCGCCCTATTCCTAAAATAATCGCAGATATCACTCCTGACCGCGCAGCTGGAACCATAATTTTATACACCGTTCTATCATGCGTAGCGCCTAGTCCAATCGAAGCTCGATAATAGGCCTTAGAAACCGCACGTAAAGAAGATTCAGAAATAGTAATAATGGTAGGCAAAATCATAATACCCAAAACTAGTCCAGCTGCCAAAAGAGACATTCCTGTCGTTTGAATTCCTACTAATCGGCAAAATCTACGAAGTGCAGGGACTATGACCGTTAGGCCAAAATAGCCATAAACAATCGAAGGAATTCCAGCCATCAAATTAATAGCCGGTTTTAACCATCTATGTAGTTCCTCTGGACAATAAAAAGCCATAAAAGAAGCTGTAAAAATTCCAGCTGGCACGCCAATTACCAAAGCCAATAAGGTTACATAGAGTGATCCCACAAGCATAGGCGCAATTCCAAATTGTCCTACCTTCGGCTTCCAAGTAGCTCCAAATAAGAAATTCCAGATCCCATACTCTCTAAAAAAAGGCAGGCTTCCCATAAAAATAAAATAGCAAATGGCAAATAGGGCTACAATAGATACCACAGCTGAAATACAGAATACCCATTTCATTAAGCTTTCTAGTGTATTCTTTTGCATAGTTTTCTCCCTTTAATAATATATATTAACTCTATTATAATATAAAACATTCCAAATAAAACAGGCTACTCTCTTCCAAAAAGTAGCCTTCGTTCTCGCAATTTTCTTACTGGATTTCCTTCCAATTTAATAACTTGCCTGAGTAAATATCGCGAATTGTCGATAGGCTCACATCATCTAAAGGATTTTCTTTATTCAAAATCACTACAATACCATCTAAGGCCATAACCACTCCTGTGACATCCTTTTCGTTTTCCGTGAGTTCTCTTGAAGACATCCCGAAGTCATTGGTTCCTTGAGCAGCCCCTGTTATCCCAGCACTCGATCCGTTTTGCGTGATATCAATTTGAGCATTAGGGTTGAGTTGTTCATAAGCTTCTTTTAATTGTTCCATTAAAGGTCCTACTGAAGTAGATCCAGAAATATTCACAGTTCCACTTATTTCCTTGACATGATAAGAAGGAGCGTCCTGTTTCACAGGAACATAGCCCGCTTTTTTAACAAGATCTTGCCCTTCTTTAGAAAAAATAAAGTCATAAAAATCTTGAGCAGCTTCTTTCAATCCTTCGCGATAAACTAAAACGAACGGTCTAGAAATCTTATAACTGCCATTCATAATCGTCTCTTCACTGGGAGATACTCCATCTACTTTAGCAGCTTTGACCATATCATTTAAAGAGCCTAGAGAAATATATCCTATTCCATAAGGATCGTCTGCTACATAGCTAATGATTTGGTCTGTTCCATTTTGAATCAAGGCTTCTTGTACAGGATCTTCCAAATTAACAATTTTTTGAAAGGCTTCTCGCGTTCCGGAACCTTCTTCACGTATAATGACATTGATGGAATCTCCACTCTCACTACACGCAGAAAGTGTTACTAACATTCCTAAAGCCACCAAACAATTTCTTACTGTTAGATGCATGCCATTTTCCTTTCTACGACTCACTAACAATTATTTTCAGACTTATTATACATGGTCAATGTAAAATTAAAGTGAGTTTTTCAAAAAAAATCAAAGGAATGTAAATTTTAAGTGAATTTTGGAGAGAATTATGCCGCTTCATGCTTCTTTCAGTCTTCTTCTCCTCTCGGATCACTCGGTAGATAAACAGTAAAACATGTTCCTTCTTGCCATTTACTTTCAACTAAAATATGTCCATCCATAGATTTGACTAAATTTCTAACAATAGATAAGCCTAATCCCGTTCCTCCAGAAGCTTTACTTCTCGCTTTATCCACCCGGTAAAAGCGTTCAAAAATACGAGGAAGGTCTTTTTTAGGAATGCCGATACCATTGTCCTTAACTTTAATAATAACTAACCCGCTTTTAGGTTGACTATCGATACTAATCCAAACATCTCCTCCTTGAGGGTGATTATATTCAATCGCATTAATAATCAAATTCAGCATAATCTGCTTAATTCGACTAGGTTCACTAATGAGGTCTATAGACTTAGAAAATAAATTTTCAAAATGTAATTGCACTTGACGCTTTTGAGCCTTTTGCCTTAATTGAATCAGAATCTCTTCGATCAGTTCATCTAAACACACATTTTCAATTCTGTGTTCGCGCTTATCTTGCTCAATTCGAGCTAAATCTAAAGTATCATTAATTAATTGGCCTAACCGATTACTTTCCTTATCCATGAGTTCCACAAAATATCTAGCAGACACAGGGTCTTCCAAGGCGCCATCCAGCAGAGTCTCTGTAAATCCTTTAATGACTGTGATCGGCGTCTTTAATTCATGCGAAGCATTGGCTACAAACTCAGATCTTACTTCTTCTAGGTGACGAATCTCTGTAATATCATAGAGTAACACAATAACCTGCTCTCCGAAACTCAACTCTTCCCGATTCTGTGGGACATAAAGAACATTGACATCGACAATACGTTTTTTAGTCGAGTGAAAAGTAATTTCTGATTTCGTATTTTTCTTCTTTTTGTAGCCCTTAGCAATCATTTCTTTTAATTCTTGATCTTTTAGGATCTCTTCATAGGTATGATTGAGAACTTTATCATTTAAATTTAAAATGCGATAGGCAGCACGATTGACTACTTTAATTTGATGGTCTTTATCCATCATTAAAATTCCTACAACCAGATAATTCATTAAGAGTTTTAGCCGTTCCTCTTGCATAGAAATTTGGCTACCTTGTTGAGACAAATTATCTGCTAAGCGATTCACTAGATCTCCTAAAGCATCTAACTCTTCTACTCCTAATTGATCATAACGAAGAGAATAATCATGCTTATTGAGTTTTCCAACTAATTGAGAAAGAGAATCAATTGGCTGACTTATCTGACGGAAATAAATTCTCAAGGCCACATACAAAAGCACAGTCATCATCAAAGAACCTAAGATGGAAAAGCGGAACAAACGTAAACGGCTATCGGCTATATCTGTGGCCGGTCTTACAATGCGTATATAAGCTAAAAAATCTCCTTGCTGATTCGTCAAATTCCCTGAATATTCATAAAAAGCCTCGTGGTCAGGACGGCCTAATCGTTTAAACTGAAAATCGTTTGACGAATCTGGTGAGGAAGAAACAACTCCCGGATTTTCACTCTTTAAGCGATCATTCCCTAAATGACAAATTTCTTTTCCCTCTTTGTTATAAACACTCACTTTTTCTACCGAGTGAGACACTGACAACAATTCTTGACGCACAACCCTCCAGTTTTCTGTTTCATTTGTCAAATCCTCTGAGGTTAAATTTTGGCAGGCTTTCTCCAAAGTATGAGCTGTTTCTTCCATGAATGTTTTTGTTTGATCTTCCATACTTGTTTGAACCAAAGTATTCGCATTTAAGGAAAAAATAAGACTAAAAGTAAGAAAAAGAATAGAAAAAATAGCCGTTAAGCCTAAAGTAAGACGTTTCATCGGCTATTCACAATGGCTAACATATAGCCAAAGCCTCTCACAGTTAAAATATATTCAGGATGTTTAGGATCTTTTTCAATTTTTTCACGAAGGTTGCGTATATGCGCATCAATCATTCGGGACTCGCCTGAATAATCATAATTCCAAATGGCTTTGACCAAGTTTTCACGCTTAACTGTTCGAGTTGCCCGCTTAGCTAAATAAGTTAAAAGTTCAAACTCTTTTCGCGTTACACTCACTTCCTGCCCTCTCACTTTCACCCAAGCTTCTTCAGTGTGAATTTCGACATCCCCACAAATAATGAGTGCCCCTTCTTGAACCATTTTCTGTTTACTTACTGTGTCCTGATCAGATTTCCTATGCGTAGATTCTCTCTCTTCATCTTCCTCCATGTAGTCATACCGTCGAAAGATGGCATTGATCCGCGCGAGTAATTCCCTAGGGCTAAAAGGCTTTGTCATATAGTCATCTGCCCCTAATTCTAAACCAATAATTTTATCTAACTCTTCATCTTTAGCAGTTAACATCATAATGGGCGTCGTGACATGGGCTTGCCGGAGTTCTTTGCATACTTTAGTTCCAGATAGTCCAGGCAACATCAAATCTAAAATAATAAAATCATATTTACCTGTTAAGCCTTTTTCTAAGGCAACTTGGCCATCACCAACGCCTTCCACAACAAAGCCTTCTTTTTCCAAATTAAAAGTGAGTAAGGTTCGAATCGACTCTTCATCATCCACAACTAATACACGTTTCATCGCTTCCATCCCTTTCCCATAAATTCTTTTCCTTATTCTCCGAGTTGATTTTTCAAATAAGCATCAATAAATCCGTCGATTGCTCCATCCATTACCTTATCACTATTTCCTTCTTCATAATTCGTTCGGTGGTCCTTCACCATTTGATAAGGATGGAAAACATAAGAACGAATCTGAGCCCCCCACGCAATTTCTGATTTTTCACCCCGAATTTCATCTAATTCTTTGGCATTCTTTTCCTCTAAAAGGTGGGCTAATTTAGCTTTCAACACTTTCATGGCCGTCTCTCTATTTTGAAATTGAGAACGTTGACTTTGTGAAGTTACGACTGTATTTGTTGGCAAGTGAGTAATTCGAACAGCGGAAGACGTTTTATTGATATGCTGTCCTCCTGCTCCACTCGAACGATACACATCAATTCGTAAATCATCCGGATTGATTTCAATTTCTGTTTCTTGTGTAATCTCTGGCATCACTTCTACCGAAGCAAAAGACGTATGTCTCCGTTTATTGGCATCAAATGGCGAAATACGGACTAAGCGATGAACGCCATGTTCAGACTTCAAAAAGCCGTAAACATTATAGCCTTTCACTTCCACACTCACGCTTTTAATTCCTGCTTCATCTCCTGGCTGATAATCCAAAATACTGAATGTAAATCCTTGTTGATCCGCCCATCTCTGATACATTCTCAACAACATAGATGCCCAATCTTGAGACTCTGTTCCCCCAGCGCCTGGATGAATTTCCAATAAAGCATCACATGCATCGTGTGGTCCAGAAAGAAGGAGATTACGTTCATAAGTCTTAATCTTATGAGAGAAGCTGGTCAAAGCTTCCTCTAACTCTCCCTTGATTTCTTCGCCCTCTTCATCTTCAGCAACGAGCTCATACAAATCTTTTAATTCTTCATTTTCTTTTTTTAGATCATGATAATTTTCGTAAATTTTCTTAGCTTGGTTAGAAGCTTCGATGATCTCTTGAGCGTGTTGATTATCCTCCCAAAATCCAGGCTGCATCATTTCGTCTTGATACTCTGCTAATTGAATTGCTAATTCCTCTAAGTCAAAGAGACCTCCCGAAACTAGCAATTTTTTCTTGATAAGTTTCTAATTGATGATGAATATCTGATAATTCCATAAATTTCCTCACATTCTCTTTTAGTTATTATTCCATTTTAACTCTGATAAACGTTTTTAATAAAAAAAGTAAGGGGGCAAAGCGACGAGATCGCTAATTCCCTTACTTTGCGAGTCAACTAAACTTGTTGTCGTTGGAGATTTTGACGGATTTCTGAATTCATAAAGATTCGAGTAGCATCATACTCAATCCCTGAAATCATATCATTAAACCGTTCGTAACCTTCTGTTTGATATTCCACTAAAGGATTATTTTGAGCATAAGCTCTTAGGCCTACTCCTTGTCGTAATTGATCCATGGCATCGATGTGATCTGTCCATCGCGTATCCACTGCACGTAAAATAATGACTTTTTCAAATTCCAAAATCAAATCTTTGTTATTAATATTATCTAATTTTTCTTGGAAGCGTGCGTGAGCTTTATCAACGATCAAAGTTTTCAATTCTTCTGGATTTTTTCCATTTAAGTCACTTAACGCTAAATCATCAGCGCGAAGAATTTCTGTTGTTAAGACATCGTATAAGCCTTCAATATTCCATTCTTCTCCCTCTTCTTCTGTATATTGATCAACCAAACCTTCCATTGCCCGTTTAATCATTCCCCACATAATATCATCTAAAGATTTAGTTTCATTGATGACTTGTTGACGTTGACTATATATAATTTCACGTTGTTCACGCATAACTTCATCATATTCCAAGACGCTCTTACGGGTGTCATAGTTATTTCCTTCTACCCGTTTTTGAGCAGATTCCACTTGGCGAGTAAGCATTGGATTTTCGATGGAAATATCTTCCTCTTCATCCATATTGAGATTTTCCCAAATTTGTTTCACGCGTTCAGAACCAAATCGTTTCATCAAGTCATCTTCTAAAGAAAGGTAGAAGCGTGAAAAACCTGGGTCTCCTTGACGACCAGACCGGCCACGTAATTGATCATCGATACGACGAGATTCATGACGTTCTGTCCCAATAACTGCCAAACCACCGAGTTCTTTCACTCCAGGTCCTAATTTAATATCGGTCCCACGACCAGCCATATTCGTAGCAATCGTAACAGCTCCTGGTTGTCCAGCCTGTGCCACAATTTCAGCTTCTTTGGCATGGTTTTTCGCATTCAACACATTGTGAGGAATATGACGTTCATTCAACATCTGAGACAATAATTCGGAGGTTTCAACGGCTACCGTTCCGACAAGGACAGGTTGCCCCTTGCTGTGGCGTTCTTCAATTTCGTTTGCTACCGCTTTGAACTTCGTCTTCAAATTTGGATAGATCTTATCGTTGGCGTCCACCCGTTTAACCGGTCGATTGGTAGGAATTTGAATAACATCCATATCATAAATTTCACGGAATTCTTGTTCTTCCGTCTTCGCTGTCCCGGTCATTCCTGCCAATTTGTTATACATACGGAAGAAATTTTGGAAGGTAATGGTGGCCATTGTCTTGGATTCATTTTGTATAGGAACATTTTCTTTGGCTTCGATTCCTTGATGGAGACCGTCAGAATAACGACGCCCTTCCATAATACGTCCTGTAAAGCCATCCACAATCTTCACTTCATCTTCTTGAACCACATAATCAATATCTTTTAACATAATGTAGTTTGCTCGTAAAGCAATATCAATATGATGAATTAATGGTCCATTTTCAACATCATACATGTTGTCCAAATGGAAAACTTCTTCTGCCTTATCGACCCCTTGTTCTGTTAAACTAATGGTTTTTGATTCGAGATCGATGACGTAATCTTCTTTTTCTTTTAAGGCCTTTGCAAAATAATCTGCACGTTTATATAGAGCGGTTGATTGTTCTGCTTGCCCAGAAATAATTAAAGGCGTCCGCGCTTCATCAATTAAAATGGAGTCCACTTCATCGACAATTGCGTAATTTAAAGGACGTTGTACCATTTGTTCCTTATATACCACCATATTATCCCGCAAATAATCAAAACCTAATTCATTATTCGTAGAATAAGTAACATCACAATTATAGGCTGCTCGTTTCTCAGCAGCAGACATTTCATTAGTATTCAGCCCAACTGTAAGACCTAAGAAACGATATACTTCCCCCATGTCCACAGAGTCCCGTTGCGCCAAATACTCATTGACTGTAACCACATGAACCCCTTTACCTTCAAGAGCATTCAAATAAACAGGCATAGTTTCAGTTAAGGTTTTCCCTTCACCAGTTTTCATTTCCGCAATATTTCCATAGTGAAGAGCTAATCCCCCTACAATTTGAACATGGTAAGGGTACAATCCAAGTACTCGCTTAGCGGCTTCCCGTACTGTAGCAAACGCCTCTACTAAAATATCCTCCAGCGTTTCTCCGTAAGCTAAACGTTCTCTGAAGGAAGCGGTCTTAGCACGTAATTGTTCATCTGTATATTTACTATATTGTTCGGATAATGCTTCAACTTTTTTTGCTTGCTTATTAAATTTCTTTAGCACATGTTTATCATTATCAAACATTTTCTTTAAAATGTTAGCCATGAAATTCTCCTTTACCGTATATCTAATCAAGCTTCGCCCTATCTGCTAATTGTTGAAAAAATTTAAAGAAGCTCAACCGTCTAGTATCTTTTTATTTTAGCATTCCTATCCAAAAGATAAAACTAGAAAATACTGTCTTATTGATTGTAACAAATATTTTGCTTTAATGGTATGAATTCGACAAAATTCTTCATGGAAATCCCAAAAAATTTATTCAAAATGCCTTCATCTTTTTGAAGATCTGTATCTTAACTATACCATATTCCGATTGAACGGTTTTCTCACAAAAAAAGTCGCTTCTCAAGAAGCGACTTTCCTCTGCTCAGTATAAATTTTTATTCTGCAAACTCTTCTTCAATAGCAATCAAGCCATATTTACCATTGCGGCGTTTATAAACTAAAGAAATGGTTTCATCTTCAGAATTCTCAAAGATAAAGAAACTGTGTCCCAACATTTCCATTTGTAAAACAGCCTCTTCAGCGCTCATTGGTTTTACTGAGATACTCTTGGAACGTACAATAGCAATTTCGTTATCGCTGTCGTTGCTCTCATTTCCCACCTCATGGAAAATAGCTTCCGGAATCCCTTTTTCACGAGATTTTCGATTAATCCGTGTTTTATATTTCTTCATTTGGCGTTCCAATTTATCAACAACTAAGTCGATGCTTCCATAAAGATCTTGGGAAATTTCTTCAGCACGTAAAGTTAACCGTGGCAAAGGTATAGTCACTTCTACTTTTGCATTCCCATCTTGGTAAACTTTTGCATTCACGTGTACTGTTGCTTCAGGAGTGTCTTTAAAGTATTTTTCAACCCGAGAGATTTTGTTTTCTGCATATTGACGAATAGCAGGAGTAATCTTAATATTCTCTCCGCGAACGTTATAAGTAAACATAAATACTCATCCTTCCTAAAACCAGCTAACTGGTCGAAGCTTCTACAGCTTCTTTTTTACTACTTTTATTATATTAAATAAAGCGTTTTTATTCAAGTTATTTCCCTTTTAAAAAGAAGATTTTTGACTAATTTCCTCTTTTCTTTAACGGGCTAAGGTTATTCCTTGAATAGAATAAACCCCCGCTCGTTTTAAAGCCGATGCCATTTGATGCATAGTAGCACCTGTCGTATATACATCATCAAATAAAATCACAGGCTTCGTTAATTTTTCAAGGTGATGGATCCAAATCTCTCGCTCGTGATGTAATCGTTCATACCGATTACGATAGGCTTGTTTTTCTCCACTATCCTCAACCTCAAAAACCATTTGATAGGGAATTTTCGCTTCCTTCAAAAAGAGAATCGTTTGATGAAAGCCACGTTTCCTCAAATTCTCATTCGAAGAAGGGAGAGGAATCCAAATATAAGAAGAGAAATCATGATAAAGCTGTTTTAGGGGGTGACTCAAACAACCAGCTAAACGAATATCCCCTTGCATTTTAACCGCATGTAGCCAAGTTTTAAACGTCGCATTATAGGCAAATAAGGCGCGATTTCGTAAAATTTCTCCCTCCTTTTTCTTCCACTTTTCACAATCTAAACACAATTTCTTCGTTTTCTCTCGACCACATCCTGGACACACAGGAGATTCTAAATATTCAAAGCCAGCTTGACAAGTCGGACAAAGTACATCTTGCTCCTCCTTAAACATCAAAAATTGACGTAAAGTTATCACAGAGTGGTACCTTTTCTCACATAATAAACACTTAGTCATCAATCAGCCCCTCTTCCCTCGCTAACACATTCAAAGACTGAATTTGCCGGATCGCTGACTGACTGGCTTTTGTCTTTCCTTCATGCAAAAACCACACTTTGCCTGTCGGACAATCTGACTTTCTTCCTACTCTCCCTGCGATTTGAACGAGTGCTGAGCGTGTAAACACCTCATCTTCGCTCCCCAAAACCATCACATCAATTCCAGGAAAAGTCACCCCTCTTTCCAAAATCGTCGTAGTTAATAAAAAGCCATAAATCTGACGTCTCATGTTTTCAACTTTTAAAAGACGTTCAGGATCTCTAGAAGACACGGACGTAAATGTCACATTCGAAAATTTTTGATGTAAGAGTTCTTCTAAGCGTTGCATCAACGCAACATTCGGCATAAAAATCAAAAAATCGCGTCCTTCCTCCAAACATTCCTTCAAGCATTTCAAAAAAGCTTTAGGAACAATCCCTTTTCTTAATTTTTCTCGCCAGTCTCCTACCCAAACCATCCGAGGAAGTGGAAGAGAGTGACGATGATATCTTGCCGGAAGCATGGAATAAGAGAGTTGATTTTTTTGGATAGCTTCTTCTTGTCCTCGGGTCGGCGTTGCCGTCAATTCGACGCGAACGCCACTTTTTTTCACCGCTCGAAAACTGGCCACTTCTAAACGTTTATTTCCTAGATAAGGAAATGCGTCGACTTCATCCACTACCAATAAATCAAACGCCTCTCTAAACCGAAACAACTGATGAGTCGTTAAAATCGTCAGCGGCGAGCGAAAATAGGCTTCTTTCAATCGTCCATGCATCAACTTAATCGTCACTTGAGGAAAGGCCGACTGGAATCTCGGAAACAACTCATTACACACATCCACTTTAGGGCTTGCAATCGCCACACGATCCCCGCTTCTTAAGGCGTAATCCACTAACGGCAAAATCATCTCCGTTTTCCCCGCACCTGTGACCGCCCAAATCAAGTGATCTTTGCCTTGTTGATAAGCGTGAAGGACTTCTTTCGCACATTTCTCTTGAGAAGAAGATAACTTTCCTTGCCATTGTAAATAAGTAGCTTCCCGTTTCCAATCTCCCTTTGTATCTTCCTCTCGATAATACAAACGATCACAGGTTCGTATTTTCCCCATCTTCAAACAAGATAAACAATAATAACACTCTTTTGCACACAAACATTCATTAGGATAAAAGTCCTGTTGATTGAAACAACGCTGGCAAATCTTTTTCTCTCCTTCTTGAACAATTGCAGGCATCCAAGCTAGCCCTTCTATCTCCCCATTCAATTCTTTGTCAGTTAATAATCTTCCCTTTATTTGATCTTTGTCCATTTTTCTCCCCCTTTTTATTAATCACCCGTTTAAAAATGAAAAACTCACTCTTTCTCCTAGTATTTCCCCTTAAAATTAGCTAAAATGACTTATAACACTTAGGAAGCGTTAAGGAGGATATTATGATTGAATATCGAACCATACGAACAGCTACTAGTCATGAAATTGTCATCAAAAAATCACGATTCATCTGCAACATAAGCCAAGCTTTCACTAAAGAAGAAGCGGAAGATTTTATCTCCAAAATTAGTAAGCAGCACTACAAGGCCACTCATAATTGTGTAGCTTATCAAATCGGCAATCATAACGAAGAACAAAAAGCCATAGACAACGGTGAGCCTTCTGGAACAGCTGGTATTCCCATGTTAGAAGTTCTCAAACAAAACGACCTCAAAAACGTCGTCTGTGTGGTTACGCGCTACTTTGGAGGTATCAAATTAGGAACAGGGGGGCTCGTCCGCGCTTACAGCCACTCTGTTAGCGAAACAGTCAAATCTATCGGCATCATCGAGCGCTGTCTCCGTATTCCTCTCTCCCTACAAGTCGACTACACTTTAAGTGGAAAAGTCGACTACTGGATCGCTAACTCTTCCTATTCCCTCACAAACACCAACTATCTTGAAAAAGTAACCTATACTTTAGACATTCCTCCTAAAGAACTCGATCAAGTAAAACTCGACTTAACCAACCTTACAAACGCTCATGTTACTTTCACAATAGGACAAGAGCATTATGTGGATCTTGCAGTATCCATATAAATACTTACTTTAAGTTTTCTTTTATAAAAGTATCTCCCCCTTAAAGATACAAATAAAAAATCGGCGGATTTTCACTAGTAAAATTCACCGATTTTATTCTCTTCTACTTTTCTAATTTCTGTTTCATCAGCCGCTCATATTCCTTTAAAAGTTGCTGCCTTTCATATTCCGAAGTGACCTCTGAAATCCGATTACTAATCGCAATTAATCTGAAATCAAGGGGATTGGACT
The DNA here is from genome assembly GCF_001543105.1 of Aerococcus christensenii. Taxonomy (NCBI): domain Bacteria; kingdom Bacillati; phylum Bacillota; class Bacilli; order Lactobacillales; family Aerococcaceae; genus Aerococcus; species Aerococcus christensenii. Next base: position 495,755 of record NZ_CP014159.1, read on the forward strand.
CAAGAGACTTATTTTTATCCTCATATTGCTTCCAGTTCCCCTTAAATTTCAAAATTTTTTGTTCTTCGATAATAAGTAAGGTATCCGCTATCCGATTAACAAATGCGCTATCATGTGTAACAAATAGTAGAGGGCGATCATAGCCTGTTAGTAAATCTTCCAAAGCTTCAAGTGACCTCATATCCAGCTTGTTTGTGGGTTCATCCATAATTAAATAATTAAAATCACTCGTCAACAGCTTCGCAAGTTTAACTTTCGCTTTCTCGCATTCACTAAGGATCTCCACCTTCTTAGAAAGATCCTCTGTTTTAAATCCTAATCGTGCCAATACCCGCCTAGTCATCGTTTGATCATAGATAGAAGTCTCTCGCACATTTGTTAGAATAGTTTGAGCCAAATTTAAGCTTTCGTTTAATTGACTATAGTAGCCTATTTTCAAAAGCGGATGTGTCCAAACTTCTTGGTTAAAAATCATTTGAAGTAAAGTTGTTTTTCCGGAGCCGTTCTCGCCTAATAAAGCTACCTTACTGCCATTTTCTATTTCAAATTTAGCTTTATTAAAAATCATTTGATTATCAAAGTGTTTACTGAGATCTTCTGCTTTAAGAAGTATCTTAGCATGTATTTTTTTATTTTCCCCCACTGTTAGCCTAATCAATTTTTCTTCTTGAGGTTTGCACTTTACCTCCAAGCGGTCCAGTCTAGAAGTTACTGCTTTTGCTTGTTTATCCAGTTTTTTCTTATTTTGTTGTCCTCCCATCTTGTGAAGCCTAGCTTCTGAATTTCCCATACGTTTCGGCGTCGTTTGTATCTTCATTGATTGAACCTTTATCCGCTGCGCAAGATTCGTTAACCTTCTTTTTTCAGAAATATAAGTATCATATTCTCTTTGAATAAATTTTTGACGCTTTCTTTTTTCTTCAAGATAGAAAAAATAATCGCCATTAAAGACTTCCAACTCTCCATGTGACAATTCAAAAATCTTAGTACAGGTTTTGGCAATAAAATTCCGATCGTGAGACGCCAAAAGAAAACCTACGTTCCGTTTTTTCAATTCCTTCATTAATGTTTCTTTTCGAGGCATATCTAAATAATTGGTAGGTTCATCCATCAAAAGAAACGACTGTCTATCCTTTAAAAGACGACTGATTCTCAACCACTGATATTCTCCCGGACTCAATGTATTTCTGACTATTTCATCCTCGTTTGAATAATCTCTGCTCGACGTCCACTCAATATCCGAATTTCCGAGCCAACAATTAATCTTAATTTTCCTTTGAATATATCCCTCATAATCATTATCTCTACCTGCTAAAATTTTCAAAAAAGTCGTTTTTCCTTCTCCATTATTTCCAATGAGACCGATTTTTTCATTAGCATGGATATGAAGTCTATTAATAGTCAACAAATTTCTCGTACCTATTGTCTTTAGTAATGAATCGATATGTATCATAAATCCTCCTTTATCGCATTCGAGAGGATTTACCCTCTCTATTAGTTACAATAAAATTTATTGATTACCATCTTCCTATACCTCCAATTCTCTTTAGAAATCAACTTTATTATACTAAAAAAACATTAAACGGTAAAAATTCTACCTAGCACATACTTTTTATCAACAGCTTATAATAACTATACATGACATTCGCTTTCTTCTTCCACAGAATTCTGTTCCTTCTTAACATATATCCCCATTTTTTTATATAAATTCGGATTTTCTCCAAAAGCACATCCATTTATTCACATTTTTTCAACAAACTATTCACACTTTCCACAGGGTTATCCACAAATCCCTTTGTTTTCCTCTTTTTAGACGTGAATAACTTTTACTCAAAATAAAAATTCCCAAAGTTCTGGCTTCTTCTATGTTTTCTTCCAACCTTTCAGTTGATTCAAACAAAGTTTGAAGAAAATTCCAAAACTTTGGGATTTATTAAAAAGTTTCTTTTTTAAAATCGAGGGTATTCTCCTGGGGCACTCTCAAAACCACCAGCAGCCAAAAATTCATTATACAAAATTCTTCGAACATCCTCTTCCGTTAATTGTTGGGTATCCTGCTTAGTATCCTTGGATCGGTTATAAAAACGATGAATAGCTTGAATACTAAAGCCTTCCGCCAAATAATCCTTAATCTCCAACAGTCGATCGACATCGTTTAAAGAATACATTCTTCGATTAGTTTCTGTCCGTTGAGGCGCCACTAATTTTTGTTCCTCATAATAACGGATTTGCCTAGCTGTTAAGTCGGTCAATTTCATCACGGTCCCAATAGGAAATACTGCTTTAGATCGTCTTAATTGCTTTTCTCTCATCTTTGTCCTCCTCCCAAGTTAAATCACCATAAATATGTTACATTATCTAACATACAAAGTCAACAATTTCCCATAAGGAGCTCAAAATTTCTCTTATCAGTTATTGTAAACTTCCCATAGAATAAAAAGCCCTCGATTAATTCAAGGGCTTTGTCCAATTAAACAATTTATTATCTTATTCCACTGGGAAAATCCAACCTTCTGGAGCTTCAATATCTCCGTATTGAATACCTACTAATTCATTATACAAACATTGTGTAATCGGTCCAACTTCTGTTTCAGAATAGAAGTAAAATGTTTTATCTCCATGATCAATTCTGGAAATTGGAGAAATAACTGCAGCAGTACCCATCGCTCCCGCTTCTGCAAAGCGATCAAGTTCATCTACATACACATCTCCCTCTTCGACTTCTAACCCTAATCGTTCTTTTGCTAAATAGAGTAAGGAATATTTCGTAATTGAAGGAAGAATGGATGGAGATTTTGGTGTGATAAATTTATTGGTTTCCTTCTCAATCCCATAGAAGTTAGCAGAGCCAATTTCTTCAACTTTAGTATGGGTAGCAGGGTCTAAGTAAACGACATCTCCGTAACCTTCAGCATGCGCATGTTGACCTGGAAGAAGAGAGCCTCCATAGTTTCCCCCAACTTTTGAAGCCCCTGTTCCAAAAGGAGCCGCACGGTCATATTTGGAGGTTACAAATGGCATAGGTGCCAAACCATTTCGATAATAAGGGCCTACAGGCATACAGAATACTGTAAAAATATATTCCGGTGCAGGAGAAACCCCAATATTATCGCCAACCCCTATTAATAATGGACGAATATATAAAGAAGCACCACTTCCATAAGGTGGGACATAATCTGCATTCGCTTGAACCGTCTTTTTCACTGCTTCAATAAATTTTTCTACAGGATATTCTGGCATTAATAACCGTTTAGCAGAATTCACTAAACGTTGCGCATTTTGATCAACACGGAATAACTGAATTTGCCCAGTCTTTGTTCGATAAGCTTTAAGTCCTTCAAAAGCCTCTTGCCCATAATGTAGACTCGTTGAGCCTTCAGAAATCAAAAACTTTTTGCCTTCTTCTAATCCTTCTTTGTACCATTCGCCATCTTTCCAATAAGCACGCCAACGATAAGGCAATTCCATATAAGCGAACCCTAATTGGTCCCAATCAATATTTACTGACATTACAATGCTCCTCTCATTATTTTTATTTTCATTTCATCAAGCACCTAACTTCATGTTACCGACTGGATGATTAAAAATATGATACGCTATTATTTACCATTTGTAAACGATTTTTGAAAGAATAGCGAGACAATTCTTATTTTTTCCAATTTTGGGCAATAAACTGATCTCTTCCAGAGCCCCTTCGATAATTATTATAGTGGTTTGGATTTTTCTGATAAAAATTCTGGTGATAATCTTCTGCCGGATAAAAAGTTTGTGCAGGTTCAACGGTTGTCACGATCGGTTGATCAAACCGATCACTTGCTTCAAGTGCTTGTTTAGATGCTCTGGCCAAACGTTCTTGTTCTTCATTATGATAATAAATAACCGGACGATAAGATGAACCTCGATCCGCAAATTGCCCCATAGCATCTGTAGGGTCTGTCTGTTGCCAATAAATTGTTAATAACTCTTGATAGGACATTTGGTCAGGATCATAAGTAATTTGTATCGCTTCGGTATGTCCAGTTTTTCCTGTACAAACTTCCTCATAGGTTGGATTCTCTACATGTCCCCCTGTATAACCAGACACTACTTTTAAAATACCCGGCAATTGATCAAAGGGATGAACCATACACCAAAAACATCCACCTGAAAAAGTCGCTAAAGATTTTTTTTGCTCAGTCATCAAATCAACCTCCCTTAAGTTTTCTACTATTATAAAGAGTATCCGTCTTAATGTAAAAACATTATTTTGTTTTTTTAAGCTTTTCCATAATAGTTGTCAAATAATAGCTGTCAAATATTAAAAAACGACTCTTCGCCCTAAAAAGGATCCGAGTCGCTCTTATTAAATTCTAAAGTTTCTTCTTATTAATTAAAGCTACACTATAGCTTGCCACAGCAAGAACTCCTGTTGCTCCAGTGACAACCACTATCCATTTCTTTTTCCCATTCCATCCATCTGTAGTTTCTTCAGAATTCTTCGTCTTTGAACTTCCAACCTCCTCTGGGGAAGAAGAAGTGGTAGATTCATCCTTATGACTTTCTTCAGTATTTTTTTCAAGATCTTTCTTTTCTGAAGAAGTGGAATCTGTATCAACTAATGGCACATTTGAGGGATTAATTGTAACTATAGATCCTAGATGAGCTCTTCCTTGGCGGTTTCTTACTGTAAAAGTGCGGGCAGAAATTGCGCCTAAATTCTGATTTTGTATTGGATGCCATTCCTCTGTGTGCTCCAGTTGCGAATTTGTCGTTAGCTCTGTGGCCGACATTGAAGTTAGCTCATGAGTTTGTTCCGACTTTTGTTCTGGAGTTGATACTGAATTTTCTTCAGTTTTAGGCTCCAACGTAGAGTCTAATTTTAGATCTAAAGTTGGCATAGGTTTCATATCTGGGCTTGGTACTGGTGTCGGTTCTGGCTTCGGCCTTGGACTTGGTACCGGTGTTGGCTCTGGCTTCGGCCTTGGACTTGGTACCGGTGTTGGTTCTGGCTTCGGCCTTGGACTTGGTACCGGTGTTGGCTCTGGCTTCGGCCTTGGACTTGGTACCGGTGTTGGTTCTGGCTTCGGCCTTGGACTTGGTACCGGTGTTGGTTCTGGCTTTGGCCTTGGTTTAGGTTCGACCTTTAATGTCTGAGATTCCTTATCTAATCGGAACTGCCCCTTGCTTTCAAATAGACGTCCTAAATTGAGAAGGGTCAGATCGCTTCCTTTAGTACTTTGGAATTGAATACCTAAAGGTAATCCCTCTTTGGTTACAAAAGTAGGTAAACTAATAGCTGGTTCTCCTGATAAATTTGCTAACTGCGTAAACGGCGTTTTGGCTAATCCATGGAACCAAGCATCGTTAATTAATTGAAGACGTTCTTCAAAAGTCGGTAATTCATCAATTTTTCTAAGTTTTGCTTGCCATTCTGGTAAAATGGCAGGATCTGTATTCAGCGGCGCAGCAGTGGCTGTCGTTGGCGTTAAATAAATCGGGTATTTCTCATGAAAGTCCTTCATTTGCTTAGCGATAATTGCTAATTCTGTATTCCAAGCTTGTTTAATGTTTTTTGGGGCTTTCACAGAAGCTCGGTAAAGTGCATAAACCAGCAGACTCACCTTTTGATCATCTACATCTTTTATGCTTAAATTATGTCTTTCTTTTTGTGGTAAATGATTATTAAAAATAAAGTTAGCAACAGATCCATTGGATACCGCATGAGCAAAATAAGCTTTCATTAAAGCTTTTCCATCCACAGGAGCCGCTTGTTCGACCACTTGGAAACCTTCTTTTTTCAAAAAGTCCACTGCCTGTAATACAGCTTGTTTGGCTTCGGCAGAGACAGGTGTCCCCACAGGCGAAGTGAGACTGTAGGCAATTGGGAATTCCTTCAAAACTTCTACTTGCTTGTCTTCCTGAGCAACGCCCTTTTTAGCGAGTCCCTTAAATAAAGTTTCTAAATCTTGGGTCGACCGACCAAGAGCAAAGTTAACCACACCAATATTATCAGAATCCTTAGAAATAGCTCCTTGCGTTGGTTTTAAGCCGACAAGTCCTGACCAAGAAGCAGGTATTCGCAAAGACCCCCCTGCGTCATTCCCAGTTGCTAAAGGCATCCAACCTACAGCAACAGCGGCCGCCGCTCCTCCTGAGGAACCTCCTGGGTTATGGTCTAAATTCCAAGGGTTCTTGGCAGGGCCATAAAGAATAGAATTCGTAATATTTAACAAGCCCATTTCTGGCGCATTAGTCGATCCCATGATCACAAATCCTAACTCCTGCAAGCGTTGAACAAATAGACCTGTGCGTCGAGAAGGCTTGAAATTCTTATCAAAAGGTAATCCATTGTTATTAGGGAACCCTCGATAAGGCTGAATAAGCATCTTCACTAAAATAGGGACTCCGTAGAAAGGCATCGTACTCTTATCCTTTTTCTTCAGATTCTCTATTTGATCAGCGATATCTTCCGGCGTATTCTCATAAATCACACTATTTAAAGTTGGGTTCTCCTTTTTTATCCGCTGGTAAACATATATGGCTAAATCTTCCGGCTTCATTTGGCCAGTTTTGACAAGATTAGCCCACTCCAAAGCACTCTTTTTCTCTGTTAAAATCTTGATTTTCTGACTGTTTGTCTGTGGAGTATTAAACTCAGATTGAATCTGCTTGTCTTCTTTTTTAGGAAGAACTTGTTTTTTCTTATTAACGATAACTTTCGTCAGTTGTTTTTCTGGTTCTTTCTTTGGCTTTTGGCCATCAAGTGAATGAACTGATGTCACTTGTGCCTTAGTTGGCTCTGAAGAAGGAATGGTTTGTGCATAAAAGACATTTCCTTGACTCATGAATACCGTTAATAACAATCCACTGGTTAAACCTAAACGAAGAAGAGAATGACTTCGTTTTTTCATTATTTGCTTTCCACTTCCTTTACTTGAGCGAACATCTATAAAGACTGACAACAATTTTATTTTTTCTTTTCCCCACCTCCTAATCTTTTTCCGCATTTCATCCTACTCGGAAAGCGCTTCCTAGTCAATAATAACTTACCAATTAACCTTACTTTTTATTGATCACACACATATTTCTATCATGTATATACAAAAATCGATCTTTTTAAACAGTTCGCAGATCTTTAACTTTTTCTCTCCCAATAAAGCTGATACAATATCAGTAAATTCCCCTGTAGAAAGGAAATGCTACTTATGATTTCATTCAAAGCCCACAATTCTGATGCTACTGCCTTAGCCCACCGTATCCAAAAGGGCGACATTTCTCCCATAGAAGCTGTCGAAGAGTGTTTCAAACGTTTGCCTGATCTTCAAAAGAAAACAAACGCCCTCACCTATCTTGATAAAGAAGGTGCAAAAAATTATATTCATCATCACTTACCTAAAAAAGCCCCCTTCAGAGGTGTGCCTATTCTTTTAAAAGGCCTTGGTCATGCCTTTAAGGGATACCCTTCTACCGCAGGATCACGTCTTCTCAAAGATGCTCACTATCCTCAAACTGATTTCTTTACTCAGAGCCTCTTAGATGCCGGATTTGTTCCTATCGGCCAAACCAACGTCCCTGAATTTGGATTAAAATATATCAGCGACTCTGCCCTCTTTGGTCCTGTTAAAAATCCAATGAATCCAGCCTACTACGCGGGTGGCTCTAGCGGTGGCTCTGCCGCTGCCGTCAAATCGGGAATGGTTGCGATAGCTTCCGCTTCAGATGGAGGAGGTTCTATCCGTATTCCCGCTTCATTCTGCGGATTAGTCGGTTTAAAACCTACCAGAGGACGCACAGCTACGGGGCCCACTTCCTTTAGAGGATGGGAAGGTGCAGCCATTCACTTCGTTCTCGCCAAGTCCGTTCGTGATACCGCATCTGCTCTTCTCGCTCTTCAACGACAACAAGACGCTTCTCCTTTTCAAGTCCCTCTTCTCCAAGAGAAAGACTTCGACCAGGCTTTTGACGCCTTGCACACTTTAACCATTGCCTACTCAACAGAATCCCCCTTAGGAGAAAAAGTATCTGATGAAGCCATTTTAGCCGTTGAAAAAACAGCAGAAGCTCTCTCAAAATTAGGCTTTAATGTCAAAAGAGCTACCCCCAAAATTGATGGGAAGACCTTACTCAAAGGCTACTACCTCATGAACGCCGCAGAGATGCAAGCTGAATTTCAAAGTATGGAAGAAGCCTTCCAATCCCCTATCCATGTGGGAGAAGTCGAACCCATCTCTTATGGACTTGCACAACTCGGAAAAGAAATTAAAGCCTTTGAATATCCTAAAATTTTTAATCAATGGGATCAGGCAGCTTACGCCATGTCACTCTTTCATAAAGATTTCGATCTCTTTTTACAGCCTACTACAATGTCTCCAGCACCCGCCTTATCTGATACACTTTATCAAGAAAAAGATCTTGAAGATCTGACTAAATGGTCACAGACAGGAAATCGTGAGCAACTCTTTGCTACGCTTTACTCACTCTTCTCAACCGGACACCTTACTGCTTCTTGGCCATTTATTTACAATTTAACAGGACAACCTGCACTTACTCTTCCTCTTCATAATTGTGCAAACGGTCTGCCACTCGGCGTGATGTTTTCCGCACCAAAAGGTAGGGAAGATCTCCTATTAGCTCTAGCCGCTTTCTTAGAGAATAACGATCTCTTTTAAGTTGTAAGGAATCTCAATTTTTGTACAAAAAACGCACAGAGAATAGATTTTCAAGTCTATCCTCTGTGCGTTTTTAAATGTTATGTATTTTTAATTAGAAGGCAGAAAGATTATTCAAAACTTCTTTGGCTTCTGTAACAACGCTTTCGATAATTTCTTTCACTGGACGAATAGCTGTCACATTCCCTGCGACTTGTCCAATCGTAACGATACCTTCTTCAGTATCTCCTTTGGTCAATGCTTTAACAAGAGCTCCTAAATTCAATTTTTCAAATTCATCTCGGCTCAAACCACCCTTAATTTGATCTGCTAATTCTTTAACCGCATCACTCTTAATCAAACGAACAGGTGCTCCAATTTCACGGCCAATAACTACCGTATCCGTTAATTGACAATTCACAATAGCTTCTTTATATTCTTGTGCAATTGGTGCTTCTTGGCTCGCACAAAATACAGTTCCCATTTGAACACCTTGAGCGCCTAAAGCAAAGGCTGCTGCCAAACCACGTCCATCACAAATTCCACCTGCAATAACAACTGGAATATTGACAGCTTGGATAACGGCACGTGCTAAAGGAAGAGTAGTTACTTCGCCCACGTGACCTCCTGCTTCAGTTCCCTCGCAAACGACAGCGTCTGCGCCAGCATCTTCTACTTTTTGGGCTTGATGTGCATTCGCAACCACAGGAATCACCATAATACCAGCTTCTTTTAAAAGTTCAATAAATGGCACAGGGTTCCCTGCTCCTGTCGTCACAATTTTCACGTTTTCTTCTACAACTACCTTAAGAACCTCTTCTGTCCGATGAGATAAAAGCATGACATTCACAGCGAATGGTTTAGAGGTTATTTGGCGAATTTGGTGAATTTGATCACGAACCCATTTCCCATCACGACCTGCAGTTGCAAGAATACCCAAACCGCCAGCCTCAGAAACAGCTCCTACTAGAGGCGCTTCAGCAACCGCTGCCATAGAACCTTGGAAAATAGGATACTTCACACCTACGACGTCACAAATTGATTTCATATTCTTCACTCTTTCTGATTATATATGTGTTATTTTTCGCTCTTATTATGCGCTGTAAACATTTGAATGTAAAAGAACTTTTTATTTGTTCAATCTATTCCGAAGCGGTTATGGATTGCTTTATCTTTCCTTTAAATAGTCCACTAACTCCTTTGCACTAGCAAAAGTTCCTCCATTTAAGGGATGATCAACGTACTTTTTCTCTTCATCTGTAAGATCGCATTCCGGCAAAAAATAAGTTCGTAAACCTGCATGAACAGCACTTAACAAACCCGTCACTGAATCTTCTACCGCGCAAGCTTCCTCTGCTGCAACTTTTAATTTTTCCAAAGCTTTCTGATAAATATCCGGCTGGGGTTTCCCTCTTTGAACTTGGTCCCCATAAACCACCACTTCAAAGTATTGCAAAAGTTGACTCGCTTCTAATTCGGATAAACCACGTTTTTGATAAGACGAAGTCGCTACACCTAAATGTACCCCTCTATCTTTTAGAAAATTCAACAAAGTTAAAATATGAGATTTCACGCGAATAGCCCCTTTGGCAATTGCTTGATCAAAATAAGCGTCTCTTTTCGCTCTTGCCTCTAACATCTTTTCCTCGTCTCCTCCTAACCAAGATTGAACAAGGCTATTATTGTCCGTTCGGGTGTGCCCTCTCAATTGATTGAGCTGTTCTTCTGTCACTTGAACCCCGTATTCAGCTAATACTGTGTGCCATCCCTGATGATAAATCTTCTCCGTATCCACCAAGGTGCCATCTAAATCAAAAATCACTGCTTTTGGCAGTTGATAACCTTTATTTTTCCCATCCATCTTTGTTTCTTCTCCAGCTCATTCAACTTTGTAATAAAACACATCTCGACTAAAAAATCTGTCGACCATAGACGTCTTCCCAATCTTTTGAGAAATCTCTAACCGCCTCTTGTACATTAGCGTGTCCCAAAAGCTTATCTACAACTCCTTCACCTAAAGTTACCCACTCTGCTCCAGCTGACAAAGTCTTTGTTACTTGGCTAACATTTTTGAAAGAAGCAGCTAAAATTTTTGTTTCCAAGCCACTTCTCTCTAACTGTCCATTTAACCAATAAATCGTTTCATAAGGATCTATTCCTAAATTTTCCATGCGATTAATATACGGAGCAAGAAATTCTGCCCCCATTTCTGCAGCAAGTAAAGCCTGCATATCCGTATAGATAGCCGTTGCCGTAATACGAATCCCTTCTCGTGTGAGCCTTTTTATGGCTTTCAATCCATCTTTCGTAACTGGAACTTTTACGCACACTCGGTCATTAATATTTTCTACAATTCGATGAGCATCGTCCAAAATGCCTTGATAATCATTAGCAATAACTTGTACATGTAAATCTTTATCTCTTCCAATAATTTCCTGTAACCTCTTGAGGTGTTGAATAGGCTCTACTCCTCCCTCTTTCTTCAAAATACTTGGATTGGTAGTCACTCCTTCAACAGGTAAATATTCAATGTACTCTTTTACTTTTTCTATATTAGCAGTATCTAATACTAGTTTCATCATTTTGTCCTTTCTATATCATAAATTCTCTAAACTATAAACCAATAATAAAAAGCTCCCTTGACATTTATATCACAGACTTCTTTTCCTATTTACCCTATCAAAAAATGATACCGCTATCAAGCGTGTCCAAGGAATTTTAAGTCGCTCTCAAAATTTCCTGTATTAATTTCAATAAACAGCTTTTTTATACTAAAATTGTAATCGAAAACGTATACGCCTCGATTCAACAAAATGAAAGGTGGATTTTAATTATGGAAGATTGGTTAGGTATTAAGGGCCGTGTAGTCATTGTCACAGGTGCATCATCAGGAATCGGAGCTTCTGTTGTCCAAGAATTGTTGGATGATGGTTGCCGAGTAGCAAATTTTGATATTAAGGATAACGGACTTGTTCATGAAAATTATCTTTTTCTTCAAACCGATGTTTCTTCACGCGAAAATGTTGAAGCTTCTGTTCAAAAAGTAGTAGATGAATGGGGAAGTGTAGATGCCTTAGTCAATAATGCTGGTATTAATGTTCCTCGCTTATTAGTTGATCCTAAAGATCCTAAAGGGAAATATGAATTAGCTGATAACATCTTTGATAAAATGGTAGCTATTAATCAGAAGGGCGTATTCCTTCTTGCTCAAACTGTTGCTCGTATTTTAGTGAATAAACGCCAAGGGGTTATCATCAATATGTGCTCAGAATCTGGTCTTGAAGGTTCTGAAGGGCAAAGTCCTTACGCAGGGTCAAAAGCTGCCGTTTATTCTTATACCCGCTCTTGGGCAAAAGAACTTGGCAAGCATAACGTTCGTGTAGTAGGTGTTGCCCCTGGGATTTTAGAAGAAACCGGCTTGCGAACCCTTGCGTATGAAGAAGCGCTTTCCTACACACGTGGAAAAACAGTGGAACAATTACGAGCAGGCTACGCAAGTACTACCACTACCCCTCTTGGTCGAAGCGGAAAATTAACAGAAGTCAGTGATTTAGTGGCTTACCTAGTTTCCGATCGGTCAAGTTATATTACTGGAACGACTATTAATATTGCTGGAGGGAAAACTAGAGGATAATAAGGAGAGATCTTATGGCACTTGTTGATCGTTTATATGATATATTGAATATTTTGCAAGTTCATTCTTCTATTTCTCAACAAGAACTTGAAAATAGCTTACAAACAAGTCGCCAAACCCTCCGTAAACAAATTCAATTATTAAATCAAGAAATGAGTGATATTGCTTCGATAGTCTTAGAAAATCGGAAATATAAATTAATTATTCAAGACTACGATGCGTTTGAGCAAATTGCTAATGGAGCTTTAAAACAAGGAACAGACTTTAACTCGACAAATAAGCGGCAAGCTTATATTTTAAAGCAACTTGTTGAAAGTTATACTCCTGTTTTAATCGATGATTTAGCCAGCCAAGTCATGGTGAGTCGAGGCACAATAAATAATGATATTAACCAATTGCGCAAAGTATTAGAAGTCTATAAACTTTCTGTTATTGGGACTCCTAATCGAGGCCTAGAACTTCAAGGTTATGAATTAGATATTCGAACAGCCTACATTAATATTGTGCTTTCCTATTTTAACTGCCAAAATCTGAAGTTAACAGATAAGCAAGTGATCCTCAAAAACTCACCCACCCCACAAACTTCTATTTTTACAAAGTCTTTATTAATAAAAGCTGTATATACAACCGTTCTTCGCATTAAGCAGGGACATCATTTTGAAGAAGACATTCCTTACTACCACAATTTTATTGAAAAAAATATTGAATTTGAAAATTTTATTGCCAGTCTAGAAGTTCACTTCAATCTTACTTTTAGTCATTACGAAATTACTTATCTTGCTTTTCCTTTTAATATTTATAATCGCTATATGATTAATACAAATGATTACGATCAAGATTTTTTATATCATCTTTTTCAACAAATGTTGAGATATATTAATCAAAAATTAGGTTTAACTATTCCTACACATCCTCTTTTTGAAGACCTTGAACAGCATCTTATCTATCTAATTCATCGTCTCATTTTTAGGATTCCTTCTCGGGACTTATTTCTTCAAGAAATCAAGCAACGGTATCCGCTATCTTTTGAAATCGCAAAACTAAGTGCTCATATTCTTAGCAAAGAACTCCATCGTGAGATTCCAGAAATTGAAATTTCTTATTTAGCTCTTTATTTTGAAATGGCACTCAGCAAACGTGTCGCGCCAGAAAAAAGGAAAATTGCCGTTGTTTGCCATACAGGATTAGGAACAGCAGAAATCATAAAGAATCAACTGCAACGAATTCTAGGGCCGAGTGTTCAACTCATTTCCATGACTAATGAAAATATTTCTCAATGCGACGTCAAAGAATTCTTTGCTGTTTTTTCTACACTTCCTTTGGATCAAAAGAATTATCAAATTCCTGTTATTCAAATTAATACACTTTTTGATGAAGAATATATTCGCTTACAATGGAAGAATCTTGCTAAACATCATCCCTTATCAAATGATCAACTGACAATCATTCTCATTCCTCTCCATGAGGTATCCGATTATAAGTCTTGTTTATCAATAATGTGTCAACAGTTATATGATAAAGGACTCATTGCCAAAAATTTTGCTGAAAAGATTTTTCAACGAGAAGCTCTAAGCCCCACTATTTTTGATAACGGTGTTGCTATGCCACATGCTATGAACAATCATAAAAACAAAACCGTTTTGGCAATCGGTCAATTGCACCCCGCTTTAAAAACAACTGCCCATTCAGTAGAACTCATTTTCATGTTAGCTATTCCAGAACTTGAGCAAGAGACTACGAATGAAGTTCTTGTCCAAGTTTACGAATTCATTTTTAGCGCCGCTAATCACCTCAATAAGCGACATAAATTACTCCAAACAACCAGTTCAAAGGAGTTATTACATATTATTCAGAAAGGAAAATATTTATGAGTTTTATTTACTTATTTGCTGGAATGGCTTTGGCAGCTTTTTTGTGTCAATCCCTATTCGGTTACTACCAAATTAAACATTTTAATCATGTTTATCAGGTTTTAAGGCAAAAAGGAAGGGTAGCTATTGGGAGAAGAGCAGGTAAAATCCAAGCAGGAACCATTGTCATGTTTGCAATTGACGATACAGGGAAAATTTTAGATGCGCGTCTGATGCAAGGCATTTCGGTGATTGCACGTTTTAAAACCTTACCTGATTACATCGGCGAAGATTTAAATTTTATTGACCGTTATCATCCTCTGGTTCAAAAGGAAAACAAATTAACGCAATTAGCCATGGAAAACGCGCGCGAAATTTATTTGCGTGTTGAAATGGGAAATTACGAAGAAGAGCCTTCGCTTTCTCCTTTGCAAAAACTTTCTCAAGGCTTATCTCAGGTCACTACAAAAATTGAAAATAAAATTAAAGGACGTGAATAATTATGGACTTTGTTGTTAAATTTGCTGAAGGCTTCATTAAGTTATTCCAAACAGGTGCAACGACCTTCATTAGCTGGATGGGCTCCATCGTTCCTCTTGTCTTAATGTTGATGGTTGCTATGAACGCCTTCATTAAGCTTTTAGGTGAAGATAAAGTAACTGCCCTAGCTAAAGTAGCATCTAAAAATGCTGTGACACGTTACATGATTTTACCGTTTGTTTCTGCGTTTATGTTAGGGAATCCAATGTCTATGACTATGGGAAGATTTTTGCCTGAATTTTATAAACCTGGGTTCATTGCAGCACAAATGCAATTTTGCCATACTTCAAATGGTATTTTCCCACATATTAATCCTGGAGAACTCTTCGTTTGGTTAGGAATTGCACAAGGTATTCAAACACTCGGCCTTAACCAAATGGAACTCGCAATCCGTTATCTTTTAGTTGGTTTAGTGATGAACTTCGTTGGCGGATGGACAACAGACTTTATTACAGCAACAGTCTGCAAACAACAAGGCATCACATTGTCTAAAACTGTTGACGAATAATAAGGAGTGAATAACCATGACTCAATTTAAAAGCATTCAAATCGTTAAAGGACAAGGTGGATTTGGGGGGCCTATTACGATCACCCCTACCGCAAGTAAACATAAATTCATTTATGTCGTAGGAGGCGGTGAACGCCCTCAAATCGTTGATAAAATTGAAGAATTAAGTGGAATGGAAGCTGTTAATGGCTTTAAAACATCCATTCCGGATGAAGAAATTGCTCTTGCTATTATTGATTGTGGAGGTACCTTACGTTGTGGTATCTATCCTAAAAAAGGTATTCCAACAATCAATATTATCGCAACAGGTAAATCTGGCCCACTTGCACAATACATCCGCGAAGATAACTACGTTTCTAATGTAGGCCTTGCAGAAATTAGCCTAGCAGATTCTCAACAAATTTCTGCAGAAGCCGAGGCCACTCCAAGTGCCTCCGAAACAAAAGCAACCTCTACTTATGACACTTCCAAAAAAATTACAGAACAAACCAAGAATCCAAGTTTTATTGCTAAAATTGGGATGGGTGCTGGACGTATTGTTTCTATTTTCAATCAAGCTGCGCGTGAAGCGATTCAAACCATGTTAAATACTATTATTCCTTTTATGGCTTTCGTTTCTCTTCTAATTGGGATTATTCAAGGATCAGGTGTTGGACAATGGATTGCTAAAGGGTTAGCTCCTTTAGCAGGAAACGGAGTTGGCTTAGTCATCATTGGTTTTGTATGTTCTCTGCCTTTTCTTTCTCCATTGCTAGGCCCTGGTGCGGTTATTAGCCAAATTGTCGGTACCCTAATCGGTGTGGAAATTGGCAAAGGAAACATCCCACCTCATCTTGCACTCCCAGCTTTATTTGCTATTAATACACAAAACGGTTGTGACTTTATTCCTGTAGGCTTAGGGCTCGCCGAAGCAAAAGCGGAAACCGTTGAAGTAGGTGTGCCTGCTGTTCTTTATTCTAGATTCCTTAACGGGGTTCCACGCGTCCTTGTTGCATGGATTGCAAGTATCGGGCTCTACAGCTAATATTCTACAAAAATGAAAGGACAATAGATAATATGTCAATATTCCAAACAGAAATTAAAAAAATCGGAGCCAACGCCCCTCTCTTTAAAGAAGAAAAAATGATAGTTCTCTTCGGAGATAATGCCCCAGTTGATCTTGCTGATTATTGTTATAACATCATCATTAATCCTCTTGAGGGCTCTATTCAGCCCGGACAATCCGTCCACTTTGATAATCAAACCTACATAATTACTGCTGTAGGAAATGTTGTTGAAAAAAACCTAACTAATCTTGGACATATTACCTTACGTTTTGACGGGGCTACAGATGCTGAGCTCGCAGGGACTTTATACCTTGAAGCTAAAGAACTTCCGGAAATTAAAGTAGGGACACAAATAAGAATTGAGAACTAATCATCTAACAACCCAAAATTTCAAACAATATATCTATAAAAAAAGAGCAAACAGTTTCAACTGTCTGCTCTTTTTTTATATTCCTTCATTCTCATTTTACGATCAATAGCGTTAGCTAATAGATATTCCCTTTACACTTGCTTATTCTCTCCACACTTGCTAAGATAACTTCAATCCTTAGAAAGCTTTCCTTTACTATAGTTTCCCTATTTATTCTTCAAAAGAATAATTATATTCTAATTGTGAAAATTCTACTTATTTATTTCTTGTTATACTCTAAGTAGTGAAAGCGATCGCATTTTAATAATGAACTGAATATTCTACAACTACTCAAGTTCATTATCCACTCTACTGATCATTTTATAAATAAATATGTGAATAAATTAACATTGAGAAGCTCATTAGATACGGAGGTTTTTATATGAATAAGAAGGTCTCAATGAAGCAAACCTTAGCGGGTTTAATCCTTATATTGTTACTCGTTATATTCGGTATTTATGTTGGCAGCTTAAATGCTTCTATGCCAATGTATTTATTAGCTGGTGTGTTACTAGGATACACCTTAACACGCTCACGGTTTGGATTTGCCGGAGGAATTAAACGTATTTACATGCGTGGTGAAGGCAGTTTAACCAAAGCTATTTTTGTACTTATTCTCGTCACTGCTGCTGTCTTTATGGGAATTCAATGGCATGCCCAACTTTCAGGGGCTATACCAAGCTATCTCGCCAAAAACGGCGAAAAAATTATCCCTGGTACCCAAAATGTTTACTTTACAAATATTGCAACTATCGTAGGTGGATTCATTTTCGGAATGGGAATGATGCTTGCCGGCGGATGTGGGTCTGGGACTGTGGCAGACTTTGGTGAAGGTCAAGGGCGGGCCTTAATCGCCTTTGTCTTCTTCGTTTTAAGTGCTGCGCCTGGTCACTGGGCACGTCAAGTGGTCGATAGAAGTGCGATCGGTAAAATCGGTTATCGCTTGCATCTTCCACAAGCCATTGGCTATGTTCCTTCTCTGATTTTAACAGTAGCTCTCATCGGACTACTCTACTGGGGCATTTTGAAATATGAGGCTTATCGGAAACAAACAAATACCTCTAGCGATCCTAAAGGAGACTATGAAGACTTTGAAAAGCCTCTCAAATTAACTGAACCTCAACCTTTTTTCAGCTATGCTACCTACCACAAACTCTTTATTGAACGTTGGAGCTTTACCGTAGGCGCCTTAGTCTTAGCTTTAGCATCTATCTTCGTGATGGTTACCACCAATAAACCTTGGGGAGTTTCTTCTCCATTAGTTGGTTTAGATATCTTTATCTTGCAAAAATTCGGAATTACTTTCTCTCCTGAGAACTTCGGAAGCCATCTTAAAATTGTTCAAGCCGGACTCTTAAGTCACGGAGGAACAGTTCGAAACATTGGGACCTTCTTTGGATGTACCCTTTGCTTCTTACTCGGAAATCGTTTCAAAATTGATTTTGATTTCAGCTTTACAGACGCTTGCTACTATGCCTTAGGTGGACTTATGCTTGGCTTTGGTTCTCGCTTTGCTTACGGATGTAATATTGGGGCAATGTATTCCGCAATTACTTCCTTCTCCCTTTCTGGATGGGTATTCCTAATTGCTATGTCACTTGGCGGAATCACAGGCATGCTAGTATTTGCTGGTAAAGTTAATATCTTGCCTAAATTAAATCTAAAATGTCAAACAAAATCTTAGTTATTTAATCAAAATATTATAAATAAAAAATAATATTAATACAAAGAATTGGAGGAATTTTCAATGAGTAGAAAAGTTATTGTTATTGGTGGCGTTGCTGGTGGGGCTTCGACGGCCGCTCGTGTTCGTCGTTTAGATGAATTTGCAGAAATTAAAATGTTTGAAATGGGACCTTACGTTTCCTTCTCTAACTGCTGTATTCCTTTCCACATTAGCGGTACCGTTGAAAAAGCAGATAATTTGATCTTAATGAGCCCAGAACAATTCAAAGCTCAATATAATATTAACGCTTTCGTTAACCATGAAGTGATCAGCATTAACCGCGAAGAAAAATATGTTGAAGTGAAGAACTTAGTAACTGACGAAGTCTTCAAAGAAACCTATGATACACTTGTACTTTCTCCAGGGGCTAAAGCTCTTCGTCCTAAGAGCATCGAGGGCGTAGACAGCGACCATGTCTTTGTCATGAAGACCGTTCCAGATCTCAAGAAATTCATGCAATATGCTGAAACCCACGAAATCAAAGATGTTGCGGTTATCGGTGGTGGTTTCATCGGAATTGAAGTCGCCGAAAACGCTAAAAAAGCTGGTTACAACGTTTCCGTTATCGAAGCTCAAGATCAAATCTTAGCTCCACTAGACTACGATATGGTTCAAATCGTTAACCGTCACCTCTATGACAAAGGCGTTCATCTTCACCTTAGCGACGGTGTAAAAGCTATTGAAGCAGATAAAGTTGTTCTTCAATCCGGTAAAACAGTTCCAGCTCAAGCTGTTGTCTTAGCTATTGGGGTAGTTCCAAATACTCAACTCGCTAAAGAATCCGGCATTGAATTGAATGCCCGTGGTTACATCAAAGTCAACCATCACTACCAAACAAATGACCCTGATATCTACGCTGTAGGTGACGCTATCGAAGTTAAAGACTTCTTTACAGGCGAAGCTACAAAATTAACTTTAGCTGGACCTGCACAACGTCAAGCTCGTGCAGCTGCTGACAGCATGTATGGTAGAACTTACGTGAATACAGGTGTTATTGGTTCTTCCTCTGTTAAAGTCTTCGATATGAACGTTGCTTCTACAGGATTGAACGAAAAACGTTGTAAAGAAGAAGGTATTAATTACGGCTTCTCCTACATTATTCCTAAAGACGGTGTTGGTTTAATGCCTGGGTCCAATAACATGTTCTTCAAACTTCTCTATGCTTATCCTTCTGGTCAAGTGATTGGAGCTCAAGCTGTTGGTTTAGGAAATGTTACAAAACGTGTAGACGTTATCGCAACTACCATCATGCTTCACGGAAACTTAGAAGACCTCAAAGAACTTGAATTAGAATACTCCCCACACTACGGAACAGCAAAAGATGTTGTTAACCACGCCGCTTTAGTCGCTCTTAACATTTTGAATGGCGAATTCAAAAAAGTTCCAGTAAGCCAAGTACGTGAACTTGTAGAAAATAATGCCTTCATTATTGATGCACGTGAAGAAGACGAATACGCTCAAGGACATGTTATTAATGCGCTCAACATTCCTCTTAGCCAATTCAGAGATCGCTTAGATGAAATTCCAAAAGATCGTCCAGTTTACATCTACTGCCGTTCTAGCCAACGGAGCTATAACATGGTTCGTGCCCTTGGCCAAAGAGGTTACGAAAATGTCTACAACATGGACGGCTCCTTCTTAGGAATCAGCGAACACGAATACTTTAACGATCAAATAACAGGACGTAAACCAATCGTTACAGAATATAACTTCATTTAAAGCTTATAATTATTTTACGAAGTTTAAATGTACTGCTTCTAATTTCAGAGGCAGTACTTTAAACTTTTTATGCTAAACAATACTTTCATAAATTTAAAATACATAGGATGGGAGATACTATCATGAAAACAAAAGAACCTTTTATAGGTTTTATTCTTGTTTTTTTAATTTTATTATTTGGTTATTTTTATTTACAAAACGATATGTTATTTTTCCGCTTAATGATGGGATGCACCTTAGGTTACGCCCTATCTAGAGGATACATGGGATTTGCTGGAAGTGTGAACCGAGCTTACTTAACAGGTTCTACACGGTTAATGCGAACATTAATGCTTCTCTTCTTTATCTCAGCCGCAGGATCTCTCGCTGTACTCTTTCACGCAGATGCTACTAGCTTTGGTTTATGGGTTAATCCTATTAATCTTGGACTACTTCTCGGAGGAATACTATTCGGGGTCGGCATGGCCTTCTCCTCTTGCTGTGCATCCGGTGTTTTGACAGACTTAGTGACTGCTTTACCTCGTGCTCTTGTTACCCTGATCTTCTTCTGTGCTGGTGTTTTCTTGGGCTTCCCTATTCAAAATACAGCTTCTTGGATTCAAGAATCTTGGTTTACCACTAAAACAGGAGCAGCTATAGGGACCAAAGGCGTCTATCTTCCTGATCTTTTCGAATTTGATGGACTCAATGGGTACCTCGGAGCCCTTCTTGTTACAGCAGCCTTCTGCCTCCTTGTGGTTCGTCTTAGCTATGCTTACGAAAATAAACATAAAAAAGAAGGCACCTACAAACAGCACTTTGAAGAAGGCATCCAGAAAAAAGTCGTGGAAGAACAACTTAACGAAAAAGATACTCCTCTATTCTCACCAAAAGGTTATGAACGTTTCTTTGTTCGTCCATGGACATTAAAGACTTCTATCTTTGTGATTTCGATTGTCTTTATTCTCCTAATGGGAGTAACCAAAGAAGGATGGGGAGCAAGTACTCCTTATGGATTCTGGTTTGGAAAATTGCTCATGATTTTTGGAGTAAGTGCTGAAAAAATTGCCCAATTTACTCATGGATCACCTAAACCTTATATTCTTGCTTTCTTCAGACATCCTGTTACCTTACAAAACGTGGGGATTTTACTAGGAACTGCTTTTTATCTCTTAACTTCTGGACAACTTATTCAAACAGCCAAAGCCAGCTTCCATATTACGAAAAAACAAGCCTTCTTCTATGCACTAGGCGGATTCTGTATGGGATTTGGAACCCGTTTATCCAACGGGTGTAACGTAGGTGCTTTATATACGCCTATCGCCAACTTCTCCTTGTCTGGTTGGATTTTCCTTATTGTGTTAGTTATCGGGGGTTACTGGGGAAATCAAGTAGCACACAAAGTTAACCTTTAGTTCGTAATTTTTATGGAGAAGTAAGGCCCTGACTTTCTATTCAGCGACTTTACATTCTCCATTTTTATTTAAAAAGCCCCTTTTATAAAAAAAGAAAGGGTGGATGTTATATGCACACTTTATTCAAAAAAATACCCATTGCCTTTTTAGTCTGGCTCCTTATTTTTATCACTTGGATTTTCTACACCGAGTGTATTCAGCCGGATGCTGTGATGATTCCTTCACCTCAAATTGTTTGGACTAGTTTTTTAGAAACTTTAAAAAATGGCTATGGAGGAGTCAGTTTAGCTGTTCATCTAAGAAGTAGCTTTGTCCGTTTATTTCTTGCTATGGTTCTCGCTTTCTTCACTGCCGTTCCCTTAGGATTTCTTAGTGGCTATTCTCGTTTAGTACAAAGCATTGTAGATTCGATCGTTCAATTTTATCGTCCGATTCCGCCTCTGGCTTACTACCCGCTTCTTATTCTCTGGTTGGGGATTGATGACCGTTCCAAAATAACCCTTCTCTATCTTTCTGCTTTTGCTCCCCTTTATATTGCCTGCGTTTCGGCTATTAGTAACATGCGTTACGATTACATTTTAAGCGCTCGCTCTTTAGGAGCAACTTCCAAAGATATTTTACTCCGAATTATTTGGCCATCTTGCTTACCAGAAATTTTTACAGGACTAAGAACCTCTTTTGGTTTTGCCTATTCTACTCTAGTTGCTACTGAAATGACAGCTGCCACCTCAGGCATCGGTTGGATGGTTATGGATGCCTCTCGTTATCTGAAAAGTGACATTATTTTCCTTGGAATCATCATTATGGGATTAAGCGGATTAATTATTGACAGATGCTTATACTTCTTAGAAACCCATCTTATTTTTTGGAAAGGAGTCCGCTAATGCCTACCCTATCTCCTCTAACACTCCGCAAATGGTTACGAAAGTTTATTATTGTTTTCCTTTGTTTTGGATTTATCATCACTTATTATCATTACCGTTCAAGTTCTGAAAGTCATCACCCTCGTGTGGTAAATATTGGCTATCTGCGCGTGCCCAACGATGAGATGTTAGCTATTAGCCAAGATTCTATCAAACAAGCGCTCGCTAAAGAAAATATCAACGTACATTTTACAGTGTTTGACTCTGGCGTTGAAGCCAATCAAGCCCTTGCTTCTAAAAGTATTGATTTTGCAAGCATGGGCATCACCAACGGCGTTATTGCTATGTCCAAAAATCTTCCTGTCGAACTGATCTGGATTCATGAAATTTTGGGGACCAATGAAGGTCTAGTTGTTAAAGACAATCAAAATATTCACTCCTTATCTGATCTCAAAGGGAAAACTCTGGCGACTACCTTTGCATCCACCTCCCACTTTTCCTTGCAAAAAACTTTAGAGAGCCAAGGTCTTCAAAAGGACATCACCCTTCTAGATATGAAATCCACAGACATTATGGCTGCTTGGCAGAGAGGCAATATCGATGGAGTTTATACCTGGGAACCCACCCTCAACAATATCCAAAAACAAGGAGGGCTTACCCTCCTTACCTCTAAAGATTTAGCAGAAGCAGGCTATCCTACCGCTAACATCATGGTAGGCCGAAAAGACTTTATCACGGATCATCCCAATATCACACAAACGCTCTTACAGTGCTTAAGCGAAGCTAAAACTTTTTACCACCAACAGCCGGATCAAGCAGCTCAACAAATTGCCAAAGCTTTGGAGATATCCCCAGAACTAGCTCAATTACAAATGAGTGGCGCTGACTGGCTTTCTCTTGACCAAGAAAAACAATATTTAAGCAATCCCACGCGGCCTGGAAAAATCTTTGATGTGCTCAAAAATATCAGTCAATTTCTCTATCAAACCCACATTCTTCCTAAAGAAGTCACGGATGAAACCATACATCAATTTATCAATGGCCATCTTTTAGAAAATCTTACTGAAAAAGGAGGCGAACAACATGAGTAAAGACTCCCTTGTCACTTGTCAAAATCTCACAGTCATCTATCCCAATAGCCAAACGATCATCTTAGACCACTTATCCTTTACCATTGAAAAAGGAGAATTTATCTGTGTCCTAGGACCTTCTGGCTGTGGTAAAAGTACCCTTTTAAACATCATCGCCGGTTACCTTTCTCCCACCAAAGGACAGGCTCTTTTTAAAGGGGAAGCTATTCAAGGTCCCTCCTGGCAACGCGGGGTAATGTTCCAACAGCAAGCCCTCTATCCATGGTTAGATGTTTTTGAAAATGTCGCCTTCGGATTAAAAGTTCGCCAGCAATCTACACAGGAGATTCAACAAAAAGTGCCCACTCTATTAAAAATGATCGGCTTAGAAGACTACACCCATGATTATATCTTCAACTTATCAGGGGGGATGCAGCAACGTGTTCAACTCGCTCGTGTCCTCGCTAACGATCCTGAGTTAATCTTAATGGATGAACCTCTAGGTGCTTTAGACGCCATTACACGAACAAAAATCCAAGCTTTACTGAGAAAGCTCTGGCATCAAGGAAATAAAACCTACTTCATGATTACACACGATATTGATGAAGCCCTATCCCTCGCTACCAAGATCATCGTTCTTAGCAAAAATCCTGGTCGAATCATCAAAACTTACCAAGTCAATTACACATCCAAAGCCTATACTGCCTCTCATCCGAATGAATATATGGATAATCGTTATTTACAATTAAAGGATGAAATTTACGATATGCTTGCTCAAGAATAAGTAGAAATTTTCTGAAAAGGATTATTTATTCAGTCTTAATTAACTGCTTTTTCCTAAGAAATTTAGTACAATAAAAGTGATAGTTCCTTTAATTTTTGATCAGAAAAGAGGTGTTTTTATTGCTCGATTTACGTTATTTGACTTTTTTAGAATTAGCGAAACATTTGAATTATACCAAAGCTGCGAAAGCTCTAAACTATACACAACCCACCATTACCAAACATATTCAATATATCGAAAATGATTTGAATACGAAGTTAGTCTACACCCAAGGACGGGAAGTAAAATTAACAGAAGAAGGGATCTACTTAAGAGATCGACTTTATGAGTTACTCGAAACCATCGATACCATCAAGCAAAGAATTGAAAAAAATAATAAAATTTCCATCAATCTTGGCACCAGTCGAACAGTTGGCGAATACTATATTCCAAACTATACTCCCCTACTTTCTCAAAACAAATTACACTTTAATTTGCTCGTTGAAAATACAGATACCTTGCTCAAAGCCTTAGAAGAGCGAAGCATTGACTGTGCGCTCATTTCTGGTCCGGTTTTTGAAGGAAATGGAATGTCTAAATTACCTTTCTTCCAAGATGAGATTATCTTAGTCTGTGATAGTCACCATCATTTAGCCAATAAAACCATCAATTTTGAAGATCTTTACCATCAAAAACTGATGATCCGCGAAAGAGGATCTGGCTTACAGCAGTCCTTAACGATTACTTTCTCCAATATGGGGGTCCCTTTTTCAAAATTTAACAACTTAATCTACATTGGAAATATCAGACTGCTCAAAGAGGTCCTTTATCAAGGCGAACGGATCGGTTTCCTCTATCGAACTTCCGCTCAAGCAGAACTAGACAGTGGCAAGCTAGCTCAAATCCATATTCGAAATTTAAAACTTCTTCAAAATTATTACTTAGTCTACTACGATAATAAAAAAGCACGCGCTCTCATCCATCAATTGCTCAAATATATTCAAGCAACCCCTAAAGAAAAGGCGATTAATCCTTAAAAAATTAACCGCCTTTTTGCTATTTATTTCAAAACAAAGAGAGGACGCACCACTTCATGAATCCGTTTAGAAATATAAGGATTATTCATGGTATACAAATGAATGTCGTCCACGACTTGCGCTCTTAAATCAACAATCTGGTCAACTGCTTCCGCTATCCCAACATCCCACATAGCAACCGAATTATCCCCATATCTCTCCAGTATCCGATGAAATTTAACAAGTAAATTGACTCCACAAAGGCTCACGATCCGATCGATTTGTTTTTGGCATGACCCCTGCTTTCATAAATACACAGATTCCAGCCGCCTTACATCATTCCTTGAAGTCATAGAAAAAATTATTGTCGAAAAAGAATTGCGCAATCAAATGATCTCCCCCTGCATCCCCCTTCTCTTTCAGATAGAGAATATCCTCTTAGCGCTAAAATACTCTCTATTTCCATAAGCTTGAGTTGGGATAACTTCTCTAGTACTTATTCTTTTTTCAAAATCATTCCCGGTAGAGGAAAAACCTCATAAGAAAAAACCGCTTATTCTTTAAATAGATCCTTTATTTTCATTTCTGACCTCCTTTACCGCTTGCACGAGATGACTGAGACTTTCCTTCGTTTCCTTTTCACCCCGTGTCTTCAATCCGCAGTCAGGATTCACCCAAAGTTTCTCAATAGGGATCTTATCCAACATCTTGTAGAGAGCGGTTTTAATTTCTTCTACAGAAGGGACGCGTGGGGAGTGAATATCATAGACCCCTGGCCCTACTTCTGTCTGGAAGTGGTTAGCCTTCAAGCCATCTAAAATCAATAAGTTTGAACGAGACGCTTCAAAAGTGATCACATCAGCATCCATAGCATCGATTGCTGGGATAATATCTGTAAATTCGCTATAGCACATATGAGTATGAATTTGGGTGCTTGCTTGCACCCCACTGTGCACCATTCTAAAGGCAGGGATCGCCCAATCTAGATACTCACTGTACCAGTCACTCTTTCTAAGAGGGAGTTTTTCCCGCAAAGCCGCTTCATCGACTTGAATAATCTTGATTCCATGAGCTTCCAAATCGAGGACTTCATCCCGAATAGCTAAAGCAATTTGATAAGCGGACTCTTTAAGGCTGATATCTTCACGAGGAAAAGACCAGTTTAAAATCGTTACCGGGCCCGTTAACATCCCCTTCACAGGCTGCTCTGTTAAACTTGCTGCATAGGTCGTCCATTTCACCGTCATGGCTTGAGAACGAGAGATGTCTCCCCAAATAATAGGTGGCTTCACACAACGCGTCCCATAGGATTGCACCCACGCTTTTTCGGTAAAGACATAGCCGTCTAACTGCTCGCCGAAATATTCCACCATATCATTCCGTTCAAATTCACCATGTACCAACACGTCTAAGCCGAGTTCTTCTTGAAGAGCAATACATTCTTTAATTTTTTGGCGATTAAACGCTTCATAAGTAGCTTGATCAATTTTCCCTTTTTTGAAGTCAGATCGATTCTTCTTCACTTCTTGTGTTTGTGGGAAAGAGCCAATCGTCGTAGTCGGTAAAATAGGGCCGTTAAAAGCTTCTTTTTGAATTTTTTCCCGTTCTCCAAAAGCAGGTTGCCGCGTAAATAAATCTTCTGTAATCGCTGAAGTTCTTTGGCGAACCTGAGGATTATAAGAATCTGGTCGATTCTCAAATAAGGCCTGATTCTTCAAATAACGCGCATCTTTCACATACTCCTCACTCTGAATCAACGCTTTTAAGTCACGAAGTTCCTCTAGCTTTTCTTCTGCAAAGGCAAAGTGTTTCCGATAGGTTGTTTTTAATTTTTCCTCATGCTTTAGGCTATAAGGCACATGAAGAAGAGAAGAAGAGGTATTTAAAACAACTTTAATTCCCCTATTCCGCCAGGCTTGAAGCTTTTCTAAAGTCAGTTGGTAATTATTCCGCCAGATATTCTTGCCATTGATCAAGCCTGAAAAAAGGAGTTTATCTTTTGGAAAGGAATGCTTATCTAATAAATCAAAATTTTGACGTCCTTCTACAAAATCCAGCCCGATCCCATCAAAATCTAAAGCTAATAGTTCTTCATAACAATCTCTCACATCACCAAAATAAGTCTGAACTAAGACCTTCACTTCACCCTTTTGCGCTAAGATTTCACTATAGAGTTCCTGAAGCAAATGAATATCTTCTTGACTGAGATCATACACAACATTCGGTTCATCCAATTGCACCCATCCTGTGCCTAAACTTTGGAAACCTTTCAGCAAGTCTTGATAAGCCACACAAATTGCTTGGACATAGTCCTCAGCCTTTTGACTGCCCACATATCTTAATTTCTTCAATAAGGTAAACGGACCAATTACAACTGGTTGCGTCTCAATTTCCAATTCTTTGGCCTCTTCATATTCTAAAAATGGCTTTTTGCCAACGAGTTTGACTTCTGTCTGATCGTCTATTTCAGGAACCAAGTAATGGTAATTGGTATTAAACCACTTCTTCATTGGGAGAGCCTTCACGTCCCCCTTATCTCCTTGATAACCTCTCGCCAAAGCAAAATAGGTGTCTAACTCACTGAGGGCTAAATTACGATAGCGTTCTGGAATAATATTGAACAAAACTGCCGTATCTAGTAACAAATCATAAAAAGAAAAATCATTCGATGGGATGAAATCTATCCCATTCACTGCTTGAAGTTGCCACTGACTCTGACGAATTTGACAAGCGGTCTTTTGCAGAGCTTCTTCTGTGATTTCTTGCCTAAAATATTTTTCTGTTTGGAATTTTAATTCGCGTAGACTCCCAACACGTGGATAACCAATAATGGATGTTTTCATACGTTCTCCCTCATTTCTAAAAATTTGCTGCTTTCGGTGAATCGCTTCATGCTTGATAATATAGCAAGCTGCCATCTAAATAGGTAATATCTGTTTTCTTCCGATTATTATCGTAGATCCCTATCAACCCTTCATTCTTCCAAATAAAAAATCACAAGCTTCCTCTGTTCAACAGAGTAACTTGTGATTTCCTATAAAAGCTTGTCTACTCCAGAAGAAAAGTCTTATTCTTTTTTCTTTTGCTTAGCAAGCATTCGTTCGTATAAATCATCATAGAAAGGTTTGGAACCTATCGCTTCTGACAGAGTATACGCCAAAAGACTAACTAAGGCTAACGCCAAATAATAATGGAAGGCGCCTCCTGTCATCTCCACGATCAGAACTACCGCTGTAATAGGGGAACGAACAATCGCTGCAAAGTGCCCACACATTCCCAACAAGGAGAAAATAAGCACCATCTCAGGCGCAATAAAGCCAAGATTGCAGAGAATACTTCCATAAATATTTCCCATTAAAGAACCGATCACTAACAAAGGAACCAAACTCCCACCAGGTGTTCCTGCCCCAAAAGCTAAGAACAAGAGAAGGAGTTTCACTCCATAGAAATAAACTAAACGCATCCAAGAAGGATTTCCTTGTAGAGGCATTAAAATAATGGATTCTCCCGCTCCAAAAAGCTCCCCATCCATCAAAAGAAAGAGGGCTGTCACTACAAACGGAAAAACAAATTTCAAATAATTATTGAAAGGAAGACGTCCATAGAACTCTTTCCCATCTACAATGACCACATTGAACAATACTCCAGATAAGCCGGCCAATAACCCTAAGACTACTAAATAGCCATACTGGGCTAAGCTAGTCACTTGGAAATTCGGAATATTAATCAAAGAGGGGCGATTGCCCATCCACAAATCTGAACAAAAAATAGCCGCAAATACTGTAAGGGCGGAACTCAAGAACACCCTTCGATTGGTTCGCTTATAAATTTCTTCCACAGCAAACAGCATGCCTGCCAAAGGCGCATTAAAGGCCACCGCTAGGCCAGCCCCCGCAGAAGCCCCTACAAAATATTTCTGTTCTTCCTTTCGCCCTGTAATTTCATGAACGGCTTGTCCAACTAAGCCCCCCATTTGAACAGAAGGACCTTCTCTCCCTAAAGTAAGCCCCGAGCCTACCGTCAAAAGACTCGTCAGGAACTTGAGAGGAAGCACCTTACGCCAATTAACACTCCATTTGTGTTCGATCAAGCCATAAATGACAGGAATTCCCGACCCTTTCACGTGAGCATCCTGTTGATCCATAAAATAGACCACAGTCGCTAAACCTACAAAGAGTAGCACAAAGCCTAACGAAGCTATCCAACTTCCCTGACAGACTTTAAGCAAAGTAGTCATTCCTTTAGAAAGATAATGAATACCTAACTTGTAGCAGGTAATCACTATTCCACATAGCACCCCTGTCACTAATAGCCAAAACAAAGTCGAAAGGTGAACAACTTCCATTTCTTCCTTCGTTTTCAAATTGTGTTCCAAGTTTTCCATCTCCTTTAATCTTGAATGTCTAACACAATTGGTGCGTGGTCCTGACGACTCCCAGAATCCACCATTTCTGATTGCACGACCTTATCTAAGAGCCGATCACTCACTAAGAAATAATCAATTCTCCAGCCTGAATTATTGATTTTACTGGTTTTTACGCGCTGGGCCCACCAAGTATACGCCCCCTCAAGATCAGGATGCAGAGTACGAAAAGTATCTGTAAAGCCCGCCTCCAATAAGTTCGAAAAACCTTGCCGTTCCTCATCTGTAAAACCTGCAGACTGATGATTATTTTCGGGATGAGCCAAATCAATCGGCTTATGTGCCACATTGAAATCTCCTGTAGCAATCACTGGTTTCTGGCAATCTAATTTTTGTAAGTACTTCCTGTACTTTTCATCCCAGACTTGTCGATCCGCTAACCGTTTCAACTCATTCCCCGCATTTGGCGTATAGACTTGCGTAAAATAGAAATCTTCAAATTCTAAGCAAATCAACCGACCTTCTTCATCCATCGGCGTCGGCGCTCCTATGGCCGGATAAGTCACCTCAAGCTTATAGGATTTCTTATACAGCGTCATATTACCAGCATAACCCTTCCTTGCAGGTTCTCTTGAACTCGTCCACACATAGTCATACTCCGGAAACCACTCCAACAAATATTGCTCATGCTTTTTTGTCGGCCCTTTAGGAGAAAGTTTCGTCTCTTGAATGGCAATCACATCCGGATCATAACCCTTAATCGTCTCCAACACTTTCCGTGATAACTGTGCTCTCGCTGAATCACTTGTCAAAGCCGCATTCAACGAATCAATATTCCAAGAAATAAATCGCATGCCTTCAAACTCCTTTTTATCCGTTTCCCTCCGCGATGACTTGAAGGGAATACACCATTCTATAAATCTAAACTCATTTGTTCATATTCTAAAACAGGGGGCTGATAGTCCCCCATCTGCTTCTCGATCCATGCCATCAATAAATGCACCACATACTCCTTTTCTTGTACTGTCATCTCACGATAAGGAGGGATATGATGCCATTTGGCTAAGCAACCTCGACAACAACATGCCGTTGCATGCTGAGCAAGGAAAACAGGATGCCCCTTCATGGGCGTTTGTTTTCCATCATTTTCCAGATAGGCAGGAGCTAACCGTTTGTTGATAAAATCTTCGGCATGTCGTTGAACAGTCACCATTCCCTTATGATACACATAAGCCTTATCAGCATCCGTCAAATGAAACCGCCGCCTAAATTTAGATTTTTCTAAACGTAGAAGCACGTCTTCAATTTGCATATTTCTGCCCCCTTTTTTCGCTTCTTCTAGTATAAAACGATTCCATCTTTTACGCACTTTATTTATTCGCTATCTGCACAAAAAATATCTCTCCAAAGATACAGTTGCACCTTCAGAGAGATATGATGAATAGAAATTAAGCTTTTTCAAGCCAGAAGTAACCGATGACTATACCGATGACAGCTAGTAACAGCCAGCCAAAACCTTGTTCAAAAAAAGGGAGGTAAGCATCAATAACAAAATCAACGTGGAATTGTTCAGATAGCACTGTCAAAATTGTTCCGATCAAAGTTCCCAAAGCTGCCCCCTTGAACACGCTGTCTTTCTTAATCCGATTGCCAAAGAGGGACAAGATCGTTAAAACAATTGTCACTGGGAAAGTCACAGTCAAGACGGGAACCGTCAATTTCACCAACATGTCAAATCCGAAATTAGCAATGATTCCGCTCAATAAGCATGCATAAAACACTAACCGCTTATAAGACATCTTAACAGGTAAAACTTCTTCAAAATAATTCGCCGTTCCCGCGATCAATCCAGAAGCTGTGGTGAAACATGCCAGCCCCACCGTAAGTGCAACAATCGTTCCTCCTATTTGCCCAAACAAGAGGGTGGAAATCTTATAAATCAACGTCGATTGAGAGGCCGATTGATCAAAAATTTGAGAAGACGTTGATCCCAAATAAGCCAATCCAAAAGTAATGAGCACTAACAACGCCGCACAAATAATCGTCGACTTCTTTACCACCTCTATCATCTCTTCTTTTTGACGATAGCCACGACTATAAGCGGTCGCAATAATAACCAATCCGAGATTTAAAGATCCAAATAAGTCCATAGAATGATAGCCCGTAATAATTCCCTCTTGAATCACACTTTCTGCATGCGGTGTCGCTGCCAATTCTCCGGCCGGTGTAAATACTCCCTTGAAAACTAATACGGCTATAGAAATTAACAAAATAGGCGTCAAAATATTTCCAATAATACTCATAACCTTCGAAGGAACCGCAGTTAAATAATAGACCAAAATAAAGAAAATAGCTGTAAAAATAAGCACAGACATCTTCGAATTCGATAATCCAAAGAGTGGAGCAATCACATCAAAGGTCGCTGCAGAAGAGCGCGGTACCACAAACAAGGGGCAGATACACAGCATGACCACCAAATTCAGAAAATGGGAGGCTTTTCCCCCGATGCGCCCAGTAATGGCACTCAATCTTCCGTCTGATTTCACCATCACGATAATCGCTAACATGGCCATTAAAATATCTGAAATTAAATAAGCTAAGGAAGCAGGCAACCATTGTTTGCCCGCAATCATTCCTAAATAAGGAGGAAACAAAACATTCCCAGATCCGAAAAACATTGCAAACAGAGCGAAGCCCATTACCAAAATATCATAATTTTTTCTCTTTTTCATAGGTCTCTTCTTTCTTTTTTAGAATTTACATAATACTCTTTTAAAAACACTTCTGAGTGCTAGCTCTTATAGTACCATTTTTTGACCAAAGAGAACACAAAATATTTTGAAATGTCTATACTTCAATCAATTAAAACTTATTAAATTCCTAAAAAAATTTGCATTAAACAAAAAAACACCTCTCTTTTGAGAGGTGTAAAGGAAAAAAACAAAAATGAAAGGATGAGCAACCTTTCGATTGCTACGTATACAGTGTACCATGAAAGTCAGAATAATGTAAGCCCTTTCAGTTTAAAAATATTAACTTTTTTATCTAACACCCCTTATTTTTTTGAAAAACAAGGACTTTTAGATACTGACTCTCTGGACTATGAGCAGGAGTAGGGAAATCTTCCCCAAGCCCAAAATGCTTGATCTCTTGTAAATGATTCCCTTGACTTCCTTGTAAAATAGCTTGACGAAAAGCCTTCAAGGAAAAGTTAGCAGCATTTGTTGAGCAAATCAAATGTCCTCCCTCATTTAACAAAGGAAGCGCGCCTTCGACTAAAGCCTGATAATCTTCTTTCACTCGGAAAATCTTCTTCTTATTTCTCGAAAAGCTAGGTGGATCCATGACAATGAGATCATAGGTTAAATGATGCCGCTTAGCATAGCGATAAAAGTCAAAAACATCCATCACATAAACGGCGTGGTCTTCACTTCTTATGCCATTAGCTGCAAATTGTTCAGCAGTCAACTCTCGCGTTCGATTGGCTAAATCCACACTACATGTCGAGAGAGCTCCTCCCATCGCTGCTGCCACAGAAAAAGCCCCCGTATAAGAAAATGTATTGAGTACTCTTTTACCGGCAGCTAGCTCCGTCATAAGGTAAAAACGAACCTGCCGTTGATCAAGAAAGATCCCTGTCATCCAGCCTTGGTTGAGATGGCAGCAATAATTGATCCCATTTTCTCGAATGAAAAGAGACTCTTCAGGGGGCTCACCGATCAGCTGTTCATGAGGGGTTTTAGCCGATTGGAAGCGATTCTTTCCTACCATCCCTCGCATTTCTGGATAAACCTTTTGAAAGGCGGCTACGATCTGTTGGCGATAGCAATAGATGCCCTGGGAATACCATTGCGTGACCACATAGCCGTTATACCAATCCATCGTCACGCCACCTAACCCATCTCCTTCGCCATTGAAGGCCCGCCAAGCATTGGTCAAAGGATTTGAAAAGAAAGCTTGCCTTTTTTCTCTAGCTTTTAAAAACAACTGATAGAACCACGCAGCGTTTAAATCTTCTTCATTTTTTAAACTGAGCACCCAGCCAATTCCCTTGTTCTGAGCTCCAAGGTAAGCTTTAGCAAAGCAGTGATTCTGATGATCAACTAACCCAATTACTTCGCCAGGCTGACCCTTGACCTCCTCAAGAAAATCTTCAACCTTTAACAAACAGTGCCCTGCCTTAATTTGTTCCTGGCTTTTCTTTTTTACACCATATTTCTTCATGTTTCTGTCTTCGTCCCTTCTTGAAATACTGATAGATATCGTAACTGAGATGGCCAAGAATAACCCCCATCGTATTAAAAATCACATCATCAATGTGGGCAACCCCCGTTTGAAAAATCAATTGAAAGCATTCAATCCCTAAACTTAAACTCATCCCGATCCCTACGACTCTAAAGAAAGAGTACCGTGTCCGCATAAAATAAGGGAGCCAATAGCCTAAGGGAATGAACCACAACACATTGCCGAAAAAGTTATACCAATAGGAGAAAGGCGAATCTGCCCCATATAATTTAATCGTATCTGAAAAAGGCAAGTAGTGTACCTGATTCCAAGGAATAGGATGGACCGGATGAATGGCCCACCACTTCCACTTATAGCGTAAAGCGGTTAGGTGAAGAAGAAGAATCACATAAGTCAAGAAAATAATGTTCCTCTTCCATTTTTTTAAAGGAAAAGTTCTCTGAGGAGACTTCTTCTTCCACCAGCTATACACACCCATCATCACTACTAACATTCCGAATACATAAAGTAAGGTTTTATCCAAGCTAAACAAAAACAGGCGAATTAAGGGAAGGTGATTAATCTTCCCCTCAAATAAAACCTCTAACTTTGATAAAACAACTCCTAATACAATCATTTTTTCCTTTCTTCTGTCCGCTCTTTATTCTCGGGCTGAGCCGGGAACATCAAGCGGAAGGTTGTTCCTTTTCCTTTTTGACTCGTCACATTAATCCTTGCATTATGGGCCTCCATAAGTTCTTTGACAATGGATAGGCCTAAACCAGATTCTCCATATAAGTTACTCTTTCTTGATTCATCCGCCTTATAGAATCTCTCCCAGATATTCTCCATTTCTTCATCTGTCATACCAATGCCTGTATCAGTAATCTCAATTTGACAGGCTCCTTCTTCAATATTCTTGGCTTCAATCTGAATAGTTCCTCCACTGGTAAACTGAATAGCATTATTCACAATATTGAAGATAATTTGTCTAAAACGGTCCAAATCTGCATACACTTGCGTCCCTTCTGCGACCTCTAATAAGAGCGTATCTTCCTTCTTGGCAGCTAACTCTTGGGCTTGAATCATAAAGTCTTCAAAAAAAGCCTTCAAAGAAAAAGTCACTGGCCGTAGACTAATTTCACGCGCACGAATTTTTTCATAATCAAGATTTTCATTGACCAAGCGAATTAAACGTTGGGTTTCATGATAGAGAAGTTTCAGTGATCGTTCTTCCTTGTCTTTTTTGAAAATATGGTAGCGTAGCCCTTCCAATAGGCCATTCATCGTGGTTAACGGGGTGCGTAATTCATGAGCAATATCCATAATTAACTGGTGACGAATTTTTTCTTGGTGATCAATCTCTAACTTAGAGGCCTGCAAACTTCCAATCATCTGATTGAAATCATTCGCTAAAGCATCAAATTCATCGTGCCAACGATGAGGATAGTCAATAAAGCTATACTCCCCTTGAATGACTGAATGTGTTGCCCGCCGCAAGCGGTTAATACGCCAAGAATGATAGCTTGCCAACATGTAGGCCAATAGAATTGCTAAAAGCGAAGCTACCCCTACTCCGCACATAATGCTTACCTTTAAATTTTGAACACTGTTATGAATAGTGGCCGCATCTTGACCAATCATTAAGTATCCCCTATAAGTCTGTGTTTTCTCATCTACTAATGGGATCGCCAAAGCAAAAGCATCTGGATTTTCCGCGTCAAATCCCATATCAAAAGGAACTAACCCATAACTCCCCTCAGAGAGCATCTTATGAATTTTGGGTTGATCCAACCGATAGTCTTCACTTTGATCCTTTTCATCGTCTATTATAAGCGGATACTGCCGTTGATTATTCGCATCATACCAATAAAATTTAAGATTAAAAGGTGCCTCCAACCAATCTCTTGTCTCTTCTAATAATTCAACAGATATCCTTTCGCCTTTAATATTTTGATAAACCATTTCCAGTTGAGAGGCTTCTCGGCTATAAATTTGATCCTTAGTAATCCGAAAAGTTACCATACCGACCGCCAAAGCTGTTACAAAAACGACCGCCGTAAAGGAGAGGACTTGTTGATACAAATACCTCACAAACTATTCCTCCGTTTCTTCATACTTGTAGCCGATACCCCAAACAGTCCGAATAACAGATGACCCCCGTTTTTCTAATTTTTGTCGTAATTTTTTTATGTGGGCATCCACCGTTCGTTCATCTCCATAAAAGGGGTCTTCCCAGAGTTGCTTGAGTAAATTTTCTCGAGTAAATACTTGTTTGGGATAGTGAGCAAAAAGTGCCAGCAAGTCGAATTCTTTCGGTGTCAAATTATTGATCGCCTGTCCATTAAATATTACCTCTCTTGTCGTCAAATTCATCTTTAACAACTTCGTCTCAATTAATTGATCTGCCAAAAGACTAGAAGGCGCTCCTGTCGTTTGCACCCTTCTTCTTTCCACCGCTTTTAATTTAGCCACTAAAGCCAACGGACTGAAAGGCTTAGTGATATAATCATCCGCTCCTAACCCTAAACCTAATACTTCATCGCTCTCACTGTCTCGTGCTGTCAACATGAGGATATACACCTTCTTGTTAGTGGAGCGAATCTCTCGGCAAATAGATACACCATCTTTAGACGGTAAATTCAAATCCAAAATAAGAAGATCTATTCTATCTTCATGAGATTTAAAAAAATCATAACCTTCTTGCCCATCGTTGACATAATCAACTTGCCAATTCTTTTCCTGTTCCAGAAACATGGACAACATTTCTGCCACATTTTCATTGTCTTCAATCATTAAAATTCTCATTCTCTCGCCTTCTTTCCCGTTTTATTCTCTTGTTATTATAGCGATAATGCGCACTAAAACCTAAGGAGGAGATTTAAAAAATAATCGTCCCTTTTATCGGACATATTCAATAACCCAATAAAAGGAGGTGAAATGATGAATCAAGTGCAACTGATCGGAAGGTTAGCTCGCGAAGTCACACTGACTGTTACAGAAAATCACAATAAAGTTTTCAAAAATGTCTTGGCTATCTCCAGATATGGTACCAACCAAGAAACTGATTTTATTCCTATTACTGCATGGAATGTTACCGCAAGTCTCTTTGAACAATATCTTCATAAAGGGGATGAAGTAGGAATTGTAGGATCCTTACGAAGTCATTCTTACCTCAATAAAAATCAACAAAAAGTTTCTTACACCGATGTTCTTGTTCAAGAAGTCTTTTTCTTAAAGAAAAAGCAAGCCGACAAACAACCCGTTCAAGAAGTCAACGTTGAAATTACTAAAGCTTAACTTTCCTAAAACTTTTCCTTCAAAAAAGGTCAGTTGCTCTTCACTGACCTTTTTCGTACTTTCCAGTCAAAGGCTTACTCCTCTTTTAAAGCTTCCGCAATTTGATTGAGTCTTCTTAAGCGATGGTTTACCCCAGATTTTGAAACCGGACCACTAGGAATTAATTCCCCTAATTCTTTAATCGTGGCTGAAGGATTTTCCAAACGTACTTGAGCCATTTCCTGTAATTTCTCCGGCAATTTTGCTAATCCTACACTATTTTGAATCCGCTGAATATTTCGGATCTGTCGGGTAGCTGCATCGATCGTTTTATTCATATTAGCATTCTCACAATTTACCATCCGATTTACCGTATTACGCATATCTCGCGTCACTCGAACATTTTCAAATCGTAAGATGGCTTGCGTTGTCCCAATCAAAGCCAAAAAGTCTGAAATTTTTTCAGCCTCTTTTAAATATACAATGTAGCCATGCCGCCGATCAGTTAAGCGCGCATTGAGCTTGTAACTATTCATTAATTTCTTGAGTTGCTTGGCTTGTTCTTGATCTTCACTATAGATTTCCAAATGATAACTCGAAGTTTCTGGATTATTAACAGACCCTCTCGCCAAAAAAGCACCTCTTAAGTAGGCGCGAATCGCTTCTTCACTTGAAATAATTCCTTGAGGAGCAATTTGCCAAAGGCTATCTTCTCCCATAATCCCTAATTCTTCTAGTAAACGTTCCACATGCGTCTTTACCCGCACAATATAAACATTATTCTTCTTTAGCTTCATTTTTTTTCGAACAATCACTTCACCATAACACTTAAAAAAATCTCTTAAAAGCGTATAGATCCTTTGAGCAATAGCGGCATTTTCGGTTTGGGCATTAATCGATAATTCTCTAGAAATAATTTGTAAACTCCCATTCATATGGATTAAGGCCGACAATTCTGCACGCGCCTCTTCCTTGTTC
Source organism: Aerococcus christensenii (assembly GCF_001543105.1). Taxonomy (NCBI): domain Bacteria; kingdom Bacillati; phylum Bacillota; class Bacilli; order Lactobacillales; family Aerococcaceae; genus Aerococcus; species Aerococcus christensenii. The sequence continues at coordinate 533,764 of NZ_CP014159.1, forward strand.
ACAGTAAGTTGGGTTAATTCTTTTTTTACACTCGCTGCAAAAGAAATCATCTGCCTCTCCTTCCCTTTTTATAAATGACGATAAATTCTCATAATGGCAGCCACTAACTTATTTTGATCATGATAAATTCCATTTTTCCTCAAATCGAGAAAGTCTTCCGCTATAATCTGGGCAGAACTCTCTTTCAAACCTTGACGGTCATGTCTCACCTGAACCAAATAATCTAAAACTTCATTATGCTCAATATAATCATACGGAACAGTGAGGGAATTAATCAAGGCAACATCGATATATTTTCCACCTAAATGTTGATTAATTACCCGCAAATGATCTGCATCTGAAAAATGCTCCGTTTCTCCTAATTGCGTCATAATATTGCAAACATACGCCACCTTAGCTGGCGTAGTTTGAAGAGCTTGACGAATTTCCGGAATCACTAAATTGGGTAAAATCGACGTATACAAGGATCCAGGCCCCAATACCACAATATCCGCTGACTGAATAGCTTGAACAACACCTCGGCCTGCCTTCACTTCAGTCCGTTGAGAAATAGCTTCAGTTGCTACACGCACATCTACCCGTTCAATGGGGCGCTGATCGGCCACAATAGTAGTTTCTCCTTCTACACAGGAACCGTCTGCATAATAAGCTTGTAAAATCAAAGGATCTTCGCAAGCTGGTAAAACACGTCCATTCACCTTTAAAGCTCCACTAATTAATTTTAAGGCACTGTACACGTCTCCCCGCATCTCTGTTAAAGCAGCAATCACTAAATTACCAATCGCGTGCCCGGAGAATTCCTTATCTTTTGAATCGAAGCGATACTGAAAGACTTCCTTATAAATATTATCCACATTAGATAACGCCACTAAACAATTTCTTATATCCCCTGGAGGAATCGTATTTAAGGACGTCCTCAGCTTTCCACTGGACCCTCCATCATCGGCCACAGTGACTACTGCTGTTAAATCACAGTGAGCCTCTTTCAATCCCGAAAGCAAAATAGGTAAGCCAGTTCCTCCTCCAATAACTGTAATTTTAGGTGCATGATACGTACTTTTCCTCATGAATGATTCACCGTTCCTTGTCTCTTGTCCTTATCCCGATGTGAGAGATGCACACGATAATGCGTTTGAGTAGAAATATGATGCGCAATGCGACGAGCAAGCGACACCGAGCGATGTTGCCCTCCTGTACAGCCAATAGCAATCGTTAAGCTTGCCTTCCCCTCATCTTCATAGAGAGGGAGAGTAAAATCAATCATTTCTATGAATTTTTGATAGAACTCTTGGGTTTCTTTTTGTTTCATGACATAATCATACACTCTCTGATCTTCTCCCGTTAAAGGGCGAAGATCATCGATGTAGTGAGGATTAGGTAAAAATCTAACATCCATTACAATATCCGCATCAATCGGTAATCCATACTTAAAGCCAAAAGACATCACTTCTACGCTCAAAGTCTTTTGATTATTATGCGAAAATTCACGGATTAAAGTTTCTCTCAATTCTTTAGGTTTTAAGCTGGTCGTATCAATCGTAAGGTTCGAAAGCGTGCGAACAGGAAGAAGGCTTTCTCGTTCCTTACAGATGCCGGCTAATATGGTGCCGCCTTCTTGCTGAAGCGGATGATTTCTTCGAGTTTCTTTGTAGCGAGCGACTAAGTTCTCATCTCTTGCATCCAAATACACTACCCGCAAATCTACATTAGGATTCTTATAGAGGAGGGTCACCGCATGAACAAATTCATCGAAAAATTCCCGAGATCTAAGATCAATGACTAGACATACCCGCGAGATATCCTGAGATTTCTTGATGAGTTCACTCAAAGTCGGTAATAAAGAAGGTGGCAAATTATCTACACAAAAATAGCCCATATCTTCAAAACTTTGCAAAGCTACGGTTTTTCCTGCGCCACTCATTCCCGTAATGATCACCATCTGTATGGGTTGGATATCTGGCACTTTTTGATTACTTTGTTTTTCTTCTGTCATCCTTCTTCAGCTCCTTTTCCTAAATCCAAAGATAAGTAAAAAGTTGCCTCCTCTCTAGGAAACAACTTTTACTGGTTATATCCTTATTTTGATAATTCTTTCATTACTTGCGCATATCGGCTGACTTTTTCTTCTCCTTCTTCTTTAGAATCTGCCCTGGCGCCAATATAAAACTTGATTTTCGGTTCTGTCCCACTAGGACGTACAGCAATCCATGAGCCTTCTTCCAAATAATACTTCAAAACATTTGATCGAGACATCTCAAATGTTTCTACCTTACCCTCTGCATAACGTTTTTCTCCTGTGAGGAAGTCTTCTGTCCAAACCACTTTCGTATTTGCAATAGAAGATAAGTTCTCTTCACGTAAACCAGACATGATTTTTTCAATCTTTTCAGCCCCTGCTTGTCCTTCTAATTTCACTGGAATGGTCTTTTCTAAGAAATAACCATATTCCTTATACAAGTCCATCAAACCATCATAGACTGTCTTGCCTTGAGCCTTATAGTAAGCCCCAACTTCTGCAAATAAGAGAGCAGCTTGAACCGCATCTTTATCCCGGGAAAATGGTTTGATGAGATAACCATAACTCTCTTCAAATCCAAACAAGAAAGTATGCTCACCCGTTTCTTCATATTGATGAATCTTTTCAGCAATAAACTTAAAACCTGTTAAGGTGTTGACCGTTTCAATATTGAAAGACTTGGCAATGATAGCTGGAAGTTCACTAGAAACAATGGACTTAACAATAACGCCGTTAGCCGGGAGATGGCCTTCTTGCTTTTTAGCAGTCAAGATATAGTGAGTTAAGAGAGCACCAATTTGATTTCCAGTAATAATTTGGTAAGAACCATCTGGCATTAAAGCGGCAGCTCCCATCCGATCCGCATCTGGATCTGTTGCAATTAATAAGTCTGCGTGATGCTTTTTCCCGTAACGCACAGAATAAGTGAAGGCTTCTGGATATTCAGGATTGGGTTCATCCAAAGTGGAGAAATCTGCATTAGGCTCTTTTTGTTCCTCAACATAGATAATATTTTCAAATCCTGCTCTCTCAAGCATCTGTTCCATTAATAATTGACCCGTCCCTTGAAGAGGTGTATACACAATAGTTACCTTATCTTTCATATCATCAATGATAGCAGGATTAATAATGACTTCTTTTAATTCTGAAAGGTAAGCTTGGTCCACATCGTTTCCGATAACTTGATAGAGACCTTTTGCTTTCATATCCTCTAAGTCAGCAACCTCAATCTTTAACATATCGACATCTTTAACATAATTGACTAAAGCGTCTGCATCCTCTGGAGGCATTTGACCCCCATCTTGGCCGTATACTTTATAACCGTTGTAGTGTTTATTGTTATGACTCGCAGTCACCATAATGCCTGTAAAAGTATGTAAATGGCGAATAGTGAAGGATAATTCTGGAGTTGGACGAACACCTTCAAAAATATAGCACTTAATGCCATATTTTCCTAAGACTCTAGCCGCTTCGTTGGCGAATTCTAAAGAACGATGGCGTCCGTCATAAGCAATGGCTACCCCACGATCAATCGCTTCTTGCCCATAGTGCTTCATCACTTGAGCCAAACCTTCCGAAGCTCTTCTCACCGTATAAATATTCAACCGATTAATCCCAGGACCAAGTAACCCCCGCATCCCGGCTGTTCCAAAATTAATGTCTTTATAAAAAGCTTCTCGAATAGCTTCTTCATCGTTTTCCATTGCCGTAAGTTCTTGACGAACCGATGCGTCTAATTCATCAAAATTCTTCCATTTTTCATATATTTCTTTCCAAGACATGATAACACTCCTTTAAGTTTATCTAGTATCATTGTATCAAAGTTCAGTGTTTGTGAGTAATTGATTATTATAAAAAGGCAAATTAGAAAAATTAATGGAAAAAGACTATTCTATATCGTTTTTAGTTTTGCTCAGTGTTGTTCAAAGTTTCTACATACTGATAGACTTCTTGCCCGACAATTCCACCATCTCCGACAGCTGTTGAAATTTGACGAAGCTTTTTAGAACGAACATCTCCACAAGCAAAAATTCCCAGAACAGAGGTATGCATATCTTCATCTGTGAGAACCCATCCTTGGTCATCGGTGATGCCAAGATTTCGGAACCCTTCTGTATTCGGCAATACGCCTACATAAATGAATACACCGCCAGCAGGAAGATCCTGTTCTTCTCCTGTTTGGGTGTTTTTCACACAAACACTCGTTACTTTTTTGCCGTCTCCCTTGATCTCTGTAACGACAGCATTCCAAGTAAAGGTCATCTTCTCATTGGAAAAAGCACGGTCTTGTAAAATTTTTTGTGCCCGCAATTGGTCACGACGATGAATAATATTTACACTCTCTCCAAATTGAGTGAGATACAGTCCTTCATCTACTGCAGAGTCTCCTCCCCCCACCACTTGAATAGGTAAGCCCTTAAAGAAGGCACCGTCACATACTGCACAGTAGCTGACGCCTCGCCCTGTATACTCTTCTTCTCCAGGAACATCTAGGGTTCTATGTACAGATCCTGTTGCAATAACCACTGCCTTAGCTTGATAGGTACCGTTATCACACACCACCGTGTGATAAGGATTTCCCGGTTGGATAGATTGAACAAGCCCATAAATATAATCCGCACCAAACTGCATAGCTCCTTCATAAAATTTATTCGCTAAATCTGGTCCAGATACGCTCTTAAAGCCCGGATAATTTTCTACATTAGCTGTATTAATCAATTCTCCCCCAGGTACCCCTCGTTCTAATATCGCTACAGAAAGGTTGGCGCGCGACGTGTATAGGGCGGCTGTTAATCCAGCAGGTCCTGCTCCAATGATGATGACATCATACTTTTTTACTTCTTCAGTCACTAATCTTCCTCCTCAAGCAAGCTTTCTTCCAAACTTAAAAGGTATTTCTTTAAATCTTCCTGAACATCCGGATGTTTCAAGCCATAGGAAATAACCGTCTTCATATACTCTAACTTGTTGCCTACATCATAACGTCTTCCTTTGAACTCTAAAGCAAATACGCGCTGGGTTTTATTTAGGCGGTCAATGGCATCCGTCAACTGAATTTCATTACCCGCTCCAGGCTCTTGAGATTCCAATAAGGTGAAAATCTCCGGTGTTAATAAATATCTTCCGATAATAGCTAAGTCGCTTGGCGCATCTTCTGGAGAAGGTTTTTCCACAAATTGACGTACGTTATAAATGCCTGGTTTATATTCCGCTTCAGGATCGATGATTCCATATTTGGAAGTTTCTTCATGAGGGACACGCATGACAGCAATGTTAGAAGCAGAGGTTTCCTCATAAGCATTCATTAATTGTTTGGTCAGAGGGACCTCATCTTCCATCAAGTCATCCCCCAACATCACGATAAAGGGTTCATCCCCAACAAAGGCCTTAGCTTGCAAAACGGCATCTCCCAACCCTCTCGGATAAGATTGACGCTTGAAGAAAAGGTTTAAGCCAGTCGTTGATTGTACTTTTTCAAGGAGGGCATCTTCTCCCTTTTCATGTAAGTTCGCCTCTAATTCGATATTCGAATCAAAATGATCCTCGATCGGCCGTTTGGATTTCCCTGTAATAATTAAAATATCCTCAATTCCAGAAGCCAAAGCTTCTTCTACAATAAATTGAATCGTTGGTTTATCTACAATAGGAAGTATTTCTTTTGCCATAGCTTTCGTCACAGGTAAAAACCGCGTCCCTAATCCCGCTGCTGGAATAATCGCTTTTCTTACTTTTTTCATGATATCTCCTCATTACTTCTTTTGATCCTGAAAAGTGGATTCATTTTTCCCGGATCTTCCCATTAATTCTAGAATTGTTTCTCGTAAATTGCGTCCTTGGTAAACCACCTGATAGGTCGCCTCTGTGATTGGCATTTCAATACCTTGACTTTTGGCTAATTCATAGGCAGACTTCGTGGTATGGATGCCTTCCACCACCATCCCCATATGATCCAAAATTTCCTGAGTGGTTTTGCCTTGCCCAAGTTGGTAACCCGCTTGCCAATTCCTCGAATACTGACTCGTACAGGTCACAATAAGATCTCCTAATCCGCTCAATCCCGAGAAGGTCAAAGGATCCGCTCCCATAGAAACACCTAGTCGAGTCATTTCTGCCAGTCCTCTTGTCATTAGAGCTGCTTTCGCATTATCCCCAAAACCTAAGCCCATAAGTGCTCCACTACATAAAGCAATGATATTTTTCAAAGCACCGCCTAATTCCACACCAATCACATCGGCATTCGTATAGACTCTTAAATAAGTATTCATAAAGAGAGATTGAATGTGAGCAGCTGCTTCAAGATCCGAAGAAGCCGCCGTTATTGCCGTTAGATCTTTTTTAGCGACTTCTTCTGCATGGCTTGGACCAGAAAATACCACAGGTCCCCGATACTTCACTGACAAAAGCTCTTCTTTAAAAATTTGACTAATCCGTAGATGAGTCCCTAGTTCAATTCCCTTGGCTGCATGAAAGAGAACAGGCTGCTCCCCAGCTTGATTTTTCTTCAAAAAATAAGGGCAGCATTTCTTTAAAACCTCTCTCATGGCATTCGTAGGGACTACAAATCCAACCATTTCTCCAAAAGCGATAGCTTTCTCTAAATCGCTCGTCACTTGCAATTTTTCATTTAACAAAAGATTGGGAAGGTAGTGAGCATTTCGATGGGTTGTTTGAATCTCATTCACTTGCTCCTTGCGATACGTCCAAAGCATCACTTGGTGGCCATTCTCTACCAAAAGATTGGCTAGAGCAGTGCCCCAGGATCCTGCCCCTAGGATAGTAATTCGTGATTGTTGCATTCTAAAACTTATCCTTTCTATGACTTTCTTACTTTTTTAAAAGGCCCATGAAATTGAGAATAGTAAGGTGCTTTTTCCTGATGATATCTTCGATAAAGGAAAAGGCTTCCCCCCACTATAAACAAGATCAGAGACAACATTTGAGAGACTCTGAAAGGACCTAAATATAAGGAATCTGTTCGCAACCCTTCAATAAAGAATCGCCCAAAAGCGTACCAGATAACATATAAAAGCGCAGTATCTCCTAAACGTAAAAAGTTTTTCTTTCGACGTAAGAAAAGAAGTAAACCTACTCCCAGAAGATTCCAAACCGATTCATAGAGGAAAGTAGGATGATAATAGCTTCCATTTATTAACATTCTGTCCACAATAAATGAAGGTAAATGCAAGACTTCCCGTAAAAAACTTTCTGAAGCAAGTCCTCCATGTGCTTCCCTATTCACAAAATTTCCCCAACGCCCAATCGCCTGAGCCAACAAGAGATAAGGTGCTGCTACATCCGCTAAAAAACGCACAGAGAACCCCCACCTTCTTGCATACACATAGGCCGTTATTACAGCAGCAATAATGCCTCCGTAAATGGCTATTCCTCCATTCCAAATGGCAATAATTTGGCCCAGATGCTGACTGTAGTACTCCCATTCAAAAAGGACATAATAAATTCTAGCTCCTACAAAACCTAAAGGGATCGCCCACATCAATAAATCCATGACACGATCACTATCAAAGCCTTTTCTCTCCACTTCCCTAAGCGCTAATTCTACACTCAGTAACATCGCGCAAGCAATAATAATAGCGTACCATCGTACAGGAAGTCCTAAGAGGTGAAAAGCTACTGGATTAATTTGAATCATATTATTTTCCATGTTGTCCCTCTCGCCTATCTTCTGTTGAATTTTTAGCAATTAAATTTTTTAAACGTTCTTCAAATTCTTTGCCGGAATTATAGCCCATACGGTTGGCCCGAAGATTCATAGCGGCCACCTCTACAATATTAGAGAAATTCCTCCCGGTTCGTATAGGAACTGTAATGCGTGGGACTTTTACGCCAAGAACAGACACCATTTCTGGCTCACTTCCTAGGCGTTCATAATCTTCGCCATCTTTCCAAAATACCATATTGACAATTAAATTTAATTGTTGATTTTGTCGAACCGCCCCTGCTCCAAACAAGGTCATTACGTTAATAATCCCCAGGCCACGAATTTCAATCATATTTTGTAAAATAGGAGGTGCCTCTCCGATTAAGGTATATTCATCACGTTTATGGAGTTCAATCCGATCATCCGCTACCAAGCGGTGTCCGTTTTTAATTAATTCTAGGGCGGTTTCAGACTTTCCAATCCCACTTTCTCCGACAATCATAATGCCTAAACCATAGACATCAACAAGCACGCCATGCTTCGAAATACGTGGAGCTAACCGTTCTTGAAGAAAAGTCGTGATGTTAGAAAAGAGTTGCGTGGTCACTGCCCGTCCCTTAAGGACAGGAATATGATTCTCTCTAGCTGCTTGAAGGACCTCATATTCAGGCTTTAACCCTCGAGAGAAAATGAAAACAGGAGTATCTACTCTCGCCATCCTTCTCATCACCAATAACCGCCCATCGCTAGTCATTTTCGATAAATAAGAATGCTCACTGCGTCCAAACAATTGCACCCGTTCGGAAGGATAATAATTAAAATAGCCAGATAATTCTAATCCTGGACGAGAAATATCACTCGTTGTTATTTCTCGCTCTAAATATTCTTCACCAGAAATCACTTCCAAAGAAAGTTCTTCTTTTAATTCTCTGACTGTGACCACTTCCATACCGCTTCCTCCTTTTTGTGCATTTCTCGTTTATTTTACCATAGCTCTTAAAAATTTAAATCTCCCTTTTTCCACTTACCGATCTTCCCAATCCTTGGGAGGAAAAAGACGAAAGAATAGCATTTGAACTAAGCCATACACGGCTGCTAAAAGGCTGCCATAAAAGATACTATTGACCATAAAATATCTTTCGCCCATAAGAATAGCTGCCAAATAAAAAATAAAACCATTCAAAATAATCTTAAAGAACCCTAGTGTCACGAATGTTAAGGGAAAAGCAAAAAATTTTAAAACAGGATAAACTAACTTATACAAAACTGCAATAACAACCGCTAAAACAAAGGCAGTTTCCAGATTAGCTAGATACACCTGAGGCCATAAGAATTGACACATCTTGTACAGAGTAAAAGCTTCAATCATTAATCGAATCAGCCGGTACATCATGATTCTTCATCCTCCACTTTTTGGGCCTTCCGAATTCCTTTACGATTAAGGTCTCGATACATAGGCTCTTCTGATTCCCTTTTCTTTTTTTGATATTCTTGATCTTGGTAACGCCCCTTGACCTCTTGTACGCTTTCTCTAGGAATCAGTACCGCTAGGAGAGTATACAAAGCGCCTATGATTAAAGCATGCCGAGAGAATAACAGGCTTACTATTATAAAACCTCTTAACCAAATCGATGGAAAGCCAAAATATTGAGCAATCCCTCCACAAACTCCTTCTAATACAGAATCTGTTAACGAACGTCTTAACTGTTTTTTAGGCATATTATTCCTCCTTTTCCTGCTTACCTTTCTCATAAGATTACTCTTATTTTATCATATGTCCTTTAGAAGGGGAGAGTGTCCCCCTTTCTTTAGGGAATTTTATGAGTCTAATCCTACCCAACGGCAGCAACTTCCCTGAGGCGTCATTTGGACTTGTAATTGGACAGGAAGTTCTTGCTTCAACTCTTCTCGATGAGAAATAAGTCCAATTAAGCGTCCACTCTGCTGATGCAAATCAACCAAGGTATCCATGGCTTTTTGTAAATTTTCTTGATCCAAAGTTCCAAAACCTTCATCAATAAAAAGCATACCAACTTCTACTACCCCTGCCTGTTCTTGAATGATATCACTCAATCCCAAAGCGAGAGATAGAGCCGCTTGAAAACTTTCTCCGCCTGAAAGGGAATGAACACTGCGCTCACTCGCGCTGTATGCATCATAAACGTTCAAATTTAATCCCTTCGCCTGATTGCCTCCAATCTTTTCATCTGCTCGACGAAACAGATATTGCCCACTCGTCATCCGATAAAAATGGCGATTCGCCCTTTCAAGAATTCGATCAAAATACACGCCTAAAAAATAACGTTCAAAAGAAATTCTTTGACTTTGATTTAATTCCCCATTGGCTACTTCACTAAGCGTTTTTAATTGTCCATAAGCTTTCTCCTGACCATGGTAAGTGGCTTGCAAGTGATGAAATTGTTTAAGGGCTTCCTCCAATCGAATAATAAAATGTTCCGCTTGATCCACTTGTCCTTTTAGTTGGCTCACTTTTTTTCGATCTTGTCCTAATTCTTCTTGATAAGTAGCTAAAGTGCCTTGAACATGATAGTCTTGAAGAGATTTTTGATTTATCTTTTGACGTTGCTCTAATTCATAGACTTGATGCGAATAGGCAGACAAGCTCCTTTCTACCGCTGCCCAATCTTCCGTCAGTTCATGTAAAGCTTTCACTTCTTCTTCCTGGAGTTTGACCTTCTTTAAACCTTTTGAAATATCCTGAGCGAAAGAAAGTTGGGTATCTCGATTGAACGATAAAGCTTGATCCAAATAATCTTTCTGTGCCTTTAAAACGACTTCTTCTTTTGCTAACGTATGATCCTTATTTTGTAAGGCTTCCTTTTTATCCAAATAAAGTTTTTTCTGGGTTTGAACTTGGAGCAATTTGTCCTGTAAGGATTGTCTTCCTTCACCCGATAGCTTCTTCTTTAGAGTCATTAAATGCGCATACTTTCTGTCTTTTTCTTCTCGTCTTGCTTGACTTTGCCCTTGCAAACGCTCATAGCGCTGTTGGCAGGTCTTCGCTTCTTCTTGAAGTCTTTGATAAGCCGCTTCTAACTTCTTGCGTTCTTGAACGCCTTTCTGTGCTTGCTGAATTTTTTCTTCTATATTCTCTACAGCCTTCCACGCTTGCTCTTGGTCTTTCTTTATTTCTTCTTCGCTTTTAGAAAAACTTTTACTCTCTACTCTTCCTTTCAAGCGTTGAAGGACTTCTGCTTGTTCTTGATAAGCTACTTGCGCTTCTTTCATTCGCCTTTCTGCTTGATCTACATTCTCCGCTCTCACTGTTTCTTCTACTAATTGAGCAGGACGTGGATGCGTCCGGCTACCACATACCTGACAAGGTTCGCCCTCTGTCAAGTCTTCCGCCATGATTCCCGCTAAATTCCGCTGGTAAATCTGCTTCAATCGGACATACTTCTGCGCTTCCTGCTTAAAATTAACTTCTTTTTGTTGAAAAAGTTCCAAACTTTTTTGATATTTTTTTTGATCCGTAATTGCTTCGTAATAAGCCTGTAATTCTTCATCTAAGGTCTGACAAGTAGATCGGGCTTCTTGCAGAGAGAGAGGCAAAGTGCGAGACAGCTGCTCTTGTTCTTCTAACTGTTGAAGTGATTGGTCCCAGTTTTTCATTTGCTGCTGATAAACAGCCAAAGTTTCTTGAAGCTTTGTTGCTTCTTCTTCATCTCCTTGAAGTAACTGATCTAACTTTCCTACTTCTAAAGATTCATCATGGTAAGCTTCCCATTGACGCAAGTCTTCTTGCCATCTTTTTTCTTCTTGTTCTAATTGAGGCAAACTCTCTAACCGGTCACCCCACGCCTGCTTATCCTTCCTTTGCTCAGCCTGGGCGACCTCATGTCTTTCTTGACGTTGCTTCCACTTTTGAAGATCAGCTTGTAAGCCTTCCTCTTCCTTTTCAACCCTCTCCTTCTCCCTCAAACGTTGGTAAAGCGCTTGAGTATTTTGATAGATTTGATAGCGCCTGTTTTCTTCTTGGTACCACTCCTTCTTCTCATCTAAAGTAAGTGAATCTGACTGAATTTTGGCCGCTTCCTCCAAAATTTGAAGGCATTTTTCTTTATAGTTACAAGTTTGGAGAAGGTCATCTAAAGTTGCTTGAAGTTTCTCTTTCTTTTCTTGCTCTTGGCCAAGAGAAGTGGTTGCTTGATCAAATAAAGTTTCCAGATTTTCCCCAACTTTTCCCTGAGAAGAACTTTCCTGCAGAATCGTTTTCAAATGATCACTAACCAAAGTCATTTGTTTTTGTAAAGCGGTTAAGTCTTGTTTAATACTGTTATAATCTTCTTTCAGATTACCTTGAAAGACGTTGAGTTTTTCTGTATGAAAGATCTTTCTAAAAAGAGCTTCTTTCTCTCGACTCGAAGCTTCCAGCAACGTTTTAAATTCTCCTTGGGGTAATAAAACGATCTGGGTAAATTGATCCTTACTCAACCCCAGAATCTTCTCTATCTTTTGATTGAGCTCTTTATTTTTTCCTTTGATAAGCTGCCCATCACACATCACTTCAATGATTTCACTTGGATACTTTTTACTGCGCCCCTTTACCGCAGATGGCCCCTGCTGGCTAGGCTGCCGGTAGATTTCATATTGATGAGTGCCTTGCATAAAAGTTACCCGAACATAAGCCAAGTCCTGATCTGTGGCATAACGAGATTTCAATTCCCGCACTTCACGCGAACTTCCACTAGCGACCCCATACAGACCGTAAATTAAGGCATCGAAAATCGTCGTCTTTCCCGCTCCGGTGTCTCCACTAATCATAAATAAGCCATAACTGCTCACCCGATCAAATCGAAGGATAGTCTTTTGACGATAAGATCCAAAAGCATTCAATTCTAAACTGGCTAGTCGCATGACTCTCCCTCACTCTCTTCGGCTTCTTCCCAAGCTTTTTTGACATATTCCCATTGTTTTACGGTGATCTCTTGCCCGAGGACCTCTTGATAAAAGCTATCAAAAGTTTCTAAAGGCGTTTTCATCACCTTTTCCACTTGTAAATATCGAGTCACTTCCTGCAACTTTTCCTCTTGATAGAGAGAAGGATATTCTAAACTCATCACATGAGGATAATTTTCCCGTAATCGATTCATTCCCTCATGAATCGGATGGGCATCTTCCAACTCAAAATACACATAGTCTTCACTCTTATGCCTCATGGCTTCCTCAAAAGTTGTTGCATAGACTCTTAAATCATGTATCGGTTGAATCGGACATTTCTTGACATTGATAGCTGTTTTGGTCAAATCAATTTCCAAATAATGCTTATGGTGATTAGCTTCTGACTTCGAATACTTCAGAGGAGAGCCACTGTATCTCACCCGATCTGATTTCACTTTCTGTCCGCCATGAAGATGACCTAAAGCGACGTAATCAAAACCTTCAAAAACCTCTAAAGGGACATACTCTGTCATTCCAATACTCAACGGACGTTCAGAATCCGAATAGATGAGGCCGCCTCTTTCATCTTCTAAAGAATCAGCAGTCACATAGCCGTGATAAACGACAATGTTCAATCGATCAGGGTTCCACACCGAGCGAATCGCTTCCACTTGTTTCTGAGCAGCCTTTTGTAGACTCGTAATCGAAGAATCTTTATAGATTTCACGAATAAATCCATGTTCAGAAAAAGGCAACAAATAAATATCTGCTTCTCCTATCTGCACACACTCGGGTTGTTTTTGGGGCAAGCCTGCCAGATACACGCCCGCTTTTTGATAGGCAGCTTTTCCATAAGCGATCCTTTCCCCTGCATCATGGTTACCACTCATGACACACACTGGCATGGATAATTCATTCATCATTCTCTCCAGCAATTGATCAGCGGCTCTAACCGTCTCACGATTAGGCAAAGAGCGATCATAAAAATCCCCCGCAATGATAACCACATCCGCAGAGCTCGTCTTCCATTCATCAATTAGTCGATTAAAAACAATTATTTGATCAGCTAACATTGACCGTTCATTGACAATCTTTCCTAAATGCCAATCTGAACTATGAATGATTTTCATCAACATTCCCTCTTCCTAAAAAAGGGGGCAAAATCCCCTTTTTTCTCTACGCTTTCTTCTTATGAGAAGATGAAGTGAGTAAAGGTTTCAAATACTGACCGGTATAAGAAGCAGCTACTTGACTGACTTCCTCTGGTGTCCCTTGAACAAGTAAGCTGCCGCCTTTTTCGCCACCTTCTGGGCCTAAATCTACAACATAATCTGCCGATTTGATCACATCCAAATTATGTTCAATCACCAAAACCGTGTTTCCTTCTTCTACCAAGCGCTGTAAAACTGCTAGCAATCGTTTAATATCATGGACATGGAGACCTGTCGTCGGTTCATCCAAAATATACAAGGTCCGTCCGGTCGCTACACGTTGTAATTCACTCGCCAATTTCATTCTTTGAGCTTCTCCCCCAGACAAAGTAGGCGCAGGTTGTCCCAAGGTGACATAGCCTAGCCCCACATCGACAATCGCTTGCAATTTGCGTTGAATTCTAGGGATTGCTTTAAAGAATTCCAAAGCTTCTTCAATTTTTAAATCCAATACTTCCGCAATATTCTTTTCCTTATAGCGGACTTCCAAAGTTTCTGCATTATACCGCGTCCCTTTGCAGACTTCACAAGGGACAAAGATATCCGGCAAGAAATTCATCTCAACCTTTACAATTCCATCTCCCTTGCAAGCTTCACATCGGCCCCCCTTCGTATTAAAACTAAAGCGACCTTTTTGATAGCCACGCAATTTGGCTTCATTGGTTTGAGCAAACAAATCTCGAATGTCGTCAAAAACGCTCGTATAAGTTGCTGGATTAGATCTTGGTGTTCGGCCGATAGGACTCTGATCGATAGCGATCACTTTATCTAAATCCTCAAAGCCTTCAATGGACTGGACTTTCCCTGGGAAAACTTGCGCATGATTCAATTCTCTTAGTAGGTACTTTTTAATAATTTCATTGACTAAGGTCGATTTTCCTGAACCGGATACCCCACTAATGACATTGAAACATCCCAAAGGAAAGTCAACATCTATTCCCTTAAGGTTGTTTTCTTGAGCTTTTCGAACATGTAACCAGCCTTTATCATGAGGGCGTCTACTTGTAGGAACTTCTATTTGGAGCTTGCCGCTGAGGTATTGTCCCGTTAAAGATTCGGAAGACTTAGCCACTTCTTCCGGTGTTCCAGAAGCAACCACTTCTCCTCCGTGTTCTCCCGCGCCTGGCCCCATATCAATTAAATAATCACTCGCCCGCATGGTCTCCTCGTCATGTTCCACCACAATCAAAGTGTTGCCTAAGTCTCTCATCCGTTTCAAAGACTTAATTAAGCGATCATTATCCCTTTGATGCAAACCAATAGAGGGTTCATCTAAGACATACATAATTCCTGATAAATTAGATCCAATCTGCGTAGCTAATCGAATTCTTTGAGCCTCTCCTCCTGAGAGAGTGCCTGCTGAACGATCCAAAGTCAAGTAATCCAAGCCTACTTCTTCCAAGAAATGCAACCGGGCTTGCAACTCTTCTAAAATAGGATGGGCAATGTGTTCATCTTGCTTAGTTAAATGTAAAGTCGTTAAGAATTGAATCACTTGTCCAATCGATAAGGCAGTAACTTCAGAGATATCTTTTCCTTCTACTTTTACCGATAAAGCCCTTGCATTTAATCTCTTTCCCTGACAAGACACACAAGGGAGTTCTGCCATATACCGTCCCATCACTTCCCGCATCCGATGGCTGACGGTCTGTTGATATCGGCGAGCGACATTTGTCATCACCCCTTCGAAAGGCATATTCTTATCAGTCACCTTGCCAAAATCATTCGCATATTGGAAATGAAATACCTGATCATCCTCTGACCCATATAACAACAGTTGCTGCTGGCCTTCTGTTAATTTTTCAAAAGGCTGATCCTTTGGAATATGAAAAGCCTCACAGGCTTGCTGCAACATCGCCGGATAAAATCCGCTCGATTTAGAATTCCAAGGAACTAAAGCTCCCTCCTCTAAAGTCTTTGAAGGATCTGGGACAACCGCGGCTTTATTCACCTTCATTTTTGAACCAATGCCATCACATTCTGGACATCTCCCAAACGGCGCATTAAATGAAAACAAACGCGGCTCTATTTTTCCAACTGTAAATCCACATAAAGGACAAGCATAGTGTTCAGAAAAAAGGATCTCTTCTCCCTCAATCACATCTACTAAGGCATAGCCTTCTGTTAGTCGAAGCGCCGTTTCTAAAGAATCAGCGAGTCGGGCGCGAATCCCTTCTTTGAGCACAATACGATCTACCACCACATCAATATTATGTTTTTGTGCCTTATTTAAGGGAGGCAAATCTCCTATATCACATAATTCACCATCAATTCGAACTCTCACATAGCCTAATTGTTGGATTTTTTCTAAAAGGCGCTTATGTTGGCCTTTCTTTCCGTACACAACAGGTGCTAAAATCTGAAGTCGACTACGTTCAGGTAAAGCCAATACTCTCTCTAACATCTGATCCAAAGATTGACTTTCAATGGGCCGATGATCTGTTGGGCATACTGGATGACCTACACGGGCGTAAAGCAACCGTAAATAATCGTTAACTTCTGTAATCGTTCCAACCGTCGAACGCGGATTGCGATTCGTCGTCTTCTGATCAATCGAAATTGCTGGACTCAATCCTTCAATACTATCCACATCCGCTCGTTTGACATTTCCTAAAAATTGGCGTGCAAAAGCAGATAAACTTTCCACATAGCGTCTCTGCCCCTCAGCATATAAGGTATCAAAAGCCAGAGAACTTTTCCCTGAACCAGATAAACCCGTAATCACTACAAATTGATTTCTAGGAATAGTCACATCAATTCCCTTCAAATTATGTGACCGTGCTCCCCGCACGACAATCTCTTCTTTCAAAACTGTCCCTCCTTACTAACAGACGTTCATCAAACAAACGTTCTTAGGGGTATTCTACCATAATTCCCCCTTCTCCTAAACGAAAAGCTTCTCTCCTCTTAAATTCAAAAAACAGATCTCCCTAACAAAAGAAAGATCTGTTTTCTATATTTTTTAAGCTAATTCTATTTTTTAATGAAATCCAAGGCTTCTTGTAAATGGTTTTTAACTTTATCGATGCCTAAAACTTCCATCATCAAGCCAATCGAAGGCCCATGTTCAGAACCGGAAGTTGCTACACGAAGAGGCATGTAGAGATTCTTTCCTTTAATACCGGTATCTTTTTGAACTTGCTTAATGGCAGCCATCACTTGTTTTTCTTCAAACGGTACAATGGCATCTAACTTACTTTGGAAATCTTCAAGAACAGTCACTGCGGTTTCTTCATGAAGAATTTCTTGTCCTCTCTCATCAAAAGTTACATGATCTTTGAAGAAGAGCTCTGATAAATCAACGATTTCATGAGCATAACTCATTTCGTCCTTGTAAAGGGAAATCAATTTCTTTGTCCACTCTAATTCTTTTTGACCGGCTTCTTTGCTGATCCGTCCAGCGGCTTGAAGTTGAGGAAGAGCTAATTGGGCAACTTCTTCTTCTGTGGCCTTCTTCATGTAACGGTTATTGATCCATTGTAATTTCTTGTTATCAAATGCAGCAGGAGAACGGCTCAAGCGATTCGGGTCAAACATTTCAATAAATTCTTTAGGTGAGAAGATTTCTTCTTCCCCTTTTGGTGACCAGCCCAATAAAGTAATAAAATTAAACATAGCTTCTGGTAAGTAACCTAAGTCCCGGTATTGTTCAATGAATTGAAGAATTGATCCATCACGTTTCGATAATTTCTTACCTGTTTCTGAATTTGTAATCAAACTCATATGGCCAAAGTGTGGATGTTTCCAACCAAACGCATCATAAATCATCATTTGTTTAGGCGTATTGGCAATGTGATCATCCCCACGTAAAACATGTGTGATCTCCATTAAATGGTCATCAATAACAACGGCAAAATTATAGGTAGGAATCCCATCATTCTTCAAAATAACGAAGTCGCCACCAACATCTTCTCCGTGAATAGTAATGGTTCCTTTTACCATATCTTCAAAAGTATAGGTAGAGTTGTCCGGAATACGGAAGCGTACTGTTTCTGGACGACCTTCCTTTCTTGCTTGATCAATTTCTTCTGGCGTACGGTCCCGCCATTTACCAGAGTAACCAGGGGTTTGGCCGTTTGCTTTTTGTTCTTCGCGTTCTGCTGCTAATTCTTCTGGCGTGTCAAAAGCATAGTAAGCGGCGCCTGATTCGATCAATTGATCAATGTATTTTCTATAGATGTCATTACGTTCAGATTGGCGGTAAGGCCCATATTGTCCTGGATTTTCAGGAGATTCATCCCAATCCAATCCTAACCATTTCAAGTTTTCTAATTGACTTTTTTCACCGTCTTTAACATTCCTTTTTTGGTCAGTATCTTCAATTCGAATAATGAAGTCTCCACCCACGTGACGAGCAAATAAATAATTAAAGAGAGCCGTTCGTGCATTTCCAATATGTAAATATCCCGTTGGACTTGGCGCATAACGCACTCTAATCTTATCTGACATAAAATTGCATCTCCTCATTGTACTTAAAATTCAATCGTTCCTATTCTATCATACCTTTCCATGTTTTTAAAACAATCCATTAAAAATCCCCTTATTCAATAAAAAAAGTCCTTACTAGATGCCCAGTAAGAACTTTCTCGTTTAATATTTGGCTTTTTTATTTCAAAGTCACCGTACAAACAATATCACTAACTTGAACATGCCCAGATGCTTCATAATCTAAGTTAGCTATTTTATCTTGGCCATTCGTAAAAACTAAAGCGCAGGTCGTTGAAGCTTCTTCTGACTGACGAATCATTTCCACATCCATTGTGGATAGTAAGTCTCCCACTTCTACACGATCGCCTTCTTTTACATTGGAAGAGAATGGTTTTCCTTCAAGGTTTACCGTATCAAACCCTAAATGAAGGAGGACTTCTATTCCGTCATCTGTTGTAATTCCAATGGCATGCTTAGTTGGGAAAACAGTATTCACTCTGCCAGCTATAGGGGCTTTTACTCTGCCATCCGTTGGTTCTAAGGCAAAACCATCTCCTAACATTTTTTGAGCAAAGACAGGGTCGCTAACTTCTTCTAGTGGAACAAAATCTCCCTCAACAAAAGCTCTTACGTTCACTTTTTTAGGTTCTTCTTTCTTTCTCTTTAAGAATTCAAACATTTGCTTCTCTCCTTTTTATTGGTCCTAAACAATCGTTTCTTATCTGAAAAGATTTAAACATATCGTCAGAACAAATCTTTGCTAATGAAATCGGTTGCTTCCCTATTATTTTACCTGAATTAGAGAAAATACCACACATCATTTTGAGTAAAATTTTTCTTTTTAAAGACTCTGGCTTACTTTCTTCACACTCAAATATTTACATTTCTATTAATCATTTTTTAATATCGCATAAATTTATTGAATATGGTTCTATAAAATAAATAACCCCTTAACTCAAGTAGCTAAGGAGTTAAAATATTATTATTTTTATTTTCTTTCCTTAACAGGTAACTCTTTGTAACTTATAAGCTGGATATGATTTTGTTTTACCCATAATTTGATAACTTCATTATTAAAAAGGTTGGCATCTATGCATCTACCAATAGTCAAACTAGATTTTTTTAATAATCCAAAATCTACATAGCCTGGGTGACCTAATAACTCATACGTGCGATTAGACTCAATACTTTCTTTTGAAAAATTTAAAATTAACTCATCAGCATTTTGTATTTTTGGATATAAACAACATTTATGCGGAATTTCGTAATTCGTGCGATAATATATTTTCTCTTTTTTAGAAATATGTGTTAATTCTCTAATAGGCACTTTATATTTCACGGCTAGATCTTGAAGCACCTTTTCTCCTCCAGGCACTGCTTCTATGCCATGATGCGAATTAATATGATCTGGAATCTTGCCTGTTAATTGAATAAAGCGATTTATTTGAGCTTCACATTCTTTTTTTAACTCTTCTTCATTTATTTCTGATTGATCCGCAATTAAAATTCGCTTATTAAATGCTCCATTCAACTGAGTAATAGTATTCAAATGTTCGAGTATAGGCATTCCAACTGTAACATTCAAATGGATACCTAAAGATAAGGCAGAATTCTTTTTCCACATTCTCACCGCCTCTTCAGTATCCGGCATATTAACCATCAATGAAGCAGAAGTCATAATTCCTTTAGTATAGCTATCAATAATGGCTAAATTACATCCATGAGAAAGTCCAAAATCATCTCCATTAATAATTAAATTCATATTTACTATCCTCTATTTTCTTCTACGATGTCTTTTGATTTTTTATCATCAAACCCCAGTACAATTCCTAAAATTAATGCTAGAACAAAAGATATTCCACACCCTATCATGCCATGTACAAAATCTTTTCCAAAAGCTAATCCAGTCAAAAAATTAGTAGCTCCAAAGAAATAAATACTTACATGCAACATTCCATTCACAATACCTCCAACGAAGCCTGCAATAACTTGAATCAGCATTGCCTTTTTATATCTTAATAACATCGAAAAAATAGTTGGTTCACTAATACCACCTATAATTAAAGTTACCGCGTTAGCACTTGCTATTGCTTTTTGTTCTTTCTTACATTTAATTAAATAAGCAATAGCTAATCCCATTAAGGCATAAGATCCCGATTTAGAGCCCACTAAAATAATGTTGTCATAGCCCATTGTTGCAATCATTGTTGTAGCTAATGCAATTAAGGCTTGATGCATTCCAGTAGCTACTAAAAAATACCAAGCAGCTCCAATTAACCCAATCGCTAATGCTCCTACTAAATTATATAAAGAAGTAAAGAAATCAGCTAATAATTTACCTAATAAATTAGCTAACGGCCCGAGTATACAAAGCGCTAATGGTAACATAACTAATACAGTACAAGCAGGGACAAGAATAATTTTTAATGATCTTGGACAGTGCTTATCAAAAAAGTAGTAAACATATGACATTACCCAAACAATTAATATACTTGGTAAAAATTGGGAAGAATAATTAACTAATGTCATAGGAATTCCATATACAGAAAATGAAGCTCCTTTAGTTACTAACGCTATTAAGTTAGGGTGAATTAAAATAGCCCCTAACAATAAAGCGATCGGCGTCGATGTATTAAATTTTTTAGATGCCGCCCAAGCTACAAAAATAGGGAAAAAGTAAAAGCCACTATTTCCGACAAAAGTTAATAAAGTCATTAACGGCGAGGTGGCTGGTAAAAGATTAAGCATTCCTTTTCCCAACACAGCCGTAATTAACTTAATAATCCCTGATACGGTAATAATTGGCAAAATAGGTGTAATACACCCGGAAACAACATCAATAAGAATGTTAGGTAAATCTTTTATTTTTTCTGACAGGCTTCGCTTGTCGTTGCAAGGCAATTCTGTAGTTTGGTCTTCTATTTTTGTAATAGAAACAAAGTGTTTATATACTTTATCCACATTTTGACCAATAATAATTTGAAATTGCCCTGCAGAAAATTGACACCCTAAAACATTTTTAATATTTCTAATATTTGTTTGATTAACTAAACTTCTATCTTTTAAATTAAATCGTAATCTTGTCATGCAGTGGGTTACTGAAATAATATTATCTTTTCCTCCAATATCGGATAAAATTTCATTACATGTTTGCTCATAACTCTCCATAGCAAATTTCCTCCTAAAAAATAAAACCTAACTAAATTAAGTCAACTAATTTAGTTAGGTTATGCGCTTCTAAAGCTTACAATCCTTCTCTATCATAAAGTCTATTAATATGTAATATCAGATAAAGTAAATTTTCGTCATTTAATTTACAATTTAAATTACTTTCCAAATAATCACTAACAACCCTTACACATCTATAAACATCCTTAAAATCTCTCTTCATCTGATAAAAGAGTTTCTCACTGCTCTGATTTAACGTTCTTTGTTGATCTTTACATTTTATTAAATATTGAAGATGCATAACAAAACGTTCATAAGTAAAACTTTCTCGATCAATTACTATATCTAACTGATCTTCTATTAAAAAAGTAATATTATCTATTAATTTGGACATTTTATCCTTTTTTATTATTTTATTAGTCATAACTTGTGCATTAATAAAATGCATTGCTATATTAAATTTCTCTTCCATAGGCAGTCTAACATTTAAACGCCGTTCAATTAATTTCATTGTCCAATCTGACAACTTCAACTCTTTTTCATACAACCGCTTCAGTTCAAAAGCTAGCGGATTTCCAATGATTATACCCTGTCTACTTCTATATATAGCAAAATGTAAATGATCTGCTAATACAAACGCAAAAGAATCACTAATATCCGTCTTTAAATATACCTTTGCTTTATCCACTATTTCAACCGATACTTGAAACAAATCTTCAGAAACTTCATCCATTAAAGCAACTATAGAAGGATTAATATCATAAAAGGTTCTGTCCACCAAAGTCAAATCTTCCAACTCATAAGGTGTCTTTTTAAAACCTATTCCCTTTCCCAAGGCAATCAGTTCATTATTACTAGAGTCTAAACAAATAGCAACATTATTATTTATTTTCTTTATTACCTTCATTCTGTACTATCCTTTTAAAAGTCAACAACTACATATTTACTTTCGGTGATGCCTTAGAATAAAGTTACAATCCTAATAAATATTTTCTAATAAAGCAATATGTGCACGCTTTCATTATACTCCAAAAATTTTCCCTGTACACATTTTTCTTATACATCTCCAATTATTTAACATGACTTTTTCTTTTTAAAGACTCTGGCTTACTTTCTTCACACTCAAATATTTATTCCTTAAAATTAAACTTTCCCATTGACAGAAACCGCTTACTCTTGTATTCTTAAAGTACACGGGGAGCTAGTAAACCAGCTGAGAGGGAAGTGCGACTTCCGACCCACGAACCTGATACGGATAATGCCGGCGTAGGAACAATAAAGTGAAAGATCTGGCAACCGTATAGGGTTGTCTTTTTTGTTTTTAGTCACACAACTTTAGAAAGGAAATGTTCAATGACTCAATCATCTGCTTTATTTGATGGCTACGCTAACGCTTATGATCAATGGTTTATCACCAATGACAAAGTTTTTGTCAGTGAATTAAAGCTACTCCATCACTGTTTAAAAGATATCCCTCACGATAAAATTTTATCAATAGGATGTGGAAGCGGGCTATTTGAAGCTGCACTGCAAAAAGAATACGGCATCACTGTCGAAGAAGGTGTAGAACCTTCCACAGATATGGCTGATATCGCTAAAAAAAGAGGCCTTCATGTCACCATTGGCGATGCCCAAACCACTCCTCTCCCAAAAGAAACTTATGACATTGTTTATCTCAATGGGTGTTCTACCTACATTCCTGATTTAAAAACAGCCTATCAAAATTGCTTCAGCTCTATTAAACCAGGCGGTCATATGATCCTACTCGACGTTCCAACTGAAAGTGCTTATGGAATTCTTTACAGCTTTGCACATTTTGCTGGGAGCTATGATGATCCTGTCTTCAAACGTATTGCCCCAAGTCTCCCATATCCTATCGAACTCGTTCATTCAGGGATTTTCTATACAACTCCTGAAAAAGAAGACATCGTCAGAGATTATCTTCCAGTCCAATCTATTCACTACTATCAAACCCTAGTGAATGATCCTATTTATACTAACGACACCATTGAAGAACCTGTCGAAGGGTATGGAAAAGGTGGATACGTTGCCATGATTATAGAAAAATAGAGAGCCCTTTCTATTTACTCCTTTCAAAATAAAAACCTAACTCTAAAAGCTACTCCTTCTACTTTTAAACAAGTAGACAGAGTAGCTTTTTTTGGCTTCTAGTTATTCAGCTGCTAAATCCAATTGATCATGTAGAGCAGGGTTAGTCATCAATTGATCCATATCTTTATCCCCACGTCCCGACAAATTCACCAAAAAATCCTGTATTAGTCATTATTATTCTCTCCTTTCAATACTTATATTCCTACAGATCTAGGTGCCGAATGCCAATGAGACTACAAAAAAGCCGCATAAGTGCTATGCGGCTGCTTTTAGGGTTCACATCTGGCATAGACTCCCTTTTAATTGAGTCCGTCAATAAAGTGAGCCTAACCGATGAAAGTTACCTCACTTAACTATTGCCAGATTTGCCAGTCTTTCATTTGAAACTTCATGATGTGATCTCCTTACTTGTTTTTGATTGTCATTATTTTACAAAATAATCCTCACCTTCCTCAATAAAACAACTGACGGATATTTTCGATCGTGGGTGATGGTCTGAAACTCATATGAAGAAGAATGAGCTAAATAGTTTCTAACTTTCTTCATTTAAGGTAACTGTACAGACAATATCGCCAGCTTTGACACGACCAAATACTTCATACTCCAAAATAGCACCTTTTTCTGTACCATTCACAAAGACTAAAGCACAAGTAATATCTACATTTTCAGCTGAACGAATCGCTTCGATATCCATAGTGGACAAAAGGTCGCCTACCTCTACTTTATCTCCTACTTTCACATTTGACCGAAAAGGCCTTCCTCCTAATTCTACCGTATTAAATCCTAAATGAAGTAAGATTTGTAAGTCCTCCTTAGTCTTCATTCCGATCATATGATGGGTTGGAAATACAAGAGTTATCTCTCCTGCCAAAGGAGATTTTACTCGACCGTCTAAAGGTCTTAAAGCAAAGCCATCACCTAGTACCTTTTTAGAAAATCTCGGATCACTCACTTGATCAAGTGGGATAAATTCCCCAGCTACAAATGCTCTCACACTTATTCTCTTTTTGGATACACCCATTTTACCAATCTCCTTTTTGCCTACTTGTTTGATTGATATATTCCATCACAATTCTCTACTTATATTCTACCTTAAAACTGTTTACTCCGCTTGATGAATAGAACGATTCCAATAAAAAAGGATGAAGATCCCCCTAATTAGAGGATTAGCTTCATCCAAATTAAAAAGAAAGCTTTTATTTTTTAGGTAAGATTAATTCATCCTCTTCATGTTTCCCTTGAATTTCAATAATGAGGCCGTGAGGCAAACAAACAGAAATATCTCCTGGTTCATTAATCCAGCCCGTACGCACTGCTATTTGGTAAGGTGAATTATCTTCTTTGTCTCTAATGTATTCTCCGTCTTGTTCAATAATATTATACTCTCCCTCATGCGGATAATAAGTTTTTTCAATATGACCAGCATCTTCAGATAAAATAAACCGATCTACTTCTTCTCCATCAATTTTTACAATAGCTACCGGTGCATCCACCTTATCCGTATAAATAAAAGTAGTGATAAATAATGGGGTGAAAGACAACACGAGTGCTATCCCTATAAACAGAAAATCCCATGGTTTAAAGGTTTTAAATAACTGCTTCATGTGTTTTTTCTCATCCTAACTCTTAAATAATGTCACTAACCCCATTAAAATCACATAAAATCCTGCTAAAATAATATAATTCTGAATAGTATTAAAAAATAGCTTTGGATCCTCAGAATGTTGCGTTAATTGGTAGATCTTTTTCAATGAGAATGGTAACCCTAGAAAAGCGATTAGGCACCACCAAGGTAACCATCCAATAAATATAAAGCTTCCAAAAGATAGCCAAGCAAGCAAACCTAAAAACAAATAAAGATTTTCACTTTGCTTTCTACCTAAGTAATAGACTAGAGTATATCGCTCATTTTTAATATCTGTTTCCAAATCTCTTAAATTATTAGCTAACATGATATTAGATGTCAAACATACTAAAGGGAAGCTCATCCAAAATATTTTGAAAAAATTCCCCCAATTAAACATTACAGATACTGCTTGTCCAGTCCATTCACTCGTTAATAAATTTTGAAAATTCGAGGCATAAATAGCCAAATACACAATACCAAATCCCATAGTTATTCCAGAAAATAATTCTCCAAATGGCGTTCGAGAAATAGGAACAGGTCCGAAAGTATAAACAATACCAATGAAGAAGCAAACTCCTCCCATGAAAATTAACATTTTATCAGTTCTTAAAACTAAACTAATCGAAAAAAGAAGAGAGAGCGCTAAAAGTGAAAAAATAACTAAACTTGCCCATCTTAATGATAGACCTTCTCGTCCAATAACATTTCCTTTTCTTTTATAGGTATTATCCACCGCTTTAACATAATCCATCGTATTGTTAATAGCTGTTGTACACATATCAAATAATAAAGCGGCAATGAAAAATAAAAGACTATTTAAAAAGTTGAAATGATTAAAGTAGTACGATGCCCAAAAGAATCCAATAATCATCGGGAAAAAACTTGCTATTTTAGTTTTTAATTCCACAAATTCCAAAAATATTTTCAATTTATCATTCATTGTAATTGATACCCCTTATGGTTCACTTTAAAATGTCCCTTTAAGCCGTCTGTAACATACACTTTATGGTCTTTTGTAATAAATACAGCTTCTACACCATCTAGCTGATTAATAAACGCCATACCGTCTTCCAACCCGTATAGAAAGGCACTAGTTGATAAAGCATCTCCGTTCACAGATGTCTTTGAAAAAATAGTCACTCCTGACAAATTATTTTCAACAGGGTACCCCGTTTGGGGATTTAAGATATGATGATACTTCGTATCTCCCACCTGTAAATATTGCTCATAGATACCAGAAGTTACGACAGAACTATCTTTTACACGTTCACTTCCAATAGTATCTCCCCGCGTTTCATCAGGATTTTGAATTCCTATTCTCCAACCTTCACTATTAGAAGGAGATTTTCCTAAAACTAAAACGTTTCCTCCCAAATTAACAATAGCCGATCGAACTCCATGACGCTGCATAATAGCTTTTATTCCGTCTGCTATATATCCTTTAGAAATAGCTCCTAATTCAATAGCCATTCCTTTCTCTAATAACTCTACAGTATGCTCTTCTTCATTCAATTTCACTTTTTTATAATCGATTTTTTTTAAAGCTTCTTTGATTTCCCAATCTTCCGGCTTTCTGGCATCTTCTGATCCAATACGCCACAATCGAACAACTGCACCGATTGTAATATCTAATCTGCCATTCGTTTTTTCAGCATACTCGCATCCTTTTTTAATAACATCAAAGGCTGCATCACCCACTTTAACAGGGCCCTTACCTGCATTTTCATTGATTCTATATACATCGGACCCTTCATTATAAGTTCCTAGTTGATCTTCCATGTCTTTGATATAATCAAAAGATTCACGCATAGCTTGAATAGCTTGATCTCCATCGTGGAAAATTTGAATTTGACAAGCTGTATGCAACAAACTCTCACTTCTCTCAATAGGGGTTTTGGTCACTTTTAGTTCTCCGGTTTCTTCCCCTTTGTTGGAGAAAAAGAACCAACACCCTACCACGAGAATAACTATAAGAAATACATACCACTTACTGTGCTTCCTTAGTGAACGCTTCATTCATTTATCCTCTCTACATTCCGTGCTTCTTATCAAAGAAAGGTAGCCAATTGCTTACTAACAGGCTACCTCCTCCTCAAGAATAAAGTCGTATCATTTTAAATTTATTGACCAGAAAAAATTCGATCTAAGAGCGGTGCCAATTGATTAACTAAATCCTCTCCAAACGCCTTTTTTGTCCTATTTTTTGCTTTTAAGACGTATGACTTAATCAGCCGTTCCACGCGATCCAAAACTTTTTCTTCATCCATTAATGTTAGTAATTCTTTTTGTTGATCTTCTGTCCATTGCTCCCTAGATTTTGGAAGGATAGTAGCTAACCGCTCTTCTCCAATTCGGTCTCTTAAGATAAGAATAGGCGCCGTATAAATTCCATTTTTTACATCCTGTAATAAAGGTTTTCCTTGGCTTTGATTCATCGACCGAAAATCCGCTAAATCATCTAGTAATTGGAAAGCTAAACCAATTTGATTACCTACATAAAAAGCTTGTTTCAATTCATGCAGATTGGATACTGAGAAATCTAATCCCGATGCACATGCTAACCCAAAGATAAGTGCTGTCTTTCCTTGTATTCGTTTCAAATATTGTCTAAAAGAGCCATGCAAGTTATAACGATCTAATTCTTGGCGAATTTCTCCACGTAAAATACCTTCTATTCCGTATTTCGTAGTCAAAGAGAAATCCGCTTTTACATAATTCTTCAAAAAAAGTCTACCTGCATAGGCCAAAAGATAGTCTCCAGCATAAATCGCTATTCGATTACTTTTCTCAACTTGTAAAGTCGTAATACCTCTTCTTTCGGGAGATAAATCAATCACATCATCGTGAACTAATGTGGCTAAATGTAATATTTCAAGAGCTGCTGCTTTTTCAAAAACAGAAGATCTATCTTCGTTTTGATGGGCTGAAAAAATTAAACACAATCCACTCCGCAAGTATTTTCCACCGGCATCAATATATTGATCAATCTTTGCTTGAATATCCGGGACACTTACTTTTAATTGGGTATGCATTAAAGATCTCACTGCAAAAAGATCTGCATTGATCTTAGGATATTCTTCCCATATAGGATGAAGAAACGCTTCTCTTTTTACTTTTTGCTCCTGACATTCACTCAATGCTCTGCCACTCACTTTCTTTATTCTTGCAGATCATTATATCGACATTTAATCTTACCATAAATCCAATGATCCAAATGTTTTCCTATCCATGGCTGTAGCCAATGATCCACTCCAAATGCGCGACCAGAACCACCCATTAAAGCCAAAGCTACAACAATAAACCACATATTTACCCAATAAAACATACCTGATAAACAAAACATTCCAACAAGTACAATCGTTAAAGCACTTGTTAACCATACGAAAGCTCCGATAATTAAAGCCGCTCCAATAGCAATTTCTACTAAAGTCATGAATTTTTGCATGAATAAGGCCACATCTTGATTTGGCATCATGAATTTCATGATAGAACCAAACCATCTTGGCATTTCTTCTATGACTAATTTTGGTTGTTGTCCATAACTATAGTTAAGACTAAATATCCCTGGATCTGGTGCCGCTTGTGATGCACTACTTGTTGCCGCTTCACTTGCTCCACTGACTGCTTCCTTTAGCCACGGAAACGGAAAGACAATATCACTTCCAAACCAAGAATGCACCCCATGCCAACCAAACAATTTGGTCAAACCTTCATAGAGCCACATCGCCCCATAAAATAAGCGCATAGGTACAGACCATAAAACATTACCTTTATGAGAAATATGCCCTCTAAATAAGTTCCTTTGGTGTCGCATATCAAAGAATTCATGACGAACGTAAGCGCCTATGTTATAGAAGCTTCTAATAGAGAAGAAATATAATATATTACTCATGTGTTTCATAAAAGTAGCCATAAATCCACTGACATGATACTTATCATAAACATATGCCACACTATAGCGAGAACCGATAGAAACCATAAATCCATCATATTTTCCAGTGTATTCTTCCATTTCTCCACCAGATAACAATTGGCTAATATTATATCCCACTAACTCACCAGTTTGTTCAGCGGCTTGTACAATCTGTGGGACATACGCCCCGTCTTGAGAAGCATCTTGATAAGAAACAAGATCTCCTGCAATAAAAATATCATCATGTTCCTTAGCCTGTAGATATTGATTAGTTTCTACTCTATTACCTCTAGCTGTTTTTAAGCCCCATTTTTTGGCTAACAAGTTACCTTGCACACCTGCTGTCCAAATCGTGGTATAAGAAGGAAGTTCTCGTCCTGAATTTAAAACAGCTTTGGTTGAAGTAACTTCTGCAATACCATCACTGGTAATAATCTCAATTCCTAACTTGTCCTCCATGAAGCGCCAAGCTTTAGTTTGTTCCTTTGGTGTCACCATTTTTAATATTTGATCCATAGCTTCCACCAAATATAAAGAAAATTCTTTAGGATCTAATTTATAGCGTTTAGCCAATATTGGCATCCATTCTGCTAATTCTCCCACAAGCTCTACCCCTGTAAAGCCTGCTCCTGAAACAACAAAACTTAACATTGCCCGACGTTTAGCTTCATCCGCTTCTCCAGAAGCTTTGCGAACAGTTTTTTCAATATGCTCTTTTAATTTCTCTGCAGCATCTATGCTCCATAAGCTAAAGGCATTCTCACCAACACCTTTAATTCCAAAATCATTAGACTGTCCACCTAATGCCAAAACTAAATAATCATAAGAATAATTTTTGTCTTGACCAATTACTTGTTTTTTATCGTAATCAATATCAGTTACTTCGTCTGTAACTAAATGCACATTTTTAAGCTTACTGAAAATTCGACGCAAATCGTATTTTACAGCCTCTGGTTCGACACGATCTGCAGCTACTTCATGTAATTCTGTCATATAAGTCATATAAGACCGTTTGTCAATCAAAGTAATTTTTACTGATAAATCTTTTTTATACTTTTTAGCTAAAGTTCTTGCCGCAGATACTCCTGCAAAGCCTGCACCAACAATGATTATCCTTTTCTCCAAGTAAACCACTCCTAAAACAAATATTGTAGATACTTTGCCCGTTATTAAGTATACTCAACAATTGTGATCGATTTCAATAAGCTTGTTAAAAAAATATTAATTTTTTTGTCCTTTATCTGTCCCATCGTTACCTTTCTTTTTATTTCGTAATATTATATTATTAAACCGTTGAAAGGAGCATTGATCACCTTGAAAATAAAATCTCTTTCTTATATCTCTATGTTAGCTGCACAAGGGATAGTTATTGGTTTAATTGAAAACACTTTTCCTTCTCCTTTTGTATTTGCGCCTGGAGCAAAGCTAGGATTAGCTAATTTAATTACTGTGATTTCTTTATTTACTCTTCCATTTCCGCAAGTGGCACTATTAACTTTTGTTCGCGTCAGTCTAACCGCTCTCTTTTCAGGATCTGCATCTTCTTTTTTCTTTAGTCTAAGTGGAGCTTTATTAAGTTTACTGGTAATGTCCCTCATTAAAAAATTAGGTCCAAATCGTGTCAGCATTATTGGAATTTCGATTATGGGAGGAATTTTTCACAATATTGGGCAATTGATTGTTGCGCGTTTTATGACATCAACGACTCTAATCTTTAATTACCTTCCTATAATGTCGCTATCCGGTATCTTAGCAGGGCTTGTTGTTGGTATTGTGGGGAACTTACTGCTCTATAAACTCAAAAAAAGCTGTAAACTCCCTCATTCACTAACCACTCCTTTAAAGAATAATCCTTGGCTATAAATGCGTTTACATCTTTTTTTTTGAATGCTATAATAGACATGTGGTACTTTGCACAAATTCTTTTTATTTTAGGAGGCTTTTAAAAATGAAACGAGAGCATTTTAAATGGATACTTCTTCTTTTCACGTTTTTAATCGTATTAGCAGGTTGTGGATCTAGCTCTAAAGGCAATGATTCTGCGAAAAAATCCGATGCAAAAGTTGAAAAGAAGGACGATGCTAAATCTGGAGCAAGTAAAAAACAATATACCGACATTAAAGAACTAAAAGATAACTACGATATTGTTATTATTGGTGCCGGCGGAGCAGGTATGAGCGCTGCTATCGAAGCAAAAGATGCTGGCTTAAATCCTGTTATTTTAGAAAAAATGCCAGTTGCTGGTGGGAATACTATTAAATCTTCTAGTGGTATGAACGCTTCAGGAACAGAAGTTCAAAAAGCAAACGGCATTGAAGATTCAAATGACAAATTCTTCGAAGAATCCTTAAAAGGTGGCCATGGTGCCAATGATAAAGAACTCTTAAGATACTTCGTAGATCATTCTGCTGAAGCTATTGATTGGTTAAAGAAAAATGGCATTGTATTAGATAATCTTTCAATCACTGGCGGATCCAGCGTAAAACGTACTCACCGTCCACATGACGGTTCAGCTGTTGGTGGTTACTTAGTAGACGGATTACTTCGCAACGTTAAAGAACGTAAAATTCCTCTCTTTGTAGATGCTAACGTTACTGAAATTAGTGAAAAAGACGGCAAGCCAAATGGCGTTACAGTCAAAACAAAAGCAGGCGACAAAAAAATTACTGCTAAGAGTGTTATTGTAACAACCGGTGGTTTCGGTGCCAACAAAGATATGATCAAAGAACATCGTCCAGACCTTGAAGGTTACGTTTCTACTAACTCTAAAGGATCCACAGGTGACGGTATTAAAATGATCGAAAAACTCGGTGGCCAAGCTATTGATATGGATCAAATCCAAGTTCACCCTACTGTTCACCAAGAAGATGGTGCTCTTATTGGTGAAGCTTTACGTGGTGAAGGCGGTATTTTAGTAAATACAAAAGGTGACCGTTTTGTTAACGAATTAGATACACGTGATAAAGTATCCGCAGCTATTAACGATCAAGATGGCAAATTTGCTTACCTTATCATTAATAAAGATATCCGTGAACATGTAAAAGCTGTTGATTTCTATGAAAAGAAAGGCTATGTCAAGAAAGCAGACTCACTTGAAGATCTAGCAAAAGAACTCAAACTCCCTGCTGACGAGCTCAAGAAAACTGTTGAAAAATGGAACAAGGACGTTGAAGAAAAGAAAGACTCAGATTTCGGTAGAAAAACTGGTATGGAACGCTCATTAAAATCTGGTCCATACTTCGTCATTAAGATTGGACCTGGTATCCACTACTCCATGGGTGGCGTAAAGATTAACTCAAACACTGAAGTCCTTCATAAAGATACAAATAAACCTATTCCAGGACTATATGCAGCGGGCGAACTTATCGGAGGACTTCATGGTAAAAACCGTTTAGGTGGTAACTCTGTTGCTGATATCATCATCTTCGGTCGTCAAGCTGGTAAACAAGCTACCGAATTTGTTAAGAATAAGAAATAGTTTATTTATAACATTTGTGCAAAGAATTCACTTTATATCATAGATAAAACTAGAAACGGGAAGAGTATCTTCGATTATTAGATGACTATCTATCTCCAAAGAAAATCTAATAAATCTTTTAAAAAAGCTTTTAAGTATTTTCTTTAATGATACTCTTTTCCCGTTTTTTATTTTTTAGTTAGGAGTAATGGAATGGAATTTTCTTTTTCACCATTAAATTTATATACAAACTTTAAAGAAGCCTGTCAAAATCATCCCTCAACTTCAATGGTTTTTGATGAATTACTTCCTGCGTTTCCAGAAATTGGATATGAAACCACTTACGAAGAAGTTCACCAAGCTATTCTTAAAAGAGCCTATCAATTAAATCACATGAGACTTAAGAAACATGATTTCCTAATTATTTTCAAATCTAGTCGTTTTGACACTTATCTTTTAGCAGTAGCTGCAAGTTATCTTGGAATTATCCCTGTTATGATTTCCTATCACTTTAAAGAAGATACTTTAGCTGTCTTCCAAGAACGTCTGGATGATCCTTACATTATCTATGATGATGTAACTTCTCCTGTAATAGATAAACTTCAATCGCACAAAGCATTCTCTGTAAGAGATCTTGTCCTCGAAGATGAAGAACCTATTTCACAACAATTCCTTAAAGAAGATGAAATTTCTTATATTACCCATACTTCCGGAACAACTGGCATTCCAAAATTAATTTGTCACTCTGCGATTTCTATGGGCTGGCGAGTTTACTGGCATTGTCTAATCTTCTCAAAAATTGATCGCATCGATCGCATCGGATTCCTTATTTCACCTGTCCATTCCCGTTACAATATTGGGATTTCCTCACTGATGAAAATAGGTTATCCTCTCATGCCCTTATCCAATTCAAAATTATCTGTTATTAAGAGCATGCTAACTAAATATCCCGTCATTGCACTAGAAACTCATCCAAATCACTTCCTACAATGGCGTGTATTGACCCAAACCTGTCCTGAAATCTTCAAAACCGTTAAATACTATCATTCCACCTTTGATGCCATTAACAACCAAACCATGGTGGACTTCCTATCTACTTCTGGGCATAAGGAAGCTTACTTCCTTCAAGTTTATGGTCAAAGTGAATGTGGCCCTATGATCTTAAAAGTTCATACTCTCGATTCCTTAAAAACGGATGAAGGTCGAGATATGGGACAAGGTTTAGCTCCACTAACAGATGCGCGTATTGTTGATGAAAATAAAAATTTACTTTCAAAAAATACCCCTGGTCATATTCAACTTTTATCAAGAGGTCGTGCCTTAACCTACTACAAAGAAAATGAACGATTTAATGAAAATGTTGACGGCGATTGGTGGGACAGCGGGGATTACGGCTATATCAATGATGAAGGTCATCTCTTTTTACAAGATCGCCAAGTCGATCTCATTAAAAATATCGAAAGTAACCTTCAGTTAGAAGATTTCTTATTAGATCATCTCTCATTTTTAGCTGAAGTCGTTATTGTTAGAGATCCAGAAGGGAAACCGCAACCTATTATCGCTATAAATGAAGGTCAAACCTTTGATGAAGATGCTTGGTGGCAAGCTGTTAGTGATCTCCCTTACCTGAACAAACCAATTATTTGGGATTACGATCAATTCCCACGAACTGCCACAATGAAAATTCGTCGATTAACCATTGAATCCCAACTCAAATAAAATCTTTTTAGTGTTGAGCACGTCTAAATTTTACTCAACACTATTTTTTTACATAAAAAAACTCGCCTGCTCATTTTCTTTGAGCGAGCGAGTGAATGAAATTGTTTAATCTTCACTAACTTCTTTCAGTAAGGTTGCAATATCTTCTTTTAACCAAATAGTTCGTGAACGTATTGCGGAAGGAATCTTATAATTCTTTAAATTGACCGTAACATAAAGACTATTCTCCCTTTGCTCACACCACTTCCAAAACGGATGCTTGATCACTTGTGGCGCCATGTACCCACATCCTAACTCTAATAATAATAGCTTCTTAGAAGAATTTTCTTGTAAAAAAGTTTCAAAGCGTTCACGTTCTTTCTTAAACGCTTGATCTTCTACCATCCAATCCACATGATTTCTTCGATTTAATTCCATTTCGCCTCCACATTTAGGACAACGCGGAACGAGAGAAAGCGGAACTTTTCGATTTTTCGTTTCTCGGACCATCTTTCTCATGAGCTCGTTTACAGGGTATCTCTTAGGATGACATCCCTTTCGACATTGAATGAGATTATATTTTCCTTGAACATCAAATACCCTATGAGGATCAAAATCCGCTTTTTCAAAAGCATTGTCCGCATTAGAAGTAATAATGTGATAATTCTTGCCTCCCAAAATCTTTTTTAACCGTACAAAAGAGGGTCCCAAAGGCTGATCCAGATAATTCAATGCCACAAACCGGCTAAAAAAAGCCCAGTATTCTTGGATATCTTCAAAAGGATAAACAGAAGCTTGAAACATATCTAAAAAATGGTAGGCTTTAATAAAATCCGGAAAGGCCTTTTCAAATCTTTCCCCTACATAAGTAAAACCATCCGCAGCTCCCATACCTGCTCCAACCCCAACACATATGGCCTCAGCTTCATCTAAAACATTCACTAAACACTCTTTAGGCGAAGAAAAATTTTTCAAAGTTTCAAAAGTCACTCCTACTGCCTACTTTCTCTTGTTATTCAAATTGTCAGTTGCGCTCTTAGTATACTGTCCTCTTCTCCTGTATTCAAGTCAAAAACAAAAACAATTTTTTAAAATTAGTCTGAACACTCCGCCTTTTTTATGATATGATAGGACAAATAAAATTTTAGAAATGGGTTTCCTTATGAAAATAAAAACATCAGATATTTTAATTGTAGGCTTCGCCTTATTCGCTATCTTTTTTGGAGCAGGAAATCTTATCTTTCCTCCTTATCTTGGGTTTACCAGTGGGGAAAGTTGGCTAACTGCTGCACTCGGCTTTCTAACTTCAGATCCTTTTTTCCCCATTTTAGGAGTCCTTGTATCGATCATGTTAGGTGGACAAGCTAATGTCTTAGGAAAACGAATCCATCCTAAATTTGGAACATTATTAGCTGGAATTTCTATTCTATTAATCGGCCCCCTCTTCTCTGTGCCGAGAACAGGGGCAACCACACATGAAGTATTTGTCCAATCTCTCTGGCCAGGTATCCCTGCTTGGGTAACTTCTCTTCTCTTTTTTGGCTTAACAGCTTATTTATCTCTCAACCCAAGTAAAGTCATTAACCATATCGGTAAATACCTTACACCAATGATTCTTATTATCTTAGCTCTATTAGTTACAGTAGCTCTCTTTAATCCTTCAACCCCTTCTACGACTAGTCAGGTCACTCCTGTCTTCGCTTACGGATTCAAAGAAGGCTACCAAACAATGGACGCCTTAGGAGCTTCCTTATTAGCTAGTGTTGTCATGTCCGAGCTCCATCATAGAGGATACACCGATAAAAAAATGCAAATGAAGGCAGGCGCCCTCGTCGGATTAGTCGCCTTTGTATTGCTTGCTCTTGTGTATCTTTCACTTACTTATGCTGGAGCGAGTGTTTCTACTTACCTACCAAATCATTTAAATCGGACTACTGTATTTAGTGGAACTGTGTCCCTCTTACTCGGTAAGTTTGGACATCTCTTCATGGGAATCTGTGTGGCCCTAGCCTGCTTAACCACTGCTATTGGACTGACTTCAGCCTTCAGTAATTTCTTCATGAACGTTTCAAAGGGGAGACTTCCTTATCAAGGACTCACTTTGTTGGCTGTCAGTGTAGAATTTATTATTTCTCTAATCGGAACAGAAAAAATCATTATGTTGGCCTACTTTATTCTCACCGTCATTTATCCTATCGTAATGATTCTCATTCTTTTTTCCCTTTTCGATTCATCCATTGCCCACAGAGCGACTTATATCGGAGCGGTTCTAGGAGCCGGCTGTATTGGACTAATGGAAGCTTTTGCTCTGGCTAATCCAGCCCTAGCCAAAAGTCCAATTATTCAATTCGCCACTTCTCTTCCTCTTCATAATTACGGTTTGGAATGGTTCTTCCCTGCTTTAGGGCTCGCCCTTCTCTTTACCATAGGAAGCGTTTTGCACAAGTCTTTCTTTCAAAAATAATTTCCCTCAAAAAAGGAGTTAAGAAGCATTTGCCTCTTAACTCCTTTTACTTTCTTTTCCTGCATACACCTAACGTTCTAAAATTTAATATCAAATTCCTTGATTAAACGAAAAATTTTTTGCTTAAGGAAGAAATCACTCCTCCTAATAAGAAAAGACCAGCAGACATTATAATAATAGGAGAAATTCCTCCTTGTTCTAAAAGCAAACCAGACACCGTAGAGCCGATCATGATAGAAAAATTAAATGAAGAAGATTGTAAAGCGTTGGCAACTGCCGTCCCTTCTGTGACCTGACGAGCCGTTGAAGATTGAAACAGACTGCTTAAAGAGCCAAAAGCCACTCCCCAAAGTAAAAAAGCCAAATGAAACAAGAGAAGCGAAGACCCCAAATAAAATAAGAACATGGTCACTAAACCCGTTCCAAACATTCCACTCACCAATAAATGTAAGCGATGGTCTAAATAGCGCATAGCTAGCCCCACAGAAATAATCGATCCCACACCAAAGAAAATCTGAGCACTAGAAATTCCTGAATACGAAATATCTGCTACTAAATTCGTAATAAAGGTATACAAGCCATAATTAGCGGCTACCCCCAAAAAGGTTAACAGGAGTACCAACTGAACTCCGGAATTTTTCAACATGGTCAGAGGAGAATTGGCTTGACTTCTCTTTTCTCCTGGAACACTCGGTAAGAAAAGAGAACAGAGTATAGCAATACATAAAGCGAACAGGCCAATACTCAAGAATTCTACTTTAAATCCAAAAGTTAATCCAATCCCAGTCATTATCGGTTGACCAATAGACATTCCTATAGTAGTCCCCGACATAATAATAGCAATTGCCCTTCCTTCATTCTCCTTATCAACTAAAGCCATTCCGTAAGCGGTAATCATTGGCCACAAGGTTCCCGCACACATTCCCCCCAAAACTCTCCCTGCTAAGGCCAAAGGAAAAGAAGGTGATAAACTAATAATCACATTCGAAAGAGCAAATCCAATCAAGAGAATAGCCAAAAGTTTCTTGCGATTCCATTCTACTGTCCATGAAACCAAAGGAATTCCACAAAGAGCTGAAGCAATCGCATAAAAGCCTACTAAGCTCCCTGCTGAAGCCTTTCCTACTTGGAAATAATCCGCCATTAAAGGCAACACTCCAGATGGCATTAATTCTGATAAGATTGCCAAGAAAGTGATACTGGCCATTAAAATCAATAGCATGAGTGAAGCATTTTGCTTATTGCTTATCATAAACTTTCTCTTTTTCTAATAAATTGTCTTTTTTTAAACACCAAATTATTATAACAAAAAGGATCATTAAAAAAAATAAATTCTCTTCTTCCTTAAAAAATCAAAAAAGACCTTACAGAAATTTATTCGCAAGGTCTTTTCCTTTTTATAGGTGTAAGCCATTAATAGTTATTCTTCGTTTAAGGAAGCTTCGTCAAATACAACCTTAGAAATCTTATCATCAACGGAACGTGTGCCCATCCATGAGATCATTTCTTTCATAGAAGCAGTAATAGCATCTGTACCAGCTCTTAGAAGTTTACGAGGGTCATACCCTTTGCTTGATTTATCTAAGTCTTTGCCAGCTTCGATATATTCACGTGTAGCTTTTTGGAAAGCAAGTTGGAATTCGGTATTGATATTAATCTTAGAAATCCCTAAAGAGATTGCTTTCTTAATTTGATCTTGAGGAATACCAGAACCACCATGTAATACTAATGGGGTATCCACAGCGTCTGCAATTTCTTTCAAACGTTCAAAGTTAAGGCCTTCCCAACCTTCTGGGTAAACCCCGTGGATATTACCAATACCACAAGCTAATTTATCAACGCCTGCTTCAGCAAAACGAATAGCATCTTCAACAGAAGCTAACTCCCCGCCGCCTTGGTTTTCACCAATTTTACCGATTTCAGCTTCTACAGAAATTCCACGTTCATGAGCTAATTTTACGATTTCTTTTGTTTTAGCTAAGTTTTCTTCAACAGGTAAAGCATGACCATCAAACATAACAGAAGAGTAACCTAAAGCAATACATTCTTTAGCTGCTTCAAAAGTTCCGTGGTCTAAGTTCAAGATAACAGGAATATCTACATCCATGCTATCCATTTCGTTAAGAATTAAGTCTCTAACTAATTTATAGCCGCCCATATATTTAGCAGCACCTGTAGAAACTTGAATTAACAAGGGGGTTCTTGTTTCTTTAGCCCCTGTAATTAAAGCACGTGTCCATTCAAGGTTATTCGTGTTATACGCCCCTACAGCGTAGTGGTTCTTACGAGCATCCTTAAAAATTTCATTACCATTTACTAAAAAAGCCATTAAAAATACCTCCTATAACTTTTAGCACCTTCATTATACCGTATTAAATAAAATATTCACAGTCTATTTTTTTGATAGCCCTTTCATAATTTCAATAAAATTCTAAAATATTTTTCGTTCACTCACCAAAAACCTTATTTCATCCCGTTTCGAAGACCTTCCCTCTGTATAAAAATTTTTCATAAATCTTCCTTAAAAAGTTTGTAGCCTGCCTCACTCTTTCCCATTTATTGTCACTTCATATCTACCAAATACAAACCATAAAAGTCCTCAAAAACAACCTATTTGTTAGTCGTACCGTCCATTCATAAAAGAGTTTTATCACTTTTTATAAAAAATCACCAGACATTCAGTTGAAAAAATCTCTAATATCTATTACACTTTAGCTGAAAAACTTAAAACAACCTAAAGGCCAGCCGAACTCCCAGGAGTCTATGCATGTGGGTCGAAGACTAGCCAACTACGAACCACATAAAGAAAGGAAGTCTATTTATGACCCCAATGACACTTGACAATACTTTACTACTTGTTATCGATATCCAAGAACATTTTATTCCCGTGATGCCGAACGCCAAAGATTTTCTCACAAACGTTCACTTTCTTCTCAAGGCCTTATCTCCTCTTCCCCTAGAGACCGTTGTCACAGAACAATACCCTAAAGGCCTCGGAAAAACGATTGAAGAACTCCAACCTTACCTCAAAGATGCTCCCGTCTACTCCAAAACGAGTTTCAGTGCCTGCATTCCTGAAGTGCGCGCTCACTTAACAGATTCCATTAAACACGTCGCAATTGTGGGTATGGAAACGCCTATCTGTGTTGAACAAACTGTTCATCAATTACTCGCTGACTATCCAAAAATTCAAGTTCATCTTATCCGAGATGCCATTACAGGTAGAGATCTCCAAGACCATGAATGGGCCTTACAACA
Source organism: Aerococcus christensenii (assembly GCF_001543105.1). Taxonomy (NCBI): domain Bacteria; kingdom Bacillati; phylum Bacillota; class Bacilli; order Lactobacillales; family Aerococcaceae; genus Aerococcus; species Aerococcus christensenii. Next base: position 573,678 of record NZ_CP014159.1, read on the forward strand.
ACTTCAACGGGAAGGAGCTTCCATAATTTCTATCGAAACTTTCCTCTATCGCTTATTAGGCGATGCGAAATCCCCTTACTTCAAGACGATCGCTAACCTCGTCAAAAATAGACACCACTCCCTTTAAAAGAGAGTATCTCATCTAAAAATAAACACAAATGAACCGATCCCAAGCGAGGGAATCCCCCTCTCACGCTTAAGATCGGTTCATTTTTTATAAAGCTTATCCGTCATTCAATACTTCACACCAGAAAGGACCTTTATAAGAAGACTTTACTCATTCTCTACAGCCAAACTTTCTCCTTCTTCTTTGGATAGCTTCCATCTTATGGCTTCTCTACGCTCCCCAATAAAGCGTCGATAAATCCCCTCTTGCGCCATCAATTCTCTATGACTTCCTCTCTGAACAATTCGCCCATGGTCCACTACAAGAATTTGATCCGCATGTTTGACCGTTTTTAAGCGATGAGCGATCATCACCACCGTCTTTTCAGCGGTTAGCGTCTGTATGGCCCGCATAAGTTCATTTTCGTTTTCAGGATCCACATTAGCAGTAGCTTCATCTAAAAAGATAATCGGCGCATCCTTCATCATCGCACGCGCAATAGAAATCCGTTGCTTTTCTCCACCTGAGAGGCTCGCCCCGCCTTCCCCAATAACCGTTTCATAGCCGTTAGGAAGACGTGAAATAAAATCATGGCAACAGGCTTTTTTAGCAACCGACTCCACTTCTTCCATCGTGGCATGCGGTTGACCGAAACGAATGTTATTCGCAATAGTATCGTGGAACAAATAAACAGATTGAAAAACAAAACTAAAATTAGCCATCAAACGATCCATCTCATAGGCTTTTACATTACGATCTCCCAACTTCACTGTTCCTGTCTCTACGTCCCAAAAACGAGCAAGTAAATGAATGAGCGTCGTCTTTCCACTCCCAGAAGGGCCTACAATCGCTGTCGTCGTCCCTTCCGGAATCTCCAAAGAAATCCCATCAATAATCTTCCGCTGATGATAAGCAAAACCTATCTCTTGAGCCGATAGATCATCCCCATCAGGCGCCAGACTTTCTCCTGTCAAATCCATCTGAGGCGTTGTCAAAATTTCTTGAGCACGATCCACACTTTGATCCACTACCCGAAGAAGGGCAGAGTATTGGCCAGCAGTTTCCAAACTCGCATAAATCATAAAGGATGCAATCACCATCACGATCGCATGTAGTCCGTCCATACTCCCCGCACAATAAAAACCACACGAACAAACGACCATCACGGTACCTATCATTTTAGCCATAAAACTTTGCAACGTGATCAGTGGGAGGAGGTTCATCTCCATGGCAATATTGGCTCTACTATTTTCACGAATGGCCGTATTCAATTCTTTACTCTTTACACCCGTTAAGTGATAGGCCTTCACTTCCGTCATGCCTTGAAGATATTCCAGCACCTTCTCTACTAACTTTTCATCTGCTTTCATCTTTCTTTTGGCTAATTTCCCTGCCACCTTTTGCAAGTAGCTATTCGTCAACAAAAACAGAAGAAAACCTCCCAAGACAATCCCTGCCAAGCGTCCATCCAATAAAAAAAGCATACCTATAATCAAGCTAGTAGTCAATAAGCCTTCACACACCAACATAATTACCCGGGCAGCTACAGTTTCGAGCGTTTCCATAACATTCGTTGTAACAGAAGTAATCTGGCCAAGGGTATTACGATTAAAATAGCCCATGGGGAGATAGCGTAAGTGCTCTGCAATCTCGATACGTTTGTTTGCACAGGTTCCATATCCTCCTTCTGTCTGCAAGAGAACGGCTTTTAACTGAGTAAAGCAAGCCCCTCCCATACTTACTAACATAATGCCTAAAGAAAGAAGGATATCTCTCGTTTCAACCTCTCCTTTTAGTAAAGCACTAACCATCACGGCGATCGCTGGGATCTTTAATGCTTCAAACATCGCTTGAAAAACACTCAACCAGATGGAAGTGATGAATTTGCGACGACTTTCCTCTCCACAAAAAGCCAAAAATTTTCGAATAACCCTAATCATGGTCTTTCACCTCCCTATGTGCTGCCCACATCTTCTCATAGAGACCATGCTGCGCTAATAGCTCATCATGGATGCCGCTCTCTTTGACACGTCCCTTCTCAATGACATAGATACAATCAGCCGCTGTCACTGTAGATAATCTGTGCGCAATCACAATGCGTGTCTTCCCCTGAGTTAACCTCGAGAGGGAGCGTTGAATCACTGCTTCATTTTCCGGGTCCGTATAGGCGGTTGCTTCATCCAAAATAATAATTGGAGCATCCTTCAACATTGCTCGAGCAATAGCAATCCGCTGCCTTTCTCCTCCTGAAAGATGGCTTCCGGATGAACCGACTACCGTCTCATATCCCTTCTCCAACTCCATAATAAAGGGATGGCAACCACTTTGTTTAGCCACTTCTTCTACTTCAGCATCTGTTGCATGGGGACATCCCATACGGATATTTTCTCGAACTGTCTGATTAAATAAATAATTATCCTGAGAAACAAAAGCCACCTTATCGGCATAAGCGTCGAGAGGAATGTCTCGAATATCGACATTTCCTAACAAAATCTTGCCGCGCGTCACCTCCCAAAGTGACACCATCAACCGAGCAAGGGTACTTTTCCCGCTACCCGATGGCCCTACCAAAGCCACAAAGCTCCCCTCAGGGATCACCATAGAAATTCCGTGCAAGACTTCTTCCTCTTGATAAGCAAAATGAACGTCTTGAAGCTCAAGCGTGTTATTAGTGGGGACCTGCCCTGTCGGGGGACGTCTCATTTCTGGAGCATTTAATAAGCCTTGAACTTCTCCTAAAATCGTCCCCATCTTCCTAAAGTCATCCGAATAACTCATCAAGGTAATAATCGGCGTAATGAGCCCTACAGAGAGAATCATAATCGTCACAAAATCTTCAGCCGAAAGACTCCCCCCTTTCACCAACAGCCCGCCAATAGGCAAAATAAAAACCATTGTAGCTGGCATAACAACCATAGCTAAGGTAAAGGGAACAAGGCAAGACCTCATCCAATCAATATAGCTATGTGCTGCTTCATATGCATCTCGCACAAATCGTTCATAAGACCGTTTCGTTGTCCCAAACACTTTGATGACTTGAATGCCGTTAATATATTCCACAGCTGTCGCATTGAGGGCCTTTGTTGCCTCTAACGTTCGCTGGTAAAAGGGTCCACTCCCAACCATCATGAAGTAAAAACAGCCCATTCCAATCGGCAAAGTCGCCAGAGAGGCAACTCCCATCCGCCAATTCAAACTAAAAATATATCCTAAAATAAAAAGAGGGACGAGTAAATTGGCGGTCACTTCAGGCACTATATGCGCAAGAGTCGTTTCAATGCTATCGATGCGTTCAATGAGCGTATTTTTAAGCGCTCCCGAACCGTATTCAAGTACTTCCCCCAGCGGCATTCTTGTTAACTTTTCCATACATCGTTTTCTCAGTTCAGCCAGTACGGTAAATGTTGCCTTGTGGCTAGTCGCCGTACTTAAGGCATGGCATAATACGCGTCCCAACCAAAAGACAGCAATCCATCCCCCCCTCAACAGATACGTCTGAAAAATACGCTTGCCTTCCATCAAATCATGAACAATCTCAACAATTACAAAATAAGGGGCCAAAGAAAAAGCCACCCCCACTCCCGCATAGATAACGCTTAAAAGGTATTGTCTCTTATGATGACCCGTTTGTCCTAACAGCCACGCTATGGGAGATTGGCTGTTTTGTTTTTCATCCATTCGTAACTCTCCTTGCATCGTTTAACACATTCATCCGCTTCCTTCAACAGCAACCAGACAGGGGCTAACCGTTTTTTATCTTTAAACAAATTTAAAGACGATTTTTAGCACCTTCATTATATCAAATAAAAGACAAGTCCTTTCACCTTTTGACGGATTCGTTACAGGCAGTCTTTCAGCGATAAGAATAACGCTCAGAAAACACTCCTTCTATAAAAACCTGCTAACAAAAGTCAAGGAGAAAAGTAAAATTAATTTTGCTTTTCTCCTTGTTAATTAGATTTTAAATTTGAGCACAACAAATAAACCGGTTACTATCGGCTTGTTTTAATTATTGTATTTTTAATTCTAGGCTGCTTTTAACACCTTCTTTTCTTGTTTTGATGCCATGACTTTTGCATAGTAGACTCTTAGGAATTTATTTAGTCCTGCAAATTTACATATTTTTTTATCTTTTCCATCTTTTTTTACCATATAAATATATATTTCATTTCCTGGATTTTTAGCACTCATCATACATTTCATAGCCTGGTAACCTACTTTTCTTAGTATTGCATTGCCTTTTTTTGTTATTTTTCTCTGTTCTGCTTTGAAATTACCTGATTCATACGGTGGCGAATCTATTCCTACAAAGGATATTAAACTTTTTTTATTTTTAAATTTTGATAAGTCGCCAAATTCTGCTGTGATTTGTACCGCTAATTTATCTGATATTCCTGAGAATTTCTTTGCTTCTTGATATTCTTCTAAGGGCTCGGCAATTTCTATCATTTGTGATAAAATAGTATATAGAATTTGATTTATATGTTTTATCAATTCTATTCCTTCTTGTATGTTCATTTTTATATATGAGCTACTAGAAGGTTGAGTTGAGATACTTTCCTCTGCGAGCTTGTATATGGATTTAGCTTTATCAGCATTAGGATGGTATCTCTTTTCTTTTGCCCAGTTTTTAAAATCTTCTATAAATTTATCTTCTGATTTTTCTAATACTAGGTTTTTATGCCACCATTTTTCTAAGAAATCTAATAATTTGTCTTTTGAAAAGTCTCCTGAAGCGTGGGGTATTAGTTTTTTTATTCCTGGAAATGTTTGGCTTATTGTTTGATCTATGAAGTTCATTTGATTGATTCTTAAGTCCATGTAATGCTGATATGATCTGTTTAATTCTTTTAGGACTCTGAAACTTTCTACATCTACTTTGTATTCTTGTAATTCTTTCCAATACATTAACCCATATTCTGCTATTTGTATGGCATCTATATTATCATTTTTTGCTTTTCTAAAGTTAAGAACTCGGCAAAACTGTTTCATTTTTAAAGGATTTACTACCGTTACAAAATATCCTTTGTCTTTTATTCATAGAGGATTGGAAGATGATATTTACCTGTTGCTTCCATGACTATTTTTACTTCTTCATTTAACGTATCTAGTTTCTTTAAAAATTCTTCTACTTTTGTTTTCTTAAGACGAACATCAAAAGGCTTCCATTTGTAGTTCCTACCTGCACCATTACACTCATTTTAGCTCGTGACACGGACGTTTTGCCCAACCTGCTTAACCGAATATGAATAATGAAGAGGTAGATGATAGTTTTTATAACGAATATTTTAACCCTAAAAGACGATAGAGTTTTTAATTTCTATCGCCAGTGATTATCTAATATTTATTTTTCTTTAAATTGATTTTATTGTATAGTTTAATAGTTCTATTAATCCAATTATAAAAAGTAAACTGGGATTCATAACAAACCCCAGTTTTATAATTAGCGTGTTCTTTTAATATAATTTTGTTTTAATCTTCTCCCTCTGCCCGTATGTTTCTCTTATCTTTAAATAACTAATATATTTCATCTTAATAATGTATTATAACACTTAGAGATATATACTTGCTATTTTACCAATCATTCAACTTACACTTCTGGAAATATGTTAACTTACTCTTAAACTTGCAATAAAAGTTTTATACCTTAACCAACTTCTATATTTTTAAAATCCCCAATAAAGTTAAAATACACATGAATTTCTTGCTTTCTTTGTTCCCCTTTTCTTCCTCTTGTTGCTTCATGGACGATTATTTTTTCAATGAACTCATTAATCATTGGAGTGGTTAGTTCTTCTATATCGGTATATTTCTTTATCATTTTTAGAAAATTATTGGTATCTATCTTGTTTTTATTATGGTTATCTATTTCTTCTCGACCGTTTTTAATTGTACTTTCTAACTCAGCCTGCTCTTCATAATATTTTTTATATAGCCTTTCAAAGTGCTTCTCGCTGATTTTCTTTAAAGCATAATTCTCCATCGTCTCTATTACCACATACCTTGCAATAGATATGTCCATTTCTTTCAATATCATTTTCTCTTAATACAAAATCTTTTAAGCTTTTCATAAACTCTCTCCTATATCGTAATTCATTTTTCTTGTTGAATTGTCATTAATATTTTTTGCCTGATCATTAAGATACCAATTGATTATCGTTGCCTTGTGATCTTGATAAACTCTGTTGTTTGCTTTCATATAAGACGAGAGCCTATCAATGTATTCACTAATTCTGCTTCCTAACTCATTTGTTAAGTCTTTGTATTCTTCAGTCAAAAATATATTTTTATATATTCCATAAGGCTTTTGCCCTTTATTAAAATCATTCTTTCTTAACTCATTATTACTAATATTGTTATAGTTACCTTCCGATTTTCGAAAATCTTGAAGTCTGTTATTCGGAGTTCTTGAATTCCGATTATCGGAAGTCTGGACTTCTACTTTTCGGAAATCTGCATTTCTACTGTTTGGACTGGAGAAAACACTCATAAAATCTTTAACATAAATCCTATTTGGTTTTCCAAGTCTTTGTCTTTTCTTTTCTATTAATCCAATTCCTGATTTTGTATCAAGCTCATTCATAATTTTTAAGGCTTTATCATTTGCACAGTTGAATTGTTCTTTAATAGAATCCATTGTGTAATAAATAAAAACTTTTCCATCTTCATCTATCCAGCCGTTTTTATATGAAAGGCCAATTCGATTAAGCATATATGAATACAAAACTTTAGCTTCAATGGAAATGCTCTCAGAAATTTCATCTTCCATTAATACCATAGGTAACCTAATGAAGTTATACATCTCTGATTGCCTATTATAAAAATAATCAAAATTCATTCCTACCTCCTTTCTTTAAATTAAAAAAGAGCAGCCTTATTTAAGCTACCCTTATAGAAAGTATAAAATGGGTTTTATCTTATTATATTTTTTTGTGCCTCCTCATACCAGTTGCAAAACTACTCTTACGTTCATGTAATTTTTTTGAGTCTTTTTGACGTATCCTTCTTCATCTTTATCAAAGACAAAATGCTTATAAAACTGCTTAAAATGCAGGATTTCTAAATTTACATCTTTTGTATCAACGCTATAGTCTCCACATGGATTGAGAGAACGGGTAGTATAGCTACACTTTTTAACGATAGGAGGGGACTATCGTTAAAAAGTTTGAGAATCTATTTTCAACAAAACAATTTTTTATTCTGGTAGAAAATTAAAGCACCTTTTTGTAATGATCCCCAAAAGTTAGATTTTTGGTCCAACTTTTGGGAGCACTACATTAGTTAATTAGGTGTTTTTAATCAATAATTCGATTATAAAACTTACTTGCAATAATATTCGATTGCCTTGTTGACAAATACTGATGTCCCTTCGCCTGCAAACGCATCTATATTTTTCGTAAAATCACCACCAGAAGCATACATCTTGCCAAGTCTGGATAAAATCTCATTCGAGCACTTATAGAAATTAGCTGTAATAAAGTCCTGCAGTTTCTTTACCAAAGCCTGAACTTCAACTGAATCGCTGGGTTGTGATTTTACCTTGCCAAATTCTGCAAAAATCAGCATGAGTTGTTGATGGAGCATTTTTGTTTCCTCGCTGTTTCTCCTTTTTTCTTTAGCTTCAAATTCCCTGAATTCCGGTGTATCTCCCCAATACTCTTTTGCCTGTTTGGCATACTCATCAATTTTGCTTGTGTCAAATGCTGTAAAGTTCATACAGTTACCTCCTAATGCTTTTAATCCCTTTGCAAAAAGAATTAAATTTTCCAAATGCTCTTTTTTCAAGATTAATAATTTGATCTGTTGTTCCAGCACTAAATCTTTGTCGAAATGCTCACTGGTTATTATTTCTTTAATTTCTTTGAGCGGAAATTCCAAAGCTTTAAACAGCAAAATGGATTGTAGTACCTTTAGATCCTCATCACCATACAACCTATATCCTGACTCCGAATAAGCGGACGGTTTTAACAAACCGATTTTGTCGTAATACTGAAGAGTACGAATACTAATTCCTGCTATCTTGCTGACTTCATTCACTGTTTTCACTATCTCATCTCCTTCCTTATCACTAGAATAAAGTATTACGCAACGTCATAGTCAAGTATTTTTGCTAGCGTTGCTGTCTAATGCTCAACCTAAGACTGTTGTATTTATACAGCTTCAATCGGCAAACCATGAGTTCCGATTGACACCTGTCACATCTTTTCTGAGTTAATAGTTATGACGTAGATTTGAAATACTTAGGATTGATTCATCCTAAAATATAGGGTGTAATCTCCTTAAAAGGAGGCTATCGTTATGAATGTAAATACAGATACGCTGATTTCAATTTCTGAAGCCAATCAAAACTTCTCAAAGGTTGCTCGTCTTGTCGATAAATACGGCTCAGCTGTAATACTAAAAAACAACTCTCCGCGCTATGTGATTTTAGAGTTCCCTAAAGCCGATGAGGTTTCTGCTCCAGCTGATGATGAGGTCATGGCTTTGTCGGATATGTTCATCAAAAAGAATACAAAAGTCTATGAGGAATTAGCTAAATGAAGTATCTAAACCAAGATCAAGTAGTTAGACTTCATCAAGCTCTGATTGAAACAAGTAGTGGCTCGTTAGGTATTCGTGATGAGGGAATGCTCAACTCTGCGCTAAAACTCCACTACAGACTTACATTTGAGAGCATTTTTAGAACTTGTCAAAGTCTACCTGACCTACAAAGCCTACCTTTTATTTTATCTTTCGAGCTGTATTTTCCCACTTCACAGCCTGGGTGCAAAGTGGCGAATCGAAGTGCATGAGCGATTAAAACATAATTCGCTGAGCTTGCTCAAAGTTGAAAGCACAGTGTGCTTTCAACGCAAGCGAAGTACGTTAACATCCTGTTCACTCGACCCTAGAGCGTTGATATCTTCCCTCATACAGCCAAATCACGCTCAAAAACCGCGAAAACCCAGCTTAAAGCCGCTTCGCATTAAACCTTTTAACGATAGCCCTCGCAAACCCCTGCTACACAAGGACTAAAATGCACCCATCTAATCAGCCTCCTGCATCTTATAGCACGGTGAAGCGCCGTGACGGTGGGAAGCACCACTTATTTTTCTCGTTTGAGTTTGAACATAAAAATAGCAGATAAAGGGAAGGAAATGAATTTACACCACTTTTAGGACTTGACCTATGAAATAATTAATCGTTCCATTTTCAGTTAATATATATAGACCGAGTCCAATAAACACGACAGGTACAATTACTTTTTCGTACTTTTCCACAGTCTCTCCGATAGCAGAAATTGAGGCGAGATTTTGAGATAATTTGCATAGAATCAAAATCCCTAAGGCAAATATTACTAAACTTATACTAATCTCAATCAAACTCTTTCCTGTAAAATAGGGGATATAAATTCCTAAATTATCTCCACCCATTGCTACTGTTAAACTTGTAAATGCTAAGATTTTTGATCCATCTCCGGTAATTTTCCCTTCGATATCTTCTTCATCAATATCTTCATCCACAAAAATTGCTCTTATACCAAGACCTAGCGGAATTAGACCAAGGAGTCCGATAATCCAATCTTGTGGAATAAAATTTAAAAAGTAAGCGGCAATAAGACTAGCCAGTACAAGCAGTCCTGTACCTAAATACTGCCCTACATAAATTGATTTCAAACCTTTCTTTCCTTGACTAGCGAATAAAATAGTCAAAACAACTAAGTAGTCAATGGATGTAGAAACAAAAACTAATAAAGCGGATACTATTGTTTCCATTATTTCTCCTTTCAAAATGTTTAATGTTTATAGCCAATCAAAATTGACTGCACACACATTGTGCCTCGGCAGTTGCCAATGGAGACATTTTAAGAAATAACTTCACAATTTTCCCACCTTTCCTTGAAATATTACTTGTGAATTTTACTTAAATTATATGATTTTGTCAAATATGCTGATAGATATCCACGCAAACTGTGAAGATTGAAAATATATAAAATTAGATAGACCAAACATTATTCATCTAAATAAAGCCATTGTTTTCAAAAGTCTTATAGTCTATTATTTTATTTTCTTGACAACAAACAAATTGATTCTAAATAGATTGAGAGAACGGGTAGTATAGCTACACTTTTTTGAGTGCCAAGCCACTAATATAATTGTAATCTTGATAATATTATGATACTTTTTTGATAAAAGGAGGTTGATACTATGATTAATATTCGCCCAGTTTCTGATTTAAGAAACAAATTTCCAGAAGTAGAAGAAATAGTTATAAATTCAAATACACCAGTATTCCTTACAAAAAATGGTTATGGAACTATGGTTCTAATGAGCATCAAACAATACTCCACTCTCACTGACGACATTGAAAGAAAACTCGACGAAGCAGATACTTTTGCCGCAAACACTTCTACGCGTCTTTCTAAAGATGACGTCTTTGATAGCGCAAGGAGAAGGATTAATTAACACGAGAACACCCCTACTACAGGATTAGCGTACGCAACTTTTCTGTTTTTTACATTGTCATCGACGACACTATGGAAGTGCGCAGACTTCTATATTCAAAACGAAATATTGACGCACTACTGGAATAACTATTCCTAATGACTATCATTATTATGCTAGCGAGTATTGAAAAGGCTATCGTTAAAAGGTTTAAGATTGGCTTGATAGCTTGCTTTTTGAGCATAAAAATAGCCTAGAGGAACTCCCCTAGGCTGACTTTTGTAACATTTCAAACACTCACATTCTTTTGGCTTTTACGATGCCCTTTCAATATCCACACTAATCTCTGATTTAAAAGTTACGCTGAACCTGTCCTCGTAAACTTTTATTTTCTTGATGTACTTTCTTACCAGCTTCTCGTCATACTCACTAATATCGTGACGCTCACTTTTCAGAAAATCTTCCATTTCTCTGATTCGTCTTTTAGCATCTTCTTGACCTGCTTTTTCTATAAGAAGCTGCTGTTTCTTACCTTTCAGTTCATCAATCTCGTTGGCAGTTTTCGTATATAGTTTCATCACGTGTTGGATACAATGAAACCTTAGCTTGGAACTCTAAAACCTTTTTAGGCATCAAAAAAGACGGTATTACTACCGCCTTAATTATTTACACATAACGCTTTTAAATTTCCATTTCTTCTAAATCTTTAAGCGATTTGCCATCTTCCGTTTTCCAGTCGGTCTTACCGTTTGTTGTCATTCCTAAAACAAATGAAGCGGCATAAGATGGACTCTTAAATAAATAATTCTTGGTGAGCTCACCGTCTTTAATTTCGTTATTTTGTTTGCACCGCTGTCTTAGCTCTTTTATGGTATCTGGGATAGCATTAGAATCTGTTTCTTCAATCTGGCTTCTTGCTAATACCACAAATCCCTCGCTCGTTCGTTTGCAATGTGCTTCTATGGTTTTATGCGATCGCTTAATCTTTCGAGAAAGACTTAATAACAGTTCATTATCGTCTTGCTCTTCAACTACAGCTGCTTGTGTTTTTATTAAAGGCACAAAAATCTTATATCCTAAAACACCAAGCATCATCTTAAACTGCTCAACATAAACCTCTAACTCCGCTTCTTTTTCTTCCGTCACATTACCAGGGTTAGGATCATTACCATTCCTTACTTTGTAACGATTAGTATCAATAGCAAGGTTAGTAAATTTGTTTTCAAGATAACTTATTTCCGTTGGTCCCCAAGAATTGTCACTTGTCGTAAACATAACCGCTTCACTAAAGTAAAAATCGTCTTTTAGGTGTTCATTAACTCTAAAAAGAACACCTTCACCGTTTTTCCTGATACCAGCTTGACCGATGTATACTTCATCCTCATCATTATCATTCTTGCCAAACAAAAAATAAACACCGCACTGCTTGAGTTGCGTTCTATCCTTACATTTATCTAGATAAGTTCTAGGAACTTTATAAGCTAAACCACTCCAACTAGGAAGCGTGCATTTAATACGCCCTGTAACCTCGCCGTCCATTAAAAATAGGTTAAAAGTTTTACTATTACTCATAGGAAATTCTCTCCATCGATACTCAACTAATACTATTATACTCAACATGTAACTCTTTTAACAGCAAAAAAGCACGTCAGCGACTTGCTGATATGCTTTTATTTTGCCTTGTAACATTTCCTATAAGCTTAACACTTTAGTTCTGTTTTGCTCCCATCAAGGAAAGTAAACTCAACCTTTCCATCGTGATGCACGGTTAGATAGTCCAGGAAGCGTTTTGTCAAGTACCTTTTTATATTTATGGGCGCTTTTTCTATAGGATATTTTAACTTTGGGGCAAAGAAAAACAGTAAACCTATAATTTACTGTTTTCTAAAAAATATTTTTTATTATCTATTCTACTTTTCGTAAATATAAATTATAAATCCATGACACTATACCACTTATCAAAATAACTCCGATTATAGAAAATCCTGAAGCTTTATTTAAATATCCCATAAAAGTTAATAAAAAAAAACTATTCCCAATAAAACTGTTTGAATAAAATATCCTACCATATGAGCCTTAGCAGTAATTAGTAATTCCCTTTCATCAGTTTCATTTATCCATTCTTGCTTTTTCCCAGAAATTGAAAATAAATATACCCCACTAACACATAGAATAAAAGCAACAACAGAAAATCCAATCCAAGCAATATCCATTCTTGGAAATATCTGTAAGATATCTTTCTTAGCAAATAGTATTCCGCCAAGTAAGGCAAATAACGCACCAATACAAATAAATAGAACAGCTACTTTCTTACCAATCTTCATTTCATATTCAATTTTATTTTTCATCTTATTCCTCCTCATAAATAAAAATATCTTCAATGGTCAAACCGAAATACTTAGCAATTTTAAAAGCTAAAATAATTGAAGGATTATATCTTCCATTTTCTAAAGAACCAATCGTCTGCCTTGATACCTCCAGAATAGAAGCTAACTCCTCTTGCGTTATTCCATTTGCTTTTCTTATTTCTTCAAGTCTGTTCTTCAGATTAAACCACCTTCTTCAAATGACAAGCTAACTTTACATATAGTATAATCATTATTTTCAAAAATGTCAAGTATACTTTCCTTTTTTCTAAAGTTGAAAATCTTTATTCTTGCTCTGTTTTAGTTCCTTTGAATTTTCCTGTAGCTGCTCTATACATGTTTTAACTTTTTCTGCTTGTTCTACTTCTTCCCTTATCTCTAATATTTGATTGTAAAGGCTCTTTTTCTCTTTCTTCAAAGTGGTAACTTCTGTTTCCCATTTACTGATGGCTAAGGTCTTACTTTCTCCTAAATGTTCTTTGAGATATTTCTTAGCACTTTCAAATAAAATGATTTCTGCTGTATGCTCGTTGTAAAAATCTTCCTGTTTACTGTTCTTTAGTTTGGTATGGGCTTTGTAGGTTTCCTTGTACTTCAAATATTTTTCTGATTGGTCGATGAGTTGTGTTTTTTCATCAATCTTCTTTTCGGTATCTTTTAAGGCTCTTGTGGTCTTATAATTCTTATCTCGTAAATTAGTAATGCCCTCTTTCAGTTCAGATAATGAAGTGATGTTTTTCTCTTTGAGTAGCTGATAACTCTCAATATATTTTTCTAAGCCTGCATTATTCTTATCTGCATTTTTACGGATAAGATTTTCAAAAACGGACAGCAAATTTTCTTTGGATGGGAGGGGGGACTTTGTATTCTCGTTTTCTGTTTTTTCCTCTTTTCCTATTCCTCTTATCCAATTTAGTAAGGCTTTTATTCTTCTTGAGATTTCTCTTAAAATCGCATTTTGATGTTTGATTTCTCGGTTGATGTTTCCTCTATCGGTGGTTATACCTTTCTTCTCCATTTGACTTGCCGATACGCCTAAATGAATGGTCGGTATTTGCTTTATGCCTTGCCTTTGAAAAGAACAGTGATCCACTTTTTCCTGTATATTATTTTCTTCCAAATATTTGTTGGTAATATCCGCCCATGCTTTTCGCCACTCTTCCGCTTTTTCTTGCTCATTCCAATCGACTGTATTGATTTTTTTGGTTTTGTAATTGCCGTTTTGGAGTTTTACTTTTTCTCCGTTTTCATCAAGGATATATTCCTTTTTTGATTTTGCTCCCCACCATGCTAAGCCATACGTTTTTATCGAACACTGTTAACAAGTCCTGCTTTTTCAAATCCTCGATAAAATATTCAACCTCATCACGTCTTGCTTGCTTGTCAACAATGATAGCTTTGACTTCTTTAAGTCTTGATTCTACGGTATTAAACCTGTTCACTAGACTCGTATATTTTTTCTCCCACATATGATACAGTACATTTCCTTCTGCATAAATTTTCCCACTTCACCAGCTGGGTGCAAAGTGGGTGCACCTTTTAACGTTAGCCCTCACTAAGCCTTGCTACACAAGGGCAAACTTGCACCCACTTAATCCACTTTTGACATCAAAACAGACACTCTCCACGCGGATTGAGAGCACGGGTAATATTTCTGCCCTTTTTAACGATAGGAAAAATCCCAGTATCAATATAGTCCTGTTTTTCTACCTGCTTTATAATCTTCTTCAAAACCGATTAGGTTATACTTTTTATAAATTTCATATCCAAATGCTGTAAATGCAATACCTCCTTGCTACCACTAAGTTAACAAATTTTACAACACTTATAATAAGTAAAAGTGCATCTTTCTATCAGGTATGTCAACCATTCCTGAAATCGGAAAATTTCTTTAGCCTGAAGCTTTATACAGTCTTTTTGCGTTGTGTATAATAGGTCTTTAGAGATTGTGACTTACCATTTTTAAATTTTGTTGCCTTTGTTTCAACATTGAAGTATATTATCAACAATAGGAGGTACAAATTTATGGATAAAAATGAAAATATTAATTTACCTACTAAGGTAACTATTACTTTAGATCTTGACAAATTGTACAACGAACTAAAAGAAAATGGTTGGAAACCTGATCGTGTGGCTAAATACTACAAGCATTACATCCTTAAACATATTAGTAAAGAAGATACTATTCTTGGACCTGATGAAAGCGTGAGATATCTAATTGATCTGCTGACCACAATTTCATCCCGTCATTTCCTATCAATGATTGAACCAGGTCCTGGTAAAGACGCTCTTATAAAACGTGTTATATACGAATATGAAAAATAACCCCCTTATTTTTTCAAAGACAAAAGTCTAACTTTTTTGGGGGCACATCACATTTACATCTGATGACTATTTCTTAGTTCTAAGTAATATTGTTTATTCAGCTCCTATGGAATTTAAAAAATCAATAAGTGTTTTTCCTAATTCTTCGTTTTCTTTTACTGGTTTTATGCATTTTTTAGGAATGTAGTAGAATTTATTGTCTTCGTCTCTTAAAACTATGAAATTTTTTTCTTTGCCTTTAGGGCAATTATTTTCTCCGTATAAAACTCCGTAATGAGATTGATTTTTATAAGTATTTCTTACTAGCATAATTTGTTTAATTTCTTTTTCTTTTATTACTCCCTTCAAAGCATCATGTGGGTGAAAATTACCCGTAGTTATATCTACGTTATAATTGTTAGAATGTATTTTAGCTTTTTTATATTTTTCTTCTCTATTTTTCTTACTTATGATATCAAATAAGCGATCATCTCCTAAGAAATCATCTTCTTCATAATTTTTCAAATCTATTATATCCGTACTTGTATTTGTATTTAAATCATCTTCTGTAAGTCCAAAAGTATATGGCATTAAAAAAATTTTGTTATATTTAATCCCGTAAATATCCACATTATTTTTTAGATCTATTACCCACCAATATAAATTTTTTAATAATTTTGAATTAGATGCTCCTCTACGCATGTTAATTTTATTTTGATTTGTTGCAAATTTACTTAAATCCTTATTCAACGTTTTTATCTCAGAATATGCTTTTCTAGCATTATTTATTTCAGCAGTTAACTTTTCTGTCAAATTATTGTTACCCATAATAAACTCTCTTTTCTTCTACATAAAAAGCGGGTGCAAAGTGTGTTCATTTTATTTCTTAAACAATTCTGAATGTGTACCCAGCCTATATAACATCAAACCAAGAACTTCATTCTTAATTTCATAAACTAAAAGCCAATCCGGTTCATTATGACATTCTCTTGTTCCGCTATATTTTCCAGACAGACCGTGATCACAATATTTAGCTTCTAGCACACCACCGTCAGCTAAAACATCAATTACTTTTAAAAGACTATCCGTATTTTTATTTTGTTTCTTAGCTAATTTAAGGTTTTTTTTGAACTGGTTCGTGAATTTTACTTCATATTTCATAAATCAAGAGCTGCCTTAATATCTTCCATATTTCGATAACCCTTTACACTAGGATCAGACGCAATCCGTCTACCTTCCTCAATAGCAGCAATCGTTGTATCAGTCGGAGTCTCTAATTTAAGAGAAAAAGGAATCCCGTTCTCACGAATAGTTGTTCGCAAAAACATGTTAATCGCTGTCGTCATATTAAGCCCGAGTTCTGAGAAAATCTTATCAGCTTGTTCTTTAATTTCCTTATCTGTTCTGATATTTAAATTCGTAGTAGCCATATACGATACCTCCCTTTACCTCCCTTTTCTTTTATCATACTCAAATATTAGTTTATATTCAACACGTTGTCATTACAATACATACAATACATACAATTTAGGTAAGCTAAAGTCATTCAATAATCTTTCATTTATACAATTGAATAAATTAGACTATCTTATCGATTAAGCACGTATTATGCTGTAAAATTGATTGTTTCAAAAAAGAGAGCCCTAACAAAATCTTCAAACCAAAAAAGCATATAGGAGAAATGCACCATAGCTCAACTAAATATTACATTAAACTAATATCACTACTCAATCCTCAGTCCCCAAAATAAAAGCTCACTCATCGCTATCAGCACTTTTACGATAGCCCTCGCTAAGCCTTGCTACACAAGGGCACATTTGCACCCGGCTAATCAGCCTTTGACATCAAGCAAACACTTTCCACGTGAGAGGTCGCTTTTTAGCCTATACATCACTCAGCTTTCGTAATAAGTCAAGTATTGATAAACCACCTAAGGACTAAAAGAACACCCCCTAAAGTAAAAGAACACCCCCTTGTATAAATCGCACACACCCCATAAAGCAAAAAAGACACCCCTAAAAAAGAAAAAATCTAGCGTCAATTCACGCTAGACTTTCATTCACGTTCTTCCGTTTCGCAAGCCTACAATAAACCCTTATTTACAGTGTTCTTCTAAGCAACAGCCACCAAACTTTGTATCATTTCCTGTAAAGTTATCTCTAGTTTCATCACGTGTTGGATACAATGAAACCTTGCCTTTGAACTCTGAAACTATTTATAGGAATCCTGAAACTTTAACTTTCCATTCTGAGTTTTAACCTAACACTTTTAAATCTAATGCTTGGTATTCCTTCTACTATTTACGGCTTATATCTGAGACTATACTTCCAGCAAATCATAGAAAGTCCGCTCATCTATGATTTCTATATCTTGCCCCTCAAGTTTTAACTTTTCTGCTTTCTTATGCTTTGAAGACTTCTCACCTTTAAGAATTGCATTGTAGTCATTGTCACCAAGTATCAGATAGTTAGTCTGCTTATTCACGCTATTATCTAAGATACCGCCGAGATTCACTACAAGCTGCATAGCATCTTTTCGAAGCATTTTCTCAAGCTTACCGGTGAAAATCACATGTCGATTATAGAAAAATCCACCTTCATCAATGACCGCTTCAGTAGGCTTAATAGCTTTGATATCTATTCCTTTGCCGCCGTGGCTTTCGCCGGTGATCCATAAATCTTCAATAGCGAGATTCTTCTCAGCCATACCGGCTTTTACGGCATCGTATAATTCTTTTGTTGATACACAGTCTGATAAAGCACGATGTTCGTTATTATGTAAGCCTAAGTAGTTAGTTAAATCGGAGAGTCTATGATGCTTCAACTCAGGATACAGTTTACGAGCAAATTGCATCGTATCCATATACCGGTTAGTCAGTTGTTCCTTAAAGCCTGCGTTCAAAAAACGCATATCAAAAGAAGTGTTATGACCAAGGATAATGTCATCACCTATGAACGAGAGTACATCCGTTTTAACACCGGCTATAGATGGCATGCCTTCCAGCATGTCATTAGTTATTCCTGTTAATGCTGTAATAAAACCATCTACTTCTGTACTCGGTTTAATCAACTGATCATAACGATCTACAATTTCATTATTCCTGACCCTTAAAATACCAATTTCAATAATTTCATCGTAATACGCAGATAAGCCGGTCGTTTCAGTATCTAGCACACAATAATCATCAATGAGTTGCTTAGTGTAATTTGAGTTTGAATTGGACATAAAAAGCACCTCCTTCATCTATTGAAATCAGTCTAGCACTTATTATATCTTGAAAGCTAAGTGCCTTAAGCATAAAAACAGGTCGATTGTAATAATTGACCGGCTGTTTTAACTATTTTTTATAAAGATTTTGTCAGCCTTTTTCGCGCAATTACTACCGTTAGTGTATCAGATTAACTATTAAAAAACTCAAGAATTAGATGCAATTATTTGTAGCATCATTTTAGATATTTCTTTTGGAGACGGGCGATTTTCCATTTGCATCCATTCGGAAAGAAGATTCCAAAGTGCACCGGCACTGACAAGCAGTGCAGCTTTCTTTTCAAAGATGCTATCGTACAAATTTTGATTTCCACGAACGGTGTCATAAATCACAGGTAAGGCCCGATTGAATTCTTCCAGCAGATAATAGAACAGATGATTCCGCTGCAAAAGACGCAAAAAGTTGATCTGTTTCTCCCAAAAGGTAAAAAACACTTCCACAATCTGCTCCAGTGTATAGTGCCTGTCTTTTTGAAAATAAGTAATGTAGTCCTCACATCTTTCTAAGAAGCATTGCTGTAATACCTGCTCCTTCGAATCAAAGATCCGATAAAAAGTTCTCCTTGATAAAAGCGCATGTTCGGCGATTTCTGTTACGGTAATACGAGCGTAGTCTTTTTGGCTCATAAGATCCAACAAGGACTGCATCAACCATTGACGGGATTGCTCAGCGATGGGATTCTTTTCCTTTTCTACCAAACTCATTTTGGTCCTCCTGTCACACTTTTTCGGGATTGTAGCACTTGAACTTCTTCCATTAACAATCATGTCTTTTTGAATATAATATAAATTAGAAAGTGACACAAGTGAGACAGATAAAGGAGGCTCAATTTTATGAATACAATAAATACGATTGTTTGGCTGTTCCCGGTTATTTTTATGCTGCATGACTTCGAGGAGATTATTTTTGTGGAGGCATGGAAACGGAAATATAAAAGAAAAATACAAACAACAAAAATGAAGAAGATTCCATTTGCCGATTTGGGAAGCACCCCGTCATTTTCCATTGGTGTATTGATTGAATTTTTCATTATTTCAGCTTTATCGCTCTCTGCTTGTATCTTTGATTGGTACTTTTTGTGGCTGGGATTATTTTTTGGATTTACCATTCACCTGATTGTGCATTGTATGTTGGCGTCGCAATTTAAAGGCTATGTACCCGGAGTGGTCACCGCAGTCCCGTTACTTCCGTTTTGCTTTTATATCCTTTGGGTCTCAAATGAATTCCTTTCTTTTACCACAGCTCAATTATGGATCAGTTGTGTAGTAGGCGCTATTTTGATGCTCTTAATGGTGGCTGTTTTGCATAGATGTATGAAATCGTTTGAAACTTTTATCAAGAAGTGGGAAGTTTAATTACCCACAAATAGCAAATTTTTAAGGAGGTCTTTTGCATGGAGTTGGAATTTAAACAAGGTATGTATCACCTAAATCCTGATCCTAATTTTAACTTTCAGCTTAACCGTGTCATTCTTTGGGATGGAGGGAATTTAAACGATGTGATGCAGGCTGCCAAAAGGATTACAGACAGCACAAGCTGGAAACAGGAAATGATTTACCTTGGGGATCATGCACTCTCTCAAAACAGAATCCCTCAGGCAATTGCATATTACCAGATGAGCGAATTTTTTGATGGAAATCCTGGCAACAAGGAATACTATATAAAAGCCACAGGACTGTTTTATGAGTATTACCATTCTTATTTCGATGAGAGACGTGTCCAGAAAATTCAAGTTCCATATGAAGATGTTATGCTGCCAATCATGGTTGCAAAAACTCAAAAACAATGTAAGGGCACCATTCTTTTACACGGTGGTAACGATTCATGCTTTGAGGAAATGTTTTTGCCGATGTTATATCTTTCTGAACACGGGTATGATGTATATCTATTTGAAGGTCCTGGACAAGGCAACGTTCTTCGTGTTCAAGGTAAACACTTTACATATGCTTGGGAACGTCCGGTCAAAGCAATATTAGATTTCTTTCACTTGAATGACGTCATTATTATTGGTGTTTCTTTGGGAGCTATGCTGGCCCTGCGTGCTGCTGCACTTGACAAGAGAATTACAAGGGCTGTATCTTGGTCTGTTTTTCCGGACTTTCTTGACGTGGTTCTCGACCAAATACCAAAAAAGGTAGCCGGTATCGTTCGGTTTATGTTGAAACATAATCTTCGCATCGTTCTCAGCCCTATTCTTTGCATGATGAAATTGATACGGAAGAATGACCCATTATTTCAATGGGGTGTCAATCATGGAATGTACGCCTATGGAGCTGACAGCATTTATGATTATCTGAAGAAAGTGAGTAAATATCAGATTATGGATGTGGCCTCCATGATTGAACAAGATGTATTGATTCTTGGTGCCAACCAAGACCACCTCGTTGATTACCGAATGATCGGCAAAGAAATCAACGCACTTACCAATGCGAACTCTCTCACATTTCGCCTTTTTACTGAAAAAGAAAATGCGGGAAATCATTGCAATTTAGGAAACGCCAAACTGGCTTTAGATGTGATACTGCAATGGTTGACATTTTTAAAACAGCGTGATTTAGAAGTTAGGAAGAATTGAATTCATTTCAAGAATCTCATGTACATCTATCCTATTATACTCAACGTGTAACTCTTTTAACAGCAAAAAAGCACGTCAGCAGCTTGCTGATATGCTTTTATTTTGCCTTCTAACATTTCCTATAAGCTTAACGCTTTAATTCTGTTTTGCTCCCATCAAGGAAAGTAAACTCAACCTTTCCATCTTTATGCACGCATAGATAGTCAACCATGCTAAGCCAGACGTTTTCATCGAAAACTGTTAACAAGTCCTGTTTTTTCAAGTCCTCGATAAAATATTCAACTTCATCATGCCTCGCTTGCTTTTCAACAATGCGAGCTTTTACTTCCTTAAGCTTTGATTCTACAGTATTGAACCTGTTCACTAGACTCGTATATTTTTTCTCCCACATATGATACAGTACATTTCCTTCTGCATAAATTTTCCCGCTTACAAGGTGGGTGCAAAGTGTGCGCACTTTTTAACGTTAACATCCTGTGCACTCGACCCTAGAGCGTCGATATCTTCCCCCAAACAGCCAAACTGTGCTCAAAGACCGCGAGAACCCAGCTTAAAGCCACTTCGCATTAAACCTTTTAACGATAGCCCTCGCTAAGCCCTGCTGCACAAGGGCTCATTTGCACCCGGCTAATCAGCCTTTGACATCAATACAACGGTCTCCACATGCGAAGTTTGTGGGAAGAGATCCACGGGCTGAACGTCTCCCATTTCATACCCTGCTTCCACAAATTTGGCACAATCTCTCGCCAACGTTGCAGGATTACAGCTCACATAGATAATTTTTTGAGGACCTACTTCCAACACTTGCTCTTTAAATTCATCACTTAATCCTTTCCTTGGAGGATCAACGACCAATACATCCGCTTGAATGCCCTGACTCACCCATTGCTTCATCACTTGACCGGCATCTCCCGCCTCAAAATGCGTATGGGTTAAGCCGTTCCTCTCCGCGTTCTCCTTCGCCATGCGGATGGCATCTTCTACAATTTCGACCCCATAAACAGCCTTAGCTTGTCGAGCGAGCGCTAAAGAAATGGTTCCAATGCCGCAGTAAGCATCGATGACGGTTTCTTTTCCTGTTAGTTCTGCCCGCTTTAAAGCTTCTTGATAAAGGCGTTCCGCTTGTGGGGTATTCACTTGAAAGAAGCTTCGACTAGATATTGAAAAAGTCAATCCCAGCATTTGATCTTCATAGACATCTTGCCCATAGAATACTCTTTGTTTGTCACCTAGAATCACATTGGTTTTCTTTTCGTTTTGATTTAAAATAATGCTCTTGACTTGAGGAACGACCGCTGTTAAGTCTTCGACAATTTTCTTTTCCTGAGGCAATTGTGTCCCATTAACCACCAAAATAATCATCAGTTGACCGGTATAATAACCCTGACGTACAACAACATAACGCAATAAGCCTTGGTGGTTGGTCTCCTTATAAGAAGAGATCGGATAATGATTTAAAACATCCATTACTTTCTGTAAACAATCATCAATCTCTTGACTTTGAATATGATAATTCTGAATAGGGAGAATGACATGAGAACGTTGCCGATAAAAACCTGTATAAAGCGCCCCTTCATCTCCAGCAATAGGGACTTGGGCTTTATTCCGGTACGCCCACGGATTCTCCATCCCTATCGTTTCTAAAACTTCTCTTCCTTGATCCAAACCAAACTTATGCAAGGCATTAATGACTTGCTGCCGCTTAAAAGTCAGTTGAGCAGGATAAGCAAGATGTTGCAGCGGCATCGTTCCTGTCCGCAAACCGTCCTCATCACGTAAAGGAACTCGGCATGGCGCATCATTGTAGCGCTTCTCCACTTTTGCAAAGCCGTAACGCTTTAAG
This sequence comes from Aerococcus christensenii, assembly GCF_001543105.1. Taxonomy (NCBI): domain Bacteria; kingdom Bacillati; phylum Bacillota; class Bacilli; order Lactobacillales; family Aerococcaceae; genus Aerococcus; species Aerococcus christensenii. The sequence goes on from NZ_CP014159.1 coordinate 596,564, forward strand.
GCCTTTAATACCTTCACTTGACATTTTTCAGAAGGAAGAGCATTGGCAATAAATAAAGAATAATGATCTACTTTCGCAACACCTAATCCTTCATAGGTCAAATCTTCAATCTCTACTTCATAGCTTTTATTTTTTTCTACTGGAATTTTTTGATCAACGATGTCCTTTCGTGTCATTCATTCTTCTCCTTATCTTTGCTTACTTCTTACAAAAAAGTCTCTGCTTTTAAGTATCCTCTTTTCTAAAAACAGAGCGTCTCGTTTCTAATCTTGAGTCACGTGAACAAGCTTTCTCTCAAAAGGATCTTTCGAAAAGCCTTGCTCCAAAATACATTTTGCCCATTCTTTTGCTCCAAATAAAGAGTGATCTCGGTAATTTCCGCAAGAATCTCTTCGAACGCCTTGGACGTCTTCAAAGTTACTCTTTAGGATCTTTCTGAGGACCTTCGTATAGGCAATTGCCACTGTTTCAGGACTAACTTCTCCCCATATAATTAAGTAAAACCCTGTCCGACACCCCATCGGAGAAATATCGATCACCCCTTCTAGATAATCCCGAATATAGGCAGCTGACATATGTTCAATCGTATGTAAGGCAGCTGTTGGAATCGTTACTTGATTCGGCATGGTTAAACGAATATCCAATTTTGTAATTTTATCTCCATTTTTGCCTTCTTCTCTCCCAGCCACACGCACATAGGGGGGCTTTACTAAATCGTGGTTCAACTCAAAGCTTTCAACTTTAGTCATTTTTTTCACTCTCCTTCAATGCTTTCAGTGCTATCATATCATATTCTTCACTTGGATAAAAAAACTATTTATGCCACAAAAAAAGCACCTATCCCATTCTCAGATAGGTGCTTCAATGAGCCACTTTCTTAACGTTTGTCTAATTCTTGTTTCAATAATTGATTCAAGACTTGCGGGTTGGCTTTACCCTTCGTTTGTTTCATTAATTGGCCAACCAAGAAGCCCATTGCTTTCTTCTTACCTGCTTGGTAATCTTCCAAGGACTGTGGATTAGCATCAATGATGGCATTGATCATTGGCACTAATTGGCTAGGATCAGAAATTTGAACTAATCCTTCTGCTTCCACAAATTCTTTCGCACTACCGCCATTATCAGCTAAGTGTTTGAAGACTCGTTTAGCAATCTTAGAAGAAATTGTTCCATCTGCAATTAATTGAATCATTTCTGCTAAATTTTCAGGCGTTAAGCCCAATTGATCTAACGTTTTTTCGTTATCGTTCATATAAGCAGAAACTTCACCCATTAACCAGTTAGAAGCTTGTTTAGGATCTGCTCCTAAACGAACACATTCGTCAAAGAAATCAGACATGACTAAAGTTTGAGTTAGGACCATAGCGTCATAAGCTGGTAAATCAAATTCTTCCACATAACGTTTCCGACGTTCTGCTGGCATTTCTGGAATATCTTTGCGGATGGTTTCAAGCCATTCTTCACTCACCGTAAATTCAGGCATATCTGGTTCTGGGAAGTAACGATAGTCTGCTTCGCCTTCCTTCACACGCATCAATACCGTTCGTTGATTGTCTTTGTCCCAACGAAGTGAAGATTGGACCACACGATCCCCACGGTTCAACACTTGCGCTTGACGTTTTTGTTCATAAGCTAATCCACGGCGAACATTAGAGAAGGAGTTGAGGTTCTTGATTTCGGTTTTGGTTCCGAATTTTTCTTGACCATATGGGCGTAAAGAAATATTCGCATCACACCGCATAGAACCTTCTTCCATCTTCACATCGGACACATCAATAAACATCATAGTTTCACGAATTTTTTCTAGGTAAGCATAAGCTTCTTCTGGAGAGCGCATATCTGCTTCAGAAACGATTTCAACTAATGGGGTCCCTTGACGGTTGAGGTCCACATGAGATTCTCCATTTTCGTGAATGGACTTCCCAGCATCTTCTTCCAAGTGAATACGTTCGATACGGATTCGTTTGGTTTCCCCATTTTCTAATTCAATATCAACGTAACCATGTTCCCCTAAAGGACGATCTAATTGAGTAATTTGATAAGCTTTTGGGTTATCTGGATAGAAATAGTTCTTCCGGTCAAAGGCTTGGACAGGATTGACTTGACAATGTAATGCCATAGCTGCACGCAAGCCAAATTCAATCGCATGCTTATTCACAACAGGTAAAACCCCTGGATAGCCCCAGTCAATCACATTCGTTTGTGTATTTGGTTCTGCCCCAAAACTTGTTGGCGTTGGGGAGAAAACTTTTGATCTTGTTTTTAATTCAACGTGGATTTCTAATCCAATCACTGATTCATAATTCATCGTGTATCCTCCCTCTATTCTGGATGTTTGGTATGGTAGTCAGTAGCTTGTTCATAAGCATAGGCTGCTTGATATAAAGTTGATTCATCGAAGTAATTACCGATTAACTGTAACCCGATTGGTAAGTTTTCATCATCAAACCCACAAGGAACTGAAATACTTGGTAAACCTGCTAAGTTCACTGGAACAGTTAATAAGTCTGCCATATACATTTCGATTGGATCGGCACTCTTTTCACCAAAAGCAAACGCTGTAGAGGTAGTAACAGGCCCTGCGACAATGTCATAGTTAACAAATAATTCTTCAAATTGACGACGAATTAAGGTACGAACACGTCCAGCTTTTTTGTAATAAGCGTCAAAATATCCTGAAGAAAGTGAGAAGGTCCCAAGCATAATTCGCATCTTCACTTCATTCCCAAAGCCTTCTGAACGACTACGTACGTAAAGATCTTCCAAATCTTCAAATTCTTTGGCACGATATCCGTAACGAACCCCATCAAAACGTTGCAAGTTAGAAGAAGCTTCAGAAGAAGCAATAATGTAATAAACAGGAATCCCATATTTTAAGAGTGGGAAGTGAACACGGTCCACACTAGCTCCTAATTCTTCTAATTGTTTAATCGCTGCTTCCACTTTTTCTTTGACAACTGGGGCTACCCCTTCATCCATAAATTCTTCAGGAACAGCGATACGCAAACCTTTGACACCATTTTTTAATTTTGCGGTGAAGTCAGGGACTTCAATATCTGCCGTCGTGGAATCCCGTTCATCAAGCCCAGAAATTGCTTGTAATAGGATAGCGTTATCTTCTACGGTCCGTGTCATTGGCCCAATCTGATCAAGAGAAGATCCAAAGGCAATAAGCCCCCAACGAGATACACGTCCATAGGTAGGTTTCATCCCCACAATTCCGTTATAAGATGCAGGTTGACGAATAGAGCCACCGGTATCACTCCCTAAAGAAGCCACCACTTCTCCTCCAGCAACAGCTGCTGCAGAACCACCAGAAGATCCACCAGGAACACGTTCTAAGTTCCAAGGATTCCGACTTGGTCCAAAATAAGAGGTTTCTGTTGAAGACCCCATAGCGAATTCATCAAGGTTCAACTTACCGATCATAATTGCACCAGCAGCTTCCAATTTTTCCATGACTGCTGATTGATAGACTGGGATAAAGCCCTCTAAGATATGGGAAGAAGCTGTAGTTTCTACGCCTTCTGTAATAATATTGTCCTTAATCCCTACTGGAATTCCTTGCAAAGGACGATCCGTAGAATACCCTTTTTGATCAGATTTTTCAGCAGCCTTTAAGGCGCCTTCTTCATCTAAAGTCAAAAAAGCATGATAATCTGTATCTAAATCTTTAATTCGTTGAATCGTTTGTTTTACCAAGTCAACCGCGGTAATCTCTCCGTTGACGAGTTGTTGATTCAAGCTAACAATTGTTTCATCAAAACGCCCCATGCGAATTAATCCCCACTTTCATCAAAACTATCCGGTACCACAATCATCCCCTCTTGATGACTTGGTACGTTCTTCATTATTAAATCACGATCGATTCCCTGAGAAGGGATATCTTCACGCATCACATTTTGTAATTTAATTCCATGTGTCATAACCGGCACATCTTCCGTTTCTACTTCTGATAGTTGGTCAACCATATCAAGAATTTCAGTAAAACGTTGATTCATTGGGCCGACTTGTTCTTCAGAAAAAGATAACTTTGCTAATTGCGCAACATGTTTAAATTCTTTTTCACTGATAGACATAATTGCCTCCTTTTAAATTCTTTCCTACCAATAGAAATTGGATTACTTTACTAGTTTAACATAACTTGAAGCGCCTTTTCACTCTGATGTGAAATTTTCTCACCTTCTTCAAAAATTACCATTTCTCTAATATACGACATATTGGAATTGTCCTTGGCCGGCTCCTCTACTAATCGTCGCCGCTAAATGACCAGCACTTTTGACTTTGATACTCATTTGAAGATCTTTCGGATAGATCGCCTCCAAACTCGCAATCGTATGTTGAACTAGCGCAATATTTTCTGTATATCCCGCAAAAGGGACGTTAATCGTAAAGTCTATCCCAATTAACCGCTTATTATCATACAAGCCCACACCTACTAAACCACTTAATTGTGGGAAAAAGGACTCAATCTCACTCCTAAATCGAGTAAAGGAAGCATTATCCTCTTCTTTGGGTGGAGTATCTACCCCATAGACGATAGATTGACGATTATAGTCTACCCAATTGCCAAGTGAGTTACCGGCATTTGCAACCGACTCTGCCATAAAATTTCCCCCTGCCATACTGTCACTCTTTCGATTATAAAAGAGCGCAATTTGAACCGGTACTTTTTTGTATTCTTCTTGCTGGCGAATGCGCTTCACTACTTCCTCAGCTAAGTTTTTCCCTGATTGGAGGGCATCTTCTCTTGAAATCGCTACTTTTTCTTCTTTTCCATCTGAACGGAAGGTATCCTCACAATTCATCGCTAGGGCAATCGTAATGGCTTTTAACTGATACTGATCGTTATCCTTTTGCAACAAATTATATTCCAAAATACTATTCAGTGGACGTGGCTTAAATTGGTTGCGTTCCTTAGCGTTACTTGCTTCTGGATTCAACCCTTCTGGATTTTCCTCACTTTTCGGCTTCAACCATTTAGAAAGGGTATCTTCGGACAAAAGCGTCCCTTCCCTTAAAGTGTATTGCTCACTCGAGTAAGTGTTTTTCATCAGTTCATACAATCCACGTTCTAAATTTTCAATATTGGCCTGAGTGGTTCGACTGGCTAACATACCACGACTTTCACTCAATGGATATTTCCCATCTGATAAAGCAGCCGGATAATAAGAAGCAGATAAGGTACTTTTATTGGTTTTCATTTTACTATTACTTTCATTTGTCGTCTGTGACTGCCCCGCTACACTTTTCGAGAGAGAAGCTGATTGACAAGCGCTTAATAAACATAACATCGAGAGTGCAAGTCCTGTGATCACTTGTTTTCGTTTTTTCACCGTTATACTCCTTCATTCCTTAATTTGCTACTAATTGTACCACGAATTTAAGAAGGAAGAGACCCTTCTAAGTACTGAATCGTCTCGGATTCATTAAGAATAGGGATGCCAAGATGCTGGGCCTTGGTTAATTTGCTACCTGCTTCTTTCCCACTTACTACAACATCTGTGTGTGCTGAAACCGATCCCGTCACTTTTCCTCCTTGGCTTTCGATGCGTTGCTTAGCCTCTTGACGCGTGTAGTGTTCCAACTTCCCAGTTAACACTACCGTTTTCCCTTGGAAATAAGAAGCCACCGCCGCAATTTCCTCAGAAGAGGCTCCTAAGTAAGTCATATTCAAGCCGTCTTGTTTGAACTCTTGTAAAAGATGTTGAACCGAAGGATTGGCGAAATAAGTCACCAAGCTATCTGCAATAATCTCACCAATTCCCTCTATTTGGGCCAAAGTTTCCTTATCAGCAGCTTGAATGTCTGACATTTCGCCCAAATATCTGGCAACATCCCTCGCAGCTTTACTTCCTACATGCCGAATCCCTAATCCAAACAACAAGCGTTCCAACGAATTCTTCTTGCTGGCTTCAATGGCTTCTACCACCTTATGAGCCTTCTTTTCTTGGATCTTATTTAAAGACATCAATTGATCCTCTTCTAAATGGTAGAGGTCACTTGGCGTGGTCACCAAACCTTGGTCATACAATTGTTCCATCAATTTTGGCCCAACCCCTGAAATATTCATAGCTTGCCTAGACACAAAATGATTCAATCGCTCTTTGGCTTGCGCCGGACAAGAAGGATTTATACACCGTAAAGCGACCTCTTCTTCCAAATGGACCAAAAGACTCTGACAAGTCGGGCAATGGATAGGTTTAGTATAAGGCTTAGAGTCTTTCGTTCGATAATCCGGTAAAACTTTAACCACTTCAGGAATAATATCGCCCGCTTTATGGATCATCACTTGATCATTGAGGCGAATATCTTTGGCTTCAATCAGATCCATATTATGTAAAGAGGCACGTTGAACCATAGATCCCGCTAATAAAACAGGTTCCATGACTGCTGTCGGAGTCACAACACCTGTTCTTCCCACTGTCCATTCAATTTCTTTCAATGTCGTTTGAACTTGTTCAGCTGGAAATTTATAAGCGATGGCCCATTTAGGCACTTTTACCGTATAACCTAGGGTTTCTTGATCATTAAATCGATTAACTTTCACAACAATGCCATCGATATCGTAATCAAGTTGGTGGCGTTTGTTTTGGATTTCTTCAATAAATTGCCAAATTTCTTCCTTCGTTTGGCATAAACGATAGAGAGGATTTACCCTAAAGCCCCACTTGGGATATTGAGTAAGCAAATCTAACTGACTTTTAATCCCTAACTCTTCTCCTAACACGCCTGTATAAAGAAAAACATTTAACTTCCTTTTCGCCGTTACCTTAGGATCTAGTTGCCGAATACTTCCTGCAGCTGAATTTCTTGGGTTAGCAAAGGTAGCCAAGCCCTTTTCTTCTCTTTCTTGATTTAACCGCACAAAGGCCTCTTTAGGCATATAAATTTCTCCGCGCACTTCAAGCGAAAGCGGCTCTTGTAAGTGCAAGGGAACAGAAGGAATAGTTTTAACGTTATGGGTAATGTCTTCTCCCATATGGCCGTCTCCCCGAGTAGCCGCCCGAACTAAACGTCCCCTTTCATATTGAAGAGAGACCGACAAGCCGTCAATCTTGAGTTCACACACATAGGCGCACTGCTCGTCTAATTGATCTTCGACATTATCTAGCCAGTCTTCCAATTCTTTACGACTAAATACGTCTCCTAAAGAAAGCATCGGTCGATCAAAAACGACTTTCTCTAATTGGGTATCCAAGACATCTCCTACACGTTGAGTTGGAGAATCTGATTGAACTTCTTCAGGATAAGTGGCCTCTAGCTGTTCTAATTGGCGATATTTTTGGTCATATTCTGCATCGGTCACACTCGGTTGATCCCACACATAATATTCTTTCGCATACTGATTTAACTCTCGGACGAGCTCTTTCATTTTTTTTAGATCTTCTGCTGAATTGGTCAAAATTCTTCCCCTCTTCTACTTCCAGATTGGAGCATAAGCAGCTAATAAACGTTTAATGCCTTGCCCCTTAAAGGCAATATCTAATTCTTGATTATTTCCTTCTCCGTTTACCTTGACGACTGTCCCTTCTCCAAACTTCTTATGCTGAATCTTATCTCCAACAGCAAAGACTAATCTTTCATCCTTACCTGCTTTGGATGTAGAGGGAACTTTTTGTTGAAAGATAGACCGCTTAGGCTCTTTGCCCTTTCGTTTATGGTTAAGATAGTCTTGTGTCGTTTTAGCTTGTCGATCTTTGAAAGCATACTCTCTTTTTCCAAAGGAATAGCTGATCGCTTTCTTTGGAATCATGGCATTGGGATGATCGAGCAGATCACTTGAAATCTCTGACAGGAAGCGTGAGGCAGGATTCATTTGTGTCCGCCCATAAAGCACCCGTGTAAAACTATTACTCAAGTACAATTTTTTCCCTGCCCGCGTAATCCCCACATAAGCTAATCGACGTTCTTCTTCTAAATCATCTGGATTTTCTGAAGCACGAGAGAGAGGGAACAAGCCTTCTTCCATCCCAATAATAAAGACCACGGGAAATTCCAATCCTTTGGCTGAATGAAGGGTCATTAAGGTCACTTCTCCCAAGTCATCTGTGAGATTTTCTTGCATATCCAAATCCGAAACCAAAGCTAAGTCGGTAATAAAAGCAAGCAATACATCTTGATCTACAGATACAGAAGAGGAGGGGAGTGAGACTTTTTGTAATTCTTCCGAAGTAAACAAGGAATCTTCCTCTTGATGAGCGATTAAAGAGACTGGCTCGACTACTAATGGCGCACGACCTTCTTCATCTAAAAGAATATTTCCAATCATCCCTTCATCCTCTTTGAAGCGCTGATCGAACTCTCGCGTGACGGAAAGAAATTCCTCAATATTTTCAATACGTGTTTCTGATTCTAAAGTATGTTGCTTTTTAAGATCGTCTAAATAGCCACTCTTATCTAAGACTTCTTTCGTTAATTCTGTAATAGAGAGGTCTGCCCTTTTCTGATTTATAGCTTGCATAAATTCTGCAAATTCTCTCAATGAGCGAGCCGCTTTTCCACTAAAAGGCAGAGGTTCTTTTAGACTTGAGGCTTGAAACAGACTCACCCCCCTTTCAGCGGCATATTGACTTAATTTATTAAGAGAGGTGGCCCCAATCCCTCGCTTAGGGACGTTAATAATCCGATTAAAACTGAGGTCATCTAATGGATTGGTCAATAAGCGGAGATAGGCTAAGATGTCTTTGATTTCTTTACGGTCATAGAATTTTAACCCGCCTACCATCCGATAAGGAATATTCGCTTTCACTAAATTTTCTTCCATGACACGCGATTGAGCATTGGTACGATAAAGAATCGCCATATCGCTGTATCTCTGATGGTTTACCTTAACTTCTGACTGAATCTTTTCAAGGACAAAGTGACTCTCATCTTGTTCATTCTGTGCACGATAATAAGTGATCTTATCACCTAGGGGGTTATCCGTCCACAAAGTTTTATCTTGCCGATTGCTATTGTTCACAATTACCTCATTAGCAGCTTGTAGAATACGTTTCGTCGACCGATAATTTTGTTCCAAACGAATCACAGTGGCTGTGGGATAATCCTTTTCAAAGGATAAAATATTTTCCATGTTCGCTCCCCGCCAACCATAAATACTTTGATCGGCATCCCCAACCACACATACATTTTCAAAGTATCCGCTTAAAGCTTTGACCAATCGATATTGTGCTTCATTGGTATCTTGATACTCATCGACATGAATATATCGAAATTTCTCTTGATAATACCGCAAAATTTCAGGTTGCTCTTCAAATAAACGTACAGTATAGAGAATCAGATCATCAAAATCTAAAGATTGAGCTTCCATCAACCCCTTTTGGTAAGCTTCATATACTTGGCCTACCATTTCTTCTATATATCCTGTTCTTTCCTCTTGGTAGTCCTTAACAGAAAGGAGGTTATTTTTAGCATCAGAAATCTGAGAAAGAAACATCTTAGGTTTGAATTGCGTACTGTCGATATTTAAATCTTTCAAAATTCGCTTAATTAAATTTAATTGTTCTGCTGGATCCGCAATGGTAAAAGACCGTATTAATCCAATAGCTTCCGCTTCTCTTCTTAGAATGCGCACACACATGGCATGGAAGGTAGATACCCACATGCCTTCAGCCATATCTCCCACGAGCTGATCTACCCGTTCTTTCATTTCTTTTGCAGCTTTATTCGTAAAAGTGATTGCCAAGATATTCCACGGATTAACTTCTTTCTCTGCCAAAATATACGCCATTCGGTGAGTAATAACCCGTGTTTTTCCACTGCCGGCACCTGCCATAATTAATAAAGGACCTTCCGTATGCTGGACGGCCTCTTTCTGCTGAGCATTCAATCCCTTTAATAAATTTTCGCTAGCCAACATGGCAAACCTCCGTTCTTTTAGTACCATACTAGTCTATCACGTCTCTTTTATCGGTTCAAACCTTACTATGTGCTTTAGAACTTCCACTTTATTCCTCATTTAAAAAATAAAAAACTTCCTTTTTTTTAAGACGTTTCTTGCTTAAAAACACTCCGCAAAAAGCACTCATTCCTGTTTTGTCGAATCGCCCGTTTGGATCTTAAAAATAACCTGATAGAGATTCTATTCTTTATGTTTCTTTTTTGACAAAAGGTGGTACGATAGAACAAGTAAAGATGCAAATTCCAAAAAAGGAGTGAGGAACGTGAGCATCAAGAAATTGGAGACTAACATCACCCAATCTACCATACCAGAGGAAATTGAAGTCTTAAAAAGCTTACTTGATGAAACTACCCATAAAATGGTGGGGGATCAAATTTTCAAAAAAATTCAAACCCTCGTCACCCTATCTCAAGAAGCGAACTACACCCAACTTGAAAAAGAGGTCACTCAATTATCCAATGACGAAATGGTGTTCGTCTCTCGTTATTTTTCCATTTTGCCACTTTTAATTAATATTTCAGAAGACGTTAACTTTGCTTATGAAATTAATTACCAAAATAATAAAAGTGAAGACTATCTAGGCAAGCTTTCTCTAAGTATTGATAAAGCTTCTCAAAGTAAAAAAGCTCAAGAAATTCTTGAACACATTAACGTGGTTCCTGTCTTAACAGCGCATCCCACACAAGTTCAACGAAAAACAATTCTAGAGCTAACCAGTCATATCCATAAACTGTTAAGAAAATACCACGATGTCAAAGCTGGTGTTGTTAACCGTAAAAAATGGATTACTGATTTGCACCGTTACATTGAAATCATTATGCAAACCGATATTATTCGTGAGAAAAAATTAAAAGTTAAAAACGAAATCGAAAACGTAATGGTTTATTACAACAACTCTTTGATCCCTGCTATTACGAAACTAACGTCAGAATATAAACGTTTAGCAACAGAAAAGGGACTCTCCTTAACCAATCCCAAACCTATTACGATGGGAATGTGGATCGGGGGAGACCGGGACGGGAACCCTTACGTGACAGCAGAAACCTTACGCTTATCAGCTTCTGTTCAAAGCGAACTCATTCTGAACTACTATATCGAAAAACTATCCAAACTTTATCGGACTTTTTCTCTCTCTACTAATTTGAGTAAAATCAGTCCAGAAGTAGAAAAATTAGCAGAGTTATCCTCCGATACTTCTGTCTTTCGTGAAAATGAACCTTATCGAAAAGCCTTTAATTACATTCAATCTAAACTTATTCAAACCTTAATTGAATTAAAAACAGGCTCTTCACTTTCTCAACGAATTTTAGAAAACAGCCAAATTCTCAATGCGAATACTTTTGCTAGTTCTAAAAATGCAAGCGTCATTTCGAAGTATCTTCAAACGAAATTTTCAAAAGTTTCTACGACTCTCCAAGTAGAAAAACCAAGCTATAAAACTGCTCAAGAATTCAAAAACGACCTTTTAACTATTAAGCAGTCCTTGCTCGACAATGGTGATTCTGCTTTATTAACAGGCGATTTTAGTGAATTACTCCAAGCAGTAGATGTCTTCGGATTCTTCTTGGCAACAATTGATATGCGTCAAGATTCCAGCGTCAATGAAGCCTGTGTCGCTGAATTATTAAAATCAGCCAATATCGTAGAGAATTATAGTGAGTTACCTGAAAGAGAAAAAATTAAAGTTCTTCTTAAAGAATTAACGGAAGATCCTCGTACCCTCTCTTCCACACATGCTGAAAAATCTGAACTCCTTAAAAAGGAATTGGCTATTTTCCAAACAGCCCGCTATCTCAAAGATAAATTGGGCGATGAAGTCATTAAACAACATATCATTTCTCACACAGAAAGTGTTTCTGATATGTTCGAATTGGCCATTATGCTTAAGGAAGTCGGCTTACTCGACAATCAAACGGCTCGTATTCAAATTGTTCCTCTCTTTGAAACGATTAAAGACCTTGAAAACTCAACCGCAATTTTAGCAGAATACCTCGATTACGATATCGTTAAGAAATGGGTAAGTGCTAATAAGGACTACCAAGAAGTCATGCTCGGTTACTCAGATAGTAACAAAGACGGTGGCTATCTCTCCTCTGTATGGTCTCTTTATAAAGCTCAAAATCAATTAACGGCTATTGGAGCAGACCGAGGAATAAAAGTCACCTTTATTCACGGTCGTGGGGGCACTGTTGGACGTGGGGGTGGTCCATCTTATGAAGCAATCACCTCTCAACCTTTCGGCTCCATCAAAGACCGCATCCGCTTAACCGAACAAGGCGAAATTATTGAAAATAAATATGGGAACCGAGATGTTGCCTACTACAATTTGGAAATGTTAGTTTCAGCTACCATCAACCGTATTGTTCCACATAAGGCTACAGATTCTGATGAAATCGAAGCCTTTGATGAAATCATGGAAGATGTGGTTACTTATTCAAACAAAGTGTACTGCGATTTAGTCTTTAATAATCCTTACTTCTATGACTATTTCTTTGAAGCTAGTCCGATTAAAGAAGTTTCCAGTTTAAATATTGGGTCTCGACCTGCTGCTCGCAAAACCATTACAGAAATTACTGGACTTCGTGCCATTCCTTGGGTATTTTCTTGGTCCCAAAGTCGGATCATGTTCCCAGGATGGTATGGCGTTGGTTCTGCCTTCAAACACTTCATCGAAGAAAAAGACGGGAACTTAGAAAAACTCCAAAAAATGTATGCCAAATGGCCATTCTTCCACTCTCTTCTCTCCAACGTGGATATGGTTCTCTCTAAATCTAACATGAATATCGCTGCTCAATATGCTAAATTAGCCAAAACACAAGAAGTTCGTGATATTTTTACCATCATTCAAAAAGAATGGCAAACAACAAAAGAAGTCATCCTAGCTATTGAAAAACATGATGATTTCCTAGAAGAGATTCCTTCTCTTCACGCCAGCTTAGAATATCGACTTCCTTACTTCGATGTTTTAAATTATATTCAAATTGAATTAATCAAACGTCTACGTCATGATGAATTAGACGAAGGATATGAAAAACTGATTCATACCACGATTAATGGGATTGCAACAGGGCTTCGCAACTCTGGTTGATGCTTATATAAACTTCAAAAATTCAATAAAAAGACCTCCGATAGTCCTTCAACCGTTCAGGTTGAAAGGCCTCGGAGGTCTTTTTTATGATGTAAAACTTTTTATTTCAACTCTTGTAATTCTTCCACCGCTTGACGATGTTCTTCTTTAATCGCTTGTAACGTTTCTGGTTGAGTTAACAAATCTAACCCCGTCAAAGCTAAAAGAGTTGCAGCAATTCGGATTGAATCCAATCCTTTTTCACTTTTAGCTGCTTCTACAAAGGCTTCAGAATGCCCCGGTACCTCCTTATCTGAAATGGATAAGAAAGGTTGAATGGTTGGAACAGCATAAGATACATTCCCCACATCAGAAGAGCCGTGTGCTTTTTCATCAGGTTCTTCGACTTCATTCCCTCTTATTCCTACTTCCTCACAATGACTAAAGAATAAGTCATCAAAAGATGAGGTAAGAACCATATCATCCACTTTATTCTGGAAGAGTCCAAATTTGAACTCTGCTCCAAACGAATGTGCTGCCCCTTCAGCCACACGTTTCACTTTTTCACGCACTTCATCTAAATTCTTGCGATTATCTGCCCGAACATAGAATCGCCCTCTTGCATAATCAGGAATGACGTTAGCCGCTTTTCCGCCATCTAAAATCACCCCATGAATACTGATATTGTCGTGACAATGTAACCTTAAGGCATTGATCCCATTAAAAGTCTCAATTAAAGGAGAGAGAGCACTAATCCCATCTTCCGGTGCTGCCGTAGCGTGAGAAGATTTCCCAAAGAACTCAATATCGACCGGATCATTAGCAAGTAACCGACTAGATTTCCCGGTTGTTGCACTTGGATGAACACAAAGCGCCGCATCTACATCCTCAAAATATCCCTTTTTAACAAAACTTTCTTTTGCTGAGCCGTTCTCTCCGCCTTCTTCCCCAGGAGTCCCATAGACTCTAATTTCGCCACCGACTTGATCCACTACTTGCTTTAAAGCAGCAGCTGCCAAGCAAGAATAATTGCCGAGGAGATTGTGACCACAACCATGTCCAACCCCTTCCAAAGCATCATATTCTGCTAAAAAGGCAAGAACTGGTCCGGGCTTCTTTCCCTGATAACGGGCATCAAATCCTGTAGGGTGTCCAGCCACATCTTTCTTTACTTGAAAACCTTCTTTTTCCAATTGATCAGCCAAAATGCCTTGAGCGTAGTATTCATGGTTACTGGTTTCTGGATGAGCATGAATTAATAAAGCATTTTTTTGATAAATAGGAAATTGCTGTTCTATATATTTCTTAATAATAGTATCGTTTGTCATGACCTTTCATCCTTTCCTCGCATTGATGGGCTTATTTTCTTCCGAATTGTTCCCAAGCAGCAATACTTGCCCCTTTAGAAGTTTCTTCAATGACTTTCTTGGTAGACTCTTGTTGGTAGGCAGTGACAATTTTAGCAAAAATAGGATTATCTTTATCTTCTTTCTTAGCAACAATAATATTCACATAAGGTTTGGAACGTTCGTCTACTGGTTCTAAAAAGAGAGCATCTGATGTTGGATTTAAACCAGAATCTACCGCATAGCCACTGTTAATCACTGCAATATCGGTATCTTCTAAGGAACGGGCTGTTTGAGAAGCATTCATTTCTTTAATTTTTAATGGCTTATGATAAGCAGTAATGTCATTTATAGTAGGGGTAATTCCTGCTTTATCATCGACTTCAATAAAACCTGCAGATTCTAATAGAATCAAAGCACGACCACCGTTCGTCACATCATTAGGGATAGCAACTGTTGCGTTATCTGGAATATCTTTAATATCTTTATATTTATTGGAATAGATTCCTAAAGGGGCCACAACGGTATTCCCAATAGAGACAAGATCTGTTTTAAATTGATCATTATATTTATCCAAGAAAACTTGGTGTTGGAAAGCATTTAAATCAATTTCCCCTTGTGCTAAAGCTTGGTTGGGTTGGTTATAATCTGTAAATTTGACATACTCTAATTGAATCCCTTCTTTATCTAAAGAATCCTTAAGACTATCAAATACTCGTGTATCATCTCCTACGACACCCAGTTTAACTTTATGGGTATCCGTTTTAGATTGTCCGCATCCCGCTAAAGCCACCAAACCTAAAATACTTACTACTACCTTTTTCCATGTCTTCATATTTTTTCCTCCTTAAATTCCTATCCATTTTTGATAAAAAAAGGCCCTCTACTGCTTACACAGTAAAGGACGACGAATCGTGTTACCACCTTTTATTCGGAGTTCAAAACTCCCTCACTCCAACAGCAAAAGTTTGCGATTGGTGCTCAGGTTATCGGTTGAGCTCACCGAGATAGTCTACTTATCGACTCGTCTTTCCTCAAAGGCCATCTTCAATGCTGGTTTTCTTGGCCCTTTTCACCCTAACAGGCCTCTCTACAAAGAATCCACACATTTACTTTCCTCATCAATGGACAAGTTATCTTTAAATGTTGAAACTAGTTTATCATCCTCTCTACTCTTAGACAAGCCTTCTCCTGATACCAAGTATTCATCATAACCTATCGGAAAAATTGATCACACCTTTTTATATAATATCTAAGTAAAATTGATTTCCCACATCCAATCCTAACTGTGTAAACTTCAGCCGCCCATCTTGAAGCTGAAGGAGTCCCGTTTTAAGGTGTTTTTGAACGGCATAGTCGTACTTCTTGAGAAAATCAATTCCAAATTTTCTATTTACTTCTTCAATCGACAACCCTTCAATCAAGCGCATATTTAGAATGATATACTCTTGTTCTTTTTCTTCTAGACTCAATTCCATGACAGAATCTGTAGCTATCGGGAGCTGTCCAGCATCAATAGCTTGAAAATAAGTAATAAAATTATCAACATTATCGAATCGCTTCAATCCAATATTCGAAGAAGCCCCTAAACCTAGACCAAGATAATCTTTTTGTGTCCAATATTTTTTATTGTGCTTCCCCTCATAGTGTGGCAAAGCAAAAGAAGAAATCTCATACTGATGATAGCCGGCTTTTTGAAGTTCCTTTTGAAGCAAATGATACATCTTTCGATCGGTTTCATCATCCACCATAGTGATTTTTCCAGATTCTCGCCACTTATAAAAATTTGTATGAGGTTTATACATCAAAGAGTAACAAGAAAGATGTTTAGGTTTTAAGGCAATGACGTTAGCAATATCCTTTTTCCAAACATCCATACTTTGATAAGGATTAGAGAACATCAAATCCAAGCTAAAATTGTGACATCCCATCTCTTTCATCAAAGCCACTTTTTCAAAAACAGTTTGCTTATTATGCAACCGTCCCATCATTTTTAAAACTTGATCATCAAAAGACTGAACCCCCATGGAGAAGCGATTAATTCCAGATTTTAAATAAGCCTCTAAGTGTTCCCTAGTCACAGATTCTGGATTCATTTCAATCGTAATTTCTGCATCTTCTGCCACTGTAAAGCAGCGCTTCACACTATCCATGAGCTCTGTCACTTGTTGGGCACTCAAATAAGAAGGGGTACCTCCCCCAAAATAAACCGTATCCACTAAACGCTTTTCGTCCTGATGGAGTGCTATTTCTCTTTTAAGATAATCGACATAACGTTGACGTAATTTGTCCTGATTATCAAAGGTTAAGAAAGCACAATAATTACATCGCTTTTCACAAAAAGGGATATGCAGATATAAACCGAGTGTTTGCACGTGTTATCCCCTCACTTTTCCGCTAACATTCTAGCATACTTTGTCTTCTTTCTGATATAAGAAAACACCGCAAATTGCCTTATAACAATTCACGGTGTCCACTTTTCATTAACCCCCAAGATAAGCCTTTTGAACTTCTGGAGAGGCCAATAATTCTTCTCCTGTCCCAGAAACAGTAATTCGTCCCAATTCTAAAACATGCGCCCGATCAGAAATTTCAAGAGCCGCCTTGGCATTTTGTTCAATTAATAAAACCGTTGTTCCTAGTTTTTTATTAATCGTTTGAATCATTTCAAAAATTTGTTGAATATAAATAGGTGCCAGTCCCATAGAAGGTTCATCCAACAACAAAAGTTTTGGTCGAGCCATTAAAGCTCGTGCCATCGCTAACATTTGCTGTTCTCCACCCGATAAAGTGGCTGCATCTTGCGACAGCCTTTCTTTTAAAATGGGAAAAAATTCAAAATATTTTTCCATATCTTCTGCGATTTGATCGCGATCTTTACGCGTATAAGCTCCCATTAATAAATTCTCTTTCACCGTCATTCCACTAAAAACATGGCGCCCTTCTGGAACTTGAGAAATTCCGAGTTTTACAATTTGAGCAGAAGTCATGGTCTGAAGAGAATGCGAATCATATAATAATTCTCCTTGAGTAGGCCGAATTAAACCAGAAATCGTTTTTAAAATCGTAGACTTTCCAGCGCCATTCGCCCCAATTAAAGACACAATTTCTCCTTCATGAACAGTAAATGAAATCCCCTTAATCGCCTGAATCATGCCATAAGAAACCTTCATATCTTTAATTTCTAACATACTAAACACCTCCCAAATAGGCTTGAATAACCTTTGGATTTTGTTGAACCTCTTTTGGAGTTCCTTCAGCTATAACCTTTCCGTACTCTAATACATAGATCCGTTCGCAAATATCCATAACTAAAGACATATCATGTTCAATTAAAACCACACTAATTTGAAACTCTTTTTGAATCATTCGGATTAATTTTTTTAAATCTGAGGTTTCATTAGGGTTCATTCCTGCAGCTGGTTCATCTAAAAAGAGAACCTTGGGATGAGTGGCTAAAGCCCGCACAATTTCCAAACAACGTTGTTGACCATACGGCAAATTCTTAGCTTTTTCATTTTTGTAGTCTTCTAAAGAAAAGAGAGCCAATAACTTCACAGCTTCTTCTTCTAACGCCCGTTGGTTACGATAGAACTGAGGTGTCCGTAATAGAGAATGAACGATTCCTACTCCTTGTTTAGAGTGCATGGCCATTAACACATTATCTAAAACCGTTCGATTAGCAAAGAGGCGAATATTTTGAAAGGTTCTAGCAATGCCTAAATCTGAAATTTTATAAGGTTTCATTCCTGAAATTTCGGTAGTCCCACCATCAGAAGCTAATAAAATTTTCCCACTTGTTGGCGTATATACCCCCGTAATCAAGTTAAACAAAGTCGTCTTCCCTGCACCATTAGGTCCAATTAATCCCACTAATTCCTTTGAATTCACATGAAGAGAAACATCCGATACAGCGGTCAATCCTCCGAAAGCTTTGGAGACTTTATCCAGTGTTAAAATTGACATGCTATTCTCCCTCCCCTTCTTTAACTTTTTCTTTTGAAAATATTTTAGGCTGATTAAAAAATTGCCCGAATCGTACTTCAAACTCTCCCATTAATCCCGAAGGCTTAAAGATCATAATCAATACCAAAGCTAGGGCGTAAATAATCGTTCGTAATTGCCCAAACGGTGCCAAAAAAGTATTTAAAAGTCCCAATAGAATAGAAGCTACAAAACTTCCTGAAATAGAACCGATACCTCCAAAGACCACAATCACTAAAATATCGATGGATTTTTGGAAGGTGAACTGTGTAGGATTAATTACCCCAAAATAACAAGCATATAGAGTCCCTGCAATACTTGCAGTCACTGCTCCTAAAACAAAAGCAATCGTTTTGTAGCGGGTTGTATGAATGCCTACTGATTCTGCCGCAATTTCATCTTCCCGAATAGCAATCGTCGCACGTCCCGGACTGGAATAAATATAATTAACCACCAAGAGAGTCGTTAAAACCACAAAAACATACATCGTAATCCAGGTCACACTTCTTGGAATTCCAGAAATTCCAGCCGCTCCATTTGTTATATCGAGGTTCATAATCGTAATTCGAATAATTTCTGATACACCAAGAGTGGCAATCGCCAGGTAATCTCCACGCAACCGTAAAGTCGGAAGTCCAACAATCAAAGCGATCACAGCCGTTAAAAGAATCCCCACTAATAAACCTGCCCAAAATCCCATAGGGTCAGTAACTTTTTGAGTCACAATTGCTGCTGAATAAGCTCCAATCGCCATAAATCCTGCATGCCCTAGAGAGAATTGACCAGCATAACCGACCACTAAATTTAATCCTACAGATAAAATAATATTAATAGCGATATTCATCATAATGTTTTGTGTATAGGCCGTTACCAAACCCGCTAAATAAGTGATCATCACGCCTATAAAAACAGCAACAATTACGCCTATCCAAGAAAGTGTCGGTTTCGTAAAAAAGGCCTTGCTCCAAGAATTTTCACTTTTAAACATTCATTTCACCTACACTTTCTCTACTTGATTCTTGCCCAACAAGCCGGTGGGTTTGACTAATAAAATAACAATTAAAATGGCGTATACCACGGCATCTTTCCAAGTAGATAATCCGATCATTGCCACAAAAGTTTCAACTAACCCAATAATAAGGCCCCCACACATCGCCCCAGGGATAGATCCAATTCCACCAACCACTGCGGCCACAAAGGCCTTCGTCCCGATATTCACCCCCATTAAGGGAGACAATGAATTATAATAAATACCGACTAACACACCAGCTGCTCCAGCTAAAGCAGAACCAATTAAAAAGGTAAAAGAAATAATCGTATTCGCATTAATCCCCATTAATTGAGCTGCTTGATCATCTACTGACACCGCTCGCATCGCTTGCCCTAATTTCGTTTTTTGAACAATCACTTGCAGAGCTATCATTAAAACAATAGTGACCACTAAAATTAATAATTGTTGAGAGTTAATAGAAAAAGATCCAAAATTAAGCGAAAGAGCAGGTAAATCAGCTGGAAAAGCTCTGACTTCTGGCCCTTTTAAAGCAATCATTACATTTTGAAGAAGCATAGATACCCCAATAGCCGTAATCAAAGCAGCAATCCGTGTAGACCCGCGCAAAGGTTTATAAGCAATCCGCTCAATAATCACTCCTAACAGGGCTGTAAAAATCATAGAAATAATCAGTGCAGAAAAAACACCTACCCCTGCGGTCGTTACTAAGGAAAAGCCCACAAAGGCCCCTACCATATAAATATCTCCATGAGCAAAGTTAATTAGCCCTATGATTCCATATACCATGGTATAACCCAAAGCCATTAAAGCATAAATGGATCCTAAAGCAACGCCGTTCACTAGCTGCTGTATTAAATTACTCAACGCTCTCACTCCTTCAAATGATTACTTTTACAATCATGAATATAACCATAATCGTCTTATGTCCTCTTGTCAATGTCCTTCAACATTTTTAAATATCTTGCAATAAATAATAGATAAAAGGAGTAAATAAAACTCCTTAAATCAATTACTTTGCTCCCTCTTATTATTTAGGGTCAATGGCTGTTGACTCCACGACTTTGCCTCCTTTTACTTCTTGAATAAACACTGTTTTCGATGGGTTATGCCATTCATCCATAGAAAAAGTTCCAGTTACTCCTTTAAAATCTTTTGTTTGAGCCAAAGCTTCTCTAATCGCGTCTTTTTCTGTCGAACCTGCTCGCTTCATCGCATCCATCGCTAAGTGAGCTGCATCATAGGCTAAAGCAGCAAACATATCAGGAGCATTTCCATACGTTTCTTTATATTTTTTAACAAATTGTTTCACTTCGTCTGATGCATGCTCATTTTCAACAAAGTGAGCTGCGTAATAGATATTATCCCAATTCTCTATCCCCGCTAATTCTATGATACCTTTATTTCCAAATCCATCTGGTCCTAGAATAGGTACTGTAAGCCCCATCTCACGCGCTTGCTTAATCAAAGGTCCCGCGTTTTCATAATACCCAGCAATAAAAATCATTTCTGCTCCTGCTTTTTTTACATTTTGAAGAATCGCTTGAAAATCTTTTTCTTCGGATACATAGCTCTCTTCCTGAATCACTTGTCCTTTAAAATACTTCTTAAATTGATCGGTTAAATTTTGACCATAATCAGAAGAATTATCTTTAATTACTGCAGCTGTTTGATAGCCTTTCTTGTTGGCAAATTCCGCTAAAGATCCACCCTGTAAAGAGTCTTTAAAACAAATTCTAAAAATGTAATCCAGTACCTTACCAGACTTATCTTGAGTAATATTGTCGGCTGTTGCTGTCGCCGAAATCAAAGGGATTTTTTCTCGTTGAGTCACAGGAATTTCTGCCAAAGTATTATTGGTAGTAGAAGGCCCTATGATAAGATTGACGCCATCACTGACCAATTTTTCTGCACCAGCAACTGTCTCTTCTGTCGTTGACTTATTATCATAAGAAATATACTTCACTTGCCTCCCATTCACTCCACCTTGCTGATTCTTCTCTTCGATAGCCAGTTTCACAGCACGATCTTGAACCACACCATAAGCAGATATTGGTCCAGATAATTCCCAATTTCCTCCGATAACAATCTCATCAGATTGCTTTTTTGACAAACTTTCTGACGTTTGGGTTAATGATCCACAGCCCGATAAAGTCATAAAAATACCTACCATCATGACTAGACTTTGCCACTTTTTCTCCATAAAAATACCTCCTTAAAAGATGATATTTTATAGTTTATAATAGTCTGTCAATTCTGTCAACCGCGCCCACTTTATCCTTTTTGGACAACTTCTGTTTTCGCTACTTTTCCATTTTGTAATTCTTGGATATAAACTTCTTTAACTGGATTATGCTCTTTATCGAAGGAAAATTGTCCGGTCACTCCTTTAAAATCTTTAGTTTCAGCTAATGCTTTTTGAACCTCTTCTCCTTTTGTAGAATTAGCACGTTTCATCGCATCAATAACTAAATAAGTGGCATCATACGCTAACGCTGAAAAATGATCAGGAACATTTCCGTAAGTTTCTTGATATTTTTTCACAAAATTTTTAACCACTTGTGGAGAATTTTCATCATGTAAAAAATGTGTAACAAAGAAAACATTATTAGCATTTTCTTTTCCTGCCAAATTGACTAATTCTTGATTACCAAATCCATCTGGTCCTAAAACAGCTGTATTCATTCCCATTTCACGCAGTTGTTTGACAATTAATCCTCCTTCTTGATAATAGCCAGCTACAAATACCACATCCGGTTCTTGTTTTTTCAAATTGGTGAGTAGCGCTCTAAAATCAGAATCCCCAGAAGTATAGGCTTCTTCCCCGACTACTTCTCCTCCATTTTCTTGAAAAGTTTTTTTGAAATCTTCCGCTACATTTTGTCCGTAATCAGAGGAGTTATCTTTTAAGATAGCAGCTTTTTTCCAGCCTTTTTGCACAGCATATCGCCCTAAAGCTTGACTTTGATAAGAGTCTTGAAAACACGTTCTAAAGACATAATCGAATAAATTTCCATTTTTATCTAAGGTTAACCCATTACCGGTAGCTGCAGGAGCAACCATTGGAACTTTAAAGGATTGAGCCACAGAAATCTGAGCTTGGCAATTTCCCGTCGTATCTGAACCCACTAGCGCATCTACATCTTCTTTTTCTACTAAACGGGTTGCTTGAGCAGTTGATTCTGCATTTTCAGATTTGTTATCCGCTGACAAATATTCTATTTTTTTGCCTAGAACACCGCCCTGATCATTTAATTCCTTGACAGCCAACTTCACCCCATTGTCATGTGGAATACCATAAGCAGAATATTGTCCAGATAAGGCCCAATTCCCACCAATTTTTACGACATCTTTATTACTTCCTTTATTGGAAGACGTTTGCGTAATAGATCCACATGCCCCTAACATTAAAACAGAGCTGACAATGACAACTACTTTCTTAAAACCTTTCATAACAAATCATCCTTTCTCTTAACATGACTTCATAAGATATCTCATCAATAGCTTAGGTGTTGGCCAACATTTAAGCAAATCAATTACATCGAATAGCAAAGAAAAAAGCCACCCATTCTCTTAAAGAATGGGTGGCTTTCTGTTTTATCCAAGTCCCATTCTTTTTCAAACACGAATAGGACTTAGACTGTTTAATTTTCAAACAGCGTTAAGCCCTGGATTTAATAATAATAATAATGTTTTGACTGAGACTGAACATGGATAAAACTTCCTTTTCGAAATAATCTTATGTTTATACTAGCAACTTATTTTCTTAATTGCAAGACTTTTTTGAGATTATTTGCTTGATTTTCCTCAAAAAAGAAAAGACTCTCTCAATCGAAGCCTTCTCTTCTTACAAAAATCAACGAATCATATACCAATCTAAAAAAATTAAAATTAGCCTTATTCCACGCCTTTTAGGGCTTCCACCATATCAATTTGTTTCAGTTTGATATGCATAATTCCTATCACGATTTCCGTAAAAGTAAACGTTAATACAGTCGCTATCAAATAGGAAATGCCGTGAATGCGGTGAGGAAAAATCATGGTATCAATTTCTACAGTCTCTAAAATATATACCGTTAACCGCAAGCCTCCGCAAAGACCTAACATAATTCCAATGCCTGTCATAATCAGTAATTCTTTGAAAATATAGAGGGTCATTTCATGAGAAAATGCACCTAATACCTTGATAGTGGACAACTCTAACAGACGTTCAGAAACATTAATATTGGTCAAGCTGTACAAGACAATAAAATCTAGAACGGCCGCAGCAACAATCAATATTAAAGTGACGGTATTTAAGGCCTCTAAAGTATCCTTAAAAGCTTTTTGGAAGGTTTGCGTATTGCCTACCCCTACAATGCGATTATCACTTTTTAAAGTTTCTGCCACTTGATTAAAAGCTTCAAGTTGTTTTAACTGAATCACAGCACTGTTTGCTAGAGCTTCTTTCCCTAATTTTTCCTGATAATAATCTTTAGACATGATACAAGAATGCCCAATGTAGGCTTCTACAATTCCCTTAATCGGTAAATTCACCACTTCTTCTTTATCATTCATAAGTGGCAACTCATCCCCTACTTTTAAATCGAACAATTTAGCTAATTTTTGTGTCACCAAAACTCCATCTTTAGGTAAATTCAAAGGACTTTGATTGTTACTATCCGACAAAGCGTAATAATCTCGGTAATTAGAAGAAGCGTCGAGAACTTTTAATTGCACATTTTGTTGGGCAATTTGGCCGGCTGGCGTGTGCCAAGTCTCTATTCGTAGAGGTAGAACATCTGCTACATTTTTCGTTTGATGAATAAACGTATTAACTTGATCGACATCCTCAGCCTGAAGGTCACTCGCATATTGTACTAAACCATCATAAGATTCTACGACATTAAATTGCCGATAAGCCAAACCAGAAATAGAGTCTCCAATACCTAATCCTGTAATAACCAAAGCTGTGCATCCCATCACGCCTAGCACCATCATCAGATTTCTTCCCTTGTAACGAAAGAGATTTCGTAAAGTAATTTTGTTTAAAAAACTAAGTTTGTTCCATAAGAAACGGCATTTTTCAATCCAAATGTGCCCCCCTACTTTCGGAGCTTTTGGTCTCATTAATTCTGCTGTCTTTTCTAGTAAAAGCGAATGTATCGTCACAAAAACAGGCCCTATTGTCGTTCCTAGTCCAATAGCTAAAGAGAGAAAAACATCCTTCCAGTAAACCCCATAAACAATCTCTGGCAAAGGATACATCATCGCATACGATTTACAAATAATCCATGGAAAAAGAAAATTTCCGATGCTTCCTCCCACAAGAGCCCCAAAACATGTTGCTGTTGACGCATAAATGAAAAATTCCATCGCTATATCCACTTGACTATAGCCCAAAGCTTTTAAAGTTCCCACTTGGAGACGTTTTTCATCAACCATTCGCGTCATGGTTGTGTAAGACACCAAAATAGCAACTAAAAAAAATAACCATGGAAATACTTGAGCTATGGCTGCTATTCTATCTGCATTTTGTCCATATTCTTTCACACCGGGTAGATGAGAACGATCGTTGATAAAATACTTGGGCTCTGAAAGGGTTTGTAATTGTTTTTCTTTTTCATCTATTTGCGCTTCTTGCCGATTCAATGCTTCTTTCGCTTTATCTTTTTCTTTCAAAGCAGCCTTTAAAGTGTCCTCTTGCCCTTGTATAGCTAATTGCTCCTGTGCTGCATTTAAAAAGGCTTCTTTTTGCCGAAGCTGCTCTTTCGCTTGACAAATGGTCTGTTTGGCTTGATCCAAAGGTTCTTGGGCTTGTCGCTTTGTTTCTTTTAAGACTTCTGGACCTCTATCCTTAAAAGCCTCCTCTAGTTGAGATTGACTCGCTTTAATTTTCTCCTTATAGGATTCGCTATAAGCCTTCTCACCTTGAGCAGCTTGTACCCGAATAGCAAAAGCGGAATCATATTCCCCCACTAAGTCCTCAGGATAAACAACCGCAAAAGCGTTTAAGTGGCCATTTCCTATCTGAGTATATCCTCTTTCTAAACGATCCATATACAAAGGGGAGTAAAGAATTCCAACAATTACAAATTGATCCTCTTTAAGCTGAGGAGCTTTGGGATCATCTTTCACACCCATTGGGTTAAAGGAGAGTTTCTGGCCAATTTGAAAAGTTGATCCATATTCCTTCACAACTTTAGCATCTACTGCAATTTCTCCTTCTTTTTGCGGAAGTCGCCCTTCCTTTATCCACCATTTGTTAAAATTTCCTGGCATCTGTTCAAAATCAGGGAAAATATGAAAAAGTAATTCTGTCCCTTCTGATTGTCGATCCACTGTCTTATAAGGCAGGTAGTCAATGCCTTCTACACGCTCTATCCGTTCCCTATCTGCCTGTCTCAGTCCAAAGGTAGATTGCACACTCAGATCTTGAAGATGATGCGTCTGGTAATATCGATGAGCAGAAATAAGCATATCAGGCGCAGCTGCACGAATTCCAACAAAGAAACCTATCCCTAAAAGAATAATTCCAAGGAGGGCCAAAAAACGCGGCCAAGTCTTTATAATCTCTCGTCTTGCATTTTTTAATAAAGTTTTTTTCATTTTTACCACGCAATCTCTCGTACTGCTTTAGGGGAATCTTGTAATAAAACACCTTCCACCTGACCGTTTTTAATTTTAATGACCCTATCTGCCATATCCGCAATGGATTGATTATGTGTAATGACTACGACTGTCGTTCCATAATGACGCGATTGATCAACTAATAGTTGAAGAATCTGTTGGCCTGTTGCATTATCTAAAGCACCAGTAGGTTCATCACATAATAATAATTTGGGATTCTTAGCAATGGCTCTTGCAATAGACACTCGCTGTTGCTCTCCGCCAGAAAGTTGCGCTGGGAAATTGTCTGCTCGATCACTCAACCCTACTTGCCTTAAAACTTCCTCTGCACGGAAGGATTCTTGCGCAATTTGTTCCGCCATTTCAACATTTTCTTTCGCTGTAAGATTAGGAATCAAATTATAAAATTGAAAAACAACCCCCACATTATCTCGACGATATAGGGTTAACTGCTTCTCGTTATACTTTGCAATATCCTTACCCGCCACTAACACTTGCCCAGAAGTGGGTAAATCCATACCACCTAGAATATTTAATACCGTTGATTTTCCCGCACCAGAAGGTCCCAATACCACCACAAATTCCCCTTCTTCAATCTGAAAAGAAATTTTGTTATTAGCGATAACTTGAGATTCTCCTTCTCCGTATATTTTGCTTTCATCTACTAACTCAATATAGCTCATCTCCTACACACCTCCTTAGGGTCTTTTCGATTTTAGTATAGCAATATAATCCCCTTTAATAAAAGGCCTATTCGTTTTATTTTCTTTCCACTAACTGGCCAAAAGCACCAATCACTAACGCATAAAAAGCTATTCCCACACTTTCCAAACCTACTTGATAGTACACACTTCCTATAATTCCGATAACCAATAAAAGATAAAGGCCTGCCAAAAATTTTCGTAATCTTTTTAACATTCTCATATATTGAAGTAAGAAGATAATCAAAGGGACACCCCATAAAAATAATCCCATTTTTTCTGAAATCACATATAATAAATCCGGCATAATCGGTAAAGGAAGTCCTCTCAACAATCCAAATAAGCTCGTTTTCAAACTTCCTGCCGTCACAGAAAAACTAGATAATAATTTCACCCGAATAAAACTCGAACCAAAATAACCATACAAACATAAAGCAGTCATCAAGAAACTTACATATGACAAAGAAAAATGTCTTTCCTTGTTTTCTTCAACGGCTTCATCTTCCGAAGGTATCTGCTTCTTATGTTTTTTCTGCCGCACGTTTTGAAGGGTTTGTCTCAACTTCCGATTCAGAAAAATTTCTTTCTTAGCATTTTTTTGACTTATCACATAGGTCCAAGCCATAATCCCTACTAAAAATACAAATTCGACCATATGAAATCCATTTTTAACGAGAAGGGCAAAAAGAATCAGCAACAATATGCCATAAAGATACCTATTCTGATCTACAAAGCTTCGAATGGCTTTGATCAAATTTTTTGAGTGGCCTGTCCGACTTTGCCGTCGAGACATCCTTTCTTCTTTCAAAGGGAATTGAGAGTAAGGAGGGATTTCCTCTTCTTTTTTCGGTATAAAAATTCGAGTTCCTTCTTCTTTTTTCTCCATTTCCTCTACAACTTTTTCACCACACGCCATACAATACTTAGCGTCTTTTCCTAATCGATGTCCACAATTTTGACAATACATAAACGTCTCCCTTTTCTCCCTTCGACATAAGAAAAATAGCCTTCATTTTTCGTCAAATGGAGGCTATCTTCGAATCCTTTAGAGATTAAACTTTTTTAGCAAAAATCATTTTCCCAGCATTAGTTTGAATGGCTGAAGTGACTTCCACATTTAGAATTTGATCCATTTGATTCTTAGCATCTTCTACAACAATCATCGTCCCATCATCTAAATAGCCTACGCCCTGTTGCCGCTCTGTCCCAGGCCGAATGATACGTACACTCATTTGTTCACCTGGAACCAAAATAGCCTTCGTCGCACTGGCCAATTCATTTAAATTAAGGACTTTAATTTTGTGGAAATGGCTCACTTTATTCAGATTATAATCATTCGTAACAACTACCCCATCTACTTTCTTCGCAAGAAGCAATAACTTCAAATCTACCTCTTCCTCATTAAAATCTCCTGGATAGAATTCAACCGGCATAATATTAGAATTTTGAATTTCATTCAAAATATCTAGTCCTCTTCGGCCTCTGACACGCTTAGAGGCATCTGCCGAATCTGCAATATACTGCAATTCTTTTAAAACAAAGTTAGGAACAAGTAAGGTTCCTTCAATCACTCCAGTTTTAATAACATCTAGAATCCGACCATCAATAATAACAGATGTATCCAAAATTTTATATGGATGAAAATTCGTGACCTTTCCTTCTAAAGAAAAAGAACTAGGAACCACAGCTGGTAATTGAGAATTTCCTTTTCCTTTGCTCTCTTTTTCTCTGTCTTTAAAATTGAAAGCCCGTATATTCTTAAAGAAAATCAAAATATCTTCTCGTTTTAGTCGGGCAACGCAATATCCTAAAAAAGCTAAAATAATTGCATTTACAATCGGTAAAATATTAGAAATGATTGGAATATCCAAAGCCGTTAACGGCACATTAACTAATAAAGCTAAAATCAAACCGACAATAATTCCTAAACAAGAAAGAAGAATATTAGAAACAGATAAATTCTGAATATCCTTCTCCAGCTGACAGACAAATCGTTCTTGCATGGGTTGAAAAAATGGAATAAGAACAAAGAAAATAAGTGCACCCAATAAACTATTCACCCAGGCACTTTTAAAAAAAGTGTTTTCTATATTACACCAGGTCCAAACTATGGGGAAAAAATAATATCCCAGGGCACTCCCAAGAAGTACCCAAAGTATATTCATTACTTGAACTCCTCGCTTTTCTTTTTGCATTCCTTTCACCTACCTTTCATTGATATAATATTTACTCTGCTACCGTGGGAAAACGACCTGAAGAACCTGCTTTAAAGTCTTCGCTCCCAAGACTTCGATTCCTTTAGGTTTACGAAGTCCTTGACAATTTCCATAGGGGACAAAGATACGCTTAAAGCCTAATTTTTCAGCTTCAAGAATTCTTTCTTCAATACGAGAGACTCGCCGAAGCTCTCCAGTTAATCCGATTTCTCCAACAAAACAATCTGTTGGTTGCGTTTCTTTTTCAAAATAGGATGAAGCCACAGCCATTGCAATAGCTAAATCAATCGCCGGTTCATCCAGCTTCACACCTCCTGTTGATTTTAAATAAGCATCTTGATTTTGTAACATTAAATGAGCACGTTTTTCTAAAACAGCCATCAGTAAAGTCACGCGCGAATAGTCTAACCCTGAAGCCGTTCTTCTTGCATTTCCAAAAGCAGTTGGCGTTAATAAGGCTTGAATTTCAGTCAATATCGTGCGTGTCCCCTCTAAAGAAGCAACAACAGCTGACCCATTCGCACCCACTAAACGTTCCTCTAAGAAAAGCTGACTAGGATTTACAACTTCTTCTAATCCAGATTCTTTCATATCGAATACACCAATTTCATTGGTAGATCCAAATCGATTTTTGACAGCTCTTAATATTCTAAAAGTATTGTGCTTCTCACCTTCTAAGTAAAGAACGGTATCCACCATATGTTCAAGAATACGTGGGCCTGCAATATTTCCTTCTTTAGTCACATGCCCTACCACAAATACCGCAATATTATCTTTTTTAGCTATTCGCATCAATTCAGCCGTAGCTTCTCTCACTTGACTCACAGATCCTGCCAAAGATTCCGAGTGAGGATGCACCATGGTTTGAATAGAATCAATAATCACAAATTCCGGCTTAATCTCATCGATAGCTGATTGAATTAAGACCATGTCCGTTTCTGAATAGACATAGAATTGTGCCGAAGAATAACCCAATCGATCAGCCCTTAATTTAATTTGATGAACACTTTCTTCCCCTGAAACATACAAAACCACATGTTCCATTCGGCTGAGTTGTTCAGCAACTTGAAGCAAGAGGGTGGACTTCCCAATACCAGGATCCCCTCCAATAAGTACCAAAGAACCAGCGACTAAGCCGCCTCCTAATACCCGATTAAGTTCCTCTAATTTTGTTTGTACACGAGACTCTTCCTTCGCTGTCACTTGATGAAGACGTTGTGGCTTTTCTTTAGACAATGAATAGTGACTAGCCGATTGGATAGGTTGCCCCTGTATGACTTCTTCTTCTAACGTATTCCAAGCTTGACATTGAGGACATTTTCCATACCATTGTGGAGATTCATAACCACATGCTTGACAAGAATAGATCGTCTTTGCCTTTTTAGTCTTAGCCATCCCTATCCTCCTGCGTTCTCTTATTTTCCGGAAGATCCAAATCCTCCCGTGCGTTCTTTGAGTTCTTCTTGCTCATTTTCTATCGTTAAGTATTTTGTAAAAATTCCTTGAGCGATGCGCTCTCCCTTCTCTATTACAACATCTTCCAATCCAAAATTAATTAATTGAACATAAATATGACCTTCATTATTAGGATTATTATAATAATCACTGTCAATAATTCCTACACTATTAGGAAGCATTAACCGTCTTTTAAGGGGATTAGAAGAACGAGAAATCAATTGGAGATATTCATCTTCTGGTAAGCGACATTTTAAGCCAGTAGGTACCAAAGTTGGCTTAAGTACTTCGCTGTCAATTTCTTCTTTTCCACTAGCCATCGCTACTGCCGTTTTCCAATAAGAAGGCACAGTAATTGTTTCTGCCGCTTCAATATCATACCCTGCAGATGCTTTGGTCGCTCTTTTAGGGAGATGAATCCCTAGACCTTCATAAGCACCAACTACTTCAAAAGCTCGTTTACTCGTCATAAAAATCTTAGTCTCCTTTAAAAACAAGAAGTTATACTTTTATTTTAACATTTTCTTCTTCAATTTAAAACTCATCCTCCTAAGCTTAGTAAAAGCCTAAGAAAGCCCTTAAAAAATTTTTATCAAAAATATTTTCTCTCATCATTTCTAGGAAAAAAGCGATCCAAAAGATCGCTTCACTAAAAATGATTTTTTTACAAATCAACCTATTTACTCATCTATTAAATGAACACCTTTAAAAGGTTTACCACTTACAAAATAAACTTTTCCATCTGATGCTAATAACACGTCTTCTGTCATATTTAAAAATAGACCATGTTCAACAACTCCTACTAAATGAATCAATTCATCAGATAGAGCTTTTGGATCTTCAATATGTTTCAAATCGAGGTCAATAATATAATTATCATTATCTGTATGAAATAATTTGCCATCTACTTCCCGCATACTTGGACAATAGCCCTTTTCTTCAAAGTAATGGAACAGATGTGTATATCCATTTTTGACAACTTCTACAGGCAATTTAAAAGCACCTAAATAGGGAACCCGTTTTCTCTCCTCTGCTACCCACACAATTCGTTTGCTGTAAGAAGCTACAATTTTTTCCTCAAGTAAAGCGCCTCCGCCTCCCTTAATCCCATCACAAGCTTCCGTAAATTCATCTACCCCATCAATCGTTAAATCAATAGCCTCTACTTCATCAATTTCCAAAACTTCGATACCTAACTGCTCAGCTTGTTGAGCAGAACGAATAGATGAAGAAACTGCCCGAAGAGACAAGCCTTCTTTCTGTACTCTTTTTCCTAATTCATCAATAAAATACCAAGCGGTAGAGCCTGTTCCTAAACCAACAGTCATATGATCTTTTACTAAATATGCCGCTTGTCGACCCACTAATTCTTTGTTGTTCACCTAACATATCCTCCTCTTCATTTTTCAATCTTATTATACCAATTTTCTTTCAAATTAAAAATTCTTGTTGTTTTTGAAAAAGCCAAACCCTCTAAACTCTTCTTTAGAAAGTTTGGCTAAATTTTTAAAAGGAAATCAATAATTAATTTGATGTAAAATTAATCGATTAATCCACATCCGAAAATATTTGTGGACTGTTGCATAATCCTGCTTTTTTAAACCTTCAATAAGCGGTGGATAAATAGCAGACATCATTTCCTGTTCCTTTAAGAAGGTCTTATGATGCTTTTCCACACGTGAACGATAGATATCATACAGATCCGAAATCGTATTTAATAGCACTTGTCGAAAATAATGATTAGAATGGTAACTCGCTAGCAAATGAAATAATTTCAACTTAGAGTCATAGTAAGAAATATAATTATCTTCCTCACAACATTTTTCTAATTCATGCTCTATATTAATAATAGCATCTATATCTACTTGAATATCTTTATCTTGCATTTGCCTCAACAGCTCTGAGATAAGTAATTCAACAAACTGTAAGCGATCAACAATCGCTTTAGTGTTTAAAGTGGTTTTGGAAACAATCGCACCTTTATAAGGTTCAATCCGAATATATCCATCTTCTTCTAGCATTTCCATGGCACTACGTATAGGGGTCCGACTCATGGCTAATTTCTCTGCGAGTTCTATTTCTTTCAGATGAGTTCCCGGCAAAATAACGTTATTATCTATTTGTTCTTTTAGATAATTATACGCCTTTTGGGTGTAATTGATTGATCTAACCATTTCCATCCTCCTTATAGAATTGTCTTACCTACATTTTATCATTTCAGAGGATATGTTCAATATCTTCCTTTTGTTTATTTTTGATAGTCAAAGCGATAGAGTCTATATTCCTCAATCAAGCGATTAAGTTTATTATGGTAATTAGGATCTGTTGCGTATCCTGCTGTTTCTAATGCTTGTGTGGCGTTTCTATAATTTTTAGATTCTCTAACTTTTTGGTACAAATTTGCGTTCCAAGACGTCCCATTTTTTATTAAATTTCCATGATCCTCTACAGAACTTTTCCAATTTGGATACACTACAAAAGCATCAGAGACTTCTATCCAACCTTGCTTTGTGTATTCTTTAGTCACTAATCTTACCTGCGGCTCCTTTCCTGAAGCCTTTTTTCCAAAAAGATTATGATATTGACTGGCCAACTGACTTCTTCCAAAATCAGATTCTAAAATGGCCTGAGCCACCACGACACTAGGTAGAACTTTTGATGTTTTATAGTTCATCACGGCATAATTTCCAATTTCATTGATAAAAGCTTCTTCTTGAGAAGTTAGAGTTTTCGCATTAAAATGCGCATCAAAAAAATGAGCACGAGGTAAGTAGTGGCTAAGACAAACTATCATCAGCAAGCAAAAAAGCCAAGCTCCCAATCTTTTTTTCACATATTTTCTTTTTAAAGCTTTCTTCTTTTTGCTTTTCTTTTGACTCCAGCCCATTATTAGTCTTTTCCCCCTTTCTTTCCACTTTTCTCACCTAATATTTTCTTCCTTAATCTGAAATTTCGATAAACTTATAAGTTTGTTGCCCCGTCAAAGGATCAATAAATAACTTCTTCAAACGAGGATGATGTAAAGTAGCTAAGGCTCTCGCATACATCGTTGAAACGCCTGCTTCTTGAAGGAAAAGGGATTCTGCTTTTTTCATATCTTCTAAACGAAGATTATTATCCTTCGCATGTTCAAATTTAGCTTGAT
Organism: Aerococcus christensenii; assembly: GCF_001543105.1. Lineage (NCBI taxonomy): Bacteria > Bacillati > Bacillota > Bacilli > Lactobacillales > Aerococcaceae > Aerococcus > Aerococcus christensenii. The sequence continues at coordinate 630,000 of NZ_CP014159.1, forward strand.
GAACATAGTAATCGTAGTTAGTGTTTTTATATTTTCCAAAATTATACTTGGAATCCGAAGTGAACAAATCTAGAAAAGTACTTGGGTCAAAGAAATCGGGCCCCCATGATGTTCTTGCCATATCATAATCTAACTTGCCCAAAGTAGGATATAAACTTTTCGCAGGAACCGTTTTAATTATTACTTTAACTCCTGGCAAACTTTCCTGAATCTGTCCTTGTAAATATTCCGCGGTTAACTTAGAGGATTCATCATCTACTGCTAAATATTCTAATTCAAATTGATCTTGTCCTAATTCCTCTTTCGCTCGTTCAAGATAAGTTCTAGCTAAGGCAACATCCTTTTTTTGTTGATCGGAAACTTCTTCTGTATAATCTTTGCCATTTTCTAATTTCACCAAATTTGTAGGTGTAACAGTTCCTAAAGGAATCGATCCATCTCCAAGAACTTGATCCGTAAGTGGTTGTCGATCGTAAGCATGAGAAATAGCTAAACGTAAATTTTTATTTCTTAACAAGGACTTCTTTGTTTGATTCATAGTTAAATACACAGAAGTATTCTGTGGAACAGATACAAAATAAGGATTCTGAGCATATTGTTTCGCATATTCTCCTCGCAATTGTACCCAGTCCAATTTCCCAGCTTCAAATAAATGAACCCCTGTTGCATCTTCTTTAATCACTTGAATATTGATTTTATCCACATGAACATTATCTTTATCCCAATAGTCCGGATTTTTTTCATAAGACCATTTCAAAGTCGACCCTGTCCAATCTTTTAAAACAAAGGGCCCGTTATATACCATTGTTTCTGAAGACGAGCCAAATTTATCGCCAAATTTTTCTATTGCTTTTTGATTATGTGGAAGATACAAAGCATGCGCCAAAAGATCTAAGAAATAAGGGATAGGACGATCCAATCGAACTTCTAACGTATAATCATCTAAAGCTTTTACTCCTAAGGTTTCCATAGGAGCGTGCTCATATAACACTTGATGGGCATTTTTAATCACATTATCAAAGAAATATGCACCGGATGCTCCAATCTTCGGATCACACATTCTTTTCCAACCATATTCAAAATCTCTAGCCGTTACAGAATCGCCACTCGACCATTTCGCGTCTTCTCTCAAATGAAAAGTATACGTCATCTTATCCTCTGAAACTTCAGGATCTTCTTTGACCAAAGCTTTTTGAAGTCGATTATTTTCATCAAAGCGATATAAACCTTCTTGAATATTTTTCAGCATCGTAAAAGTATTCGTATCGACAACAGTCGTCAAATCACCAGAAGTTAATTCTGCAATCATAGCAAGATTAACTTCTTTCTTATGCGTTGACGATTTCGAAGAAGAACAACCTACAATAAAAAATAAAGCAACCAAAATTAGGGGGATTAAACGGTATTTTTTTCTCATCTTCTTAACCTCCTAAATACCTCTATTTCTACCATTATACTATCAAATATACGATTAAAGAAAAAATAGGCTTCCAGCCGTCATTTTTCTACAAAAAAAGCAACTTCAGCAGCTGCTTTTTTCTGATAAATATTTATTCAAAAGTAAATCCTTCCGCTTCATCCATCACAATAGTGGTAGAAAAATACGTTTTAAGAGCTTCTATAGTGTAAGCCGTATCCTTAACCCCTGCTGTTTCATAAGCAGAGTGCATGGCTAATTGAGGGATTCCAATATCCACCGCATGTACAGAAACTTGTGTGTTCGAAAGATTTCCTAAAGTGGAGCCTCCTAACTTATCTGATCGATTCGCAAAATGTTGAACAGGAACCTGAGCTTTTTGACAAACCATTTCAAAAACAGCCCGGCTAAATCCATCTGTTGTATATTTTTGATTCGCCATTTCTTTGATTTCTAAGCCACGATTTAATTGTGCATAGTTGCCTTTATCTGTTAATTCTGGATGATTGGGATGCATAGCATGTCCATTATCAATACTTACCAAGAAAGATTTCGCTAAGGCTCTATGATAATCTTCCTCAGTCTTTCCTAATGCTCGGTTTAAACGTTTTAAGGTATCTTTTAGGACAGTGGACATTGCGCCTTGTTTGGTATTCGATCCTACTTCTTCGTTATCAAAACAAGCGAATACATTGATCGTATGTGAATTTCTCCCAGATAAAAAGCCCTCAAAATTCGCAAAAGTTCCTTGTAAATCATCCAACTTAGGAGAAGAAAGGAACTCTTTCTGATACCCCCAAATAGTTGGGCGCTGACGATTTACTAGCAAAAGATCATAGCCTAAAATTGCTTCCTCTGTACAGTGAACTTCCTGAGCTATCATTTTCAAAAAGTCGCTCTTTTTCATCTCACCTGCAGAAAGAAGAGGACAGAGATCAATCGCACGATTTAGTCCTGTGATCGCATCTTTATCTCGCGTTAAATGAATAGCAACATTCGGAATAAGTAACAGATCGCGATCAATAGCGATCAAACGACTTTCAACTTTGTGATCAGAGCATTTAACTAGAACACGCCCTGCTAAAGACAGTGGTCGATCTGTCCAAGTAGCATCCATTGGGCCACCATAAGCTTCAACATTCAACCGTAAATAATCAGCAGGTCCTTCTAATTCTGCGACTGCCTTTACCTTAAAAGAAGGATTATCTCCGTGAGAAGCACTCATTTGAAAATGATAGTCCTTTAAATCTGTTCCCACTTGAAAAGCAATCACTGTTGAATGGTTACGCATGGTGTAATATTTCCCACCTTGCTTAATATCCCATTTCTCGCCTTCTTTCAAGTAATGATAGCCTTCTTGATCTAGGCGTTTGTGAATTGTATCAGCAGTGTGATACATTGTTGGGCAAGATTGAATAAAGTCTAATAAATCTTGCGCTTTCTTCAGAAAATCCATTCCTATTCCCACTTTCTGTCCTGATATCTCCAGGTATCATCCGTCATAAAGCTTATTATACCCTTTCTCTCCCTTCGACAAAAGGAATTTATCCATTAAAAAAGGGGCACTCTTCTGTGTCCCTTTGCTTTTATTGAAGGTATTGACTAGCTGATTGACCAGCTAATCGTCCAAACACAATAATTTCGCCAATAGAGTTTCCACCGATACGGTTCGAACCATGAATTCCCCCAACAACTTCACCACAAGCATATAAGCCTAGAATAGGTTCTTGAGTTCCTTGGTGAAGGACTTCCGCTTTAGTATTAATCTTTACTCCCCCCATTGTATAGTGAATACCCGGTGCAATCTCAATAGAATAATAAGGAGCACGGTCTAGTCGATGCAGGCCCGTTGTTCGTTGAAAAGCTACGTCTTCTTTTCGATCAACAAAGCCATTCCAAGTTTGTAACGTTTCTTTCAAGGCTTGTGCAGGAACATTAATAGCCGCAGCTAAATCTTCCACACTCTCTCCTTTAATCACATAGCCTTTATAATCATAAAACTCAATAGCTTTGTTTCTCTCTCTTACGCCTTGATCAAAAATTAAGCGCGCTTTTTGTTCTGGTAAAGAAGTAATCGCGGAAGAAACAACGTCTCTTGTTCCCATCTCATTGACAAATCGGCGCCCTTTAGCATCTACCATAATAGCGCCTTCCCCACGAACTGCTTCTCCAATCAAAATTCCTTGATCTTGTTGAACTGTTGGGTGGACTTGAATTTTTCCCATATCTACGGAATAGCCGCCTGCTTCTTCAGCTAAGCGGATACCGTCTCCTGTAATCCCTGATCCAGAAGTAGTAATATAGCCTCGAAGGTCAGGTCTAACAGACTCAATCATTTGGAAATTAGCACCAAACCCACCGGAAGCTAAAATAACTGCTCTACAAGCAACTTTTCTAACCTCATCATTTTGTTTTACTTGAAGGCCTATAATTCGACCCTTTTCAAGAATTAAATTTAGAGCTTCTGCCCCCATAACTATCGGAATTTCTAATGCTTCTAAATTTCGCTTTAACCCTTTCACTAAATATCCTCCTACGGCTGAACCGTCATGAGGCCGATGGGTACGTGGAAGGCTCATCCCTCCCGTAATTGTTAAATTATCTAAAACAATTCCTTTAGTATTCAGCCATTCAATAGCTGCTGCTGAATGATCTATATAATAATGCAAAAGTTCTTGATCATTACTCCCGTGTCCGCCCTTTAAACTCTCTTCAAAGAAGGCTGACTTCTGATCAGAAATCCCTGCTTCTTTTTGAAAAATAGTCTCAGAAGCATTCATTCCGCTCGACGCTTTGTTTGTATTTCCACCCACTTTATCTGTTTTTTCAAGGATAACTGGCTTTAATCCTGCTGCAGCTACTTCAAGAGCTGCACTCATACCGGCTCCTCCTGACCCTATAATAACGACATCATAATTGGTTTGTAAGATTGACATTTCTTTCTTCCTTTCCATACATTATCTCAGACTAAACCATTCCAATAAGATAAAGCCAAGCTCCCCCTACACCAAAGAAGAGGACAAAATAAACTAAAGCAATGATAGCACTGTAACTCCACCATTCTGTTTGATTAACGTATCCCGATCCGTACAAAATAGGAGAAGGTCCGTTAGAATAATGCGTTGATGAAGACATTGTGTTGCTTGCCCATAGTAACATAATCGCTGCGAACATAGGTGGAACGCCTGAAGCAATAGCTACTGTTAAGAAGGCGAGATAAACAGCACTGACATGCGCGGTAGTGGAAGCAAAGAAATAATGAATGTAGTGATTGGCTAAACATAAAATAATAATGGTCAATTGCCACGGCAAGCCCGAAACTGCTTGAGAAATTCCTTGACTTAACCAAGGAATAAAGCCCGTCTCATTTAATTGCGAAGCCATCATTACTAATATACCAAACCAAACCAGTGTATCCCAAGCTCCAGATTCACTTTTAATATCTTTCCATGTTAAAACCCCTGATAAAATTAAAGCACTGACTGCTAAAAAAGCTGTTGTCGTAGCTGCCAATTGAATACTTGATCCCACTACCCATAAAACCAAAGCAGAAATAAAAATTCCGAGCATCCATTTCTCAGATTTAGACATAGATCCAATTTTATCCAATTGTTCTTTTGCCCACTCTGGTGCATTCGGTGTTTCTTTAATCTCTGGTGGATATATCTTAAAAATCAGCCAAGGCGTTACAATAAGTGCCAATACCCCTGGAACAAAGGAAGCTAAGCAATACTGTCCCCAAGAAAGATCCACGCCTGCTGTGTGTGCTAATTCTTGAGCCAAAGGATTAGAGGCCACCGCCGTTAAGAACATAGCCGATGTAATAATATTTCCTTGCCATGTCGTATAAATCAAATAAGAACCCATCTTTCGTCGCGTCTGTTCATCTGGATAGGAGCCAAATGTTTCCGCTAAAGAACGAACAATCGGATACATAATGCCCCCAGCTCTTGCTGTATTGCTTGGGGTTGCGGGCGCCAAAACAAAATCTACTCCTAACAAAGAATACATCAGTCCTAAAGTACTCTTCCCAAACCTTTTCACAAAAAGATAAGCAATGCGGTTTCCCAATCCTGTTTTGATAAAACCACGAGATAGGAAGAAAGCCATGACAATTAACCACACTGTTCCCGACGTAAACCCTGACAAAGCTACCTTAATTTTCAAAGTGTTCGTTAGAAAGATAACCGTTAATCCTAATAAAGAAACTGCCCCAATAGGTAAAGGCTGCATAATACATCCAACAATCGTTCCCACAAAAATGGCAAACAAATGCCAAGCAACCTCTGTTACCGCTTCTGGCTTAAATGGCAAAAACCATATCATTGCTCCTATCAAAATAGGAATAATTACTTTAACATAATTTACCGAGGCTAAATTTGCACTTTCTTTTTCCATTTTATTTACCCTTTCATCAAAATATTAGGTTAAACAAGGAATCTCTCCTTGTTTAACCTAATTCTTTTTTAAATCATATCTTCTAAGCACATAGCCTGGTCAAATTCTTCATCTGATAAATAGCCCAAGTCATGATTGGCTTGACGTAGACTTTGTTTATTTTTATGAGCGTGTTTCGCAATTTCTGCCGCTTTTTCATAACCAATCACAGGAGAAAGTTTAGTAACATTCATTAAAGAAATTTCTAAATAATGATCCATCTTTTCATCATTTACTTTAATTCCTTTAACACACATTTTATCGAAAGAATCAATAGCAGATCCTAACAAGCTAACAGTTTGAGCACAGTTATTAATAATTAAAGGCATGTAAGTATTTAATTCAAAATAACCTTGAGAAGCCGCAATAGCGATTACTTGATCATTACCCATAATTTGTGTAGCAACCATAATTAAAGCTTCAGACTGAGTAGGGTTAACTTTCCCTGGCATAATAGAAGATCCAGGTTCGTTAGCAGGAATTTCAATTTCACCAATCCCACACCGTGGCCCAGAGGCTAACCAACGAACATCATTGGCAATTTTAATCATATCTTCAGCCAAAGTCCGTAAAGCAGAATGGGCAAAAGAAATTTGTCCCTTAGAAGTCATCCCATAAAACTTATTAGCAGCAGCAGTATATTCATGCCCATAAATTTTTGAAAGATATTCGCAAGCTTTGGTATCTTGATCAGGCGAACAGTTTAAACCTGTTCCTGTAGCCGTTCCTCCTAAAGGAAGATCTCTTAAATGATCGCTCGCCTCCAGAATCATACCTTTATCTTTTTCTAACATCATTCGCCATCCTGAAACTTCTTGTCCAAAAGTAACAGGAGTGGCATCCTGCAAATGCGTCCGGCCGACTTTAATCTTGTTTTTATATTTATCTTCTAACTTTTGGAAACTGTCTATTAGCCGATCAATGGCTGGTAAAATTTCAGAATGAATCCCTTCATAGAATCCAATCTGCATAGCTGAAGGGAATACATCATTAGAACTTTGTCCTTTATTAACATCATCATTCGGATGTAATAATTTTTTGCCTGCACTTTCATTCCCCATATTAGCAAGTACTTCATTGGCATTCATATTACTTTGTGTTCCTGACCCTGTTTGCCATACGCGTAAAGGAAATTCGCTATGTAAATCTTCCAAAGCTAAAGCTCGATTAGCTGCTTCAACAATGTATTTGGCTTTTTCTTCAGAAATATTTCCCAAATCACGGTTTGCTAAGGCTTCCGCTTTTTTAATATTAATCACCGGACGTAAAACAAGCTCAGGCATTAACTCTGTTCCAATTAAGAAATTTTCTTTACTTCTTTCTGTTACAGCTCCCCAATAGTGTTCTGCAGGCACTTTTATATCTCCCATTGAATCATGCTCTATTCGAAATTTTTTTTCATTCATTTGTATCCCTCTTTCTATTTATTTATATTATCAATTTATTACAATTTATTATTGGCTTTGTGAGAAAAAGCAATTCGATTCACTATTCATGTGAATAATATATCTTAGGATTAAAAACTTTTTACTACTATCTCATCCCCTTACAACACTATTTAATCACAAATTAGCTAAAATTAAAGAGACAATTCTGCTAAAATGTTTCACCCAATAAATATTTATTCACATATTAAATAGACAATCGTAACCGAATAAATTATAATAAGAATTAATAAAGCAAAATTTACTAGGTGAAAAAATGACAACTATTCAAAATCAAATTATTAACGCATATTATCAGTTAACTATCGAATCTCATGAAGCAAATATTACCGTCTCTGACATCATAAACAGAAGCCAAACAAGCCGTTCTACTTTTTATCGCTATTTTTTAGATAAATTTGATGTTATGAACCACGTTTTTCTCAACGACTTTAATCAAGAAACCTCTCTTTCTATAAAAAATCCTGCAGAATTAATCACCGCTATTCTTCTTACTCTTAGTAAAAGGCCCATCTACTATCAACGTATTCTTACTTTAAAATGTCATAACGATTTTTATAATTTCCTCTATCATTTCATTTCAAGCCAATTGACTCACTTAATAAATGAACCCTCCAACAGTGAAACAATGGATATCCTCACTACATTCGCAAGTTCCGCTATTACGTATACCTCTTGTCAGTGGATTAAAAGCGGTCAAAAAAGATCCATTCAAAAAATGACTACCGTCATCACTGAAGCGCTCCCGCTTCCTTTAAAAACGATTTAACAAACTTTGTAAATACTTCTTGCGCGATAATATTTTTTTCTCGTAGCATTTCTTCTCTTTAAATCAAAACTATCTCTAAAAATTTCTACACTATTTCTCTTTAATTTTTATAGCTATATCCCTTCATTACAGCTATAATATAAAGAAACCGCTTAGGAAACTTCCCAACCGTTTTTAATTCAATAAAAGATAGGATTTATAATGGAACACTTTAATCAACTTATTCTCTCAGTAAATGATATTTTGGCAAATCGACTACTCGTTACCGCTCTACTTGGATGCGGAATTTTTTATACCTTCTATACCAAAGGCATTCAATTTAGAAAACTTCCAGCTGCCTTTCGTCGCACTTTTAAAGATATTTTTTCAAAAAATAACACCGGCGTTTCGTCCTTCCAAGCACTCGCTGTTTCAATTGCGGCTCAAGTAGGGACCGGTAACGTGGCAGGGGTTGCAACTGCTATCTTAGCCGGGGGGCCTGGAGCTATCTTTTGGATGTGGGTAGCCGCTTTACTCGGTATGGGAACCATTTTTGCAGAAGCTTGCTTAGCTCAAAAATATAAGCATACTGAAGACGGTCATTTTATCGGAGGTCCTGCTTATTACTTAACAGATGGCGTAGGGAAAATATCGCCTCGGCTAGGTAAATTTTTAGCCACTTTCTTTGCTATTTCTATTATTTTTGCCTTAGGTTTCATCGGGAATATGGTGCAATCCAATTCCATCGCAACCGCTATGTATAAAGCTTTCCATATTCCACTATTTGTTTCAGGAATTGCTATTGCTTTAGTCGGTGGATTAATTTTTTCAGGGGGAATTAAACGAATCGCACAATTTGCGCAACTCATTGTGCCCGTCATGGCCATTATTTATATCGTTTTAGCTGGAATTATTTTGATTAAATTCCGTCAAAATATTATCCCTTCTATTTCTTTAATTTTTAAAGCCGCCTTCACTCCTCAAGCTGCTCTCGGAGGAACATTAGGTTATACTATCAAACAAGCAATCTCTAAAGGGGTTGCTCGAGGACTCTTTAGTAATGAAGCGGGGATGGGGTCTACTCCCCACGCCCACGCTACAGCTTTTGTGGACCACCCTGTCGACCAAGGGTATATCGCCATGGTAGGTGTCTTTATCGATACCTTAGTGATTTGTTCTGCAACTGCTTTAATCATACTTGTCACAGGAGCTGAACAAAGCCAATTACAAGGTGCTTTAATTACCCAGGAAGCCTTTCAAAGAGCTTTTGGAAATCTCGGATCTGCTTTACTGGCAATTGCTCTTACTTTCTTTGCTTTCTCTACCATTATCGGCTGGTATTATTTTGGAGAAACTAATGTCAAATTTTTATTAGGGAAAAAAGCATTAAAACCTTATCAAGGACTTGTTCTTCTTGGCATTGTTCTAGGGACTTTACAAGAAATTGATACTGTCTGGAATCTCTCTGACTTGTTCAATTCATTAATGGTTATCCCAAATATTATTGGAATTCTCTTATTACATAAAGAAGTCAAAGCCTTACAACAAGATAAAGAAGGTGGCAACACCAAACAAGCCAACCTTAAAAATAAGCAAAGAATTTAAAAAAATACATTGACAATATTTCAAAGACTTGCTATGATGAATGGCAATAAGTTCGACTTTAGTAATGTCTCCGTTAAGCGTTTAGAGAGCTGACAAAAGGTGAAAGTCAGTCAGGCGGAATCACATGAATTACACCGAACTATTTATACCGGCCCAATCAGTGTCGTTATTACCTGATACGAGTACAAGGTTTAGCCTTGTCATTTGGGTGGTACCGCGGTTACTAACATCGTCCCGTTGATGAATAATCAACGGGATTTTTTATTTAGGAGGTTAATAAATGAACTATAAAGTCCCTTTCCAAGAAGCGTTAAGCATCTTAGCGATGCTTCTACTTATTTTAGGCACAGCGGTTATTAAATTCGGAATGTCTCCCGAAGTTCCTGTTTTAGGAACCATTTGTTTGATCATTTTTTGGGCTAAATTACACCACGCTTCTTTTGAAGATATCCAAGACGGTATTAAAGAAGGTATTAGTGTAGCTATTATTCCTATTTTTATCTTTATCCTTATCGGTGCCTTAATCGGTCTATGGATTAAAAGCGGAATTATCCCTTCCATTATGTACCTGGGATTTAAATTAATCAGTGGAAATCTATTTATCCCTTCTGTCTTTCTTGTATGTTCCATTATCGGTCTTTCCATTGGCTCTGGCTTCACAACTATTTCCACAGTCGGAATTGCACTCTTTGGAATTGGTGTAAGTATGGGGGAAAATTCAAGCTTAGTAGCAGGCGCCATTGTTTCCGGTGCGGTTTTTGGAGATAAAATGTCTCCTCTTTCAGATTCTACAAACTTAGCCTCTGCAATCTCAGAAGGAGAACTATTCGCCCATATTAAAAATATGATGTGGTCTACACTCCCTTCTTTTGTAGTTTCTCTTTTTCTCTATACTCTCCTAGGAAATAACGGAACTATTGATACAAGCAAAATAGATCATATTACTCAGTTGTTAAAAGTTAATTTCCCCATTTCTTGGTGGGCTTCTCTTCCACTCTTAATGATGCTATTTTGCGCATGGAAAAAAATCCCAGCGATTCCAACGCTCTTTTTGAACATTGCTGTCACAGTTTTAATGATTTTTGGTCATAATCCCCATGAATCCATCGTTGGACTAACAGCTATTATCAGCAATGGCTTTATCGCACATACAGGAGACGCTGCTTTGGATGCCTTGCTTACTCGTGGAGGAATTTCCCATATGATGGGAACTGTCTCCCTCATTATCTCTACTCTGTCTTTGGGAGGCTTATTAATGAAATTTCATGTTGTTCAAAATGCCATGGAACCCCTTGTTCAAAAATTAAAAGGTCCTGCTTCACTTATTACTACAACTATCTTCTCCTGTATTGGAATTAACCTTTTAGTGGGCGAACAATACCTATCTGTTATTCTCCCTGGTCGTGCTTTAAAACCAGCCTATGATAAACTAGGTCTCTCTCCTTTAGCATTGGGACGGGTGTTAGAAGACGGAGGGAGTGTTATTAATTACCTCATCCCTTGGGGCGTTGCTGGTTCCTTCGCGGCTACCACATTAGGTGTTAGCGTACTAGAATTTTTACCTTTCACTTTCTTCAGCCTCTTATCTCCTCTATTTTCTATCTTATCTGGAATAACCGGTATTGGTTTAAAATGGGAAAAAAGGAACTTCCTCAAAAATAAAAGAGAAGTTGTCAACGACTCTCTCTCGTAAAAATTTCAGAAAAGACTTGTGGTTCTGATTATGGTATAAAAGGTAGCCAAAGAATGCTTAAAATTCTTTGACTACCTTTTTTGTAAGATCAACAAAAAAGATCGCACGACTAATAATAGGACATGCGATCTTATAAATATGTATCTTTATTTTAAAGAATACTAGCGATTTTGGAAAGCTTCCCAATCTTTTTTAAATCTTTCAATTCCTTGATCAGTGAGAACATGAGACCAAAGTTTAGGGAAAAGAGTCCCCGGAATCGTCGCAATATCTGCTCCCGCTAAAGCGGCACCTTCAAAATGGCCAATATGGCGAATAGAAGCAGCTATAATTTCTGTTTCAAAGCCATAAATATCCAAGACTTCCCGTAAATCTTCTACCAGTTGAACACCATTTTCCCCCATATCATCAATGCGCCCAAGGAAAGGAGAAACATAAGTTGCCCCTGCTTTAGCAGCTAATAAACCTTGAGCTACAGAGAAAATAAGGGTAACATTGGTTTTAATGCCTTCTTTGGATAAGGTATGTGTCGCTTTTAAGCCTTCCTCAGTCATCGGAATCTTTACGACAACATTATCTGCCCATTTTGATAATTGACGAGCTTCTTGAACCATTCCTTCATAATCATAAGCTGTTACTTCAGCAGAAACTGGCCCATCGATGGTTGCACAGATTTCTTTGATTACTTCTTCAAAATCCCTTCCTTCTTTGTTGATTAAGGAAGGATTTGTTGTGACACCGTCACATAATCCCAAATCATTGATTCGTTTAATTTCATCAATATTTGCTGTATCTAAGAAAAATTTCATGCTTATCCTCCTCTATAAAATGAAAGCCTACCTTATCAAATTTATCTTTTATTTAAAAATTTCTTTATAGGTGTTTACAATACTTTCTACTGTAAAGCCATATTGATCAATCACAGCATTCCCTTTTCCTGAAGCTCCAAATCGATCGATTCCAAAGGTAAAGCCTTTTCTACCGACATAGCGTTCCCAACCATATGTCGCTCCCATTTCAATAGACATCCGATTTGTTACTGCATCTGGTAATACAGATTCTTTATAAGCAGGATCTTGGCGATCAAAAATTTCCTGACATGGCATAGAAACAACCGCCACATCAATGCCTTCTTTTTCTAAAGCCGCTTGAACTTGTACAGCAAGATTTACTTCTGATCCTGTGGCAATGAGTATACCGTCTGCTACGTCTCCCTTTGCTGGAGAAAGAACATAGGCACCATGTTTCATACCTTGACTCGCTTTTTCATCTGTTCCTTTTAAAACAGGAAGATTTTGCCGAGTAAGAACCAATACAGTTGGCGTTTCTTTAGATTCTACAGCTACTTTCCAAGCAGCAGAAACTTCATTCCCATCTGCTGGGCGAATGGTATTGACATTAGGTAATGCTCTAAATGATACTAATTGTTCAATCGGCTCATGCGTTGGTCCATCTTCTCCCACAGCAATAGAATCATGCGTGAAGACATAAATAGAAGGAATATTGGACAAAGCCGCTACCCGAATAGCTCCACGTAAGTAATCTGAAAAAACAAAGAAAGTCCCTCCATAAGTAATGGAACCTCCATGTAACCGAATCCCGTTCATGGCTGCTCCCATCGCAAATTCACGAACACCGTACCAAATATTACGTCCTTGATAATGTTCAGGTGAAAAATCATCACCTTCTTTGATGTAAGTATTATTAGAAGCTTTCAAGTCAGCAGAGCCTCCCCAGAATTCTGGTAAACGACTTGCGATTGCTTGAATAGTTTTTTCACTTGTTTTACGTGAAGCGAGGGCATCTTCTCCTTCATGATAAACTGGTAAGCAATCTGCCCAATCTTCTGGTAATTCTCCTGCATAAGCCCGTTTAAAGCGTTCAGCAAGATCTGGATAAGCTTTTTGATAGGCATCATATTGTTCTTCCCAAGCAGCTTCTACCTTGGCTCCACGATCAGCGACTTTTTCTTTGAAGAGAGTATAAACAGTCTCTGGAATTTCAAATTTATCATATTTCCACCCATAGACCTTCGCCGCATGTGCACGATCTTCTTCACCAATTGGGCTTCCATGTGTAGCAGAAGTTCCTTCTTTTTCGGAGCCATAACCAATTGTTGTTTTCACTTCAATTAAACTTGGATGTTCCTTATCAGCTCTCGCAGTTTCAAGAGCATGAGCAATTTCTTCAAGATTATTGCCATCTTCTACACGAACATATTGCCAACCATAACTTTCAAATCGAGATTTAACATCATCAGTATATGTTTTGTTGGTTGGCCCGTCTAAACAGATGTCATTGGAATCATAGAGTAAAATTAATTTTCCCAATTTTAAATGTCCAGCCAGAGAAGCGGCTTCATGGGAGATTCCTTCCATTAAATCTCCGTCACCATTCAAGACATAGGTATAATGATCTACTAACTGATAATCTTTTGTATTGTAAACAGCTGCATCATGTGCTTCAGCCATCGCCATCCCCACAGCTGTAGCAATTCCTTGCCCTAAAGGCCCTGTCGTTGCTTCTACGCCATCTGTGTGATGGACTTCTGGATGTCCTGGCGTCTTAGATCCTAATTGACGGAATTGCTTCACGTCATCTAAAGTGACTTCATATCCAGATAAATGTAATAAACTATAAAGTAAAGCTGAGCCATGTCCTGCAGAAAGGACAAAACGGTCTCGATTTATCCAATGACTGTTCGATGGATTTTGATTCATAAATTGACTCCAAAGAACATAAGCCATTGGCGCTGCTCCCATCGGAAGTCCTGGATGTCCTGAATTTGCTTGATTTATCATATCAACACTTAACATCCGAATAGCACTAACGGCTTCTTGATCTGCTTGATTAAACATCAATTGGTCACTCCTTTTCAATACGCGTGAAAACGCTCACTCAATTATATTCATGGTATCTTGTATTAAAAAACTTGTCAATCAGATTCAAAAACAATTTTTTTACATTTGTTTAAAAGTTCATATTTACCTTCTAAGAAATGAACAAATGATCATTTTTCTACAAATTCTCCACTTTCCTTGACAAAAACATCCCTAAAACTTAAGGGATCATAAGCTTTTAGGGTTGTTTTGAATCATTTCCTTTAATGAAAAGATTTATGAGAGAAATGTTTTCGAGCCACTTCTTTAATTTCGTTACTTACAATATTTTGAAGAGAGTCTTCTTTGCTTGAAGTTCTTACCATTAAATAAATATAAAAATACGGAAGTGAAATATTTTCTAAATTCAACTTCACTAAACCTTCATTGGTATTCGTTGCCATTTCAATAAGCATAGTTGCTCCAACGTTGGCTTTCACAAAAGATTTTGCAGTGGCTACTTCATTCGTAGAAAAAATATTGGTCTGATCAATGTTATGCGTATTTGCCCAATTCAAAAACACCTGATGCTGAACATAATCTTCGCCAAGGATTACAAATGATTGCTCCCTTAAATCTTTCAAAGAAACCGTTGTTTTTTTTGCTAAAGGATGATTTTCTCCTACCCAAATTTGAAATTGATCTTTAATCAATAAAGTCGTCGTAATATCCGGATAAGCCTCTTCTTCAATAGGTTGAGAAAAACCCACAAGTGCAGTATTAATTTCTCCCTTCCTTAGCAGATTTAAAATCGCCTTGGAGCCTCCCTTCTCGATAATTTGAATTTTTTCAGAAAACTTAATCAAATTTGGCAAAAAGAGAGGAAGCAAGGTCGCTCCAATAATAGGAGGAACTCCTAATTGAATGCTGTTATTTTCTTTATCATTAATTTCTTTTTTGGTTGATTCAACTAACTGAAGTATTTTCTCCGCTTGTTTTTGAAAAATTTTACCAGTCCCCGTTAGTTTTAAAATATTATTTCCTCGTTTACGAATAAATAAGGTAGTATCTAATTCATCTTCTAAACGTTTAATCATTAAAGATACAGCAGGTTGCGAAATTCCCAATGCTTCTGCTGTCGCTGTAAAACTTTGGGTTTTAGTTAAATGGATAAAGTATTCTAAATCCTGTGTTCTCATACGAATTCCTTCCGTTTATTTCATTAACTTAGACTTATTATAACATAGCTTAAGGAACCCATTTATTTTTCATTTCTTTAAAAATTACTCTCTCCTAGAAAAGAGGCCGTTTTGATCCTTCTAATCAAAACGGCCTTTGGGTTTATACTTTCAATTAAAAACCTTTAGCGTTTTCTTTCGTAATTTTAGTAACGCCACCCATGTAAGGAACTAAAACTTCTGGTATTGTGACAGAACCATCTTCATTTTGATAGTTCTCAATAATCGCAGCCACAGTCCGCCCAACTGCTAAACCAGATCCGTTCAAAGTGTGCACCAATTGTGGTTTACCATCTTTATCACGATAACGAATCTGTGCACGTCTGGCTTGAAAATCAATACAGTTTGAACAAGAAGAAATTTCACGATAAGTATCTTGGTTAGGCATCCAAACTTCTAAATCGTAAGTCTTAGAAGCAGAGAAGCCCATATCTCCTGTACATAGAACAATACGACGATAAGGAAGGCCCAATTTTTCAAGAATGTTTTCTCCATTTTTTGTCATCGATTCTAATTCTTCAAAAGATTGATCAGGACGTGCAATTTTAACCATTTCTACCTTATTGAATTGATGCATCCGAATCAAACCTCTCGTATCACGGCCTGCTGAACCTGCTTCTGAACGGAAGCATGGAGATAAGGCAGTTACCTTAATAGGAAGATCTTCATAATTAAGAATTTCATTAGCAAAATAGTTAGTGAGAGGCACTTCTGCGGTTGGAATTAAAGTAAGGTCTTGACCTTCATTGGTAATTTGATAAACATCTTCTGTAAATTTAGGAAATTGACCTGTTCCATACATTGCTTGGTCATTTACCAAGTAAGGCGTAATCATTTCTAAATAACCTTCTGCTTGGTGTTGGTCTAACATAAAGTTATAAACCGCTCTTTCCAAACGTGCTCCTAGTCCCTTGTAATAAACAAAGCGGGCTCCAGAAACTTTTGCCCCTGCTTCAAAATCTAAAATATCAAGAGCTTCCCCGATATCCCAGTGAGCTTTAATTTCAAAAGGAAATTTTCGAGGTTCTCCATGACGGTGAATTTCAACATTTTCATTTTCATCTTCTCCTACAGGAACACCTTCTGCAGGTAAGTTTGGAATACGAGCTAGCCGATCATGTTGTTCTTGATTTACTCCTTTAAGTTCTTCATCTAGGACTTTTACTTTTTGACCTAAAGCTTGCATTTCCTTAATTTTATCATCTGCGTTTTCTTTATTCCGCTTTAATTGACCGATAGTATCAGAAACGACATTTCTTTCTTGTTTTAATTGTTCGGTCTGAGCAATTAATTCCCGCCGTTTTTCATCTAAATCCTTAATCGTTTCAAGCTCTTCTTTAACAACTCCACGATTTTGTTCTTTTTGCAAAGTTTCTTCAAATTGATCTCTTAATAAACGTACATCAATCATCCTATATCCTCCTTAATTTCGAACCTTTTAAGAAATAAAAAAAGCCATTTCATCCCTCTATAAGGGACGAAATGGCTCTTTAATCTTTTTTTCGCGGTACCACCCTGATTCAAGACAATCAATTTGTCTTGCACTCACAGATAACGGTTGTTAGCCGGCAATATTCCTTGATAAAATCAAATTTATAAGCAAATTATTGTGTGGATTCCCTACCTCCTTTTACTTACTTTCACCAACCGTAAGCTCTCTAAAAAAAGAAATAATAGGTACTTGTCACAACTTTTCTTTATAGTATGTGGTTACATTTTATAAAGAATTATAAGAAGTGTCAATAGCTCTTTCATGTAATTCTTCTTATAAAAAAACAAGCAGGAATTTTATATCTGCTTGCTCTTAAAAACTTATTCAATGATTAATTCTGTTTCAAGTTCTGGAGAATGTGCCAAAGTATCTCTTACAGGACAAGTATGATCAACAAATTCAATAAATTCTTCAATTTCTTCTTTTGTATTATCTGCTTGGATATGGTAAGTCGTCTTAATAACCCCTAATCCAATTTTAGCATTTGGATTTGTTCCTCTAAAGCCATCTACATCTAAAGTTCCTTCAATTGTTAAAGAAGCTTTTTGGATATTCATATGATGAGCTTTCGCAAAAGCTTGAATCACAATAGCTTTGCATCCACCTAAAGCAGAAAGTAAAGCTTCAATTGGGTTCATTCCTTTGTTGCTTCCTCCACTTGCAACAGGTTCATCCATTACAAATGTAAAGTCTCTAACTTGACTATGCACTTCCATACCTTTAACTACATCAACAACTGCCTTAAATGTTTTGTCTGTCATAAGAATTCCTTTCTTTCTACACGTTCCTATACTTTAAATTATAACGATTCCGTTACGCGCTGTAAAGGCTTACATGCTATTTGATATATACTCTTTGCAAAGAAATTAAAAAGATTCTTTTTAAGGACCTTTTACCCGTATGCTATTTTATATCGGAACCAACTCATAATAAATTGAATGGTTTCATGAACTTTTCGTGTGATTTGAACACCTAAACTGACAGCTTTTACTTCCTCTGTTGGCGAAAGGGGAGCTTTTAGAAATTTTTGGCCGTTAATATTTTCATAGAAAGAAAGATGCAACCGCTCATCTGCTACTTTTTTGTCCATTACTAAAGGGGCTTTAATTTCTAATTGCCCTTCTGTATTGTATTGCACAGAATTTTCAAAATCTGACCAAACATTAACATCTTCTGAATGTTTTTTAGGGAGAAAACAAGCAACGTCTCTTTGATATTGCAATCGCGTAATCACTTTATTCCCACCATACACACTAACCGGATGACCTTCATTATAAAAAGAACCTTCTTTAGCAAATCTCGTCCAAACTAGATGATTCTCTAAGCTTTTTAATAATTTCTTGGTCCCTAAAAAACGTTCCTTATCTGAAGGCGCTCCAAGTGTCACAGCAATAATAGACTGCTGATTCATTCTAAAAGTAGCTACTAAACAAGCTCCTGCCTTTTCTTCAGTTCCTGTCTTTAAGCCCGTGACTTGTTTTGTTTCATACTTCATTCCTGGCAACAACTGATTCGAATTTTGAAGTGGATAAACAATCTGATCACTCACTTTAAAATTTTTATCAGTAATTTGAGCTCGACGTTGAACATCTGGATAATCCGTTAATAAATGCTGAACCAAAACAGCGATAGATCGCGCTGATAATTGATTTTCCGCTTTAGGAGAGACCCCTTCCTTTCCTCCATCCATTCGAAGTCCTGAATGCAATCCACTCGCTGAAACCAGTTGATAATCTGAAATATGAAGCTCTTTTAATTTATTTTCCATTAATTGAATAAATTGATCCTCAGACCCAGCAATTTTTTCAGCTAAAGCTACTGTAGCAGAATTAGCAGAAGCAATAATGATAGCATCTAACAATTGATCCACCGTATAATAATCATCTCCTGCTTGCAGCGGAACATTAGATAACCCTTCTGCTCTGGAATGTGCCGCTACTTCAGGAGAAATAGAAACTTTACTATCTAACTGTAACTTATCATTAGCTAAATAATCGTAAATAACATATAAAGATAATAACTTTGTTAGTGACGCTATACCATGTAATTGATCAGCTTGTTTTTCATAAAGGATCTGACCTGTCTGTTGATTTATCACTATTCCCGTTTGAAAAGGGAATTGATAGGTTTGATCTAATTGTTCAGAAAAATTTTGAAGAGAAATCTCTTCAGCTTTTGCTTCTTGTGGAATTATCCCAAAAAAGGAAGAAAGAATTAAACAAGGAAAAATCCATTTTTTTAAAATTTCTTTATTTCGTCTCTTTTTCACTGAATTTTTCCTCCTTCTCTTCTTGTTTTTTAGGAATCTCGAAACTAAAACGTGTAACCCCCTGATCCGATTGAACCCAAATTTTACCATGGTGCAAACGAACAATACTTTCCGAAATCGCCAACCCTAATCCACTTCCTTTGGTGGTACGTGAAGGATCCACACGATAAAAGCGTTGGAAGAGATTATCTAAAGCTTCTTTAGGAATTTGCGTACCGTCATTAGCAATCGTAAATTTTACCTTCTCTTTCTGGTCTTCTAATATTAAACAAATATACTGGCCTTCCCCTCCATATTTGATAGCATTGGTAATTAAATTTGAAAACACACGGACAATTTTTTCGGGATCTACTTCTACCATTACTTCATCTACTTCAGGAAGTTTTAAAATCATTTTTCGCCCCACTTCACTCGCTTCTAACTCAAACTCAACGCTCAATTGTTCAAGCAAGCGCACAACATTCGTGTTCACTGGATGAATAGTTGAATTTACTTGACTAACTTTCGTATATTCAAACAAATCCTCTACCATTTTTTGCATTTGAAGAGCTTTTGTATAACTGATTTTGACATATTTCTTCATTTGATCAACATCTTGACATTGTTCATTCTCAATCAATCCTAAATAGCCAATGATAGAAGTGAGGGGGGTACGAATATCATGACTCATGTTTCCAATCAATTCATCTTTAGATTCTTCAGAACGCCTTTCTTCTTCCATTGCTTTTACTGTAGAGTTCACCAATCGATTAATACTAGAAACAATCGGCTCCATGGATGTCATATGATTCGTAGAAATTTTATGATTATAGTTTCCTTGAGCAATGTAGTGTAATTCTTCTAAAATAAATCCCAGCTGAATCGCCCGATTTCTTTTGTACACTCTCCACATCACCAAAAGACAGCCAGCAATCAAATATAAAATAGTAAAGATAATAATAAAGTACTGCCGATATCTAGGGAAAGCTATCAACCACGCTGGATTATTTAAAAGTAATTGAGGATAAATATATTCTGTTATGGAAATAAACACAAATATAAATCCAAAATAACCAATCACCAAAAAGGCCAATACGGCGATTGTTTCAAAAAATAGCTCCGTAAAAATTCGCAATTGACGATTAGAGAGCACATTCTTTTTTATTTTTTTCAATACGCCCATTTCCCTAGCTTATCCTCCTTCATTATTCGCTAGTCCTGAGAATGGTCAGAAATTTTATAGCCTACTCCCCACACCGTAGAAATAACCTTATCTCCGCCTGTAGCACTCTCAATTTTATCTCTTAGATGGCTAACGTGAACCATAACTGTCTTGGCAGAAACCACTGATTCTTGTTGCCAAACTCTTTCAAAAATTTCATCAGCTGAAAAGACTTTATTCGGATGACAAGCTAATAAATATAAAATACCAAACTCAAGAGCTGTTAACTGAATAGTTTGTCCGTCTATCGTTTTCACTTCATGTGAATTCTTGTAAATCACCAAAGGTCCTATTTCAATAATATCGCCGTTATTGGGATCATTGGCTTTTGAACGTCGCAATAAGGATTTTACACGCGCCATCACTTCCAAAGGATTAAAAGGTTTGGTGACATAATCATCTGCTCCTGTCGTTAATCCTGAAATTTTATCCATATCCTCTGATTTGGCACTTAATAAAAGAATGGGTGTCTCTACTTCTCGACTTCTTAATTCTTTGACAACCGTTAAGCCGTCTTTGTCCGGCATCATAATATCTAAAATGATCACGGCAATATCTGGATTTTCGCTAATTTTCTTCAAAGCTTCCTCTCCATCGAAAGCCTGAACTACTTCATAATTTTCATTCATAGAATAAATCGTTAATAATTCAACAATTTCTTTATCGTCATCTACAATAAGTATCTTCACAAGGATACCCCCTTTTCTTACTTATAAATTACTGTCATACTCGTTTCTATTCTACCAAATCTTATCAAAAAGGCGGACTTGTTCGCTCTAAAATCTCTTTAAGAATTGCTTAAAATCAATATTCTCCATTTAAAATAGTCTGTGAGATGTTTAAACTTTGCTAAAATTGAAAGGAAACTTTTTAAAAACTCACCAAGCGTGGTAGTATTAAAACAGCATCTTAAGACACAAGAGGAGTAATCGTATGACTACAGCATATCATTCAGTATCTCTCACTGACGAAGAACACAATCATTTTGTAGAAAATCATCCAAACGGAGACTTATTACAACTTACCGACTGGGCACAAGCTAAAGCTTTTACAGGCTGGCATTACAAAAAAATTGCTATAGCAGATTGCAAAGAACAAGTGCAAGGTGTCTCTCTTCTTTTGTTTAAAGCAATTAAAGGAACTCCTTGGACTTTCGCCTACGCTTCTAAGGGCTTTGTTGTCGATTATAACAACCATGAAGCAGTCATTGCCTTGAGGAATGCAGCGATTGAAGTAGCTAAGGAAGAAAAAGCAATCTATCTCAAAATCGATCCTGACCTCCAAAGAGAAGGAAGCGAAAATATTCTCAAATTTTTAACTTCTATTGGTTTTCATCATACAGGATTTAAAGATGGAATGAACGAGCAATACATCCAGCCTCGTCAAACCATGTATACCCCTATTGACAAAAATGATGATGATTTATTAGCTTCTTATGATACAAAAGCGCGTAATCTTGTAAGAAAGGCACTGAAATCAGGATTAGAAACACAAAAAGCTAGTGGGGAATCTCTGGATGTTTTTGCTCAACTGATGCAAACCACAGGGGAAAGAGACGGATTCGCAACAAGAAATATCACTTACTTCCAATCTATTTATGAAAAGCTCCATCCTAATGGGCATATGGATTATTTTTTAATCCGTTTAATGCCTAATCAAATGGCCCAAAAAGCAGAAGAAGAACTTGCTTCTATTCAAAAAGATTTAGAAAAAGTAAGTCAAAAAAAAGACAGTAAAAAGAAAGAAAATCAACTCAAAGAACTCTCTACTCGTCAAAACAAAACAAAGCAATTAATTGCGGATGCACATGACTTACAAGAAAAATATCCAGAAGGACTCCCTCTATCCGGAGCCTTACTCGGTTTCTGTGGTCAAAAATGTTACTATTTATACGCAGCATCAAGCAATGCTTATCGTACTTTAAATCCTAATTATCAATTACAATATGATATGATGCGCTATGCACGAAACAAAGGGGCCAAAACATATGACTTTGGTGGAGTAAGTGTTAACCCTTCACCTGATTCTCCCTATTTGGGCTTATGGCTCTTTAAAAAAATGTGGGGAACTAAGGTTTCAGATAAAATAGGGGAATTCGACTATGTACTGAATAAACCTCTTTACTTCCTTATGACGTTTGCGTTTCCTCGTATTCGTCACTTTAAACAACATCTTTACAGTAAAAAATAAATTAAAAAGGAGAGTTAACTTTAGGAAGCTAACTCTCCTTTTCTATTATTAAAATTTCGGCTTACTCCATTTCTTCTGAAGGAAATACCGAACCAAAAAGGCAAGAGCAGCGATGAAGAAATACAGAGACGGTGTTAACATCGGATTAAAAATTGGCGGAAGAAAAGTAACTACCAAACTCAGTAAAAAAATCCATCCTCCAATCACAGCCATCGAAACAAAAACATAACGAATAAATCCTGCTTTTGTACATTCTGAATTCATTTTTTTACTGTACCGTGCCATAAGAGTCATCGCTAATCCTCCCATAAAGAAGTTGATGATTAAAGCCCCTAGTCCTAATGTCAATCCATTAGAAGCTTGTCCATTTGCTAAAAGTTCCATTAAACCTGCAATAGCGCTAAATAATCCTCCAACAAATAAAGCATTGTCTCCCCACATTTGAAGAAATCTTGGTGGAGCCATTTCTTCCTTCGTCGGTGATTTTTCTAGAACTTCAGCATAATAATAAGGCGTTCCAAATAGTTGTTGGGATGTTTTTCCTAAAGGTTGCCCTTCAATAAGTTGACCAATGACTTCATGAAGAACGATCTCTTTATTACGTCCTCTTAAGTTTTTATCTGCGATCGCTTTTTCAAATTGAAACACAAATTCTTCATTTCGTTTCGTTAATTGCGGACGCCATTCTTCTATTTCCTGTTGAATTTTTTCTAATTGTACTTCTTCTTGTTCTTGATTTTTATTAGCCACCTTGACGCCTCCTTAAACATTGAAACGGAACAGCATAATATCGCCATCTTTAACTTCATAATCTTTACCTTCTGAACGATATTTTCCTGCTTCCTTGCAAGCTTGCATACTTCCATATTCCATTAAGTCTGTATAGTGAACCGTTTCTGCACGGATAAATCCCCGTTCGAAATCTGAGTGAATCACACCTGCTGCTTGAGGAGCTCGCATTCCTTTTTTGAAAGTCCAAGCCCGTACTTCTTTTTCGCCAGCTGTAAAGTAAGTTGCCAGTCCAAGTAAAGTATAAGCTTTTTGAATCAGAACATCTAACCCAGACTGACTCATTCCCAAATCATCTAAGAACATCTGGCGTTCTTCATCTTCCATCGTTGCTAAATCTTCTTCTAATTTCGCACAAACAACGACAACTTCTGCGCCTTCTTTATCTGCAATTTCTTGCACTTGACGAACATAATCATTGTCTCCGTTTGCTGCATCTTCTTCTGAAACATTCGCTACATAAAGTACTGGTTTCATTGTTAATAGAAAAAGTTGTTTAACAACTACCATTTCTTCATCCGTTAATTCCACACTACGCGAAGGCTGACCAGCTTCTAAGGCTTCTTTTAATTTGGAAAGAGCATCAGCTTCTACAACAGCTTCATGTGCTTTAGATTTCGCTACTTTAACCGCTTTTTCGTAGCGTTTATTGACACTTTCTAAATCAGCTAAGATTAATTCCAAATTAATTGTTTCAATATCATCTTGTGGATTAACATCACCTGAAACATGAGTAATATTCCCATCTTTAAAACATCTTACCACATGACAAATAGCATCCACTTGGCGAATGTTGGCTAAAAATTTATTGCCTAGTCCTTCTCCCTTACTAGCACCTTTAACAATCCCCGCAATGTCTGTAAACTCAAAAGTCGTTGGAACTGTCTTTTTAGGATGAACTAATTCCGTAATTTTTATCAAGCGTTCATCAGGGACTTCTACTACCCCTACATTAGGATCAATTGTTGCAAAAGGATAATTAGCAGCTTCTACTTGAGATTTGGTAATAGCGTTAAAAAGCGTAGACTTTCCTACATTTGGGAGCCCAACAATTCCAGCGGTTAATGACATAATTTCTTCACACTTTCTCTCTTATTCTTACTCAGGGAATTTCCCTCTTACTTTATTATTTGATTAGGTTCCAATCTTTCTTCTAAAACACGTTTCATTTTCTTTTCAAATTCACGTCTCGGCATCATAACCGATTGGGCGCACCCTTGACATTTCATACGAATGTCAGCCCCCATTCGAATAATTTGCCAGGCATTTGTTTTGCAAGGATGTGGCTTTTTCATTTCTACAATATCATAAAGAGTATAATTCTTATTAACCATTTTATCCCTCTCAATCTTCAAATCGAATATCAAGAAGATCCAAAATTCGGGTTAAATCTTCTTGCGATAAATACTCAATTTCAATTCTTCCCGCCTGACCCTTAGGTTTGATTTGAACATTCGTTCCAAATTTATCCATTAAGTGTTCTTCACCGATTAAGAGATATTTTGGCTTTTCTTCTTTTATCATTTTAACTTTAGGTGCTGCTTGAACAGGTTCATTAAGATTTTGAACAAGTTTTTCTAATTGCCGAACGGTTATCCCTTCATTAACAACCTTATGCGCTAATTTAACTTGCTCTTTCGCGTTTTTAACACCTAAAAGCGTACGTGCTTGACCCATAGACAATTGCCCTTTTTGTAAATAATTTTTTACTTCTTCACTAAGATCTAATAAGCGCACATAATTTGCAACATGAGCTCGACTTTTTCCTAATCGCTGAGCAGCCTCTGCTTGAGTAAGATGCAAGGCACTCATTAAATTTTTATAGGCATGTGCTTCTTCTAAAGGGGTTAAATCTTCCCGTTGTAAATTTTCGATAATAGCGGTTTCAATCATTTGCTCATCGGTCATATCACAAATAATCGATGGAATAGTCTCCAAACCTGCTAACTTGCTTGCCCGATACCGTCTTTCTCCGGCAATTATTTCATATCCTTTAATCGCAGAGCGTCGGACAATAATTGGCTGTAAGACCCCTTGTTGAGTAATAGAATCTGCTAATTCTTTTAAACTTTCCTGATCAAAATGCGTCCGTGGTTGATATGGGTTTGGGCGAATTTCTGCCAATAAAAGAGAACTCACTTTTTGATCATTTGAGGCAACTTCTTTTTTTTCTTCAAAACTATTTTTAATTTCTGTTTCAATAGATTGATTTGAAGAATTACTTAAGTTAGATGCTTCTTCACTGACAGAATCTTTCTGTAGTAAGGGCGAATCACTAGGGAAAAGTGCTCCAATGCCTTTTCCTAACCCTCGCATTTTTTTATTGGTCATTCTCTAGCACTTCCTTTGCTAACTGGAGATAAACTTTTGCTCCCCGTGAACTCATATCGTAATCAATAATAGATAATCCATAAGAAGGTGCCTCTGACAATCGAACATTTCTTGGAATTAAAGTTTCATAAACTTTATCGCCAAAATATTTTTTGACTTCTCCAACTACTTCATTACTCAAATTTGTCCTCGCATCAAACATAGTCATGAGGACACCTTCAATTTTTAACGAAGAATTAAAATGTTTTTGAACCAATTGAATCGTATTCAACAATTGACTTAACCCTTCCAAAGCATAATATTCACTTTGTACAGGAATTAAAATCGAATCAGCTGCTGTAAAAGCATTAATCGTTAGGTGCCCTAATGAAGGAGGACAATCGATAATCAAGTAATCATAATCCTCTTTTATTTCATCAATAGCTTTTTTCATTCGTCGTTCACGTTGAGGAAGATTAGTTAATTCAACTTCTGCCCCTGCGAGTTGAATAGTGGCTGGAACTAGGTCAAGATTTTCCCGTGTTGTTTTTTGAATGGTGGTTCGAATAGGCACCTCATTCACCAAAACATCATAAATATCCACTTCTACACTTGCTTTAGAAATGCCTAGCCCACTCGTCGCATTTCCTTGAGCGTCACTATCTACTAATAAGACATGTTTTCCTTCATATGCTAATGCAGCCGCCAAATTTACAGCCGTGGTCGTCTTCCCAACACCACCTTTTTGATTCGCAATGGCAATTACATTCCCCATGCTTCTTCCTCCTCTGTCAATCTTTCTCATGAAAAAAGGGCGAAATGCGATTCGCCCTTTACGCATTTCTTCCAAACTCACTCTGTGAACTCTTCGCTTCTTATTTTTATGTCCTTCTTATTGTATCAAAAAAGCATCCTTCGTGCTTAAAATTTCGCAAGAATTCTGTTTGATTAGAACCTTCTTTTTTATTTAGAAGGATTGAATAGGTTTCTTTTGAGGTAAGCTGGCCTTACGTGGATATTTTTTAGGAGTTACTTTACGTTTTTGAATACATAAAAGATGCCTTTCTCCTACTTCCTCTGGCAATTCAAAAGCAATATCTTCGGCAAATTTTCCACCTAAAGTCGCAATAGCTGGTTTAGCGGATTGAATTTCTTCATCAGCTTTAGCAGCCTTCATTGCCACAAACTGCCCCCCAACTTTTGCGAAAGGTAGGCAATATTCTGCCAATACTTCCAAACGAGCCACAGCCCTAGCAGTTACAAAATCATAACATTCGCGATGATTGACATCTTGTCCAAAATCTTCTGCACGCCCATGGAAAACTTGCACATGTTGAAGGCCTAAATTTTCTTTAACTGTCTCCAAGAAGTGAATACGTTTCTTCAAACTATCGACTATTGTTACTTCAAGATGAGGAAAGGCAATTTTTAGTGGAATACTTGGAAAACCTGCTCCCGCTCCAACATCCATAAGCTTTAGACTTTCTTTTGTTATATCTACATAAAATGCCAAACTCAGAGAATCATAAAAATGTTTAAGATAAACTTCCTCTTCTTCTGTAATGGCCGTTAAATTCATTTTCTGATTCCATTCAACCAACAAGTGATAATATTGATCAAATTGAGTCACTTGCTCTTGAGATAAATGAATCTCGTGAAGCGCTAAAGCTTGTATAAATTCCTTTTGATTCATTCTTTCTCCTTCCTATTTACACAACTTTTTCGATTTGATTATAGCATATAAAATCTAAGCAGAGAATATCTGCACTTTTCGTAAGTAGACAAACCTCTCTTTGGCGCTTAAAATAAAAAAGGAAAATCATATTCGCTATAAAATATATAGAAAGGAACGTGGCTTGTGTCTTGGACTTACTTCGGAGATTTGTTTATCTTTATGATGGAAAGAGTTGGATTGATCGTGTTACTCGCTGTCCTATTAGTTCAAACTCCTTATTTTAAAAATCTTCTGTCTCAACAAAATAATCGAAGAAAAATTATTCCTCTAGTGATTGTATTTGGATTATTCGCTATCTTATCCAATCTTACCGGTATCAAAATTACCCCCAATAACATTGAAACTTCAGGTTTGCTCACTCACATTAAACCGACAACATCTATTGCGAATACGCGTTCATTAGCTATCTCAGTTTCTGGATTTGTAGGAGGGCCAATCGTTGGAGGATTTGTGGGGATTATCGCCGGCCTCCATAGAGTTTTTCAAGGAAATGGTGGGGGATTATTTTACTGTTTTTCTTCCCCAATTATCGGCTGTTTAGCAGGACTTTCAAGCAAATATTTAAAACATCCCGGATCATTGATTAACCCAAATCGTGGTTTTATCGCAGCTGCTATTTTGGAAGGCATTCAACTTCTGTTTATTGCTATTTTTACACCAGATGGACTGAACCTTATTCGAATTATTGCCCTTCCTATGTTAATTTTAAACAGCGTAGGGACTTTTATCTTTATTTCGACCATTCATAATACCCTTACCCAAGAAGAACAGGCCCGCGCTATACAAACTCATGATGTACTCTCCCTAGCAACTAAAACTCTACCACTTCTAAGAACAGGTTTAACCCCTCAACACGCTCAAGAATTAGCGACAATAATTAAACGCTATACTAAAGTCTCTGCTGTCTCTATTACCGACAAAAAGAAAATTTTGGCTCATGTGGGTGCAGGTATTGATCACCATTTTCCAACACATGACGTAATTACAGAACTCTCGCTGCATGTCATAGAAACTGGAAAAATGGCAGTCGCACATAATCGTCAACAAATTGGCTGTACACATGCCGATTGTCCACTTCAAGCAGCTATTGTCATTCCGCTTCTCTGTAAGGGACAGATTTTAGGGACTTTAAAGCTCTACTTTATAGACTCTAGTCAGCTCTCCTATGTTACAGAACAACTCGCTAAAGGCTTAGCTGCTATTTTTTCTATGCAAATTGAACTTGGCGAAGCGCAATTACATACGAAATTATTACAAGATGCTGAAATTAAAAGTTTACAAGCTCAAATTAATCCACATTTTTTCTTTAATATAATCAACACTATCCTCGCTATCATGCGTTTTGATCATCAAAGAGCACGTGATCTCCTACTCCAATTAACTGTCTATTTTAGACATAACTTACAAAGTACACGAGAAACCACCATCCCCATTAGCGATGAACTTGAACATCTTCACGCCTATTTAAGTTTAACTGAAGCGCGTTTTCCAGGTCGTTATACCATTCACTTAAATGTAGACGACATTTTAAACCAAGCTTTAGTTCCTCCACTCTGTGTTCAAATTTTAGTTGAAAATGCGATTCGGCATGCTTTTGGTCAACGAAAAACTGACAATCATATTTACATAGACATCCATACTCAAGAAAACACGCTCACTATTTCTGTTAATGATAATGGAAATGGAATAAGTCCTGAAAGATTAAAACAATTAGGTCACGAAGCTGTTTATTCAGAAAAAGGAACAGGAACGGCATTAGATAATCTTTCAAAACGTCTTCATATTCTTTATGGTGAAAAAGGTCAATTTAAAGCAGAAAGTATACAAAATGTTGGTACTCGATTTACTTTAAATTTCCCTTTACAATTTGCTGAAGGGAGCGAAATTAATGCTACACATTCTAATAGTTGATGACGAAGCTTTTGCACGTCAAGAATTAGCTTATTTAGTGAATTTACATCCTCAAGTTTCTCGAATAGATCAAGCTGAATCTGTCACAGAAGCTCTAACCATCATGCTCGATAATAAACCTGACATCGTTTTTCTAGACATTCAGTTAGACGGCGAAACTGGTTTTGATTTAGCCTATAAATTTTTGCAAATGCGAAAACCGCCTTATTTAATTTTCGCAACTGCCTATGATAACTACGCGTTAGACGCTTTTAAAGTCAATGCAAATGACTACATTTTAAAACCTTTTGAAGAAAATAAAATTCAAGCTGCACTTAATAAATATTTACAGTACTCTGAATTATCTGTATCTGATTCTACAGATACTACTTCTAAAGAGTCTTCATCCAATTATGATACAATTGCTATTCAAAGTGATGATAGGGTCTACCTTCTTCATCCAGAAGATATTTTCCTTGTTTCTGTTCAGGGACATACAGTCACAGTTGATACTCTTAATAAATCCTTTGTGACTACTGGCACATTAAGTGCTATTGAGAAAAAACTTCCTGATGACTTATTCTTGCGTTGTCATCGCTCTTTCATTTTGAATATCACACATATTGTTGAAATTCAGCCTTGGTTTAACCAAACTTATCAGGTTACACTTTCTAATCATATCAAAGTTCCTGTTAGTCGATCTTACTTAAAAAGCTTTAAAACACGCCTAAATATAAACTAGCAGAAAGCGTTATCCTTTCTTTAGTGCCAATTTTCATAAGGAGTTGGCACTTTTTCTATGTATTCTAGGTAGCCCTTCTTGCAATTCGTGTTAAAATTCATGCAGCTTGAGAGAAATATCACAGATTATTTTCAATCTAAGATAAACTAATAATCAGTAAAACGATGCACAAGTTATTAAGGAGCGATTTTAAATGAAAAAAACAAGTTTTATTACCCAAGCTGGTATTTTTGCCATCATTTTATTAATTTCTCATTTTCTTGCTAAATTATCTCCTATTCCTATGCCTGCTTCAGTGATTGGATTAATTCTTCTTTTCGCTGGATTATGTTTAGGAATTATTAAACTTGAACAAGTGGAAGACCTTGCACAAAGTTTAATTGGTGTGTTAGCTTTTCTTTTTGTTCCTTCTGGAGTATCTTTGATGACTTCTTTGGACATTATGAAAGCTTCAGGTGTTCAAATTATTTTCCTTATTGCCTTTTGGACAGTGATTGCTATGTTAATTATCGGCTATGTTGGCCAAGCTATCGAATGGTTAAAATCCAAAGCAAAAGCTAAAAATGCAAGTACTCAAGAAAATCATTAATTTACAGAAAGTGAGTGTTAAACAATGATTCCTTATATCGGTATTGTTCTTTCTTTAGTTACCTTTATGTTTGGTACCTTCCTTTACAATCGTTACCATCATTTCTTCCTCTTCTCTCCACTATTTGTGGCTATGGTTTTAAGCATTGGTTTCCTTTTAATTACAGGAATTCCTTATGAAACCTACCAACCAGGTGGAAAAGTTATTATGTTCTTCCTAGATCCAGCAACCATTGCTTTTGCAGTTCCGCTTTACAAGCAAAGAGCTTTATTATTTAAATACTGGAAACAAATTGTTGCCATGTTAATTGCTGGTTTAGTATTATCTGTGATTTGTGTCACCATTGCTGCCCAAATCCTTCATATGGATAAAGGTATCATCGGTGCTATGATGCCACAAGCTGCAACGACAGCGATCGCACTTCCTATTGCAGAATCCATTGGTGGTATTAAAGCTATTACAGCTCTCGCAGTTATCTTAAATGCGGTTCTTGTTTCTGCATTAGGTAAAACAGTTCTTGATAAACTTCACATAACTGATCCTATCGCTAGAGGATTAGCTTTAGGAACAGCTGGACACACTGTTGGTGCAGCAGTTGCTTTACAAAACGGAGAAACAGAAGGCGCTATGGCTTCCCTAGCTATGGTGGTGGTTAGTGTCCTTACAGTCTTCGTTGTCCCAATCCTAGCTCCAATTTTCGGCCTCTAATTATTACTTCACAAAAAGAAGCTTTCCTTTTCTGAATTTCAGAAGGAAAGCTTCTTTTTTTATAATCTTTTATAGATTAGTGAATAGTATCATCTGGAAAATGTGTAGCACTTAAATCTACTAAAAAATAATCATACCGCAAAGTCTGATGCTTAGGATTCTTTAAGTCAACAGGGTCATCCCAGGTCGTATCAATACCTAGCCATTCCCCATTGACATACACCAAATTCCAAGCGTGAGCAATAGGGCTATTTGTTTGTTCTGGTTGGTATGCAGTTCCTGTTCTCGATAGACACGGTATCCCTGCTTGATCACATAAAATTTGAAATAGAGCCGCATACGCCTGACAAACTCCTGTGCCTTTTTTTAAAATGGCATAAGGCGAATAAATAGAAATGCCATCAACTTCTCGACTACTTCCCTGATAATAAGTACTCATCTGTATAATTTGATCATGAATACGCCGAACTTTCATGTAAGGAGGCAGTCCGGCAAGCTTACTCGAAAAATCTTTGGCCCATTGTTTCACTGCTTGATCTTGTTGATAATTATGATGCAATTGAAAAGCAAATAAAACTTTCGTTTCCCCTAATTTTTTAGAAGAAACATACATTTTTACCTGCTTCAAAGTAATCCCATAATAATGTCCGTAAAGATTTTTACACAAATGATCAAACAGTTTATTCTTATCCAATCGGTCATTCTTAATTTTCAAAATAAAATGATAATTTCCATTTTCTAACTGATTCAAAACAGTAGCTAATAATTTAGGATCCTCTTCATTTTCAAGAACGCCAACAGGTTTTAGAGTTTGTAGTTCTTTGAAAAGATTCTTCTTTTCCTTAACTGTTTCCTCCTCTGATGCTAGATATGGGAACTGATAGATTTTAGCATCTAGCGCTTGAAATTTTTCCAATAACGTATTAAAAAAAGGAAGCTCTACAATTTTTTCCTCCCACTGATTCTGACAACCGGCTAAACTCACAACTATTGACAAACATAAACAATACCGACGAAATAAGGACACAAAATTTGCCCCTTCCTATCAAAAAAATCTTCTCCAATAGCATAAAAAATTCTCTAAAAACTTTCAAGCTTTCTGATCATAATTCTTCTTCCTACAAAAAAGAGCTGATCTTTTTTCAGCTCTTTTTTCTCGATTTTAGTTATTTTTATTTTGAAAATGGCTTGTTAAATAAATAGCCAAAATGGAAATATCTGCTGGATTAACTCCAGATACCCGACTCGCTTGCGCAAGTGTTCGAGGCTGAATCTTCTTTAAACGATCTTTCGCTTCAGTCGCTAAACCTTCAACTTTATCGTAATCGATAGTTTCTGGTATTAACTTTCCTTCCATCTTTCTCAAACGCATCACTTGTTTTTCAGCTTTTTCAATATATCCAGCGTACTTAATTTGAATGGTAACTTCTTCTTTTATTCTCCGGTCATAATCCCCATCTGGTTGGCTAAATTGCCAAATATCTTCAATAGATAACTCAGGGCGCCGTAATAAATCAGCCGCCAAGATACCGTCTTGAAGTAAGGCAGAGCCTTTCTCTTTTAAGAAAGCTTGTAAATCTTTACTTGGACGTAATCGCGTGGTCTCTAAACGTTCAACTTCTTTTTGAACAGATTCTTTATAAGCTAAAAAATGTTGATACTGTTCATCCTTAACTAAACCTATTTTGCGACCTAGCTCAGTTAGTCTTAGTTCTGCATTATCATGCCGCAATAACAAACGATATTCTGCTCGAGAAGTCAATAATCGATAAGGTTCTGTGGTTCCTTTAGTCACTAAATCATCCACTAAAACCCCAATATAAGCTTGATCTCTTCCTAAAATCATGGGTTCTTCACCACGGATTTTTAGTACCGCATTAATCCCAGCATAGAGTCCCTGCCCAGCAGCTTCTTCATAACCACTTGTTCCGTTGGTTTGTCCCGCTGTATAAAGATTTTCAATTAATTTGGTTTCAAAAGTTGGCTTCAATTGACTCGGAACCACCATATCATATTCAATAGCATAAGCATCTCGAATAATTCTTGCTTTTTCTAAGCCTGGAATAGTTTGAACCATTTCCATTTGAACATCTTCTGGTAAGGAAGTAGAAAGTCCCTGAAGATAGATCTCTTCGTTATCTTTTCCTTCCGGTTCTAAAAATAATTGATGCTTGGGTTTATCTGCAAAACGAACAATCTTATCTTCAATAGATGGACAATACCTAGCGCCCACTCCTTCTACAATACCTGTAAACATTGGCGCACGATGTAGATTATCTCGAATTAATTGATGCGTTTCTGCTGAAGTATACGTTAAATAACAAGGAATTTGATCTTCAACTGGGAGATAATCCTCATCTTTAGACAAAGAAGAAAAATGATGGGGTTCTTTATTTCCAGGTTGAATAGTAGTTTTTGAAAAATTAATAGTTTTTTTATCAACACGTGGTGGGGTTCCTGTCTTAAAACGTTTCACTTCAAATCCATATTTATCTGCTAAATTTTTGGTTAATTGATCTGCAGATTGAGAATTATTAGGTCCAGCTGAATACTTTAATTCTCCAATAATAATCTGGCCTCTAGCCGCTGTTCCAACTGTTAATATCGTGGCTTGGCTCCGATAAATCGCTCCCGTTTGTGTAATAACCCCTTTACAGATGCCATCTTCTACCACGAGATCATCTACAACCGCCTGTCGAAGGGTTAAATGTGGCGTATTTTCAATCGTTCGGCGCATTTCGCGTGCATACGCCTCTTTATCAGCTTGTGCCCGTAAAGCGCGGACAGCTGGTCCCTTCCCTGTATTTAACATTCTCATTTGAATGTAAGTTTTGTCGATATTTTTCCCCATCTCTCCGCCCAAGGCATCAATTTCACGAACGACCACTCCTTTGGCTGGCCCTCCGATAGATGGATTACAAGGCATAAAAGCAACCATATTAACGTTCAAGGTGATAAGTAAGGTTTCCATTCCCACTCTTGCGCTCGCCAAAGCGGCCTCACACCCAGCATGACCTGCTCCAACGACAACAACATCATATCTCCCTGCTTCAAAAGTTTGCATGACTTAGATTTCCTTTCTTCCTTCAATTTTTCCACTAAAAAAGTGCCTACTCCACCCCTTCATTGGTTTGGAAAGACACTTTGACTGTCTAAATATGATATTTCGTCAACGATTATAACAAGCTTTTGCTCATTTGTAAATGAAAGGTAGACTTTACTGAAAGAATTAATCTTTTAAATTAAAACGTAAATCCATCTTTGTAGAAGCCACTTCAACCAATTGGCCTAATTGTTTTTGGCTAGCTTGCAATAAGAAATCAGCCATAGTTTGGTTAGCAACAGTCAGTTTTTCTTTGATAGCTTCTTGATCAGTCATAGATTTGACTTCTTGATCTATTTCTACCTGCATCCGACGTAATTTAGCCATTACGCTCTTTTCAAATTCATTCTGTAAAGTTCCATACAAACTATAATCCCTGTCTCCAATCACCGCCATGGTTTGAACCAGCCAATACATATAATTAGGATTATAAGAAATCGGGGTATCGCGCCAACTTGCAGGCGTATCTTTAACATAGCTATAAAAGGGAAGTAAACAATTATAAGCATTAGAAGCAAATGCTAACCAATGAACGCCTTGTAATCCAGTGGGAAGTTGAGGACGAATTTCTAAGCAATGAACTTCCATATTTCGATTCAATCCTATCGCCCGATAACGATGTTTTTCTTCTTCCGTTCCCATTTTTCCATAAATATCGTACACCGTTCCTTCGTAATGCGAAGAAAGTGCCCATTTAATATCTTCAACTGATAATTTACGCTTTGGATAGCACAAGAAAGGCTGATCAGGATAAGCTGGATCATCCACAAATGGGCAATCCTCTGTATAAGGTCGTGATAAATCTGAAAAATGTTTTTGAACGTACCAAGTTCTCGGATTATTATATTGAACATCCTTATAGTCATCACTTCCCAAAGTGTGGCGTAAATTAAGTCCTTCAGAATCAGGATTTAACTGATTTTCTTCAATAAAAGCTTGTAAATCTGTACAATATAAAACTTGATCACTCTCAAAATCAAATTGATCAATATTGAGACGATTAGGCGCAACCACATAACACTCGTCTGGTATCCGAATAGCAGCCCAATGGTGGCCGCCGTAAGTTTCCATATACCAAATTTCTTCACTATCTGAGAAAGCCATGCCGTTGGCTTCGTAAGTCCCATATTCTTCTAGTAACTCACCCATTCTCAAAACGCCTTCTTTAGCCGAATGAATATAAGGTAAGACTAAAGTAACCATATCCGCTTCAACAATAGATCCTGGTACATAAGGATCTGCTGCTAATACTCGAGGATTAGTCGTAATAGTTTCAGTTGCAGACATAGCAACATTCCATTGATTAATACCAGATCCCGCAAAAAGACCATTATGTTCTACATCTGCTTCAGGCGTTGAAGTATAACTCCCTGGACACTCAGGAAGTTCAATGGTTATATTGCCTTTAAACGTTTTATAAGAAGAAGGTTGATCTTCTGGAGAAACAACAACAAAACGTTGTGGATCTGGGCGATCTCCCCCATCCTCATTTCGCGCAATTAAAGTGGAGCCATTCAAAGAGGCCTTTTTCCCTACTAATATGGTCGTACATGAAGATTCTTTTATCATGATAATGTTCCTTTCTTGTCTTATTTTCCTAAACAAAACCGACTAAATAATTTAGTAATCAATTCATCAGGTGCACTTTCTCCTGTAATTTCTCCTAAATAATCGAATGTCCGCGTAAAATCAATCTGAACCAAATCAACAGGCATTCCTGCTCGAATTCCTGCTTTCACTTCATCTAAAGCCTGACAAGCTTTTTCTAACAAGTCAATATGCCGCACATTTGTCACATAAGTCGCTTCATCGCTTTCAATGGCTCCATTTAAGAAAAGATCACTAATACTTTGTGCCAATTCATCCATTCCTTTATCCTGTGTAATAGATGTTTGAATCACTCGATCTCCTTTAATATAACTGACTAGTTCCTCTTGATTTATTTGGGCAGGGAGATCCGTCTTATTGAGAAGGATAAGGCGAGTAGAGTTGTCTGTCATCTCTAAAAGTTTTTTATCCATGGCTTGCAGTGGCTCGCTTTGATTAATAAGTAGCAAGATGAGATCTGCTTCTTGCATAGCTTTTCGACTACGTTCTACCCCAATTTTTTCTACTAAATCATCTGTTTTTCGAATGCCCGCTGTATCAATAAGTTTAAGAGGAATTCCTTTAACATTCACATATTCTTCAATCGTATCACGCGTTGTACCTTCAATATCTGTTACAATGGCCTTTTCTTCATTCAGCAAATGATTTAATAATGAAGACTTTCCTACATTTGGGCGCCCTACAATAGCGGTTTGAATGCCTTCACGTAAAATTTTTCCTTGTTTAGAGGTCGATAAAATCGCTTCAATTTCTTCTCTAATTTCATCTGCCGCTTGATCTAGCTTCTTCAAAGTCATTTCTTCTTCATTGTATTCAGGATAATCAATGTTTACTTCTACTTGAACAAGGACATCAGAAATTTTATCGCGTAAGTTTTTAATTTTATGAGAAAGTCTTCCTTCTAGTTGTTTCATCGCCTGATTCATTGCCCGTTCAGTTTTAGAAGCAATCATAT
This sequence comes from Aerococcus christensenii, assembly GCF_001543105.1. Classification (NCBI taxonomy): domain Bacteria; kingdom Bacillati; phylum Bacillota; class Bacilli; order Lactobacillales; family Aerococcaceae; genus Aerococcus; species Aerococcus christensenii. The sequence goes on from NZ_CP014159.1 coordinate 666,983, forward strand.
CTTGTACAGCTTCTGCCTGAGCCAAATCAATCCGGCCATTAAGGAAAGCACGTTTGGTAAATTCACCAGGTTCTGCTAAACGAGCGCCTTGTCTTAACACCAATTGTAAAATTCTTTGCGTAGCAACAATCCCACCATGACAATTAATTTCTACAATGTTTTCTTTGGTATAAGTTTTTGGAGCCCAAAAAACAGTTACCATAACTTCATCTACGATTTCTTCTGTTTTTGGATCAACAATATGTCCATAGTGGATAGTATGAGAAGCACACTGATGGAGGTCTTTACTCCCACTCTGATAAATTTTATCTGCAATATCTAGAGCTTCTTCTCCTGATAAACGAACAATCCCAATAGCTCCTTCCCCCAGTGCTGTTGATATTGCCGCAATGGTCTCCATACCGTCTGTAAACAAAATGCTCATCCTCTCTTTGCTTATAATAAAAAGTGCCTATCCCAGCTTCATTCAGCTACGAAATGACACTTTGCCTGTTTTCATATCTCTTAGCTAAGATAGATAGCCTTTTTCAATAAAAATTTATCGCTTTTCATTTATTATACGGAGATTCCAAACACTTGTAAAATAAAATCGCATAAAACTCTTTATGCAAAGAGAATCATGCGATTTTATTTTCAATTCATAAGGTTATATTATCTAAAATGCAGGATAATTTGGACGAGCAAATCCTCGAATATTGCCATGTCCAATAGGATAAGTTACTCTCATCACTTTACTTTCAGGGCCAGCATTTCCTTCAATAGTTGTAAACGTGTTAGCATATGGATCTACAGATTCCACAATTCCAATATGATCCGCAAAATTATCGTTTGGTTGACTATTTTGCCTCCAAGAAAAAGCCACCAAATCTCCTACTTGTGGCGTAATTGTACCATCTTCATACCAAATACCTTTTTCTTTAAAGATATCAATATGTCTTTGAACACCACATTCACATCCTATTAAAGAACTTAAATTAGCCTTCATTGCCATAACTGTAACGAAAGCATCACACCAAGCGTCGTTATATTTTAACTGATAGTTCAAAGGAAGAGGTGTAATCGTATTATAAAGATCCACTAATTCATGATGACGTTCAGATCCCATCTTAACGCCTATCCAATCTCTCGCTTCATTCACTAACCATTCCGCTACAGTTCCATTCATAGCAGCAACTTGATTCTCAGAACCTTGTTTAACATTTGTATCATAACGAGTTAAATTAAATTGCTCAATAATAGCATTTAATTTTTCTCCGTAATGCGTATCTGTAGCATAAGTCCCTGTCAAATAACGTGTAGCATCTCGATAAGAATTCGTATTTTCCTTCCATGTTGGAGCATAAAATCTAGGATTAGAAGTTAATCCGTTCTTCAACAGATTCACATAATCACTCAAAGATTCTCTATAAGAAGGGTAAGCTCTGAATCGAGCTTCTATTTGATAATATTCCCCTGATCCGTTGTCTTCTAAAGTAGGTTTAGAAACATAATTCCCTTGATATTCGCCCTTAACCCCAAACAAATTATAGTAAGGAGGTATTGAGAGACTACTTCTTCCCCAACCACTTTCTAAGGCCGCTTGAGCTAACATAACAGAAGCATAGAGGCCATTTTGGTTAGCCAATTCATAGGCTGGTACTAAAATAGAATCCAAAAAGACATTGCCTGTTGGTTGCAAGACTGCGTCTACTGATTGACCAGTTTCTTGTTCCCGTTTATCAATAATTTGTTGGAGTTCTTCAGCTCTAAAGGCACGCGTATCTAGCCAACCTAATCCTTTTCCTGAGGAATCAACAACAAAGACATAGGCGCCATTATCACTTGCATCAATGATACGAACTTGTGACCCAAGGTAATCTGCACTCGTTCCATTTTCCATAGAATGGAAACCTTCTTCTCCCCAAGGACGTGTATCTAAACTATAGCCAGGAGACTTAATCATTGCACTTTGCGCGCCTTCTATAGAACGTAAAGCCCGTTTATCTAACCAGCCTAATCCTTGATTTTGAGAGGCCACAAAAACATAAGCGCCATTGTCACTTTCATCAATAATACGAACCTGCGTCCCAATATAGTCTGCGCTTGTTCCATTTCCAGCGGATTTAAAACCTTCTTCTCCCCATGGTTTAGTATCCAAACTATACCCATATCGGGTCACATAAGCTTTTTGGTTTCTAGGATTTTGAACCAAAGCTCTGCGATCAATCCATCCCATGCCATTATTATTACTATCCGTAATAAAGACATAAGCGCCACTTTGATCTACTCTTCGAATAATTACAGGTGTCCCTAGTAAACCTTCAGACCAACCATATTGAGATAAAGTAAAGCCAGCAGTTCCCCATGGTTTAGTATCTACACTATAGCCTGCTCGAACAATTGCTGTTGGCGTAGGTTGAATATAAGTAGTTAGACTTCTCTTATCGATCCATCCTAATTCTTGGCCATTTTTAACCACCAAAGCGTAATCACGCGTCTCGTTTTCCATAACCACCTTCACATCACTGTCAAGATAATCATTAGTAAAGCCTTTTGTTTGATAGCCAGTTGTTCCCCATGGTTTAGTATCAATAGAATATCCAGCAAATTCTAATCTTGCTTCATATGTAGACTCAGTAAAGCCCTTAAATGCTCGCTTATCGATCCATCCAAGCTCCCTGTATTTCGTCCAAACGTTAGCATAGTTCCCATCTTTATCTTCTTTTTGAATGTACACAATTTGATGAAGATAATCGTCTGAGGATCCAACATTCGCAGAGTGAAAACCTTCTTCTCCCCATGGTTTGGTATCGATCGTATATCCTTCATTTTCAATTTCTGCTTGATAATGAAGTTCTACTTCTCCTTGAGAGGATTCAACCATAGGATTTGCTTGCGCTGTTTCTTCTTTTACAGATTTAATACTTTGTTTTGAAGAAGAACTCTCTGTTTGTTTAGCTTTTTCATTCACCGAACGATCTTGAAACTCAGAAGAAGACACGCTTTGTGTTTTTTCCTCTTTCTTTTGTTTTGGATCAGTTACTGTGGATTTTTTAGTTTCTTTGACCTCTCTTTTCTCTAAATTTTCTTTAGAAACTGAAAGAGAATCAGAAGTTGTTTCTCTACTTAAAGCTGTTTTATCAACCTGTGCAGCATTTACTTGTTCTTGCTGATTAACAACAGCAAAAGCTACAACCGCTTGAGAGGCAAGCAGTATTTTTTGATATGGTTTCATAATCTTCTCCTTTGCTTTATTAATCAATAGGCCTCATGTTATTTCTTCACTGAGGAAAAAATTACCTATTCTTATTTATTTTACCATTTTATAGGCTAAAAAGAATACTTTCATGAAAATGAAATCATTCTGTAATTTTTACATTATTTTCAGAGATTTATTTTGAACTTATTTTGTAAAGCAGTTATAATATTTCAAAAAGTTATGAATGACCGATTTATTAATCCTTCTTCCTTTAAAGAAAAATGGATTGATACTGGCTATTCATTATAAGGAGGCCTTTTTATGATTTATAAAAATGTTGCAGAAGTTATTGGACACACTCCAATGATTCAGCTTCCAAACACTGACCCTAAAAGTGCTCAGATTTATGTAAAGTTAGAATCCAAAAATCCTGGAGGTTCCATTAAGGATCGTCCTGTTAAGGCTATTTTAAACAGCTTATTAAGCCAAGGAATCCTAAAAAAAGGAAGCACAATTGTCGAAGCTACTAGTGGAAATACAGGTATTGCACTTTCTATGTTAGGTGCCGCTATGGGCTTAAATGTTATTATCGTTATGCCTGAAACCATGTCTATTGAAAGAAGGAATTTGATGCAAGCTTATGGCGCGCAACTAGTGCTTACTCCAGGTTCAGAAGGTATGCAAGGCGCTGTTAAACAAGCGAATCTTATTGCTGAAGAAAAAAATGCTCCTATTTTTGGTCAATTCATCCGTCAAGAAAACGTTAACGCTCATCAAACAACCACTGCTCCTGAAATTTTAGAAGATCTTCCTCAAGTAGACGGTTTTGTGGCTGGAATTGGAACCGGTGGGACCGTTACAGGAATAGGTAGTCTTCTTAAAGCTGCGAATTCCAAAACTATCATTTGGGGCGTAGAACCCGCTTCCTCCCCTTTGCTTACTGAAGGAAAAGCCGGTTCTCATAAAATTCAAGGCATTGGCGCTAATTTTATTCCAGAAATTCTTGATCAAAAACTACTCGATCATGTTGAACAAGTTTCAAACGAAGACGCTATTCAAACCTCTGTAGAACTTGCTAAAAATTACGGTATTCTTGCTGGATTTTCTTCAGGAGCAAACTTAGTAGCTGCTCGCAGACTAGCAAAAGAGCTCGGGCCTTCTAAACACGTGGTAACCGTTCTTCCTGATACAGGTGAACGTTACCTTTCGGCAGGAGTTTTTACACATGATGAATAATCCTTCCTCTGATAACTTAAAAAAAGAAGAAAAACAAACTATGCTTATTCAATCTAAGACTGTTCCTGGAATGGCTATACCTCCTCAAAGTCATCCAGTCAATGAAAATGATAAGTGGGTCAAATTAGCCAAATTAGTTTTCGCTAACGATCCTGCTGCTAAAAGCTGGCAAGAAGTCTATGATCTCTATCCTTCCATTAAAGCTTTACGTGCTCATGAACAGGCGCATCATTATTATAATAATGGGGAAATCTATCTTGCTAGGCAACTTTCTGAAGAAGCTCGTAGAGAGACAGGAATTGAAATTCATCCCGGCGCTCAACTCTCAGATACTATTTTTATTGACCATGGAATGGGCGTAGTCATTGGCGAAACTGCTATTGTCGGAGAAAATGTAAAACTTTATCACGGCGTCACATTAGGTGGTGTAGGCAATGAAAAAACAGCCAAACGTCATCCCACAATCCAAGATCATGTTGAAATCGGTGCAGGAGCTAAAATACTAGGAAACATCACCATTGGCCATCACTCTAAGATCGGGGCGAATGCTGTCGTTTTACAAGATGTCCCCCCCTATGCTACGGCAGTTGGAATGCCCGCTCATATTATTCTTCACGATGAAAGTTGGAATCGCTTGGAAGACTAGGTTAGTTTTCCTTTTATTACAACAAACGCTAAATAAACCACCTACTATCAACACAATTACATGTGATAGGTGGTTCTTTATGACTTAAGTTCTTAATTCTCTCCATCAAACAGCTACAGCTGATGTTCCTTTAAGCAAAATAATTGATAAAGCTAAAAAACTCATTAACAAGTAAGTGCTAAGAAACTCTTGTAACAATTTTGTTAACTAGTAACTAATTTATAGCCAAGATTCATCAAAAATTTTTTATTCTTTTTTGTGCTGACCCTTCAAAACTCTTTTTTCTTTCTGTTAGTCAAAATAATCTTAGCTATTTTTGACTGCTGACTTTTATCTAATTTGAGCAAAAACACTATATATTGTGTTTATTTTGGTATTGCCATTCTGTATATTGTGGTTTATTATAAATGTACTAACTCTTTTTGAGTCTACCAGATCATCTTGTAAGGAAGGGAAGCATCATGAATAGTCGTACAATTACCCAAAAAGCAACCATCACCAATCACAATCTTTCTCTATCTACGCATATTCCAGTAAAAAAACGTGATGGCCACATTTCGACTTTTTATGCTTCAAATTTAAAATATTCCATCAAACAAGCACTTAATCCTGAACAAAAAGCTCTTGTAGCTCCTTTATGTGAAGCGGTTATTGAAGAATTAGATCTCTCTTCTAAAACAGAAATCAATAGTCAGGCAATTTCCTTTGCCGTCTGCAAATTATTCAAAGATCATCATTTAAAAGAAGCTCTTCATCGTTATCAAAACTTCCAAGAAGAAAAAATTAAAACACGGAATTTACAATTCAACGTCCAGCAAAAACTCAAAGAATTCGCTGAAGGCGATAAATTAGTTTTAAATGAAAATGCCAACAAAGATAGTCGAGTTTTCAATACCAAACGAGACCTGACAGCGGGGGTAAGTGCTAAAGCACTTGGATTATCTATGATGCCTCCTCATGTAGCAAATGCTCATTTAAAAGGGGACATCCATTTTCACGATTTAGATTATTCCCCTTATGCGCCTATGACCAATTGTTGCTTAATTGACTTCAATGAAATGTTAAGCAATGGTTTCCACATCGGAAATGCTGAAGTTGAATCTCCTAAGTCTATCAATACAGCTTGCGCGCAAATTGCTCAAATTATCGCTAACGTCGCGTCTTCTCAATATGGAGGATGTTCAGCGGACCGTATTGACGAAACTTTATCGCCTTACGCTCAATTAAATTTCCAAAAACACCTCAAAGTAGCAAAAGAATGGATTCCTGATGTAAAAGCTCAAGAAGCTTTTGCCTATGATAGAACACGTAAAGATATCTATGATGCCATGCAAAGTCTTGAATACGAAATTAACACTCTATATTCTTCAAATGGTCAAACTCCTTTTACAACTTTAGGTTTTGGTTTAGGTGAAGACTGGTTCGCTCGAGAAATCCAAAAAGCGATTTTAGAAGTTCGAATTAAAGGATTAGGGAAAGAAAAAAGAACAGCAATTTTTCCTAAATTAGTTTTCACTTTACGTCGAGGCGTTAACTTAGATCCTTCTGATCCTAACTATGATATCAAACAAAAAGCGATTGAATGCGCAACAAAGAGAATGTATCCAGACGTTCTAAGTTATGATAAGATCGTTGAAATTACAGGATCTTTTAAAGCCCCTATGGGATGTCGTTCCTTCTTACAAGGTTGGAAAGATGAAAATGGAAAAGAAGTTAATAGTGGAAGAATGAATTTAGGAGTTGTGACCTTAAATTTACCAAGAATCGCTATGGAATCTGATCATAATAAAGATCAGTTCTGGCAAATTTTTAAAGAAAGACTACAAGTCATGAAAGATGCTTTAGTTTTTCGTGTAAACAGAACTAAACAAGCTCTTCCAGAAAATGCACCTATTTTGTACCAATACGGGGCTTTTGGTAAACGACTCAATCCAGATGACTCTGTAGATGAATTATTCAAAAATGAACGGGCTACTGTTTCTATGGGCTACATCGGACTTTATGAAGTTGCTAGCCATTTCTATGGACCAACTTGGGAACACAATAAAGAAGCTAAAGATTTTACCATCGATATTGTTAAGCATCTACATGATGCTGCTGAAGAATGGAGCAAAGAATACGGCTACCACTTTAGTATTTACAGTACACCAAGTGAAAGTTTAACCGACAGATTCTGCCGATTAGATACGAAAAAATTTGGGATCGTAGACAACATTACGGATAAAGGTTACTACACAAATAGTTTCCATTACGATGTTAGAAAGAATCCTACACCATTTGAAAAACTTGACTTCGAAAAAGACTATCCTAAATATGCTTCAGGTGGATTCATTCATTATTGTGAGTATCCTAACCTTAGACAGAATCCAAAAGCCTTAGAAGCGGTTTGGAACTTTGCTTATGATAGAGTAGGCTATCTAGGAACAAACACCCCTATTGACCAGTGTTATTTATGTGATTTCAAGGGGGATTTTACCCCAACCGCTAACGGTTTTGAATGCCCTCAATGTGGAAACAACGATCCTGAAACTTGCGATGTGGTCAAAAGAACATGTGGTTATTTAGGCAACCCTAATATCCGTCCAATGGCTAAGGGCCGTCATAAAGAAATTAGCGCACGTGTTAAACATATGAACGCTAAAGATGTTGTAGTCGCTGATAACAAAGAACAAATCATTGAACTCTTCAATAAAGACATCAAACGGAAAAAGGAGAGTAAAAATGTTCGATCCGAAAACTAAGACATGGGGTCCCCGCTATCCTAAAGAATGGAAAGCTGCAGATTATAGTCAACAAAAAATTGCTGACTATAAACCCTTTAATTTTGTCGATGGGGATGGCGTAAGATGTAGTATTTATGTTAGTGGTTGCTTATTCAATTGTAAAGGATGCTATAACAAAAAAGTTCAAGACTTTAGTTATGGCGTTCCTTATACAGATGAATTAGAAGAAAAAATCTTAAATGATCTCTCTCAACCTTACGTCCAAGGATTAACACTCTTAGGCGGAGAACCTTTTATGAATACTCAAGTGTTAAACCGTCTCGTTAGAAAGGTGCGTGAACGCTTCGGACATACCAAAGATATATGGAGTTGGAGCGGCTATTACTATGAAGAGCTCCTTCAAGAAACAGATGACAAACTTTGGCTCCTTCACCATATTGATGTCTTAGTCGATGGGCGTTTTATTCTCGACAAATTAAACCTCAATCTTCGTTTTCGTGGGTCTTCTAATCAAAGAATTATTGATGTTCCTAAATCTTTAGAAACAGGGAAACTCGTTCTTTGGATGGATGGCAAATACGATGATTTTTAGATAATTAGACTATGTAAAAAAGATCTGAACCTTTGTTCAATCGTCAAAACATGGAGTGTCATACTCAAACTTTTGACAACGAACCTATAAGTTTCAGATCTTTTTTATTAGCCAACTGATCCAGCCATATCAAACACAATAAGACGATTCAGTTCTACTGCGTATTCTAAAGGAAGTTGCTTGGATACAGGCTGTACAAACCCCATAATAATCATTTCTGTAGCTTCCTTTTCTGATAGTCCTTTCGACATCAAGTAATACAACTGTTCTTCTGAAATCTTCGAAACCTTTGCTTCATGCTCCAATTCTACATGCGCATTCTTAATTTCATTCATCGGGAAAGTATCTGATTTCGATTCTGGATCCATTAAAATCGTATCGCATTCCACATGAGACTTGGAATACTGAGAATTTCTTCCAAATCGAACATCTCCTCGGTAATCACACCTTCCGTCTTCTCGAACAATAGATTTGGAAATAATGCGACTAGAGGTGTGAGGCGCAAGGTGAATCATTTTAGCCCCTGTGTCTTGTTTTTGATTAGCTTTTGCTAAAGCAATAGACATCATCGTTCCCTTAGCGCCCTCTCCCACTAAATAGGTGGCTGGATATTTCATAGTAATTTGTGAACCTAAGTTACCATCTAACCATTCCATTGTCCCGTTTTTTTCGACACGAGCACGTTCTGTCACTAAATTAAAAACATTATCTGACCAGTTTTGAATAGTCGAATAAGAAAAATAGGCGCCTTCTTCAACAAAAATTTCAACGACCGCTCCATGTAAAGAGCTTTCTGCATAAGTCGGAGCCGTGCATCCTTCTATATACTCACAATAAGCTCCCTTATCGACAATAATCAAGGTTCTCTCAAACTGTCCGGTTTTTTTATCATTCATTCTAAAATACGTTTGCAGAGGAATCTTAACATGAACGCCCTCCGGCACATAAATAAAAGTGCCGCCTGACCACACCGCTGAATTCAAAGCCGCCTGAAAAGAATCGGTAGGTGGAACCAACTTCCCAAAATATTTTTTAAATAGATCTGGATATTCTTTTAGCCCGGTGTCACAATCTATAAAGACCACTCCTTGATCCCCATAAAGATTTTTGATATTGTGATAGACCGCTTCTGATTCGTACTGGGCAACAACTCCTGCTAATACCTTTTGCTCCGCTTGAGGCACGCCTAATCTTTTAAAGGTCTCTTTGATTTGATCAGGGACATCCTCCCACGTACGTGCTTTGTTTTTCGTTTTTTTGCGGTAATAGGTTAAGTCATTAAAATCAATAACAGAAATATCTGGTCCCCAAGTGGGATGTTTTTTTTCTTTATATGTTTTTAAAGCGGATAAACGAAAATTCAACATCCACTCTGGCTCTTGTTTTTCATGAGAAATTTGACACACAACACTTTCATCTAATTGATTGTGTCCAAATTCTGCGACCGATTGCACCTTATCATGAAACCCAAATTCATAATGATTAGAAGTAATTGGCACTTCTGTCATTTTACTCTCCCCTTTTTATTTTTTCACTTATCTTTATTTTGAAGATTAATTTTTTGAACGGCTTGCCAAGCGATCGTTGCACATTTCACTCGAGCTGGGAATTGACGAACGCCACTTAAAATAACCGCTTCTTTTAATTCATCCTTTAGCGCCTCTATATCTATCTGAGGCTCTGTAATCATCTTTGAAAAACTATGACTTAAATGCTTGGCTTCCTGTAAAGTTTTGCCTTCTAACAGATCCGTCATCACACTCGCACTCGCTATTGAAATAGCACATCCTGATCCGTGAAAGCCCAATTGAATGAGTTTTTCATTCGCATCTACTTTTGCTTCTAACATTAGCATGTCCCCACATGAAGGGTTAATCATCTCAATTTGATAATCCGGATGATCCAAAGATCCATAATGATGCGGATGACGATAGTGATCTAAAATAATCTCTTGATATAAGTCTTCTAATTGAGATAATCTCATTGAAAAAATTTCCTCAGTTCCTTTATTGCTTGTAAAAATATTTGAACATCTTCTTCTGTATTATAGACGGCAAAACTTATGCGAGCACTCGCTGTAATACCTAATTCTTTCATCAAAGGTTGCGCACAATGATGCCCTGCCCGAATTGCGATCCCATATTGATCTAATCCCGTGGCTAAATCGTGAGGATGGACTCCCTCTAAATTAAAAGAAATCACCCCACATCGATTCTTCGCTGTTTTGGGTCCATAGACAGTCACTGAAGGTATCTCTTGTAAACCCTTTAAAGCAGAAGAGATTAATTGTTGTTCTTTAGAGTGTATACATGAGAGATCTTGTTCTTTGATCCAATCAATCGCTCGTCCTAAGCCAATTGCACCAGCTATATTTTGCGTACCTGCTTCCCATTTTAGAGGCAACTCTGCCCACTTCGCATCATACTTGCTGACACTGGTAATCATTTCACCGCCATACTCAGCCGGTTCCATCTCTTCAAGGAGTTCCCTCTTCCCATAGAGAACACCAATCCCTGTCGGTCCATACATTTTATGCCCTGAAAAGCAATAAAAATCGCACTCCATCTGTTTCACATCAATGGGAAGATGAGCCACTGCTTGTGCACCATCTACCACTAAATAACCAGAATTCGAATGAATAACATCTGCCAATTCTTTCAAATCTTGTATAGACCCTAAGACATTAGAAACATGTGCAATCGCAAGAATCTTCGTCTTTTTGCTTAAAGCCGCTTGAACATCTTCCTTTGACCACTTTCCATCAGCTTTCATCGGCAAATATTTTAAAAGATATCCTCTTTTTTTAGCCATTTGTTGCCAAGGAAGCAGATTAGAGTGATGTTCTAAAGGCGAAATCAAAATTTCATCTCCAGCTTTCAACACTTTTTCTAAGAATCGATCTGCTACCCAATTCAGACCTTGAGTGGTACCTTTAGTAAAAACAACTTCTCCGTTTTCTGCATGGATAAAGTCTTGAATCTTGTTTCTAGCCTCTTCATAAGCTTCGGTGGCTATAGCAGCTAATGTGTAGACTCCTCGGTAGGTATTCGCATTATCCTGCTTATAATAGGATAATATGGCCTCTAAAACCTCTTTTGGTTTTTGAGTAGTCGCTGCATTATCTAAATAAACCAGACGCTGTCCATTAATAGGGTTTTGAAATATAGGGAAAGATGCTTTTAATTGCTTATTCAAATTGAATCAACCGCCTATCGATAATATTTAAAATTTCTTCTTGAATAGTTTTATCTAATCCTTCTATAATCACTTCTCCCAAAAAGCCTCGAATAACTAACAAGCGCGCTTGATTAACATCAATTCCACGGCTCATTAAATAATACATTTGTTCTGGATTCACGCGCCCCACCGAAGCTGCATGACCAGCCGTTACATCGTTATCATCAATTAAGAGAATAGGATTTGCATCCCCTCTTGCTCGGTCCGAAAACATAAGAACTCGATCTTCTTGTTGGGCATCTGATCCCTTAGCGCCCTTTAAGATATGGCCAACCCCATTCAAAATTAAGGTAGATTGATTTAAAATAACCCCTTTTTGAATAATATTTCCACGTGTGGATTTTCCATAATTTTTAACGACACTATTCAATCCTTGAACTTTATCTTCACCTGTAACAGCTACTGCTCGATATTCACCTAAAGCGCCTGAACCTTTCAGTTTAATCTCTGAATCATACAAGACATTACCTTCATTCAAACAAGCCACTGTAAAATCAACCTCAGCGTCTTTAGCTACTTCTCCTCTTCGCCCAATATAAGCGGTCGTTTCTTTTCCTAGCCGATCAATTCCGGTATAATGCACGAACGCCCCAGATTTCGCAATAATTTCAACCACAATATTTGCGGTACTTTTACAACTCCCATACGTTCTATAACGCTCAATATAATTTAAACGAGCATTATCTTCCACAACAATGAGAACATGATGAATGAATGCTTGATTGGGCACTTGGGCTTCTTGATAAATCAAAGATTCTAAAGGCTTATCTATCACTACTTGACGAGGGACATAAATAAAAATACCATTCATCATCGCTAAAGCATTATAGGCCATACCATAATTGTCATCAGTTTGAGCTGCCGTTTGAAAATAATATTTCTCTATCAACTCTGGATAGTGCTGAATCGCTGAAAAAATATCTGTACAGATAACTCCTTGTTCTTGATATTTTTCTAATAAAGATCGATAAATTGTCTGGTTTCCTACCTGAACAAGGGAAGATGACTTGTCAAAAGATACTTCTAAATCCTTTCCTTCTTCCTCTTCATACACAAAACGCTCAGGTAACAAGGGCCAGTTTTCATATGAAATTTTAGGGATTTCTGGCCCTCTTAATTGTGGAATTTCTTTTAAAGCCTGTTGCCTTTTTTTATGAATAAAGGAAGACTCCTGTAGATGATCAATTTTTTGTTGCCACGCTTCCAAAGGCAATTCTTGACTAGGCAATAAGCCTACATTCAGTCTACTCTTACTTTCACTAGTCATTTCAGACCTCTCCTATTTTTCATTCTTTAGTTCAAATCCTAATTCATCAGCTAAAGTTCGGTAGCCTTCCTTTTCTAATCGAAGAGCTAATTCAGGGCCGCCATCTATAGCTACTCTGCCATCCATCATCACATGAACCACATCAGGCACAATATAATCCAAAAGGCGTTGATAGTGTGTAATAATCATGCAGCCAAAATCTTTTCCACGCATGTTATTTACACCATTAGCCACAATACGTAAGGCATCAATATCCAGTCCAGAATCAATTTCATCTAAAATAGCAATTTGAGGTTTTATCATCATCATTTGTAAAATTTCATTTCTCTTTTTTTCGCCGCCAGAGAATCCTTCGTTCAAATATCTCTCTGCCATATCATCTGGCATCTCTAAAATTTTCATCTTTTCGTTTAATTGATCAATAAACTCCATGATTTCTAACTGATTGTCTTCTGAACGTCGTGCATTCATAGCCGCTCGAATAAATTTTGCATTAGTGATTCCTGGAATTTCTGCTGGATATTGCATCGCTAAAAATAAGCCTGCCCGAGCTCTTTCATCTGTCGCTAACGATAGAATACTTTTTCCATCTAAGAGGATATCTCCTTGTGTGATTTCATAATCTGGATGTCCCATAATGGTTGCAGACAAAGTCGATTTTCCTGTTCCATTTGGTCCCATAATAGCGTGAACTTCGTTGGTATTAATAGTCAAATTGACACCTTTTAAAATCTCAATATTCTCATTTTTAATATTGACGTGCAGGTCTTTAATTTCTAAGCTTGTCATTCGTCTCTTCCCCTTTTATTTTCATTACCTAAGCTTTCTGTCAATCAACGAAAGTTACAGAGAGGTATTTTTCTATTCCCTTTGTTTATTGTACACTGCTCTTTTATGACTTGAATACTATTTTATTACAAAGACAAGGTATTGTATAAAAAATTGCCTTAGGCAAACCCTAAGGCAATTTTAGCATATAAAGACATCCTGTCCGGAGTCCAAGAAGGCTCAAATGTTATAACAACTTTTGTTTCACTTACCCACTCTAATGAATTAAGCGCCCTCATCATTTGATCAATTAACTCATCGATTTGAGGACAAGCAGGGGTGGTTAAAGTCATCCTCACTTTCACAAACGTTGCATCTTCTTTTTTGATAAAGACTCCATAAATGAGGCCTAAATTAATCAAATCTACCCCAAGTTCTGGATCCAAAATATGACCGAGCGCCTCTATAACAGATTGATACTTTTCTTCGCTCTTATTTTGAAGATCTTCGTAGAAATCTTTTTCTTCTTTATCTTCTAGATAACTATTTAAATCAGGCAAACCACCCCTGCGTATAAAATCACGAAAAGATTGGGGAGGAGTTTCTCGATTCATCACGTTACTTTCCTTTCTTTCACTAATGACAAAAGGAGTAAAAATGACATCTTTTCTTAAAAAAGTCAGTCATTTTTACTCTTTTCATCAAATTATTCTTTATAAGAAACCACTAAATGTCGATGTGGTTCTCGTCCTTGAGAATGCGTTTCAATATGACTATACTGAGCAAGACAGCGATGAATAATTTTTCTTTCTCTTGCTGGTAAAGCATTTAAACTCACTGATTTATGATCCATCGTCACTTGATCTGCTGTTCTTTCCGCTAATTTTTCAAGAATTTTTTGACGACGAACTCTATAATCGCCTACATCCACTACAACATCTACATGTTTTTTTACATAACGATGCATTAAAGATTGAGCAAGCGCTTCTAATGCATTAATAATTTTCCCATGTTTACCTATTACTAGTCCTGGCTTATCTGCTACTATATGATAAATTATTGTATCTTCTAAATCTTCAACTTCAATAGTCGACTCAACAAGGTAAGCTGATAGGACTCCCTTTATATAATAAGCAATTGTTTCAATATTCCATTTTTTAAATCTTTTAGAGTTTATTTCTTCAAACTCGTCAAAGTCAAACCCATTTTCTAGCAAATCATCATAAGGGACCTCTACAGTAACTTCTCTTCTAACGCCTCTTCTTCTAATTGGCTTAGGATCAAATATACTTGCAGCATCTTCATCAAAATGAGAGAATTGGGGACGTGATGGCTCTGAATTGATCGCTTTTTCTTCAGAATGAGAGAGCTCTTCTTGAGTTACTTTAGTTGGTTCTTCCTCTTCCTTAATTGCCTTTTCAAAAGACTCAGGTTCTTTTTCAGTTGAGGGAGAAACTTTTTCGGTAGGTTCAGATTTTTCTTCTGTAAATTTCTCACTTTCTGGGATATCAACTTTAATAATAGCAGGTTGCCCTCCCAAACCTAAGAAACCTTTTTTAGCCTCTTGCACGACCGTTATCTGGTTTGGAAGAAGCTCTAAATTAGCTAAGCTTGCCTTAGCTTGTTCAATAGCTTGTTCAACTGTTTTCCCTTGAAAAGTTTTTTGTTTCATAATCAACGCTCCTTATTATTTACGTTTTTTACCTCTAGGATTACGACGCGCTTTTTCTAAACGATGTTCAAGTTCTTTCTCTTTTAATTCTTTTTCTTTTCGATCTTGTTGTTTTTGATAAGGATTATTGAGCAATAACATTTGTCCAATAGTGAATACATTGGCTGTAGCCATATAGAGTGAAACGGCACTTGGCAATCCCATCATAATTAAGAACATCATACCTGCCATTGCATATTGCATAACCGTTGTGGCAACACTCTTGTTTCCGCTTGAAACTTGCATTAAATAAGTCGAATACCACATAGCTACCGCTGCTAAAATCGGTAAAATAAAGAACGGATCACTTTTTCCTAATTCCATCCATAAAAAATTACCTGTCGTTAAAGCTTTAGTTCTTAGAATGGCTTGATAAAGAGCAGTTAAAATAGGTAATTGAATCAATAACGGAAGAATTCCTGCCCACTTATTCATATCGTATTTTTGATTCAATTTTTCTAATTCTTTTCCTAATTTTTCTTGAGTTTCTGGATCCCTCGAAGCATACTTCTCTCTTAATGCCTTCACTTCTGGCTGCATCATTTGCATTTTTTCTGAGTTCTTCATTTGGAAATGATACAGTGGAACTAAGATTAGACGCATAATAATAGTAAAACAAAGGATTCCTAAACCATAATTATTTTTAAACAAATGGGATAGTCCCACAATCACTTGCGATAACATATAGACTAGCTTGTTCCACAAACCCGGTGAATCTGCAGTAATCGGTTCTATTGCCCCTACATTTCCGCATCCTCCTAATAAAATAATAATACCCAAAAGAAGCAGCAGTTGGTAAAAATATTTAGATTTATTTTTCACTGTTTTGTCCTTTCTTTTGTTTAAGAGGATCTCGAGTAAACAACGGGCTTAAATTTATCACATGAATCAAACTCTTCTTAATCTCTGATTGATTCATTTCTGCTGTTGGTTTTCTCGCAATCAAAATA
The DNA here is from genome assembly GCF_001543105.1 of Aerococcus christensenii. Taxonomy (NCBI): domain Bacteria; kingdom Bacillati; phylum Bacillota; class Bacilli; order Lactobacillales; family Aerococcaceae; genus Aerococcus; species Aerococcus christensenii. The sequence goes on from NZ_CP014159.1 coordinate 683,291, forward strand.
AAATCATATTCGGCTTGAATTTGATCTTTTAATTCTGTTAGAGCTTGTCGAATCATTCGCTTCACCCGATTGCGCGTTACAGCGTTGCCTACCTTTTTCCCTACAGATAGTCCTACTCGAAAATGAGGTTGCTCTTTTTCAATAAAGTACAAGACAAATTGGCGATTTGCTTTTGATTGTCCTTGGTGAAAGACACGACTAAAGTCTTTTTCTGTTTTAACCCGATAACTTTTGCGCATGTCTTGCCCCTCTCTCCTCTTATTAACATAATCTAGTTCTTGAAAAAAAAAAGACCACATTTGTTGTGGTCTTATGCTGAAATACGTTTTCTGCCTTTTTGGCGACGACGTGCTAAAACGTGACGACCATTTTTTGTACTCATACGATTGCGGAAGCCATGTTTCTTTTGACGACGACGTTTATTTGGTTGATAAGTTCTCTTCATGAATAACACCTCCTATGATAATGGGAATGGTATTTGTTTAATAACAATCCTTCATAGTATATAGGACATTTTTAAGAATTTCAAGAACTTCATCAAAAAAAATTGATTAAATTCCACTTTTCTTATTTTTTCGAACAAAAACGAGGCCCCTCTAACAGGAAGAGTCTCGTTTTAAATGACTATTTAGCTTTTTCTTCTAATTCAATATTTCTAAACACAAATCTCGTCCCAATTCGATGAGTTTCTAGTCCTTTTACTCGTGGTGAGAGACGAACAGGATAAGCTCTCATATAGAGAGGCATAGTCACAGCATGTCGACCTAAATGATTTTGAGCTTCAACTAAAGTATCAAATCGAGCTTGTTCATCATTGCCGTAATCATCTTTAGCTTTTCTAATTAATTCATCATATTCAGAGGATTTGTAAAGTGTGTGGTTACGTGCAGAATCCGAAGTGAAGATATCGTAATATTCAATAGGATCTCCTAGAGAACCGGCCCAACCACAAATTCCCATGTCAAACTTAGTACTCGTGATTTTCGCAAACATTGGTGGAGTAGGCATTACTTTCATGTTGACTTTCAAATCTGGTAAAGTTGTTTGAATTTGAGATTGAACAAATTCTCCCACTTGCTTAGACATTTCATCATCAGTTACCAACATTTCAAATTCAATAGTATCTTTTCCTAATTCCTGTTTAGCTTTTTGCCATTCTTCCTTAGCTTTTTCTGGATCATAAATTACATGATTTTCAACAATTTCTGTAAAATCTTTTCCCGTTTTAGGATCCTTTGCATAATCTACAGGTAATTGGTTGACAGGGACTGTAGACCCATTCATCAATACTTTATTAATTAAAACGTCACGATCCACACATAAGCTCATTGCTCGACGTAAATGTTCATTTTGTAATTCTTTTTTATAGCCAGTACCATACTCTAAATACACACTCGAAGCCGTTGGAATAGCTTTAAAATCAGGAGAATCTTTATATTGTTTTGCTAAATCCCCTGACAAAAAGGCAACATCTGTTCTTCCACCTTCAAAGAGATTATTACTTGTAGAAGGATCTTTAATAACTTGTACTTTCACTTGATCTAATTTGACATTATCTTTATCCCAATATTTATCGTTCTTATCATAAGACCACTCACTATTAGTACCATCCCAACCTTTAATAACAAAAGGTCCATTAGATAGAAGATTATCAGCGTTCATACCATAAGAATCTCCTTTTTCTTTCACAAATTTTTCGTTAAGTGGGAAGAAAATAGTCGCAACTAAATTCTTTTTAAAATAAGGAGTGGCTTTTTCTAACTGAACATCTAAAGTATAATCATCAACCGCTTTTACGCCTAAAGAGTCCAATGGCGCTTTTTTCATATTAATGTCTTTAGCATTCTTAATGTTATACATTACATAAGCATTTTGAGCTGCTGTTGCTGGATCTACGGCCCGTTTCCAAGCAAAAACATAATCTTTAGCCGTCACAGGATCGCCATTTGACCATTTAGCGTCCTTACGTAGGTGGAAACGATAATGCTTTCCTTCATCGGTAACTTCCGGTTCACCATCACAACCAGCAGGTACTGTCTTATTATCTTTATCATAGACGTATAAGCCTTCTTGAAATTGCCCAATAACGTCATAGTTAAAAATATCGTACGCCTTTGTAGAATCTCCAGTAGATAATTCAGAAGACTGTACCCAGTTTAGGACTTTTTTATGCCCACCTGTTTGAGATTGTTTTTGACAAGCGCCTAATAAGAATAAAACACTCATTAAGCAAAGTAATACGGCAAAATTTTTTCTTTTCATGGTGCTTTACCATTCCTTTCTCTTGTAATTGCCGTTAATTATTTTACGATCATTTATTTTATATATCTACAACTGTCTACATTTTTATTCATTAAAAAACAATATTTTTTTTTTTATTTTCTCACTAAGAGTCCCAATTAAAATACCTGTAAGTTTTCTTATTTTCATTCTCATTTTTCCCTTTTTTCTCAAAGATGCAAACTCTGTTTTTATTTTATAAGGTGTACATCTTAAATACTTCCATTTTTGTAGTTTTTCCTTCAATAAAGTTGTACACAAAAAGAGGATAAACTTTCCAAAAGGATGTGATCTTCTTTTTTTCATATTCGTTTTTCAACTGAATATAAACAAGTTTGTTAACAATCCACAGGAAATGCAATACTTTCCCACATAATGTGGAAAAGACAGCTTTTTCCTATTAAAACGCCTCCGCCTTAACGGAATTTGTCCACACCTTATAAAAATACCACCTCTTTTTTCACAGTTATTCACACAATGTGGAAAAACATGTCCTATGTTTTGGATATCTTTGTTCACAGATTTATTTTTTTGTGGATAAGTTAAAATGTTCATGTTAAACTAAATCTAACACCTATAAAAAGAAAGGAGTACATCATGGATCCTTTACAAGATCTTTGGCAAGTGGTTACAGAATATTTTCGTAATCAATTAACTAAAGGAAGTTTCGATACTTGGATTTTGGGACTAAAACCTCTTCAATTAACTCAGGATACTCTCACCATTGAAGCCGTCTCTCAACTCCATAAAAAACATATTGAATCTCATTATTTACTACAACTAAAACAAGTGATTTATGAATATCTTGGCCGAGAAATTCAAATTAATTTAGTACTTGATCAAAGTAATAATTTTAATTCTCAAATTCAATTCGGAGACAATCCTTCTTCAACAGAAGTTTCTCGCCATACTTCTAACAAAAGTGATCTTAATCCAAAATATACTTTTGAAAATTTTGTTGTTGGTGAAGGAAATAAAATGGCCCACGCCGCAGCTTTAGCTGTAGCGGAAGGCCCAGGACGCGATTATAATCCACTCTTTTTTTATGGAGGAGTAGGTTTAGGAAAAACTCATTTGATGCAAGCGATCGGACACGAAGTCTTAAGAACTTTTCCAGATGCCCGCGTAAAATACGTTACCAGTGAAAAATTTACAAATGATTTTATTGAAGCAATTCGAAAAAATACAACTTCTCAATTTCATGAAGAATATCGAAATGTTGATATGCTTTTAGTAGATGATATTCAATTCATCGGAAATAAGCAATCGACTCAAGAAGAGTTTTTCCATACTTTTAACGCTTTATATAATAACAACAAACATATCGTTCTTACTTCTGATCGGGACGCTAGTCAAATTCCAGAACTAGAGGATCGTTTAGTTTCTCGCTTTAAACAAGGGCTCTCTACCGATATTACTCCACCAGATCTAGAAACTCGAATCGCTATTCTTAGAAATAAAGCGCAAGTCAATGGTATCAATATCCCTGACGATACCCTTTCCTATATTGCTGGTCAAATTGATACAAATATTCGAGAACTAGAAGGTGCCTTAACAAGCGTTCAAGCATATGCTGTTATGAATCAAGCAGATCTTACTCCAGATGTTGCCGCTAGAGCTCTATCGAACTATAAAGACCTTAATGCAAATAAAGTCCCAACGATTTCAGAAATTCAAGAAATTGTTGCAAACTTTTTCCATTTAACAGTTGAAGATTTAAAAGGGAAAAAACGAAAACGAGAAATTGTGGTTCCACGGCAGATAGCGATGTATCTTTCGAGAGAAATTACAGATGCCTCTCTTCCTAAAATCGGTCAAGAATTTGGAGGAAAAGATCATACCACTGTCCTTCATGCTCACGAAAAAATATCAGAAGCCATGCGACATCCTTCAGATATTCGCGATAACATTCAAAGTATTGAGCGTTTATTAAATCATTAGCGCGCTCAGATGTCTTCTTTATGTTAAAATAAGGCGTAAAAAGTATTGTGGAAAACTAAATAGAAAAAGAACAAGTCTATAAACATTTTATCCACAAGTGGATAAGTGAAATCTTCTTGTTTCTCTTATTTATTCACAACTTCCACATAGCTTACTACTAATACTACAAACTACTTAATATGAAAAAAGAGTATTAACTCTCAATGAAAGGAGCTCTCAATGAAATTTACAATCAAAAAATCTATTTTTGCTGATTGCTTAGCAAACGTTCAACGCGCAATCTCATTTCGAACCACCATTCCGATTTTGACAGGAATCAAACTTCAAACCAATGAAAAGGGACTCATTTTAACAGGAAGTGATTCTACTTTATCTATAGAAAATCTAATTGAAGAAAAAGAAGAAAGCAACCATCTTTCAATCAGCGAACCAGGATCTGTTATTCTACCTTCACGTTTTTTAGGAGATATTATTCGAAAATTACCAGAAGATAAAATAACAGTAGCCGTACAAGATAATTTTCAAACAATTATTACCTCTGGCGAATCTGTTTTTACTCTTAATGGTACTTCCGGCAAAAATTACCCGCAACTTCCAGAAATTAATTCAGCAGCTACGTTTAATTTACCAGGGCATTTAATGCGCCAAGCCATTAACTACACAATTATTTCTGTCTCCTCTCAAGAAACTCGTCCTATTTTTACAGGGATTCATTTCGAATTAGGAGATAATCAACTAAAAGCTATTTCAACCGATTCCCATCGTTTGAGTCAACGCATTATCCCTATCACAATTCCTGAAAGCTTAAAAGATAAAGAAAAAGTAGAATTAAATATCCCTGGACGCGCCCTTTCTGAACTTTCTCGATTAGTCAATGACAATGAGAATATTTCTATGATGGTAACTAATAATCAGGTCCTCTTTAAGATGAATAATACCTCTCTTTATTCGCGCTTATTAGAAGGTACTTATCCAGATACTACTCGTTTATTAACAAAAGACCAAAAAACATCTATTAAAGTAAATGCTGCTGAATTAGGTGCAGCTGTTGAAAGGGCTCTTATTTTAAGTCACCAAGGAAAAAATAATATGGTGAAATTATCCATGGATAATAGTGGCGTTATTCTATCTGGTCATTCTTCCGAAATTGGTTATGTTAAGGAAAAAATTAATGCCTTAGGTTTTGAGGGAGAAAATATGTCCATTTCTTTTAATCCAGATTATTTGAGAGAAGCATTGAAAACGTTTGGTGGACAAGATGTCATCATTCGATTTACCTCTCCTTCCCATCCTTTCATCCTTTTACCAAGTGAAGATAGTGATAACTTTAATATGATTCAATTAATTACGCCTATTCGAACGCCTGGAAATTAAAATAAACGAAAAACTGTAAGCCGAGAAAATCAGGCTTACAGTTTTTTTTAATAAAAGGTACACGTAAAAATAAGTTTGAAAAATATTGAAATTCTTATTAAAAAATGGAATTTAATTGTTAAAAAATAGGGAATATGCCATACTTCACGTGAAAAATAAACAACTTTTTATATAAAAGTTATAAATCAAAGAGCGATAGAAATGGTAAAAGGACTAGAAATAGTCTCTTTTATTATAATAAACACAACATTGCTTTTGTTATAGAATATATATTTTTTTTGTTGCTCATAAGGAGAATCGGTATGAAAAAAATTATAAATATGCTTTACGCAAAACAAGTCTAGGTTTGTGTAGCGTGGTAATTGCTGTTGTTCTAGCTGGGCATACGTCTGTAGTATTAGCAGCAGAAGATGCTAATTCACAAATTTCAATTGGAGAAAAACAGGCTCATTTATCTAAGGATAAAAAAGAATCTAATCTTTCAAAAGATAAGATTAAACTCAATAATCAAGCAGCTTACATAGCTGCAGACAACGGTCCCGTTATTCCAGGCGCTGATAGAGCAGCAGCGGGAGATAGCAATGAAAAACCAGCAGCAACACCAGCTCCAACTGATGACCAAAAATATTCTGCTACACAAACAGATTTACAAAATAAAAATGACTTTAACTACGGTAACAACGAAAAGAAAATAAAAGACTTTAGTGATGATGAACGTTACCGTAAGTCTGACCTAGAGCCTGGCGAAAAGAGCAAACTCACCATGATTCCGGCACAGAAAATAAAGACGGTTTTTCTTTTTGAATTTTAAATCCAACGACTGGTGCAAAAGATAAAAAGACATACGGTATTGGGGTAAAATTCGATCCTAAAAAAGAACGTACCTATGCAGGGGTTACTGTCAATTCTTCAGGAAGTAATTTAAATATTAAACAAAAGTTTGGCGATCCTGAGTCTATTGAATCAGCTAAACCTGGCACAGAATTAGGTGTTGATAATCCACCTGTTTCTGATCAAGCAGAAGCAACGATGGATATCGATGTTAAAAGGAGTAAGATTGCATCTTTAGCGATTGCCGGAACAGAAAATGACCTTAAGCTTATCAATAGTATCAACCATGTTTATATAGAAAAAGATAAAGAAGATGCTGAAAAAAGAGGGGAAACCGTCGAAGTAGGCAAGCGTAAGCCTATAGTCTTTGCATGGAAAGATGAGTATAAGAAAGATACTATCGCTAAGAAAAAACAATTCTTTAACGCAACTGATTCTATAACAACGACCTTCAACCCTTATCCAAATGAAAATGACGAACTTTATACTATGACTGTTGTTGGTGACACAACAGTCAATAAAGCATTTGTTAAGGGACAATTGATTCATACCGGGACAAAGATTGAAAACATCGACGTAAACGGGGCAAAGCGTATCGTCGGTCAAGTCTACTTCCCAACTGGTGAAATTGTTGAAGGTGCATCTACCTTTGTTGTAACTGAAGACAATAAGGATGAAATTGCAAAGAAATTCCCAAATGAAACTATTAATGTCGGTGACGTTATGGTACAAATGCCACAAGGTGCTTTGCAAAACAAAAATGGTCAATTTAATGACCCAAAATTTGCGGGAGTTCAAAATCTTGAAGCTAAATTCTATGCTCGTCCTCGTACAGAGAAAGAATTTAAAGAGATTGTAAATAAGTTGAATAATGGCGACGAAGACGGCGATTATAAGTTTGTAGAAACTGGGGCAGACAATCAAACCATTAAATTTAAAGGTGCAGATGTTGTCGTTCCAAAGCAAGGCTTTGACCGCTACGACCACTACAACCTTCTTGGAAATATCAAGATTAAACTTGATGATACTCGTCACTATGATCAATCTTTTGGGCATAAAGACGATGCAACAGGAAAAGTGACAGATTCTAATGACCGTACTTACTTTGATATAGCTCCAGACGTTGAATTTGATGTCAACATGTATGAGCCTGGTGAAAAAGGAGAAAAAGCCTCATCAAAAATCAGATACAGAAATGAAGAAGGCTGATCAAAGAGAAGAAGTTCATGGCGATATTAATTTTGAATTTGTCGAAAAAGCTAATAAGCAAATTGAAAAAGCTAATAAGCAAATTGAAAAAGATTTAGGCAAAGATGTAAAAGACCTTGAGGATGACGAAAAGTGGAAGGTTGAGCTTAAAGATGGTGATATTACCAAATTCAAAATCACCGCTCCAAAAAGAGCAAAAGCCGGAGACTTTATTGCTGTACCTGTAACATACACCTATGCTAACGGATCAAAAGATAGACATTGGTTCCACTTTGTAGTCCAAGAAAATCCAAAGAATGTTCCAGACTACAATGTTCAAAAAGGTAGTGCTGGCGACACATTGGAAAATACAGGAAAACTTCATGAAGATCCTGACGATAAGAAAATGAAACCAACATCTTATGAGTTTGACAAAAAAGCTGTCGTTGAAAAAACTGAAGATGGCAAACTAAAGGCAACTTATAATGATGATAAGGGAAATACTTGGAATGTTATCTTAGATCCAACAACAGGTAAAGTAACTGCTAAAGTTCCAAAAGGGTGAACCTGATGAAAAAGAAACAACGGTTATTGTTGAAAATTCACAAGTGAAGGGCGATCCTACTGTTAAGACAATCAAAGGACCTAAGAAACAAATCATCGAAGTTGGGGACAAGGACTTTGAAGGTGAAGTTTCCTATGAAATGGAACAACCTATCCCTTATGAAATTGAAATCCAAGAAGATCCAGAGCTCGACCTCTTTGAAATTAAAGAAGTTCAACTAGGATCTGTCAAGACTTGCCATACTCAAAAACTAAAGAATGGTGAAGCTGTCGGCGATCTAATTGATAAAAAGAAAGAACCTCAAAAACGTATCATCAAGATTGGTACAAAACCTGTAACCAATACGGAAACGCAAGGAAGTCCCTGTTGAAGTGACCTACAAGTATGATGATACGAAGGATAAGGGTACGGTAGAAAAGGGACAATACACACCAGGCAAGGTGGAAACCAAGATTACTAACGTCCTCAATCCAAAGACGGGTAAGATTGAGACCAAGACCGAAGAAGTGGTAACTCCTGGTAAACAAGAAATCATCGTTGGCTCGAAGGACTACACGGGTGTATTCACTCACGATGTCACTGAGGAAGTTCCATATGAAATGGAAGTTATCGAAGACGATACCCTTGAAGCCGGTAAAGAGGTTGTTGATCAAGAAGGTAAAGCGGGTTCTAAGACCACGACTTACACCCAAGCGGTCAAGAATGGTCAAGCTGATGGTGACCTCAAGTCTAAAGTGAAATCTGAAACCAAACCTCAGAAGCGCATCGTAAGAGTAGGGAAGAAGCTCACGCCAAATACCTGTCCACTTATCCCAGCTACTGAAACCAAGGTCAATAAAGACATTCTAGTAGAAATTGAATATGTGAATGACGATAAGCTTGAAAAAGGCAAGGTCGAAACTGGCACATTGACCACAGGCAAGGTGAAAACCAAGGTCGGCACGAAGATCACCGAAGATACCTGCAAGTTGCCAAACGCAGCTGAAAATCCTACAGGTACGCCAGGCGAATCAGAACCTCCTGAAACGCCAGATCAACCTGATGAGGTGACAACAAACTATCTGGAAAATCTAAACTAGATCAAACTCACCCAGAAAATGGCAAGGGCTCTGAAACGGTTACTCCGGATCAAGCGAGTCCAGAAAGTAATAAGACCCCTGAAACAACTACTCCTGATCAACAGAGACCAGAAGAGCCAATAGATCGTGAATCATTACCTTTCTTGGAAGCGAAAGTCCCAAGCCAATCATCAACGGGGACAATCCAACGTTATCTATCAGAAAAGAAAACGACGGATAAGACAATGACGAGTCAGGATAATACAGGAGGAGAGAGAAAAGGCATTCACGCTTCTCAAAAAGTGAAAGCAATGAGTTCTTTACCGAAAACAGGTAGTCAAAATTCTCAATTTTTGTTATTGGCAGCAGGACTTCTTTTAAGTGGAAGTATATTTAGTTTAAAAAGAAATTCGAAATTTAGAAGATAACTAATAGAAAGAAGGCGTTATTAATCGACGCCTTTTTTCATAGGGTTGATTTGACAAATAAAAAGGAATGGATAGACTATCTCTATTTTCGCTTTATTTTTCCATATCAGGCTGTTTTATAAAAATACGTATAATGACTCTAAAGGATCCTATAAGTAAAAATAAGGGGATTATTTTGCTTGAATAAAGAATTTAAGGTATAATATAGAGGAAAATCAGCGACGAGACGTACTCTGTATTGCTAGTCTGAGTGCGCTTTTTTAATTTCAAAAGGAAAGGCAGGTGATACCGTGCTTGATGTGATTGCTATTGATACGCCTTATATTACCCTAGGGCAGCTGTTAAAAGCATTGGGGTATATTCAAACAGGGGGGCAAGCCAAAACTTACTTAATGCAATATCAGGTTGAATTAAACGGACAACCTGAAAATCGACGTGGAAAAAAACTTTATCCAGGAGATAAAATTCATTTCTTAGCAGAAGACAGAGCTTTTGAAATTCAAGGAGCTAGCGAAAATAAGCTAGATGATGGGAATGTATCTTAAAAACTTAAAGGTCAAAGATTTTCGGAACTTTAGAGAGGATAAGGTTGAATTTTCCAATAAAATTAATGTTTTCATTGGGAAGAACGCGCAAGGAAAAACAAGCCTTTTAGAAGCTATCTATATGTTATCTTTAGCCCGATCTCATCGAACATTTAAGGAAAAAGAAGTGATTCGTTTTCAGACGGATTATGCACAAATTTCTGGAGAAGTTTTTAAGAATAATCGCCGAACTTCTCTGAGTTTGACTTTAACGAAACAAGGAAAGATCGCTAAAGTTAATCATCTTCAAAAGAATAAACTCAGTGATTATATAGGAACTTTTAATGTAATTTTATTTGCTCCAGAAGATTTAAATTTAGTGAAAGGTGGGCCTCAAGAGCGGCGCCTTTTTATTGATCGGGAGCTTTCTCAATTGGATCTTATCTATCTTAGAGAATCGAATCTTTATCAGAAGTTATTGAAGCAAAGAAATGCTTATCTGAAATTATTATCTAAAAAAGAAGCCAAAGATCGCTTGTACTTAGAAGTGTTGACCGAACAATTAGCTAGGTCTGCTGCACGTGTTTCTTTAGCAAGATATGATTTTATTCATCGTTTAGAATCCCTTGCTCAGCCTATTCATCAACAATTAGCAAACGATAATGAAACTTTAACATTAATGTATTCAGGTTCAGTTGCTTTACAAGAAGAGATGGATGAAGAGCAAGTGACGGAACTCTTTTTGGACAAATTTAAATCGTATGAAGAACAAGAAATTGCGAATGGGGTTACTGCGATAGGTCCTCAAAGGGATGATATCAAATTAAAAATCAATCAAAAATTAGTCGCTCAATACGGATCCCAAGGTCAGCAACGTACAACAGTATTAGCGATAAAATTGGCTGAGATTGAGTATATAAAGCAATTGTTAAAGGAATATCCGATTTTATTACTGGATGATGTATTAAGTGAATTAGATTATCATCGTCAAACGCAATTGCTACATTTTATTGAAAATAAAGTTCAAACTTTTTTGACCACTACGAGTTTGAAAGAGGTACACGTTGATCAAATTGAAAATCCTAGAGTGTTTCGAATTGAATCGGGACAGGTTAAGGCGAAGGAGTGAAAGATTATAAATGTTAGATAATCAAGAAAAGCAGCATAATGTGGAAGAACCCCAAGATACTCAAAACCATTCAAAAGCTTTAAGTGAGTCCGCCAAGAGTTATGATGCTAGTCAAATTCAAGTGTTAGAAGGATTAGAAGCTGTCCGCAAACGCCCAGGGATGTATATTGGTTCTACTGGAGAACCTGGTTTACATCATCTGGTGTGGGAAATTGTCGATAATTCTATTGATGAAGCCTTAGCAGGTTTTGCAGATAAGATTGATATCAAAATAGAAGCTGATGAATCTATTACAGTTATTGATAATGGACGTGGAATTCCAGTGGATATCCAAGAAAAAACAGGCCGTCCAGCAGTTGAAACTGTTTTTACAGTTCTTCATGCAGGAGGGAAGTTTGGCGGTGGCGGTTATAAAGTGTCTGGAGGACTCCATGGCGTGGGAGCTTCGGTCGTTAATGCCCTTTCTGAATTCCTTCAAGTAGATGTTCATCGAGACGGAAAGATCTATCATCAAGAATATAAACGTGGTCATATTATTACAGAATTAGCGGTTACAGGAACAACTACTCATCATGGAACGGTTGTTAATTTTAAAGCAGATCCAGAAATCTTTAAAGAAACGACGCATTATGATTTTGAAACACTTAATCGTCGAATTCGGGAACTTGCTTTCTTAAATAAAGGTTTGCATATTACTTTAGAAGATTGTCGACCAAATGAAGATAATCAACAAGTTGCTTATCAGTATGAAGGTGGGATCAAAGAATACATCGCCTACCTGAATCGAAATAAAGAGGTTCTTTTTGACGAACCGGTATATTTAGAAGGACAATTAGAAGATATTGAGGTTGAAGTTGCCTTCCAATATACTAATGGCTTCCAATCGACTTTTATGTCTTTTGCGAATAACATTCATACCTTTGAAGGCGGAACCCATGAATCAGGAGTAAAGACAGCTCTAACACGAACAATTAATGACTATGCGCGAAGTCAAAATTTATTAAAAGAAAAAGATGGTAATCTGACAGGGGAAGATGTCAGAGAAGGTTTGACATTAATTGTTTCTGTTCGTCATCCTAATCCGCAGTTTGAAGGTCAAACGAAGATGAAATTAGGAAATTCTGAAGTGAGAACGATTACTGATCGCTTGTTTGGGCAGCACTTGGAAAAATTTTTATTGGAAACGCCATCTGTTGCTCGACAAATTGTTGATAAGGGAATTGTTGCTTCAAAAGCTCGTCAAGCCGCAAAACGAGCTCGTGAAATGACACGGAAGAAATCAGGATTGGAAATTTCCAATTTACCTGGTAAATTGGCGGATTGTTCGAGCAGAGTCCCAGAAGAATGCGAAATTTTTATTGTCGAAGGGAATTCTGCGGGTGGTTCTGCTAAATTAGGAAGAGATCGGCATTTTCAAGCGATTTTACCGATTCGTGGGAAAATTTTAAATGTTGAAAAAGCCTCCATGGATCGTATTTTGGCGAATGAAGAGATTCGTTCTCTCTTTACAGCTATGGGAACCGGATGGGGGAATGACTTTGATGTAAGCAAAGCACGTTACCATAAACTCGTTATTATGACCGATGCCGATGTCGATGGTGCCCATATTCGAACGTTACTCCTAACGTTAATTTATCGTTATATGAAGCCTTTGTTAGATGAAGGTTATATTCATATTGCTGTCCCTCCTCTTTACCAAGTGAAGCAAGGAAAATCTGTGGTCTACTTAGATACAGATGAAGAGTTGGAATCGTATCTTAAAGATTTACCAGAAAAGCCAAAACCTACTATTCAACGGTACAAAGGGCTTGGAGAAATGGATGCTGAGCAGTTATGGGAAACAACAATGGATCCTACGAAGAGGCGTATGTTAAAAGTGACTGTTGATGATGCGAAAGTAGCTGATGAAAATATTTCGATGTTGATGGGAGATTTAGTAGCTCCTCGGCGGCAATTTATCGAAGAGAATGCTACTTATGCTACCATTGATTTGTAGAAAGGAATGTCGCTTGAATGATTGAAGAACATAAACAAGCTGAGGCAAGAGAACTTTCACAGGAAATGCGAACATCATTTTTAGATTATGCTATGTCTGTGATTGTTGCCAGAGCGTTGCCAGATGTCCGTGATGGATTGAAACCTGTTCATCGTCGGATTCTTTATGGAATGAATGAATTAGGTGTTACGCCAGATAAACCTTATAAAAAATCTGCACGTATTGTAGGGGATGTTATGGGGAAATATCATCCTCATGGCGATTCTGCGATTTATGAATCAATGGTTAGAATGGCGCAAGATTTTTCTTATCGCTATATGTTAGTGGATGGACACGGTAACTTTGGATCTGTTGATGGCGACCAAGCAGCTGCCATGCGGTATACGGAAGCTAGACTCTCTAAGATTGCTATGGAAATGGTTCGTGACATTAACAAAAATACTGTTAATTTTATTCCAAACTACGATGGAGAGGAAAGAGAACCTGAAGTTCTTCCATCCCGTTTTCCAAACTTATTGGTCAATGGAGCAACTGGGATTGCGGTGGGGATGACGACCAATATTCCTCCGCATAATTTATCAGAAGTTATCAAAGCCCTCCATATTTTGATGGAGAACCCAGATGCTAGCACGCAAGAATTAATGTCTGTCTTACCGGGACCTGATTTTCCAACAGCAGGAATAGTTATTGGAAAATCGGGGATTAAAAAAGCTTACGAAACTGGAAAAGGAAGAATAACTGTTCGCGCACGAGCAGATATTGAAACCATGTCGAACGGCAAAGAAAGAATTTTAATTACTGAAATTCCATACATGGTGAATAAGGCAACTTTAGTAGAGCGAATTGCTAATTTGGCACGAGAAAAACGAATTGACGGTATTACAGCTGTTCGAGATGAAACTGGTCGAGATGGTATGCGTATTGTTGTAGAGTGTCGAAAAGATTATTCTGCGAGTGTTGTTTTAAATAACCTTTATAAAGAAACGCAGATGCAAACGACCTTTAATTTTAATATGGTGGCTATTGATCGAGGAGTCCCACGAACGCTAAGTTTAAAAGACATACTATCGCGTTATTTGGACCATCAAGAAGAAATTATTCGTCGCCGTTCTATTTTTGAAAAAGAAAAAGCAGAAGCTAGAGCTCATATCTTAGAAGGGTTACAAATTGCTTTAGATCATATCGATGAAATTGTGAATATTCTTCGTTCTTCTAAAACGGGGGATGAAGCCAAACAGACTTTCATGAGTCAATATGGGTTGTCTGATAAACAAGCGCAAGCTATCTTAGATATGCGAATGATTCGTTTGACAGGTTTAGAGCGGGAAAAAATTGATAAAGAATATAATGAATTAATGGCCCAAATTGCCTATTTAAACGAAGTATTAGCGAGTGAAAAGAAACGCTATGAAATCATCTATGAAGAATTATTAGATATTGAGAAACGATTCGGAGATGAGCGTCGGACAGAGATTCGTGTTGGCGAAATCACAAATATTGAAGATGAAGATCTTATCGAAGAAAGCTCTGTTCTAATTACTCTTACGCATAATGGGTATATTAAACGGATAGATGATGAAGCCTTTAGAACGCAAAATAGAGGTGGCCGTGGAGTAAAAGGCATAGCACTTCAAGATGGAGACTATATTGAAAGTATTCTCTCCTCATCTACGCATGATGTCATTCTTTGTTTCACAAATTTAGGTCGAGTATTCCAAATTAAAGGATACGAAATCCCAGAATATGGACGGACAGCTAAGGGATTGCCTATTGTAAACTTGCTGAATTTAGGTGAAGGAGAGCAAGTTCGTTCGGTAATTAACGTTGATCCTGAAACCAAGAAGAATCAATCAGAAGATTATTTCTTGTTTGTAACTAAAAATGGAACCATTAAACGGACGCCAATTTCTGAATACTTTAACATTAGGAATAACGGATTAAAAGCGATTCGTTTGAAAGAAAATGATCAACTCGTAGAAGTTATTGAAACTTCTGGAAAAGATAATATTATTATTGGTTCTTCCCAAGGATACGCTGTATCTTTTCAAGAAACAGATGTTAGATCTATGGGACGTACCGCTGCTGGTGTGCGTGGTATTCGTTTAAATTCTTCAGATTATGTTGTAGGCGCGGATATTCTAAAAGAAGGAGAAGACGTTCTTATTGTCACTGAGAATGGTTATGGCAAACGGACGCCAAAGAGTGAATATGCTATCCGTCATCGGGGCGGAAAAGGTGTCAAAACCCTCAATAAAACCTCTAAAAATGGAGCGATGATAGGGTTAGCAACAGTGGATTCTACTGAAGACATTATGTTAATGACAGATGCAGGGACGGCTATTCGTTGCCATGTAGAAGATGTTTCTCAGACAGGACGAGCAACTCAAGGTGTTCGATTGATGAGATTGGATAAGAATGCTAAAGTCTCAACAATGGCGGTAGTTTTAGCAGAAGAGGAAGATGAAGAAATAACGGAAGAAGTTTACTCTTCTAATCTCCATTCAGATTCTGATTTAGAAAGTCATTTAGCTAAAGACATGCAAGATTTTGCGGAAGAATTGTTACATGAGGATGATCAAATGTAATATTCAGTAATAAAAAGAAGAGCTAGTCGTGTACCGACCTCCAAAGGTTAGACTAAAAATCTAACTTTTGGAGGTCGGTATTTTTATGTCAAAGTATAGTTATCAATTGAAGAAAGAAGTTGTTCAAGCTTACTTAGAAGGTAAAGGTGGCTGCACATTTCTTGCTAAACAATATGGAATAAAAAGTAAAAGTCAAATTCGACGATGGATAAACAAACAAGAGAAAAGAAAGAGAAGAAAGGCAAACGCCCCAATGGGGCAGATTCAGTAGATACGAGTACAGATCGGATTAAACAGTTGGAAGATGAATGATATTGGGCCAAGTTAGAGAATGCTTTTTTAAAAGAGTTGAGGAGGTTGCGTTTAGAGGAAGTAACCAAAACGAAAAAAAGGCTAACATCATACACAGCCTCCGAGGACAATTCAAACTGAAAGATCTTCTCAAATATACAGGTATGCCAAAAGCCACTTTTATGTACTGGCAGAAAAGATTCAATCGAAAAAATCCAGATCAAGAAATCGAAACAAAACTCATAGAAATTTGCCAAGAAAATAAAGATTACGGCTATCGGCGTATGACCGCTGCGCTGAAAAATCAAGGCTTTCTGATCAATAAGAAAAAAATTCAACGACTCATGCAAAAATTAAAGCTTCAAGTTACTTCATACACGAGAAAAAGTCGAAAATATAATTCTTATAAAGGTAAATATGGTCGAATAGCGCCTAATAGAATCCATCGTCGTTTCTGCACCTCGATTCCTCACCAAAAGGTGACAACTGACACGACTGAATTTAAATATTACGAAGTCGATAAAAAGGGGCGTATGACGATGCACAAGCTGTATTTAGATTCCTTTATGGATATGTTTAATAGCGAAATCTTAAATTATAGTATCGATAGAAGCCCTTCTGCTATCAATGTGATGGCAGCTTTAGATCAAGCCATTCAAGTAACATCAGATTGTCCTTATCGTCGTACTTTTCATTCAGATCAGGGTTGAGCTTATCAGATAAAAAGTTATACAGATCACTTAAAGGCAGAACGAATTTTCCAAAGTATGTCCAGGAAAGGCAACTGTCACGATAATTCAGTGATGGAAAACTTTTTTGGCTTACTAAAACAAGAAATTTATTATGGGGTTATCTATTACAGTTACGAAGAATTAAAATCCGACATAGAGAAATATATCAAGTACTATAACGAAAAACGAATCAAAGAACGACTAGGATGGATGAGTCCTGTTCAATATCGGATCAGCCTTACGGCTGCAAAAAAAAAACGTAGCAGTCGATAAAACTACTACGTTTAAAAAAGTCTAACTTTTTTGGGTTACATCATCGTTAGGTACATTAGCACTTCTTTTTTATGAGCTATAATGCAGGAAATGGGAGTCGAACCCACACTTCGTTAGAAACTGCCGCCTGAAGACAGCGCGTCTGCCATTCCGCCATTCCTGCTTAATACATTTATTTTATTACTAGTAGTGAAGATTTGTAAAGAGTAAATGTAAAGAGAATAAATTTATGAAAAGGAAGGAATGATTTAAAGAATAGGTGGTTTGTAAGCTCTTAAAAAATTTAAATTTAGGCTTAAAAGAAAAAATTCTATCAGAAATGACTTGTTATTATGTCTATTTTTTGCTAAAATGTATTATCGTGAGTATGAAATACTCTCCTTGTTCTTATTTAAGTAAGAACCATTAAGACCAAAAGGAGGTGCGACAGTGATGAATGAAAATGCAACAAAATATGAAGTATTATATATCATCCGTCCAAATATTGAAAGTGATGCTAAAGAGGCATTGATCAAACGTTTCGATGATGTTTTAACTTCTAACGGAACAATAATCACCAAATCAGAAGATTGGCAAAAAATTCGTTTTGCATATGAAATCAATGATTTCCGTGAAGGTGTTTACCACATTATTGAATGTGAAGCAACAGATGCAGAAGGTATCAACGAATTTGATCGGCTTGCTAAAATCAACGATGATATCTTACGGCATATGATTACCAAAGTAGAAGCTGAATAATAAAGTAAACAGATTTCGTAAGAGAGGGGTCGTTGTATGATTAACAACGTTGTACTAGTCGGACGATTAACACGAGATGTTGATTTACGTTATACGCAAAGTGGCACAGCAGTGGCTAATTTTACGGTAGCTTGCGATCGAAATTATCGAAATGCTCAAGGTGAAACACAGACAGATTTTATATCTTGTGTGATGTGGAGAAAATCTGCAGAGAATTTTGCGCGTTTCACAAGAAAAGGGTCATTAGTAGGTATTGAAGGAACCATTCAAACAAGAAGTTACGATAATCAACAAGGACAGAAAGTTTATGTTACAGAAGTTTTAGCGAATAATTTTAGTTTGTTAGAATCTAAAAGTGTTACAGAACAAAGACCTAGTTCGAATAATAATGTAATTGCTGGTGGAACAACTAATTTTGATGGAAATAGTTATAATCAGCCGTTTCCAAATTACGATCAACAAGATTCTTCTCCAAATAAAACAAACAGCTTTAATGGAGTAGCGGATCCATTTTCAACAGAGGATACAAATCCGTTTCCTTCTGAGAATCTTTCGGATAATAATGCCTCTATTAATATAGCTGATGATGATCTCCCATTCTAGGGAATGGAAAAAGGAGGATATGAAGATGGTACAAAATCGTCGTCGTGGTGGACGTAGACGTCGCAAAGTTTGCTTTTTCTGCGCAAACCATATGGACTTTGTAGATTACAAAGATATCGATTTATTGACACGTTATGTTTCTGATAAAGGTAAGATTTTACCTCGTCGTGTAACAGGAACATGTGCAAAACATCAACGTACTTTAACATTAGGTATTAAACGTGCGCGGATTATGGCTTTATTACCATTTACCGTTTCTGAATAATAAATTTAAAGTGTTGCTGTAGATGACGTTGATGTCTCTACTTTTGTTTCTATTTTAAAGAATAAATAGAATGGCTACACAATTTAGCATATATAAGTAAATATTTTTTATTTTAACGAAAGTCCCTTTTATAGGGACTTTTTTGTTATCATCAAAATTTGGATGGAAGAGTCACGTATGGGGGATAAGAGTTTTGATATTAAACACATGTGTATAAAAGTTACACGTGAAACTATTAAAATGTGAATTTGTGGATAATTATGTGGATAATACGGCCCCCAAACAGGCGTTTATAGCTTTTCCACAGAATTTTTACTTCAAACGTATCCATATTTTTAGTTGAGCTGTGAATAACTTATAGAGAAACATAAAGCATGAAAAAGAGAATGAATAATAGATAATATTTGACAATGAAATTCTTTTTATTACTATTTTTACTGATTTATTGAATAAGGGTGAGAGTTATCTATATCTATGGAAAGCTTTGATGAAATTTTTAAATATTTTTGAGAGTTAAAAAATAAGATTGAATGAAAAGAAAGAGAAATATGGGGGAAAAGTACTAAAAAAATATTTTATTTTTAATATTAAATATAATAAATTACTTGAAAAATTTGAATAGATTAGTTGTGAGGAAGAAAGAGTATTTACGAAATTTAATTCGTTAAGAATTAAAATTTGGTACCTATAAAATACTGATGGTATATATAGGTGAGTTATAAATTAAATCAAGGCTGACTTTTTTGTAAAGTTAAAGAAATTTTATTTTCATTGAATATTAGGTTTAGGACTTTAGATGGAACTTTTTTTGATGTATTACGGGATGTTGTTATATTTGGATTTTTCACTGAAATTTTGTTTTATGAAGTGAAATTTTTGAAATTTAATAAATATTATTCTCCCATTGTCAAATCTAAAAATATATGAAGTAATTCATATTCCAAACTGCATGCGGTTTTGTTCTGTGATCACGATTCTTTTCCAACTTAACATCCCTTTGAAAAGAAAATGAAAAAAACTTTTTAGGGAGAAATAAGAAAATGCTCAAAAAGAGTTGTTAGGAAGGGGGTGTAAGTGTTGTGATAGTTTGTAATTTTTGAATTTAGAGATAAAATTTGGATGGAAATTTAGATGGAAAATAAAATAATATCTACGTTTTTATTACTTAAATGTTTCACGTGAAACATTTAAGTATAAGTGGATAATACTAAGTAAATAAGTAGAGGAATAATGTTTAGAAAGTCTTAAAAATATGGTAAAATAAAGGCAATCTTACCTTGTAAAGGAAGGAAAGTCACATGGAGGATCATAAAAGAAAAATTAATAAAAATAAAAACAGCCAAGTCTCATTTTTATGGAGTAAATCGGCTGTTTTTGTCCCACTTGTGTTAGCCTTATTATTAGTAATTTCTGCATTTGGAATGTTAATGCACAGTAATCTTATGATTGCAGGGTTATCCTTTCTAATGATTGTAATTGCTGGAATTTTAGTATATGCAGCATTTAAGCAAGCGGAAAAAGCATTTAAAGAAAAGATTTTAACTTTAACAGAGGATATAAATAGTATTGAAAATGAAATTCTATTACAAATTCCTTTAGGAATTATTTTATTTGACGATGATGAAAGTATTCGCTGGATGAATCCATATATGCAAAACTTCTTTAAAAATAGTGAAGCACTAGGAAATAAAATATCTGAAGTTGATGATTCTTTATTTTCAATTTACACGGATTTGAAAAAAGAAAGTCAATTTACGCATAAAGGAATTTCTTGGGAAAATCATTATCTTAATGTAGGACTCTTACAAGACCAACATGCAATGTACTTATTAGATATTACGGAATATGGTGAAATTGCGGAAATTGCTGATAAAAATCGCCTAGTTATTGGTAATATTTTGATTGATAATTATGATGAAAATATTTCTGGATATACAGACAGACGTAAATCTAATGTAGATAATTTTATAACTAAACAATTCGCAGCTTGGGCGAGAAAATTTGGGAGCTTTGTAAAAAGATTAGATGATGATCGTTTCTTATTGGTATCTACATATGGAAAATTACTAAAGATGGAAGAAGATAAATTTTCTATTATTGATAGTATTCGAGAAGCAACTTTAAAAGCTAATTTTCCTATTACGATATCAATAGGGGTTTCTTATCAAGATAAATTAGAAACAACCCCGGACATTGGAAAAATGAATGAATTAGCCCAAACCAATCTTGATTTAGCGCTAAGTCGGGGTGGCGATCAAGTTGTTGTAAAAATTGAAAATGAAAAAGCAAGATATTATGGTGGAAAAACAAATCCAATGGAAAAGCGCACCCACGTTCGTTCTAGACAAATCGCTATGTCGATTGCAAAAATGATGGAAAGAAATGAATCTATTTTTGTTATGGGGCATGACTATCCAGACATGGATGCTATAGGAGCATGCTTGGGCATTCGAAGAATAGCAGAAATGAATCAAAGAAAGTGCTATATCATTTTAAATGAAAGTAGAATTAATCATGATATTGAAAAATTATTAGTCGAATTAAGAAAAGATGAAAACATTCGGAATTCGATTATTTCGCCAGAAATGGCTGATGAGATGATGCAAGCTTCTTCGCTATTATTTATAGTTGATGTACATCGTCCATCAATTACTGTGGCTCCTAAATTAATTGAAAAAGGAAATGGAGTTGTAGTGATTGATCACCATAGAAAAGGTGAAGAATTCCCAGAAAATGTTTTATTAGAATATATTGAACCATATGCTTCTTCAACGTGTGAATTAATCACAGAATTCTTTCAATATCAATCTACCTCTTCACAATCCATTAATCGAATTGAAGCTACTACAATGCTTGTGGGGATTATTATTGATTCACGTAATTTTAGTTTAAGAACGGGATCGAGAACTTTCGATGCGGCTTCATATTTAAAATCTTGTGGGGCAGATTCAATCATGATTCAAGAATTTTTGAAAGAAGATCTATCTGATTATATCAAGAGAAGTCAATTAATAGAAAATGTAGAAATATTTCCTCCGTATTATGGTATTGCTATTGGGGATGATCATACAGTTTATTCTACTGTTGTAGCTGCTCAAGCTGCTGATACTTTACTCTCTATGAATGGAATTGTAGCTTCTTTTGTCATTTATTTAAGAGAGGATAAAAGAGTGGGCATTTCGGCACGCTCAATGGGAAATGTTAATGTTCAGACGATTATGGAAAAATTAGGAGGTGGAGGCCATTTATCTAATGCAGCAACTCAAATTAGTGGAATGTCTGTGACTGAAGCTAAAGATGCGTTGTTAGAAGTGATTAAAGGCGATGATTCAACAGAATAAATCACAAATATCTTTTAAAATGCTATATAATGTTGTGAATCACCTTGAAAACAAAAAAGATAGTAATTAGGAGGAATTAAAATGAAAGTTATTTTTTTAGAAGATGTTAAGGGGCAAGCTAAAAAAGGCGAAGTAAAAGAAGTAAATGCAGGATATGCTCAAAATTTTTTAATAAAAAAAGGATTAGCAAAACAAGCCGATAATGCCGCGTTGGCTGCTTTAAAAGGTAAAAAAAAGGCGGCTGAAAAAGAGGCGGCTGAAGAATTAGATAAAGCTAAACAATTAAAAGAAACATTAGAAGATGAAAAAACAGTGGTTAAGATTATAGCTAAAGGGGGAGAAGATGGTAGATTATTTGGCTCTGTGACTTCTAAACAAATTGCGCAAGCTTTAAACAATCAATATAATATAAACGTAGATCGCCGAAAAATCGATCTTCCAAATCCTATAAGAGCGTTTGGCTACAGAAACGTGCCAATTAAATTGCATCAAAAAGTAGATGCTGTAATCCGTGTACATGTAGGAGAATAAATTAGGTAGTTTAAAAACTCGTTTACGAACAGTGTGCGTAAGCGAGCTTTTTTTAGTATAATAATAAGGATTGAACAAGAAAGGAGAGAAAGCGATATGGCAGATGATCGATTAATAGATCGCATACCTCCACAAAGTATCGAAGCAGAACAAGCAGTTTTGGGATCAGTGTTATTAGATCCGAATGTTTTTGCTAGTGTGAATGAATTTATTGATGCAGCTGATTTTTATAAAAGAGCCCATCAATTGATTTTTAACGTAATGTTATCTTTAAATGAACAACAAGAAGGCATTGATGCTATTACTGTTCAAAACGAACTTCAAAAGAAAAATATGTTGGAAAATATAGGAGGAGCGGACTATATTTATGAATTAGTAGCTAGTACTCCAACAGCAGCTAATGCAGAGTATTATGCGAAAATTGTTGAAGGAAAATCTTTGCTTAGGAAATTGATTCATGCCTCTAACAAAATTGTAGAATCTTCTTATGGAGAGCAGTCAGATGTCACTGAGATATTAGATGAAGCGGAAAAAGAGATTTTAAATGTTTCTCAAAATAGAAATCGAACAGGGTTTCAACACATAGGAGAAATTTTAAATGAATCATTAGACCATATCGAAGAATTGTCTAAACAAGATCAAACAGTAACGGGCCTAGCATCAGGTTATCCTGCTTTAGATAGAATGACAGCTGGATTACATCCCGATGAATTAATTATCATTGCTGCTCGACCGGGCGTTGGTAAGACAGCCTTTGCATTAAATATTGCACAAAATGTTGCTACAAAGCAAAATGCGGTTGTTGCTTTGTTTAGTTTGGAAATGGGAGCTGAATCTCTTGTTAATCGTATGCTTTGCGCAGAAGGTAATATTGATGCAGGCAGATTGAGAACAGGACAATTATTAGATTATGAATGGTCATCGCTTATGGTGGCTATGGGTGCTTTAGGTTCTTCAGAAATCTATATTGATGATACACCTGGAAATCGGATGGCAGAAATTCGTGCAAAAGCAAGACGGTTATATCAAGATAAAGGAAATCATTTAGACCTTATTGTTATTGATTATTTGCAACTTATTGAAGGCGGTCGACGAAATGAGAATCGTCAACAAGAGGTTTCTGATATTTCACGGCAACTAAAGAAGTTAGCTAAAGAACTCCATGTTCCTGTGATTGCTTTGTCTCAATTATCTCGGGGTGTAGAACAAAGGCAGGATAAACGACCGGTTTTAAGTGATATTCGAGAATCTGGTTCGATTGAACAAGATGCTGATATTGTAGCTTTCTTATATCGTGAAGATTATTATGAACGTGAAGACGGGGAAGAAGAGAAGGAAAAAGAAGATAATAATATTATTGAAATTATCATCGAAAAAAATAGATCAGGGGCAAGAGGCACTGTAAAATTGATCTTTACTAAAGAATATAATAAGTTCTCTTCGGTTACTTTCAGAGAAGAAGAATAATCGACGATAGTATTTGAAGAAAAAAGTTGTAAAGAAATTAGATATTTTATATAAAAAGCTTGCAATTTATAGAAAAAGGGTGTAACATGTAGAAGTAGTGTTAGGGATCCTTAGCTCAGTTGGTAGAGCAACGGACT
This sequence comes from Aerococcus christensenii, assembly GCF_001543105.1. Taxonomy (NCBI): domain Bacteria; kingdom Bacillati; phylum Bacillota; class Bacilli; order Lactobacillales; family Aerococcaceae; genus Aerococcus; species Aerococcus christensenii. Next base: position 707,567 of record NZ_CP014159.1, read on the forward strand.
CTTAATCCGTGGGTCCAGGGTTCGAGCCCCTGAGGGTCCATCTTAATGTTTATACTTCTCGATTAGGCTAAGACGTTGATGAATCAAGCTTTAAACTAATAAGTAATTTCAATTCAGTGTTTTGAAGCTATCAACGTTGATGGTGATAGGAGAAGATAAAAAGCAGTTATTATTAACTGCTTTTTATTTTCTACTTATTTTTTGTTGCTTAAAAGTTTATGGCAAGTAATATAGAGAGAAAGATAAAATACTCTTTAAGAAAAATTTTATGTTTTCATATAACAAAAATAGTGCTACCAATCTTGAAATTGACTAGCACTATTAGTTAAAAGTATAAACTTTTACAATAATATAAGATAAAATTCACGTCATTCGAGATGCTTTAGTCATCTCTTTTTTACCTATCACAAGCAATTCTCTTTTTAATTATTTGCACGTTATATCAATCGAGAAGCTAATAATGAAGAATTTTATTTATTTTTATGCTTAGCTAAGACACGGGCAGTTTGTGGAAGACCAAAGAGGTTAATAAAGCCTTCAGCGTCATTTTGATTGTAGATGTTGTCTTCGTCAAAAGTAGCCAATTCTTCATTATATAGAGAGAATGGACTTGTAATACCTGCATCAATAATATTTCCTTTATAAAGTTCAAGTGTAACTTCACCGGTAACAGTTTTTTGTGTATAATCCACGAAAGCTTGCATAGCTTGACGAAGAGGAGAGAACCAAAGACCGTTATAAACTAAATCGCCGTATTTAAGCGCAAGATTTTGTTTGTAGTGTTGTGTATCGCGATCGAGAGTCAGTTGCTCAAGTTTTTCATGGGCGTGATAAAGAATTGTTCCACCAGGGGTTTCATAAACGCCACGTGATTTCATACCAATGAGTCGGTTTTCGACAAGATCAAGAATTCCAATACCATTTTCTCCGCCTAATTTGTTTAATTTAGCAATGATATCAATCGGAGATAATTCCTCGCCGTCAATAGCTACAGGATTTCCTTTTTCAAAACGAATGGTTACTTTTTTAGATTTATCGGGTGCTTGTTTTGGAGAAACACCTAATTCAAGAATTTCTTCATATTTTGGTTGATTAGAAGGATTTTCTAAATCTAACCCTTCATGAGAAAGATGCCAAAGATTTTCGTCTTTAGAATAGTTAGTTTCACGTGTAATTGGAAGAGGAATATTATGAGCTTCTGCATAATCGAATTCTTGATCTCTAGATAAAATATCCCATTCTCTCCATGGTGCAATAATAGTTATAGATGGATCAAATTCACGAATTCCTAATTCAAAACGAACTTGGTCGTTTCCTTTACCGGTACATCCGTGAGCGATAGCATCACAGCCTTCTTTATGAGCGATTTCTACCATTTTTTTAGCTATTAGAGGACGAGCAAAAGCTGTTCCAAGTAAATAACTTCCTTCATATTTAGCACCTGCTCGTAAAGAAGGATATATAAAGTCGGTAATGAATTCTTCACGAAGATCTTCAACATAGAGTTTAGAAGCCCCACAATTGAGAGCTTTTTTATGAATAAAATCGAAGTCTTCAATTTGCCCAATATTGGCAGTCATGCCGATAACTTCACAGTTGTTATAATTTTCTTTTAACCAAGCGATAGTAACAGAGGTATCTAATCCTCCAGAATAAGCTAGTAATACTTTCTTTACATTTTCTTTCATAATCTTCACCTCATTTAATGGTAATTAACATTAAATATTAAAGAAATCTGCTAATAAAAAAGTCCCCCTCTTATTAAGAGGCGGACTTGTCCACGGTACCACTCTATTCATCTTTTTACGCGCGCTAAAAAGACGACTTGATGGGATAACGTGACTAGCGCACTTACCTACTTCTTTCAGTAAGCGGTCCAAGCAATGCGGTTCGTAACAGATATTTGGAAACTTTCCACTAACGTTTCTCACTATTCAAACTTAAGTTACTACTCTTTGCTTCTTTGACAGGTTTCTTAAATTGAATATATTATAGAAAACACTCCGGCGAAAGTCAATCCTATTCTTATTAAAAATAAATATGATGTGAAACAATATGAAAAAACTCATACGTTGAAATGAAAGCATTTATTCGTTATTCTTGTAATTACAGGGGAAGGATTGATGAAATGGCAACAATTATTTTAGCTCTATGCGTGGTATTAGCTATCGCTTTTGTAATTTATGGAATTCCTAAATATACGCCTAAAAGATGGACTAAAAAGATTCAAAAAATACTTTTAGTAGGAATAATAGGTCTAATTGTTGTAACGGCAATTCAGCTCGAAAAATCTACTTCTCAACCAGAAGAAGTGAAGACTTCTCAAGAAAAAAAGAGAAAACAGAAAGTCTCAAGTGGAAAGTGGCAACAAAGTAATCCGATAGCCGGAAAAGCTGGGATAAAGTGGAAATCAGAAGAAGCTCAAAATTTAATTTCTCAAGTGAAGAAAAATAAAATCACTACTCCTCCTAAAGTACCTAAGAATAAACGATTTGTTGTAGTAAATGAAAATGTTCCTTTATTTACAGAAGAGAATTTAAAATTTGAACAGGCTTACGCCAATTATGGAGAGTTAGATTATTTACAAAGAGTAACAGGAGCTGAAGGTATTCTAGGGGTAGAATTAATGCCAACTGATGATCGAGAAGCTATAGATAGCATTACTCCGACTGGTTGGCAACAGATAAGATATGTTAATGTTAAAGGGGGATGGCTTTATAATCGCTCACATTTGATTGGCTATCAGTTGACTGGAGAGAATGCGAATAATAAAAATCTTATGACAGGGACTAGATGGTTTAATACAGAAGGAATGCTTCCCTTTGAAAATTATGTTGTACATTATATGAAAAGTACAGGCAACCATGTTAGATATCGAGTAACTCCGGTATTTGAAGGGAACAATCAGTTAGCCAGTGGGATTTATATGGAAGCTTTATCTATAGAAGATGGTGGAGAATTACAATTTCATATTTTTATCCCTAATCGGCAGCCAGGAGTAAAGATAAACTATTCAACAGGAAAGAGTGTTGGTTCTCAAGGTCCTATTCAAGACGGTGAACTTTCAAAATTCTCCAAATAAGTTAGGATTACGATAATTGGTGAGCATGTATCATTAACCAGAAAAGAGCGGTTCCTGTTAAAGAAATAGGAATAATAATGGTGGCTAATCCCAAAAATTGTTGTAGAAAACTGACAAAAATGGTGCCGGTAATATAACAGACTAGAATAGTTGAAATATAGATAACATTACTTTTAGCTAATTGTTTAACTTCATCATTTGGATAGAATAAATAGTCAAATAAGTTTTCTGTTAATTTTCGAAGGTTTCCTGTCATCATCATAGGTGTGTAGGGAGTTCCTTTTACAGATCGAAACTCTTCAAATTGAGAGGCCGTGGCTAATGTTAAAAGGCAAACTGCTAGAAGATCGTTAATATATTGGGTGGCTATTGCAGATAAGGCCATTAAGAACATAGAATACACCATCACGAAATAGTGGCGCTTAAAATGATTTTCATCATCATAAAACCGATAATGCAAAATACGAGCAAAGGCGGTTCCTAATAAAAAGGATAGGATAGAAACAATAAAGAGAAGTATATTATGAAAATTTCCAGTTCCAATGTGAATGCCTAATTTAATAATATTTCCTGATTGAAAGCCAGCAAAAACCCCGTTATGATTAATGTAAGAATAAGCGGTTTGACAACCTCCTGAAGTTGTTAAAAGCCAAGAATATACAATATTTTCAGTAATTAGCAATTTTTTAGGTGGCATGATTATCTTCTCCTTACAAAACATTTCCTTCATTATACGCTTAACTGCTCTTTCAAGTAACAGGAGTTTGATAAGAAAGAATGAAAAGTTTCATTTTTATACTTTATTTATAATAAATTATACTCTGGTTAAGGAGGTCAATAGTGATAACTAAAGAATCAACAGTTGAAGTTCAACATATAGAAAAAGTGAAAAAAGAAAATATTCAAATTATTCAAAAGAAAATTTTAGAAACGGCCTTACTAGCAGGTCAAATTATGTGTGAATCTAATGCAGAATCTTACCGTGTAGAAGATACAATGAATCATATTTTAACGTATTCTAAAGCGTCATATGCAGTGGCTGTTTCTTTTTCGACGTCTATTTATGCTATTCTAGATGATCTTAAATATAGTAATGGTGGATATGCAGGGATTAAAAGGATTACCTCACGTTCTAATAATTTAAATAAAATTTCTCAAGTGAATGCGGTATCTCGGTTACTCATTAATAGAAAAATAACTATAGAGGAAGCATATAAACGTTTAGTGGTAATTCGTCAGCAACCCAATCAGTATTCAACGTTTTTGTTTTCTTTGAGCATTATAGGTTTAGCACTTTCTTTTTCTGTGATGTTTGGTGGGGGAATACAAGAATTTATTGCTTCTGGTATTGATGGAGTGATACTTTCATTAATTGCTATATTAATGAATAAATACTATGTTAATAAAGCTTTATCTAATCTCGTTCAATCTTTAGTGATTACAGTGGTTGCTTATATGTTATTGTTGTTTCTTTATCCTCAAATGAAAGTATCTGTAGTTATTGTCTCTACTTTGATGCCGATGGTACCAGGAACAGCGATAACAAATTCTTTGCGAGATATTTTTAGAGAAGATTATATTGCAGGAAGTTCACGAGCTCTGGAAGCTTTTTTTGAAGCTTTGATGATTGCGATTGGATCAGTTGTAGGATTAGCTATTTTGAAAGGAATAATTTAATGAAGTATTATTTAATTCAATTATTAGCCGCTTATTTTGTAGGAATTTCTTGTTCTATTTCTGTAGAAGAGCCTCGAAAAATGATTTTAAAAACAGCAATTATTGATACGGCAGGATGGGGACTTTATTTATTTTGTTTAGATTTTTTTCATTGGTCAATTATTTTATCCACTTATATTGCGGGATTATTAATTGCAAGTTTATCGCATGGGTTTGCTCGATTATTTAAAGAACCCGTGACAGTCTTTTTTATTCCTGGATTTTTTACTTTAGTTCCTGGAGGAGGAATGTATCGAACGGCCTTCTATTTGTTTCAAGGAAATACTCCCAGAGGATTATCTGAACTATCAACGACTTTATTTATTGCTTTAGCTATTGCTTTGGCCGTATTTACCTGCGATACGACTGTTCAAATTATTTTTAATCAGAAAATGCCTAAGTTTATTCGAAGAAATCGAAAGCATAAAAATTCATAGGTTTAGTATATAGACTAAAATAAGAGAAATAAAAGGATGAGTAACTTTTACTTGACCCTTTTGTAACTTTGCGCTAGTATAATTTTTGGGCACCTTAAGTGATCAAGTAATAGAAACGGCTCCTGTTCTTTTTGAAAGAATGGGAGTTTTTTAATTGTAAGGTTACTTAGATAAAAACTAATAAATAAAATTCTGGAAAGGTTAGGTTAGAGAATGAGTAAAAACACCAAATATATTTTTGTGACAGGTGGCGTAGTTTCGTCAATCGGTAAGGGCTTAGTTGCTTCTTCTTTAGGCCGGTTACTTAAAAATAAAGGATTGACAGTTACTATGCAAAAATTTGATCCTTATATTAATGTCGATCCAGGGACTATGTCTCCTTACCAACATGGAGAAGTGTATGTATTAGATGATGGTACAGAAACGGACTTAGATTTAGGTCATTATGAACGTTTTGTTGATGTGAAGTTGAATAAATTCTCGAACGTTACCACAGGAAAAATTTATTCCGAAGTTATTGCTAAAGAACGTAGAGGAGATTATTTAGGAGCAACTGTTCAGGTTATACCTCATATCACAAATGCTATTAAAGAAAAGATTCTTCGTGCAGGTGAATCAACAGATGCGGATGTTGTTATTACTGAAATTGGAGGAACTGTTGGAGATATCGAATCTCAACCTTTCATTGAAGCTATTCGTCAATGGCGTAAAGCAGTAGGGACAGAAAATATTTGTTATATTCATACAACACTTCTTCCTTATTTACATGCGGCTGGTGAATTAAAGACTAAACCTACACAACATTCTGTTAAAGAATTGCGTTCTTTAGGTATTCAGCCAGATATTTTAGTGGTACGAACAGAAAAACCTATGCCTGAAGGAATGAGAGAAAAAATATCTACTTTCTGTGATGTAAAACCTGAAAATATTATTGAAAATAGAGATGTAGATACCATTTATTCCTTACCGCTCGCTTTACAAGCACAAGGATTTGATGATAAAGTATGCGAGGCTCTTGAATTGAATGGTCTTGGGCAAGCTAATATGGAATTTTGGTCTGATCTTTCTAAACGTGTTCTAAAATTAAAAAATAAAGTGAAAATTGCTTTAGTTGGAAAATATGTTTCTTTACAAGACGCTTATCTCTCAGTAGCAGAAGCTTTAAAACATGCGGGATATGACTATGATTCAGAAATTGATTTGGATTGGGTGCCAGCAGAAGAGATTACCGCTGAAAATGTAAGTCAACGTTTAGGAGATGCTGATGGTATTTTAGTCCCGGGAGGATTTGGTTCGCGGGGGATCGAAGGGAAAATTCAAGCTATCCGTTATGCGCGTGAAAACAAAGTTCCTTTTATGGGAATTTGTTTAGGTATGCAATTAGCAAGTATCGAATTTGCTCGTGATGTTTGTGGATATACAGATGCTAATTCAACAGAAATAGATCCTGAAACACAAGCTCCAATTATCTCTTTGATGGCTGATCAAGAATCTATTGAAGAAATGGGGGGGACTCAACGTTTGGGAGCTTATCCATGTGTTCTAAAAAAGGGGACGTTAGCCGAAAGTCTTTATCGAGTAGAAGAAATTTCAGAACGTCATCGTCATCGTTATGAATTTAATAATGCTTTCCGTGAAAGCTTGGGAGAAAAAGGATTAGTTTTCTCTGGAACTTCTCCAGATGAAAGATTGGTTGAAATTGTAGAGTTGAAAGATCATCCATTCTTTATTGCAAGTCAATTCCATCCAGAATTTCTTTCACGCCCAAATCATCCACATCCTATTTTCAAGGGATTTGTAAAAGCCTCTTTAGAAAATCATAAATAGTGAATTAAAAATGGTGTTGAGAACCATCCTTAGGTTGCTAACACCATTTTTTATGGAATGAAATTTAAAAAGTGCGCTATTAATTAATAGAAAAAGCAAAGATATTTGTAAGATAAGGTTCTTTGAAAATGAGTTCTTAGGAGCCTTTATTACACTTACTGTATCTTTGCCTTTTTATTTAAATTTCAGGTTATTTGATATTATTTTCTTCTAAATAAGTGGCTACAATAGCAGCCATTCCCTTAGCGGCTACAATTAAGGCGCCTTCATCCATATAGAATTTTGGATGATGGTGAGGGAAAGCAGGATGTTTTTCTTGATCTTCAGATTGGCAGCCAATCCATAAGAAAGTACTTGGAACTTTTTGGGCATAATAAGCAAAATCTTCAGAAGGTGGTTGAGGAGATACGGCATGAATACCCTTAAGTTCATCAAATGGATGCGATTGAATGGCACGAATAGCAAATTCGGTGATATCAGGATCATTATAAAGAACAGGGTAATCATGAATATAATCTAAATCACAGGTTACACCAAAAGTTGCTTCTATTCCTTTTACTTTATTTCGAATTTCTTCTTCTATTTTTTGACTGGTTTCAGGTGCAATAGATCGAACGTCTCCACCTAAGACCACTTTACCATTGATAGCATTATTTGCCCCTACTCCGTTAAAATTGCCTATAGTAATAGATCCAACATCAAAAGGATTTAGCCGTCGACTAATAATAGTTTGTACAGACATTACGAAATAAGATGCGGCGACAATGGCGTCATTAGCCGAGTGAGGAGAAGAAGCGTGCCCTCCTTGTCCGTGGATTGTTAAGTGGAAGTTATCTCGTCCTGTTTGTGCGTTGCCAATGTGATAATTGATGGTCCCCACTGGTATATTACTCATAAAATGCATGCCGATAACGTTATCGACACCTTCCAAACAGCCCGCTTCGATCATTGATTTGGCGCCTCCTGGAGAAGCTTCTTCAGCGTTTTGGTGAAGAATGATAATTTTCCCAGAAAACTGATCTTTTAATTCGATAAGGGTTTCTGCTAAAACAAGGAGATAAGCGGTATGCCCATCATGTCCGCAAGCGTGCATGGCATCTGTTTTTGAAGCAAAAGGAAGATTCGTTTCTTCTTTTATAGGTAAAGCATCAAAATCAGCGCGTAAAGCCAAGGTTTTTCCAGGTTTTAGAGAATCAATGGTTACAACAATTCCGTAACCATTTCCAACTGAAGATTTTACTTCACAATCTAGGTCTTTATAAAAATCTAGAATATATTGAGCAGTCCATTGTTCTTTGAAAGATTCTTCTGCGTGTGCATGAAGTTCTTCACGGATTTTTATTATGCGCTCTTTCTTTTTATCTAGTTGTTCATAAAGTGCGTCAATAAATTGCTTCATAGGGTTTCCTCCTTATTTATTAATATTTAATCAAGTATAAGCCTTATTTGGACTAAAAACAATTAATGTGAATGGATGTTAAATAATAGAGAATTTTGTATAATAATGTAGGAAATAAGACAAAGAAGGAGGAAAATGATGTGCAGCAATGGTTACCAGATGGTAATTTGATTTTAATGTCAAAGAAACTCTACAATAAAGAAGCTAAACTTTTATGGGCTTGGAGAGAAACTCCTTCAATACCTAAAGACAGTGGTTGGCGTCTTTTAAGTACAGAGGATACTACTGAATCTTTACGACAATCTTCAACGGTATTTCTTCCCTATGAGACAGTTCTTACAATTCAACCAGCAATAGCGTTTATCTATTATTATCCGGTAGGTGCTGATTTTCAATTCACAGAACAAGGATACTCACAGCATTTTGCTTATAATGATACTTATGAATATGTGAAACCAGCAAAATCCATTCAGGGCTTGCCATTCAAAGATTACGCTTTTCAATCTCATTTTTCACTTTTTATAGAAGATTTTCAGAAAGCAAGGGAAAAAAAGAAGTTTTGCTTTCATTGGTCGGATGAGGAATTGCGGACTTTAAATGAACTCAATAGACAATTGTTTCATTTCTATAATGTTTTAATGGGAACTAGGAAAACTCCCTTAAAAGTTAAAGAAGACGTGTTATTAATAGGTCTTGGGCTAGGTTTCTTATTTAAAAAATGCCAAATCAAAAATATTGTTTTTCTTGAAGAAGAAATGATGAATGTGGTTGTTCATAGCCTTTTTATACGCTTTAATTGTTCTTTGGATCAAACAAAACAGACGATAATAGCATATTGGCAAGCAACAAAGACAGCGCCTATCGCTAAACAACTTATGCAATATGGGATAATGATGGCAACATGGATAGATAATAAATCTTTTGAAGCTGTTCACAAAGAATATCAGCGATTGTGTACACACTATTTAGAAAATTAAATGCTTAAAAGCTATATAAGACTTAACTAGTTCTATAGGTCTATGAAGTGATGCTATAAAAATTGAGAATATTAAATTATATTTTTAAAAAGAGTTGACAAATTTTGAAAAATGAACTATACTAACAAAGTTGTTTCTGATAGAGAACAGCAAGGAACAACAAATATGGAATAATAAAAACATATTGACATTATGAAGTGCATGTGTTATTATTAAATAGTTGCGGAAATAAGCGACTGAAAGATAGACCTTTGAAAACTGAACAAAGAAGACGAACCAAATGTGTAGGGATAGTTAGAAATAACTAAACCAACAATTCAAGCAATAAGTCTAGACTAGACTCAAACAAGTCAGCAAAATGAGCTAAGAACAGTTCATGAATTCTTTCATGAGAGTTTGATCCTGGCTCAGGACGAACGCTGGCGGCGTGCCTAATACATGCAAGTCGAGCGAACAGAGAAAGTGCTTGCACTTTCAAAGTTAGCGGCGGACGGGTGAGTAACACGTAAGGAACCTACCGATAAGCGGGGGACAACATCCGGAAACGGGTGCTAATACCGCATAGGAAGTTTGTTCGCATGAACAAACTTAGAAAGATGGCTCTGCTATCACTTATCGATGGCCTTGCGGTGCATTAACTAGTTGGCGAGGTAACGGCTCACCAAGGTGATGATGCATAGCCGACCTGAGAGGGTAATCGGCCACATTGGGACTGAGACACGGCCCAAACTCCTACGGGAGGCAGCAGTAGGGAATCTTCCGCAATGGACGCAAGTCTGACGGAGCAACGCCGCGTGAGTGAAGAAGGTTTTCGGATCGTAAAACTCTGTTGTAAGAGAAGAACAAATTGTAGAGTAACTGCTACAGTCTTGACGGTATCTTACCAGAAAGCCACGGCTAACTACGTGCCAGCAGCCGCGGTAATACGTAGGTGGCAAGCGTTGTCCGGATTTATTGGGCGTAAAGGGGGCGCAGGCTGCTTCTTAAGTCTGATGTGAAAGCCCACGGCTTAACCGTGGAAGTGCATTGGAAACTGGGAAGCTTGAGTACAGAAGAGGAAAGTGGAACTCCATGTGTAGCGGTGGAATGCGTAGATATATGGAAGAACACCAGTGGCGAAAGCGACTTTCTGGTCTGTCACTGACGCTGAGGCCCGAAAGCGTGGGTAGCAAACAGGATTAGATACCCTGGTAGTCCACGCCGTAAACGATGAGCGCTAGGTGTTGGAGGGTTTCCACCCTTCAGTGCCGCAGCTAACGCATTAAGCGCTCCGCCTGGGGAGTACGACCGCAAGGTTGAAACTCAAAGGAATTGACGGGGACCCGCACAAGCGGTGGAGCATGTGGTTTAATTCGAAGCAACGCGAAGAACCTTACCAAGTCTTGACATCCTTTGACCACTCTGGAGATAGAGTTTTCCCTTCGGGGACAAAGTGACAGGTGGTGCATGGTTGTCGTCAGCTCGTGTCGTGAGATGTTGGGTTAAGTCCCGCAACGAGCGCAACCCCTATTGTTAGTTGCCAGCATTGAGTTGGGCACTCTAGCAAGACTGCCGGTGACAAACCGGAGGAAGGCGGGGATGACGTCAAATCATCATGCCCCTTATGACTTGGGCTACACACGTGCTACAATGGATGGTACAACGGGCAGCGAGCTCGCGAGAGTCAGCGAATCCCTTAAAGCCATTCTCAGTTCGGATTGTAGTCTGCAACTCGACTACATGAAGCCGGAATCGCTAGTAATCGCGGATCAGCACGCCGCGGTGAATACGTTCCCGGGTCTTGTACACACCGCCCGTCACACCACGAGAGTTTGTAACACCCGAAGTCGGTGAGGTAACCTTTTGGAGCCAGCCGCCGAAGGTGGGACAAGTGATTGGGGTGAAGTCGTAACAAGGTAGCCGTAGGAGAACCTGCGGCTGGATCACCTCCTTTCTAAGGATATTATGGAATACACATTACGTTTTCTTTGTTTAGTTTTGAGAGGCCTATCAAACACATGTAATGGATCACCGGGCCTGTAGCTCAGTTGGTTAGAGCGCACCCCTGATAAGGGTGAGGTCGATGGTTCGAGTCCATTCAGGCCCATTAGAAGAATAAAAGTTATTCTTTTTGGGGGATTAGCTCAGCTGGGAGAGCGCCTGCTTTGCAAGCAGGAGGTCAGCGGTTCGATCCCGCTATTCTCCATAGCAAGGGAAACCTTGCAACTTGTTCTTTGAAAACTGAATACTATAGTAAATTCCACCTTATTATTTCTACCAGGAGATAATAAGGAAACAAACCAATTTTTACCAAGCGTAAAAACCGAAAAAGAGTTTTAAAAAACTTTTCGCAATCATACAACTTAACCAGTGGTTAAGTGAATAAGGGCGTACGGTGAATGCCTTGGCACTAGGAGCCGATGAAGGACGGGACGAACACCGATATGCTTCGGGGAGCTGTAAGTAAGCTTTGATCCGGAGATTTCCGAATGGGGGAACCTCATTGTTTTAATCGACAATGGCAAGTAAGTGAATACATAGCTTATGATGTGGTAGACGTGGTGAACTGAAACATCTCAGTAGCCATAGGAAAAGAAAGAAAAATCGATTTCCTAAGTAGCGGCGAGCGAACGGGAAAGAGGCCAAACCAAAGTGCTTGCACTTTGGGGTTGTAGGACTGAAGGAAGGTATGACAAGATCTAGCCGAATGATTTGGGAAAATCAATCGAAGAAGGTGAAAATCCTGTAGGCGAAAGATCGCGGCAGCCTGTCAGTATCCTGAGTACGGCGGTACACGTGAAATTCCGTCGGAATCCACCGGGACCATCCGGTAAGCCTAAATACTACCTAGTGACCGATAGTGAACCAGTACCGTGAGGGAAAGGTGAAAAGCACCCCGGGAGGGGAGTGAAAGAGTACCTGAAACCGTATGCCTACAAGCAGTCAAAGCCCGTTAAAGGGTGATGGCGTACTTTTTGTAGAACGGACCGGCGAGTGACGATAGCAAGCAAGGTTAAGCGGAAGAAGCGGAGCCTTAGCGAAAGCGAGTCTGAATAGGGCGTCAAGTTTGTTGTCGTCGACCCGAAACCAAGTGATCTACCCATGTGCAGGGTGAAGGTGTGGTAAAACACGCTGGAGGCCCGAACCCACGTCTGTTGAAAAAGGCGGGGATGACGTGTGGGTAGCGGTGAAATTCCAATCGAACTTGGAGATAGCTGGTTCTCTCCGAAATAGCTTTAGGGCTAGCCTTGGATGATGACTATTGGAGGTAGAGCACTGTTTGATCGAGGGGTCCATCTAGGATTACTGACATCTGATAAACTCCGAATGCCAAAAAGTTTTAGTCCAGGAGTCAGACGGCGAGTGATAAGATCCGTCGTCGAAAGGGAAAGAGCCCAGACCACCAGCTAAGGTCCCAAAGTATCAGTTAAGTGGAAAAGGATGTGGGGTTGCACAGACAACTAGGATGTTGGCTTAGAAGCAGCCATCATTTAAAGAGTGCGTAATAGCTCACTAGTCGAGTGACCCTGCGCCGAAAATGTACCGGGGCTAAACTGAACACCGAAGCTGTGGATCCGTGAGGATGGTAGGAGAGCGTTCTATAGGCAGAGAAGCTGGATCGTGAGGACCAGTGGAGCGTATAGAAGTGAGAATGCCGGTATGAGTAGCGAAAGACGGGTGAGAATCCCGTCCACCGAATGACTAAGGTTTCCTGGGGAAGGCTCGTCCTCCCAGGGTAAGTCGGGACCTAAGCCGAGACCGAAAGGGATAGGCGATGGACAACAGGTTGAGATTCCTGTACTTGTTTTATTTGTTTGAGCGAAGGAAGGACACAGGAGGCTAAGCTGAGCGCGGAGATGGAAAGACGCGTCCAAGCAGTAAGTGTGATGGTGAGTGAAAGGCTTGCCACAGAGTACACAAGCTGTGACGGGGAGAGAAATCAAGTATCGAAGCAGCCGATGTCACACTGTCAAGAAAAGTTTCTAGTGAGAATAAAGCAACCCGTACCGCAAACCGACACAGGTAGTCGAGTGGAGAACACTAAGGTGAGCGAGCGAACTCTCGTTAAGGAACTCGGCAAAATGACCCCGTAACTTCGGGAGAAGGGGTGCTGACCGCAAGGTCAGCCGCAGTGAATAGGCCCAAGCGACTGTTTATCAAAAACATAGGTCTCTGCCAAATCGGAAGATGACGTATAGAGGCTGACGCCTGCCCGGTGCTGGAAGGTTAAGAGGAAGGGTAAGCTTTCGAGCGAAGCTCTGAATTGAAGCCCCAGTAAACGGCGGCCGTAACTATAACGGTCCTAAGGTAGCGAAATTCCTTGTCAGGTAAGTTCTGACCCGCACGAAAGGCGTAACGATTTGGGCACTGTCTCAACGAGAGGCTCGGTGAAATTGTAGTACCAGTGAAGATGCTGGTTACCCGCGACAGGACGGAAAGACCCCATGGAGCTTTACTGTAGGTTGATATTGAATGTTTGTGTGACATGTACAGGATAGGTAGGAGCCGAAGAGATCGGGACGCTAGTTTCGAAGGAGGCACCCGTGGGATACTACCCTTGTGACATGACCATTCTAACCCGCGACCATAATCTGGTCGGGAGACAGTGTCAGTCGGGCAGTTTGACTGGGGCGGTCGCCTCCTAAAGAGTAACGGAGGCGCCCAAAGGTTCCCTCAGAATGGTTGGAAATCATTCGAAGAGTGTAAAGGCAGAAGGGAGCTTGACTGCGAGACCTACAAGTCGAGCAGGGACGAAAGTCGGGCTTAGTGATCCGGTGGTTCCGCATGGAAGGGCCATCGCTCAACGGATAAAAGCTACCCTGGGGATAACAGGCTTATCTCCCCCAAGAGTTCACATCGACGGGGAGGTTTGGCACCTCGATGTCGGCTCATCGCATCCTGGGGCTGAAGTCGGTCCCAAGGGTTGGGCTGTTCGCCCATTAAAGCGGTACGCGAGCTGGGTTCAGAACGTCGTGAGACAGTTCGGTCCCTATCCGTCGCGGGCGTTGGAAATTTGAGAGGAGCTATCCTTAGTACGAGAGGACCGGGATGGACACACCGCTGGTGTACCAGTTGTTCCACCAGGAGCACAGCTGGGTAGCTATGTGTGGACGGGATAAGCGCTGAAAGCATCTAAGCGTGAAGCCCCCCTCGAGATGAGATTTCCCATCTCAATAAGAGAGTAAGACCCCTGAAAGACGATCAGGTAGATAGGTTCGGAGTGGAAGCCTAGTAATAGGTGAAGCGGACGAATACTAATCGGTCGAGGACTTATCCAAAGGAAAAGTTGTATGACAAAAAGGAAGAAACTATAGATTCAGTTTTGAGCGAATAAGGCTCATATTGTGCGGTGACGATGGCAAGAAGGATACACCTGTTCCCATACCGAACACAGAAGTTAAGCTTCTTAGCGCCGAATGTAGTTGGGGGTTTCCCCCTGTGAGACTAGGACGTTGCCGTGCAATTCTTTTTATTCCGCAATAGCTCAGTTGGTAGTAGCGCTTGACTGTTAATCAAGATGTCGTAGGTTCGAGTCCTACTTGCGGAGTTTTTTATTTATGCTGCAGTAGCTCAGCTGGTAGAGCGTCGCCTTGGTAAGGCGGAGGTCGTGGGTTCAAGTCCCATCTGTAGCTTTTGTTTAAAAGCGTCAATTTTAATTGGCGCTTTTTTTGCAATATTGAAAAATTCAAAAAAAGTATTTTCATCATTTAACTTAATATTTTTGCTGTTATTTTTGTTGTTATTATTCAATAAATGTGTAAAATAAATTTTAATAGGTTTTACTAATGTTATGTTTTTATTGTTTAAATCATTAATGGTGAATGATGGAGTGGGAA
Organism: Aerococcus christensenii; assembly: GCF_001543105.1. Lineage (NCBI taxonomy): Bacteria > Bacillati > Bacillota > Bacilli > Lactobacillales > Aerococcaceae > Aerococcus > Aerococcus christensenii. The sequence continues at coordinate 722,821 of NZ_CP014159.1, forward strand.
AATGAATTTTCAAAAACTTAAGTATGCAATTGTTGTGGCTAATTCAGGATCTTTTCGTGCGGCGAGTCGTCGTTTATACATGGCCCAGTCGTCTTTGTCGACTGCGATTAAAGAATTAGAAGAAGAATATCAAATTCAAATTTTTGAACGGACAAAACGTGGGATATTTATTACAGAAGAGGGCAGTGAGTTTTTAACTTATGCAGAAGATATCCTATCTCAAGTAAAAACTTTAGAGCAACGCTATTTAGGGGATAATGATCGCCATATGTTTTCGATATCTGGGCAACATTATGATTTTGCTGCAGAAGCATTTGCTCGATTGGTGGATGAAGAGTCTGGTCGAAAAGACTGGAATTTTCGATTTTTAGAAACCTCAACCAGTCGAGTTATTGATGATGTGAGGCATTCTTATAGTGAGTTGGGTATTCTTTATTTAAATGATTCAAATCGTCGAGTCATTGAACAACATTTGGATCATTATGAATTAGTTTTTAAAAAGCTGGGCTTGTTTTATCCGCATGCCTTTTTGGGAAAGAATCACCCATTGGCTAACTTAAAAGAAATTTATTTAGAAGATTTGAAAAAATATCCCATTATAAAATTTGAACAAGCGAAGGGCTCTTCTTTACAATTTAGTGAGGAATCTTTAGAAGGCAATTTTGAAGGGGAACAAGTTATTTATGCCTCAGATCGAGCAACAGTGATTAATTTATTAGCTAAAACAAACGCTTATTTATTAGGATCTGGGATTGTAACCTCGCCTTTTAGTTTACTTGAACGTACGATTCCAATCGTAGATGGTGAAGTAAGTGAAATAGGCTATATTCAAGCCCGATATCGAAAAAACTCTGAATTAGCTGAAAAATACATTGATCATTTAAGAAAAATGGTTAAAAATAAAAAATAATTGGGTTCCTTTTAAAGAGTTTTTGGGGAAAAGGACTTCCCTTTACGAATAGGAAGAGAGCGCGTACAATAAGGATTGAAAAGGAGGATTATTATATGAAAGTAATGATTTTATTAAGTAAACATTATGAAGAAACAGAAGCCTTAACAGTTGTTGATTATTTAAGACGGGCAGATATCACGATTGATATGGTTGCTACAGAAGGCAACTTACAAACTGTAGGGGCGCACAATATTGTTATTTTAGCTGATAAATTAATTCAAGATGTGAACGCCAAAGATTATGAAATGATTATTACTCCAGGTGGCGTTGGCGGAACAGAAGCTTTGATGGCAAATAAAGAAGTTGTTCATTTATTCAAAGAACAGTTTCAATCAGATCGCTATTTAGCAAGTATTTGTGCTTCTCCATTAGTATTAGGGAAAGCAAAAATTTCTGAACATATCCGTGGAACCATTTATCCAGGTTTTGAGAAAAAATTGAGTTTTAAAGAATACATTTCAGATGAGCCTGTTGTTGTGGATAGAGAGCATCAAGTCATTACGTCTCAAGGCCCAGCAACGGCTGTGTATTTTGCATTAACTTTGATTGAAGTATTAAAAGGAAAGGAAGTACGTGATCAAGTGGCTAAGGGGCTATTGCTTCCTCAATTAGAAGATTTTATTAAAGCTTAATGAATAAAGTGTTTATAAAAGGTGTTCTATTTTATCAAAAATGGATTTCTCCTTTGTTTTCGCCTTCTTGTAGATATTTTCCGACGTGTTCGAACTACATGCTTCAATCTTTAGCAAAATATGGAGCTTTTAAGGGAGGACTTATGGGGATATTTCGAATTTTAAGATGTCATCCTCTCGCAAAGGGAGGAGTTGATCCTGTCCCAGATACGTTTTCTTGGAAGAAAAGTTTTAAAAGTAAAGATAATAATCATTTTCTTTTATAATTTAAACATGATATTTTAACTGTATTAGTGTTGGTGACAATCTTAGAATAGCCCAACACTATTTTTATTTTATAGTTGGACATTCTGATCAATAACATTAGGATTTTATGAGATATTTATTGGAATTTTAGCTTGTCATGAGGGATAAAAGAATAATCTTTATGAAAATGATGTGACCCCAAAAAGTTAGACTTTTTGGGGGTCACATCAGCTTTTTTTGAATACTAGATGGTTACTTTCCTTAGAAAGAGGACACTTAGTTATCGATACCGTAAAGTTCTTTGACTTTATCTGCGATGCGGTTAGCATAATTTAAGGCAAGATCATCTGTCGTAGCTTCGACCATCACGCGAAGAAGGTTTTGTGTCCCACTAGGACGTACAAGAATACGTCCGTCTTGGCCAAGTTCTTTTTCAACTTCTTTAGTGAGTGAAAGAATCTCTGGATGATTGGCTGCTTCAATTTTTCCTTCTCTTGTGACACTGACATTAACTAATTTTTGAGGATAGGTGGTCATTTCGTCTGCTAATTGGCTAAGTGTTTTGCCCGATTGCTTGAGGACATAGAGCAGTTGAATAGCTGTTAATAAGCCGTCGCCTGTTGTGTTGTGATCCATGAAGATAATATGACCAGATTGCTCTCCACCTAAGTTGTAGTTTCCTTCACGCATAGCTTCTACGACATAGCGGTCACCGACTTTTGTAGTGATATCTTTCATTCCAGCTATTTTAATTGCTTTATGAAAACCGAGATTAGACATTACAGTAGCAACGATTGTACTATTTTTTAATTTACCATGATCGTTGAGATACTTCCCACAAATATGCATAATATGATCGCCATCTATTAATCTTCCTTTTTCATCTACAGCTAAGCAACGATCAGCATCACCATCAAAGGCTACGCCAGCTTGCGCATTTTTTTCAAGAACAAGTTGTTGAAGTCTTTCTGGGTGAGTAGAACCTACGCCTTTATTAATATTAATGCCGTCTGGATTAGTGGCAATCGTTGTAAAATCGCATTCGAGGTCAGCGAACAAACGATTAACAAGTGGAGCAGAAGCGCCGTTAGCGGCATCTACACAGATATTTAAACCGGAGAGATTTCCAGCAATAGTAGATTGTAAAAATTCTAAATATTTAGCTGCGCCTTCAGGGTATTCACTGACAGTTCCTAAACCTTCTGCAGATGGTCTAGGAAGATTATCTTTTTCTTGTTTAAGATAAGATTCAATTTCTTCTTCTTGAGCGTCGGAGAGTTTGAAACCATCGCTTCCAAAGAACTTAATCCCGTTATCTTCGGCAGGATTATGGCTAGCAGAGATCATGACTCCTGCAACCGCTCCTGTTGTACGGGTGAGATAAGCGACAGCTGGAGTTGTAATGACGCCTAATTGAAGAACTTCGATACCGACCGATAAAAGTCCTGAAATAAGTGCGTGTTCGAGTAATTGACCAGAAATTCTTGTATCTCTTGCTACAAGTACTCGAGGGTGTTCATTGTTATCTGTTATATGTTGTAAAAGAACATAGCCGCCATATCGGCCAAGTTTAAAGGCGAGTTCAGGGGTTAAAATTTTATTAGCTTCTCCACGTACGCCGTCAGTTCCAAAATATGTTAACATAATATTCTCCTTTTTTTATTAACGCTATTTTACGCTTTCATATCTTACCACGATTAAAAAAGTTTGCCAAATTAATGTTGGGGTGGTGAGGTATAGGAAACATTTGGAGAATTAGAGTCTCCTTGCGAATATTCAGTACCAGGGTGCGGAATAACTGTCGCTTCAACCACTTGGGGTTCTATAGACTCTGCACCTTCTGGAAGTTTTAGAGGAATTTCTAGATGCTTGGTTTGTGTGATTCCTCGTAAATCAATAGATCCAATAATGGAAGAAACGGAAGAGAGGACTTGTTCATCGCCGAAGAGTTTAGCTTGTTGAGCGGACAAGTTGGTAAATTCATAAGAAAATCCATCTTCCTTATTGTCTATCTGAATATGAATTGGTTTAAACAAGCCATGTTTGCCAATTGTAACAGAAACCGTAACTTGATTAGGTTTAGAAGTGAGGTTTAAGATATTTCCATGAATATCTTTTACAATAATAGGTGCGGTTGTTTGAAAATCAGTAGAAATATTTTGAGGGAGTGAAACATCAACGGTGACGTGAGCAACTTTATCGAGATTTTCTTTGGAACCGGTTAGAGTCACTTCGTTGGGTTTGACTTGGCTTTTATGAATTTCATAACCTGGAGCAATTTGATCGTTATTAAAGTTAATTTCGACAGGATACGATTTAACTTCTAATTTTGCGATATCTACTTTAACACTGGAAGGCGATATTTTATAAGTAAGCTCTTTTGAAATATTCTCTAAAGTCAATTGAATGTAGTGAGATCCTTCACCTAAGTTTGCTAAATTTTCAGTTACAACTTTAAATTCTTTGGCTTGTAAGGTTTGATCAATCAGAGAGCTAGGTCCGCTAATTTCTACAGAAACAGTTTTAGGGATTCCTGTAATATAGTAATCATCCACATCTCCTGTAGCATAAACAGGGACTTCAGAAATATTTTCTATTTTTGTCTCATTGATATTAGAGAAAAAAGAGACGGGGTTATTATTGTAACGTTCTGCTTTGACGAAAATAAATAAAAAGATGGCTAACACTAAAGAAAATAAGATAACCACTAGTTTATTATCGTAGATTTTATTCATTTAAATCACCGTCATTTCTTTTAGAAAATAAATTTTTTAAAAGATGATTATTTTCTATACTCTGCTGAGTATTATTTTCAATCAAGTGTTCATGCAAGTTTTTCTTTAGATCTTCTGCGGAAAGAGAACGTAAAATTTTACCTTGATAAGTAATGGAAATATCTCCCGTTTCTTCAGATACTACTACGACTAAAGCATCTGTTACTTCTGATAATCCAACAGCTGCTCGGTGTCGAGTCCCTAATTCTTTTGGAATATCTGGGTTTTCAGAGAGGGGCAAAAATGAAGCTGCAGAGATAATTTTTAGATGGCGGATAATGACGGCCCCATCATGAAGAGGGGTATTCGGAATAAAAATATTAATAAGAAGTTGTTCGCTAATTTTAGCGTCTAAGGAAATACCGGTATTGGCATATTCATTCAATTCTTGAGTGGTTTCTAAGACAATTAATGCGCCGATACGACGCTTAGCCATATATTGACAGGCATGAACAATCTCTTCTATCATGTGATCAATAGGATCGGTTTGTGTATTTCGTAATTTAGAAACGCGGATACTTTGGCCTAACTGATCTAACCCATTACGAATTTCTGGTTGAAAAATAACAATGACACCAATCACTGCCCACTGAATAATGCTATTCATTATCCAATCGATAGTTTCTAATTGAAAGATCGTAGAGATCATTTTGAAAAGTAGAAAAATTAGAATACCGTTAAAAATATTGATGGCTTTAGTTCCTCGAATTAATTTTAATAATTGATAGATAATAAACCAGACGATTAAAATATCAATTAAGTCAAATAAATTTTTCCATGTGAAAATGTTTAGCCAAGTAACCCCCATCGCAAAGCCTCCTTAAAAGTCACATTTATTACCTTTTACAGTATACCACATGTTTCTAAAGGGAATTAGGTATCCAACAAGGGAAATGGAGAATTTGGAGCACTTTAAAAGAAACTTAAGCCATGAAAGGAAAAATAAAAAAAGACTTGATTTTAATAGACCGTATCGTGTATAATAATCAAGTGTTGATTTGGAGGGATAGCGAAGCGGCCAAACGCAGCGGACTGTAAATCCGTTCCTTCGGGTTCAGAGGTTCGAATCCTCTTCCCTCCATTTTTCGTTGGGGTATCGCCAAGCGGTAAGGCAACAGACTTTGACTCTGTTATGCGTTGGTTCGAATCCAGCTACCCCAGTATTAAACCAAGCGTGAAGCTTGGTTTTTTTATTTTCCAACGATTTTAGAGAGAATTTTATTACATACATATTACAATGCAACAGACCTGTTTCAATAACAAGGATAAGGTGACAAAGCAATTAAAGCCGATTAACAAGTGGCTCCATACTCTTCTTTTTGTGTTTTGGTCATGCTATGATAGTTTCTGTTGACAGGGAAAGGTCCTGTCGAATAAGAAACAGATCTAAACAAAGGCTATAAAGATCTATTCATTAAAAGATGAAAGAAATTAGCCAACTAAAAAAGAGAGGATTTTTATATCGATGAATTTAAAAAAGATATTAATTGGAACAACTGTTGTCTTATCTACATTTACTTTATTAACAGTAGGTGAAAGCTCACAAGCTCATGCCCAAGAGTGGAAAGCTCGTACAGTGGAAGAAATTAAAGCTGATTTTGAAACCAAAGAAAATGACGAGAAGTTCTACGTTATTAAATCTGGTGATACTTTAAATGCTATTTCAGAAGCAGCTGATGTAAAAATGGAAGATCTTGCTAAGATCAATAAAATTGAAAATGTAGATCTTATTTTCCCAGGAACTGAATTAACCTTTAAAGTGAATAAAGAAGGTAAAGTGGAAGAAGTTAAAGTCGCTCAAGAAGGACGTACTGTACAAACCTATACTGTAAATCAAGCTTCTACACGTACTTATCAAGCTCAAGCAACAGTTTCATCTCAAGCAAGTGCACCTGTTCAATCTTCAAGTGCTAAAGAAATTATTGCTCAACGTGAATCTGGTGGTTCTTATGATGCACGTAATGGTCAGTATATTGGTCGTTACCAACTTTCTGCAAGTTATTTAGGAGGAGATTATTCTCCAGCTAACCAAGAACGTGTGGCAGATCAATACGTAACAAGTCGATATGGTTCTTGGGAAGGCGCTCTTGCTTTCTGGAACTCTAATGGTTGGTATTAATCGCTTATTAAATAATGCATTGAAAAGTACAAGGAATTTCCCTTGTGCTTTTTCTTTTTTACGTAAAAATTTTAACAATTTCTAGAAAGCAGTGTCATAAATTAGCGTTATTTTATAAGAAAAAGAAATTTTCTCTAGCTAAGTTTTCTTTTGTATGGTATAGTGTCTAAAATAAATCCTTTAAAACTGTCCCGTGAGGCAGGCAAGGAGTCACGTGAATAATAGCTGGTGGTCTGTTTTTAGACTATCCGATTGATTATGTCCTAAAGTCTCCTTGTGTAGGAGATTTTTTTTGTGGAATAAATGTTCCTAAAATCGCGACGGTGAGTGCAAAGGAGAGATGAAAATGGACAAGCGTTGGTTAGTATTAGAAAATGGCCGAGTTTTTGAAGGGCAGGCCTTCGGAGCAGGTGGAGAGGTGATTGGTGAATTAGTATTTAATACAGGGATGAGTGGCTATCAAGAATCCATTACTGATCAATCCTATAATGGGCAAATTTTAACTTTTACTTATCCACTTATCGGGAATTATGGGGTCAATCGTGACGATTATGAATCCATTCATCCAACTTGCAAAGGGGTAGTGGTCTATGAATGGGCTAAACGTCCGAATAATTGGCGGTGTCAATTAACAATTGATGAATTCCTAAGAGCTAAGGGAATTCCAGGAATTTCGGAAATTGATACGCGGGCTTTAACAAAAATGATTCGTCAATATGGTACGCTAAAAGCTGTTATAACCAGTGATCCAGAAGTAGTAAAAACTTTTCCAAAGCAGTCACAAGAAATAGATTTAGCCAAAGATGGAGTTCGTCAAGTATCGACAAAGACGGCCTATTCTGCACCGGGATCTGGTCTTCGAGTGGTGTTGGTTGACTTTGGTTTGAAACATTCCATTTTGAGAGAATTAGCAGCTAGAAATTGCCACGTCACAGTAGTTCCTTATGACACAACCGCTCAAGAAATTATTGACTTAGCACCAGATGGCGTCATGCTTTCTAATGGACCAGGAAATCCGGAAGATGTTCCAAGTGCACTCGATATGATTCGAAGAGTTCAAGAAAAATTCCCTGTTTTTGGAATTTGTATGGGTCATCAGCTATTTTGCAAGGCGAATGGTGCCAAAACATACAAGATGAATTTTGGACATCGTGGATTTAATCATGCGGTGCGTTCATTTACAAAGGATACCATTGATTTTACTAGTCAAAACCATGGGTATGCAGTTAGTCGAGAAGATTTTCCTGAATGTTTGGAAATTACACATGAAGAAATTAATGATCATACCATCGAAGGAGTTCGCCATAAATGGCTTCCTGCCTTTTCTGTTCAATTCCATCCGGATGCTGCACCTGGACCACATGATGCCAACCATTTATTTGACGACTTTATTGAATTAATGGAAAAAGCAAAAAAATAACTGTTTAAATCTAATCTGTGAGTTAGAAAATAGGAGGAAAGAAATGCCGAAACGTAAAGATATTAAAAAAATTATGGTGATTGGGTCTGGTCCAATTGTGATTGGACAGGCTGCAGAGTTTGATTATGCAGGGACACAAGCCTGCCTTGCCTTAAAAGAAGAAGGCTATGAAGTGATTTTGGTGAATTCCAACCCTGCTACAATTATGACGGATAAAGAAATTGCGGATCAAGTTTATATTGAACCTATTACGCAAGAATTTGTTACCCGTATTCTCCATAAAGAACGGCCAGATGCTTTGTTACCAACTTTAGGTGGACAAACTGGATTAAATATGGCGATGGAACTTTCACGTTCCGGAGTTTTAGAGGAATTAAATGTTGAATTATTAGGGACTAAATTATCTGCCATTAATCAAGCAGAGGACCGCGAATTATTTAAGAATTTGATGAAAGAATTGGGACAACCTATTCCAGATTCTACAACGATTCATACAGTAGAAGAAGCGTTAGATTTCGCAAAAGAAATCGGCTATCCGTTGATTGTTCGTCCAGCCTTTACTCTAGGTGGTACAGGAGGCGGCCTATGTAACAATGAGGATCAACTTCGAGAAATTGCCTCTAATGGGTTGAAGCTCTCCCCAGTGACAGAATGTTTGCTTGAACGTTCGATTGCAGGCTATAAAGAAATCGAATATGAAGTGATGCGTGATTCAGCGGATAACGCCTTGGTTGTATGTAATATGGAAAATTTTGATCCAGTGGGAATTCATACAGGGGATTCTATTGTGTTTGCACCAACGCAAACCCTATCTGATCAAGAAAATCAATTGTTACGTGATGCAAGTCTTCAAATTATACGTGCTTTGAAGATTGAAGGGGGCTGTAATGTTCAATTAGCTCTCGATCCAAACTCCTTTAACTACTACGTCATTGAAGTGAATCCACGGGTTTCACGGTCTTCAGCGCTTGCTTCTAAAGCTACAGGTTACCCTATTGCAAAATTAGCGGCTAAGATTGCTGTCGGTCTCACTTTGGATGAAGTCATTAATCCAGTTACCGGAACCTCTTACGCGATGTTTGAACCTGCCTTGGATTATGTGGTGGCTAAGATTCCACGCTTCCCGTTTGATAAATTTGCTCAAGGGGACCGTCATTTAGGCACACAAATGAAAGCCACCGGGGAAGTTATGGCTATTGGTCGAAATATTGAAGAAAGCTTATTAAAAGCTTGTCGATCTTTAGAAGTAGGAGCTTGTCATCTTGAAAAAGATTATACAGAAGAAGTTAGTCAAGAAGAGTTAGAAGAACAATTAAAACATCCACAAGATGATCGTCTATTCTATTTAGGAGAAGCCTTAAGAAGAGGTATGTCTATCGACAAATTAGCAGAATTAACTCAAATCGATTCCTTCTTCTTAGAAAAATTAGGAAATATTGTTCATCTAGAAAAAGAATTAGAAGAGCATGTATTAGATGACTCTCTCCTTCATGAAGCTAAAGTGAGAGGATTTTCAGATAAGGAAATTGCTCAACTATGGAAAATGTCTGAAAAAGAAGTTCGAGATATTCGCCAAAAACACCACATAGCGCCTATCTATAAGATGGTGGATACGTGTGCAGCAGAATTTGAATCCAGTACGCCTTACTTCTATTCCACTTATGGGATAGAGAATGAGTCTGTGGTGTCTCAAAAACCTTCTGTTTTAGTCCTAGGTTCTGGTCCAATCCGGATTGGACAAGGAGTAGAATTTGACTATGCGACCGTTCATTCTGTTAAAGCTATTCAAGCAGCGGGCTATGAAGCGATTATTATGAATTCAAATCCAGAAACGGTTTCTACTGACTTCTCTGTCTCTGATAAACTGTATTTTGAACCGTTAACCTTTGAAGATGTGATGAATGTCATTGAATTAGAACGTCCTATTGGAGTAATCGTTCAATTTGGAGGACAAACGGCTATTAATTTAGCAGAATCTCTCGCTCAAGCAGGGGTTCGTATTTTGGGGACACAATTAGAAGATTTAGACCGAGCAGAAGATAGAGATCTATTTGAACAAACGTTGAAGCAACTTAATATTGTTCAACCTGAAGGGCAAACCGCAACGGATGAAGAAGGTGCTATTCAATCCGCTCATCGTATTGGCTTTCCAGTATTGGTACGTCCTTCCTATGTGATTGGTGGACGAGCCATGGAAATTGTGGATAATGAAGCGGATTTGAGAAACTATATGCGAACAGCTGTTAAGGCCAGTCCAGATCATCCGGTTCTTGTAGATTCCTATATTCTTGGGCAAGAATGTGAAGTAGATGCGATATGTGATGGCAAAGACGTCCTGATTCCGGGAATTATGGAACATATTGAACGCGCTGGGGTACACTCTGGTGACTCTATGGCTGTCTACCCTCCACAAAGACTTTCTCAAAAGGTTCAAGATACGATTGTAGATTATACCCAACGTTTAGCTAAAGGGTTAAACTGTTTAGGAATGATGAACATTCAATTTGTAGTTAAAGATGAACAAGTCTATGTGATTGAAGTCAATCCGCGGGCGAGTCGGACGGTACCTTTCTTATCTAAAGTGACAGATATTCCAATGGCTCAAATTGCTACGAAGGTTATCTTAGGAGAAAAATTGAAAGATCTTGGCTATCAGAATGGGCTTTATCCGGTGGCTGATCGGGTCCATATTAAAGCCCCTGTTTTCTCCTTTATGAAGTTAGCACAAGTAGATTCCCTCTTAGGACCAGAAATGAAATCCACTGGGGAAGTAATGGGATCAGACAAGACTTTGGAAAAGGCTTTGTATAAAGCTTTTGAAGCTGCTCATATGCATTTACCAGAATTTGGAAATGTGGTCTTTACGATCGCAGATGAAACTAAAACAGAAGCCTTAGCTCTCGCTAAACGTTTCCAAACGATTGGATATGGAATTGTGGCGACGGAAGGGACAGCAAAATTCTTCTCTGAAAACGGCGTTAAATCTCAAATAGTAGACAAAATTGGAGAAAATAATGCTAATGATATTCCTTCTTACATCCATAAGGGGAAAGTCCAAGCGGTTATTAATACAGTAGGAGCTAAGCGGATGCAGGATCAAGATGGTCGAATGATTCGCCAAGCAGCTATTGAACACAATATCCCTCTCTTTACCGCATTAGATACTTGTGATGCCATGCTGCGTGTTTTAGAAAGTCAAAGTTTTGTAACTGAAGCTTTATAAAAAATAAACGGGTCTTGTGATCACAAGAAATTTTAGTTATAATAGATGTATGCTCACAAGAGGTGCTTTAGCTGAGATAGGGAAACCTGGACTCTTTGAACCTGATAAAGTTAAAACTTGCGTAGGGATGTGAGGAAAGACCATAGCAATAATATCTGTACACGTTCCTTAAATAGCTGTGTCCTTCCTTATACGCAAAAACAAGTGATGACTAAGGCACTTCTTGTAGTTTGTACGTACTTGGATCGACAGATTTTAGCATCATCATTATAAAAAATAAACCATTCAGACCTCAGGTTAATGAGATGTCTGAATGGTTTTTAATTGGGCGATTGAAAGAATTAAAAAAAGCCGTTCCCTAATAGGGGACGGCTTTTGTATTTAAAGTGAGGAATTATGTTGGTAATAGACATCCAGTAATGGAGCAATCCCTTGGTCACTCGTAACGTTAATGGAAGTCCCAAAAGAATCTTGTAAAAGATAGAGAGTGATGAGTAGGGAAGCCATCGTGCCTGATGGATCTATACCTACTAAGCCAAGATAAGGAAGGGCGGTCATGACTGCGCCTCCTGGAACACCTGGTGCTGCTGTCATAGCTAAGGCAAAGGTTAAAATAAAGGGAATCATTACAGATAAAGAATGGTCCATGCCGTTAATCATTAAAATAGCGGTGAGATAGGAAGTGATGGTTAGAACAGATCCTGGCATATGCATAGATCCTGTGATCGGAAACATGAATTCAGATACAGATTTAGAAATTCCGTTCTCTTGAGCGCAGGTGATATTGATTGGAATAGATACTGCTGAAGATTGTGAGCCAAAGGCCGTTAAATAAGCGGGAAGGCTTTTTTTCATAACGGATAGGAAAGGCTGTTTAGAAAAACGCGAACCGAGAAAAATTAACCAAGCCAAATAGGTAAAATGAAGCACTAAAATCGTTAACCAAACAGCTCCGAAAATTTTAAATATGCGGCTAAGTCCACCGGAATAAGAGAGATTAACAAAATTTCCAAAAATGTAGAAAGGCAAGAGAGGAATCACAAATTTTTTAAGGACGAGATGAATCACCTTTTCAAAATCAGAAAAAACGTGAGCTAGATAAGAAGCGGCTTGTTTTCGATTTAAAACAGCTAGAGAAATTCCTACGACAAAAGAAAAAAGAATAGCTTCAGTCACTCCAACGAAAGGTGTAATTTTAATAGCTAGTAAAGATTGAAGAGAGGCTGTCTTTTCGATATCTTGAAGCTGAATATGTCCTGTAAAATAAGGGAATAAGAAAGAGCCTACAGTATAGGCAATAATAGCTGCTGTCACTAAGGAAGTATAGGAAATCCCTACAAGAACGCCCAACATTTTGCCGGAATGAGCGGAGAGTTTCGATAAACCGTCCACCACAAAGGCAATGATCATCATTGGAATGATAAAGGCCAATAATTGACTAAAAATATTAGAAAAAGTGACGGGGATTCTTAGAACAAAGGAAGGTAAAAAAGAAAATTTACCAACTAAGGCGCCTAAAAGAATAGCTACAAACAAACGAGGGATTAATCCCCAATCTTTTTTGAACATAGTGTTCACTCCTTTAAAATAAAAAAATCCGATGACTTCAAAAAGTCATCGGACGACGTATCGTGGTTCCACCAATTTTTGTTTAACCCAAAAATAGGCTAAACCTTTCTTTCTGTAACGTGAATAGTAACGTTGCACCATTACAGTGCAAATCCAATGAGAAGAATTCATGAGAGGATGATGTAATCCTTTCAGCAACCGGATTCTCTCTGTGCATCTTTTCTTATGAACATGGCTCATTTATGGACTGTATTGAGTTTAGAACTATTTAAACATATTTGAGGATAAGAAACAAGAGGAAATTTTGTAAACCTACTTAGGGTGTAAATTATTTTCTCCAAATGAAATGAAGATGTCGGCGGGGAGTATGATTTTCACGATAAGAAAAACCATAGGGGCTTTCATAAGTATCTAAAGGATAGAGCCGAATATTTTCTTCTAAGATGCCTGCTTTTAGGCATTGGTTTTTGACCACTCGACGATTATCGATATGCCATTTCTTGCGGGCAGAATCATAGCTGATGCAATCTGAGGCCTCATTTAACCCTTTAAACTGTTCATAAACATCTTTGTCTACTTCGAAATGAAGTGGGGAGAGGGAAGGCCCTAGTTGGACGTGAAAGGTATCGGGTTTGAGATGAGGATGTCTGTCAAAAATAGTAGAAAAAGTAGCTTGTGTGATATTTTGAACGGTCCCTCGCCAGCCTGAATGAATCGCACCGATGAGGGGACTCTCTTCATCATAGAATAAAAGGGGCACGCAATCTGCTGTGAAAATAGCTAAAAGGAGGTCGGGTTCTAGGGTGTATAAAGCATCCGTTTGATCGAAGGCGGTTGAAGGATCAAAGAATCCCCTTCCCCCGTCTGCTTGGGTGACTTGAACGCAGTGTTTGGAATGTGTTTGATGGGCTTGAACATAATGAGAGGGAGTCAGATTAAGAGCTTTCAAAAAAATGTGGCGGTTTTTTAAAACGTCTGTTCGGGTTTGGGGAGCAACAATTCCCATATTCCCTTGATCGGGGAGAGTTAGATCTCGTAAAGTTATGCCCATTTTCAAAGTGTCGGTATTGTGATAGTAATGAATCATTGATGAGTCTTCCTTTCAAAAGCTTAAAGAAAAGGACCTTCTTTAAGCTTGGAGGTAAAGTTTGTTATAATCATTGTAACATCTTATAAAGGAGTAGAAGGTATGCAGCAAAAAATAGCAGGATTTCAACAAGTGAGATCTTTAAAAATTCCTGAACAGGATATGGAGGTTTTGGAATATCATCATGACAAATCAGGGGGAAGAGTCATTTGGTTGAAAAATGAAGATGAAAATCGGGCGTTTGGCATTGGATTTTTAACGCCGCCTACGGATTCGACAGGTGTAGCCCATATTGTGGAACACGCTGTCTTATCGGGTTCCAGAAAGTATCCGCTCAAAGATCCTTTTATGGGAATGGTTAAGCAATCTATGAATACGTTTTTAAATGCAATGACGTATCAAGATATGACTCTTTTTCCTGTAGCGTCGATGAATGAGGAAGATTTTCATCATTTAATGGATATTTATCTGGATGCTGTTTTCTTTCCGAAGATGTATCAAGAGAAATATGTTTTCCAACAAGAAGGTTATCATAGAGAACTATATGCCCCAGAAGAGGACATCACTTTAAATGGGATTGTTTATAATGAAATGCGAGGGGTGTACTCCTCTCCTGATCGTGAAGTGATGCAGCAAATCGATGAGACTTTTCACCAAGGGTCTACTGTGGCTTATGAGTCTGGAGGATATCCTTATGCAATGTCACAGTTAACTTATGAAGATTTTTTGGCTTTTCACCGGAAGCATTATCGGCCTAATAACGCCATAACAGTTTTATATGGCAAGATTGATATAGATAAAGCCTTAAGTCAAATCGATCAAGATTTTTTCAGCCACTTTCAAGATGAAGGGACACCTATTCGGCTAAATTGTCCTCCTGTTCCTGAAGGAGATCGAAGACAAATACTTTTCTTTGATGGAGACGAAGCCATGACGACTGAAAAAGATTCTTATTTAAGTTATCATATTCCTTTTGCGAAGGGGGATTCTTTAGAAGAAATTTATCTCTATCAATGGTTAATGACTGCTTTAGTAGAGGGAGAATCTTCACCTCTTCATCAAGCTTTGGTGGACGGTGGTTATTGTCAAGAAGTCTCGATTTATGCATCTGAAACTTATTATCAAGATTTTTCGCTATTATTGGAAAAGGTAGACAGTCGACGAGCAGATGATATTATAGCAGTAATTGAGGAGACTTTAAAGCGAGTAGCTCATGAAGGATTAGATCGCGATTTATTGAAAGCTTGCCTTCAACAAATGGAATTTTCTTTAAGAGAAATGGGCGGAGCAGAACGCGGGGTTACTACTTTTATTCAATTAATGTCTGCTTGGAGGTATCAAAAAGATCCGTTGAAGTGTCTACAGTATAATCGGCAGATTGAAAATTTAAAGCAGTACTTAGAAGGTGATAGGATTGAACAAGTGATTTTGGATCGATTAGTTCACTTTAAGAGTCGATTAGTCCTTGTTCATGAACCCAAACAGGACTATCACAAAAACTTAGACTACAAACTTGCTCAACAATTAGCTCAGGAAAAAGAGGCAATGACGTCCTTAGAATTAGAACAATTATTGGAAGAAAATAAGGGACGATTACGGTATCAACAAAGGCCAGATCGAACGGAAGATCTTCAAAAATTGCCCCAGTTAAAAAAATCCGACATCTCTGAGTGGGTGGTAAATCCTACATATGAAGAAATTTCTTTCTCTTCAGGACAAACAGGATTTTTTCATCCAGAAACGTGTGGAGGAATCCATTATTTGACGTTTAGCTTCCCTGTAACCAGTTTATCAGTGAAAGATCTTTCAGCTTTAAAACATTGGAGTATTCTTTTGGCGAGTTTATCGACAGAACAACGTGATTTTTCGGATTTGGAAGTGAATTTAGCCAAAGTGGCGAAAGGGGTTCGATTTGTACCACAAGTTTTTGTTAATCAAAAAGATTCGAATCTCTACACTTTGCAGTTTATGGTTCATTTATCAACATTGACTTCTCAAACCTCCCAAGCTTTAACCCTCATTCGAGAGATTTTAACACAAACGCTTTTTGAGGATAAAGAACGCATTCGAAATATTCTTAAACGTGTGAAAGCAGACTTAGAAGAACGGTTCGACCAATCGGGCCATCAGTTGGCCATTGGAGAATTAGCTAGCCAATATTCCGAAGCTAAAGCGTGCGGAAATTCGCTATCGGGATTGGCTTATTACGATGCTTTGTGTGAATTCTTAGCGAATTTTGAGATGCAGTATGAAGACTTTAAGACTCAATGGCAGAGCTTTTCCAAAACGCTCTGTCAGCCTAATCAGTGCGTAGTGACCTTGTGTTCAGATGAGGAAGGTAAGGAAGAGCTTATTGCGGATGTAGAAGAATTTTTAGAGGGTTTAGGGCAAGTGACTCAAGTGCAAGTGTATCGTCCAATGGAAGTTGAGACGGCTTCTAGAGGAAATGAAGGAATTATATCTAATTCACAAGTTCAATATGTTGTCCAGGGGGGACGCCTTCTGAAGCCAGGAGAACGTTTCAATGGGCATTTGCCAGTTGTTGGAAATATTATTTCTAATGAGATTCTCCATGAACGAATTCGTGTTCAAGGAGGAGCTTATGGAGGAGGCTTATCTCTCCTTCCGACAGGAGAAGTTTTTGCTTATTCTTATCGAGACTCGCATTTGAATCAAACCTTAGAAGCTTACAAGGGAGTCGGCCATGCGGTGAGAGACCTTCACTTGACGCAAGAAGAGGTCGATCAATTTATCTTAGGAGCAGTTACGCGTTATCAATACCCTTATGCAGCTAAAAATGTGAATGAGATAACGTTGAAACGTTACTTTAAAGGGGTGACTGTTGAAGACTGTCATCGAGAATTGAAAGAATTATTAGCGACAACGCCTGAACAGGTTGAAATGATTGCGGAAAGGATTGATCGAATGCTTTCTGAGGCGCAGGTTGTGGTTTATGGGAATCAAGATAAACTAGAAAAGAATCGACAAGTGTTTGACAGAATTCGTCCTTTAAAGAAATATTAAATAAAAACGGTGAGTAGATCCGAAAAGGTCTTTCTCACCGTTTTTATTTTGCCAATTGAGCACAAAGAATAGCCAAAAGGAGGCATATCCAAAAAAGAATTTTTAATTGTCGGTATTTTTGATGTGATAAGGGGGGATTGTGGTGTAATCGATAGAGGGAGTACCCACTTATTAAACAAGCAAATAAGGCAAAAAATAGGCTTAGGGTATAAGGTTTCATAGATGTCCCTTTCTTTTAAAGAGTAGAGGCTTCTTGTCGCTCTATTGGTGTTAGGTTTGCAAAACTATTGGGGAGGTGGAGTTGGTTGATACCCGAAAATTGAAGTTCGAAGTGAGTAGTTAAGGGCTGGTTAGATAATCGTTCCGTTCCTTGAGCTTGCCATGTAATATGTGTCAGGTATCCTGTTTTTCGATTAAAGGAGAAATGAAGGGTATGAATGACATCTGAGATATAATCTTTTTCTGTTAGTGTATTGAGTAGGCTGTGTAGACTTTTATTTTTCCCTTGAAATTGCCAAGTACTCTCAGTCGGAGTGTGTAACCATTGTCCTTGAGAATCTAAAGTCTTAAACAAGTCAATAAATTGCCGATAAGTCAAGGGATAAACTGCTTCAATTTGAGACTGAGGATGGGTAGTAATTTGCCACTTTTGGTCATTTTCTGCAAAAAAAGTGGTGTCAGGGTGACTTTTTACCCGAAGAAGGGTAGAAGGGTGTTCTTCGCTACTTGTTATCCGCTTGCCTTCGAGGCCTTTATCTTGATCGAAACAAATGAGCCAGTGTTGCTGATTATGATTCCATTTTTCGTTTGTAAATTGTTGATTCAGTGATGATCTCTCTTCAAATTGCTGGATGTTTTGACTTTGTTTTTCTATTTTTTCAATAAAAGCCGCATTTGGTGTGGCATGTTGGCATCCAAAGAGTAAACAAAAAAGAGGGAAACTGAGTAAATAGATTGCCTTCATAATAATTCCTCACTTTATTATCTTTTTTAATTGTAAAGGAAATCACAGGGATTGAAAAGCTCTCTTTCCACTTTTTACAGGAGACAACAAAAAAGGCCAAGCAAAAATTTACTTAACCTTTTGGGCGTATTTTGTTCAGTTTTTAGTGAGAAGATGAGCAGAGAATTTTATCAATTAAAAGAGAGATTATCTGCGTGATCTTGTAAAAACTCAATAATTTCAGCGCCCGTTTCTTCAATAGACTTGTATTCAATATCAATAACTTGAGCTTTCAAGGTATGATAAAGTTCTTGAGCATAATGAATTTCTTGTTGGATACGTTCTAATTGGCAATATTTAGCTTCTTGAGTCAAACCAAGATATTTCAAACGGTTGGTACGTATATTTTGAATGTATGCAGGTGAAGCCAATAGGCCAAAAATTTTATGAGCAGGAACGTTGGAAAGAATTTCAGGAAGTTGCACTTCTGGAATCAACGGATAATTAGCTACTAAGTATCCACGATTAGCGAGGTAGAGAGAGAGGGGAGTTTTGGATGAACGAGATACCCCTAGGATAACAATATCTGCTTGAACGAGCCCTTTTTGTGTATTGTTGCCATCGTCACACTTAATCGCAAATTCCACCGCAGACATACGATGCATGTACTGATCATTCACTTGACGAATAGTTCCTGCTTCTCCTCGAGGAGCAAGCTCAGTCACTCGAGTAATAGATTCAAGGATCTTACTGAGATAGTTCACATATTCTAAGTGGATCTTTTGTGCATACGCTTTTGCAAATTGATCTAAATCTTTATTGACAAAAGTAGCTGCAACGATAGCATTTTCATTTTTAGCATCGTTTAAAATTTGTTCTAATTCTTTTGTCGAGTTGACAAACGGAAATCGGCGAATTTTTGCTTTTAAACGGCCAGTATATTGAGCAAGGGCCGCATGGGTGACTTGCCGAGCCGTGTCGCCAACAGCATCAGAAATCAAGAAAAACAGTTGTTCTTTTTCTAAAGTCATAAATTCTCCTCACTCACTAGCGCACGTACAAAGCAATCTACAAGATGGGTTTTGGTTAATTTGCCGAGTACTTGCTGATCTTCTAAATTATTGACAACAGGTAAAGAATCCACACGATGGTCGACTAATAATTGCCCCGCTTCTAGTAAAGGGGTTTGGGGGGTGACCACAATAATATTAGGCATTCGTGTCATAATCAAAGCTACGGCGACTTCATTAGGATTACCATGGGTAGCCACACTTCGCAAAAGATCCTTGCGAGAGATAAGGCCCAGTAAGCGTTGACTGTCGTCTTCTGTCACGTAAAGAGAGCCGTTGTCGTAGAGAAACATAGTGGTAATCGCTTCATAGACAGTTGTTTTTGCAGAGATATTGATAGGACTAGCCATGAGATCAGAAACTGTCATTGACCGAAATTGATCTGCTAGCAGAGGCTGAAAGTCTAATCCTGTATAAAAATAACCAACTTTTGGACGGGCATCAAGGATTCCAGTCATGGTCAGAATAGCTAAGTCACTTCTTAAAGTCGACTTAGTTAAGCCAAAGTGTTTGGCGATCGCATCTCCTGGAATAGGCTCATATTGTTTGACGATCGCAATGATTTCTTTTTGTCTGTCAGTAAAATGCATACATATCCTTCTCTTCTTACTCGTTTATGGCATATCCAATTCCCAGCAAATCGGTTATTGGGCTAAACGAATAGCCGATTGAGCAGCTGCTAATTGTGCAACAGGCACACGGTAAGGGGAACAGGAGACGTAGTCTAGACCGATTTCATCGAAGAAGGCGATAGAATCGGGATCTCCTCCTAGTTCTCCACAGACACCGATTTTAAGGTTTGGATTAGCTGGGCGGGCTTTTTCACAAGCAATCTGAATTAAACGACCGACACCTTCTTTATCTAAGGTTTGGAAAGGATCACGTTTTAACACGCCTTGTTCAAGGTATTGGTTGATAAATTTTCCAGCATCGTCTCGTGAAAAACCAAAAGTCATTTGAGTTAAGTCGTTCGTCCCAAAGCTGAAGAAATCAGCTTCCTTAGCGAGCTGATCGCTGATAAAGCACGCTCTCGGAATCTCTATCATTGTACCAATAATATAAGGAATTGTCACTTGATGCTGTTTTAAAAAGTTTTGAATGAGAAGTTCCAAGCGGGTGCGGATAGGATGAAGTTCTTCTTTGAGTCCTACTAAAGGAATCATGATTTCGACTTGTGGAGTTAATCCCTTTTCTTTCACTACAAGAGCTCCTTTTAAAATAGCTTCGACTTGCATATCGTAAAGGTTAGGGAAGGTGATGGCTAAACGGCAACCCCTATGCCCTAACATAGGGTTAACTTCTTGTAATTGGTGAAGACGAGTGCGGACTTCTTTGGTAGAAATGTTTTGATCCGTAGCAACTTGTTGAATTTCTTCATCGGAGTGAGGAAGAAATTCGTGTAAAGGAGGATCTAATAAACGAATAACGGCTGGAGCATTTTGGCAAAGTTTGAAAATTTGTTCAAAATCTTCGGCTTGATAGTCTCGAATGGTATCCAAAGCTTGTTGCCGTTCTTCATCAGAGGCTGAGAGAATAAACCGACGAATTTCACGAAGACGTTCTGGTTTAAAGAACATATGCTCTGTTCTTACTAATCCAATTCCTTTTGCTTCAAATTTGAAACCTGTTTGAATATCTGTAGGAGTTTCAGCATTCATTCGAACTGTGAGGCGACTTGTTTCTTTAGCCCAGGTCATCAAGGTTTGATAAGATTCATCAGCGATTGCAGGAGTAGTGGCTACTTGTCCGAGATACACCCGTCCGGTAGAGCCATCAACAGAAATAAGATCCCCTTCGTGCAGGATGCCTTGTGGAGTAAGGAGAGTTTTCTCTTTTTCATTGACGCTAAAGTCTGAACAACCACTGACACAGCACTTACCCATACCACGAGCTACGACAGCAGCGTGAGAGGTCATACCTCCATGACAAGTCAAAATAGCGGCAGCTGCGTGCATGCCTTCAATGTCTTCAGGAGAGGTTTCGTTACGAACAAGGATTACTTTTTTGCCTACTTCTGTCCAAGCTTTCGCTTGATCTGCAGTAAAGACAATTTCTCCGCTTGCTGCTCCAGGGCTTGCAGCTAGGCCTGCTGCGCTTAAAAGAGTTGCTTCTCTGAGAGATTGAGGAGCAAAGGTTGGGTGAAGAAGTTGATGAAGCATTTCGGGATCGACTTGAAGAATAGCTTCTTCTTTAGAAATGAGGCCCTCTTGCACCATATCTACAGCGATTTTTACGGCAGCTTTAGCTGTTCGTTTTCCGTTACGCGTTTGGAGGAAAAAGAGTTTTCCTTTTTCGATCGTAAATTCAATATCTTGCATGTTATGGTAGTAACTCTCGAGTTGATGGGCGAGAGTATGGATTTGAGAATAGATTTCAGGCATTTCTGTTTTTAAATCTTCAATCACAGAAGGGGTACGAATTCCTGCGACTACATCTTCGCCTTGTGCATTTTTGAGATATTCTCCAAATAACTTGTTTTCACCAGTTGCAGGATTGCGGGTAAAGAGAACTCCTGTTCCTGAAGTAGTGCCACTATTCCCAAAGACCATTTCTTGAATGTTAACGGCAGTGCCAAGTTGATCAGAGATATGATTGATCCGACGATAAACTTTTGCACGGTGATTATTCCAGGATTTGAAGACGGCTTTAATGGCATCGGTGAGTTGAACTTTCACTTCTTGAGGGAAAGGAAAACCTAATTCTTTGAGGTAAAGCTCTTTAAAGGCTTCAACAATGCGTTTAAGAGCTTGTAGATCGAGTTCATAATCAAATTTAACCTGAGCTTGAGTCTTCTCTTGTTTTAAAATGTCTTCAAAAAGTTGGCTGTCCATTTCATAGACAACATTTCCATACATTTGGAGAAGACGGCGATAGCAGTCGTAAGCAAAACGTTCATCTTGGGTAATTTTAGCTAGAATATTAACGTTTTGATCGTTAAGTCCGGCGTTTAGGATTGTATCCATCATCCCAGGCATAGATTCGGGAGCACCTGAACGAACAGAAACTAATAAAAGATTTTTAGAATCTGAGAATTTTTTGTGACTGGTCTCTTCTAAGTGAGTGATGGCTTTGTCAATTTGTTCTGTTAATTCTGATTTGAGATGATCTTCTCCTGTTTCTTCCAGGTGAGAAAGATAATCTAAACAGGCATGGGTGGTAATGGTGAAACCTTTAGGGACTGGAAAGCCTAGGCGAGTCATTTCTGCCAAATTGGCTCCTTTGCCACCGAGTGTTTCACACATTTTGGCGTTTCCTTCACTGAATGCATAGATAAATGGTTGCATGAAATATCCTCCTTAAAAATAATAGTGCGGCACATAAAGTATATAATGCATCATATTTATTTTGCAAGGAAAATTTTTTAAAAAATGAACATGAAGCAATAGATAGAGACAAAAAAGCCTCAAACAATGAGAGTTTGAGGCTTTCTGTAAGAAAATGAACATTTTTATGAAGCGTTAGAGTTTATTTGACGAGTGACCCACTTCGTAAATAATTTTAATTCAATCATCCCAATAGAACTAATAATAATCACCAGGGATAATAGAGCAGGATCTTTTAAATTAGAGGCTGCAACAATTAAAGCAATGCCAGCATTTCTTTGCCCTGCCATAAAGGCCGCTGTAAATTTTGCAGTGTCATCAGCGTTTTTGATTTCAAAGAGGTAGCCGATGAAAAAGGAAATACCTATAAAAGTAGAGCCTAATAGCAAGGCAAAAAGTGCTCCATTTGTGACCATCTCGAAAATCGTGGGAAGATAAGCAACCATCATTCCATAGATGACAATATTGGTAGTCCATTTTTGAGCTATTTTTAGAAAAGGAAAAAGTGTACTGGTTAAAAAAGATAAAAATTGTTTCATCAGTAAGCCGGCGATCAAAGGAATAATTGCAGTTTTTAAAAGAACGATAAAGATTTGCTGTAAAGTGATACTTGCTCCCTTAGCGATGAAAGTCAGTTGAAAAGGAAAGAGAAGCATGGTGGCCATTAATAGGATAATAAGTCCAGATGTCCCTAAACTCGTTTTAAGATGAGAAGAGTCAATAAGACTGAGAACAAAGGGCCCTCCCGCTGTGAAAAAATAGAGAAGAATACCTAACTTATAGGAAGGATTCATGGGTAACACGGAGAGGATGAGCCAAAATAAAGCCGGAATGAAACAATTATTGACAATAATCATGCGAACAAAGTATTTCCAATTTTGTTTAGCAGTAAACAAGAGGGATTGAGGCGTTTCAATAAGAGCTGCGTTAAACACCATTAAAAATATAAATATAGGCATGGTGAGGTTGGCTATTTTACCAATAAGAATAAGGATTGTGGTTAATAAAGACATGAATAGGCCTTCTTTCTATAACTATGTGGTAACTTGTTCTTTTATTCACATTATAGAAAGAAAAAGTGTATTCACCCAATAACGCTTTGGAAATTAAATATTCAAAAATATAATAAATGAAAATTTCGTGCGCCTGTAAAAAGAATGCGTTAAGCGGGGTTGACAGTGAGAAGATTAAGAAAAGCTTCTACGTGGTTTTCAGGGACAGTGTGAGTAGAGTAGATGAGATAGTAATAAAGAGAACGATTAAAGTGCGTTAAATGAATTTCAGCTAATTCATGATGATTCAGTTCATCATTGATACTTTCTTGATATAAAAAGCCAATGCCTTTATTTTGACGAATAATTTTTTTAATGATTTCAATATCATTCATTACGCGAAAATTACGGCTTTTTTTATAAAAATCAATTTTTTGCGTTTGAAAATAATTATCGATGATTTGTTTCGTCATAGATCCCGTTTCTCGACATAAAAAGCGTTCTTTTTCTAAGATCTCGAAAGAAACCTCTTGATTGGCGCAAGGATGCTTGGGGGAACAAGCAAGAACAAGTTGATCGACAGAAAAAGGAATCGCGCGTAAATTTTCCTCATGCTCATAAGCGTTGTAAGATTGCGCAGTGATTAAAGCCAGATCAATTTGCCCAGATTCTAAGTATTTTAAAATCGTGGAAGTATTGCTTGTGAAGAAATTGATATTGTAGGTAGTTGGCTTTTTAATCATTCCGGTTTGTTTAGGGATATAGTAGTGTCCGATGACTTGACAAGCCCCTACCGTTAAGTCAATTTTTTGAGTATATTCTGCATGAAGTTCGTCTTTTAATTTTTGGCTTTCGAGATTAATTTTAAGTAAACTGTCTAAGAGAATTTGTCCCTGAACGGTAAGTTTTAAGATGCGATTGTGATAATAGAAGAGTTTGACTTGCAGTTCGTCTTCAATAAATTTGATATGTTTTGTGACAGCAGGTTGGGATAAATTAAGCCGTTGTGCAGCTTTGGTATAGTTGAGTTGTTTAGCCACTTCTAAAAATGTGGTGTAGCGATAGTCAATAAGCATGATATTTTCCTTTCTGATAGAGTCAATCACGAGTGATCTTGAGAAATTGCCCACAATAACAATCTGTAATTTAAGTATAACAAATCAAAGGGGGTTCAATCTATATCTATTGTGATACGATGAACATGTTAAAAGAAATCCCTTACAGAATGTGAGTTAGGGACAACGAGGAAAGGAATTTGGCAATGAGACAATATGATTTAGTAGTAATTGGAGCAGGGCCAGCAGGTATGACAGCTGCTATTTATGGCGTAAGAGCAAATCTGTCTGTTTTAATGGTAGATAAATTAGCACCAGGTGGACAAGTGATTAATACGAATGAAGTTGATAACTATCCAGGTCTTCCTAAAATTAATGGGGCAGAGCTTTGTATGCAAATGTTTACACACTGTCAAGATTTGGGTGTTCATTTTGATTATAAAACGGTAAAAGAGATTGAAATCAAAGATGAAGTTCAACGGGTGATTCATTTCAAAGAAGATGACAGTCTGGTAGAAACACCAACAGTAATTATTGCCACAGGTACACGGCCGAGAGAATTAGCCATTTCAGGAGAAGAAGCCTTAAAGGGAACTGCTATTTCTTGGTGCGCCATTTGTGATGGAGCTAAGTACGCAGGGAAAGATGTAGTGATCATTGGAGGGGGCAATTCAGCAGTTGATGAAGGCACTTATTTAGCAGGAATTGTGAATTCTTTGACAATAGTTACAGATTTTGATTTAACGGCGGACCCTACTTCCTGTGATTACCTTCGCTCCTTAGAAAATGTCACAGTTTATCCTTATAAAAAAGTGACAGCTTTTGAGATTAAAGAAGATGGAAGTATGGCGGGCGTTCGTTTCTGTGATAAAGAAACGGGAGAAAACGAACAATTGATTCCGTGTGATGGGGTATTTGAGTATATAGGAGCCGTTCCAAGTACTGAATTTGTTCAAAATTTAGGCATTACGGAATCACATGGCTACATCGAACATAATGATCATATGGAAACGAAATGGCCAGGAATTTATGGAGCAGGAGACAGTAATTCTAAATTCCTTCGTCAAATTGTTACTGCTATATCAGATGGGGCAACGGCTGCTCAAGAAGCAAGTAATTATTTAAAGAAATTATGTGCACAAGGTAAATATTAAGCTACTAAAAAATAAAAGGAGAGAGAAAAATGTTAAAAGATTTTGTTCAAGAAGAATTTGATACAGATATTAAAAAAGGTGTGGTGTTATTAGATTTCTATTCTAAAACATGTGGGCCTTGCAAAATGTTAGCTTTTATTTTACAAGATATTGAAAAAACAATGGGAGATCAGGTAAAAATCATTAAAATTCCTTTTGAAGAAAATGCAAGTTTAGTCTGTGAATATCAAGTAGAAGGATATCCGACTTTAATTGTGCTAAAAAATGGAAAAGAAGTTAATCGGAAATCAGGTTTACAACAAAAACCTGTCATCATTAAAATGATTGAGGAGGCATAACCATGACCGTTACTTATGAATATAAACAACATTTAATCGAACAACAAGCAAAATCTGAAGAATTAATGCTAGAAGAATTTCACCAAGGACACTATACGATGGAGGATCCTTTAATTAAAGTGAATCCCTATCTTATTAATCCTTTAGCTGCTGTGATCTTATTTGAAACAGAAGAAGAAACGGCCATTACCGTTCGGGTTAAAGGAAAAAAGAAAGAACAAGATTTTTATCACAGTTTTGGTCGTGCTAAGGAACATGTGCTACCGATTATTGGTTTGTATAGTGATTATGAAAATCAAATTGAAATTTATCCTTGGCAAAAGTATGATGAAAAAGTAACCGTTACGATTCAGACAGAAGCTGTCAAACAAGATTCTTTAGTTGAATCGATGGAAACCACGCCAGCCTATATGCAAGATAATGTGTTAATGATGGGACCAGCTATTTCTGACTTAGCTATGGCAGTGGATTCTGCTGGAGATGTACGAATGGCTTTAACCGTGCCTATGGCATGGGATATTAAACGTCAAAAGAACGGAAATCTCATTATGGGATCGGAACGTGTTATTCGGATGCCATACTTTGTATCTGGACTTTATGAATTCAGTCCAGTAGGTAAAATTTATCGAGAAGTTCGTGTACCGAGAGGCTATCATCATGATCAAGTACGTTTACCAAACGGAGATTTCTTGGCTTTAAGTTGTGACATTGAAAATGGGACAGTGGAAGATCAATTACTTGTGATTGATGGAGTTACCGGTCATGAAAAACGGCACATTAATTATCGGAATTTCATCCGTCCAGGCGCTTCTAAATCGGGGTCTTGGTCTGATGAAGATTGGTTCCATTGTAATGCGGTTTGGTACGATGAAAATACTCACTCTATCACATTATCTGGACGCCATATCAATGCGATGGTGAATATTGATTTTGATACTGAAAAATTGAATTGGATTATTTCTGATCCAGAAGGATGGCCAGAAGAATATCATCCTTATATTTTCAAACCAAAAGGGGACAAATTCGAATGGCCGTATGAACAACATGCGGTTTCCATTACCCCATTGGGAGATGTAATGTGCTTTGATAACCACCATTATGGAAGTCCCAAGAAAGAAAACTATTTAGCAGCTAAAGATTCTTATAGTCGGGGTGTGAAATATCGCATTGATACCGATAAAATGGAAATTGAGCAAATTTGGCAATACGGAAAAGAACGTGGTTCAGAATTCTTTTCTCCTTACATTTGTAATACGACCTACTATAATGAAGGACATTATTTGATTCACTCGGGTGGGATTGCTTATGATGGAGAAGGAAATCCTTCTGAAGATTTAGGACCATTTGCAGCTTTGGATGATCCAAATGCCAAAATGGAAGCTATTACAGTTGAAGTTGCTAACGGCAAAAAAGAATTGGAATTACGCGTAGCCTCTAATTATTATCGAGCAACGAAGATGCCACTATATGCTAAAGCAGGCAATAATTTATCTTTGGGACGAGGGACCATTCAAGGCAGCCTTGGAATTACGTCACAAATTGATTTAGATATCCCATGTGAGGAAACGGGAGAAGATTTACCAAAGAGTTGTGAAGGAAGAATCGTTGATGAAATGGATATGTTTACTTTCTATGCGAAATTTGAATCTGGGCAAATGGTTCTTCTCGTACTAGAAGGGGAAAAGGAAACACGGCGTTACTTTATTTCAACATCGAAGGGCAAACGCGGAGCAATGTGCACGGGAACTTTCTTACCAGGAGATGATAGAGATACTCGAACAGCAGTTTCTAAAGAAGGTCTAGAAGGAACTTACAAGGTATCTGTTATCGTAGATGATAAGAAGTATCAAACTGGAATTACTATTCATGCGTAAGCATTTATGACTTAGGGAGAACTTTAGTTTGTCTCCCTAAGTTATTTTTTATGAAAAGAGGCGTAGATGGTGGATGCAGAGCAAAGAAATTTAATCGAGCACATGAAAACATGGGTGATTCAAGCCGGTCAGCGTATAGAAAAAGCAAGGGAAAGTGGAATTTCTTATCGAGAAAAAACCTCACTTAGGGATTTAGTGACACCAATTGATTTAGAAATTGAAAATTTTTATCGGGTGGCCATAAAAAAAGTCTATCCTACCCATAAAATTTTAGGAGAAGAAAAACAGGGGGAACAAGCAAAATCTTTACAAGGTTCTGTGTGGATTATGGATCCTATTGATGGCACGCTGAATTATATTAAACAGGCAGATAATTATGTCACGATGTTGTCCTACTTTAAAAATGGAGTGGGACAAGTGGGCATGATTTATGAGGTTAGTGCTAAAAAGTTATTAATTGCTATTAAAGGAAAAGGTGTTTTTGTGAATGGACATTTTATAAAACCTATAGGCAAACAAACCTGTTTAGCACAAAGTTTAATGAGTGTAGAAGCTTTGGATTTGAATGACGCTTTATCTTTGTATGAATTCTCTAAAAAAAGTTTAGGTTTAAGAATAACAGGATGTGCAGGGTTAGATGCTTGGCAATTTGCTTTAGGCCAAACTGGGCTTTATTTGAATCATCTTTTTCCTTGGGATAATGCAGTCAGTGTTATTATGGCTGATTTATTAGGATTTAAGGTAACTAATTTTAAAGGAGAATCGCTTAACTTATTAGATAGAGAATATGTGGTTATGGCCTATCCTAAAATTCATGAAGAGTTTTTAACTTATGTGAAAGAGAAGTTTGAAGATTAAAAAGTTGATATAGTAAAAGAAATCTCTATTTTTAAAGTGGCTTTTGGAAGCAGAAATAAAAATAGAGATTTCTTTTACGTTTATATTTGGGCAATGAGATATTGGGCAGTTTCTAAGTCAGTGACTAGTTCATCAAAATAGCCACCATTTAAAGCAGCAAAAATACTGAGGTGTTTCTTTTTACCACCTGCGATACAGATCTTTTTATCAATACCTTCAAAAGTTTCTCTAGAAACAGAAATACGGCGTTGAGCGAGCTCAGGAAGTATTTCATAGCCCATGGGATCGATGAAAATAATGGAAACGATATCACAAGCGGCTTTTGAGGATTGGATCAAATTAATTTCGTTAGGCGAAAGGTAGCCAGTAGATTGGATTGTTGTATCGCCATCAGTAGGAGTTCCTACGCTAAAAATGGTAATATTAGCTTTTTTTGCCAGACCGAGAGTGTGTTTAATTGTGGGGTCATTTTGATACATATTCGCAGCAGATTGGGTGAGAGCAAAAGCTGGGGCCATCAAGGAAGAGGCAGTAGCCATATAGTTTTCTGCTAAACGGTTAGCAATCGTACTAGCGTGCACGTTAAAATTTGTCACCCCATGCCCGCCTATAAGGGGAGTAAACATAGTATCTTTTCCCAAATTGCCATAACAATATTTAGAGAGTTCTTCAAGTGTACGTCCCCACCCCACAGCAACAATATCTCCTGGTTGAAGAATAGAATTCAGATATCCACCTGCTTTTTGAGCAAGATCAACCCGAACGTCATTGGATACATTATCGCAGATCAAGACTTTTTGTAAATCAAAAGATTCCTCTAATGTCTTTTCTAGTTGTTCGTAGGAGGGAGAATCGTTAATCGTAATGGAGACAATTCCTAAATCACGAGCGCGTTGAAGCATTCTGGAAACTTTGATACGAGAAATTCCGCATTGTTTAGCAATGTCATTTTGCGTCATTTGATGATAATAGTAGAGCTGAGCCACTTCGATGAGCTGTTTACGGTTGTTCATTCTTTCACCTCATGTCAAGTATAAAAATATCATAGCTGAAAACAGACAAATCTTCTAGTGATAAAAATTAGTGGATATCTAGAACAAGAGAAGAGTGGGTATCTTTTTTAGAAATATTAAAGTCAACATTAGCTTGAATAACTTGCATACCTGCTTTCTTCATTTCATTAATTGCTTCACAATCTGAAAATTCGTCCGTTATTAGAATATCCACGCAATCTGCATTTGCTACAAAGAAAGAAGAGTCGTTATTAATTTTTCGATAGTCCGCAACAACGATTACTTTTCCTTGAGTTTGTTCAATCATGATTCGATTAATTTTGGATTCATTAGCGTTACTTGTGGTAATTCCGTTTTTTAAACTAAATCCTGAACAACCAATCACCGCAACATCACTGATGACTCTCCCAACAGCTTCTTCAGCTAAGGAACCGGTTAAGGCTTCTTTAGGTAAACGTAATTCACCGCCTGTTATAAGAACTGTAGAAGAAGGATTTAAAGAATTTTTGTGAATTTGTTCATGAATACGAAGGTTATTTGTAATAATATCTACTGATTTATTAGATAAATGATCTAAGGTATACAACGCAGTAGAACTTGTGTTTATAAAGATAGTATCTCCTGAGTGAATGAAATTAGCTACCATATGGCCAATTGACATTTTAATTTTTTCAATATTGGAATTCATAGGGGAGTTATCTTTGAATTTATAATGATGATTAAGACAAGCAAAGCCGTGAAAACGAGTAACAATGCCCATATTTTCAAGGGTAGATAGATCTCGACGGATTGTCATGAGAGAAACGCCACAAAGAGAAGCGAGCTCGGTGACGGATAATTTGTTTTTATCTGCTTCTTGAAGAAGAGCTTCAATATATTCATGACGCCGATAGATGTTTTTGGCTGAATTTTTCATATGTAATTTCTCCTGATAACAAAAAATGAGACAATTTTTTCTGAATATTATTATATCATTAAATGTTCGAAATGGACAAAATAAGGAACATAGTGAACAAATAAAAATTCGTATCGCTCAAAATGAACATATAAGTTTGTTGAAACCGCTTTTAAATGTTCGTATAATGAAATTATAAAAAAGATTGGTAATAACCAGTAGGAGGAATACAAAAATGGCAAATTTTGCAAAGAATATTAATGAAATCACAAAGGAAATGTGGTTAAAGAATACTTTCCCGGAATGGGGGACTTGGTTGAATGAAGAAATTGCCGCTGCTGAAGTTCCAGAAAAGACCCTCTCTATGTGGTGGCTAGGGAATATGGGAATTTGGATTAAATCTGATCATGGAACAAATGTTGTGATCGATATGTGGAATCAAACAGGAAAGCAAACGATTGGTTCTGGTCAAATGAAGAAAGGCCATCAAATGATGCGGATGTCAGGCGTTCGAAATTTACAACCAAATCGTCGAAACCAACCATTTGTTATTGATCCTTTTGAAGTAAAGGATATTGATGTTCTATGTGTCACCCATTCTCATTCTGATCATTTGGATCAAACAACAGCTGCAGTGGTTACTAAAAACTGCCCAAATGCTATCTTTGTTGGTCCACAAGATGTTGCGGATAAATGGATAAGCTGGGGTGTTCCTGAAGATCGAATTGTTGTGTTACATCCACATGAAAGTGTAAAAGTCAAAGATGTAGAGGTGATTGGATTAGAGTCTTTTGATCGGACGATGTTACTTACAGTGGATGATCCTGAGGAATCTCTCAAAGGAAAACCAGTTCGGGATATGAATGAGCTCGCCTTGAACTACTTGGTGAAAACAGAAGGTGGATCCGTTTATCATGCAGGAGATTCTCATTATTCTAATATGTATGTAAAACATGGGAAAGAATATGATGTTGATATTGCTTGTGTGGCTTATGGTGAAAACCCAATAGGAATTACAGATAAATTGACCTCTTCAGATGTTTTGAAAGTTGGAGAAGCTTTACAAGCTAAAGTTGTGATTCCTACCCACTATGACATCTGGACAAACTTTATGGCAGATCCTAAAGAAATTCTTTATCTTTGGAAATATCGTAAAGATCGGATGAATTATAAATTCCAACCATTTGTTTGGC
Organism: Aerococcus christensenii; assembly: GCF_001543105.1. Lineage (NCBI taxonomy): Bacteria > Bacillati > Bacillota > Bacilli > Lactobacillales > Aerococcaceae > Aerococcus > Aerococcus christensenii. The sequence continues at coordinate 754,575 of NZ_CP014159.1, forward strand.
AAGTAGGGGGGCGTTACGATTATCCAGGAGATACCGATCATTTCGAATACATGTATGATCGCGGCTTCCATGACGCTTTCGATTATGAAAATGATCTTCCTTACGATGCCTTCTTATAAAAATTAAGAAAGTAGGGTAAATTCATGCTCCAGTATTTCTATGACCATCGTCTCATTCATTACTCCCCTAAGACACCTGATACTTGGCAAGAAGCCATTCGAATATCTTGTCAAGCTCTTAAAGAAGCTCATTTAGTAACTGATCAATATGCGGACGCTATTATTCAATGTGTTGAGGATAATGGCCCCTATATTGTAATTGTTCCAGGAATAGCTATGCCTCATGCCATGGCGGATAATCCAGGAGTATTAGGAACAGGGATTAGCTTTACTAAATTTGAAGATCCAGTGACTTTTATGGATGAAAAAACAGGAGAAAAACATCAGGCTACTTTATTCTTCACGTTAGCTGCTAAAAATTCAGATGAACATTTGAAAAATATCCAAAATTTAATGGATTTATTAATGGATGAAGAACTTGTTGAACAACTTAAAGAGACACATTCATTAAAAGATTATCAACAATTATTAGAGAAATCAAAAATTTAAAGGAGGTTATATTGTTATGGATCAAATTGCAACTTGGCTATTTTGGCTGTGGACATTCTTCGCTAAAAATATTTTAACGCAACCTGCTTTTATGATTGGTACCATTGTTTTGATTGGATATATTCTATTAAAACGACCTTGGTATGACTGCTTAGCGGGATTTTTAAAAGCAACTTGTGGGTATTTAATCCTGGCTGTAGGTTCTGGTGGATTAGTTAAAAACTTCCGACCGATCTTAGTAGGATTAAAGGATCGTTTTAATTTATCAGCGATGGTTATTGACCCATATTTTGGACAAAATGCTGTGACTGAAGGGGTAGAACCTACTTTTGGACGTATTTTTGGGGATGTCATGCTCTTATTGTTAATTGCGTTCATTGTTAATATTATCGTAGTACGTTTTAATCGCATTACAAAATTACGTGCTTTATTTACAACAGGTAATGTGCAAGTACAACAAGCTTCTACAGCTTTCTGGTTAATGTTATTTTGCTACCCAATGATGGGACGGTGGCAAGTTTTAGTGATTATGTCCATTATTCTTGGTTTATATTGGGCAGTAGGTTCTAATTTAACGATTGGTATTTGCCAAGACTTAACGGATGGTGGGGGCTTTGCGGTTGCTCACCAACAAATGTTTGGGTTGACTTTCTTTGCTAAATTGGCGGAGAAATTTAAGCCAAAAGATGGTAAAGAAGTGAAACGTATGGAGGATGTTCAACTTCCAGGTTGGCTATCTATTTTCAATGAAAATATGGTGTCAACTTCTATCTTAATGTTACTCTTCTTTGGAATTATTCTTGCTGTGTTAGGAAAACCATATTTGGTGCAGTTAAAAGCTTTGAAACCTGATAAAAACTTTTTCTTCTACATTGTTGAAACGTGTTTGAATTTTGCAGTTTACCTTACTATTTTGCAATTAGGGGTACGAACCTTCGTTGGAGAATTAACAGAATCCTTCCAAGGAATTTCCAATACTATCCTTCCAGGAGCTGTACCAGGAATCGATATTGCAGCAACCTTTGCATTTGGGTCACCAAACGCTTCTACGATTGGATTCTTATCAGGTGCTATCGGGCAATTCTTAGTGATCACCTTATTGATTCTCTTAAAATCTCCAACAATTGTTATTGCCGGATTTATTCCAGTCTTCTTCGACAATGCGGCAATCGGTGTATTTGCTAATAATCGTGGTGGGTATAAGGCTGCTTTGGTCTTACCATTCTTCTCAGGAATTATTCAAGTAGCAGGGTCTGCTGTTTTTGCTACCTGGATTGGCCTCTCTAGATTTGGAGGATATTTAGGAATGCTTGACTGGGCAACCGTATGGCCAGGATTCACCATTATTATGAAGTTGTTAGGCTTTGCAGGTATTGCAGTGGTTATTGCAATTTTACTTGCTATACCGCAATTACAATATCGTCGGAATCCTGAAGGCTACTTCATGCAAGTAGAAGATTATGAACAATACAAAGAAAAATTTCAAAAAAATTAAGAATAAATCGAAGGGCTCAGTCTTTTAAAGATTGAGCCGATCGTTATTAGGAGGGAAAACGATGAGAGTTTTAGTATCTTGCGCGAATGGATCTGGGACAAGTTTAATGTTACAAAGAAGTGCTGAAAAAGCGTTGAAAGAATTAGGCTTTACTATTACTTCCATTCATCATACGTCTATTTCTGAAGGGAAAAGTACAGCTAGAAATTACGACGTGGTGTTTACACCACTTAACTTTGTAAATATGTTTGATCAAGCGGTTAAACAAGGAGTTACCGTTATTGGAGTTCAAAATGTAATGTCCGCTAAAGAAGTGAAAGAAAAAGTAGAACAAAGTGAATTAATGTCTAAAAAATAATCAATGCCATAATACTCACAAAATACAAAATGAAAGGAAATGAACCAATGAGTTTACCAAAATTACAAATAGCGTGTGATCATAATGATTTAGCGAGTGCCCTGGCAGATATTAAAGCCGTAGGAGACGTTGTAGATATTATTGAAGCAGGGACAATTCTTTTGTTACAAGACGGCGCAGAAGTTGTCCGGTGTTTTAGAGCCTTGTATCCAGATAAATTAATTGTAGCGGATCCTAAATGTGCAGATGCCGGGGGAACGGTTGCTAAAAATTTGAAAGAAGCCGGGGCAAACTTTATGACCTGTATTTGTTCAGCCACGATTCCAACCATGAAAGCTGCGGCGAAAGAAGTCGATGAAGTTCAAGTGGAACTTTATGGAGACTGGACCTATGATCAAGCGCAAGCTTGGTTAGATGCAGGCATCCATCAAGCGATTTATCATCAAAGCCGAGACGCACTTCTTGCTGGAGAAACTTGGGGAGAAAAGGATCTCACAAAAGTCAAGAAATTAGTGGATATGGGCTTTAAAGTATCCGTTACTGGCGGATTAAAAGTTGAGATTTTGGATCTCTTTAAAGGGGTAGAGGTTTACACATTTATTGCAGGGCGTGGGATTACCCAAGCAGAAGATCCCAAACAAGCAGCGATAGATTTCCAAAATAAAATTAAAGAGATCTGGGGTTAATAGACTGCAGATAAGTTGAACAGTTCAGCGGTCGGCTCCCCAGAATCGCTGAACTTCTTTTATTAAGAAGGGCACCCAGTAATAAGGAGGAATTATTTTGGTCAGTTTAGGTATTTATGAAAAAGCACTTCCTAAAGGCATTACCTGGTTACAACGGTTACAAATGGCAAAAAAATTAGGCTTTGATTTTGTGGAAATGTCCATTGATGAGACGGATGAACGTCTTGCGCGATTAGAGTGGACGAAAGAAGAACGGCGAGAAGTAGTCGAAGCGATGTATGAAAGTGGTCTTCGCATCTTTTCGATATGTTTGAGTGGCCATCGGCGTTATCCTTTTGGATCCGCAGACCCTAAAAAACGAGAAAAAGCTTTAGATATGATGCAAAAAGCGATTGATTTGGCAGTTGATTTAGGGGTTAGAAATATCCAGTTGGCAGGATACGATGTTTATTATGAAGAAAAAACACTGACTTCACGCGCTTATTTTATGGAAAATCTACAAAAAGCTGTACATATGGCAGCTGAAAAACAAGTGATGTTGTCTATTGAGATTATGGATGATCCCTTTATTAATTCGATTACGAAATTCAATGCCATTAAACGCACCATCCACTCCCCATGGCTGCAAGTCTATCCGGATTTAGGGAATATATCCGCTTGGTCAGGCAATGATGTCGGTGCCGAGCTCGAACTAGGCATTGATGAAATTGTGGCATGTCATGTCAAGGACACTTTAAATGTCACAGAAAACTTCCCAGGTAAATTTAAAGAAGTCCGTTTTGGGGCAGGAGATGTTGACTTTTTAGGCTGTTTTAAGACCTTAAAACGATTGAATTATAACGGAACTTTTATGATTGAGATGTGGTCAGAAACTTCAGAGCATCCAGAAGAAGAAATTCAAAAAGCAAAAGATTATGTCTTACCATTTATGAGAGAGGCGGGCTTCCATGTCTAAAGAAGAAATGATTCGTGAGATGAAAGAAAGAGTCTGTGCAGCTAATTTAAAATTGCCAGAGTATGGCTTAGTCACGCTGACTTGGGGAAATGTCGCAGAAGTAAATCGAGAGATCGGTGTGATTGTGATTAAACCCTCAGGGGTCCCTTATGAAACCATGACGCCTGAAGATATGGTCGTGACAGATTTAGAAGGGAACGTTCTAGAAAAAGAAAGTTTAAGGCCGTCTTCAGATCTCCCTACGGATGTGGTTTTATTTAGAGAATTTCCAGAAATTATAGGAATTACGCATACACATAGTGTTCAAGGGGTAGCATGGGCACAAGCAGGACGTGACGTTCCGGTTTATGGGACCACGCATGCGGATAATTTTTATGGGTGCATTCCCTGTACGCGTGATTTAACACAAGAAGAAGTGGAAGAAGCCTATGAAGAAAACACGGGAAAAGTCATTGTAGAGACATTCCGTGACCGCAAGATTGATCCAATAGCCGTACCGGGCGTTTTGGTTAGAAATCATGGGACTTTTTCTTGGGGAAATAGTGCAATGAAATCTGTAGAAGTTGGGAAAGTCATTGAAACAGTTTGTGAGATGGCAGAACGAACAGAAAATTTAAGGCGACAAGCTGGCGAGCCTATCCCGCAACATTATTTGGATAAACATTATTACCGAAAACATGGTAAAAATGCCTATTATGGGCAAAAATAAAAGAAAGCCTCTTCTAAGAAGAAGAGGTTTTTTTATAGAATTTTGTTTAGCCAATAAAATTTTTGGCATTTTCTTTAGCTGTTCCTATATTTTGTCGAATACAGTCCATAGAGTCGGTATTCCCAGAAACATCGTGGAACATGAGGTTCATATAGAGAATATACATAATGGTTTGGTAACTGATACGAGAAGTTAGGGATTCTGTTCTAAAAATAGTTTCTTCCGTTAAGATATAAATGGCTTCGTCTGATAATTTAACAAGTTCTGATTCACTATTCCCAGTGAGAACTATAAATTTATGCGAGAATTATACAAAAATTCTGGAGCACGTACCGGACAAAAAGCAATTGTGACAACAGTTGAACGGACTAAATTTTATTGGGATGAGTATCAATTAAAAGACTATCATTGTATTTTATTAGCTAAAGCAGTAGGAGTTATCTATGATTTAGTGAAACATGGGGTGCTAATGAAAGAATTAAATATTGGCGGTATTGCTCAAAAAGATCCTGAAAAAGATATTTTTGTGACTAAATCCGTGTATCTCAACAAAGAAGATGCGCTAAAATTAAAGGATATGCATGATAACTATGGAGTTGAGAATATTTATTTCCAAGCAACTCCTTCTTTTCCAATGACTTCTCTTGAAGAAGTATTAGAGAAATTTGATTTAGCATAAAGCGGTTTAAAAAGGAATATTACAAAAAGAGAGCACGATTGTCGTGTTTGGAATTGTCATTGCAACCGATGGAAAATTTGCGGAAGGTTTAAAAGATGCGTCTGAAGTTATTTTTGGGCCTAGCAAACAATTAGAAGCTATGGGTCTTCATCTAGGAGACAATGTAGAAACCTTTGGACAAACAATTCAAAAAGCCGTCCTATCTGTCAATCAAGGCGAAGGTATACTGGTTTTAGTGGATGTTAAAGGCGCGAGTCCTTATAATCAATCTTTGTTGGCACAACACCAGTTACAAGATCAGATTGAAGGGGGAGTATCGTATGATTTCGGGTGTGAATTTGCCGATGCTTTTGGAAGCTTTAAATCAACGATTGATTGGTACTAGTTTAGAAGATGCAGTAGAAAGTATTGTGGCTTCTGGACAAGGAGCGGTTGATGTTTGGATGGAGGAATCAGAAGAGGACTCAGCGGATGATGACTTTTAAAAAGGAAGGACGATGTCAATGAAATGGGGAATACGTTGGTATGGTGCCAAGGATCATATTCCGATTAATCATATTAGACAAATCCCAGGGGTAGATGGGGTTGTTGGAACCTTACTTGGGAAAATGCTTGGAGATTTATGGACGTTGGAAGAGATCAAAGCTTTGAAGGACTCTGTAGAATCCAGTGGTTTAGAGTTACTGGGAATTGAAAGCGTCGCAGTAGCAGATGCTATTAAGGCAGGCACAGAGGATAGAGACCGATGTATTAAAAATTATAAGCAAACGATTCGAAATTTATAATCTTGTGGGATTCATTTAATTTGCTATAGTTTTAAACCTATTTTTGGCTGGACCAAAACGACATTATTCTACAAAAATCCGGATACTTCCTATTCTTTGGTGTATGATGACAAAGTGGTTCAATCTTTAAAACCACAGGATATGTATGAACTCATCAAAAGTCAGTCAAAAGGATTTGAAATGTCTGGCTGGGAAGAAAAGCGGCTAGCAAAGATTGATGAACTTTTAGATATCTATAAAGGCTTTACACGGGAAAAGTTGTTCGATAATTTGGCTTATTTTCTAAAAGAAGTAATTCCTGTCTGTGAGGAATGTGATGTGAAAATGGCTATTCATCCTGATGATCCACCTTATGAAATTTTTGGACTTCCTCGCATTACTAAGAATTTAGAAGATTTGAAGCGGATTATTGAAGTTGTGGACTCTCCTTATAATGGGATTACGTTGTGTACGGGATCTATCGGAAGTAATCCAGATAATGATGTTGTTCAAATTATTAAAGAAGGTGGGCATCGTGTACACTTTGTTCATTTTCGTAATGTGGAATTTTTAGGTGAAAGAAAATTTCGAGAATCTGCTCATATGAGTAAAGATGGGGCATTCGATATGTACAAGATCATGGAAGCTTTAGTTGATGTGGGCTTTGATGGAATTATTCGACCAGACCATGGACGAACGATTTGGGACGAAGAGTGTATGCCGGGTTATGGCTTATATGACCGCGCTTTAGGAATTTGTTATGCGCAAGGTCTCTATGAAGCTATTACCAAATCAAAAGGCATTCAAAAATAAAATATAACCCCCGTTCTATGAGGAACGGGGGCTTTTTATGAAGGTAGATGTTAGAAAGAATTAAGTTTTGTGTTTCTTTTACTTAGATAGATTGATAAGTACTTACTTGTCAATCTATTTTTTATTTATAACGAGAGTCATTATTGATTAGAGTGAAAAATGCGGGAATAGAGGTATTAATTCTAATATAATCTAAACCTGTATTGTAATTAAAATTTCAACAATTAATTATCATTTAATATGTTAGCTCTATATTTTAACCTTTAATTATTAAATTTTTGTAGTTGTTAATTTAATAAATATTTTGAGATAAAAATACTTTCAAAAATTAAGTTTGGATTAAGAGAATAGTACAAAAAATATATGCATGATATTTCTAAGACGATTTATATAGAAATTTTTTTATAAAAGTTGTAAGCCAAGGTCTTCATTAATTATTAAAGCGTCAATAAGATTTCCTTTAATAGCTGCTTGTATGGCTGTTAATTTGTCAGAAGTTGTAGCAATGCAAATTTTCATAGGTATTTTTTTTAATTGTTCCAATTCGATACCGATAATAGAATTGTCTAATGGTGATTTTAGTTGGTGCCCGTTTTTATCAAAGAATCTGGACACGATGTCTCCTGCTACAATATTTGTTTTTATATTATTTAATGTATTATTTTTATAAAATTCTTTCCATCTAGTAGACTTTTGAATCAATGGGCTCCCTATTCCGAATATAGCAATATCCATTTTTTTCCAATAAGTAAATATTTTATTACAAAATGGATCGTCTAATAAAAGCTTTTTAACATTGTCATTATTTGGAAAAGCGGGAGCGTCTAATAGTAAAGAATTTGCATGTAGTGATGAAGCTACGTTATAAACAATTGTATTAACGTGAAAAGAACTGTCCACTATTCCAGAAGGACCACCAATTAATGGAATACAAGTGATATTACTAAAACGGGCAGAAGATAAGTATTTAGGCAAAAGAGCCATAGCTCTCCCCCATGAAAGCCCAACTATCATGTTATCGTGAAGAATAGAAGAAAATAAGTGATTTACTTCTTTATATGAGGCTTGTTTATCAGATTCATCTATAAAAACAACATATTTTAAATTATATTTATTTTTTATTAAATTTTTAAGTCCTTATTTGAGTCGTTTTTGTAATTTATTTTGATTTCTACAATTTTTTTTTCTCTTGCCATACTTAATAATCTACTTATTGTTGAACGGTGAATATGAAGCTCTTTAGAAATTTGGGACTGTGTCAATCCGTTCAAGTAGTACAGTTCAGAAATTTTTATTAACAAATTTGTATCGACGGTCATAAAAAACTCCTTTAACCATTTTGTCACAAATGTGCAATTTTGAAAGCGGTGCCATAATAGCATTGACAACAATGAAACGAGATACTAAACTATCAAGTGAAGGAAGTAACTAAATCAATTGTATCACATATGTGACGAAAGGGGGGTGTATTTTGTTTAACATTATATTAATGGGACACGGAGAATTAGGAATAACAATGAAAAAATCTGCTGAAATGATTGTTGGAAAGCAAAAAGCAGTTAAAACAATACCTTTTTATGAAGGAGAGGGGATAGAGACTCTAGAAGAAAAAATAGAAAAAGCAAATAATAATAAAGAAAATGATTTATTAATAGTGTGTGATTTATACGGAGGGACTCCATTTAATTCTGCATGTTCGTATTGTTTAAAACATAAAGATCAAAATATTATAATTTTGTCCGGTATGTCATTACCTATGGTTATTCAAATTTTATTAGGAAATAATTCAAAGTCAATTATTGATGTTATTAACGATATTGAAAAAGACAAGCAATTATATATAAAAACATATATGTGGAAAGTAGAAAAAACGTTAAACAATTCTGAAGGGGATGATTTATAAATGGAAATACGACTTGCTCGAATAGATGATAGGTTAATTCATGGTCAAGTGGCTTTAGTATGGTCTAAAGAATCAGGAGCCAATAGGATTATAGTTATAAGTGATAAAGTGGCTAATGATGAAATACGATCAACGTTAGTTAAACAGGCGGCTCCTCCAGGAATAAAAGTAAATGTTGTTAGTGTAGAAAAAGCAGGTAGAGTATTTAAAAATCCAAAGTATGAGTCAGAAAAAGTGTTCTTATTGTTTGAAAACCCAGAAGATGTTGTTAGATCGATTAAAGAGGGGATTGATATAACCATATTAAATGTTGGAGGGATGCAGTATAAAGATGGAAAACTTCGTGTAAGTAAAGCGGTATTTGTCAATCATGACGATATAAAAAATTTTGATATTTTGCATGAACAAGGTGTTACATTAGATGGAAGAGTAGTAGCTAGTGACCCTAAGTTAGATTTTTATGATGAATTAACTAAAATAAAAATTAGAGAGGAAATTTGAACATGGAAGTATCGATGACGCAATTAATTTTACTGTTTATATTTTCTTGTATTTCTGGTGCAGGTAGCGTTTTGGATGAATTTCAAACGCACAGACCTTTAATCGCTTGTACAGTAGTCGGATTGATTTTAGGTGACATAACGACGGGAATAATTTTAGGAGGAACGTTAGAGTTAATTGCTCTTGGTTGGATGAATATTGGTGCTGCTCAATCTCCTGATCCCGCTTTAGCTAGCATCATATCAACAATATTAGTTATTTTAGGAAAACAAAGCATTGAATCAGGAATAGCTATTGCTCTTCCGGTAGCAGCTGCTGGACAAGTATTAACGGTGTTAGCCCGTTCTATAACTATAGTTTTCCAACACGCAGCAGATAAAGCAGCTGAAAATGCGGATTTTACAAAAATAAAATTTCTACATTTTTCTGCATTGATTGTTCAAGCTTTGAGGGTAGCTATTCCTGCAACACTTGTTGCTAAATATATTAGTACAGATGTAGTTACAAATTTATTAGACTCTATTCCAGATGTTATAACAGGAGGGTTAACAGTAGCTGGAGGGTTCATTGTTGTAGTTGGATACGCTATGATTTTAAATATGATGAGTGTTAATTATTTAATGCCGTTTTTCTTCTTAGGATTTGTACTAAGCGCATATCTAAAATTTAGTTTATTTTCATATGGAATAATTGGAATAATCCTTGCTGCTATTTATGTTCATTTAAATCCTAGATATTTGAATTATTCAAATGTAACAAATAAACAACTAACAGAAAATGACGATGAGTTGGAAGATTAGTAAGGGAGAACTGATTATGGCTAATAATAATATAAAAGATAATCACACTATTACCAAAAAAGACTTATTTGAAACTTTTGTTTATTCAAACTTTCAACAAGCTTCATTTAACTATGAAAGAATTCATGCGTTGGCTTTTTGTGTAGATATGATACCTACTATTAAGCGAGTATATAAAACTAAAGAAGAACAAGTTAAAGCTTTAAAACGACATTTACCATTTTTTAATGTTACTCCAGGGCTGGTAGGGCCTGTTATAGGGGTTACTATGGCTTTAGAAGAAGCGAGAGCCCAAAATAAAAATGTTGATGAGCAGACTATAAATAGTTTAAAAATAGGATTAATGGGGCCTTTATGTGGGGTTGGAGATCCACTAATGTGGGGTACTTTGAGACCTATTACAGCAGCGTTAGGGGCTTCCATTGCACTATCAGGAAGTGTCTTAGGACCTCTTATGTTCTTTGTTTCTTTTAATGCAGTTAGATTAGCTTTAAAGTGGTATGGATTAGTATATGGCTTTAAACAAGGGATAAATATAGTTAAAGAATTATCTGGTAATTTCTTACAAAAACTAACTGAAGGGGCATCTATATTAGGGTTATTTGTTATGGGGGTATTAGTTAATTCTTGGGCAAAGATAAATATTCCAATAGTAGTTTCTAAAACAACAAATCCTACTACAGGACAAGAAGTTATAACTACTATTCAAAATATATTAGACTCTTTAATCCCTGGATTACTTCCTTTAGGATTAACCTTTTTAATGATGTATTTATTAAAGAAGAAAGTGAATCCTACATTACTTATCTTTTCTTTATTCGGAATTGGAATTTTAGGGTATTGGTTGGGATTTTTAGGAAAATAGGTGTAATGAGTTATGAAAACAAAGGCAGTTAGGTTATATGGGAAAAATGATTTAAGACTAGAAGAAATTGAACTCTCTGTTATAAATGAGTCTGAAATCCTTGTTTCAGTTATTACAGATAGTATATGTATGAGCTCTTGGAAATTAGTTCAAAAAGGAGAAGAACATAAAAAAGCTCCTGATGATTTAAAAAATAATCCTATATTAATAGGTCATGAATTTTGTGGAAAAATTCTTGAAGTGGGTAATAAATGGAAAGATAAATATAAAGTAGGCGACAAATATATTATTCAAGCCAATCTTCAGTTGAAAGATCGTCCTGATTGCCCAGGTTATTCTTATGCTTATACAGGTGGAGATACTCAATACGCTATTTTATCAGAAGACGTAATGAATCAGGATTGTTTATTAATTTATAGAGGAGATAGCTATTTTAAAGGCTCGTTAGTAGAACCGTTGTCTACCGTTATTCGAGCATTTAAAACTAACTATCATAATAAAGATAATAAATTTGAACATATTATGGGTATTAAAGAAGGAGGAAATTTGTTAATTATTGGAGGAACTGGAGCCATGGGCATGTTGGCTGTAGATTATGCACTCCATGGACCTGTTAATCCTAAAACAGTTACAGTTACTGGAATTAATCAAGAAATTATAAATAGATTAGAATCGCTTTATACGAGTACCGAAGACACAAAGTTGAATTATGTTAATGTTAAAGATTGTGAAAATCAAAAAAAGGTGTTAATGGATACGATTGATGGAAAATTTGATGATATTTTCATAATGGTAGCTGATTCTAATTTAGTAGAATTAGCTTCGGATATACTAGCACCTAACGGGTGTATTAATTTCTTTGCTGGACCACAAAATAAATCTTTTAAAGCAACAATTAATTTATATGATATCCACTATTCTAATGCACATTATGTTGGAAATTCTGGAGGAAATGCGCAGGATATGAAAGAAGCTATTTCTTTAATAGAAAATAGTATTATTAATGTTGAAAATATTGTCACTCATATACTTGGTTTAAATGAAGTAGTGAATGTTACTACAAATTTTCCTAAAATTAAAGGATGGAAAAAATTAGTGTATACACATAAAAATATACCTTTGACTAAGCTAAGTGATATTAATCAAAAATCAGATCTTTACAATATTCTAAAAAGTAATAACAACTTATGGAGTAAAGAAGCAGAAAAATATATATTAGAGAATGCTAAAGAAATTTAAAAGGTGGATTTTAATTATGGAAGATTGGTTAGGTATTAAGGACCGTGTAGTCATTGTCACAGGTGCATCATCAGGAATCGGAGCTTCTGTTGTCCAAGAATTGTTGGATGATGGTTGCCGAGTAGCAAATTTTGATATTAAAGATAACGGACTTGTTCATGAAAATTATCTTTTCCTTCAAACCGATGTTTCTTCACGCGAAAATGTTGAAGCTTCTGTTCAAAAAGTAGTAGATAAATGGGAAAGTGTAGATGCCTTAGTCAATAATGCTGGTATTAATGTTCCTCGCTTATTAGTTGATCCTAAAGATCCTAAAGGGAAATATGAATTAGCTGATGACATCTTTGATAAAATGGTAGCTATTAATCAGAAGGGCGTATTCCTTCTTGCTCAAACTGTTGCTCGTATTTTAGTGAATAAACGCCAAGGGGTTATCATCAATATGTGCTCAGAATCTGGTCTTGAAGGTTCTGAAGGGCAAAGTCCTTACGCAGGGTCAAAAGCTGCCGTTTATTCTTATACCCGCTCTTGGGCAAAAGAACTTGGCAAGCATAACGTTCGTGTAGTAGGTGTTGCCCCTGGGATTTTAGAAGAAACCGGCTTGCGAACCCTTGCGTATGAAGAAGCGCTTTCCTACACACGTGGAAAAACAGTGGAACAATTACGAGCAGGCTACGCAAGTACTACCACTACCCCTCTTGGTCGAAGCGGAAAATTAACAGAAGTCAGTGATTTAGTGGCTTACCTAGTTTCCGATCGGTCAAGTTATATTACTGGAACGACTATTAATATTGCTGGAGGGAAAACTAGAGGATAAATCTAAAAGTTTTGTTCTATAATAACTTCAGTTTTGTGATTCATATAGTCTCCAATGTATGTTGACGCATGAATAAATAAAACGACATTAAAATATATTTTTAATATACTATATAATTAAAGCAGTTTTCTTTGAATATCTTTAATAAAGAAAACTGCTGTTTATTTTAAAATATGAATTTTTATATTATAAAGGTATATAGAGAATATTGCCCGATTGTACAGAAACTAAAACCTTACTGTTCACTAATTTCTCCAGACTCATAAGCGGCAATAAGAGCTTTGAGTTCTTGGACTTGGTGAGCGAGAAGATAACCGTTGTCAGTATCTCGAACGTATAAACGATCAACTTCTTTATCGACAATTCGTCGTGTGGATTCTATATCCGTTTCATTCGCAATAGCGGCAGCTTTCCCTTCGAAAGGATGGTGGGCAATGAGCTGCATCCCATAAGAATTGTAAAGGAGGGTAAATCCCCCAAGTCCTGTAGTTGATTGGTAAGCTTTGGCGAATCCTCCATCAATCACGATCATTTTACCATTGGCTTTGATAGCGTCTTCCCCTTCTTTGGCTTTAATTGGGGTATGCCCATTGATGATGTGACCTTTTTCGGGATCAATATGGAATTCCTTTAAGACCTTATTAATGAATTCTTCATTTTCACGCCATTTATAATAAACATTTTTATGTTCTTTATGAGTAGCTTTATCGGCGATGTAATAGCGTTCAAAAGTTGTCATTTGTTTTTTGCCAAAGAGAGCAGATCCTTCTCCTTGCCAGAGATACCAGCAGTAATCGAGATCAGGATTTTCGCTTTCTTTAGGGCCACGGTTGGCATACATACGTCGAACAACTTGATCGAATTTATCAAGAAGTGCTTGACCGGATAAGGTTTCTCCGTCAATGGAAGCTGCCATAAAGGAGCCGTTCGGATTCATCGGAATACAGCCATGGAACATGAGATTGTTATTATAAATTCTGTACATAGATCCTTTATTCAATAAGAAGTTCATATGATTTTGTAATCGGTCACTTAATAAAAAGGCGGTTTGCAAATCATTCATGACTTGTTCTTCTTCTTTAGTGAGCTTATACGGATCTTTAGGATCAACAGTAGGAAAAGTCTTGTTTTCGAGTGGATAGTTTTTTCCGTTAAGGGTAATGGTTCCTTTTTCGTAATTAATTTTGTCCAGTAAAAGTCGGTTATCACATCCAAATTCTGGGTGCCGCTTAATCACTTGGGCTTCGAGTTTGAACTGGATGATGGCAATGGCTTGTTGGAGTTTTGCCAATTGATCGATTTCATCTTGAGGATAGGTACAATCTTTAGGAAGTTTAGGATAGAAGCCTTTTAGACTAGCTGGATCACTGCTGTAAGTTTGTTGGGCAAAGTGAATAAAGGAACGTAGTGGAATCCCGTAGCAGTGTTCTACAACGCTTAGGTTATCATAGCGGGCTTGGATTCTAAGAACGTTAGCGATTAAAACTTTTGAGCCGGACGCAGCTCCCATCCAGATCATATCGTGATTGCCCCATTCGATATCGAGGGCTTTCTTTTTCATTAGCAAGTTGATAATACGATCGGGAGCAGGACCTCTATCATAGATGTCCCCAAGAATATGAAGTCGGTCGACAACAAGCTCCCGAATGAGTTCTGATAAACGAGTAATCAGTTTAGGAGCTTCTCCAAGTGAAATAACGGTTTGGATGATGGAACGATAGTAGTTTTCTTTGTTAGTAAGGATAGAATCTTTAAAAATTAATTCATCCATAATGTAAGCCATGTCTTCCTTCATCGCTTTTCTAACTTTGGAACGGGTATATTTAGAAACCACGAATTGAGTGAGTTCGATTAAGCGCGTGATGGTTAATGTATAGAACTCTTCGACTTCTTGAGTGGTTTTCATAGGTTTTGTCAAAGCAGCAATCTTTTCTTCAGGATAATAGATAATGGTCGCTAATTGATTTTGTCGATTTTGACTCAGACGTTCATTGAAAATTTCATGAATTTTTTCTTTGATATTTCCAGAACCGTTTCGCATGACATGGTTGACAGCGTCGTATTCACCGTGGAGGTCTGTCATAAAGTGTTCAGTGCCTTTTGGAAGAGCCATGATGGCTTCAAGATTAATAATTTCTGTTGTAGCTTGGGCCTTTGTGGGGAACTTTTCTGAAAGTAGAGCGAGAAAATCGCGACTATAGGTCATAACATTTTCCTCCTTAAAATAAGTAAATAGCAAGTGAGTAAGGCTTACACTTGATTTGTTATGTGTAAGCCCTTTCCATACCGCCCTTAGTGTACCTTATTTTAGCAAATTTTTTCCTTAAAGCGAAAGACTTTAAGACTTTTTTAGAATTATCTTGAAAAATACAAGTAGTTTTTACTTTAATGAATAGAAGGATGAAAAGAATATCAAATTTGCTTTATCTTTGATATACTAAAGACATGTATACGTTCTCAATTGGGAATGAAGAGAGAAAGTCAAAGAACCTTTAGAAAGAGGTAGTCACTGTGAAACGATGGATAAAGATAGTAGGCATAGGGCTTGTGATGAGCCTCTTACATCTCTTCCTTTTTAGAATGTTTAAAAGTCCATCTGTTCAAGGCTATTTATTGCCTAGCCGATGGATTCAGACTGGCTCGTACGATAAGGTGGCTTTTGGGATAGGCTGGATAGGTTTTACGGGCATGACGGCAGGCTATGAGTGGTTGGATTTAAGAATGCCTTGGAAAAAAACAGGTAAAACTGTGGCGTATGTTGCATGCGAATGGATGCTTTGGTGTTTATACGCTTGTGAACCCCTCCCTCATCGATTGCCTATCGATAGTTTATTAGAAGTGTTGAAAACGCTATTATTATTTATTACTCAAGGGGTAGGTATTGTACTTCTTTTAGCGAGAGAAGGTAAAGATTATCAACGTAAGCCTTTTATTTATGGGCGAGCAATTGTGGTATATATGGAAGCCTTAGCTATTTTCAGACTCTTTGCTTATCGGGGGTTAGGTATTTATGGCCTAGATCTTGGAATGACTTATCTGAGTTTGATGTGGGCTGTTTTATTGGGAGCGGGAGTTGGACTAGTCTTCTGTTTATTACATCGCTATTTTAAGTATCAAGATAAATGGAAAAAGACACTTGTGATGACGTGGGGAATTTTTGCGCCGGTGGTTGCCACTTTCCATAGCTTATTTGCTCTTATTTTTCAGTTAGCATGGATAGATGTTTTAGGACGAATCGGTTTGGATATTTTGGCAGTCTGGCTCGCTACATGGATTATTGTTCAGTGGCAAGTGGATCAATGGATAGGAGCAGATTCTACGGGCCATTAGAGAAGTTAAAGGTGTAGAGAAGGTGAAAGATGGAAGCGAAGAAACGTGTTGCCTTAATGGGAACGGTTATTGAATTGCAGGTAGCTCATCCTAAGGCTGACTCTCTTTTACAAGAGACGGTGAGGCGTTTAGAGGATTATGAGCACCGCTTTTCAGCGAATAAGAAAGATTCCATGTTAGGACAAGTTAATCAAGCTGCGGGAAAACATCCTGTGCAAGTAGATGAGGATTTATTTGACTTGATTGCTTTGGCAAAAGAAGTCAGTCTATCTACCCATCTTGCTTTTAATTTAGCTATCGGCCCTTTGGTACAACTTTGGCGGATTGGTTTCGAAGATGCTCATGTTCCTGACCCGAAAGACATTCAATGTCAAATACAGAAAGTAGATCCAAAGGCCGTTCTTTTAAGAGAAGAGGAACATCAGGTTTATCTAAAAAAAGAAGGCATGGCGATTGATTTGGGAGCCATTGCGAAGGGGTACTTTGCAGACCAAATTATCGCTTTCTGGAAGGGGCAAGGAGCGATGTATGGTCTGATTAATCTGGGAGGAAATGTTCGGGTGATGGGAGATTCTCCGAAAAGTGAGGATGGCAGCTGGCAAATTGGTATTCAAAAACCAGGGCAGCGACGTGGAGAGCTTATAGGAAAAGTTCGTGTAAAGGATAAATCAGTCGTGACGTCTGGCATCTATGAACGCAAACTTTGCGTTCAGGGACGAACTTATCATCATATTTTTGATTCAAAAACGGGCTATCCGCTGACTTCAGATATGACCAGTTTAACGGTTATTTCCGATCGCTCAGTAAATGGTGAAATTTGGACGACTGCCCTTTTTCACTATTCTGCAAAAGAAGCGATTTTTCGGTTAGATAAGCAGGAGGGATTAGAAGGGCTAGCTATTAATCAAACAGGTGAAATATTTTTTTCAAAAGGATTACGTGGGAATGAATAATGTGAGTTATTTGGTTCATTGAAGAAAGGGAAAAAGATGGCAAAAGTAACAAATCTGACCTTAAGACACAAAACAGCTTATAAAATTTATGTCCGAAATTTTAGTAAGAAAGGAACTTTTTTAGGGATTATTCCGCAACTTGATCGTTTAAAGGACATGGGAATTTCTCTCCTTATTTTGGGGCCTATTTTTCAATCCACTGATATTCATGCAGAAGGAGAATGTGGCAATCCTTATTTTGTAAAAGGGTTTCGAGAGATTGATCCGGATTATGGAACGAAGGAAGACTTTCAAATGTTGATTCAAGCCATACATGATCACAATATGGAGGTCCTATTAGAAATTCCTGTGCCGCAATTGGCCAAAGACTCTCCATTAGTTGACAGCCATCCCGAGTATTTTTTACATGATTATAAGGGAAATGTCTGCTCCCGAGTTCCTGGTTCTTTTTTGGGAGTGGATTTAGATTTTTCAAATCCTAAGATGTGGGACGATTTAATTGAAATATTAAAAGAATGGGCGGCACTAGTAGATGGATTTTTCGTGAGAAATGCGCAGCTGGTTCGAACAGAATTTTGGAATAGTGCGCGGGCAGAAGTAGAAGATGTTCATCCTTATTTTTATTGGTTAAGTAATACTTTAACTGCTGATACTATGTTCCTCCTTAGAATGAATCGGATCCCTTACTATACAGAAGGAGAAATATATACCAATTTTGATGTATTGGATGATCAATCCTTCCTAGGCTTTTATCAAGCTTATCGAGAAGAGAAGATCACCATCGAACAGCTCGCCTATATGTTGAATTATGAAGAAGTGACTTGTCCTTCTACAGGGGTTAGAAATACAGGGTATGAACATGAAGATCAGCCTCGAATTTCAGCTTTGTTGTCGAATAAGGATCTTTTATGGAATTGGACGGCCTTGTCATTTTTCAAAAAGGGTATGGTAGAGCTGTTAATGGGACAAGAAGTGGGGTGCCTATCGCCTGTTCCTGTTACAAAACGGGAGGAGATAGATTGGACAGTTCGAGAAGATTTGACAGAGATGATTTGTCGGCTGAGCGAAATGAAAGAATGGGAAATTTGTAAAAGTGGATATTTTTTCTGCCGGAGTCAAGAACCCAATTTATTGATTTGTTCTTATCATTACTATGCTCAACATTTATTTGGCATTTTTAATTTGAGACCAGATCATCAGCACCATACTTTAGAAATTGAGCTTCCGCAAGGGGCTTATAAAAATTTGATTGGCGAAGAAAGCTATACGATTAAAGAAGGAACGTTGAAGGTAGGAAATCGAGCAGTGATTTTAAATTACGAAGGAGATGTGTCTCTTCCTCACTAAAGAATAATTAGGAAAGGAATAGTGTATGTATAAATTAGCAGTTTTTGATTTAGATGGGACTCTCTTAACCAGTGAACACCAAGTATCATCAGCCACTTATGGAGCGCTCAAAGACTTGAAGAGGAATGATATAGAGGTTGTTATTTCTTCAGGGCGTCCGCTTCCTGGAGTGAAAAAAATTCAAGAGCAAGTTGGAAAAGAATTGGTGCGTTATCTTTCGAGCTTTAATGGTGGAAAAATTGTGGATTCTTGTCAGAATGGTCGTGTACTATTTCAAGCCGCTTTGAGTGACGAAGAAGTTCGTGAGATTACAGAATGGATGCTTGAAAAAGATGTAGATATTAATACTTATGATGACCAAAATGTTTTAGCGCTTCATCAACCGAAATATCCTTATATGCAGTATGAAGCAGATTTGGTAAGTTTGCCGATTCGTGTCTTTGATTTTAGAGGAAGAGTTCTTGCGAATAAGGTAATGATTACCGGAGAACCTGATTATTTGGATCAGTTGCGGTGTGAATTGCCTGCAGATTGGGAAAATAGGTTTAATATTGTCAAAAGTGCCCCTTATTTTTTAGAGTTTAATCCGCTAGAAGCGAATAAGGGAGATAGTTTACGAAATTTGGCTGAAGTTTTGGCAATTAAGCAAGAAGAGATCATGGCCTTTGGTGATCAAGAGAATGACCTCCCTATGATTGAATGGGCGGGAATGGGAGTTGCTATGGGCAATGCCGTATTGTCAGTGAAAGAAGCTGCGAATTATGTAACAGCTACTAACGATGAGGAAGGTATTTGTCAAGCTGTGGATCATTTGGTATTAGGAAAAATGAGGAGAAAGTAATGAAAACGAATTTACAAAAGAAAACACTCACAAGTTTATTTATTGCGATAGTTACTTTACAAAGTTTCATTCCTTGGATTGGCTACATTCCTATTGGACCAGCGAACGTTACGATTATTCATATTACAGTTATCGCAGGAGGAGTTATTCTGGGCCCATCAGTGGGAGCGGGGATAGGTTTTGTATGGGGAGCTTTATCGCTTTATCATAATATGGTTTCTCCAACGATTTTATCCGCTATTTTTTTAAATCCTCTCGTATCTATCCTTCCAAGGGTTTGTGTAGGCTTTTTGTCGGGATTAGTTTACAAGATTTTAGATAAGCATTTGAGTAAATTTGTGAATCGCGTGTTAGTCGGTGTTCTTGGAACGATTACGAATACTTCGCTGGTTATTATAATGACGGCTTTATTTGCTTCTAAAGCTTATGCAGCAGCCTTGGGTATTCAAGAAAGCGCTGTTTTAGAGACCTTTGTAGCTACTTTGGGATTGAACTTTGTATTAGAAGTCATAATAGCGGGGATGGTCGTCCCTGTGATTGGGTCTGTTTTCGATCGATTACAGAGATAAATTATTTTTAAGAAGGAAGTTAGAAAATATGCGTCTACAAACTCTTATCCAACAGACACAAGGACTATCAGCCACTAAAGCGAGAAAATGGATCCATCAAGGAAAGGTTCAAGTAGATGGTCAAGTGGTCTTGGATGGAAATCGAGCAGTCGATCCTTCTCTTCAAACGATTTCTGTTGCGAATGAACGTGTAGGCGAGTCTTTAGGCTACCGATATGTGATGTACCATAAGAAGAAAGGACAAGTTTCTGCGAAAAGTGATCGCCAATGGCCGACGCCTTTTGATGAATTACCAGACGATTATCAGGGATTAACGATTGTTGGAAGATTAGATCGAGATGTTACAGGTCTGCTTTTATTAACGGATAATGGTCAATGGCATTACTTGATGGAAAGTGATCGCTTCCATATTCCTAAAACCTATCTTGTAACGGTTAATGGACGAATAGACGATGAAATGATTCGGAAATTTCAAAAAGGTGTTGTCTGGTCAGATGGCTTTCAATGTCGACCAGCTCAACTCGAGATTCTTGAAACGTGTGAAACGAAAAGTATAGGCCGTTTAACGATTACGGAAGGCAAGCGCCACCAAGTAAAAAAGATATTTTTAGCCTGCGGAGTAAAGGTGATCGCCTTAGAGCGGATTGCTTTAGGACCTTTTACCCTTGATCCTTTTTTAGAAGAAGGAACGTATCGTCCGTTTACTGCAGAAGAATGCCAGGTTGTTCTTGATCTTTTAAAGAATTATCAGCGCTAGAAATTCTGTAAAGCACACTTCACAGTACTTGTAAAAGAATATTTTTACGAGTGGTGTGGGGTGTTTTTAGTAATGTAATATCTTTTTTGAGAGAAATTTTAAAAAGGACTGGAATTTTTAATTAAATAACGTATAATTATGTAATAAAAGGATCCAATGGTTCGGATTTTAATCACTCAAGAGGAGGATTACAGCATGTCACACATGATGAAGGGGTCAAATTTAGAAGTTAAAATGGATGAGAAAGTTCCATTATCAGAGGGACTCACTCTTGGCTTACAGCACGCTTTGTCTATGAATGTTTATGTAGGACCGATGATTATCGCAGGAATGATAGGCTTATCATCAGCTGAAACGACAGGGGTTATCCAATCGACTTTCATTGCGTCAGGATTAGCGATGATCCTTCAAACTTTATTAATGAAACTTCCCGTTGCACAGGGAGCATCGTTCATTCCTATTGCAGCTTTATCTGGAATTTCAATGGTACATGGTGGAGGGATGGCTGGGTGGTCTGTAGCGATGACCGCTTCTTTAATCGGTGCTTTAGTACTGTTACTAGTGGGATTTACTGGATTTGTGGATAAACTTATTCATCACTTTATTCCACATTTTGTAGGTTCTGTTATTGTTTTATGCATTGGATTAAGTTTGATGCCGGCAGCCGTTGGAAATATTTATCATGCTCCAAACGGAAGTGTGGGGCAGAACCTAACGCTTGGAATGTTGACGGTCGCAGTGATGGTGATTTGTTCTCTCCTTGGGGAAAAGGTAACGGGGTTATTTGGAAAAGTGTTACGCATTGGCTCTGTTCTGTTGACGTTTATTGTAGGATGTGTCGTTGCTTATTTTATGGGAATTTTGGATGCTAGCGTAGTTGGACAAGCAGATTGGGTGAGTCTACCTTTATTTTTAGGAAAAGATATTCAATTTACTTTTGACGGTTCATCTGTGTTAACGGTTCTTATTGTCTATCTTTTACTTTTATCTGAATCTGCAGGTACTTGGATTGCCATGGCTAATACGTGTGAAACCTCTTTAACGACAGAGACCATTAATAAAGGGGTCATCGGAGAAGCTCTATCGTGTGTTATTTCTTCTATATTTGGAACGAGTCCTATGACAGGATTTTCTTCTAATGCAGGGATTATCTGTTTAACAAAAGTAGCTAGTCGCCAAGTCTTCGTTTTGGGCGGAGCGCTCCTTTTTGTATTCGGACTTTCAGGTAAATTGTCTGCTCTTATATCTGTTATTCCAGGGGCAGTCATCGGTGGTATTTTCTTGGTGATTTGTGGGACCATCTTCATGGGCGGATTACAGAGTATAGATTATAAAAAGATGTGTACGTCCAAGGGAACTTTTGTAGTCATCTTGCCAGTAGCGACGATTGCCTTGCTTCAGTACATTCCACAAGACTTTTTGAATCAGTTACCAGAAGTTTTAAAATATTTCTTAGGGTCTCCTGTGTCAGTGGCTAGTTTGTTAGCAATTGTTTTGAATAAAGCAATTCCAGAAAAGGAGTAAGATGATCAGACTTTCTGAATGATGAGAAATAGAATATCTTAGAAGTTTAAATGAGCTTCATTTTTTTCATGATAGAAATGGAAAATGAAGCTTATTTTTATTTATTATAGGTTATCCTCTTAATTGTGAATCTTATCCCAATTGAGAGTGCTAATAAATAAAAAATGCAAATTGCAAAATAATAAATTTTTTAGTTTTTAAATAAAATTTTAAAAAATAGAATAGGGACAAAATTTCTTTAAATATTGATAATAAAACATTATTTAGTTGAATATATAAAGTAAGTAAATAATTTTTAATTTAAAATAATTTTGAAAAAATGTCTAAAAAGTCTGGAAATTTTATAAAGTATATAGCATAACATTTATGTAAAAAATTCACAATATCTTGTTAGGAAGAAGATTTATGAAAGCTATTGTTGCAACTAAAGACCATCGAGCAGCCGTTGTCAAAGACGTTGCTCCAGGTGTAACTTCTCTAAAAGTTGGGGACCGTGCAAATGTTGCTTGGTTCTTTGAAGGGGGTGGGCATTGTGAGTATTGTACCTCAGGTCGTGAAACACTTCGTCGAAATGTTAAAAATGAGGGCTATACAGCAGATGATGGGATGTCTCAAGAATGTATCGTAATCGCTGATTACGCAGTTAAAGTTCCTGATGGATTATCTTCTGCAGAAGCTTCTTCAATTACCTGTGCAGGAGTTACAACCTATAAAGCACTTAAAGAATCTAAAGTTTGGCCAGGAGAATGGATTTTATTAGCTGGCTTAGGTAATTTGGCTTTACAATATGCGAAGAATGTTTTCAATATGAAAGTTATGGATATCAATGAAGGTCAATTAGAGTTTGCACGTCAATGTGGTACAGATATCTGTGTCAATCCATTAAAAGAAGACGTTGCTAAGTTAGCTATGGAAAAAAGTAGGCGGAACTCACGGAGCAGTAGTTACAGCTGTTAACAAAGCTGCATTTAATACATCTGTAGAAGCTGTTCGTGCAGGTGGTCGTGTTGTTGCAGTTGGTTTACCAGTAGAAACTATGGATTTATCTATTCCACGTTTAGTTTTAGACGGTATCCAAGTTATTGGTTCTTTAGTAGGAACACGTCAAGACTTGGCAGAAGCTTTCCAATTTGGTGCTGAAGGCAAGGTCAAACCAAGAGTTCAAATGCGTCCAATGGAAGATATTAATGATATCTTTGATGAAATGGCTGCTGGTAAGATTCGTGGCCGTATAGTTATTGACTTGAAAAAATAAAAAATAAAAGTTTCAAAGCTTTCTTTTAAAGCTTGGTGATCTTTACCATTTTCTTCTCAAAGAAGATTGCAAAGACCGCATATGTAAAATGGATCAACACCTGTCAAACGACGGGCGTTGATCCATTTTTGTCTATGTTATTTTTTTAAGGCGTTAGTTAAGTGTTCTTGGAGACGTTTATCTTCTTCACGTTGAGGATGTCGAAGTTGTTGGCGTTTTTTGTAGCCTGAACAAATAATGCGCTCTTCTTCGCTTTCTGGAATGAGGGTAGGCATTATAAAAAGTTCATTGGGTTGAGGGGTAGCTACAAAGGTTAAAAAGGAAGTAGCTCCTACATAGCGATGACCAGTTTGGTAGTTTTCTCCAATAACTTTGACGAATACTTCGCACGATCTGTTTCCTGTTCCACTTAGATAGCATTCGATGCGTAACATATCATTTAAATGGAAAGGCTTGAGGAAATTCATATTGTCCATTGAAGCGGTAACGATTGTTGAACGAGTTGCTTTATGTGCGACTAGACTAGCGGCATTATCGATAAAATATAATAATTGCCCACCATAAAGGTTACCATGAGGGTTAGTATAGGCGGGTAAAATGAGAATTTCTTGTATAATGCGCGTATCTTTACAGGTAACAGAAAGAGAAGTATTTTCCATAACGTAAGCTCCTTTTTAAGTGATATTTTTAGTGTAGCACATTTAAATTTTTGTAGGGAGCATTTCGCTTTTTAAAGAGATAGAAAGCAGCGGGCCTAATTGGTCCCCGCTGTTTGGATTGTGTAAGGAAGATTCATTGACTGAGGTACTTCTTGATTTTCGATTAATTTGGTGAGAATTCGCATAGCTACAGCTCCAATATCATAGATTGGTGGGGCAATGGAAGAAAGCATTGGACGTGCCATTTTGACAATGTCACTGTTATTGGAAGCCATTAAAGAAATATCATCAGGTACAGATAAGCCGTTATCTTGCAAGGCGTTCAAGAGCCCTATGG
Organism: Aerococcus christensenii; assembly: GCF_001543105.1. Lineage (NCBI taxonomy): Bacteria > Bacillati > Bacillota > Bacilli > Lactobacillales > Aerococcaceae > Aerococcus > Aerococcus christensenii. The sequence goes on from NZ_CP014159.1 coordinate 779,339, forward strand.
CCAAGGTGTCGTCTGTTAAAATAGCAGCATCTGCTTTGATAGCAACAATTTGTTCATAGAGGTCGTATCCAGCTTGATAGTTTGCGTGAGGGACTGCAATTAAGAGTTCCTCTTGAACTTCCTGATTAGCTTCTTCAATCGCTTTTCTGTAACCAATCAGTTGACGTCCGAGTTTATTATTGAATGAAGCGTTGTGACCTACCAAAGCAATGCGCTTTTTCCCAGCTTGGATAAATCCCTTCGTTACTTCATAGTAAGCTTCTTCGATGTCGATATTAACGGTTGGCATTTCCCTGATAGGGTCGATTAAGTCGGTAAAGACAATTGGCCGCCCAGAATTTTTAACACGGGTTCTCGCTTCATTGGAGATACTGGAACCGATATAAATAATCCCATCGACCTGTTTCATCAGTAAGGACTCAATGCCTTCATTATCGTGATAAGGATGGGCATTGGCTAAAATAATATTATATTCATACATAGTGGCAATATCATCAATTCCTAAGGCAAGAGAACTGTAGTAAGGATTGGTGATATCTGGAAGTAAAACGCCAATATAGCGCGTTCGCTTAGAAGCTAGTCCACGAGCGATCACATTAGGGTAGTAATTTAATTCTTTGATGACTTTCATCACTTTTTCCCGAGTTTCGGGACGAACGTTGGGATTCCCGTTGACAACACGAGACACTGTTGCCATGGAAACACCAGCAGCGTGTGCCACATCATAAATAGTGGCATTTTTAGATTCCATAAAAGGTCCTCCTTTATAATTGATTGTAACGATTTCAAACTGTTTCTTATACCTAGATGTTTCTGATGACTGTATTTCTTTAAAAGTTAATTACTCTCTTCTTTTAAGGATAGCAAAGCTAGCGGCTAAGAGCAAGCGTTTTCTCCTTGAAAATAATAAGTTTTCATGAAATTTTCATAGAACACTTATTTTTCAAAAAAAGGAAAGTAAAAGAATGAGTTGACAAATGGGGAGAATTTAGAGAAAATAGGAATGATTGTAGATAAGTAGGAGCTTGAAGGGTTAAGAGAGAGTTTGGTTGCTGAAAAAACTTCCCCGCTCAGCTGTGAACCTGCTACAAAAGAAGGCTAATGAAGTCCGGCTAGCGTCGTTATAGCGAGAGAAGAGTTTTTGAACTTAATTAAGGTGGTACCGCGAGTCATGTCGTCCTTTGGAGACACGGGCTCGTTTTTTAATTTCTCTTGTTAAAGGGGAACTACGGGCTTTAAGCATTTGTAAAAAGATAAAGGAGAATTTAGAATGGCACAAGAAAATGAACAAACCAATGATTTTTCCAAATGGTATTTACAAAGCATTCAAAAGGCAGATCTTTTTGCTTATGGACCTGTGAGGGGGACCATGGTTTTTAAACCGAATGGGTATAGTCTTTGGGAAAAAATCCAAGAAGCTTTTAATCAAAAATTTAAGGAATCGGGGGTTAAGAATTGCTATTTTCCAATGTTAATTCCAGAATCTTTCTTTAAAAAAGAAGCGGATCATGTGGAAGGTTTTGCGCCAGAATTACCTTGGGTAACACGAGCAGGGGAAGAAGAATTAGAAGAACCTGTTGCTCTTCGCCCAACCTCTGAAACTTTGTTCGGTAATGCCATGTCTGATTGGATTAATTCCTATCGGGATCTCCCTATGGAATTGAATCAATGGGCGAATGTTTTCCGCTGGGAAAAACGGACCCTTCCTTTCCTCAGAACTTCTGAATTCCTTTGGCAAGAAGGGCATTGTGCGTATGCCAGTGAAGAAGAAGCAAGAGAGCGAACCATGTATTTCCTTAACTTGTACAAGGAAGTCGTTGAAGATCTGCTAGCTCTTCCAGTATATGATGGGCAAAAAACGCCTTCTGAACGTTTTGCAGGAGGGGTAGATACCTATTCCATCGAAGCTATGATGAAGGATACAAAGGCTGTTCAAGCAGGGACTTCTCATTATTTGGGGACGAATTTTGCGGAAGCTTTCGATATTAAATTTTTAAATTCAGACAACCATCATGATTATGTTCACACTTCTTCTTGGGGTGTTTCTACGCGATTGATTGGGTCGATGATTATGGCGCATGGGGACGAAAAGGGAGTGATTTTCCCACCTAAGATGGCACCTATTCAAGTAACCTTAATTCCAGTAGGGAATATCAAGAAAAATCCAGAGGTTCTCACACGGTTACGCGCTATAGAAGACGCCTTAAAAGCAGTGGGCTTGTCGACTTACTTAGATGATTCCAATAACTCTGCAGGATATAAATACAACGAATCGGAAGTGAAGGGGGTCCCTTTACGGATTGAATTTGGACCACGGGATCTTGAGAATAATCAATGTATGATTAAGATGCGTGATTTAGATGAAAAATTCGAAGTTTCTTTAGACGAGCTTGTTGAACGGGTTCAAAGTGAACTAGAGATCATGCAAAAACGTTTATATGACAAAGCAGATGCCTATCGTCACGCTCATGAACACACAGAAATTGACAGCTTTGAAGAATTAAAAGCTCATATTGCACGCTGTGAAGAAAAGGGAGAATACCCTGGATGGATCTTGGCTGGCTGGGATGGTACGGAAGAAACAGAAGCCAAGATTAAAGAAGAAACCGGCTTTACTTCTCGGAATATTCCATTTAATTCACCAATGAAGAAAACGGTAGACTTAGTTTCTGGACGTCCAGCTAAATATACCGTATGGTTCGCTCGTGCTTATTAGAATCTGTAAATAAAATCCGCTAGATCGTTTTTTTAAGATGGGTTATAATGAACAAAAAACATAAAGGAGAATTGTTATGCCATTTATTCATGTAGAACTCGTGGAAGGTCGTAGCGATGAAGCCAAAGCAAATATGGCGAAAGAAATTACAGAAGTTGTCCACAAGTATGCGAATGCCCCTAAAGAACATATTCATGTGATTTTCCAAGACATGAAAAAATCAAACTATTTTAACGAGAAATAGGAAAAGGGTTACCCAAGAGATGGAACAGCTAAAAGGCTGGGAACGATTGGGTAACTTTTTTTATAAGAATGGGGAATGGTAGACAAAGAAGGGTGAGAAGATGAAGAAAAAGATTTATCCCACAGAAGTATTAGAAGTTGAGGTGATGGGATTAGATAGCCAAGGTATGGGAGTCGTGGAATATTGGCATCCGCCTCTAAAAGAAGGATGTCCTAGAAAGAAGTTGAAATTAACGATTCCTCAAGCTCTCCCTGGTGATGTGGTTCGGGTAACCGTCCCTAATGCTAAGGGAAGAAGGCGGGTAACGGTTTCTTATGATGAGATTGTCAAAGCTTCAAAAGATCGCATAGGCTTCCCCCCTACGGATGTCCCGATTGCAGGAGGAACCCCACTTCTTTATATGTCTTATGCAGCACAACTGGACTATAAAGAACGCCTTATTCAATCTTTTCTTGAAGAGAAGGGGTTTGATTCTGGAAAAGTCAGACCTGTTTTAGGGATGGATGATCCCTATCATTACCGGAATAAGATGGAGCTGACCTTTGGAAAAGAGGGAGCCATAGGGATGCATCAAGCTGGAAATTTCCGCTGTGTTATCGATCTTAAAGATTCTCCTTTAGCTCCTCAAGAAGTGATCACTGTCAAAGAAACAGTGAGTGAGTGGCAGAAGGGTCATCAACTTCCATCTTATGATAAAGAAAGTAATACTGGTCTTTTGCGACATTTAATGGTTCGAAAATCGCATGGCACAGGAGAAATCATGGTAGCTATTTTTGCAACGGAAGAAGCCAAGGTCTACCTGGAAGAAACACGCCAATTAGTTGATCAACTTCAAGAAAAACTTTCAGGATTAGCCAGCGTGGTATGGTTAAAAAATACGGATATCGCAGATAGAACGCAGTCTCAAGAAAGTGAAGTTTTATTTGGAAGAGACTATATCCACGATCAACTTCATGGCTATCAGTATCGTCTCTGGTTTGATACTTTCTTCCAACCGAATCCTCTCCAAGCGGAAAAAATGGTGGATTTGGTATTGGAAATGGGTCAAATTGAAAAAAATATGCGGGTGTTAGATCTGTTTTGTGGGGTAGGGACATTTAGTTTGCCACTGGCGGATAGGTGTCAGGAACTTGCTGGAATAGAGATTGTACCGACTTCTATTGAGTCAGCGAAGCGTAACGCCTTGGAGAATGGATTAGAGAATACTTATTTTATATCGCGTGATGCTAGAAAAGGAATGGCTGAGCTAGAGGAAAATTGGGGACATCCTGATTTACTACTTTTGGATCCGCCAAGAAGCGGAGCAGGAGGTAAAGTTATGCGTCGAATTGGGCGATTAGGTTGTCAAAAAGTTATCTATGTGTCCTGTAATCCCAAAACTTTAGCAAATGACCTGGTTTGGCTAAGAGAGTTTGGATATGAATTACAAGTGGTTCAGCCAGTGGACCAATTCCCACATACTCTGCACGTTGAGACTGTCGTATTGATGTCAAAAGCTTAATAGGTGGGTGCAAGTTTGCACTTGTGCAGCAAGGCTTAGCGAGGGTTATCGTTAAAAGGTTTAATGCGAAACGGCTTTAAGCTGGGTTCTCGTGGTTTTTGAGCGCGATTTTGCTGTATGAGGAAACATATCAACGCTCTGGGGTCGAGTGCACAGGATGGATAACGTTAAAAAGTGCACCCACTTTGCACCCACCCTGTGAAGTGGTAAAATATAGCTCAAAAGTTAAAATGAGGTCTGATTATTAGTATGTGCACGGGGAGGTGCTTAAGTAATGGATAATAAGAAGTTTATTGCAGAGACGAAAGATGTTCGTTTAACGGTGAAACGTGCTGATACCTTTGGTGTGAGCTTTGTTAACTGTGAACAAGATATATTGAGGGTTGAGGAAGAGCAAAATGTTATAAGGCTTATTCAAACTAAAAAAGTCTCAGCTTCGAATTGGCTGAGGTGGTTTACTCAGGGTATGCCTGAAATTGTTGTGAGTTTGCCACGTGATGTGGAAGTTTGTGAAGTTGAATCTGATTCTAATCAAGTGCTCATCACAGATATTGAGATTGGTAAGCTTTATGTAGAAGTGAACAATGGCAAGGTAGAAGTTGTTAATTTGAAAGCGGATGATGTTTTTCTTAAATGTTGTAATGGGTCGGTTTCAGCAACAAACGTAGAAGTAACTCATGTTTGTACGCTTGATACGTTAAATGGCATGAGTATTTTAGAAGGAACAATCAGCAAGGATGCAAGCCTTGAAGTAGATTGTGAGAATGGTGTCACCGAGGTTTCAGATAAGAAGAAGGTAAACTGTAAAAACGATGGATTTGCGCATTACATGGTGCACTGCCTTAATGGGAAAGCTATTGCGAAGTAGCATACATATAGATCAAAAAAGAAGCAATAAAACTTGATATAAGTTGGAATTAGAGCGTATATAGACATACCAATAAAGGAGGAAGCTGTATATGCTCTATGTAAAATTTGATGATTTCGAAGATGTTAGCGTCATGGGAAATGAGAAAGACCATGGAATGTTTATTCCAATTAAGGATGGAAATGTGTATGCTGAGTGCGAACGGTGCGGTGTAGTTGAAAGGATCACCTTACCATGCGAGTTCATTGCTAGCACATTTAAGTCGAGAGTGAACTTCAATGAAGGTTATGAACTTTGCGAGAAGTGCTTGCAAGAGGTTGAGTTTGTTACTGTCGCTTTGAGAACTGGAAAATTGCCTAATCGAGAATTGAAATAACTGAAAAAGCAAAGCAGTGATAAGCGTAGTAATACAGGAAAAACTAAACGTTAAAAGGTGCACCCACTTTGCACCCACCCTGTGAAGTGGGAAAATAAGGTTTAGACTAATTATCGAATGAGTTCAACTACAATAATTATGCAAGGCTACAGGTCTGTTCTATCCGTCCACAGCTCACACTGAGTCATTACTGTTTTGACAGCATCCTCCATACCCTCAGGTGGATAGCGGTGCTGTTTGAGAAGCCTTTTAATCATCATGCGCATTTTAGCACGTGCAGAATCACGTTTTTGCCAATCAATCGTACGATTCTTACGAAGTGCTTCAGTAAGTTCTTTAGTGATGGCAATCAGCTCATCATTTTCATAGAAATCCTTAATAGCTTGTGGTTTAGTTAATGCGTCATAAAAGGCTAGCTCATCTTCAGAAAGGCCAAGTTCATCTCCAGCTTTGCGGGCATCTTGAATTTGCTGTGCCATTTTCAAAAGCTCTTCAATAACCTCTTCATTTGTCAGCATCCCATTAAGATATCGATTCATCACGCCTTGAATAATTTCGCTGAACTTCTCGGATTTGACTATATTTGATCGTCTGTAGATCTGTATCTGCTCACCAATCAACTTTTTCAAAAGTTCAACAGCGAGGTTTTTCTCCTTCATCTTTGAAATTTCCTCAAGGAATTTAGGATCAAATAGGGAGAATTCTTCTTTAACATCAGAGAACAAATTGATGACACCCTCGCTCTTGATGCTGGATTTCAGAAGTTCATTGATGCGAGCGTTCATTTCCGGCAGAGATATTTTTTTACCTTCACCCTGATTCATTAAGCGCATAACAAGCACGCGGACAGATTCAAAGAATGCTGCCTCTACTCGAAGGTCTCTTTCTACAAGTGACGAGCAGAGCGACAAAGCCTGATGCAATAGCAGTGCCTCTTTAAGGAAGTCTTCACGTTCTCTTTCCTTGTCAATGCTCACAATAAAGTTAACCGCTCCAGTGATAGTCTTTGAGCGTTCAAGATCGGTACCATTTGTAAACTTGGAATAATCATATCCGTGGAATAGATCACGGCAAATGGAAAGCTTTTCAAGGAATTTGGGATATGCAACTTTAGCAATATCGGTATCACCATAGTTCTTTTTATCGCGAGCTGTATAGTCATTCATTGCTTGCTTCAATGCTGACGCTATGCCCACGTAGTCAACAATCAAACCACCTTCTTTATCTTTAAAGACACGATTGACGCGGGCAATAGCTTGCATCAAGTTATAGCCCTGCATTGGCTTATAGACATACATCGTTGCAAGGGAAGGAACATCAAATCCTGTAAGCCACATATCAACAACTATGGCGATTTTCATCTCGCTATTATTATCTTTGAATTCTTTAGCAAGCTCATCTCTGTGATGCTTATTTCCAATAACAGCACGCCACTCTTCAGGATCTTTATTACTCTCGGTCATTACGACCTTAACCTTTTTCTGCCAGCTTGGGCGGACCTCAAGCATACGCTTGTAAATTTTCATAGCTATCTCGCGAGAGTAGGCAACTATCATTGCTTTTCCAGTTAGCAGATTTTCTCGATAGTTTTCGTAGTGGCTGATAATGTCGTTAGTAAGAGAATCAATAGTAGCGTCATTGCCTAGAACAGCATCCATCTGGCTAAGATCTTTCTTGCTCTTCTCAATCACTTCAGGGTCAGCATTATTTGCCATAATGTCGTATTCCTGATCGATCAGATGGAGCGTAGGCTCATCAAATTTCAGCTTAATAACACGGCTTTCGTAATAGACTGGTCTCGTAGCACCGTCTTCTACAGCTTGCGTCATATCGTAAATATCGATGTAGTCACCGAACACTTCACGAGTATTTCTATCCTTTGCGGCTATAGGCGTTCCAGTAAAGCCAATATATGTAGCATTTGGCAGACTGTCACGTATGATACGTGCCGTTCCCGTTTTTATCTCACCAGTCTTAGCGTCAATTTTTTCTTTCAACCCATACTGGCTACGATGCGCTTCATCAGCCATAACGATGATGTTACGGCGCTTAGAAAGTGGCTCTGATGATTCTTCAAATTTTTGCATCGTTGTAAAAATGATGCCGTTTGCCTGCCTGCCTCCCAGCCAGTCCTTCAATCCGTCATTGGAGAAACAAATAAAGTTTTTTATGATGTCAAGTAAGCGCGCTTTTTCAAACATTCCCTCAAAGAATGTATCAAACTGAGCGTATTGCGTATTCTCATAACTACCGTCTTTTGTTTTCCATTCCATGAAGCGATCCTCACCGGAAGTTATGGTTCCGGCTTTGCTAGTCAGATGATCGCTAATTACACAAATGCAGTTATAGATAAACATCGATGGTATTTCCTGCATGTAATTTCTAATCTGGAGATAGCCCTCTGAAGCATCGGTTTCTTCACGAGATGGCGACTTTAGCTCAACAAGTACAACCGGCATGCCATTTAAGAACAGAATTACATCCGGGCGTTTATTGCTGTTTTCAATAAACGTCCACTGATTTGCTACAACAAAGGAGTTATTATCAGGGTTTTTATAGTCGACAATATATACGAGGCCGAAGCGTTCCTCGCCATCCACGAAGTACCTAACTTCAATTCCGTGTTGAAGATAGTCCATAAAGAGTACATTCTTCTGGACAAGTTCAGCGTTTTCAAAATTCTTCAATTTGAACAGTGCATCAGCGATAGCATCTTCCGGCATTTTTGGATTTAGCCTATGTAATGCTGACAGTAATTCCTCTTCATATAATGGGCTACGAAAGTCACGCTCCAAATCTGGTGCGTAGACATATCTGTATCCCATGTTTTGGAATAATTCTATTATCGAACTTTCATATTCTATTTATCAGATTTTGCCAGAGCTTATCGAACTGTGGGGAGTCAATCTTAAAACGGCTGAAAAGCCTAAAAAAAGTAAGACCTACAGAAAGACTTATAACGACACCTTTGTTTTTACTTCGAGCCGTAGAGTTGGGGCTTTCAATTTCTGATTTAAGTCTACTCACGATAGGACTAGTGAATGATATGTATACCGAAAAAGAAAATGATAGCTTTAATTACAAGGAATTAGCTACGCAAGATGATTTTGATAAGTTTTAATCATATGCTATAATTTAGGTATATATTTTATGTGTTGTGAAGGAGGATATTTTATGGCATGGGATGATAAAGTAGGAAGGTCATCTAAAGGTAATGGCGATAAGTATGTCGTTTTACAGGTAGTTCTTACTGAAAAATTATTAGGTACTGGTTCGGGTACTGCCAGTCTAACGAATTTACAAGCAGCAATAAATAAACAGGCAGCTTTAGGATATAGACTACATACGATTACAACATCTTCTTCTGGATCGAAAGGTTTTTGGGGAGGAGATAAAATCCAAGCTACAATGGTATTTGAAAGAATCAATTAAAATTTTTAAATTTATTTAACGATAAAGAGCATCTATCAAAAGATAGGTGCTTTTCTTATAGCTATTTTTAATAGGGAGGTGAGAGAATTTGGCGAATCGCATTAAAGGAATAACGATTGAAATTGGTGGGGATACCACTAAATTACAAGATGCCCTAAAGCAAGTGAATACGGAGATTAAGCATACGCAGTCCGAACTGAGAGATGTTAATAAGTTGTTGAAACTTGATCCAAGTAATGCTGAATTAATGGCACAAAAACAAAAGCTTCTTTCTCAAGCAGTGGAAGAAACTAAGCAAAAGTTAGATTCTTTCAAGCAAGCCTCTGAACAAGCTAGTGCAGCACTGGCTCGTGGTGATATTTCTAAAGCTCAGTATGATGCTCTTCAACGAGAAATTATTGAAACCGAAAATGCCTTAAAGTCTTTAGAACAGCAAGCTTTCAAAACAGGTCAAGCCTTTAAAAGCATCTCAGACGCTTCGATGAAAATATCGAAGGTGACAGGAGAAGTGGGTAAAGAAATGACTACTAAGCTGACGGCTCCGATTGTTGCAGTGGGAGCTTCAGGGCTAAAAACGACAGCTGATTTTGGAGAAGGCATGTCAAGCGTTAAAGCTATCACAGGAGCAACAGGAGATGAACTGTTACAGCTGAAAGAAAAAGCTCTTCAACTGGGAGAATCAACAGCTTTCTCTGCTTCGGGTGTGACGGAAGCTATGACGGAAATGGCTAAGGCAGGGTGGTCAACCAAAGATATCTTGTCTGGTGTTGGTGGTGTCTTGGATGCTTTCGCTGCATCAGGTGAAAATCTTGGTACGGTGGCAACGATTGTAGCGGACGCTATTTCAGGGTTCAATATGAAAGCTTCCGAGTCAGGGCGAGTGGCAGATGTTTTAACTCAAGCAGCAAATGCAGGAACTATTGGCATTACTGACTTAGGGGAACCTTTTAAATATATAGCACCATTAGCCAATGCCATGCATTTCAATATTGAAGATGTGACGACTGCTATTACAGCCATGTCCATGTCAGGGATTAAAGGGTCACAAGCAGGGACTTTGCTGAAGAACTCGCTAACTAACTTGATCAAGCCCACCAGTCAAATGCAGGTAGCCATGGATGAGTTAGGGATCAAGATCATCAACCAAGATGGGTCTTTCAAGTCCTTGGATGAGATCTTACGTGGCATGCGGGGGTCTTTTGCAGGGCTAACGGATGAACAAAAGGCCTACTATGCGACAGTCATTGCAGGAAAAGAAGGGCAAGCAGGCCTCTTGTCGCTTCTCAATATGACGCAGGGGGAATATGACAAGATCTCGGATTCCATGAAAACGGCAGGTGGTGTTGCCTAGACCAAGAAGCCTATAACCGTCAGTATCAAGAACTCGTCAGTCGGTTTCATCAAGAAGAAGCTGCCTTAGAAAAGGTGACTAACCAACTTGAGGACAAGAAAGCTAGACTCTTGAGATTGAACTTCTTCATCGGTCAACTTGTGGAGATGAATGACAAAATTGAAGCTTTTGATCCGATTTTTTGGAATTTACATTTAGACTGTGTGGAAGTGAGCGAGGAGGGACTGTTGAATTACCACTTCAAGAATGGCACGACCATTACCATTTAAAGCAGAAAGCTACCCTAATTTGAAATGATACTGGGTGGCTTTTTGAGTGGGATAATTTATTTTCTAGATTTCAATAGGAGTGAAGCAGCTTTTTCTCTGCGGCTGTGAAGTCTAGAGTACTGCGATTCCTCAATATTGGGGTCAGGATGTGATTTTGTTAAACGTTTAAGCACTTCATTTAAAATAGCAACCTCGTTTTCGTAATCTTTTAATTTGCGATAAGCCATAGCGTAAGATTCATACAAGCCAGGGGAAACATACCCTCTAAATCTTGCTTCATCAAAAAGGGCAATAGCTTCTTTAATTTTGCCTTGCTTTCTGATTTTATCTCCTTTTTCAAACAAAGGAAAGCCTTCATCAAAACCTTTGTCCCTATTATTTTTGTTTTTAATTTTGTTTAAGGGAACACGATTGTGGATGGGATTCAGTTCGAGTTCATCAATATTAATATTGATGTCTTTGGGGAGGTTTAATTCAAGATTTCGAACGCTTTCTCTGCCTTGTCCTTTGTCGAGTAATTTTATAGTCTCTTCTTCAGTTAATTGACAGCCACCCGAGTAGTAATACTCCATCTGTTCCTTGAAAACATTGCTATCCAGATAAATCTTTTCAAAGTCTTTGTATTGATCGAGACACGAAGCATAAGTAGACATAAAGAGATTTTTTAATAAGTTCAAGTCTTCATAGGAGTTAAAAAATATTCGTTCATATTGACTACCACCTTCAGACATGGTGGCTTTTGTTCTAGGAAGATCTATTTCTTCGCTGAACTGAATAGGAGCAATGAGGTAGCGTCCTTTTTTAGCAAATTTAAATTCGAACATCGTGTATAGGTATGAAACAGCAACATATTTTGAACTGTTTTTATAGAAGCGAAGCAAGTCAGTGGGAAGTCCACTTTTAACAATTACATCTTGAATAAAAGCGCAAACTTCTAATTCTTCTGCAGATGGAATGGATTTAGCCTGCTTTTCCATTTGCTCGTTTTCGTCTTCCTTAAAGGTAGCGATTAGTCTGAGCAACAGTTCGCCACAGGTTTTAGCATCACCAGTCGCCCGATGCGGATCATCATTTACAATGCCAAAATGCTTAGCCAACGTTCCAAGCTTGTAGTTGGATGGCCCCTTAATCAACTTTCTCGATCCTGCCAGTGTATCCACATATTTTATATTAGCAGAGTAGCCATGTCGCTTCAGTGCATTGGTAAGAAAATCAATATCGAAATCAGCGTTATGTGCACTAATGATAACTTTTCCTTCAAGGACAGGCTCTAAAAATGGCCAAACACTACTTAGAGCAGTGGACTCAGTAGGAGCGTCACGAAGCATAGCGTCTGTTATTTTGTTGATTCTTGAAGCGGCTTCTGGTATAGGAAACCTTGGATTAATGAGGGTGTTAAATTCATCAACGACACGTCCGTCTTTATATCGAATAACACCTAATTCAACCATTCGATCTGAGAAGCGGTCGAGTCCAGTTGTTTCAGTATCAAAAACAAAAAACTCTTTTTCGAGCTCTTTAACAGTTCTAGGCGTGAGAGTCAGTTTAGATGTTTTGACGTTACCAGTCGTCTTATTTTGTTGCTTTCTCTGTACTGGAGTAGTCACGACATCAATCTTTGTTAATTCGTCTTTTAAAACATCAGCCTCATTGATTTCTTCTTTGTCCGTTTTGCCAAATAGGATTCCTAAAATTTTGTTAAACAATCCCATGACTTTACCTTCTCAATCTACCTTTTGACCCCATTATACTATAAAAGCCATTTCAAAAGTGACGATCATTCATTTGAAGTGATAATGTGTAGCCTTTTTGGTAGAATAGTTTTGATGAAATGAGTTTATACCGCCATATTCAACCGAATTTTCTTGCACCCATGACCAATCTCCATGCACCCTAAGCATTGATGTTAAAGGCTTTTTGTTGGATTGTATGCAGAGGTTGATACCGATGAATCCGCCTTATTCTGCACCGGATAAAGGGCTTAACTTTGTAGACGAAGCATTATCAAAAATGGAAACAGGTTATGGTGCCGTTTTAATTCAGGAAAATGCCGGTAGCGGTCAGGGGGATGTGTATGCTAAACAAATATTAAAGAAAAATACGTTGCTTGTAAGTATTCACATGCCGACTGATTTATTTAACGGTAAATCTTCTGTGCAAACAGCTATTTATTTGTTTAAAGTAAATTGTCCGCATGAAGTGGACGATATGGTGAAGTTCATTGATTTTAGTGAAGACGGTTACGCAAGACAAAATCGCAAAAAGTCAACACAAAAAGTGAATTTGCGAAACATTGACCATGCTCTGGAGAGGTACGACGAAATTGTGGCAATTTGCCTTGGTAAAGAGCCAAAAACAGAATACTATACCGAAGCCAATGGGCTTGTAATCAAAGATACTATTACCATCAATGGTGATGATTGGACATTTAATCAGCATAAAAAGTTTGACACAACACCAAAGGAAGAAGACTTTAAGAAAACGGTAGCTGATTATTTGGCGTGGAAAGTGAGTGCCATCTTAAAAGGTGAGGTGAAGTGGGATGAATAAGGAGTTTTTGATTGGGGATTTGTTTTCTAGGTATAATGGAAATACTGATATAAAAAAAGAACACATAAATGGAAGGGGCTATCCAGTAGTAAGTTCCGGACTTGAAAATACAGGTATCATAGGGTTTTCAGATATTGATGCACGTATTATTCCATCCAATACAATAACTATAGATATGTTTGAGAATGTATTCTTTCGTGATTTTGAATATAAAATGGTAACACATGCACGAGTGTTTTCACTAGTATTAAAAGATCACCCTCTTACAGCCGAAACAGGCTTATATATTTCATCTATGTTATCGTGGTTGTCAAAAGTGTTTTCGTACAATAATATGTGCAGCTATAATAAAATTGCTCATATAGGTATTTCTCTTCCTGTCATCAAACACTCCGACCCTAACCATGAATACACAGTAGATGACATTGACTGGCAATATATGGAAGAACGCATCAAGGAGCTGGATGCTTATCTAAAAGCAACTAACCTTGATGACTATGAACTGACAGACGAAGATAAGAAAGTACTCTCTCTCTCTAGAAAATCGGCATCTAACGAAAACGGCTCTTTGGAAACTGATTGCGAAAATGGGGCGTTGAGGTTTAAGAAATTTGTTGCATCGGATCTATTTGACATAAAAAAGGGTAAACGGCTTACAAAGGCGGATATGATGGTGAGAGATATTAATTTTGTCGGTTCATCATCAGCTAATAATAGAATTACGGCTAGAGTGGGTAATACGGAATACATTCATCCCGCAAACACTATTTCGGTTAGCTACAACGGTTCAGTCGGCGAAGTATTTTTACAAGAAAAACCATTTTGGGCTTCTGATGATGTAAATGTATGGTATCCCAAATTTGCTTTTAATACGCGAGTAATTGAATATATTATGTCTGTTATAACAAAATGTAGAAGAAAATATAGTTATTCCTCTAAGTGGACATTAGACAAAATGAAAATTGAAGAGCTAGAATTACCAGTTACCCCAGATGGTAAACCTGATTTTGACTATATGGCGCGTTATATTCGAGCCATTGAAAAATTAACTATTGCCAATGTAGTTAAGTATAAAGACCAAGTTATTGACGCAACCAAAACGCTGGTAAATAGTGAAGCTTAAACTTTTTAACGATAGCTCGCTTCTATCGTTAAAAAGTGCACCCACTATCCATAGTGTGCACTCGAAAAAGGACTGACGTACTAGGAGTTCTCTAAATCCACGTGGAGAGTGTTTGCTTGATGTCTAGGGCTTAATAAGTGGGTGCAAGTTTGCCTTTGTGTAGCAGGGGTTTGCAGGGTCTATCGTTAAAAGGTTTAATGAGTGGCGGCTTTAAGCTGACTTGGCGTGGTTTTTGAGCGTGTTTTGGCTGTGTGAGGGAAGATATCGATGGCTTAGGGTCGAGTGTACAGGATGTTAACGTTAAAAGGTGCACCCACTTTGCACCCACCCTGTTAAGTAGGAATTTTATGCAGAAGGGAATGTACTGTATCATATGAGGGAGAGATGTATTTTACAGGAAATGATACAAAATTTGGTTGCTGTTGCTTAGAAGAATGCTGTAAATAAGGGCTTATCGTAGGCTTGCAAATCAGAAGAACGTGAATAAAAGTCTGGCGTGAATTGATGCTAGATTTTTTCTTTTTTAGGGGTGTCTTTTTTGCTTTTAGGGGTGTGTTCTTTTACTTCTTAGGGGTGTTCTTTCAGCTTGAAGTGAAAGATAAACTCTATCAAGAGACTGTAATCAAACTTACTATGGATAAACGAGAAAAAATACATGCGAAAGTGCTCATCAAGGCAGAAAATCTTAATAAAAGTTTTGGGGGCAAGATCATTTTTAAGCATACTAATTTTTAAATAGACAATACAAGCAAAGTTGCTCTGTTGGAAAATAATGGCTCAGGGAAAACCACACTGCTCAATATGATTTTGCACAAGGAAGTTTGGGTACATCCCAACCTACGTATGGGTTACTATAGCCAGTTGGAAGAAACACTCAACTATGAGAAAACAATCCTAGACAATATTTTGCCCGACTCTATTTATGATCAGTCGATGACGAGGATTATTTTAGCTTGTTTAGGCTTCAAAATAAATGATGTGTTTAAGAAAGTTCAAGTGCTCAGTGACGGTGAAAAATCGAAGGTGAAATTAGCAAAATTGTTAACGGATGATTTTAATTATTTGATGATGGATGAGCCAACTAACTTTTTAGATCTTCATGCTATAGAAGTCTTAGAAGGTTTACTTCAAGGCTATGATCGTCCTTTGCTCTTTGTGACACATGATGTGTCTTTTATCAATCATATAGCTGATTCTTTGCTACTTGTCGAATATGACCAGTTTTAAAGGTAACTTGAAACTACTTAATGAAGAAAATAGGTATTGAAAGAGGAGGGGAAAATACACGTTTAATTTTAAAGTGATAACTGTAGTGAGAGTGAGGTCACAAGATGGTAAAAATTGTCCCAAGTAGTTATTCATTTTTTCCTCAAAAAGTGATCACGTGACGTTATGTATAGGAAAGGAGGGAATGAGATGATAGAAAATGAACTGCCGATTTTAGAGTATGATTCTGATCAAACTGCAGTTATTATGCCTGACCATGAAAAAATCCCCGTTAAGTTACCTGCTAAAGCGATTTTTGCTTTTTTTGGGGGGAGATTGATGGCTATGTCTATAGTAAAATGCGACCATTGTGGCACATTTTGAATCGGCTACCAAAATATATCCTATATATCTGTTGGAAGAAAAAGGACAGCAAGTTTGTTTAGTGCAAGCTCCTGTTGGGGCGCCAGCAGCTGTCCAATTTTTAGAGTGGTTAATTGCCTACGGAGTCAAAGAGGTTATTAGTACAGGTTCTTGTGGTGCATTAGTTGCTTATATGGAAAATGTTTTTTAGTTCCATATCAAGCATTAAGAGATGAGGGAACATCGTATCATTATCTACCACCGAGTCGCTATGTGACTACTTCACAACGAGCACGGCGAGCGATCTTTCAAACTTTGCAGGCACACCACTTATCCTATAACGCGGTTAAAACTTGGACGACGGATGGCTTTTATTGGAAAATTAAGATGAAAGTTACTCGCCACAAGGCAGAAGGGTGCGCGATTGTGGAAATGGAGTGCGCTGCTTTAGCCGCTTGTGCGCAAATGTGAGAGATTGGTTGGGGGCAATGGCTGCTTGTCATTTTGCTTGCGTAGATGACTTACCTCTAATTTCACAACCAGGTCAAGTTATTCTATCTGGATTGCTGATTATGGCGGATTGGATAGCTAGCAATGAAAAATATTTTCCACTTATAGCAATGGATACAGATAAAGTAGAGTCTAATCGTGTAGAAAAAGGATTTACAAAATGGTATAGAGATAGAGCTGAAACTTGGGAGCCGGAAAGTTATTGTAATGACAGTTATCAAAAACGATTTGGCTTTGAACCTAGAGAAGTGCAAAAAAAGGTTTCTGATATACTTAGCAAAATGGATAATCCAGGAATAGTTATTATGGAAGCCCCCATGGGCATTGGGAAAACAGAAACGGCACTTGTTGCCGTAGAAGAGTTCGCTCAAAAAACTAATAGAACGGGAATATTTTTTGGCCTACCTACTCAGGCGACATCTAACGGTATTTTTTCTAGGGTGGAAGACTGGTTAAAACATGGTGAGGGAGAAAAATCTATTCGATTAATTCATGGTAAGGCTCAACTAAATGATCAATTTGCAAATTTGCCGAAAAGTAGAAATATTCATAGTGAAGACAGTGTTGGTGTCAATGAATGGTTTGCTGGTAGAAAGGTAGCCATTTTAGATGATTTTACAGTGGGAACTGTTGATCAAATTTTACTTGCCGCATTAAAGCAAAAACATTTAATGCTACGACATTTAGGATTTGCCAATAAAGTTGTTGTTATCGATGAAGTTCATGCTTATGATGCTTATATGAGCGTTTATTTATATCAAGCTTTGATGTGGCTTGGAGCATATGGTGTGCCAGTTATTTTATTGTCTGCAACGTTGCCAATTTCTAAGCGAAATGAGCTTTTAAAGCAGTATATGGTTGGAGCAGGTTATGGATTTAAAAAATTAGATAAGCCTCAAGATTTTGATAAAAACGAAAATTATCCTCTTTTAACCTACAATGATGGAGAAACAATTAATCAATTTTCTCAATTTAATAATGTGCAGGGCATTGATTATGAAATAGTCAAAAAAACGAAAGAGGATAGTCAAGATATTATTGGCTTTATAAGAAATCTTACTCCACACGGGGGCGTTGTAGGCATTATTTTAAATACTGTTAAACAATCACAAAATTTTGCAGAAAAATGTGTGAATGAATTTGGAGAAGAAAATATTGAACTTTTACATTCGGCGTTTATTGCAACAGACAGATATAAAAAAGAAAGGCAACTAATAGATAGCATTGGTAAGGGTGGAAAAAGACCACAATTCAAAATAATTATAGGAACGCAGGTTATAGAACAATCATTAGATATTGATTTTGATGTTTTAATTACGGATCTTGCACCTATGGACCTTTTATTGCAGAGAATGGGTAGGCTTCATAGGCATAGCGACACCAAGCGGCCAGAAAATTTAAGAAAGTCCCAAGTATATGTATTAAATTGTGGTAATTATGATTTTAATGAAGCAAGTACTTATGTGTATGCAAAGTACTTACTATTCAGAACAGAATATTTTTTGCCAGATAAAGTCAATTTGCCAAATGATATTTCTCATTTGGTGCAGTTAGTTTATTCTGGCAAAACTTTAAATTTAAGTGATGATTCATTGAATAAGGACTACAATACGTATCAAAGAAAGTATAATGCGGATACTGATAAAAAAGAACAGCAGGCAAAAGTATATAGGCTTGTTAATCCACGTAAAAAGATATCTCAAGAAAAAAATTTATCAGATTGGATTAAAAATTCTGATCATAGTGCAGAATTATCAGACGTTAATGCTTATGCTCAAGTGCGAGATAGTGCTGATCGTGTGGAGGTTATCGCTCTCAAAAAATGTGAAGGTGGTTATGAGTTTTTTGATAAATCAGGGAAACTTGATCCTATTGATAATAAAACTGCCATGGAAATTGCTAAGCGTACCATTCAATTATCTTTTGCTACTTACTACGGCATAGGAATTGATGAAGTAATTAAGGCGCTTGAAAAATATTATTTAGAACATTTTCAAGATTGGAATCAGCAAAGTTGGCTTAAGGGTAGTTTAGCCATTATTTTCGATCAAAATGATGAATTTAGACTATTTAATAAAATATTAAGATATAATAATAAATATGGATTGAAAGTGATAACGGAGGATATAAATGAGCGATTATAATTTGGTTGATGAGCCTTGGATATCTGTTGTAGTAGATTATAAAGGTACAACTAAACTTGTAAGTCTGAAAGAATTTTTTGAACATGCTCACGAATACATAGCTCTTGCGGGTGATATGCCTACTCAAGATTTTGCTGTTATGAGATTTTTGTTAGCAATTTTGCATACGGTTTTTTCACGATATGATGCTCATGGAGAAGAATTTGTTCATGAATACGTAAATTATTGGTAATAATATTAACTGGCTTATTGAAAAGAGCAGTGAGCGTGTAGAGGGCAGTTGAACTGGTATTAATAAAAACGGTATCGTTAGACTTGATGAAATTAGCCGCCATATTAGCAATAGACGTCTTTATTTTTTCGATAGCAGAGTTCATAGAAGCGTTATCGTTAAACTTATAGTTGTTGTTTAAACGAACAAAGCCATGAAAGCGGGTGACGATGCCCATTGTTTCTAATGTGGATAAATCTCTGCGAATAGTCATTAAGGAAACTTGGCACAAATTCGCTAAGTCATGAACGGATAATTTGCTTTCTGTAGCTTCTTGTAGAAGTCTTTCAATATATTGATGGCGTTGATAGATTTTTTGAGCGGAATTTTTCATTGGATGGCTCCTCTAGTATTTGACATAGCAAATCGCATATTCTTCACTTTTTATCATAGTATAAAAAATAGAGAAGGAAACAAAGGAATGTTCGATTGAAATATAAAAAGAACAGATACAGTTATTGAAAGCGTTTAAAGATGTTCGTATAATGAAACTGTAAGAAAAGGAATACCAACCGATAGGAGGAATACAAAAATGGCAAATTTTGCAAAAAGTATTGATGAAATTACGAAAGATATGTGGTTGAAAAATATTTTCCCAGAATGGGGAACTTGGCTAAATGAGGAAATCGCGGCAGCCAAAGTACCTGAGAAAACTTTATCAATGTGGTGGTTAGGAAACATGGGAATTTGGATTAAATCTGACCATGGAACTAATGTTGTGATTGATATGTGGAATCAAACTGGGAAACAAACGATTGGGTCTGGGCAAATGAAAAAAGGACATCAAATGATGCGGATGTCAGGTGTTCGTAATTTGCAACCTAATCGGCGCAATCAACCTTTTGTTATTGATCCGTTTGAAGTTAAAGATATTGATGTGCTTTGTGTAACCCATTCACATTCAGATCACTTAGATCAAACAACAGCTGCAGTAGTTACTCGTAATTGTCCAAATGCTATTTTTGTGGGTCCGCAAGACGTTGCTGATAAGTGGATTAGCTGGGGTGTCCCAGCAGATCGTGTGGTAGTATTACATCCACATGAAAGTGTGAAAGTGAAAGATGTAGAAGTAATTGGGTTAGAATCGTTTGACCGAACGATGTTATTGACAGTAGATGATCCAGAAGAATCATTAAAAGGAAAGCCAGTTCGGGATATGAATGAATTGGCCTTGAATTATTTAGTTAAAACCGAAGGCGGTTCTGTTTATCACGCTGGAGATTCTCATTATTCTAATATGTATGTTAAACATGGAAAAGAATATGATATTGATATTGCTTGTGTAGCTTATGGAGAAAATCCAATTGGTATTACAGATAAATTAACTTCATCTGATGTCTTAAAAGTTGGTGAAGCTCTACAAGCTAAAGTTGTTATTCCAACTCATTATGACATTTGGACGAACTTTATGGCAGATCCGAAAGAAATTCTCTATCTATGGAAATATCGTAAAGATCGTATGAATTATCAATTCCAACCGTTTGTATGGCAAGTAGGTGGACGGTATGATTTCCCAGGAGACTTAGATCATTTTGAATATATGTATGATCGTGGATTCCACGATGCATTCGATTATGAAAATGATTTGCCATATGATGCCTTCTTATAATAAGAGAAAGTAGGATAATAACCATGCTACATTATTTTTATGAAAATCATCTTGTTCATTATGCCAAGCAAACACCTGCAACATGGGAAGAAGCCATTCGCATTTCTTGTGAAGTGTTGAAGGCTCAACAGTATATTACTGATCAATATGTAGATGCCATTATCCAATCCGTTAAGGATAATGGCCCCTATATTGTAATTGTTCCAGGTATTGCTATGCCACATGCTATGGCTGATAATCCTGGTGTATTAGGGACAGGTATTAGTTTTACAAAATTTGAACAGCCAATTAATTTTTTAGATCAAAAAACAGGAGAAGAACATTCTGCCTCTTTATTTTTTACCTTAGCTGCTAAAAATTCAGAAGAACATTTGAAAAACATTCAAAATTTAATGGATTTATTAATGAACGAAGACATTGTCGAAAAATTAAAGGCAACGCATTCTTTAGCAGATTATAAACAGTTACTAGAAGATTTAAATAAATAAAGGAAGTTATTACTATGAATCAAATTGCAGATGTTTTATTTATAGCTTGAACATTTTTTGCTAAAAATATTCTGACGCAACCAGCTTTTATGATCGGTACTATTGTTTTGATTGGTTATATTTTGCTCAAGCGGCCTTGGTATGATTGTTTAGCAGGATTTTTAAAAGCAACGTGTGGCTATCTAATTCTTGCTGTTGGATCAGGTGGTTTGGTTAAGAATTTCCGCCCAATTTTGGTAGGATTAAAAGATCGTTTTAATTTATCAGCGATGGTTATTGATCCTTACTTTGGATAAAATGCTGTTACAGAAGGGGTAGAACCGATGTTTGGACGCACTTTTGGTGACGTTATGCTCTTATTGTTAATTGCCTTTATTGTTAATATTATCCTCGTTCGGTTCAATAAATGGACGAAATTACGTGCTTTATTTACAACAGGTAATGTGCAGGTACAACAGGCTTCTACTGCATTTTGGATTATGCTCTTTTGCTATCCAATGATGGGCAGATGGTCTGTGCTTATTATTATGTCAATTATTCTTGGCTTATATTGGGCAGTTGGTTCTAATTTAACAATTGGTATTTGTCAAGATTTAACAGATGGGGGCGGCTTTGCTGTTGCGCACCAACAAATGTTTGGATTAACCTTCTTTGCTAAATTAGCTGAAAAATTCAAACAAAAAGACGGCAAAGAAGTAAAACGGATGGAAGATGTGAGTTTTCCAGGGTGGTTATCCATCTTTAACGAGAATATGGTTTCCACTTCTATTTTGATGTTACTTTTCTTTGGAATTATTTTAGCTGTATTAGGGAAACCATATTTAGTAGGATTAAAAGCGTTAAAACCTGATAAAAACTTTTTGTTCTATATTGTTGAAACTTGCTTGAATTTTGCAGTTTACTTAACTATTTTACAATTAGGAGTACGTACATTCGTTGGAGAATTAACAGAATCTTTCCAAGGAATTTCCAATACGATTTTACCTGGAGCTGTTCCTGGGATTGATATTGCAGCAACATTTGCCTTTGGATCACCGAATGCTTCTACTATTGGTTTCTTATCTGGTGCCATTGGGCAGTTTTTAATGATTACTTTGTTAATTGTTTTAAAATCACCTACTATTGTTATTGCAGGATTTATTCCAGTCTTCTTTGATAACGCAGCGATTGGTGTGTTTGCAAATAACCGGGGAGGGTATAAGGCTGCTTTAGTCTTACCATTCTTCTCAGGTATTATTCAAGTATTGGGGTCAGCAGTGTTTGCTACCTGCATTGGACTATCACAGTATGGCGGTTATTTGGGAATGTTAGACTGGGCGACAGTATGGCCAGGATTCACTATCATTATGAAATTGTTAGGCTATGCAGGAATTGCTGTTGTAATTGCGATTTTATTAGTCATTCCACAATTACAATATAGGAAGAATCCAGAAGGATACTTTATGCAAGTAGAAGATTACGAACAATATAAAGAAAAATTTGCTAAAAACTAGTTAGTTAAATAAAGCATTTCAAAAAAATGAGGAGGAATAACAATGCGGGTTTTAGTATCATGTGCAAATGGATCAGGAACCAGTTTAATGTTACAAAGAAGCGCTGAAAAAGCTTTGAAAGAATTAGGCTTTAAAATTACAGCGATTAATCATACTTCAATCGCTGAAGGAAAAAGCACAGCGCGTAATTTTGATGTAGTTTTTACACCACTTAACTTTGTGAATATGTTTGATCAAGCGATCAAGCAAGGAGTGACAGTTATTGGCATTCAAAATGTTATGTCTGCAAAAGAAGTTAAAGAAAAAGTAGAAAAAAGCGATTTAATGAATAAAAAATAAAAATAACTTTTTCAATATAAACCAATTAATTGAAAAGGAAGGACTAACAAAATGACTTTACCAAAATTACAAATAGCCTGTGACCATAATGATTTATCAAGTGCTTTAGCGGATATAAAAGCGGTTGGAGATGTAGTAGATATTATTGAAGCCGGGACGCTTTGTTGGCAGGAGAAACATGGGGAGAAAAAGACCTGAATAAAGTAAATAAATTGATAGATATGGGCTTTAGAGTGTCTGTAACAGGAGGATTAAAAGTAGAAATATTGGATCTATTTAAAGGCGTTGATGTGTATACCTTTATAGCTGGGCGAGGCATAACGCAAGCAAAAGATCCCAAACAAGCAGCGATTGATTTCCAAAATAAAATAAAAGAAATCTGGGGGAAATAGCCCACAGGGCGAAAAAATAAGTTCAGCGAGCATCCCTAGGGGGTTGTGCTGAACTTATTTTTATCCCATAAAAGGATAAGGAGGAAGTATAGTGGTCAGTTTAGGAATATATGAAAAAGCACTTCCGAAAGGGATAAGTTGGATACAACGATTGAAAATGGCTAAAGAGTTAGGCTTTGATTTCGTAGAAATGTCAATTGATGAAACCGATGAACGGTTGGGGCGGCTAGATTGGACAAAAGAAGAAAGACATGAAGTAGTCAATGCGATGTACGCAACAGACATGAGAATTTTTTCAATTTGTTTAAGTGGCCATCGACGATTTCCATTTGGATCGTCTGATCCAAAGAAACGGCAAATAGCGCTAGAAATGATGCAAAAAGCAGTGGACCTAGCAGTGGATCTAGGAGTTAGAAATATCCAATTAGCAGGATATGATGTGTACTATGAAGAGAAAACAGATACTTCACGCGCGTACTTTATGGAAAATTTACAAAAAGCGGTGCATATGGCAGCAGAAAAGCAAGTGATGTTATCCATAGAAATTATGGATGATCCATTTATTAATTCGATAACAAAATTTAATCAAATTAAGCGAACGATTCACTCTCCATGGCTACAAGTTTATCCAGATTTAGGGAATCTAAGTGCATGGTCAAGTAATGAGGTAGGTGCAGAATTAGAATTAGGTATAGATGAAATTGTAGCGTGTCATGTCAAAGATACCCGGAATGTGACAGAGGATTTCCCAGGACAATTCAAAGAGGTTCCATGGGGAGAAGGGGATGTAGACTTTTTGGGCTGCTTTAAAACTTTAAAACGATTGAACTATAATGGCACCTTTATGATAGAAATGTGGTCAGAAACGGCAGATGATCCAGCGGAAGAGATAAGGAAAGCAAAAGCATATGTATTACCATATATGAGAGAGGCGGGATATCATGTCTAGAGAAGCAATCATTCAAGCAATGAAAGAGCGGGTATGTTTAGCAAATTTAAAATTACCAGAATATGGATTAGTGACTTTAACATGGGGGAATGTCGCAGAAGTGAATCGGGAGTTGGGAGTAATTGTGATCAAACCATCAGGAGTACCGTATGAAAAAATGAATCCAGAGGATATGGTAGTGACTGATCTAGAAGGGCATTTACTTGAAAAAGACAGTTTACGACCTTCATCAGATTTACCGACAGATGTTGTTTTGTTCAAAGCGTTTCCTGAAATTGTAGGAATCACTCATACGCATAGTGTACAGGGAGTGTCTTGGGCACAAGCTGGTCGGGACGTTCCAGTATATGGGACAACACATGCGGATAATTTTTATGGACCAATTCCGTGTACGCGTGATCTCACGCAAGCAGAAGTAGAAGAAGCGTATGAAAAGAATACAGGGAAAGTAATTGTAGAAACATTTAGAGAACGACAAATTGATCCCATGGTAGTTCCAGGAGTATTAGTGCGTAATCATGGGACTTTTTCGTGGGGAAATAGTGCGATGAAATCAGTAGAGGTAGGGAAAGTCATTGAAACAGTATGTGATATGGCAGAACGTACAGAGCAATTGAAAAAACAAGCAGCCTGCCCTATTCCACAATATTACCTAGATAAGCATTATTATCGTAAGCATGGTAAAAATGCTTACTATGGTCAAAAGTGATCATAAAAACACAAATAGTCTTCAAGGCATAGAGTTCTTGAAGGCTATTTTTTATGGGGGGGTAAGCGTTGTTTTGAGTGAATGCGATTGAGTATAATTAAAAGAAATAGAGCACTATAAATTAGAAGGAGCTGGATACATGAAGAAAAAATATTTACTAGGGATTGATGGTGGAACAGGTGGAATGCGAGTAGGTATTTTTGATTTTAAAGGATATGAAAAAGGTTTTGCATCTGTTCCTTATCCGACCTATTATCCGCATTCGGGATGGGCAGAACAAAAACCACTAGATTGGTGGAGAGCTTTAAGAAAGGCTATTCAAGAGGCTTTACAGACAAGTCAAGTTAAAAAGGAAGAAATTCTTGCCCTGTCTTATGATGTGACGTGTTGTAGTGTGGTTTTATCGAAGAATGATGGGACGGCGTTACGGAATTCTCTTATTTGGATGGATGTTCGCGCAACGGAAGAAGCACATGAAATTGCTCAATGTGATCATCCTGTTTTAAAATTCAACGGATATGGAAATGTATCGGCTGAATGGATGCCATGTAAGGTGCTTTGGTTAAAACGCTATGAACCTAAAATTTATGAACAGTCTGAAAAGATTTGCGAATATGCGGATTGGTTGACTTATCAATTAACAGGAAAATGGACAATGAATTTATCTAATAGTGCCACTCGGTGGTACTATGACAGTCAATCTGGAGGCATCCCAGATGATTTTTATCAAAAGATTGGATTAGGAGATGTTTTAGCTAAATTTCCTCAGCGGGTGACTACTTTAGGTGAACAATTGGGAAAGTTACGTCTAGAAGCAGCGGAATTTTTAGGGTTAACAACGGACACAATCGTTGGTCAAGGAGGAGCAGATGCCTTTGTAGGTATTTTGGGCTTAGGATTAAATTATCCTGGCGAGGTTGCGTTGATGACGGGATCTTCGCACTTGGTGATGGGATTAACTGATCAGTATACTTATCAAGGGCAGGGGGTATTTGGACCATTTCCAGATGCTATTCAGCCTGGCTTAGGATTTGTAGAGGGAGGGCAAACATCCAGTGGGTCTATTTTAACTTGGTTTATAAAAAATTTTTGCAGAGATCTTGAACAGTGTAGCGAAAATCCTTATGATGTATTGGATCAAGAAGCTAGAACAATAGCACCTGGATCGAATGGATTATTAGTATTAGATTGGTGGCAAGGAAACCGTACGCCTTATACGGATCCTGATGTGCGTGGGATGATTTATGGTTTATCGCTAGCTTCTACACGATCTGAGATTTATCGTGCTATTTTGGAAGGAGTAGCTTATGGTACAGAAAACGTATTAGAGCGATTTAGGCAATTAGGATTTCAAGTGAATGAATTAGTGATGGGAGGAGGGACTTTACGGAGTGATTTGTGGATACAAATTCACGCTGATGTAAGTAATTTACCAGTAAAAATTCCTGAAAATGGGCAGGCGCCCACACTAGGATCAGCAATTTTAGCAAGTGTAGCAGCAGGGGTTTATGAAACCAATGCTTTAGCGATTGAATCAATGGTAAGGTATCGAAAAGTGGTATTACCTCATTCAGAAAGTCATAAAAGATATCAGCAATTATTTAAAAAGTATCAACTGGCCTACCCTATTTGTGGTGAGTGGATGAAAAGTAGAGGAGAGGATGAGTAAGTATAAAGAATCAAGTCCTATTGTGTTTTTTATAAAGCACTCTATAATTGTGAATTCGACAATTATAGAGTGCTTTAATTTAAAGTGAGTAAATTTATATAAATTAATAAGTAGCAGCACCTTTTTTTACGTTTGTAAAACATCAATGCAATAGTAAAAAAACAGTTGAAAGCGAATACATGAATGTGATATTATTAACGTGTAAAATAAAGAAAGGAAGATTATTATGACAATTGGGAAAATTCGTACAGTTTTAGGAGATATAGATTCTAGCAAGATGGGATATACAATGTCTCATGAACATATTTTATCTCATCCACAGGGGCATGGTTCGAAAGTGGAAGAAGACCATTTATTAAATAGTGTGCCTAAAGCAATTGAAATGTTGAAATTATATAAAGAGGCTGGGGGTGGAACTATTATAGAAGCAACTCCTCAAAGCTGGGGGCGTAATACGGCAGGAATGTGTATTGCATCTAAAGAATCTGGAGTAAATGTGATCGCTACTACAGGATATATTTGCGAAGAACATGGTATGGAACCAGAAGTATCAGATTGGTCTGTTGATTTTTTAGCAGAAAGAATGATACATGATATTGAAGTAGGGATGGATGATACAACAGTGAAGGCTGGCTGGATTAAGTGTGGAACAGCTTATTTGCATATTACTAATAATGAAGAAAAAGTAATTCGGGCAGGTGCTATTGCTGCAACAGAAACAGGGGTGTGTCTTCATGCGCATACGACAGCAGGAACCATGGGAATAGAAATTTTAGAGATATTAGAAGAAGAAAATTTTGATTTAAGTAGGATGATAGTATCGCATGTTGATCGATTCCCTGATTTGTGGTACCACCGTAAAATGTTAGAGAAGGGAGCTTATTTACTTTATGATGGACCAGGTAAAGCAAAATATTATCCAGATCAAATGCGTGTGGATTTATTGAAACAATTAGTTAAGGATGGATTTGAAGATCGGTTGTTGTTATCGAATGATATGGGAAGAAGATCCCATCATACGGTGTATGGGTATGGACCTGGATTTAATTGGATTAAACAAAGATTTATACCAAGATTGATAGAAGAAGGTATTCCTGAAAATGTAGTTCATAAATTTATGTATGAAAATCCGCAAAAAATTTATACGATGATCAAATAGGAGAATAAATCGTGAGACCTAAATTACAAGTAGCTATGGACATTACAGATTTAAATAAAGCTATAGATATTGCTAAAAAAGTTGATCAATACGTTGATATTGTAGAAATTGGAACGATTTTAGCTATTCAATGTGGCATGGAAGTTGTTAAAGCGTTAAATGAACTTCCTCATAAGGCAAAGATTTTGGCAGATATTCGGATTATAAAAGCCGGTAAATCAATTTCTAAATTGGTTTATCAAACAGGAGCAGATATTATCACTGTAATAAGTGATGCGACAGAAGAAACCTTACAGGCAGTAGTAAATGAAAAAAATAAATATTCTGATAAAGAAATCTTATTAGAAATTAATGAGAATTATACAGATAAACAATTACATTATTGGTTAGATTTAGGAATAAAAAATATTATTTTTCATCGCTCTAGTGAGTATGTTTTAAAAGAAAGAGATTGGGGGCATCAAGATTTTATTGAGATTGAAAGGCTTCATAAAATGGGGTTTAAAGTAGGAGTAACTGGTGGAATAAGTTTTAATGATTTACATCAATTTAAAGGGGTTCCTGTAGATTGTTTTATTATTGGTAGAAGTATCTCAAAAGCCGATCATCCAGATTTAGAAGCTAAAAAGTATATGGATGAAATTAAACGAATTTTTGGAGAATAGTTTATGTTTAAATTTGGAATATATGAAAAAGCGTTGCCAAAAAATAATTTTCAAGAACAACTCAAGCGCGCAAGACAGATAGGGTATGATTTTTGGGAAATGTCTGTAGATCCATCAAAAATTGATAGATTATTTTGGGATAAAGAAAGTATTTATAAAATGAAAGCGATGTGCGATTATGCAGAATTACCTATTTATAATATGGTGTTGAGTGCACATAGGGATACACCTTTGGGAAGCATAGATGAAGGAGACTACAGTCAAGCAAGAAATTATTTAATGAAAGCGACAGATTTAGCGGTTAAGCTGGGAATACGAACTATTCAAATTGCAGGTTACTATAATTCGAATAAAAATAAGGTTGATGGTAGTAGAGAACGATATGTGCGTAATTTAAAACAATGTGTAGACTATGCCCAACGAAACGGAGTGATGTTAGGTATAGAAAATGTTGATTATGACATTGTAGATGGGATAACAATTAGTCAAATAATAAGTGAAGTAAATAGTCCGTATTTAAAAGCTTATCCAGATGTTGGAAATTTTGCAGCAAATGGACTAGATGAAGTAAATGAGCTAGAAGTATTAAAAAATAACATTGTAGGGATTCACTTTAAAGATACAAAAATTAACACATTTCGAAGAATTGATTTTAATTGTGGAATAGTCAACTTTGATAAAATTTTATCATATCTCTTAAGCATTAAATATGAAGGATATATTGGAATAGAGATGTGGGAAGATGATAAAGCAGATAGTTTGTCAAAAGTTTCAAATGCAATAAAATTTATAAAAAATAAGTTTAATTAGGTGATCAAAAAATTAGTTTATAGCATTGAAAAGAGGATAATATGATTTTAAAAGAATTAAGAGAAAAAGTTTGTTATCAGAATAAAGAATTAAAAAATAATAATTTAGTGCTTTGGACAAGTGGTAATGTTAGCGCTCGTGATAAAAAGACAGGTTACATGGTTATCAAACCGAGTGGAGTATTGTTTGATGACTTGACCCCTGAAGATATTGTTGTTTTAGATATGAAGGGCAGTATCGTAGAGGGAAAGTGTAAACCATCTGTAGATACCAGATCACACTTATATATATATAATCATATGCCAGAGGTAAACGGGATTGTTCATACCCATTCGCCTTATGCTACAAGTTTTGCTATTACTGGAGAGCCACTTGATGTTTATACTACTACTGCAGCTGCTGTGTTTGGATGTCAGGTGCCAATTCCTGATTTTGTGACAATAGGGGAAGAAGAAATTGGTAAAGAAGTAGTAAACAAGATAGGAGCTTGTTCTGCAATATTAATTAGAAACCATGGCGTATTTACAATAGGAAATTCATCAGAAGCGGCTCTTAAAAGTGCAGTAGTTTTAGAAGAAAATGCACAGTATGTGCATTATGCAATGTGTCGTCAAAATGTTACGCCATTATCAGCTGATAATGTTAAAAGAGGGTATAACACTTACCATACAACTTATGGACAGAATGCAGTGATTGATTTACTTGAAGAAAAGAGTTAGATAAAAACAAATGATAGTGAGGAATTATTATGAATACTTTTATAGATATTTTAATAAATCAAGTCCTTGGGCAAGCACCATTTATTATGGGAATAATCTGTTTTATTGGTTATATTTGTTTAGGAAAAGGTTTTTCTAGAGCAATTACGGGTTTTATAAAAGCATTTGTAGGGTTTAATATTTTACAAGTTGGAACGGGAGGACTAACTAAAACTTTTAGCCCAATTTTGAAAGCGCTTCAGTCTAGATTTGGAGTAGAAGGAGCTGTGATGGATTCCTATGTTCCATTGGGAAATGCGCTAGATAAATTAGGAGAAAATGCGGCATTAGTAGGCTATACTTTGTTAATAGGATTTGCTTGGAATATTTTATTGGTTTTGTTTTCTAAATATACAAAAATACGAGCGTTACAGGTAACAGGACATGTCATGTATGTGCAATCAACAATATTGTTATGGATGGTTTATTATAATTTAGGATCTGTTTCTTGGGTCAATGTAGTAATAGCAGGTATATTAGTGGGAACCTATTGGTCGGTATTTGCTAACTTAACGTTAGATATTACTAATCAAGTAACGGGCAATGCTAATTTTGCAATTGGACATCAACAGATGCTAGCGTTATGGTTATCCAGTAAATTAGCTAAGAAATTTGGGAAAACGGATACACGTATTGAAGATCTAACTTTTCCAAAGACATTAGAAATGTTTAATGATAATATTGTATCTTCCACTATTTTGATGACTATATTTTTTGGAATGATAATGGTGATTATTGGATCAGAAGCGTTTAAAACAAAATTAGTATTCCCATTGTTTATATTTACAACTACAGCTAAATTTGCGGTATATCTTTCAATTATACTTTATGGTGTACGGATGTTTTCTGCAGAATTAGTAGAATCATTTAATGGAATTTCAGCTAAGATTTTACCTGGCTCTGCACCAGCTGTAGATATTGCAACGATATATGGATTTGGACATCCGAATGCAACACTGTTAGGATTTGTTGCAGGTGCAGTTGGTCAAATTGTAGGATTAATTTTATTATTCCTTACAGGGTCTCCGGTTGTTTTAATTCCAGGATTTATTCCTATGTTTTTCGATAATGCAGGTATCGCTGTATATGCTAATTATTTTGGAGGAGTTAGAGCGGCAGCTATTTTACCCTTTTTATCTGGAGTGATACAAGTTAGTTTAGGGGCTATTACCTATATGCTTTCAGGGTTATCAGGAGGTATTATGGCTAATTTTGATTGGGTCACGCTTGTCCCTGGATTTATGTTAATAATGAGATATGGTCAAATTATTGGAGTAGTTATTTTAATTTTAGTTTTATTAGCAATTCCTCAAATTCAATATAAAAAAAATAAGGAAAGCTATATTTAAAGTAGGAGGCGAGATATTTATGTTGAAAATTGTGGCAGCTTGTGGAAATGGAATGGGCTCAAGTTTAATGGTAAAATTAAAAAATGAAAGTGTTTGCCAAGAAATGGGGATTGATGCACATATAGATCACATGAGCATAGGAGATGCTAAAAATGTATATAGAAATTACGATATAATTATTTGCTCTCAAGCTTTATTACATAATTTTAGTCAATTAGAAAATATTAAAGTAATAGGACTTAGAAATTTATTATCCACAGAGGAAATTAAAGAAAAATTTATAGAAAATGATATAAAGTAGGATAAATTAAGTGTTTAAAAATTGTGAGCATAATTAACGATATTAGAAAAGGATTAAAAAATGTATGATCGAGACAAAATATTAGTAAAAATTTCTATCCTTTTTTACAAAGAAAATATGAGTAAAACAGATATTGCCAGTTCTTTGGGTATTTCGCGCCCTACAGTTTCTGCATTATTGGAAGAAGCTAAAGCAAATGGAATTGTAAAAATAACAATAAATCATCCTGAAGCAATTATTATCAATCAACAAGAACAATTAAAAAAGAAATTTAATTTAGAGACTGTTTTAATTGCTCCAGATTCAGATTCTTTAGAAATGGTAAAATCAGAAGTTGGTTATTTATGCTCGCATTTTATTGAAAATAAAATAGATGATACTTATACATCTATAGGCATTGGCTGGGGGTCTACAGTCTATAATTTTGTGAGAAAGGCATCGTTTCAAGATTTCTCTCAATTAAGTATAGTGCCATTAATAGGTGGAGTAGATGTAAAGAATACTGAATATCAATCGAATCAATTAGTGTTTGAATTGGGAAGAAAATACCATGCAAGGACCAGTTATTTTTATGCACCTGCAGTAGCTGAGACAGAAAATATCAAATTTAATTTTACTGAATCGAAATTTGTTCAAGAAATATATATGCAAGCAAAATCTGTAGATATTGCTATAGTGAGTGTAGGAAGACCAATTGAACAGTCTACTTTTTATAAGTTAGGTTATATATCGGATGAAGAAAAAAAGGAATTAATTCGTAAAAAAGCGATCGGTGATATTTTAATTTCTCAAATTGATGAAAATGGTAATGAAATTGATTCACAATTAACGAAAAGAATGATTGGATTAACACTAGCAGATATTAAACAAATAAAAGAAATTGTACTACTAGCAGCTGGTGTTGAAAAATCAGAAGTACTTTTTAAATTGCTTAAACAAGGTATTATACAACATTTAGTGATTGATAGTAGCATAGCTGAACGTTTATTAGAAATGAAATAGCATATTTAATAATGTTCAAATATTAGGAAGAGGAGACAAGGTATGAATTTTGATTCGGAAGATTATTTGAAAAAGGTTGATGCTTGGTGGCGAGCCGCTAATTATATTTGTGTTGGTCAATTGTATATGAAAGATAATCCTTTATTAAGTCGACCAATAAGAAAAGAGGATATTAAAGTAAAGCCTATAGGACATTGGGGGACGATTCCTGCTGGTAATTTTATCTATGCGCATTTAAATCGATTGATTAATAAATATGATTTAAATATGATGTATATCGTAGGGCCGGGACATGGGGGTCCTGTCATGAATACAAATGCGTATTTGGATGGAAGTTATACGGAGATTTATCCAGATGTCACTCAAGATATTCAAGGAATGAGAAAGTTTTTTAAGGAATTTTCATTTCCAGGAGGGGTAGGGTCCCATGCTGCTCCTGAAACACCAGGTTCAATACATGAGGGAGGCGAGTTAGGTTACTCTATTTCCCATGCAGTAGGTGCAATTTTAGATAATCCTAATTTAATAGCAGTTCCCTTTATTGGTGATGGAGAAGCAGAAACGGGTCCATTAATGACCAGTTGGTTATCTAATGCTTTTATCAATCCTGTTAATGATGGAGCGGTTTTGCCTATTATTAATCTTAATGGGGCAAAAATTTCAAACCCAACATTACTATCAAGAAAAACAGATGAAGAATTAACTTTATTGTTTAAAGGCTTTGGTTGGGATCCTATTTTTATTGAAGGCGATGATCCTGTTTTAATGCATCACCTTGCTGCTAGCAAGTTGGATGAGGCTATTGAAAAAATAAAAGTTATTCAGAATCAGTCGCGCATGAAAAAAGCGGATGAAGTGAGTTTACAACATTGGCCAATGATTATTTTAAGAACACCCAAAGGGTGGACTGGGATTCATAAGCTAGAAAATAAGGTTGTAGAAGGAAGTTTTAGAGCACATCAAATTCCGTTGCCAGTAAGCCAAAATGATTTAAGTTATGTTGAAGAGCTAGAAAAATGGTTGAAATCGTATAAACCGAATGAATTATTTACTAAAGAAGGGAAATTAATTCCAGAATTAAAAGAAATTGCACCAAAAGGCAATAAGAGAATGGCAAAAAATCCTGCAACTAATGGAGGAATAGACCCTAAGGTGATTAAGTTACCTAATTGGGAAAAATTTGGATTAACAATTCAAAAGCCGGGAGAAATGGTTTCTCAAGATATGATTAATTTAGGCAGTTATGTAGCGGAAATTATAAAGGAAAATCCAACTAATTTTAGAGTGTTTGGGCCAGATGAAACTGCCTCAAATAGATTACAAAATATCTTTAATGTGACTAATAGGCAATGGTTAGAATCGATTAATAATGAAACTGACGAATTTATTTCCCCTGCGGGAAGAGTAATTGACAGTCAGTTATCAGAACATCAAGCTCAAGGATTTTTAGAGGGGTATGTGCTTACAGGAAGATATGGATTTTATGCAAGCTATGAGTCCTTTTTGAGAATTACAGATTCGATGATGACTCAATTCTTTAAATGGATTCGAAAAGCCAATAAATTTTCATGGAGAAAGCATCCAAAAGCTTTAAACATTATTTCAGCATCAACTGTATTTCAACAAGATCATAATGGTTATACGCATCAAGATCCAGGTGTATTAACGCATCTGGCAGATAAAAAAGGAGAGTTTATCAGAGAATATTTACCTGCAGATACTAATTCTCTGTTAGCCGTTATGAGAAAAACTTTAGCTAGTGAGAACTGTATTAATTTAATTGTTGCCTCCAAACATCCAAGGCCTCAATTTTATACTATAGAAGAGGCTAAGGAATTAGTAGAAGTGGGTTATAAGGTAATTCCTTGGGCATCTTCTATAAAAAATAACGAAAGTCCAGATATAGTGATTGCGACATGTGGAACGGAACCTAATTTAGAAGGACTAGCGACTGTTTCTATTTTGAATAAGGCATTTCCTAAATTAAAAATTAAATTTATCAATATTGTCGATTTATTAAAATTAAGGCATCCAGATATAGATACACGGGGGATTTCGAACCAAGTATTTAATGAGTTGTTTACAGTAAATAAACCTATTATATTCACTTTTCATGGATATGAAGGATTGATTAGGGATATTTTTTATAATAGAGAAAATAGGAACTTACATATTCATGGGTACAGAGAAGAAGGAGATATCACTACACCGTTTGATATGCGGGTATTTAGTGAAATGGATAGATTTCATTTAGCTAAAGAAGCGGCACAATTAGTTTATGGAGAAAAAGCAGAGTCATTTATTCAAACAATGGATGATTACTTGGCCTATCATTATAATTATATTAGAGAAAATGGAGCAGATATTCCTGAAGTCGAAAATTGGAAATGGGAAGCTATCAGTCAATAAAAAATATAACCATAGAGTTTAAACGGGTTAAGAGGGAATTTATTTCTTGCTCATTAAATGTTTAAAATCTTGAAAGCCATGCATACCACAATTGATTATGCATGGTTTTTATTTTGCAAAAGACTAAAGCAATGGAATATGATAAAATGAAAGAAATAGAATCAGGAGGAAAGTTTGTGCAAAAAATTGGTTTATATATTCATATTCCTTTTTGCGAAAAGCGATGTAATTATTGTGCTTTTTTGACTTTTGATAATCAAGGAGCGATGATTGCACGCTACGTCACTTATTTAGCCAAAGAAATGCTATTGTGTCGCCACTCAAACTATGAAGTAGATACCGTTTATTTTGGAGGCGGCACACCATCTTATTTAAGCGCAGAACAGATGACTTATTTGATGGTTCAGTTAAAGAAAGTGTTTTCTATTGCTCCAAAGGCTGAAATCACGATTGAAATGAACCCAGAGTCTGTTACTGCAGAACGATTGCAAGCCTACTTGTCTTCGGGCATTAATCGCTTTTCAATGGGAGTACAATCATTTGATGATAGGGTCTTAGCTGTAGTGGGAAGGTTACACCATAAAAAAGAGGTCTTTGAAAAAGTAGCTTTAATGAAAGAAATGGAATGTCAGGATTTTAATTTAGATTTGATGTTTTCTAATCCTTATCAAAGTAGGAAGATTTGGCAATCAGATATTGCTTTAGCGCTCGCCTTAGATCCGCCACATTTATCGTGTTATTCTTTAATTTATAAACCACACACCAAATTTTATCAATGGCGAGAGAAGGGTATTATTGATGGAGTAGAGGATGAAGAGGATCGTGCAATGTACCATTATCTACAAGACACATTGCAATCATCGGGCTACCATCAATATGAAATTTCTTCTTTTGCTAAGCCGAATCATGAAAGTCGACATAATAAAAAATATTGGACATAACAAGATTATTTGGGATTGGGGTTAGGTGCTTCGTCTAATATAGGCAATCGACGGTTTGATAATGTGCAAAGTTTTCTTACTTATTTTAAAATGATTGATGTAGGAATGCCACCAGTAGACAAGGATACGATTCAGGTATTGTCACAAGAAGAGTGGGAAAAAGACTATATTATGTTGACGATGCGGTTGATAGAGGGACTTTCGATTGCAGAAGTGAATCAAAAGTTTGGTATTGATTTTTTAACAAAATATGAAGCGGCTATTCAAAAGAATTTAAACAATGGCATAGTATGTCTGCAAGAGGGAAGGCTACGTTTACTCAAAGGAAAATTTACCTCAAACAGGTTTTGAAGAAACAATTACCCCAGAATTAGTTGTTGGTGTACTTTCCGTTTTAAGTGGTATGGGCTATGTGATTCAAAAGGAAAAAATTAATAAAGCAGACTAATTGTTAAATTTGCACTCAAGCAAAAGAGCTAGTTTTTAAGAAGCTAGCTTTTTTGTCGTTGAAAATTTTAAATCTAAAAGAAAAATCCCTTAACTCTGGGCTTTCTTGAATGAAGAAAACAATTATGATACAATAGTGATTACAGGGGAGCTTGTGTTGACAGGCTGAGAGGAAGTTTTTAACTTCGACCCTTTACCTGATGCGGATAATGCCGCCGTAGGAAGCTATGATAAAGATATTTAACAGGAGCTTCTATGAGGAGCTCCCTTTTTGTAGACAAAATTTTTCGTTGACTAGGAGGATATTATGAAACAAACAAATAGTAAAAAATTAGCTTTAGCGGCTATGTTGACAGCAGTCGCTGTCGCAGGATCTACTTTATCCTTTCCTATTTTCGGAAGTCGGTGTGCGCCTGTTCAGCACATGGTCAATGTTTTATGTGCCGTCTTATTAGGACCAGGGTATGGTTTGTTAGCAGGCTTTTTAGCATCTTTACTTCGGAATTTATGGGGATTAGGGACTTTACTTGCCTATCCAGGGACTTTGTGCGGGGCCTTGTTATGCGGGCTTACCTATAAATATAGCAAAAAATTGAGTTTAACGTGTTTAGCAGAAGTGGTTGGAACAGGGATTTTAGGCGGACTTTTGGCTTACCCCATTGCCATAGCCTTTATGGGAAAAAGTACAGCGAATTTAGCAGTCTATGTTTATGTGGGACCTTTCTTGATCTCGACAGCTGTAGGATCAGTGATTTCCTTTATGTTCCTCACCTACTTGAAGAAGGTCGGGCTGCTCGACCGTCTTCAGAAAAATTTGGAGAGATAAGATGGAAAAATGCATACAAAATCTTAGAAGCCAGTCACCGCTCATTCATTGTTTGACCAATTATGTGACGGCTAATGATTGTGCAAATTTACTTTTGGCTTGTGGAGCATCTCCTATTATGGGTGATGCGGAGGAAGAAGTAGAAGAAATCACGCAGCTCAGTGATGGACTCTTGCTGAATATGGGAACGCCGAAAAATCGAACCTTGCCAGTGATGTTAAAAGCGGGCAAGCGAGCGAATGAACTGGGGCATCCGGTGGTGTTTGATCCTGTTGGTGTGGGCGTATCTGCCTTTCGTAGGAACATTGCGAATGGACTGATGAATGGTGTTCATTTTCAAGTGATTCGTGGGAATTTGTCAGAAATTAAATTCTTAGCAGGTTTATGCGCGAGCTTTAAGGGGGTGGATGCGGGTCAAGAAGAACGGCTCACATCTGATAAAATAGAAGACCTTCTTCCGTTTTTGCAAAGTTTTGCTGAAAATCGGCAAGCCATTATTGTGGTAAGTGGGGAAGTGGATCTGGTTTGTGATGGGGGAAAAGCGTATGCAATTCGAGCAGGCCATCCGTTGATGGCAAAAGTGACCGGAACGGGATGCATGTTGTCAGCTTTAATTACTGCTTATGTGACTGCGAATTCGTCGCATTCCCTACTTGCTACTGTGGCAGCGGTTTGTGCCATGGGGTTAGCCGGAGAAAAAGCGGCTCTCAGAATGTCCAATCAAGAGGGAAGTAATTCTTTCCGTTGTTATTTAATAGATGCTATTTCTCAGATGACTCCTAAAGATTTTGCATTGGGAAGTGAGACGGAACGCTTATTGAGCCGTATTAGAATCTAAAAAACGTCCAAAATTATTTTCGGACGGAGAGAATAGGGCTTGATGTGAGAAGCGCAACTCTCAAAAGTCTTATCTATTGTTTATTTCTATGAGACAGTGAGGGAAAAATAAAAAGGTGTTGGAGGGCAACTTTGCTTAACAACACCTTTTTATTAAGGATATAAATTTTAGCGCTTCTTCTTTGCTTTTTTTAGACGAGAGGGTGTAATATCTTTTCCTTTGGGATCGACGACTTTGGTGTTCATGAGAACTTGTTTGAAATTCCCGCGGAAAATTTTGAGATATTCTTGACGCAATTGGGCTTGTTCGACTTTTTCTTCTGGGGAAAGTTCGCCAGCTTTTTGCTTAGCGGCGAGGGCATTGATACGTTGAATGAGTGTGTCCATGGAGAGTCCTCCTTTCTAAACGTTGTCTTGAAATAAGGGTTCGCTTAGTATTATAACAGAAGGATAGAAGAATGCGAGAGATTGCAGGAGAAATGAGAGTAAAATTTCCCTATTGTTGGGGGAATTTGATACAATAGAGAAGAAATTAATGTAAAGAGGGAAGATTTATGCGGGTATTAGCGATGGATACATCGACTGAAGCAATGAGTATTGCTTTAATCGAAGAGAATGATGTCAAAATGGAATTGAATACATATACAAAAATCAAACATTCTAAGCAGCTCTTGCCTTTGATCCAAGTAGCATGTCGAGCAATCAATTGGTCGATTTCGTCTGTGGAAGCCATAGCAGTGACGAGAGGGCCGGGATCTTATACAGGCTTAAGAATTGGCGTGACAACGGCAAAGGTTTTAGCGAAAGAACTAAGGGTCCCTTTGTATTCTGTAGGCTCTTTGGAAGCTTTAGCGGTAAACGTCAAGGAAGACGGTCCTGTTTTTCCTTTTTTAAATGCGAGACGTCAGACAGTTTTTTTAGCAGGTTACCAAAAAGGAGAAGCGTGGCAAACTTTGCTTCCAGTGGGGCACTATACGCTAGAAGATTGGTTGGATACGATTGATGAGGCTTTTCCCACCGGGCCCCTTTACTTTGTGAGTCCAGATGCCTCTCTTTTTGAAGCGGCTATTCAGGAAAAATGGGGAGAGCGGGCTAAGATTTTAGCCAAAGAGGATAGTCACTTGGCTGCTCATCGCTTGTTGGAAGCCCCATTTAGAGAAGAAGATGCAGACATTTTTGTCCCAGAGTATGCTAAATTAGCGGAAGCGGAGGAAAAGTGGCAAGCTAGCCATCCTGACCAAGTGGCAGCCCACCATGGAAGCTATGTGGAAAGAGCAGATTAAGACATGGGCGAAGAC
This sequence comes from Aerococcus christensenii, assembly GCF_001543105.1. Lineage (NCBI taxonomy): Bacteria > Bacillati > Bacillota > Bacilli > Lactobacillales > Aerococcaceae > Aerococcus > Aerococcus christensenii. Next base: position 818,713 of record NZ_CP014159.1, read on the forward strand.
CTTTGCCTATAGGGGAAAGCGCCTTTTTTCGTCTAATGTGTGGGTGAGTTTGCATGAACAGTTAGATTTACCAGTAACACAAGTCACCTTAGAAGACGGATTGGAAGTCAGTATTGCTCTGTCGGATGCAGTTTGGCTGGATCAAATGGTTGAGATGGAGAAAGTGTGTTATCCAAAGGCTGTTCTTTGGGACTTAAGTGATTTTTATGTAGATTTGGTGTATCATCCATCTACTTTCTATTTACAGGCTTTCTTAGAAGATGAGCTATTAGCTTTTATGGGTTGTCGTAAAGATCGTCGTGCAGTTCATATTTCGAATATTATGGTTTTGCCTTCTTATCAAAGAAGGGGAATCGGGGGAATGTTAATGCAGTTGTTAAAGACTTTGTTGCCTTCCTTGGACAGGGAACGAATCGACTTAGAAGTAAGAGTTTCAAATCAGTCTGCTCAACGCTTTTATGAGAAGGAAGGTTTCAAGAACGTGACCTGCCAGAAAAATTACTACCTTGATAATCAAGAAGATGCTTTTATTTTTTTGTGGGAGAGGGCAAAAAGCAGTCAGGCAGCTCAGCCCGTTATTGACTTTCAGACTTATCATTTGTGCGAGGACAATGAAAAGACCGCTCAGCAATTGTCCGCTTTCTTTGAAAAATCTCTTCAAGGAACACCTAAACTTCCTATTTCTTCTTTGGAACGGCAATTAAGTAATCCTTACTTTTACTTTTTTGTGTTGAAGGATGAAGAAGAGAATTGGTTAGGAGCGGCTTCTTTCCAGAAGATTGACCAAGAGGGGGAACTTTTTTATATTGCTATTCATCCCGAGGCTCGAAAGCAAGGGTTAGGGCGACGCCTTTTACAAGAAGCTTTGCAGACTTTGCAGAGTGAAGGAATGAAGACCTGTTATTTAGAGGTCAGAGCCTCTAATGTACCCGCTCAAAAGTTGTATGAGAATTTTCACTTTGTTAAGGTGGACTGCAGAAAAAATTATTATCAAAATAATCAAGAAGATGCCAAAATTTATAAATGGGAGAAGGATACGGATTGACTACGATATTAGGAATTGAATCAAGTTGTGATGAGACAGGGGTAGCGATTGTTGTCGATGGACATGATATGCGCTCCAACATAGTAGCTACTCAAATCAAAAGCCATATGCGCTTTGGAGGGGTGGTCCCTGAAATTGCCAGCCGGCATCATGTGGAACAGATTACCCAACTTATTAACTTGGCTCTCGAAAAAGCAGACATGACCTTTGAGGATATTGATGCGATTGCGGTAACAAAGGGACCTGGCTTAGTGGGATCTCTGTTAATTGGGATTACTGCTGCTAAAACGTTAGCTTTTGTTCATGAGAAGCCGTTAATTGGAGTGAATCATATGGCGGGGCATATTTATGCTAATCAAATTGTCCATCCAATTCATTTTCCAGCTTTAGCTTTGGTTGTGAGTGGGGGTCATACGGAATTGGTCTATATGTCTCAAGATGGTCAGTATCAAAAGATTGGGGATACAAGAGATGACGCAGTAGGAGAAGCTTTCGATAAGGTAGGGAGATTACTTGGCATTCCTTATCCTGGGGGCAAAAAAATGGATGAAATGGCTCAGAAAGGGCAAGATATTTACGCTTATCCTCGCCCAATGATTGCAGAAGATAATTTTGATTTTTCATTTTCAGGCTTAAAGTCAGCCGTGATTAACCATCTTCATCAAGCGGAGCAAAAGGGCGAAAGTTTGGATCCAAACGGCGTAGCAGCGAGTTTCCAAGCGGCGGCTGTTGAAGTTTTAGTGGAAAAAACAAAGCGTGCACTTATCCAATATCCTGTAAAGCAACTCTTGCTGGCAGGAGGAGTTGCGGCTAATTCTGGTTTAAGAAAAGGCCTGACGGAGGCTCTAGCGACTTTGAAAGATGAAGTTGAATTGGTTTGCCCTCCTTTGAAATTGTGCGGGGATAATGGAGCAATGATTGCGGCAGCGGCTTATACCTTGTATAAAGCCAAAGATTTTTCAGATTTAGACTTGGATGCTCAGCCAAGTATTGATCTAGGAGAAGAGTAAAAAAATCACTTACCCACATTTTGGTGGGTAAGTGATTTTTTATTCGTTTTGAAAACTTTCTAAAGTGACTTGGGCTTCTTCCCATTCCTGCATACAGTCTTCTTGTTGCTGCTTTGAAAGTGATAATTGCTCATTGAGTTGGTTCAAACGCTCATAATCTTCTAAGACTTCAGGTTGGACCATTTCTTCTTGAATGGTTTGGATCGTTTGGTCGAGATGTTCGATTTCTTGCTCAAGACTTTCAATTTGCCGTTCAATTTTACGCTTTTGTCGTTGCAAATCTTTTGATTTTTGATAGGAATTCTCTTCAGAAGCTGAAGGGTTGGGTTGAGTCTTTTCTTCTAATTCTAATTTTTCGAGAGCTAAGCGTTCTTCTTGTTCAGATTTTTTGTGGATGTAGTAATCGTAATCGCCAAGATATATTGTCGAGCCTTCTTCGCCAATTTCAATGACCTGGGTGGCGATACGATTAATAAAATAACGGTCATGGCTGACAAAGAGCAGGGTGCCGTCATATTCAATTAAGGCATTTTCCAAGACTTCTTTGGAGTCGATGTCTAAATGGTTAGTTGGTTCGTCAAGAATAAGGAAGTTGTCTTTTTCAAAACTTAGTTTTGCCAAAGCTAGGCGGGCTTTTTCTCCTCCGCTGAGCATGTCTATAGATTTTTCAACGTCAGTGCCTGTAAATAAGAAGCTACCTAAGACACTTCTTATGGCACCTTCATTCATTGTAGGATGATCGTCCCATAGTTCATGGAGAATGTCTTTGCCTTTATGTAAGCGGGCAAGTGCTTGGTCATAGTAGCCAATGGTGACATTTTTCCCATACGTGAATTGCCCACGCAGCGGTTCAAGCTGACCAATAAGGGTTTTTAAAAGGGTAGATTTTCCAATACCATTAGGTCCTACAATGGCGATGGCATCTTGCTTTCGAATTTGGAAGTCGATAGGGTAGGAGAGAGTCGAATCATCATAACCAATGCCTAATTGATCAGCCGTGAGAACCACATTTCCACTTTCTTTATCACATGAAAAATGGATGCGAGGATTTTTATCGTCCACTTGAGGCTTTTGAATTTTGGTCATGCGCTCTAATTGTTTGCGCCTACTTTGGGCCATTTTGGTTGTTGAAGCGCGTACTAAGTTTCTCGCTACATAGTCTTCTAATTTAGCAATTTTCTTTTGCTGCTTTTCATAGGCTTTTGTTTGTGTCATTAATCGAGTAGTTTTTTCTTTAAGATAAAAAGAGTAGTTGCCCTTATAATATTGGATGGTGTGATTAGTCATATCATAGGTTTCCTTAGTCACAGCATCTAGGAAATAACGGTCATGGCTAACGATTAAAAGGGCGCCTGGATAACTTGGTAGGTAACCCTCTAACCAAGAGAGAGTTTCGATATCTAAATGGTTGGTTGGTTCGTCAAGAATGAGAATGTCTTTCTTCTCTAGTAAGACTTTACAGAGAGCAAGACGTGTGCGTTGGCCTCCTGATAATTGGGCAAGTGGTTTGTCATAATCGGCTTCTGGGAAATGAAAACCGTGAAGAACGGTTCGAATTTCAGAATCAATACTATAGGCATTGCTGGTATGGATAAGTTCTTGTACGCGATCATATTGCTTGAGAATTTGTTCATATTTTTCTTGGTCGCCGCTTTGACTAACTTGCGCAATTTGCTCTGTTAATTGTTCAGCTTGTTTGAGGAGTTCAAGTTCTTTAGCAAATACAGAAAGCATTTCTTCATAAATAGTCAGTGAGCTGGCAGAAATGGCAGCGTGTTGATCCATATAAGCAATAGAAACTTCTTTTTGACGGGATAAGGTTCCTTGATCAGGCTTTTCTAATCCTGTGAGCATTTTTAAGAGGGTAGATTTTCCGGCCCCGTTTCTTCCAACTAGGCCAATTCGACTATTATTTTGAATGGTCAAATTGACCGATTCGAATAAAGTATCTGATCCGAAATATCGTGCTAGGTTAGAAGCTTGTAAGATAATCATTACTGAGTTCCTTTCTGGTTATTTAGCGTTCCCTTTAGTTTATCATATTTGTTCAAGAGATGTATCGAATACTTAGAAGAGATAGGGGAAACTACTAAAATTGCATCCTTTTTAAGCTAAACTCTAAACTAAAAGAACAAAGAACAGTGCACGAAATACATGTTTTAACTCATGACTTACTTCACAAACTGCTTTATTTTCCTTTGTGACAATGCTACAATTAAACTAACGACTTGTGAAAGGAAGTGGAAAGATGGCAAAGGTTCCACGTGCTACTGCTAAGCGTCTTCCTTTGTACTATCGCTATCTTAGTCGATTTAAGAATATGGGAAAAAAACGAATTTCTTCTAGTGAATTAAGTGAAGCTATTAAGGTAGATTCGGCAACGATTCGTCGTGATTTTTCTCACTTTGGAGCGTTAGGGAAGCGCGGATACGGGTATGATGTTGATGAATTATTAGATTTCTTTAGTTTACAATTGTATCAAGATCGCTTAACAACTGTTGCCTTAATAGGTGTGGGCAATTTAGGGAATGCCTTATTGAATTATAATTTTAAACGGACGAATAACATTCGCATAGGCGCAGCCTTCGATGTTAATCCAGAAATTGTTGGTCGTGTGCATAGTGGAGTTCCTGTTTATCCATTAAGTGAATTAAAGACGATTATGCAAGATATGGATATTACGATTGCTATTTTAGCAGTGCCAGATAGTGTTGCACAGGAAACAACCAATAATTTATGTGATGCTGGAATTAAAGGAATTTTGAATTTTACACCAATTGTTTTGGATGTGGGTAACCGTGTTCATGTTCAAAATGTAGACTTGGCGAATGAATTACAAACATTGATCTATTTTATTGGAACGAACGATAAAAATAATCGATAAAAAAATGATTTAAAAAGCAGTTGAATTTCATTTCTATCTGAAATTCGACTGCTTTTTGTTGTTAATAGATAGGTTTCCTCTTCTTAATAGAAAGGGAAATTTTTATAGTTTATTTTTCTGAATACGATCGAGGTATAGGCTAGCGATTTGCCAAGCTGAATAAAGTTGAGTAGCTGCGATAAATAACAAAAAGACTAGGCTAATCCCCCATCCTGTATGGGTAACAGAGTATACCGCCCAGACTAATGTAAATGCAACAAAAACTAATCGTATGATGATATTGTGAATAATAATTTTATTTGACACATGATCCCTCCATTTAGATTTAGATTAGCTAAACTTTTGAAAAAATGCAAGACTCTAAGTGCTTTTTGAGGGAAAAAGAAAAGTTTTTCTTAAGAACGTCAAAAAAAGTCAACATATAACTTGCAATATTTATTTAATTGAGATACTATAAGAAATGTAGGTTAGCACTTGAAATGATAGAGTGCTAATTAAAGAATAAATGTAATGGAGGGGTACGAATGTTAAAACCATTAAATGAACGTGTCATTATCCAAGTGAAGGAAGAAGAAGAGAAAACGGCTTCAGGAATTGTTCTCCCATCAACAGCTAAAGAAAAACCTCAGATTGGAGAAGTAGTTGCAGTTAGTGAAGCTACTGAAGACTATACGCCACAAGTTAAAGTGGGCGATCACGTTATTTTTGAAAAATATGCGACGAGTGAAGTGAAGTATGAGGGTCAAAAATATCTCATCGTTAAAGAAAAAGATTTAACAGCGATTGTAGAATAATAGATCTTAGAAAATTTCAGTTATTTCATTGAGATAAGGAGATTGATAAAATGGCTAAAGATATTAAATATTCAAGTGATGCAAGACAAGCTTTGGTAAACGGTATTGATAAGTTGGCGAATACGGTTAAAGTAACGCTTGGACCTAAGGGACGTAATGTAGTTCTTGAACGGAGCTTTGGTTCTCCATTAATTACCAATGATGGAGTAACTATTGCGAAAGATGTTGAATTAGAAGATCATTTTGAAAATATGGGAGCAAAATTAGTCGCAGAAGTCGCCTCTAAGACCAATGATGTTGCTGGGGACGGAACGACAACCGCTACTATTATGACTCAAGCACTTGTTCATGAAGGCTTTAAGAATGTTACTGCTGGGGCTAATCCTGTAGGTATTCGTCGTGGGATTGACCAAGCTATTCGGGAAGCAGTTAATGGCTTAAAAGAAATTTCTGTTCCTGTAGAATCTAAAGAATCCATTGCGAATGTTGCAGCTATCTCATCTGGCGATAAAGAAATCGGTAAATTAATTGCAGATGCTATGGAAAAAGTAGGTCAAGATGGTGTTATCACCGTTGAAGAATCTCAATCTATGGATACCACTTTGGAAGTTGTAGAAGGGATGCAATTTGATCGCGGTTACCTTTCCCAATATTTTGTAACAGATAATGACAAGATGGAAGCTGCCTTAGACGATCCTTATATCTTGTTAACAGATAAAAAGATTACCAATATTCAAGATATTTTACCTTTACTTGAAAAAATTGTTCAAAAGGGCAAAGCTTTATTAATTGTTGCTGATGATATTGAAGGGGAAGCTCTTCCAACTTTAGTTTTGAATAAGATTCGTGGAACTTTTAATGTGGTTGCTGTGAAAGCTCCTGGTTTTGGTGACCGTCGGAAAGCTCAATTAGAAGACTTAGCTATCTTAACAGGTGGTACAGTTATTACAGATGACCTTGGATTAGAATTGAAAGACACCACTCTTGAACAATTAGGTCAAGCTGGTCGTGTAACGATCACCAAAGATGACACTACTGTTGTAGAAGGTAAAGGAAACAAAGAACAACTCGAACAACGTGTCGCACATATTAAGAAACAAATCGAAGACAGCACTTCTGATTATGACCGTGAAAAATTACAAGAACGTTTAGCTAAATTAGCAGGCGGCGTGGCTGTTGTCCGTGTCGGTGGCGCAACGGAATCTGAACAAAAAGAACGTAAGTTACGTATTGAAGACGCTTTGAACGCTACACGTGCAGCGGTTGAAGAAGGTATTGTTGCTGGTGGTGGAACTGCTTATATGAACGTTCAACCTCGTGTAGCTGCTTTAGTAGATCAATTAAGCGGAGATGAAGCAACTGGTGCTGATATCGTTCGTCGTGCCTTAGAAATGCCTCTTCGCCAAATTGCTGAAAATGCTGGCTTAGAAGGTTCTGTTATTGTTGAACATATTCATGAAAAAGAACTTGGTGTAGGTTACAACGCAGCAAGTGGTCAATGGGTAGATATGATTAAAGATGGTGTCGTTGATCCTACAAAAGTTTCAAGATCTGCTTTACAAAATGCAGGTTCTGTTGCTGGCTTAATCTTAACGACTGAAGCTGTTGTGGCAGATCAACCAAAACCTGAAAAAGATGATGCAGGTATGGCCCCACAAGCTCCAGGCATGTATTAATAAATAACTCTAAAAAATCTCTCTCTTAATGAGGGAGATTTTTTATCAAATTTGGCAGAGAAAAAACCTCCCCAGTCATCCTGGAGAGGTTTTCTTTTTATTGGAAATCTCTAATATTAGGTGAACCCATTGAAAGAATGAATTACCAAATGTGATCTAAAATTAAAGTTTGTTCGCGATCTGGGCCAACGGATACGGTAGCAACGGGTGCGCCAACTACTTCACAGATACGATGAACGTAAGCTTTGGCATTTTCTGGAAGATCATCGAAATGTGTGCATCCTGTGATATCTTCTTGCCAACCTGGTAAGGATTCGTAAACAGGTGTGCATTGGTTAAGAAGACGAAGGTTAGCTGGGTAGGAGCGGCTGATTGTGCCATCTGGAAGTTTGTAACCTACACAGATTTTAATTTCGTCTAATCCGGTTAAAACATCTAAGCAGTTTAAGGCGAGTTTGGTTACTCCGGATACGCGGCGAGCGTGAGCAACTACCACACCATCGAACCAGCCGATACGACGTGGACGACCAGTAGTTGTTCCATATTCATGACCAATTTCACGGATACGGTTTCCAATTTCGTCAAAGAGTTCAGTAGGGAATGGACCGTCACCTACGCGAGAAGTGTAAGCCTTGCATACGCCGATAACTGTATCGAGACGTGTAGGTCCAATGCCAGCGCCTGTTGCTGCGCCACCTGCGACAGGATTCGAAGAAGTAACGAATGGATAGGTTCCATGGTCGATATCTAGGAGGATACCTTGTGCTCCTTCAAATAATAAGTTCTTGCCTTCTTCGTAAGCGTCATTTAGCAATAAGGAAGTATCTGTTACATAAGCTTTTAATTGTTGACCATAAGCAGTGTATTCTTCTAACATACTTTCGTAATCAAGAGGTTCTACACCGTAGAATTTGGTGAGCAATTCGTTTTTAACGTCTAAGTGAGCTTTGAGTTGTTCACGGAAGGTTTCAGGGTCGATTAAATCTCCCATACGAATACCGATTCGTGCGTATTTATCGACGTAAGCTGGCCCAATTCCTTTTTGGGTGGTTCCGATTTTATTATCCCCTTTACGTTCTTCGTCTAAACGATCAATTAAACGGTGGTAAGGCATAATCACTTGTGTTCTTTCTGAAATACGTAGATTATCTGTGGAAATACCTGCTTTATGAAGATAATCTAATTCTTCGAGTAAAGATTTTGGATTTAAAACGACGCCGTTTCCGATCACACTTAATTTATCAGAGGCGAAAATTCCAGAAGGAACCAGATGTAATTTAAAGGTCTGATTATTGAACTGAACAGTATGTCCTGCATTATCCCCACCTTGATAACGTGAAATAATATTAGCGTTTTTGCTGAGGTAGTCAGTAATTTTCCCTTTACCTTCGTCCCCCCATTGTGTTCCTACAACAACAACCGATGTCATAATTTATTCTCCTTTTTTTACAGTCTACGTTAAGACGCAATACTAAAGATTAGAATCCCACAAGGGGACCACTACATTATTATACCGCAAGTTCTTAGTACTTTACTTATTTTTTTAAGAGAAAGTAACTTTTAAGGAGAAAGATAAGGAAAAACTTGAATAAAAAATAAAATTAGCATACATTTATAAAGAAGATCTGAGTGAAAACTTAGATAAAATATGGTTAATGGAGGATGAGAGATGATAAGTCGTTACACCCGACCAGAAATGGCGGCTTTGTGGTCAGATCAAAATAAATATCAAAGTTGGCTAGAAGTAGAAATTTTAGCGGTTGAAGCTTGGGCAGAATTAGGGGAAATTCCGAAAGAAGACGCACAAGCTGTACGGGATCATGCAAAATTTGACGTTCATCGTATCCTAGAGATTGAAAAAGAGACGAAACATGATGTTGTAGCTTTTACCCGGTGTTTGTCTGAATCAATGGGAGAAGAAAAGAAGTGGGTGCATTACGGGTTAACCTCTACAGATGTTGTAGATACGGCATACGGTTATCAATTAAAACAGGTCAATGACGTGTTACGTCAAGACCTTGACCGTTTTTTGGATATTTTGAAAGAGGGCGCTTTGAAATATAAAACCACTCTCTGTATGGGAAGAACACATGGGGTACATGCAGAACCTACGACGTTTGGTTTAAAATTTGCACGTTGGTATAGTGAATTTAAACGTCATCGCGAACGCTTTGAACACGCTGCTAAGGGGGTAGAAGCGGGTAAAATTTCTGGGGCAGTTGGCACTTTTGCAAATGTTCCTACTCAGGTAGAAGCTTATGTATGCCAACATTTAGGGATTCGCCCACAAGAAATTTCAACCCAAGTTTTACCGAGAGATTTGCATGCTGAATATATTGCTACGATGGCGCTTATTGCCACAGGTATTGAAAATATTGCGACTGAAATTCGTCACTTGCAAAAGTCAGAAGTCAGAGAAGCTGAAGAATACTTTGCAAGTGGTCAAAAAGGCTCCAGTGCGATGCCTCATAAACGCAATCCTATCGGTAGTGAAAATGTTACCGGCCTTGCACGGGTTATTCGGGGTCATATGATCACTGCTTATGAAGATGTTTCCCTCTGGCATGAGCGTGATATTTCGCATTCCTCTGCTGAACGAATCATTCTGCCAGATACAACGATTTTATTGAACTATATCTTAAATCGATTTGGCCGTATTTTGAAGAATTTAACAGTCTTCCCAGAGAATATGACTCGTAATATGCATGCTACGCATGATTTAATTTTTAGTCAGCGCGTATTACTGAAATTGATTGACTCAGGAATGTCCAGGGAAGCAGCATACGATTTGGTTCAACCGTTAACCGCTCAATCTTGGAATGAATCTTCCTCTTTCAAAGAGTTAGTAGAGAATTGTCCAGCGATTACAGAACAACTCTCTAAAGAAGAGTTAGAAGACGCCTTCGACCCTATGTATCATTTACGTCGAATTGATGAAATTTATCATCGTGTAGGTTTAGATTAATTGGGCTAGAACGACTCCTCTTTTACTGAAGATAGTAAAAGGGGAGTTTTTAGATTTTTTGAAGGAAAAGAGGCCAGGAAATCTTTTAAAAGAGAGAGTGAAGTCATTATTTAATATTTTGTTACCGGGGATAACAAAGAACTAAAAAAGTTTACATAAAGCACTTTTTTAGTTTATGCTTACTACGAAGTTAGTAATTTTTATAGTTAAACTAATGTTGTCTTCTTTGAATTACCATTTATATTCATGTAGGAGGAAACATTATGCGTTATGGATATGTTCGTGTGTCAACGAAAGAGCAGTGTATTGATAGACAAACTTGTTGCTTTAAAAATGCTGGAGTAGAAGCAAAGAATATTTATGCGGATAAGGCGTCAGGTAAGGATTTTCATAGGGAAAGTTATGTAAAGCTTATGCGCAGGCTTAAAAGTGAGGATGAGCTGTTTGTGAAGTCGGCTGAGGAAATTCGAATTGCCAGACAAAAAGGTGTAGTGTTTGGTAGGACAAAGATTGATATGCCTGATAATTTTTATGCTGTGGCGATTAAGTGGCAGCGTGGACAGGTAAACTTGCGTGAGGGGGCAGAAATGCTTTCTGTTTCGCATAGTACGTTTGCTAAGTGGCTACATGCAAGAAGAATCCAAAAATTTGTAAATAAATCTAGGGGTTAATATACGCTTCTATTTTTCTATTTTGGCAAGATAATCCCTCTAGTGCTCAATTTTTCTAAGATCTATTTTGGAACAAAAGGACTTTATATACAATATAACGTGTATATTAAACCCTACCTTATAAGACATCATAACCTTCTATATACTCTAAATTTAATAGTAGAGGAGCAGCTTTTATGACTCGAAAAGAAAAAATTGCTGGTCAGACCGGCTATAAGATAGATATAATCACGTATAAAGTGAATAAATCTACGGGGCTTACAACAGATGTTGATAGCAGAAAAGAAGAAAAGGTTGATCCAACAGATCGTGTAATAAGAGTGGGCAATAAGCAAGTGACGCATGAGGGAAAAAAGACTATTACTACAACGTATGATGTTGATAAAGATACGGGTAAGTTAACTAATCCGAAAAAGCATACGTCTGTGCCGATAGGTATTTTGACACCGTCTAAGCATTCTCCAAAGACAGTGACTTTCAAGAATGGTGATAGTAAGATTGGAAGTGTGAAGGTTGAAGCGGGTAAGGCAATTGCAACTGATGGCTTAATTGACCAGTCTATGCCGAATAATCCGTCGAAAGAAGAATTAATTAGAGCTATAAAATCGTAGTTAATCACTTAAAGATGACCTTGGTTTGAAAACTGGGTCATCTTTTTTATAGGGTGAAGTAGATGATAGGGGACAGGTGTGCTGGAAAATGGCAGAAATTTTTTTATCAGATAAGGTTTGTATGAGTGTTACAATTGAGCTTATTTTATACTGCTGGTAATGAGTGTTGAGAAAGGGGGACGCATGAGAATTGACAGCGTGGATTGAAAGGACTACAATCTAAAATGAACAATGTTCAACATGAGAATGGAGGGGATGACGTGAAGAAATTAGCGACTTCGAGTGAAAATATTCTGAAAATGTGTAGACAAATTGTTCCTGAGAAAGGACTACTAGCAGTTAATATGAGAACAGTGGCTAAGCGATGTGACGTTGCATTAGGTTCAATTTATTACCATTTTCCTTCGAAAGAAGAGTTAATCATTGCAACAATTGAGAGCGTCTGGGAGGATATCTTTAGATGGTGTGAGCAAGAATCAAAGGAAGGGGAGTTCTCTGTATGTATTGAGAGTTGTTTTGAACGCATTAAGCAGGGAATTCAGCGCTATCCTCATTTTTTTACCATCCCTTCCCTCAGCTTGTCATCGAAAGAGAAACAGAAGGGACACACGGACAATGCAGCGGTATTTTTCGTTGACTAGACAAAGGCTGTTGAAGGCGTTAAGAGCAGATAAGCATGTAAGAGTAGGGACATTTAGTGAGAAATTTTCTGAAGAGGACTTTATTGAATTTATTTTAATAAGCCTTCTCTCTCTTGGTACAAAGAAAGAGTGTTCTCTATTTCTATTATTATAAAAGTTCAAAGAAAGAAGGGAAAATAGCAATGCAAGCCATTTTTGAGACAGTGTTTGATGTGTGTTATTTGTCAATGGTGATTTTTTTAGGCATTAAGATGATCAAAAAGAGTAAAAGCAATAGACAGTTCTTTTTATATGGAGTGATGGCAGTTGTGCTTGGTATAGGGGATGCTTTTCATCTTCTCCCAAGAGCGGTTGCTCTTAATACTACGGGATTAGCGTATTATTCTTCAGCGTTGGGAATAGGGAAGTGTGTGACATCAGTGACGATGACCCTCTTTTATTTATTGTTTTATTATGTCTGGCGTGAACGTTATCAGATGAGGGGAAGACATGTACTTACAGGGATGGTGTGGGGGATTTCTCTAATAAGAATACTATTAGTTGTATTGCCTCAAAATGAATGGCTAAGTGCCCATCCACCTCTAGTATGGGGGATTTACAGAAATATTCCCTTTGTTTTGTTAGGGGGGTGCATAATGACTTTATTCTATAAATCTGTTAAAGCCAATAAGGATGACCATTTTAAATGGATTTGGCTGACCATATTGCTTAGTTTTATTTTTTATCTGCCGGTGGTGCTTTTTTCAGAGCAGTTACCTCCTATAGGGGCTTTAATGATCCCCAAGACGTGCGCATATGTATGGGCAGTGTGGATTGGCTATAAAACCATGAACAAGGAGTTAGATTAAATGAAAAAATATTTAAATTGAGTAGTAAGAGATGCCATAGCGGCGATGATTTCTGGCGCTTTTTATCAAGAATTGACGGAATGGTTTTATAAGACCAACCAGTTTGAAAAAGGGACATTCGTATCTTTTTATTTGAGGGTCGATAGTATTCCTTCTTGTTGCTTTATGTGATGTCAATACTGATTGGGAGCAGAAAAGGATTTTTCCTATCTTTATCAAACTCTATAACATGGGTTTATCCCTTCTTTCTGTCACTATGTTAGTACGTGGAGTGGTACAGGCATTAGGGGTTGAAATCTTAAAAGAAGTCCATTCAACGCTATCTGATGTTGCAGGGATAGGACATATATATATAGAAGGAATCGGAATTGTGTGCTTTTACTAGTACTTAGAAAAAGCACACATGAAGATGTATAAAATAAAAAAGCAAATGTTTAGCCTTCTTTCCCTCAGTTTATGGTTTTTAATCGAATGATTAGGGATAAAAACTGTTTTTTCTTTGTAAAACGATGTGGTTATAAGAACTTTTTGATTACTTGATAGGGGAAGCGTGACAATCATCTGTAAAGAAATAGTTTTGTTTCAAAGAAGAGAGTGGGATGCTTAAGCACAAGGAAGACTTGTCAAAATTGCTAATTTATTTAAAATAATCTGGCAATTCTATCTTAAGTTGTGCTAAAATAGCTCTAACTAACACAAAGTGTTAGCTGTTGAATGAAACGTAGAAATAAAAGGAATAAAGGAGAGAGAAGCATGACAACATTGTATCAACGAGCTAATATTTTTAATGGAAAAGAAGAAGCACTCATTACAGACGGGTGGTTTGTCGTAGATAACACCAGTGGGCGAATTACAGCGATGGGAAGTGGCAAAGCCCCTCAAGCGGATGTTGTCGTGGACTTAAAGGGCAAGTATGTGATGCCAGGATTGATTAATGCCCACACGCATATGACGATGGATCCTGATGCTTTGGATTCAGGCTTAGCTGTCAATGAAATAGAAGCCAGTGTGTTAGCACTCAAAAATCTTCATACCTGCTTAAAATCTGGTGTGACTTATATTCGTGAATGTGGTGCCACTTATGATATTGATATTACGATGGCGCGATTGGAACGTGAAGGGAAAATCAGCCAAGTACCAGAGATTATGCCGTCAGGACGGGCTTACTCTATGACAGGTGGACATGGCGATATGCCCAACTTTTCTTGCTTAGTAGATTCTCCAGACGAAATGAGACATGCTATTCGGCAAGGCATGAAGAACGGCGCACAAACCATTAAGTTGATGGCGACAGGTGGGGTGATGACAGAAGACGATCATATGTTTCAACCTCAGTTATCAATAGAAGAGATGCGGGTAGCAGTTGCAGAAGCTCATCATAAGGGACGGACAGTATCTGCACACGCGGAAGGTCCTCAAGGAATCAAAAATGCAATTGCAGCAGGAGTAGATGGGGTTGAACATTGCTTCTATTGTGATGATGAAGATATTGAAAAGATGATTGAACAAGGCACACATGTCAATCCAACTGTTGTGGCAGACTGGATTATTGCCACGAAAGGGAAAGCCACTTTACCTACTTTTCAAGTTGTGAAAGCAGCCAATGCTTTAGACGATTTATTAGCTAATTTGAAAAAAGCTTGGGACGCAGGCGTTAAGATGGGCTTAGGAACGGATGCAGGCACACCTTTTAATGGGTTTGAGATGACGCCAGTAGAATTGGAATTGATGGTAGAATTACTTGATCGGACGCCCTACCAAGCTTTGATGACATCTTATGCCTCAGCTGAATTTATGCGTATTGATAAAGACTATGGCTCATTAGAAACAGGGAAATATGCGGACTTTTTAGTCTTAAAACATAATCCTTTAGTTGATATTAAGGCTGTTCAAGAAATAGATAAAGCCGTTTATAAAAAAGGGGTTCGCCAATTTTAAAGGCGAAGAGAAGGCTAGTTTAAGAGGGAAGTGATGTTATGAAACCTATTTATGCTTTTACTGTAATTATGATTGTAATTGCGATTGGCAATATGATCGCTGTGAAGACCAAAAGTATTGTTTCTATGCTTTTTTCCGTATCTGCAATTTTTGTGATTGGTTTTTCTTTTGGATTGCCTCGCTCTATATTTGCGGATTCGACCCTGTTAGCTTTTGGAGCGATGCTGATTCCTCCACTTTTAGTTCATTTGGGGACTTCTATGAATATTCGACAGTTACTAGACCAATGGCGTGTGGTGATTGTTGCTTTGACGGCGATTGTGGGTATTGTTGTGTTTGTTGTGGGCATAGGGCAATTGATTGTGGGCCCTAAGGCTGCCTTTACTGCTGCGCCTCCTATTGCTGGGGGAGTCATTGCTGGCATACAGATGGGGCAAACAGCAGCAAGTATTGGACAACCTGAATTACAAATTTTGGCTTCACTTTTAGTTGTCGTTCAAGGATTTGTAGGGTATCCTATTGCTTCTTATGTCTTAAAAAGAGAAGGACAAAATATTTTGACTGCTTACCGTCAAGGTACCTTGCCGCCTCTTCCTTCTGATAATGGATTACAATCCCAAAAACACATGATTGGGGATATTTATGAAGAATTGAAATCTGATGAATGGTATTTAGCTAAGCTGGGCTTTGTTGCTGCTTTAGCAGTGTTACTCTCTCAAAGCATCAAAGCCATGGTGGGATATAACTTACTCGATCAAAATATTCTTGCTCTTATTTTTGGGGTGATCGCCCATCAAGTAGGTTTATTGGAAGCTAAGCCAATCAATAAGGCCAACTCTTATGGTATTTCTATGGCGGCTTTAACGGTGGTTGTGATCAGTGGATTATCTCGTGCGACAGTAGATGTTCTTTTAAAATTATTGCCAATTATTTTAGTGACGTTAGTATTGGGAACGATTGGCATTATCATTTTTGCAAGTTTAGCAGGGAAGCGACTAAATGTGTCTCCTTGGTTAGCTATGGGAATTGGAATTTCCGCTCTTTTTGGTTTCCCAGGGACTTATATTGTTCCTATTGAAGTGTCTAATGCTTTATCCACTAACCACGAAGAACGACAGGTCATCTTAGAGCGCATACAACCGCAAATGTTAGTAGCTGGGTTTATTACTGTTTCTATTGCCTCTGTTGTGTTGGCGGGAATCTTATCACCAATGCTGGGTGCATTAGGCTAAGGGATGTTTTTGCATACAAGGAAAAGGGAGATGAGCCGTTTAGTCGGACATCTCCTTTTTTGATAGAGAATTCCACCAAAAGGGCCGCCCCCCTATTGGAAAGGTTATTACGCTTTTTACGTCCAGAAGGGATTTGCTCAGCTTTTGAAGGCGAAGCAGCAGTTTCTTTTTTCTACTGACTCACTAGAAGAGAAAGAAAGGCGAATGGATTTTATGGCCGATCTGTTATACAATAACACTGGAGTAGTTTTCACTTTATTTCTTGAAAGAGAAAATATATTTGACTAAAGTCGGAAAGCCCATCAGCCAAACCCAAACATAAAAAAGAGTAAAGGACGAGAAGGACATATGGTAGGTAAAAATAATCAACAAAACCAATTCAAACAGAGAAGTGAACACATGAAGCGCTATGGTATTCGCAAACTAAAAGTAGGCGTGGCTTCTGTTGCAATAGCTAGCTGTTTTTTGTTGCCTTCAGCAATGTCAGTGTCCGCTGCTGAAACAAAACCAGTGTCAACTGATCAAGTTAGGGAAACGAATCAAGGAGCTAAGGAAAATAAACAAATCAAGTCGAAGATTCAAGCATATTCTTCTGGTCAAGCGGCAGCTAATCTGAAGCAATCTGCTCCTGCAGATAACCTTCAAACAAAGGGCAATTCAGTGGTGGCAACGGATCATCAGGATCCTAAGAAAAAAGATCAACAAGCTGTAACTAGTGAGATTAAGGACAAGAAACCTGAGCAAAAGACAAAACAAGATACGCCGGTTGATGAAACAAGTCATTCTAATAAAGTACCTGTTAATCAAACTCATCTAGAAGCAAAAGATCAATCAACTGCTAATGATCAAGTAACTAATGAAAAAAGTGGCAAAGTTTATAACTTACGTTTTGTTTATACATTAGCAGATAATGTCGTTTCGCAACTCTATCAGCCATATGAACTAACACTTACTGAAAGAGAACTTGACAAAAAAGACTTTGTTAAATATTTGGAAGTGCCCCATTTGGTGGGATATCGTACGGATAGCGGCACTTATGTCAAAAAGAATAATCAGTATGTTCTAGCAGGCGATTTAGATGAAAAAGAAACACACTATATCAAAATTGATGCCGCTTATATCAAAGTGCATGCTCAAATTGACGCAAATGATAAAAGTGGATTGCATTATAAAGGAATAGTCAACGTACCGTATACTCCAGAACAAAAAGTTTATTACGTTCGTCATTTAGTGCAAAAATTTGATAAGCCGAATGAATTTGAAGATGTCCAGTTACCTGATTCTGTTTATAAAGTTACTAAGACAATTACCGAAAATGGTAAACAAAAACAGGTTGCATTAACTCGTAATTATGGAGCTGTAGGTGAAGTGGCATATGCTCAGCCAATCTTCATTCCAGGTTATCGCCCGGAAACTAACCTGCTTCGTTCTGCTTTACCAGATAGCGATCAGCCAGTAATATTTACTTTGCGTTATTATCGTGATAGTTATGAAGTCAAATATGACACGGATAATGGTACTAGCATACGTACTAAGCGAGTATACTACCAGCAACCGGTGACAGAGGTTCAGGATCCTACACGTCGCGGTTATGTATTTCAAGGTTGGACAGTGAGTGGATTGTCAGATAGTGAACATTCGGATTCCAAAGTAAACAAGGATCAAAAGTTTACAAGTATTAAATCGATGCCCGCTAATGGAGTCACCTTTAAAGCACACTGGAAAGCAAATGCAACAGCTGAGTATACAGTTAACGTTTGGGCTCAAAAAGCAGATCTTGTCGATTATGATCACCCAGACAATATTGTGAACTATGATTTTGTCGGACGTTTTAAGCGAACTGTTGATACATTTGCTAAAAAAGGTGATGGTTCAGTAGATGAATCTAAACCGACTACAATTGATGATCCTCACATCAAACAAGAAGAAATAGAAAAGATGGCTTTCCCTGATACAGTAGAAAGCGATCGTAAGACTGCTGCTGAGTTTGGAAAGTACTACGTCTTAAATGACAGATTTACTAAAGTAATGAACCACTTAATGGTGGATAAGAAAACAGGAAAAACAACACTTAAGTTTACTAAGCCAGATGCACGACACCAGAGTCGTGCGATCATTCGCCCAGAAGGCGACACAGTGCTAGATCTGATTTATGATCGCAAACCTTATGATCTGATTTTTGCTAAAGGGGATGTTGTAGCGGGTGTTGATACTTCTACTAGTGGTGTTGATAGTGGTTACAATACACCAATTGTCAAACCGGATGCTGAAGGAAAATGGGTAACTTATTGGTATGATAATACTGCTCAGCCAGATTTTGATCAGAATGGTGATTTTCAATTTGACGAGCGAAATATTGTCAAAATGAAGCCTAGAACAGATGGCAAGCCGCTTTATTCGCCTTATGTCGTCAGAGCACGCTATGGTGCGTCATTACAATATCGCTGGCCAATAGAATCAGAAGTCAGAATGCAACGACATGAAGGTGTTGATCTTGATACACATGGTGATCCTACTAGAGGGTCAGATGATGCCATTGGATTTTTGGGCTTTGTATTGAAAAACAAAGCTGAAAAGGGTAAAAGTGAATATGCTGAATATGGTGCATATAGGGATACGCCACCTTATCGAGTAACCAAGGCCTTTTTGGGAGGAACAGATTCTTTACCTAATCCACATCTGACTTTGTATGGAAAACCATTGAAATCCAATTGGCGGTTGCTGACGACAGATTTAACTGATTTAAGGCTAAACAGAGGTAAAGTTGAACCACAAAAAGTGATTATCAGGTTGGAAACTGATCAGTCAGCTAAGAAAAATGATGATAAGGATCGTCATTATGTATTCTCATTGGAATCCTATTCCAAAAATGACACAAGCAATGGTGACTATACGTATAATTGCCCGCTAATTAAAGGTTATCAGGTAGTTCCAGAAGATGCTCATAAAAAAGCTGAACAAATGGATGCTGATGATATGAGTGAAAAGCTTGATGATATTATGGAAGAAGATTATGAGAACTATAAAAAAGATCAGCCTGATTATAAGGGAACTTTAGAGGATTACAAGTTGCTAGTTCTTTCAGCTAATCAACGCTGGCAATATGAGTTTTATTTACGCCATCATCCTGAATATCTTCCTGAATTAAATCCGATGGCAGCAGATTATGTAGCTAAGCATCCGGGGCGTCAAAAGAATGATTTCTTTAATCTATTAATTAGTGGTCGTTTAACTGGAGATAAGGACCAAGTCCAAAAAGCTTATGAACAATTAGAAGCTGGTTTTACCCGATATAAGCAATTAAGTGAAGATATTAATAATTATGTTAAAGAGTCTTATGAACAATATAAGAAAGATTGGGTAGCAAAAGGTGGTGACGAATCTGATATTGAGCCGGCTGATCCAGATGATCCAGATCATCTTTCATCAGGAAGCCCTGTTTTGGAGTTACCTGAATATAAGCGTTGGGTTTTAGGTAATCGTAAGTTACTTGATAAAGAGCATCCTTTAGACGAGATGTATGAGGATTATAAAACTAAGCATCCTGATTTTTTAGGAAGTCCGACAGATTTTACTTTTCTATTTGAGCAACATGCATCACCTATTTATTATACTAAGTATAATTCTACTGATAAGTTGGATGGTCCAGATAATATGGATACTGAACCTTATGAAAAGAATACGTTATTAGTTTATAGGTATAAGCGTTGTCACTATAAGCTGCAATTCTTTGGTAATAGGGATGCTGATAAGGCACTTGCTGAAGAAGACCATCCTTATAGCGAAAATATTAGAAATGCTTCATATAATGATGAAGTGAAGGTTGTTCCACTTAAGGCCAATGATCCTAAGCATCATCTACCTTATCAATGGGAATTTAGAGGTCAAACAATTACTCGACCAACTTATTTACCAGAAGATTACGTCTTTAAAGGTTGGGCACTGGATGCTGGTGGTACGCAGCCTTTAATTCCTAGTGGCTTTACGAAAGAAGAACAAAAGAATCTATCACCAATTGGGATGCCTGAAGGAGGCTTAGCTCTTTATCCGATATGGGGACCTTCTGAAGTTAAACATAAAGTGACCATCAATTATTGGAACAATAAGTCCTATGATATGGAGTTAGTTCATGATCAGATTTTACATGAGCATGAGAAACCAGAAGGAACGGATGACCCCTTCGTGAAAGATCCGCCTCATCAGAAGGGTTATGCCTTTACTGGTTGGGTAATTGAGGTTAAAGATAAAGATGGCAAGGTGCAAGAGCATCCATATGCTTTTGATAATCCAGTGGTTGAAGATATGACATTGAAGGCAAAATATGTGCCAGATGTGCGTGTGACAGCAACTATCCATCATTATTTACTCAAGCCCGGTGAAACAATCAAAGCTTACTATGACCTCTTTAAGCAAGAACAAGACCTAGATAAGCAAATAACTGCTTGCACTGATGCAAACAAGGTTAATGAATTGCGTGCTACAAAATCAGAATTGACCAAGAAACGGATGGCGATGGTTGATAAAGATGCTGTGCAGACAATAGATAATTTACGACCTGACGCAACTTATTCTGCTCAGGCAGTTTATGAAGGACCACAATATTTCCCAGATACACAATTTGATCAGATTACTGTTAACAAAGATGCAAAGAAGAATGTCGCTTGGTTTGTTTACCAAGTATTCGGACAAAACATGTATAAAGTTCAATATCATGATGCTCATGGGAAGGATATTTTACCACCGCAGACGATTAGAACAGGTAATCTTGATTGGGATGTTGCTACAGCACCGCAAATTCCAGGTTATCGCTTTAACAAAGTAAGCGTACCTGACCGAGATGCCAAAGATAAGCAAAAAGATGACACACATCCACAAGGGCAAATGACATTTGAAGTGACTCCAGAAGGTAACGGAGTTAATAAAGTATATAATGTTATTTTCACCTATGATGATGTACGGATATTGAAGCGAAAAGATAAATCACAAGCAACTCCAGCAGGTTATCAGCGGATTTACTACAACACTGATGGCAACGGAAAATTAGTAACTACTGATGATAAAGACAAACAACCTGTAGCTAATTTGACTTATGATGTTGTTGACGGTCTGCAGAATGGGTTGTTGCCAGATATAAAGCCACAGGCAAATCCAGGTTATCGCTTTGTCCGTTGGGATCCAGCTGTACCAGATACATTGGCTTCAGTTAAATCACGAACCTACACTGCAATTTTTGAACCAGATATTAGCACCAGAAAAGATAATCCATATATCATTAGCGTTGGTGATAAATTACCAGATGCTAAAGAGTTATTAGCAGGTGCAAAAAATCTGCCAAAAGATGTAACAGTAGCTTATGCTGAGGATCCAGGAAAGCTTAATGGAGACTTTATTGTACCAAACGGTGCCAAAGTACCTGATCGAACTTATGTTGATCGTCCAGTTAAGTTATTGATTAACTATGATGCAGTCGATGAAGCAGGAAAAACTAGTCACAGGACAATCGAGTTAAATACCACTTTAACTGTGGTGAACCCTGTAGTCGCTCAATCTAGAATCTTGTCTGCTGATTTGAGTGATCAAGATCAAAAGAAGAGCGGAATTGATAAGCATACGCTAGCTGTCGATCGTTATATTCGCACGCACTATAAGCTCGTTACTTTTGATGCTAAACAAAATGGTGATTTTGCTAGTCCTGACGTGGAGCGTAGTTACTATGTGAAACCAGATGTCGAAGTTACTATTCCAAGACCTGGAGTGATAGCTAAAGCTGGTTATGATTTCAGCGGTTGGAAACAAGGAAATACGCCTTATTCCAAGGGAGTTAAGGGTAAATTCAGTGATAAGACGACCATTGAAGCGGACTATCAGGCACATGCGATGACGCTTAAGCCAATGATTCTGAGTGTTGGTGATCAGGCACCAGAAGCTAAGGCATTGGTAACTAATAGTGATAAGTTGTCTGATGCTGCTAAGTTTAGTTATAGTGGGTCTGCCCCAACTACACAAAAAGCAGGTAACCAACAAGTTACAGTTGTTAATACAGATGGTGTTAAGCAGTCAACAACCATTCAAGTGATTGATAATATCGTTTCTAATAATCAATTCCAAGGTTTGAGTGAAGCAGAAAAGGCTTATATTAAAGCACATTATAAGCGAATTGCCTTTTCAGCTGGTCAACATGGTCAATTTGATCCTAAAGATGAAACTATCTATTATGTAAATCCTGATCGTGTACATGATCTTAGCAAGTTAGCTCCGCATGTAACAGCTAAGAGGGGATATAAGCAAGGAAATGGTTTAGCTAATACAGGATTTAGTTGCAAGTTGAAGGATGTTCGTTTCGATTATGATACAGACATTGTAGCTACTTATCAGGAAGTTGATCCGACGACCAAGAATTTGATTATTAGACAAGGGATGTCTTTGCCGAAGGCGAGTGAATTCATTGAGTCTCTACCTCAAGGTACAGAGGTTGCTTACGACTTTGGATCAGAATCTGCTCAAAAATATGCTCAAGAAGAAGTAGGACATACTAAAGTGATTCCGTTGACATTAACTTATAAACAAGCAGATAAAATTACAAGAACAGCTCATTGTGTAGCATATCTTACTATTTTACCGTCTGTGATTGCTCAAGGTTCTGAAACTGCACCAGATTATGTAGACTACATTAAGAAGAATTATCGCACAATTACCTTTGATGCAGGTAAAGATGGGCAATTGAATGGTGCATCAACATATTTTGTTGATCCTGATCGTGAAGTAGATTTGACTTCTATTCAACCAGGGGTGACAGCCAATACTGGTCAGCAGTTTATCGGTTGGAATAAGGAACTTAAGGGTAAATTTACTCAGAATACGACCATTGAAGCTACTTATCGTCAAGCTCCGAAACCAGAACCGTGTCCAGTATGTCCAACGCCTAAGCCACAGCCGAAGAGGGGAACCTTCAAGGAAATTCACATTTATGTCACTAAGGATGAAGATGGAAAGATTATTAGTACAATCCAAAGTGAAAATAGAGTGATTGGTTATGACGGCGATGAGTACACAACCAGGAAGAATGAAAAAGATGGATTTGAATTTAAAGGAATAAAAGATCTACAAGATAATCCAACTTATTCAACAGACGGCAAGAGTACGACAGGTAAGATAGTAGGAGATAAGAATCAATCGATAACTTACGTCTATGAAAAAGTCGTTAAGAAAGAACAACCAGCTCCAATTCCAACACCTAAGCCAGAACCAACGCCAGTTCCAGTTCCAACGCCGCAGCCCGAACCAAGGCCAGAGCCGCAGCCGCAGCCAGAGCCGCAGCCGCAGCCCGAACCAAGGCCAGAGCCGCAGCCGCAGCCAGAGCCTAAGCCAGAGCCTAAGCCAGAGCCGCAGCCAGAGTCGCAGCCAGAATGTAGATGGAAGGAAGAGGCTAAGGGAGTAGAACCAGTTGTGTTTAAAACAGCAGATAGGCAAGCGACAACAAGACATGCAGCTTTTTCTCACTGTTGTTTGCCGAAAACGGGAATTGTGGATAATCAAGTAGGATTATTGAGTGTCGGCTTATTGATAGGAAGCGGTATTTTCTTTCTTCCTAAACGGTCCCGCCGTTCAACCAATTGAGCGAGTGGATCTACTTCAATAAAAAAGTAATCAGGAGCCAACTTTGATGACAGCAGTGTAAGGCGTCATTAAGGTTGGCTTTTTATTCTTAAGATAGCTCCAAAATAATGGGGAACATTATCGTTTATAGGTTCGTTTTAAAAATAAGGAGAAGTATGGCAGAATAAAAACGATTGAATTTTAAATACAATGAGGAGATGTCAGTTTATGTCAGATGGTTAATGACAAAGATAAAACGATACTTCCGAAAACAGGACTTATGTTGAACGAGCTGTTACCGATAATGGCAATTCTTTTGATTGGGGTAGGTTATGTATTTAAACACAAGGAAAGCTAAGCAGGATTTAAATAAAAGAATGAGAAATTTGTCAAAAATATAAAAAGATTAGTGAATAATGAAAAATAAGCGTAGACACAGAAAGTCTACGCTTATTTTGATATTTATTTTGGAGGATAGGGATTTAGAAGATAAGGAAAATATTTTTATCGAAAATGTTTCAAAAAAAATTACAATTGTGTTACAATCTAAGTGAAGAAAGATGAAAGTAAAGGAGGAGCATTTATGAAAAAAGTATTTTTATCAGGAATGATTGTTATGGCTTCTTTAGTTGCTTTTTCTCAATTAGATGCTTTAACGAGTCAAGCCCAAAAAGAAGAGAGACCACTGGTTCAGCAAGAGCTTACTCAATCTCCAAAGACAGAAGTAGGCTTAAGAGAGCAATCACTTTATCGTATTCAGTTAAAAGATCAAGTCCTTCCTAAGAGGGAAGAGCGCCCCTCATCTCAAGTGGCAGCTACTAAGACAAAAGAAGTAGCCAAAGATATGAAAGTAAGTCCTCGACAAAACAAATCTAACCTTTTAGTCACGCCAATCAATGAAAAGATTACTCAATATGAATATCGAAGAGACAATTCGGATGGAACGAGATCGTCTCTAGAAGCTATCTATCGGGTAAATACAGAGACGAAAGAAGTCTATCAGTTAAATCAAGTAACAGGAGATTGGCAAAAAGTTAAATAATAAATCATCAAAAAAGAGTGAACCGTGTATGTTATCGTACGCGGTTCACTCTTTTTTATAGACAGATGAAGAGAACTCATTAAGCTCTTTCGAAGGTTCCATAGACTTTTACTTCGCCATTTTGTACCATCGTTTGGCCTCTGGCAATAACGGTGTCAATCGAAAGATCGGTAGGATCTAATAAGAGAATATCTGCATCCTTTCCTATTTCCAATGCGCCTTTGTGTGGGAAGTTTAAGATTCTAGCTACGTTAGAAGTTAAGGTAGGAAGGACTTGCTCAAGCGGAATTCCTTCTTTGAGGACGGCTTCTTGTAAGCCAATTAATAAGGATTTAGCGGAGCCTATTCCTATGCCTAGGAATTTTCCGCTTTCATCAAAACGAGGCAAGCTGCCTTGTCCATCAGAAGACAGGGTGACGCATTCAGTCGTCAGACCTTCGTCTAAGACTTGACGTAAAATTCTTCTGAAAGGAATTTCCCCAGTTAATTTTTCTGCCATTTCGGGATCTTCACTCGCTGTGATATCGAAGGTCCCACCTTGTTTTGCAAAAGCGATCGCTTGATCTACTAATCCTTGACTTCTGCCACAGTGGGTTGGGAGGAAGTTGGTAATTGGAATATCTGTCTCTTTGATAGCTCTAAAGAGGAATTCTAACTTGCCTTCATTTGGACCAACGTGACAATTTACAAGACCGGCTTTTCCTGAAAGTAAGCCTCCTGTACGAGCATCTGCAGCGGCATGAGCAAATTGTTCGAATGTAGGCGCTCCGTTTCGATGATCAGAGATAGCAATTTCACCAATGCCAATGACTTTATCGATGGCCATGAGATCTTGAATGATGGAGGAAGTAATGGTTTTAACAGGTAAACGATAATTTCCAACATAAATGTAAGTAGCTATCCCTTCGATATCTAAGGCACGAGCTTTGGCTAAAAGCGCCATATCGTCTCGGCACACGCCATCTGTTCCTAATAACCCACAGACAGTAGTAACACCGGCTGTTGTTAGTTGGCTGAGTTGAACTTCAGGGGTACGATTTTGATACCCGTTTTCTCCACCGCCTCCTAAAATATGGAAGTGACTGTCGATAAAGCCAGGACAGGCGATTTTTCCTTTGGCATCGATAATTTCTATGTCTAAAGCAGAGCAGTTTATATCGATTGAGGAATCGATCGCGAGAATACGTTGACTGTCGATTAAAAGATCACAGACTCCAGAATAAGCGGGACGATAGAGAGTCACATTTTTTAGTAATTTCATAGCATATTTCCTCCTAACTTAAGATAAAGTGAAGGGCTGCATTAATGGTAGCCGATCATGATGGCAATAACAATGAAAATGGTTCCTAATCCGAATAAGAAAGCTTGCATCTTCAGTTGGAATTTGGCCCAGTTTGACCAATCGATGCGTGCTGCAGCTAGGCAGCCGATTAAAGAAGCTGAAACAGGAGTAAAGGCATCCACAAATCCTGACCCGAGTTGGAAGGCCAAAACGGCCACTTGACGGGTAATCCCTAAGATATCTGCTAAAGGTGCCATGATAGGCATAGTTAGAGCAGCTTGACCGGAGTTTGAAGTCACGACTAAGTTAAATAAACTTTGGAAGATGTACATAAACCAAGCTCCGATAATACTTGGAAGACCTTGAAGGGCATTTCCTACGTGATAGAGAATAGTATTTAAAGTAGAGAAAGTTCCAGCATCAGATCCCCCTAAAACTAAGAGAATCCCCTTAGCCATCCCTACAACAACAGCGGTAGGGGCTAAGTCTGAGACGCCATCTCTAAAAGCATAAGCGAGATCGTTAAAGGTGAGTTGTTTGTTGCTGGTCAAGACACCTGTAAAACCTGCTGCAAGTCCCATAACGAAGAATTGAGAAGCAAGTTCAGGAATAGAATAGCCCTGACGCATAACACCCCAAACAATCCAAATTAATCCGAATAGCATTTCAATGAGGATAATTTTATGACCGAAAATAAAGTTCTTCTGGTGGTTGTCTTCATTGTTGAGGTTATTTCTAAAATAAGCATCAGATTCGTAACTTGGAGAAAGTTCAGGATTGGCATGGATTTTCTTTGCATAAACCATGGTAAAGGCACAAGATAAGGCGGTTAAAATGAACCACATGATAATTCTGAAACCAGCCCCAGAAAGAGCAGGAAGTCCAGAAATCCCTTGAGCAATGGCAATCGAGAAAGGACTCATCCAAGAACCCGCATTTCCAATTTGAGAAGCGGCGAAAGTGACGGTAACAGCAACGATAGAGTCATAACCAATAGCTACCATGAAAGGAGCAATGATCATAACGAAAGGAATTACTTGTTCAGACGCCCCGAAGGTTGCTCCGGCAAAGGAGAATAAGAAAAAGAGAAGCGGAATCGCTAATTTTTCCATACCTCTGGCACTATTAACAAAAGCATAAATTCCAGCGTCAATGGCGCCTGTACGCATGATCATCCCAAAAGAGCCACCGACGACTAAGAGGAGAGCAACAATCCCGATGGCTGAGCCATAGCGGTCACCGGTCACGATTCCTTCAAAAATATAATTTAAAACCCCGAAGCCGTGATGATCTTTGGTTCCCCAAAGGACAGCTGTTTTATGTTGCTTTTGGCTTGTATCATAGATACTATCCCCATAAAGTTTGTAAAGTTCACTCTCTTCCAATCCTGCTTTTTCAAGCTTTTCTAAATTAAGTTCTTCAGGAGAGTCGATTAACTTTTTCAAAAGAGGTTCTTTGACCTTTAGCTTGTTGAGTTGGTCGGGGTGTTTAATGAGTTCGTTTAAATCAGACCGTAAGACCTCTTGTTTTAATGGATGAGCATAGCGGAAAGAATTATCTTGTAAGACTATCCGTGATTTTTCTTGTCCATCCGGTGTTTGATACACTATTTTTTCTGTAGTATATTTTCCTGCTGGAATCATAATAGTAAGTAACCAAGCAACAAGAACGATACCAAAAATAATGACGTAAGTATGTGGGGTACGAAAAGCGGGTTGATTATTTGCTTTTTCTTGCGTTTGTGTAGAATCCAATAAAATAGCCTCCTTAGACTCAGTAAAAATAGTTAACGCATTTATTTTATCAGAAAAGGCGAGCTGTCAACAATTTTATTTAAAATTGTTTCTTAAAAAGAAGGTTTATTAAAAATAAAATATCTAGTCAGAGGGGGAAAATACAAAAAATGAAAATAAAAAACTATTGACTTTCATTTTTTGTCATTTATAATAGGATTAATTTAAAGATTCGATGAAGCAAAGAGTAGTTGGTGATTCTCCAGTTGAGCGAGGGACGTAGGATGGAAGGTCCTCTGGAGGCTATCGATGAACCGCATTGCGGAGATGACTGGTCGAAAGTTGAGATTAGTCCGCAGATGTCTGCGTTAACAAACAGAGTGTTATTAGGAAGCTAATGACAAATTAGAGTGGTACCGTGGAAAAAAAGTCCGCCTCTTCAGAGAGGCGGACTTTTTTTGTTTTGGATTTGTTTTATCGATTAAGAATTTATAAAGGAGGCTATAGCTATGGCTAAAAAGTGGAAATGGATGTTACGAATAAGTGTATTCATGAGTCTTATGTTAGGCTTAGTAGGTTTCAAGCAGGAAGTTTGGGCTGAAGTATCTCAAACAAGTCCGCAAGTGGCTGAAAATGATCGATTGTTAGAAGAAATTAAGGAACGTGGCGTTTTACGCTTTGGAACAGCGAGTGGCTATGCGCCTTTTGAATTTACGGTTTTAGAAAATGGGAAAAATAAAGTAGTGGGATCTGATATTTTTCTGGCCCAAGCTATTGCAGATGCGATTGGCGTTCGTTTAGAGATTGTGGATATGGAGTTTGGAAGTTTAATTCCAGCCATGGAAAGTGGATCGATTGATATTATTATTGCGGGAATGTCTTATACGCCTGAACGTGATAAAACGGTAGATTTTTCTCATTATTACAATCAAGATAATCAATTCTTTGTGATTAAGAAGAAAGATCAAGACAGAATTACAGGAGCGGATGCTTTTAAAGAAGGTGGAAAAATAGGCGTGAGCGATAATACCTTACAAGCCACTCTTGTGAGTGAAAAAATTCCCACAGCTAATAAAGTCACCATGAGAAAATCGGCGGATGCTATTTCTGCTCTACTTTCTGGTCAAGTAGAAGCCGTGTTACTGGATGAATCAGTGGCTAAGGCTTTTGCAGCAGAACATGAGGATTTATTAGCGATTCCTTCTGGTTTAGATGTTTCTGCTGATGGAAAATCTGTAGCTGTTCCCAATAATCAACCTCAATTGTTAGCGGTGGTGAATGATACAGTTGATCGCTTAGTAGAAAATGGTAAGATGGATGAATTTTTAGAGCAGTCTTATACTCTCATTAGAGAAAATCAAAAAGATTCCTGGCTTAAGTATTGGCCTTATTTCTGGGATGGCATTAAAGTAACTGTGATTATTGCTACTTTTGCTGTGGCTGTAGGGGTAGTCCTCGGTTTCTTCTTAGCCCTTATGCGGCTATCTGATATTAAAATTCTACAAGTCGTGGCTGCTTCTTATGTGGAATTTGTTCGGGGCACGCCGATGATGGTGCAAGTCCTCTTTATCTTTTTGAGTCTTGGAGCTACCTTTAGTCTTTCTTCATTGTGGTCAGGAATGATTGCTGTGGCTTTGAATTCTGGAGCCTATGTTTGCGAGATCTTCCGTGGAGGTATTAAAGCAGTGGATAAAGGGCAAATGGAAGCTGCACGGTCCCTAGGATTATCTTATTGGACGACGATGCGCAAGGTTATTTTTCCGCAGTCTTTACGGTCAATATGGCCGTCCTTAGGAAATGAATTTATTACTTTGTTGAAAGATTCTTCTATTGTTTCTACGATAGGAGTAGCGGAATTAACCTTCCAAACTCGGGCGGTAACCTCTCTTACCTATAAAGGGATTGTGCCTTTGGTAATTGCGATGTTGTGTTACTTTATAATGACCTTCCTCTTATCCAGAGGACTTTCGTGGTATGAAAAGAAAATCGAGAAAAAATTTGCTTAGAATATAGGAATGGTTGCGTAGAAAAAGGAGTGAAAGTAATGGCGATTTGGTCAAATAAATTTCATCAGGCAATGAATACGTCAGCGTATGACTTTAATCAATCCATTCAGGTCGATGCAAGATTATTGGATGCCGATTTACGAGGAAGTATTGGACACGCCAAGATGTTAGGAAATCAGGAAGTACTTACCCCAATCGAGGCAGATCAACTCTGCCAAACCTTGCAAGTAATGCGTGAAGAATATGCAGCAGGTAAGTTGGTCATCGATTATAGTTGTGAAGATATCCATAGTTTTATTGAAGAAGAATTAACCAAACGACTGGGTGCGATCGGCAAAAAAATTCATACCGGAAGAAGTCGGAATGATCAAGTAGCGACTGCTATGAAAATTTATGCGAAAGACGCTGCTCAATCTCTTCAAGAAGGCTTAAAAAAAGCAGTGCTGACTTTCTGTGATCAGGCGGAGATTTACAAAGAAACGATTATGCCAGGCTATACCCATCTTCAAAGAGCTCAACCGATTACCTATGGGCATTATTTGATGGCTTATGTCGAAATGTTTCGTCGGGATTATGGTCGGTTAGGAGATGTGATTAAACGGATTGATCAAACCCTTCCTTTGGGAGCAGGGGCCCTTGCAACTACCACTTTCCCTTTAGATCGTTTTCAAACAGCTGAATTTCTTGGCTTTGAGTCGCCATCCTTAAACAGTTTAGATGCTGTGGCTGATAGAGATTATAGTTTAGAGTTTTTAAGTGCTTTAGCAGTTATGGCTATGCATCTCAGTCGATATGCAGAAGAAACCATTTTATGGGCAAGTCAGGAGTTTCATTTTGTTCATATAGAAGATACTTTTTCAACTGGGTCTTCGATCATGCCTCAGAAGAAGAATGCAGATATTCATGAATTGATGCGTGGGAAAACGGGACGTGTGTATGGCGATTTGATGGCTGTTTTAACCTTGATGAAAGGATTGCCTCTGACTTATAATAAGGACTTGCAAGAGGAAAAAGAACGCTTTTTTGATGCGATTGATACCATGACGATGATGGTCAGTCTTTTACCTGAGATGCTAAAAGCGACGCAACCAAATACAGAAGCGATGTATAAGGCTGCTGGCAAAGGCTTCTTGAATGCGACAGATTGTGCAGATTACTTGACAGCTAAGGGTATTCCATTTAGAGAAGCCTATCAAACGACAGGGGATCTCTTACAGTATTGTCAAAGTCATCAAAAGACTTTAGAAACTTTGACCTTGGAGGAATATCAACAGTTTGATCCGCATTTTGATGAAGGAATCTATCAAGCCATTGATTTGAAGACGTGTGTTTATAAGCGCCAAGTTCTTGGAGGACCCGCCCCACAATGTGTTGCCGATCATATTCAAAGAGTTCGTGCATTTTTCTTAGATGATAAAAAAGTAAATTAGAGAGAGGGAAGATAGATGTCAGTGATGAAAAGATTAACAGTAGGGTTAATCACACTTTTTATGATGCTTAGTATTTTGTTAGCAGGGGTGAAACCTGTTGTTCATGCAGAGGAAACCCAAGCAGGAGAAGGAAGTAATCTCCTAGAGCAAGTGAAGGCTCGCGGAGAAATTCGAATTGGTGTGAGTCCAGACTATCCTCCATTTGAATTTATTGCTATGAAAAATGGTAAACAAACGGTGAGTGGTGTCGATATTTCCTTAGGGAATAAGATCGCAAAAGACTTGGGCGTAAAGGCTACTTTTGTGACGATGGAATTTTCGAGCTTACTCTCTTCTTTGGAAGCAGGAAATATTGATGCTATTATTTCTGGGATGGCACGTACCGAAGAAAGAGCAAAATCTGTGGACTTTTCTACAGGTTATCAAGAAGACGAACAAGCGATTATTATTCGGAAAAGTGATGCAGATAAAATTAAAGATAAAAACTCCTTTACGCCAGACATGACGGTTGGTTACCAACAAGGAGCCCTTCAAGAAACCTTGGCCAAAGAACAAATGGCTAATGTTAAGCAGCACACCATGCAACAAATTCCAGATTTGATCAGTGCTCTTCAAACCAAACAAATTGACGGAGTTTTGGTGGACTCTTCTGTTGGAGGATCCCATGTTAAAGCTCACCCAGAAAGTTTAGAGATGGTTATCGGAAAATTTAAGATGACGGACGATAACGCGAAGTACGTGGCTATTCCTAAGAATCAACCCGCCCTTCAAGCAGCGATTAATCAATCCATTGCAGAAGTGAAGGAGCAAGGATTGATTGATCAATGGATGGATGAAGCCTATGATCTCTTAATTAAAAAGGATGAAGGAGAAAAGAAGATTAATTGGTTGGATTACACCCCTTATTATTGGAATGGGGTGAAAATGACCTTACTCATTTCCTTTGTGTCGGTTGTGTGTGGTTTAGTTTTAGGGTCTATTTTAGCCGTGATGCGATTAACAGATAATATTGTATTGTCTGGACTTGCTATGGCTTATGTTGAATTTGTGAGAGGGACACCGTTAATGATTCAAGTCCTCTTTATGTTTTTAGGGATTGGCGGTTTGTTCAATGTTTCGCCGCTAGTGGCAGGAATGATTGCTGTGTCTTTAAACTCCGGTGCTTATGTTTGTGAAGTCATTCGTGGAGGCCTTCAAGCGGTTGATAAAGGACAGAGCGAAGCTGCACGGTCTCTTGGACTCAGTCGACTTAAGACTTTGCGCTTAGTTATTTTCCCTCAATCTCTACGTTCGATTTGGCCTGCTTTAGGGAATGAATTTGTAACCTTGATTAAGGAATCTTCCATTGTTTCGACGATCGGAATTGCTGAATTAACTTTCCAAACACGTGCAGTGACCAGCATTACTTATCAAGGAATTATTCCTTTGGTAATTTCTATGGTAATTTATTTCATTTTGACCTTCTCTTTAACCAGAGGATTAAACGCATTCGAAAAACGGTTAAATGCGAAGTATGCCTAAAAGTAAGGGTAAAGCTATTTTTTAGAACAAGATACATTCAAAAACATTTAGCGCAGGAGTTTTAATAACTTCTGTGCTTTTTATATCGATTTTAATTTCGAAAAAGAAAAGACCGCTTGCAAAAGAAAAATTCTTTGCGAGCGGTCAATAATTAATCAAAGCATCATTTATCTTTT
Organism: Aerococcus christensenii; assembly: GCF_001543105.1. NCBI lineage: Bacteria > Bacillati > Bacillota > Bacilli > Lactobacillales > Aerococcaceae > Aerococcus > Aerococcus christensenii. Next base: position 851,814 of record NZ_CP014159.1, read on the forward strand.
TATTTAATTTAAGGCCTAATGCAAGAATAGAAAGAGCGAAGGAGGGAAATGAAGTTTGAAATCTGGTTTTAGGGAGCTTGATCTCGTGATAGGAAAGAAGAGCCGTGTATTATTACTCTAGTTGAACGGAAAACGCGAAAACTTCTCACCCAGAAGACTTGGAAGTGGGATGCCGCTTCAATTGTAAAGTCCGTAAAAAAGATGATTCTCAAAGAGGAGCAAGAGTATTTAAAAACCTTAACGACCGATAACGGAAGTGAATTTTCTAATCTGTCACAACTTGAAAACGGACTAAAAGATATAAAGGTCTTTTTCACTCACGCTTATTCTGCCTGGGAAAAAGGAACTAACGAAAGGCATAATCGCATGTTAAGAGAATTCTTGCCTAAAGGGACCAGCTTTAAAAATTTGACATACCAAGAGTTGGCGCACTACACGAATACTATAAACAATCGCTTCAGAAAGATCTTAGATTATCAAACGCCCAATGACTGTTACATCATGGAAGTTGCGAAACTTCAGGATACCCTTAGAGAAGTAGGTTAAAGTGCTTAACAAAGTTTAGAGATTCAGAGAGATTCAGAGAGATTCAGGGTGGGCCAGTCAAGGTCCGCTACGCATTCCCCCTTGAATCTCTAAATAGTAATCAAGCGCTCTAAGCTTGAGAAAATGGGCCAAGAAATGATATAATTTTAATGTACCTGTTGAAATGGAGAGTTTTGTGACCAGTGTTGGCAAAATTTGTCATAGAATTCGTCTATTTATTTGTTTAAAAAATTCATTACAGATTAGAGAAAATTAAGGAGATTGTTATGAAAAAATTTAACCCTTCAAGGCATACACCATCAAAAGGTTCTAGGAAGCGTTCTTCACACAAGGTGTACACGCTTCCGTTAGCAACAATGGCTGCTTCACTGACCGCAGCAACCTACTTAGGCGGCCAGCCTGTCAAGGCTGTTCAAGCGACCACAATTTCTACACCAACATACACTGAAACAGCTAAAGAACTTACGAATAGCACAAGCACTGCAACAGCTAAAGGACTTACGAATAGCACAAGCACTGCAACAGCTAAAGGACTTACGAATAGCACAAGCACTGCACCAGCTAATAAGCCTACGAATGGCACGGCTACTAAGTATCAAGATCGTGAAGCTGATGTGGTTGTTAACAATCCAGAATGGCTCAAAACTCCTAGTATTCTTGAGTTCCAGCGTTATCGTGCTACTAATGATGAAAATAAAGATAAAAAGACAATGAATTCCGACGATTATGGTAGCGATGAGCACAATACTCTGATTAAAAAAACGGATATGTATGCACATATCGAAACAATAGATGGTGCTAAATATCTTGTATTCGACGTGTTCTTCAACAATGATGCTCAGTCGATGATAAAGCTTTCAAACAGGCAGTGGTATATATGGCAAGTACCGTACCAAATTGCTAAGTTAAAGTCCGATGGTTTGTTCGAAAACGACACAATTCGCGACTTACGTTTTGACGCTTACAAACTTAAAGATGCATCACAAAATGACAAATTAAAACGCAAGATGAACTTTACTCTTTCGCGCGATTTTGCCAAGTTTGAAAAAGTAGACAATCAGTCAACAACTATAAACTTCCCATATGATAGTGAAAAAAGTTTCGGCGGCAATAGTAATAAGTCCTCAAGTTTCCATTATAGTTTAGGACCGAATCAGACAAAATATGAAAGAGATATGAAAGATCTATTCCGTGAGAATCACAATGATTACGCTCTTGGTAAAGCAACTTGGCTAGATTACCCATATAATGGTAAGAATTATGGAATAGGTATTCAAACTTCAGAAGTAAATCTTGCATTCCATATGCATGCCGCAGTAAAGCTTAACGATACAGCAATTAACGAAAACGCTAAGACGTATGATGAAAAGTACGCTAATATACATAATGCTTGGACTTGGGCAGATTCTGCATCATATGCACGCACAACAAGCTCGTCCTACGTGTGGATTTCTGGACGAGATCCAGAATCTGACCAAGATAAAAACTTAAAGCGCCACAAGGATGACAGCACAGCGCCAAAAATTTATCACAAAGACACTGAAATAACCGACGACAAACAGACCATTCAACTTCATACAGGCGATAAACTAAGCTTCACTACCAGCGATAACAAGGGTTATATTGAGAAGTTTAGCATTTCTGGTTTAACAAAAGATCCTACAATCACGCATGGTGCTGGAAGCGAAGACAAACCGCTTTTATCAGATAGCATCACTGTTACTAAAGAAATGAACGGCAAGAGAGTAACTATTACTTCCGAGGATGGCTCTGGCAACGTTACCACACGCAAAGTTAAAGTCAAAGTTACTACACTTGCTAAAGAACATCCTCTTAGCGGTAAAACCATTGATATTACCGTTGGTGATAAATTACCGGAATTGACAGAACTTGTTGAGATTAAAGACGGAGACAAGCTTAAAGATAATAAGCCAACCTTAGTGTGGAACGGCACTCCTCCAAAAACTGATACAGTTGGCGTATTTACCCATGGTATTAAGGGAACATACTCCGATAATTCCACGAGTATAACAAAACCAGAGACAGGGGTAATCATCAGAGTTAAACCAAAGAAGCCAGTTATCGACACTGTTCTGACTAATCTTGCTGGAAAGAAAGGGCAGAAAGTAACAGTATCTGTTGGAAATGGTATTCCTACTGACGCTAAAGTTACTACAACAGTTAAACTGTTTGATAAAAATAACAACGAAATCGGCTCTACTACAACGATTAACAATGGTAAAGCGGAGATTACTGTTAAGGATGGAATTCCTGAAGGCGACGTGTATGCAACAACGACTGTCACGAAGCCTGAAGAAAAGACTCTTAAAACAACAATTCCAGGATTTGACCTAACTTCAGAAAACAGTGATAAAAAACAAGCTACTGCGCCTAAGGATAATGAAAAACCAACAATTATTGCTACTTCATCGCCTGTAACAGTTGGGCAAGATCTGAAGATTCACATTATCGCTAAAGATGATGTGAAGGTTAAAGAAGTCGACACGTTACAGGCGCTAATGAAAGCCAATCTGCTTCAACAAGCTGATATCCTTAGTGGTCGTGCAAGTGTTTCAAAAACCACTGACACTGATCAGGAACAAGTGTTGGATCTCACTGTTACGAAGATGCAGCCGAAGGAAGTCGGTACACATACTCTAACTCTCACGGTAACCGACTCGGCAGGAAAAACCGGCACCGTAACTCTAACCATAACCGTGAAGCCAGCTGCTCCAACCATCACTACCCCAGCAAACGGAGACGGTCAAGGCTCAGCCACGATCACTCCAGCAACGGATACTGATAGTCTGGAAATCACGTATACGCCAGAAGGCAAAGACAAAGAGAAGACCATCACTGTCAAGAAAGGCGCTGACAACAAGTGGAAGAAGGGTGACGACACTCCAGCAGGCATAATCGTTGATGAAGCCACTGGTAAAGTCACTATTCCAGCAGACAAAGTCAAAGACGATAGTGATGTAAAAGCTAAAGATAAGAAGGGTGACAAAGCTTCCAGCGAAGCCACTGGTAAAGCCAAAAAGAACCCAACTACTCCAGCAACTACACCAGATGCTCCAAAAGTCGAGCCTCAAGATAATGGTTCTGTTGAGGTAACACCAGCAAAGGATACTGATAGTCTGGAAATCACTTATACGCCAGAAGATGGAACCAAAGAGAAGACCTTCACTGTCGAGAAAGACAATGATGGAAACTGGACTGGTAAAGACATTCCAGAAGGCGTAACCGTTGATAAAGCCACTGGTAAAGTCACTATTCCAGCAAACAAAGTCAAAGACGGTAGTGATGTAAAAGCTAAAGATAAGAAGGGGAACAACACTTCCGACGAAGCCACTGGTAAAGCCGGAAACAACGACGGAAATTCTGGTTCTGGAACAGGTTCTGATTCCGGTTCTGGTTCTGATACTGGAAACAGCGAATCTGGAAACAGCAATGGTTCTGGATCTGATTCGGGTAACGACTCCACGTCTAACAATGGTGGTCCAGCTAGCGGATCTACTACTGGTGGTAGCAGCTCTACAGATTCCGGCGCTCAGAATAGCACCAACGAATCAAGTAGCGCTGATAATGCTAACAACGCTGGTAACGCTGAAACCGCTAATGCCGGCAACAGCAACGCTGGTAACGCATCCACTGATGCTTCAGGTTCCAACGCATCTACTAAGTCCGGCAACAAGGTCCCTGCAAAGCATTCGTCCCAATTAGTAAAGACTGGTGCTAAAGGGGAACGAGTAGGATTGATCGGCACAATGATTGGTGCACTGGGAGCTGCAGTAGCATTCTTCTCTCGCAAGAAGAATCGCGAGTAAAAAGTTCACCTACAAAATTAAACAAAAGTAAACTAATAATTGAAAATAATTAGAAAAAGGAGCTGAGCCACAAACCCAGCTCCTTTTCTATATCACTGCTCACTTACACATGCAAACTCTTGTATTGTGATTCAAAACACATCTTATTTAAGAAGCATCACCTTTGAATATATTCAAATAAACGATAATAAAATCAATAAAAACAATTTTTGACAGAACTGCAATATAAAAATTGCTCTTAAACTACATTTGGGAAAATTATGATATATCTTAAGGCACAAGAAACTAATCCAACCGATAGTTTTCTCAGACCATAACGTCTCTTTCTGTGCATGCTTCTTTGGCCCTTTTTGTTGACTGATTTGTTTACTTTTTCCATAAAATCATCTCTTTTAAGTGAATGTATGAATCTTAATCCAGTAAATAATTGGGTTAAGGCTACATAAGTGTATCTAAAAAAGCACAACTCTTTTTTACGAGCGATCGCTCAAATAAGCATTTTGGAATACTATTTATATTATTTTAGAGAGACGGAGACACGATCGAAGGACTTCCTTCACAAAATAGGTGCATTTTATTGGGGATCATAGTACAATAAAACTAACTATTGAAAAAGGAGAGGAAAACATGAAAAAGAAACGGTTGAATTGGAAAGCTATTTTAATTACCGTTATTTCAATCGGCATTGTGATTAGCAGCGGCGTATATGCCATCGTGCAAAAACAAGAAATTAACCAAGAAAAAACAGATGGTACTTTTGAACGGGTACAAGCTCAAATTGATGGTTTGTACTATGATCAAGGGAAGGTCTTTCTTAAAGAAAATTTGCAATCTTCAGAAATTGAAGACTGTGAAAAATCCATAGAAGGACTAAATAAGTATGCCTCTGCACGTAAAGAAATGAAAAAACAATTAAAACAAGTAAAAGACCGCTTCGATATTCAAAAAGTGGTGAATGATTGCTTTGAAAAAGATGAAGGGAAAAACCCTCTGAACGGGATTACCTTACAAAAATATGTTTTGGTTACAAAGGCTTTGAAAACTTCTGATGTAGAGAAAATCACAAAAGATTTTGAAAAGGATCTTAAAACGGATGACGGCTTCTATCAAACGATGAATAAATTATTAGATGAAGCAAAACGGCAATTAAAAATTTATGCCGAATTAGAGGATAAAATTCAAGCCCTAAAAAAGAATACTTCATTAAATTATGATGATGTGAATGATAAGGTGGAAGATTTAAAGGCAGAAGTGGAAGAGGAAGAAAATCCATTCTTTAAATCTCGCTTATTGGAGCGTTTAAGTGAAGCGCCTGAAGAAATTGTGAACGCTATTACTGCCCGCAAAGAAGAAGAAGCACGCAAGAAACATGCGTCTGAACAAGAATTAGAACGTATTCGCAAACGTGGTGAAGAAGAACGTCGTCGTGCGGATGAAGAACGTCGTCGTTTACAAGAAGAACAAAAACGTTTAGCTGCGGAAGCGCGCCGTCAAAACGAAATCAATGAAGCGGAGCAACGGAGAGCAGAACAAGAAAGAAAAGAGCGGGAAGAAAGAGAACGCCAAGAAAAAGAACAGCAAGAAAAACAACGTCAAGAAGAAAGCATAAAGCAAGAGGAAAGTAAAAAACTAGAAGAAAGCCAGAAGCAAGAAGAAAGTAAACGACTAAAAGCAAGTCAAGAACAAGCAAGTTCTCAAGCAGCTTCTTCTCAAGCGTCATCTTCTCAATCCTCTAAAGCCAATAGCCAAGGAGGAAACTCGCAATCTGGAAGCACTTCAGGTCCACAATCCACTAACAATATCACCAATACAGTAACCGGTGGAACAGGAACAGCTACAGTAACGCCTTCAACTACAGGAAATGTAGGGCCTAAAACAAATGGTAAATAAAAGACTTGACTAAAGATGTCCACTTGCAATAGAGTAGGCATCTTTTTTATCAACGAATGAACTTTGAAGGCGGAGAGAAAAATTAAAACGTGGTATAATAGCAACAGTTTGTGTAATGTCGGATGTGGAATAATTGAATGAATATGGAGTGTGAAAAATGAGTATCTATCCAGACGACAGCTTTGCCTTGCATACAGATTTGTATGAAATTAATATGATGAAAACGTATTGGGACTCAGGAATAGATGACCGGAGATGTGTATTTGAAGTCTATTTCAGAAATAATCCTTTTGAAAATGGTTATGCCCTCTTCGTTGGATTGGAAAGAGTAATTAATTATTTAGATAATTTACACTTCACGCAAACAGATATTGATTATTTACGTGAAACTCAAGATTATCCTGAGGAATTTTTAGATTATTTAAAAAATTATCATTTTTCTGGAATTGTTCGATCAATGGTAGAAGGAGAAGTTTGTTTTGCCAATGAACCTTTGATGCAAATTGAAGGAACTTTAGCAGAATGTCAATTAATTGAAACAGCCATTTTGAACATTATTAATTTCCAAACGCTGATCGCAACTAAAGCTTCTCGTGTACGTTCTGTTTGTGGGCAAGATGGTTTGGCCGAATTTGGAGCACGCCGGGCCCAAGAAATGGATGCTTCGATCTGGGGAGCGAGAGCAAGCTATATTGGAGGGTTTGATTCGACCTCCAATGTTCGTGCAGGTAAGATTTTAGGCTTGCCTATTTCAGGAACGCATGCCCATTCGATGGCTCAATCTTATCAAAGTGATTATGAAGCCTTTAAGCACTATGCACAATCCCACAAAAATTGTGTGTTCTTGATTGATACTTATGATGCTTTAAATTCTGGACTTCCAAATGCTATTCGTGTCGCTGATGAAATGGGAGATAAGATTAATTTTATCGGGGTACGTATTGATTCAGGCGATATTACCTATTTATCTAAACGCGTACGTAAGATGTTAGATGAAGCTGGCTATCCAGAAGCGATTATTGTGGCTTCTAACGACCTAGATGAGAAGACAATTTTAAACCTTAAGATGCAAGGGGCAAAAGTAAATTCTTGGGGAGTAGGAACTAAGATTATTACAGCTTTTGATCAGGCAGCTTTAGGAGCAGTGTATAAACTCTGCATGATTGAAAATGATGAAGGCAAGCTTGTGCCAACTATGAAAGTTTCTGCTTCACCAGAAAAGACAACAACACCAGGTCGCAAACAAATTTGGCGGATTACGCGTCAAAGAGATGGTAAGTCAGAAGGAGATTATATTTCCCTTTATGAAGAAGAAATGGATAATTCAAAAGAATTATTTATGTTCCATCCGACTTATACTTATATCAATAAAACGATCTCTGATTATGATGCGCGACCATTACTTCAGACGATTTATCAAAAAGGCAAGCGGGTGTATGAGATTCCTTCTTTAGATGAAGTGAAAGCTTATGCCGAACATAGTTTAGGTGATTTATGGGATGAGTATAAACGTATCTTGAATCCAGAAGCATATCCGGTAGACCTTTCACAAGCTTTGTATGATTTAAAGATGGATTCTATTCATAAGATTCGTAAACGTGTTAAAGAAAATTTAAAAAGAAAGAATTAGGAAGAAAGGTTGGAAAAATGAGAGATAAACAAGCAGCGATTATTGATGAACTCAAGGTTCATTCCAAGATTGATAGTCAAGAAGAAATTCGACGGAGTATAGATTTTATTAAGTCCTATTTGAAAAAATACTCTTTTTTTAAAAGTTTAGTTTTGGGAATTTCGGGTGGGCAAGATTCTACCTTAACCGGTAAGCTTTGCCAGCTCGCTATGGAAGAATTACGTCAAGAAACTGGCGAGACGGCTTATCAATTTATTGCTGTATCTCTTCCTTATGGGAAACAAGCGGATATGGAAGACGTGAAAGACGCCTTATCCTTTATTCAGCCTGATCAAACTTTTGTGGTTAATATTCGCCCAGCTGTGGATGCTCAAATGCAAACGTTACGTGATCAGGGCGTAGAAATTTCTGATTTTAATAAAGGTAACATCAAAGCGCGGCAGAGAATGATTGTTCAGTATGCATTGGCAGGACAAAACGCTGGAGCAGTTGTAGGAACAGATCATGCGGCAGAAGCCGTTAGTGGCTTTTATACTAAGTTTGGAGATGGAGCAGCTGATATTGTGCCGATCTGGCGGTTAGATAAACGGCAAGGGAAGCAATTATTAAAGGCCTTAGCTTGTCCAGAACATTTGTATCTTAAGGTCCCTACTGCGGATTTAGAAGATGATCGCCCACAATTAGCTGATGAAGCGGCTTTGGGAGTGACTTATCAAGCGATTGATGATTACTTAGAAGGAAAAGAAGTCAGTGAAGGCGACACTGAAAAAATTGAAGCGTTATACGATCGCTCGATGCATAAACGGCATTTGCCGATAACTGTTTATGATAATTGGTGGAAAGATTAAGAGATTATAAAAAAATAACTTTATTTTCGAAAGAGACTGTACCGACCTCCAAAAGTTAGGCCAAAAATCTAACCTTTGGAGGTCGGTATTTTTATGTCAAAGTATAGTTATCAATTGAAGAAAGAAGTTGTTCAAGCTTACTTAGAAGGTAAAGGTGGCTGCGCATTCCTTGCTAAACAATATGGAATAAAAAGTAAAAGTCAAATTCGACGATGGATAAACAAACAAGAGAAAAGAAAGAGAAGAAAGGCAAACGCCCAATGGGGCAGATTCAGTAGATACGAGTACAGATCGGATTAAACAGTTGGAAGATGAATGATATTGGGCCAAGTTAGAGAATGCTTTTTTAAAAGAGTTGAGGAGGTTGCGTTTAGAGGAAGAACATCATACACAGCCTCCGAGGACAATTCAAACTGAAAGGTCTTCTCAAATATACAGGTATGCCAAAAGCCACTTTTATGTACTGGCAGAAAAGATTCAATCGAAAAAATCCAGATCAAGAAATTGAAACAAAAATCATAGAAATTCGTCAAGAAAATAGAGATTACGGCTATCGGCGTATGACCGCTGCGATGAAAAATCAAGGCTTTCTGATCAATAAGAAAAAAATTCAACGACTCATGCAAAAATTAAAGCTTCAAGTTACTTCATATACGAGAAAAAGTCGAAAATATAATTCCTATAAAGGTAAATATGGTCGAATAGCGCCTAATAGAATCCATCGTCGTACTTTTCATTCAGATCAGGGTTGGGCTTATCAGATGAAAAGTTATACAGATCGCTTAAAGGCAGAACGAATTTTCCAAAGTATGTCCAGGAAAGGCAACTGTCACGATAATTCAGTGATGGAAAACTTTTTGGGCTTACTAAAACGAGAAATTTATTATGGGGTTATCTATTACAGTTATGAAGAATTAAAATCCGCCATAGAGGAATATATCAAGTACTATAACGAAAAACGAATCAAAGAACGACTAGGATGGATGAGTCCTGTTCAATATCGAATCAGCTTTACGGCTGCATAGAAAAACGTAGCAGTCGATAAAACTACTACGTTTAAAAAAGTCTAACTTTTTGGGGTCACATTAGACCCTAAAAAGGGCTCTTTTTTGGTGTGCATTTTTAAAGAAATTTGAAAATAAGAAAAATCAAAAAAGAACATATGAGGGCGATTTCAATTGAGTTGAAGACATTCTTTGTTAGAAATTTTTTCTACGTTAAAGACTAAAAGCACTTGTTGCAAACTAAAGTGCCTAAAAAAACGCATGGTTCGAAAAAGAAAAGTAAGACAATATTTCCTTAAATGAAATTTAAAGTTTCCATGCAAAAATAATAAAAATAAAGCAGAAATAAGCAAATGTATAATTAATAACAAAAATGGGATTGAAGAATAAGTGCAAAAAAGAGAAAATAAATCAAAAGTTAGCAGACTAGCCTAAAAATAAAGAGAAGGATGAATTTGACAAATAAATTTCGCTCTTTTTTAATAAAGATGGTGGATCTGTTTCCTTAAAAATTTTTTGAATAGGAAAGGGGGATTAAAGAAAGACGAGATGGTTTAAATGTGACGTTCATATGGTAGAATAGGGATACTGAGTAAAGCGCTAGAAGATGGCGTTGATGAAGGGATTTTTCATATGTTAAAACTTTATAATACATTGACGAATCAAAAGGAAGTCTTTTATCCCAATTCGGATCATATCGTGAATATGTATGTGTGTGGACCAACTGTATATAATTATATTCATATAGGAAACGCTAGGAGTGTGGTAGCTTTTGATGTTATTAGACGTTTTCTCGAATATTGCGGCTATCAAGTGAATTTTGTTTCTAATTTTACAGATGTGGATGATAAAATTATTAAACGAGCGAATGAAGAAAGCTTGACTAGTCAAGAGGTAGCTGATAAATATATTTTAGCTTTTTATAAAGATATTGATCGCCTTCATGTGAAGCGAGCAACTGCTAATCCGAGAGTTATGGAAAATATGGAAGCCATTATTGCTTTTGTGAGTGATTTAGTGGATAAAGGGTATGCTTATGAAAGTGAAGGAGATGTGTATTATCGGACACGCCAATTTTCAACGTATGGGCAACTTAGCGATCAATCTATTGATGATTTAAGGACTGGCGCAAGTGAGCGGTTGAATGATAGTGAGCAGACTAAGAAAGAAGATAGTTTAGATTTTGCCTTATGGAAGAAAGCTAAAGCTGGAGAACCTGCTTGGAAGTCTCCTTGGGGGATGGGGCGCCCGGGATGGCATATTGAATGTTCTGTTATGGCTACTAAGTATTTGGGCGATCAATTAGATATTCATGGTGGGGGAGCAGATCTTATCTTCCCTCATCACGAAAATGAAATTGCTCAATCTGAAGCGAAAACAGGAAAGAAGTTTGCAAATTATTGGCTTCATAACGGCTTTGTAACTATGGGAGATAAAGGCGAAAAAATGAGTAAATCGTTAGGGAATTTTGTTCTAGTTCATGATTTATTAGAACAAGAGGAACCTCAAGTTGTTCGCTTTTTCTTATCCAGTGCGCATTACCGTGCCCCACTTAAATTTAGTGAGAAAAATATCGATGAAGCCCGTCGTAATGTGAGTCGATTATTGAATTTGGACCATAATTTCAAACATCGTTTGCAGTTGGCTGTTGATCATTTAGAAGATGACCAATCTTTGTTGGATCAATTGAACCAATTTGATCACCATTTCATTCAAGCCATGGAAGATGATTTTAATGTTCCGAATGCTTTGACAGTGATTTATGAATTTATGAAGTTCAGTAATATATATCTAGAAAGAGACCATGTTTCTCAGAAGGTTTTGAAGAATTATCGTCAGCAGTTTAAGACATGGTTAGAGATTATAGGCTTGTCATTTAACGAGGAAGAGTTATTGGATGACGACATTCAAAATTTGATTGAAGAACGGAATCAAGCGCGCCAAGCCAAAGACTATGCAAAAAGTGACGAAATTCGTGATCGCCTAAAGGCCCAAGGGATTATCTTAGAAGACACGGCACAAGGAACGCGATGGAAAAGGAATGGAAGTTTTGACAAAAATGAAGAATAATCAATTAAGTGGGCTAACACTCGCTTATTTAGGGGATGCCGCTTGGGAAATAGCCGTACGCCGTTATCTAATTGAGTCAGGATTAAGAAGGCCCAATGATCTTCATCAAGCAGCCACCCATTTTGTGAGCGCTTATGGACAAGCACAATTGGCAGGCGCTTTAATTGAAGAAGGATTTTTTACAGAAACAGAATTGACTATCTTTAAGCGCGGAAGAAATAGTCAAAGCCACAGTTCTGCTAAGCATACCGATATTCATACCTATCGTGTAGCTACGGGATTTGAAGCGGTATGCGGCTATCTGTTCTTAGAAAATCTTGAACGATTTGAAGAGCTGTGCACTAAAGGTATTGATTATTTGAAAGAGGTTCATCATGCAAAGCAAGACTAATCAAACAGAATTTGTGTTGGGCTTTCACGCTGCTAAAGAAGTGTTAGAAGCTAAGCAAGTTGTTTACCAAGCGTACTTGCAAAAGGGATTAACATCTAAGCGGATGCAGAACTTCATTGAGCAGTTGAATCGAGCGAGAATCCCGATAAGTGAGCAAAGCAAAAAAGAGCTAGATCACTATGCGATGGGGATGAACCACCAAGGTGTTATTCTGGAGGTAGAACCTTATGTTTATCAAAGTGTAGATTTTATCTTAAATAAGGCTAAGGAAAAGCAAGAAGATCCTTTTTTAATCATTTTGAATAATATTGAGGATCCTCATAATTTAGGTTCTATACTTCGGACAGCTGATGCGAGCGGCGTTCATGGTGTTATTATTCCTAAACATCGCTCGGCTTCTGTGACTGCTTCTGTTTTAAAGACTTCCACAGGCGCTGCCTACCATGTCCCTATTGCTCGTGTAACCAATCTTACGCAGACTATCGATGATCTAAAGAAAAAGGGAGTATGGGTGTTTGGAACGGATATGAAGGGACAGTCTTTATGGGAAATGGATGCTACTTTGCCATTAGCGATTGTGATAGGAAATGAAGGGAAAGGCCTTTCTCGGCGAGTGAAGCAGCATTTGGATGGCATGTTGACGATTCCTATGCGGGGACATGTTCAAAGTTTAAATGCCAGTGTGGCTGCTGCTTTAATGATGTATGAAGTTTACCATAGGCGCTCCCTTTAGTCTGTAAAAAATCCCTAGAAGAGAAAGGAGGGAACATGGCATGAAAGAGGTATTACTAGTAGATGGCTACAATATGATTGGCGCTTGGCCGGACCTCTCGCAATTAAAAGAAAGTAATCAAATGGAAGAAGCGAGAGATCGCCTCTTACAAAGATTATCTAATTATTCAGCTTATCAAGGATTAATTACTTGGGTGATTTTTGATGCGATGTTTGTTCCTGGACTATCTAAATCTTATCAAAAGTATCGTTTGAAAGTTGTTTTTACAGCGGAGGGACAGACAGCAGATTCTTATATTGAAGCTATGATTGATAAGCATACAGATCTACTAACTCAAGTAACCGTTGCGACAAGTGATTTAGCTGAACAGCGCTTAGTTTTTCAAAAAGGAGCTGTTCGTAAATCTGCGATGGAGTTACTTGGAGATGTTGAAAAAACAGAAAAACTTATTCGTTACGGGGAAAAAACGTTTGATAGGGGAACACAAGTATCCTATCAGAGACATAATCCGTGGAATTATCATCAAATTCAGGCGCTGAGATGTTTGTTGCATGATTTAGAAAAACATTAATAAGCAGGTGAGGCTAGTGATGAATAACTTTAAAGAGTATGATCATATAGAAGATAGAGAGTTAATGATTGCTTTTTTTGAAAATAATGACCAGATAGCTTTTGAAGCTTTACTACATCGTTATCAGCCAACTATTTATTATTTTTTTAACAAGTATCGTTTTTGGATTGAAGATTTTCAGGAATATTTTCAATTGGCGTCGCTATGTTTTTTTCAAGTCATAGTGGAGAAATATAAAAAACAGGAGGAATATAGTTTAAAAGCTGCTTTAGGTAAGCGGATTGAGAGCAGGCTTATTGATATGAAAAGACAGCAAGGGAGAATGAAAAGAATCCCTAAAGATAAGGTTGTCTATTATGAAGGAATGGTGGATGAGGATACAGGAACGAATATTTTCTTTAATTCTATGCCTCAATCTACCTACCCTACGCCAGAATCTGCGCTCTTTGTTAAGGAAAAATACAAAGCTTATCTGATGAGACTTTCCCCTTTAGAAAAACAAGTCTTGGAAAAATATATTCAGAAAAAAACAGATCAAGAGATTGCTGAAGAATTGTCAACTTCCAGTGATGTGGTAAAAAGGGCGTACTATCGACTTTGTCACAAATGGCATAAACATGATTAATAGGAGCTTAGTGAACGATGATTATTCAGTTGAATCTAAATAAAAAGGGTCTCTTTTCGATGAAAGGCGATAAGGGGCCTTTCTCTTAGCGTTTGACTAAAGATGAATTTGACAAGGCTGATGAAAGTCGGTACTATTAAATACGATGGAAGGCAAAGGAGATGTGTTCATGGCATCAAAGAAAATGATTTTAGCTTGTTCGCAGTGCGGATCACGAAATTATACGGTCAAAACGAATAATACGCAGCGAACAGAACGTTTGGAAGTAAAAAAGTATTGTCGATTTTGTAATGCACACACCTTGCATAAAGAAACCAAATAAAAGGAGAAGGTAAACTTTATGATTAAAGCATTTAAAGAATTAAAAAAAGTTACTTGGCCGACAGCGAGTGAATTAAGAAGAGATTCTGTGGTTGTTATTTTTACGATTATTATTACTGCTATTTTTCTAGGGGTAACAGATGAATTAGTAAATCTCGCTTTCAACTGGTTTATTCGTCTATAATTGATAGCCGTTCATTGAAAGATGAGTCGGCTAAAGGCACTTAAAATAATACTTGTACTTACTGATAGATATGGTACAATGAGGGCAGAAAGCAGGACCTTTCGTCAAGCGGAAGGTTTTTTAATTTGGAAAGGAGAAATTATGGTTACTGAAGTCGAGCCGCAAAAACAATGGTATGTATTACATACTTATTCTGGATACGAAAATAAAGTCAAAGAAAATTTGGAGAGTCGGATTACTTCTATGGATATGGAAGAATTCATTTTTCGCGTCATTGTTCCAGAAGAAGAAAGATTACAAAAGGCCAAAAATGGAGAAGATAAAATTGTTAAGGTTAACAATTTCCCAGGATATGTATTTGTAGAAATGATTATGAGCGATGAGGCTTGGTTTGTTGTTCGGAACACGCCAAATGTTACAGGCTTCTTAGGGTCACACGGTCAAGGATCTAAACCTGTTCCTCTTTTACCTGATGAAGTTCATCGTCTCCTCTTATCTCAAGGAATTTCTGCTCCTAAACGGGATATTAATTTTGAAGTGGGCGAGTATGTCGAAGTTATCGATGGCGCATTTTTAGGTTTAGAAGGACGAGTAGAAGAAGTAGATGACGAACACGGTAAATTGAAATTAGTCATTGAAATGTTTGGTCGTGAAACTGTCGCAGAAGTTGATTTTGATCAAGTAGATAAACAAAACGTGTAAATTTTTTCTATTAGAAGAAGAGATTCATTCGATTGAATTCGTCTGATGAAAAAATTGATCGGTAAGTTGTAAAATGAAGTGCATAAAGAAAAGGGCGACAAAAAACCAGTGAGGCTCTATACTTAAAAGCGTCTAAACCCAAGTAAAGAAGCACTCACCGGCTATGAAACATTCTAACACGATATGCACACCTTTCTGCAGAAAAACGCAGAATCATCCAAGCAATGCACCATGAAGGACATAAACAGAAAGAGATTGCTGTCGCCATCGGAGTTAATCAAAGTCCCATATCGCGTGAATTAAAACGCGTCAAATGACCTACGATCATCAATATGTTGATGTCTATCTAGCAGAGACTGGCGCGCGTGTTTATAAAGAAAATCGGTCAAATTCAAAGGCAAAAGGTGCTTTGTTCGGAAAGTCTACTTTCATAAAAGCTTTTGAAGAAGCTTTACTGACGCATAAAAAAGATCGTGTCTTCAGTGTTGATACTTTCACTCATAAGTACCGTAGAGAGCATCCTTTAGAAAGTGTCCCTTGCCCCAAAACGATGTATAAATATATCAACCTTGGGATATTAAGAGTGAAAAATATTGATCTTCCTATGAAACCACGGATTCGCCCAAGAAAGCAATCAAGTGAACCACGAGGAATGGATAAAAAGTTATTCGGAAAAAGTATTGATCAACGATGCCCAGCCACTCTTTCCAGAGAAGAATTTGGTCATTGGGAGCTTGATCTTGTGATAGGAAAGAAGACTAAGGGGGAGCCTTGTATTATTTATTACTCTAGTTGAACGGAAAACGCGAAAACTTCTCACCAAGAAGACTTGGAAGTGGGATGCCGCTTCAATTGTAAAGTCCGTAAAAAAGATGATTCTCAAAGAGGACCAAGAGTATTTTAAAACCTTAACGACCGATAACGAAAGTGAATTTTCTAATCTGTCACAACTTGAAAACGGACTAAAAGATATAGAAGTCTTTTTCACTCACGCTTATTCTGCTTGGGAAAAAGGAACTAACGAAAGGTATAATCGCATGTTAAGAGAATTCTTGCCTAAAGGGACCAGCTTAAAAAAAATCTGATATACCAAGAGTTGGCACACTACACGAATACTATAAACAATCGCTTCAGAAAGATCTTAGATTATCAAACGCCCAATGACTGTTACATCATGGAAGTTGCGAAACTTCAGGATACCCTTAGAGAAGTAGGTTAAAGTGCTTAACCAAGTTTAGAGATTCAGGGTGGGCCAGTCAAGGTCCGCTACGCTTTCCCCTTGAATCTCTAAATAGTAATCAAGCGCTTTAAGCTTGAGAAAATGGGCCAAGAATGATTGATTTTATCAGCCTTTTAGCTATTTTGCATGAAACTGAAATTTTTGAATTTAAATATGCATTTGATATTGCAATTTACCGAAAAAATAATTCAATCAATAAACGAGAAAAAAACTTGCTAATTTATAAAAAGTGTGGTTAAATAAGTTGTTGTGCATGCAATGTTTTTAGAATAAATGAGGCATGTACAAGTGTAGTTAGCTCTCTGTTAAAGAGAAAAGACTACATGTGGGAGGAGAAATCTGTCAACTCCACTAAACCACAACACGGACAATAACTAAGGAGGAATGTTTCGTGGCTAAAAAAGTAGACTCAGTCGTAAAATTACAAATTCCTGCTGGTCAAGCAAGTCCAGCTCCACCAGTTGGTCCTGCGCTAGGTCAAGCAGGTATCAATATTATGGGATTCTGTAAGGAATTTAACGCAAAAACACAAGATCAACAAGGTTATATTATTCCTGTTGTGATCACAGTTTATGAAGATCGTTCATTTACTTTTGTGACCAAAACTCCACCAGCTGCTGATTTATTAAAGAAAGCTGCTAAAGTGGCTAAGGGTTCTGGTGAACCTAACAAAACAAAAGTTGCGACCATTACAAGTGATCAAGTACGTGAAATTGCAGAAACTAAAATGCAAGACCTTAACGCAGCTGACATTGAAGCTGCTATGCGTTTGATTGAAGGTACTGCACGTTCAATGGGTATCGTTGTTGAAGGATAATTCGACTCTCTAGATATCCAAATCTAAAAGATTCTGAACGCTACAAGTATCCCAACAAAGGCCACAGTACGTTTGTTGTATTGTGAGTGGGAGGACTATCCGTTAAAACCACATAGGAGGAATAATTAAATGGCAAAACAATCCAAAAATTTAAAAGCAGCATATGAAAAGATCGATCGTTCTAAAGCTTACTCTGCTAAAGAAGCGATTGACTTATTAAAAGAAGTAGACTTCACTAAATTCGATGGTTCTGTTGAAGTATCTTATCGATTAGGAATTGAAGTTAAGAAAAATGATCAACAAATTCGTGGGGCAATGGTTTTACCAAAAGGTACTGGTAAGACACAAACAGTTTTAGTGTTTGCACAAGGCGAAAAAGCTCAAGAAGCACGTGACGCAGGGGCTGATTTTGTTGGAGACGACGATTTAGTTGCTAAAATCAACGGCGGCTGGATGGAATTTGACGTCGTTGTGGCTACCCCAGATATGATGGGGAAAATTGGTCGTTTAGGACGCGTCCTTGGGCCAAAAGGCTTAATGCCAAACCCTAAGACTGGTACTGTTACCCAAGATGTAACAAAAGCTGTTAAAGATATTAAATCTGGTCAAATTGAATACCGTGCAGATAGCACTGGAAATTTACATGCACCAATTGGTAAAGTTTCTTTCAGTACAGAAGATTTATTAGAAAACTTCCGTGCTTTACATGAAACAGTTCTTCGTGAAAAACCAGCTGCTTCCAAAGGCCGCTACATTAAGAACTTAGTAGTAAGCTCAACCATGGGCCCTGGTGTTAAAGTAGACCCTGCTTCTATCGAAGTTGAATAATTTAATTTGTAAAGGAATACCTAGCTGAAGAAAAATCTGAGGCTAGGTATTAAAAAAAGCTTGACAGCGATAAATAGATCCTGTATTCTAATAAATGTTGGTATTTATATCAAATCGAACCGAAGACAGCTAGTGAGCAAAATCTTAATTTCTAGCCGAGGGAGATCATGAGCTAGTAATAGCAGTAAACATTTTCTCTGTGTCTTTTGGGGACATGGAGTTTTTTATTTATAAAAAACTCTGAGTAATTTGTTGGAGGTGAAATTGAGTGAGTGAACAAGCTATTGCTAAAAAGCAAGAAGAAGTCAACGCAATTATTGAAAAAATTCAAAATTCAAAGTCTATCGTTGTAGTTGATTACTTAGGACTTACTGTTGATGAAGTAACAGATTTACGCAAACAATTACGTGATGAAAAAGTTCAATTGAAAGTTATCAAGAATACAATGATGCGTCGTGCTTTGGATCAATTAGAAGTTGATTATCATAAAGAAGTTTTCCAAGGCCCTACAGCAGTTGCTTTCAGTGAAGAAGATGCTGTTGCCCCTGCTCGTATTTTAGCTAAATTTGCTAAAACAGCAGAAGCTTTGGAATTAAAAGGCGGCGTGATTGACGGTACCGTCATGACTAAGGAAGAAATTAAGAAGATTGCTTCCTTACCAAATCGCGAAGGCTTACTATCCATGTTACTTTCTGTCTTACAAGCACCTGTCCGCAATGTGGCTTATGCTGTTAAGGCAGTTCAAGAACAACGTGAAGAAGCTGCAGAATAATTTAAGTAACTTTTTGATCCCTCTTATGAGGAGCATCTAAACGATTAATAATAAAAAACGGAGGAATTTAAAGATGGCTTTAAATATTGAAGACATTGTTGCAAGCTTAAAAGATGCAACTGTATTAGAATTAGCTGACTTAGTTTCAGCAATCGAAGAAGAATTTGGTGTTAGTGCTGCTGCTCCAGTTGCTGTTGCAGGTGCAGGTGCAGGTGAAGCTGCTGCTGAAGAAAAAACAGAATTTGATGTTGAATTAGTAGAAGCAGGTTCAGGTAAGATCAAAGTAATCAAGGCTGTTCGTGAAGCTACAGGTTTAGGCTTGAAAGAAGCTAAAGACTTAGTAGATGGCGCTCCTACAGTTATTAAAGAAGGTCTTCCTAAAGAAGAAGCAGAAGCTCTTAAAGCTGCTATTGAAGAAGCTGGCGGAAAAGCTGAACTTAAATAGTTTTTCAAGCCTAAAAAAACAGACAAGGCTCTATGCCTTGTCTGTTTTTTCTTATTTATTTAAAAGTAGACGTGCGTAGAAAAACAAAGGAGTGATTAGATGGCTCACCAATATTTTGAAGATAACACGATGTTATCTCATCAGTGTCAAGAGTGGGAAACAGTAGTGAATGAAACTGGCTATCGATTTAAAACGGATAGTGGTGTATTTTCGCGGCAACGCCTTGATTTTGGAACACGTGTCTTACTGGAAACAGTTATTCAAGCTGAGTTTCATCCCAAAAAGATTTTAGACTTAGGATGTGGTTATGGACCAGTTGGAACAGTCATGGGGACAGAATATCCTGAAGCAACTTTGCATATGGTAGATGTCAGTGAGCGTGCAATGGAGTTGGCTAGATACAATGTAAGTGCTAATCAGGTGGCACATGCGAAAATCTATTCTTCAAATATTTATCAAGAGGTAAAAGCGAAAGATTTTGACTTGATTTTGACAAATCCTCCTATACGTGCAGGAAAAGAAGTTGTTCATACTTTTATTAGTGGAGCGTATTTACATTTGGCAATGGGCGGACGCTTAGTTTTAGTTATTCAAAAGAAACAAGGCGCTCCCAGTGCACGAAAAAAACTGTTGGAAGTCTTTGGCAATGTGGAAGAATTAGAACGCAAAAAAGGCTATTGGATTTTGTGCGCTCAAAAGAATGAAAGCTGATCATGCTTGTTTTAAAAATTTTATGATTTTAGAAATTCTGATTTCCTTAGGGAAAGTCAGAATTTTTCTTTTAAAGGAATCTATTAATGCT
The DNA here is from genome assembly GCF_001543105.1 of Aerococcus christensenii. Taxonomy (NCBI): domain Bacteria; kingdom Bacillati; phylum Bacillota; class Bacilli; order Lactobacillales; family Aerococcaceae; genus Aerococcus; species Aerococcus christensenii. The sequence goes on from NZ_CP014159.1 coordinate 872,060, forward strand.
AATACTCACATACTAGGATCTAAAAAAGGCGCTTGCTAGAGAAAAATTTTTATAAAGGGTTGATTTTTAATTAAAACGTTATTATACTTATTATGTGAATTTTGCCACTAAAGGCAAACAGCAAAAATGAAAGGCTGTTATTGTAGCTAGAGAATTTTCATCATTTGTCTGCCTCTTTTTATAAGGGAAGGATCTGGAAAAACGTGTGTGAAAGACTTGAACCAGAAGGATGATTTTATCCAATCACAAGCAAGAACATATTTTCTACGGTTATTGACGAGATTGAGGATGAATTACTTACAAAGATTAGACAAAATTCGCAATAAAACTCCTTAGACGCGTTTTTAATTAGTCAGACGCGTCTTTTTTTATTTATTTTGGACTTGCTTAAAAGTTATTTATGGAGATAATTAAAAGAAATGGAGAATGAGGAGGCTAGCTATATGCAAGCGATGATTACGGTAGTTGGAAAAGATAGAGTAGGAATTTTGGCTAAAGTCAGCCAAGAATGCGCAAATGCTAATGTAAATATTGTAGATGTTGCTCAGACCGTCATGAGCGGATATTTCACGATGTCAATGTTAGTCAATATTGATGAGATGAAAATGGCTTTTGATAGTTTTCGAAAAGAGCTGGAAACTGTACTTCCCGATATGCGTGTTGCTGTGATGCATGAAGATATTTTTCGCTCAATGCACCGAATTTAGGAGGACACTATGCTTGAATTAGAAAATATTGTAGAAACTGTCAACATGATTGAGGAAGAACATTTAGATGTTCGGACGATTACTATGGGAATTTCTTTGATGGATTGTATGGACAGTGATATTGAAAAATCATGTCAAAAAATTTATCAAAAGATTACGCAAAAGGCGGCTCGCCTAGTTGAGGTTGCGGATGAGTTGGCAAAGACTTATGGAATTCCCATTATTAATAAACGAATTTCGGTGACACCTATTTCTCAATTATTAGCGGCTTCAGGAGGAGATCCTGTTAGGTATGCTAAAACTTTGGATGAAGCTTGCAAAACGATTGGTATTGACTTAGTAGGAGGATATACGGCTTTAGTTCATAAAGGTTTTTCGAAGGGCGATCGCGAATTAATTGCTTCTATTCCTCAAGCTCTAAAAGAAACTGATCGGGTATGTTCATCCGTAAATATTGGTTCTACACGCGCAGGAATTAATATGGATGCAGTAGCACTCATGGGGCGTATTATTCGAGAATGTGCGGAATTAACTCAAGACAAGGAATGTGTAGGGGCTACCAAATTAGTCGTTTTCTGTAATGCGGTAGAAGATAATCCTTTTATGGCGGGAGCCTTCCATGGTGCAGGTGAAGCAGACTGCGTGATTAATGTAGGAGTCTCTGGACCTGGCGTGGTTCGATCAGCACTAGCCAAACTATCTGCCCGAGCTCCTATAGATCAAGTGTGTGAAACCATTAAGCAGACAGCTTTTAAAGTTACACGGATGGGACAATTAGTAGGACGTGAAGCGTCCAAACGCCTAGAGGTGCCGTTTGGAATTGTCGACTTATCTTTAGCTCCAACGCCAGCTATTGGAGATTCTGTGGGACGAATTCTTGAAGAGATTGGCTTAGAAACAGTGGGTGGACACGGGACAGTTGCAACACTAGCTTTATTGAATGATGCGGTAAAAAAAGGCGGTATTATGGCCGCAGAACGTGTGGGCGGTTTGTCGGGGGCCTTTATTCCAGTATCTGAAGATGAAGGGATGATTGCTGGGGCGGAATCGGGTGTATTAGATTTACCTACCTTAACGGCTATGACCGCTGTTTGCTCGGTGGGATTGGATATGATCGCTGTTCCAGGAGACACGACAGCTGAAGTTTTATCTGCTATTATTGCGGATGAAGCAGCTATTGGGATGATTAATTGTAAAACGACAGCTGTTCGTTTGATTCCGGCTATAGGTAAGAAATCTGGAGAAAAATTAGAATGGGGAGGATTATTTGGTTCTTCACCTATTATGCCTCTCAAAACCAGCCGACCTGATCAGTTTATTCATCGGGGAGGTCATATTCCAGCCCCGCTTCAAAGCTTAAAAAATTAGAGTAAAAATTTTTAATCGGCAAGAAAGGTTAGTTGAATACGTTCCTTTGAACGATTATGAAACCATCTATTTTTGAATGTTAATATAGATGGTTTTTCTTTGGAGAGGAAATTGTAAATAAACTAAAAAAGAGTTGACAAAAAATAAAAAGAAAGATATCATGGAAAATGAACTGATTATTAAATGGAGATCTTGCGAAATATTGTCCGTGAGGTCAGAGTATTAAAACAAAAGAATTTAGCGCGGCCTGAATCTTTTGTCTTTTTTTTGTCTTCAAAAGGGTATTAAAAGATTATCTTAATAATTTCTTAATATTTTAGCGTTTAATATCGGTGGGAATCATTTCTTGATGGAATTTATAGGAGAGGTGGCTACTCATTCATGACAGGACATAATGTTCAATATGGAAAACATCGCGTGCGTCGTAGCTATTCACGCATTAATGAAGTGCTTGAGTTACCTAATTTGATTGAGATTCAAACAAAATCTTATCAGTGGTTACTCGAAAAAGGTATCGGGGAAATGTTTAAAGATATTTCACCGATTGAGGATCATAGTGGGAAACTCGCATTGGAATTTGTGGATTATGTTTTCCAAGACCCTAAATATGATGTGAGTGAATCACGTCAGCAGGATACCAACTTTGCAGCTCCTATGTATGTGAAGTTGCGATTGATTAATAATGAAACGGGTGAAATTAAAGATCAGGAAGTATTCTTCGGAGACTTCCCATTGATGACGGCAAGCGGAACCTTCATTATTAATGGATCTGAACGGGTTATTGTTTCTCAATTGGTTCGTTCACCTGGGGTTTACTACAATGATAAAGTAGATAAGAATGGGAAGACTTCCTATGGAGCAACGGTCATTCCTAACCGAGGGGCTTGGTTAGAAATGGAAACAGATGCGAAAGATGTTTCCTATGTAAGAATTGATAGAACCCGTAAAATTTTAATGACGGTGTTGATGCGGGCTTTAGGATTTGGATCCGATGATCAAATTCGGGAATTATTTGGCGATAGCGAAACACTTAATCTCACCTTAGAAAAAGATATTCATAAAAACTTATCAGATTCTCGGACAGAAGAAGCTTTGAAAGATATTTATGAACGCTTACGTCCTGGAGAACCTAAAACTGCAGATTCTTCAAGAAATCTTTTAAATACTCGTTTCTTTGATCCACGTCGTTATGATTTAGCTGCTGTTGGACGTTATAAGATTAATAAGAAATTAGATTTGAAAATTCGCTTATTAAACCAAGTGTTAGCAGAATCTTTGGTGGATGCAGAGACTGGTGAAATCGTTGTAGAAGCTGGAACGAAGTTAACGCGTGATGTGATAGAAGAAATTGGTGAAAAATTAGATAATGGATTGGGAACTGTTACCATCTATCCCAATAGTGATGCGGTTGTCACAGATCCAGTAGATATTCAAATTATTAAAGTGTACTCACCAAAAGATCCAGAGCGTATCATTCATGTGATCGGAAATGCTAACCAAAAATCAGATAACAAATCTTTGATGGTTGCAGATATGATTGCTGCTTTGAATTATTTCTTAAATCTTTATGAAGGCATGGGTTCTGTTGATGATATCGACCACTTGGGTAACCGTCGTATTCGTTCTGTGGGTGAATTATTACAAAATCAATTGCGAATCGGTTTATCTCGGATGGAACGTGTGGTTCGTGAAAGAATGTCTATTCAGGATATCGATACCGTAACTCCTCAACAATTAGTGAATATTCGTCCAGTAGTTGCGGCTGTTCGCGAATTCTTTGGGTCCTCACAACTGTCTCAATTCATGGACCAGTCCAATCCACTTTCTGAGTTAACGCATAAGCGCCGGTTATCTGCTTTAGGACCTGGTGGTTTGACCCGGGATCGCGCAGGGTATGAAGTACGTGACGTTCACTACTCTCATTATGGCCGTATGTGTCCAATCGAAACGCCTGAAGGGCCAAACATTGGGTTGATTAACTCTTTAGCAACTTTTGCCAAGATTAATTCTTTTGGCTTTATTGAAACCCCATATCGGCGTGTTGATTGGAAGACCCATAAAGTTACAGATCGCATTGACTATTTAACTGCGGATGAAGAAGACCGCTATGTTATCGCTCAAGGGAATACCCCTTTGAATGAAGATGGTTCCTTTGCTACAGATACCATCATGGCTCGGAAAATCGAGGAAAATATTGAAGTACGTCCAGATGAAGTAGACTATATGGACGTTTCGCCAAAACAGGTTGTTTCTGTAGCGTCAGCATGTATTCCATTCTTGGAAAATGATGACTCCAACCGTGCTTTGATGGGGGCCAACATGCAACGTCAAGCGGTGCCATTGCTTAATCCACATGCCCCACTTGTGGGAACTGGTATGGAATATAAAGCGGCTCACGATTCAGGAGCTGCTGTTACTTGCGATCGTGCAGGAGTCGTGGAATATGTAGATGCTCGTGAAGTACGCGTACGTACGGAAGATGGAGCTCTTGATAAATATCCGTTAGTGAAGTTCCAACGTTCCAATGCGTCTACTTGTTATAATCAAACACCATTAGCTAAAAAGGGAGACCATGTGGATAAAGGAGAAATCCTTGCTAATGGTCCATCTATGGAAGGTGGAGAATTAGCACTTGGTCAAAACCCAATTATCGCCTTTATGACATGGGATGGTTATAACTACGAAGATGCGGTTGTTTTATCTGAACGTTTAGTGAAAGATGATGTGTATACTTCTATTCATATTGATGAATTAGAATCTGAAGCCCGCGATACCAAATTAGGACCTGAAGAAATTACGCGCGAGATTCCAAATGTCGGGGAAGATGCCTTAAAGAATTTGGATGAACGTGGGATTATTCGTATCGGTGCAGAAGTACATGATGGCGATATTCTAGTTGGTAAAGTAACGCCTAAAGGGGTTACGGAATTAAGCCCTGAAGAATATTTGTTACATGCTATCTTTGGAGAAAAAGCACGTGAAGTTCGGGATACTTCTCTCCGTGTGCCTCACGGCGGCGGCGGAATCGTGAATGACGTCAAAGTCTTCCATAGAGAAGCTGGAGATGAATTAAAACCTGGCGTTTCAATGATGGTTCGTGTGTACATTATTCAAAAACGTAAGATTCAAGTAGGGGACAAGATGGCTGGTCGTCACGGTAACAAAGGGGTTGTATCCATTGTTATGCCAGAAGAAGATATGCCATTCTTACCAGATGGAACTCCTGTTGATATTTGCTTGAACCCATTAGGGGTGCCTTCACGTATGAACATCGGGCAAGTGCTTGAATTACACCTTGGGATGGCTGCTCGAAGCTTAGGTATTCACGTAGCGACACCAGTATTTGACGGGGCTCAAGATCAAGATATTTGGAAGACTGTTAAAGAAGCTGGAATGTCTGCGGATGCCAAGACGATTTTATACGATGGACGTACAGGAGAACCTTTCGATAACCGAGTTTCTGTGGGTGTCATGTATTACTTAAAACTTTCTCACATGGTTGATGATAAATTACATGCACGTTCTATAGGACCTTATTCTTTAGTCACACAACAACCTCTAGGTGGGAAAGCACAATTTGGTGGACAAAGATTTGGTGAAATGGAAGTTTGGGCTCTAGAAGCTTATGGAGCTGCCTATACTTTACAAGAAATTTTGACCTACAAGTCTGATGATGTTGTAGGACGGGTAGAATGTTATGAAGCTATTGTAAAGGGACAACCTATTCCTAAGCCAAGTGTTCCAGAATCCTTCCGAGTATTGGTAAAAGAATTACAATCTTTAGGATTAGATATTCAAGTCCTTGATGAAAATGATGAGCCAATTGATTTACGAGATAAAGGATTACCAAACGCAGCTTTGCAACACATTGTAGCTGAAGAAGTTGAAAAATCTGATGAAAAATTAGATGAAACGCAAGAATCAACAACAGATAATGAAGAAGTAACAGAAGACACAATTGATACTGAAGTTGAGTAAAAATTTGAAAATCTAGTAAAGAGCTATAAAGTGCAATAGGTTTTACAGATGCTTATTTGCCTGAATGTGAAGAATAAGGGAGGTTGACCCCTTGGTCGATGTAAATAAATTTGAAAGTATAAAAATTGGTCTAGCTTCACCTGATCGCGTACGCTCTTGGTCGTATGGGGAAGTCAAAAAACCAGAGACGATTAATTACCGGACGCTTAAACCTGAAAAAGATGGTTTGTTCTGTGAACGTATTTTCGGCCCAACAAAAGATTATGAATGTACCTGTGGGAAATATAAACGCGTTCGTTATGCGGGTGTTGTGTGTGATCGGTGTGGTGTAGAAGTAACCAAAGCCATCGTACGTCGGGAACGTATGGGGCATATTGAACTGGCGTCACCCGTTACCCACATTTGGTATTTCAAAGGAATTCCAAGTCGAGTGGGCTTGATTTTGGATATGAGTCCACGTTCTTTGGAAGAAGTTATTTATTTTGCTTCTTATGTTGTTACCGATGCTGGTGATACAGCCTTAGAAGAAAAGCAACTTCTAACAGAACGTGAATATCGTGATTACAAGAAAGAATATGGGAATCGTTTCCAAGCTTCTATTGGGGCAGAAGCGATCAAAGAACTGCTCATGAAAGTGGATTTGGAAACAGAATGCGCAGAACTTAAAGAAGAATTACGGACCGCTAAAGGACAAAAACGGACGCGTGCTATTCGTCGGTTAGACATTATGGATGCTTTCCGTAAGTCTGGTAACCGCCCAGAATGGATGGTTCTAGATGTTATCCCTGTTATCCCACCTGAGTTACGCCCAATGGTTCAATTGGATGGTGGTCGGTTCGCAACGAGTGATTTGAACGATTTATATCGTCGTGTGATTAATCGAAATAACAGATTAAAGCGGTTATTAGATTTAAATGCGCCTGTGATTATTGTTCAAAATGAAAAACGGATGCTTCAAGAAGCAGTGGATGCTTTAATTGACAATGGACGTCGTGGCCGTCCAGTAGCAGGTCCAGGAAATCGTCCTCTTAAATCTCTTTCTCATATGTTGAAAGGGAAACAAGGACGTTTCCGTCAAAACTTATTAGGAAAACGTGTTGACTACTCTGGGCGTTCCGTTATTGCCATTGGACCACATTTGAATTTCTATCAATGTGGTTTGCCTAAAGAAATGGCATTGGAATTATTTAAACCATTTTTAACACGGGAATTGGTATCACGGGAAATTGCAACGAATGCTAAACATGCTAAACGTTTAATTGATCGCAATGATGATCAAGTTTGGGAACCTTTAGCAGATATCATGCGTGAGCATCCTGTTCTCTTGAACCGCGCTCCTACCTTACACCGGTTAGGGATCCAAGCTTTCGAACCTGTTTTGGTAGAAGGAAAAGCTATGCGTTTACATCCATTAGCGTGTGAAGCTTATAATGCGGACTTCGATGGAGACCAAATGGCGATTCACTTACCATTAGGTGAAGAAGCTCAAGCAGAAGCTCGAATTTTAATGTTAGCCGCTTCCCATATTTTGAATCCTAAAGACGGCCAACCAGTTGTTACCCCATCTCAAGATATGGTGTTAGGGAACTATTATTTAACCCAAGAAGAAAATGGAGCAAATGGAGAAGGTATGGTCATTTCTTCTCCTAGTGAAGCCCACATTGCTTATGAAAATGGTGCGGTTCAATTACATACGAGAATTGTGATTAGTCCTCATCACTTTACAAAATTCAAGTGGACAGAAAAACAAAAGGATCAATTGTTAGTAACCTCTATTGGAAAGTTATTCTTTAATGAAATTATGCCGGATAACTTCCCGTTCATTAATGAACCAACGAAGGAAAACTTACACAAACAAACAGATGATCGTTTCTTTGTTGATCCTGGAAAAGATTATCGGGCCTTTATGGATCAACTTGAACTTACAAAACCGTTCAAGAAAGGTTACTTAGAAGATATCATTGCGGCAATTTTTGAGAAGTTGAAAGTTACAGAAACGTCTCAATTTCTTGACCGTTTGAAGAGCTTAGGTTATTATTTCTCAACCAAGTCAGGGATCACAGTAGGGATCTCAGATATTACGGTCTTAGATACTAAAGATAGTTGGGTAGAAAAAGGTCATAAACAAGTTGAAAATATTACCAAACAATATCGTCGTGGGTTAATCACAGATGATGAACGGTATGATGAAGTTATTAAGACATGGAATGCTGTTAAAGATAAAATTGAAGGCGAATTAACTCACAGTTTGTCTGCCGACAACCCATTCTTTATCATGATGGACTCTGGAGCTCGTGGTAATATTTCTAACTTTACGCAATTAGCTGGGATGCGTGGCTTGATGGCTGGTCCGAGTGGGAAGATTATCGAACTCCCTGTTACTTCGAACTTCCGTGAAGGGTTATCCGTTCAAGAAATGTTTATCTCGACTCACGGGGCACGTAAAGGGATGACCGATACGGCTTTGAAGACTGCCGACTCAGGTTACCTTACTCGTCGGTTAGTAGATGTCGCTCAAGATGTTATTATCCGTGAAACAGATTGCGGAACAGATAGAGGGTTGGAAATTTCTGCCATTAAAGAAGGCAAAGAAATGATTGAAGACCTCGCAGAACGTTTAACCGGTCGTTACATTCAAAAGACCGTTTATAATCCGAAGACGGGAGAAGTCTTAGCCCATCATAATCAATTAATAACCCCAGAAAAGGCCCAACAAATTCAAGAAGCAGGGGTAACTTCTGTAACGATTCGCTCGGCATTTACTTGTCGGACACGTCATGGCGTATGTAAATGTTGCTACGGGTCAGATCTAGCAACTAATGGAGAAGTAGAAGTAGGGGAAGCAGTTGGTATTGTGGCTGCTCAATCGATTGGCGAACCTGGTACTCAATTGACAATGCGTACTTTCCATACCGGTGGGGTTGCCGGGGATGATATCACCCAAGGGCTTCCTCGTGTTCAAGAAATTGTTGAAGCTCGTCATCCTAAAGGACAAGCGGTTATTACAGAAGTTACAGGTGAAGTTGTTTCCGTTCATTCTGAAGAAGAAACACGAACCAAGACGGTAACTGTGAAAGGACAAACGGACGAAAGAGAATACAAGGTGCCATTTACTTCTCGTATGAAAGTGGCAGAAGGCGACTTTGTATATAGAGGACAACAATTGACAGAAGGGTCTATCGATCCAAAAGAACTTTTACGTATAACCAATTCGTTGACTGTGTTAACCTATATGTTGGCTGAAATTCAACGGGTTTACCGCCAACAAGGGGTAGACATTAATGATAAGCACGTGGAAGTGTTACTCCGTCAAATGATGCGTAAAGTTCGTGTCCTAGACCCTGGGGCAAGTGACCTCTTGCCAGGAAACTTGATGGATATTGGTGATTTTGAAGATGCTAATGCTGAAATCATTAGGACAGGTCAACAACCAGCAACTTGTCAACCCGTACTCTTAGGGATTACAAAAGCTGCTCTTGAAACGAAGAGCTTCTTATCAGCAGCTTCCTTCCAAGAAACCACCAAGGTATTGACAGATGCAGCGATTAGCGGTAAGAAAGACCAATTACTTGGTTTGAAGGAAAATGTTATTATCGGTAAGATTATTCCTGCCGGTACAGGAGTTCCACGTTATCGGAAGATGGAACCAGATAAGTTAACACCATCGAAAGTCACAGAAATTCCAATGGATATGGATTTAGATTTTGAAAGTGATTTAGGATCAGGACATCATCTTCAAACTGTTTCTGCACCAATCCAATCAGACTATCATGGTATGCCTTAACAAGTTAAATTAAAAAGCACAATATGTTGTGCTTGAAGAGAAGAAAAGCTCTAGACATTGATTTATCTAGAGCTTTTTATTTATAATAGCAATGCAACTTTTTAGAAGTTATGTTGATTAAAGGAGAGTCATTATGCAAAAAATTGTGGAATGGAAAAAAGAAGCGCTTAATCGTGCTATTCAATTATTCCCTCAAGTCAGTCCAATCACTGATGAGATGACTAAGACTTTTGATAGAATTAGCCGGATGGTTATGTTAGACCGGTATTCTTTTAAAGATACGATGAAAGAAACTTTGGAAATTGGGGATTTAGTCAACTGTTCGATCTGATCCACAGTATCCCAGACGCGGTGTCGGTGTTGTTCAAGCAATAGAAGAAGCATTTTATTATGAAGAATCGAGCCAACACTTTGTTCCAGCAGGCCATGCTTTGTATGGTGCAGGTTCTGGTACAGAAGTGACTTATTTCAATTGCTATGTGATGCCTTTTGTGCCAGATTCACGTGGAGGGATTGCAGACCATCGTAAAGAAGTGACGGAAATTATGTCAAGAGGTGGAGGAGTTGGGACTAATGGCTCTACCTTACGTCCACGACATGCTTTAGTTCGGGGAGTCAACGGCAAATCTTCTGGAGCTGTTTCTTGGCTAGATGACATTGCTCAATTAACGCATTTAGTTGAACAAAGCGGTAGTCGACGTGGCGCTCAAATGATTATGTTGCTCAAATGATTATGTTGGCAGATTGGCATCCTGATATTTTAGAGTTCATTATTTCAAAGATGCAAAATCCTCGCATTTTACAATTTATCAAAGAGAAATCCACAAATGACTACATTAAACAATTAGTAGAAGAAAAACTTAAATTTGTTTTTTCTACGCCAAGTCAAATAGAGATGTACCAAGCAACTGTTGAGTTGAGAGAGTTATCTCCGAATAAGGTATCCGACCAAGCTTACCAAGAGGCCAAAGAATTTTTGAATTTGGGAGGACATTATGAAGTGAATAGCCCTGATTTCTTAACAGGGGCTAATATCTCAGTGGCTATCTCCAATGATTTTATGAAAGCCGTTAAAAATAATCGCTCTTGGAATTTACGATTTCCAGCTGTTGAAGAATATGACGCTGAAGAAATGAAAGCCTATGATGAAGAATGGGCTAAAATTGGAGATGTTAGAGAATGGAAAAAGATGGGTCATGCAGTAACGACTTATCGGACCATTCCTGCCCGTGAGTTGTGGCAATTGATTAATATTTGTGCAACTTATGCAGCAGAGCCCGGTATTTTCTTTATTGATCGTGCTAATGATGCTACTAATGCGGTTGCTTATGGACAAAAAAGTAGTTGCTACTAACCCATGTGGGGAACAACCTTTTGCCCCTTATTCCGTATGTAATCTCGGGGCTATTAATCTTGCTCAAATGGCGAATAAGAAAGAACATACCGTGAATTTTGAGAGATTGAAACAGACTGTCCGGACCGCTATTCGTATGTAAGATAATGTCATTGATTCTACGCCTTACTTCTTAGAAGCAAATAAAAAGCAAGCAATAGGAGAACGTCGAATTGGATTAGGCGTGATGGGACTAGCGGACTTATTGATTTATTGCGAAAAAAGGTATGGTTCGCCTGAAGGCAATCAATTAATTGATCAGGTATTCCAAACGATTGTTATTACTGCTTATGAAGTTCCCATTGAATTAGCGAAGGAAAGAGGATCATTTCCTTTCTTAGTAGGAAAAACAGAGAAAGAAACCCAAGCGTTAAGAGAAGCTTTTATTCAATCTGGATTCATGAAAAAAATGCTGGAAAACATTCGTCAAGACATTTTGAAGTATGGCATTCGCAATTCTCATCTTTTAACTGTCGAACCAACAGGATCAACAGGGACTATGATGAATGTGTCTACTGGCTTAGAACCTTATTTTGCCTTTAAGTACTATCGAACAGGACGTTTAGGTAAATTTATCGAAGTCAATGCAGATATCGTTCAAGAATATTTACAAGAGCATCTGGAGTGTGATAGCGATCATCTTCCTGATTTCTTTGTTTCTGCTATGGAATTAACGCCAAATGAACATGTAACAGTTCAAACAACGATTCAACGGTGGATCGATTCCTCTATTTCTAAGACAGTGAACGCGCCTAAGGGTTATACTGTCAATCAAGTGGCAGAAGTATACGAAAAGTTGTATCAAGGTGGCGCTAAAGGCGGGACCGCCTATGTTGATGGCTCTCGTGATACGCAAGTGTTGACATTAGGAACTGAAGAATCTGATCAAGAAGAAATTTTAGAAGAGAACACAGAAGAAGTAATTTAGGAGATACCTGTCCTCTTTGTCGAAAAGGAATAGTGGAAGAAATTGGTGGTTGCCATACATGTTCTAATTGTTTGGCACAGTTGCAATGCGGTCTTTAAGAAATAACAAGTCGATCAAAATGGAATGATTGCGTCTGCTGATCGGCGTCAAGGGATTGTCCTTACAAGGGCAATCCTTTTTTGTAAAGAACTTTAAGGAGAGGTTAAAATACAAAGGGCATGCAAAGAACAACATCAAACCCTAGCCAGATAGCGGGTAAAAAAGGTAACTTGAGGGTAGAAAGTTTGTAACCTAATCCCCACATTCCGAAGAAAACAGCGACCATCAGTCCGCTACTTACTAACAAAAGCAGCGAAAATTGCATCGGGGACAGAATAAAGCTTAAGATCAAGAGACATTTTATATCTGCTCCTCCGATTTTTGAATGATTTCCTTTAGAGAGAAAGAAAAAAAGAAGCGTTAAGCCTCCCGCTAACAACAGGTGACTATAGATTTTTTCAGAAGAAATAGTTTGAAAAAAAGAAAAGAGAGCTAGAATAGCTAGTAAAACTTGCCATCTGTCGGGCACTATAAGGGTTGTGAGATCACTGATAGCCATGATAAATAAAAGAATATGTATCAGGGTAATAAGAAAGAAATTGGGAAAGTTCAAAAGAATAAGAAAAGGGGTTATCAAGGCAAAGGTGATTTCTGCGAGGGGATAAATTGGAGAGAGAGGATGGTGACAAAAAGCACACCGCCCTTTTTGGAAATAATAGGAAAGTATGGGAATGAGGTGCCTGAATTTGAGAGGAGTATGACAATAGTCACAGTGAGACCTCCCTAAGATAAAAGAGGTGTTATTGAGCGTGCGTTGGGCGACAACGACAAAAAATGAAGCCAAAATACTAGAGAAAATAAAAAGTCGAAGGGCTGTGAAAAGCATAAGAAGAACCTCCTGTTGGCAAAGTTGGGTGGCGTCATTAAATAGATCCGTTGAAAAAGTCTTATTTTTCTACTTTGAAGATATGTAAAAGGAGGTAGTGAATCTTTTGGAGAAAGGAATGAGTATTTTATAAGAATGAAATTTTAGAAAAAACTTGCTATTTTCTAAAGCAGAGTGATATAATAACTTAGTCGTTGAATGTTATCGGAAATGTTACTTGACTAAGGACTAAATAAGTGATAAAATAAAACAGTTGTCTGATAAGTATGAAACGGAGAATTAGCTCAGCTGGGAGAGCATCTGCCTTACAAGCAGAGGGTCGGGGGTTCGAGCCCCTCATTCTCCATCATGATTCGTTAGCTCAGTCGGTAGAGCATCTGACTTTTAATCAGAGGGTCGGGAGTTCGAGCCTCCCACGGATCATATTTGCGGAAGTAGTTCAGTGGTAGAACATCACCTTGCCAAGGTGGGGGTCGCGGGTTCGAATCCCGTCTTCCGCTTTACCGAAAGGTATCTTATTTTTATATGCCGGGGTGGCGGAACTGGCAGACGCACGGGACTTAAAATCCCGCGGTGGTTAAACACCGTACCGGTTCGATTCCGGTCCTCGGCATATTAAGCACCCATGGCTCAACTGGATAGAGTACTTGACTACGAATCAAGCGGTTGCAGGTTCGAATCCTGCTGGGTGCATTGTTCGGGAAATAGCTCAGCTTGGTAGAGCACTTGGTTTGGGACCAAGGGGTCGCAGGTTCGAATCCTGTTTTCCCGATTGAGAAAGCGCCGTAAGTGAGCGCTTTTTGTTTTATAGCGGGAAGTAGCTCAGCTTGGTAGAGCACTACGTTCGGGACGTAGGGGTCGTCGGTTCGAATCCGGTCTTCCCGATTCAAAAGCAAGGCATAGTAGGCCTTGCTTTTTTTAGACTTAGGCATTCTTTGATTTGAACTTAGAATATAAATATAAATATGGTACGATAAGAGTACAAGGAGTGGGAAAATATGGATTATCGAATTATAGGACTACAAAATGAGCAGCAGTACCGATGGGTAAAGCAGCAAATAGAACGTTTAAATACCACCTATCATTTAGCTATTAAGATAAATGAAGATGTTGTTTCTGTCGAAGATGAAGCAAGGGAAGAATTATTGCAACGTATTTTAAGTTTTGAGCAGTTAACGATGATTCCTAATAAAGAAACAAAGTTGAAAAAAGTTTTTTCACTTCGTGCAGATACCCATCAAGGGACCTTAAAACGTATGCGGTTAGTGCTACTAGTTAATGCATTTTTTACTGTTTTTGAAGCGATATTTGGGTTAGCTTTGAATAGTGCGGCTATTTTCTCAGATGCTATTCATGATTCTGGAGATGTCCTCTCTATAGGGATTGCTTGGTTCTTTGAAAAACTATCCACTAAAAAAGCGAATGACATGTATTCCTACGGCTATTGGAGATTTTCTCTGTTAGGGGGCTTAGTGACAGCCATTGTATTATTAGTGGGCTCTTTGATTATTATAGTAACCTCACTTCCTAAGGTGATTCATCCAGAAGTTGTGAATGTCACAGGAATGTTTTGGGTTTCTATTTTTGCAATTCTTGTAAATGGCTATTGTACCTACCTATTAATGCGTGGGGAATCCTCCAATGAAAATTTATTAAATATTCATTCTTGGGAAGATGTTTTAGGATGGCTGGCTATTTTGATAATGAGTATTGTTTTGAAATTTAGTAATTGGTATTTTTTAGATCCCTTACTTTCCATTGGAATCGCGGTGTGGATTATCAAGCATACTTTGCCTGAAATATTAAAAATTTCGAAAATCTTCCTTCAGGCAGTCCCTGATGATATTGATATTAAAGAATTACGTTATGCCTTACTGGATTTGCCAGAAGTCGATGGCATTTCACATTTACATATTTGGTCTATCGATGGGCAGAGACACATGGCTTCTGTGATGGTAGCCACTTGTCGGTTAAGTGTAGAAGCTCAGAGCCAATTAAAACAAGAAATTCGAGATATTGTAGTGGCTTATCATATTGTACACATTACCATTGATGTGGTGGTTGATCCTGATCATATGATTCAAGTCTAAAAAAGAAAACGGTAGTAGGGAAAATGATTGACCTCACGCCGTTTTTTTCGTATTATAAAGTTATAATAGTCAAAGAAAGTCAACTTGAAAATGGAGTAGAGTTGATTAATAAGTAAAGGGGTGTCATAATGAATCGAAACATGTCTGATATCATTGAGGAATATTTAAAAAATGTTTTAAAAGATACGGAACATATTGAAATTCGGCGAAGTGAGATTGCGGACCAATTTGAGTGTGTTCCTTCTCAAATTAACTATGTCATTAATACGCGCTTTACACCTAAACAAGGGTACCACGTAGAAAGTAAGCGTGGAGGCGGCGGATATATTCGTATTATGAAGCTAAATATGGTAGACGAAGCAGATTATATTGATCGAATGATTCGCTTAGTGGATGATCGAGTTTCTTTGAGAGATGCGACAGCTATTTTAAATAATTTAGTGAAGAATGAGATCTTATTGGAGAGTGAAGCACATATTATGCATTCCGCCATTGACAAAGTGGTGATGGATAATTTTCAAGAACCGGATCGTGTGCGGGCAATTATTTTGAAAAATATGCTTGATCGGTTAAAATATACGTAAAATAATTTTTGGAGGACTTGGGGATGAGTGAAAATTATACAGAAAAGGCAAAACAAGCTTTAGAACTAGCGGCTAATGAGGCTCAATATTTTAAACAAAATGCTGTAGGGACAGAGCATCTCTTGCTTGGCCTTTACCAAGAATCAGAAGGCGTTGCCCATGCGGTTCTCAAAAATTATTTATCGAGTTATGAAGAAGTTCGTGAGGAAGTAGAATGTGTAGCTGGAAGAGGGACAAGTGATTCCATTAGAGATGCTGGTGGTAAAATACGGTATACGCCCCGCTTAAATAAGGTGCTTTATCAGGCGATGACTTTCTCTGAAGAATTAAAAAGTTCATTAATTGGAACAGAACATTTACTACTTGCCTTGTTAGATGAGGATTTACTGGCTAATCGCATTCTAAAGAATATGAATGTTGAACGGGAAACTTTGCGTAAAGAAATCTATAGGATGCTTAGACGTAAGGAACCTGTTCACGTGAGAGACGGACAATCTGCGACTAAAGCGGCTCAAAAGCCATCTATTTTAGAAAGCCTAACGAAAGATATGACCAAAGCTTGCTCTGAAGGAAAGATAGATCCCGTAATCGGACGGCAGAATGAAATCCGACGGGTGATGCAGTGTTTAAGCCGGCGTACTCAAAATAACCCTGTTTTAGTAGGAGAACCTGGCGTAGGAAAGACAGCTATTGTGGAAGGAGTAGCCCAATCTATTAGTCAAGGTACGGCTCCGGATAAGCTGTCAACCAAGCGAATTTTATGGCTAGATATGGGCGCTTTGGTGGCAGGAACAAAATACCGTGGGGAATTCGAAGACCGTATGAAAAATATGATCTATGAATTGGAAGAAAATAAGGATATTATTTTATTCATTGATGAACTGCATACCATTATTGGTGCGGGAGGTGCAGAGGGGTCAATTGATGCTTCGAACCTTTTAAAACCTGCTTTAAGCCGGGGACAAGTGCAATTGATTGGAGCGACTACACTGAATGAATATCAAAAATATATCGAAAAAGATACGGCTTTAGAGCGACGCTTTGGGAAAATTTTAGTAGAGGAACCTAGCCAAGATGAAAGTATTTCGATTTTGAAGGGGATTCGACCAGCCTACGAAAAATTTCACCGTGTAAATATTACAGATGAAGCGGTTGAAGCCTCGGTTCGCTTATCTAGTCGCTATCTTCAAGACCGCTTCTTACCTGATAAGGCTATTGATGTGATGGATGAAGCGGCTGCAACGAAACGCCTCAATACTAAAGGAAAGAAAAAAGGAAATGACCTTTATCAGTTACAAAAAGATATTGAACGCTTAAAGCAAGCCAAAGAAGCAGCGGTAATTGAGCAAAAATTTCAAAAAGCATCCAAACTTTATCATCAGCAACTGGAATTAGAGCAAAAGTTTGCGAAGGCTAAAGAAGGAACGGATGAATCCTCAGAACCATTTGCTATCAGTATCGGTCGAAAAGAAATAGAAGCTTTATTATCAACGTGGACTGGTATTCCGCTAGAGCAACTGAGTCAAAAAGAAAATGAAAAATTAAAACACCTTGAGGAAAATTTACATCGTCGGGTGAAGGGACAGGAAGATGCAGTGAATGCGGTCAGTCGAGCAGTTAAGCGTGTGAGAAGTGGACTCACACAAGGCAACCGTCCGATTGGATCCTTCATGTTCTTAGGCCCTACAGGAGTAGGGAAAACAGAATTAGCTAAAGCCCTTGCTGAGAATTTATTTGGATCTGAACGGGCCTTGATTCGCTTAGATATGTCTGAATACATGGAAAAATATTCTTCAAGTCGTATGATCGGCTCTGCGCCTGGCTATGTAGGATTTGAAGAAGGGGGACAACTGACGGAAAAAATTCGTCAGCATCCTTATGCAGTTGTTTTGTTTGATGAAATAGAAAAGGCACATCCGGATGTGTTTGATCTTCTTTTACAAGTCTTGGATGATGGCTATATTACAGATAGTAAGGGAAGAAAGGTCGACTTTAAAAATACGATTATTATCATGACTTCTAATGTGGGTGTGAGAGAACTTCAAGATCAAAAGACAGTCGGTTTTACGCAAGAGCAAGTGCACTCGGACTACAAAGCCATGAAATCTCAGGTGATGAATTCTTTGAAGAAACGCTTTCGCCCAGAATTTTTGAATCGTGTGGATGAAATTTTAGTTTTCCACGCTTTAACTGAGAACCACTTAAAAGAAATTGTGCATAAATTTACGCAAGCTCTGGTTGCTCAATGTGAGCACCAAGGCATTCGTCTTCGTTTAACGCCAAAGGTAATAGAAAAATTAGCTAAAGAGGGCTATCAACCAGATCTAGGGGCACGTCCGCTTCGTCGGTTGATTCAACGGAAGATTGAAGATCCGATAAGTGAGGGAATTATAGACCAAGTGATTAGCAGAGGAGATCATGTCCAAATTGGAAGTCAAAAGGGAGAGTTTTACCTTCGGGTGAGTCATCCAGATGGGACTAAGTCTGTCATTAAAATAGATCAATAAAAAGTAGGTTGAAGGAGAGGATAAAATGAAAACAGCAACTAAAATTGGGCTACTGGCTTTAGGAAGTGCAGCAGCGATGGTAGCCATCGTAGCGATGACGCTCCATGAAGAAGATAACCAAGAGAGATTGAGTCAAGCTTTAGAAGATTTATCAGATCGTATGCAAAAAGAAAAGAAACGATTGACTGAGAAAGTTGAACGATTAGATTTGCCAAATTTCTTTGAGTAAGAATAGGGAGAATAAAAGGGTAACGGATGTTTACCCTTTTATTCTGCGAGGATTAATGTTGGAGAGGAGGGGGAAGGTTGAAAAAAGAAGAGTATTTTATGCGCTTGGCGATAGAAGAGGCGAAGAAAGCTGCTGATCAAGAGGAAGTCCCGATAGGAGCCATTGCGGTGTATCAAGATCAAGTGATTGGGAGGGGTTATAATTTAAGAGAGCGGACGAATGATGCCACGAGTCATGCAGAAATGCAAGCTATTCGTGGAGCCAATCAATTTTTGAATAATTGGCGGTTAAGGGATGTGGACCTTTATGTGACCTTAGAACCTTGCAGTATGTGTGCAGGAGCTATTGTCTTAAGTCGAATACGCTGTGTTTATTATGGAGCGAGTGATCCCAAAGCAGGCGCCGCAGGAAGCTTGATGAATTTGCTGCAAGATGATCGTTTAAATCACGCGTGCGAAGTGGTAAGTGGTGTTTTAAAAGAAGAAAATCAAAAACTTCTCAAAGATTTTTTTAAAGACTTGCGTAAAAAAAGAAAAATAAATTCCAGAAAACATCTTCGATAGCTCGATGAGACAAGAGAGAAAGGCGTTAAGAGAAAGACCTTTTCTGGAAGAATAGCTTTGATCTTGCTTTTTAAGCAAAGTCTGCTATAATTATTGATGTCGAAAGACCATATGACAAGGGTAGCTGTGTGAACCGAGTCAGATCCGGAAGGAAGCAGCTATAAGCATTAGCTGCCTTGTGTTGTATGTTAATAGGAAGTTGAGTCGGGACTTGAAACTCGGCTTTTTTTATTGCCTTTTGATTTCAGCAAGTTTACTGAAAGAAGACGAAGCTGGAGCTAGGATATCTGATAAAATTTGGTATAATAATAAGGATGAATAAAAGGAGAGGGGGAAGACCTTTGACTTACCAAGCTTTATATCGAAAGTGGCGCCCTCAGCGTTTTGAAGAAATTGTGGGTCAAGAAGCGGTCTCTAAAACTTTAAGTCATGCGATTGCCCAAGGAAGGCCTAGTCACGCTTATTTATTTTGTGGGCCTAGGGGGACTGGGAAGACAAGCGCTGCTAAAATTTTTTCGAAAGCTATTAATTGTCCGCATTCGACTGCAGGGGAGCCCTGTAACCAATGCGTTATTTGTAAGGCTATTACAGAAGGCAGTCTAAGTGATGTGATTGAAATCGATGCGGCCTCCAATAATGGGGTAGAAGAAATTCGAGATATTCGTGACAAAGTCAGGTATACTCCGACAGAAGCTCTTTATAAAGTTTATATTATTGATGAAGTTCATATGTTATCTACCGGAGCTTTTAATGCTTTACTCAAAACATTAGAAGAGCCTCCTCAAAATGTGATTTTTATTCTAGCGACCACAGAAGCGCATAAAATCCCTGCTACCGTTATTTCTAGAACGCAACGTTTTGACTTTAAACGATTGAGTAAGTCGGCTTTAGTGGGACGAATGGCTTATATTTTGGATCAAGAGAAAGTTTCTTACGAAGAAGAAGCTTTAACCATTATTGCGCAAGAAGCGAATGGGGGAATGAGAGATGCCTTAAGTTTGCTAGATCAAGTCCTCTCATTTTCTCAAGGACAGTTAACAGTAGAACTGACGAGACAAGTGACAGGGGTATTAAGTGATGAAATGAAAATTACCTATGTGGAAGCCTTAGCCAATGGTGAAGTAGATCGGTCGCTTGGATTACTTCGGGAGATTTTGGCTTCAGGAAGAGAAGCCGGTCGGTTCATTGAAGAAATGTTGGTTTTTATTCGCGACCTCTTGTTAGCACAGCAACTTTCCCATACAGGAGAAAGTGAATTATTGAGACACTATCCAGAAGCCTTTCATCAATGTGCTCAGGCTATTTCGGGAGACAATTTGTATCAAATGATGCAAGTCTTTAATGACGTCAAGCAAGATCTGCGCTATACCCTTCAACCGGATATTTATCTTGAAGTCGCTACGATTAAACTGGGACAAGGCCTTCAGCTGTCTTCTTCAAGCAGCTCACAAGAATGGGAGCAATTGCAAGAAGAAGTCGTTCAATTAAAACAAATGGTTCATAGCCTTCAAGCTTCTTTGCAAGCCACTGGCGAAGAGAGAAGAGAAGAGACTCATCCTGTGCAGGAAAAGGCAACAGGTGCGAATAAATTATCGACTGGAAAAACCTTTGAGCCGGATTATGCGCTTATCTATCAGACCCTTTCTCAAGCAACGAAAATGAATCGTAATCGAATTTTGAGTGTTTGGCCAGAAGTGATCTCCGCTCTCCCTACTGTTCAACAGGCACTTCTCCATCAAACAGAACCTGTTGCAGCAAGCCCGGATGCATTTGTGGTCACCTTTGATTATGCTATTTTTTGTCAGAGGGTTCATGAAGACAAGAGCTTGCTTCAAGAAGTGAGTCGATTAATCCAACAATTTTTAGGACGTCCAGGGTGGCTATTAGTAGTGACTAAAGAGCAATGGCAAGAAGTTCGACAAACTTATGTGTCTGCTTTAAAAGAAGGACGCCAAGAAGAGTTAGTTGGGGTTGTGAAGACAGAAACGCCTCCCAAAGAAGAATCAGAAGAACTTCCAGAATCAGTAGAAGATACAGTGAGTCAGCCTTTAATTGATTTGTTTGGGGAAGACCAAGTGACGATTATGGATGATTAAAAAGAAAGAGGAATACAAATGAATAACATGATGAATATGCAAAAGATGCTAAAAGAAGCAAAAAAAATGCAAGCTAAGTTAGAAGAAAGTCAAAAAGAATTAGAAAAACAAACTTTCGAAGGGCACGAACCTTCTGGCATGATCCAAGTGACTGTTGGGGGAGATCGAACCCTCAAAGCGATGACCATTAAACCTGAAGTGGTTGATCCAGAAGATATTGATATGTTGGTTGATTTAGTGATTACAGCAGTGAATGATGGTTTGAGTCAAGTGGAAAGGGCGCAAGAACAAAAAATGGGGAACTTAACCAAAGGCTTCCCTGGCTTCTAAAGCAACCAATAAAGGGGGACTTGAAGTCGCCCTTTTCTTTTAGGAAGGAGGAATTCTATGCAATATCCTGAACCGATTGCGCGGTTAATTGAGAGCTTTAAATATTTACCAGGGATAGGAGCTAAGACGGCAGCTCGGTTAGCCTTTTATGTTCTAACAATGCCAGATGAACAAGTGAAAGATTTCGCCCAGGCTTTGAAGGCAGTGAAAGAAAAAATGAGGTATTGTTCTCAATGTGGCAATGTCACGGATGAAGATCCTTGTTGGATTTGCCAAGATACAAGTCGAAACGCCAGTGAGATTATGGTAGTAGAAGATACTCAAGACGTGATGGCCATGGAGAGAATGCGTAATTATCACGGCCGATATCATGTCTTACATGGTGTCCTTTCCCCTATTGAAGGAACAGGACCTGAGGATTTAAACATTCGTTCTTTGTTGACGCGTTTACAGGATTCGACGATTCAAGAAGTAATTCTAGCCACAAATGCTACGGCTGAAGGCGAGGCTACAGCGACTTATCTTGCTCGCCTCATTAAACCGGCGGGGATTAAAGTGACGCGGTTAGCCTATGGGTTATCTGTGGGGAGCGATATTGAATATGCTGACGAGATGACCTTACAACGGGCGATTGATGGGAGACGGCAAGTGTAGGAAGGAAGAATCGTATGCGAGGAGTATTTATTACAGTAGAAGGGCCAGATGGAGCAGGGAAAACCACACTTATTGAAGGACTTATGGAAAAACTTCAAGGAAATTTACGGTGCCCCTTAGTTTTTAGTCGGGAACCCGGTGGGGAAGCGATTGCTGAACAGATTCGATCAATTATTTTAGATACAGCGAATACGGCGATGGATAAACGAGCAGAAGCTTTGTTGTATGCCGCTAGTCGTAGACAGCATTTGGTGGGGAAAATTTTACCCGCTTTAGAGGCTGGCTCTTTTGTTCTCTGTGATCGTTTCGTTGACTCTTCTTTTGCTTATCAAGGCTATGGCAGGCAAATTGGAGGAGATGAGGTTTTAGAATTGAATCAATTTGCAACTGAAGGCTTACAAGCTGATCTGACCTTGTACTGTGATTTACCAGCAGAAGAGGGAATTCGCCGGATTACTGAATACAGGAGTCAGGAAAATAACCGTTTAGATCGAGAATCCATGGCTTTCCATCACCGAGTGGTAGAAGGTTATCAAGAACTTTTGCGACGGTATCCTGATCGAATAATAGCTATTGATGCCCAAAAAAGCCCGCAAGAAATGCTTCAGCAGGCTTTAGAAGCTCTTTATCAGCGGTACCCTACGTATTTTAAATTAAAGGATTAGAGAGTATGAATGAGCAGTTTTCTATTTTAAAAAAGCAACCCTTCCTTGCTCACGCCATGCGGAGAGTTCTTCAAGCGGATAAATTAGCACATGCCTATCTTTTAGAAGGCGCTAAAGAAGCTGGACAGGAAGAGATGGCTCTGTTTTTGGCTGCAGGTGTTTTTTGCATGAGCGAGCAAAGCCCTTGTGGAGAGTGTCCGATTTGTCAGCGTATTCTCCAGAGAGATTATGGGGATTTGGAGTGGATGACCAGTGAAGAGAGTACCATTAAGATCGATCAGATCCGTGATTTGAAACGAGATCTAAGTTTAACGGGGATGGAAGGCAATCAACGCGTATTTGTGATTGAGCAAGCGGAAAAAATGACGGTTCAAGCCGCTAATAGTTTACTAAAATTTTTAGAAGAGCCGCATGCCTCCGTATATATTTTCCTTTTGACCTGTCAAAGAGAAGCGATTTTGCCAACGATCCAGTCACGTTGTCAGATCTTACATTTCGTGCCCTTGTCTTTGGAAAAGCAGGTACAAGTTTTGATGGAAGAGGGAATAGGTCAGGAAAGAGCTTTGATTTTAAGTCATATGAGTTATGACGTTGAAAAAGCAAAAGCTTTGAATGAAGACGAAATCTTCAATAAAAGCTTGCAATTGCTTCAAACTTGGCTCCCCCTTATTTTACGGAAGGATCCTCGAGCCTTTATTATGGTGACTACAGATTGGATGAAATTGACAAAGAAACGTGAAGAGATCAGTCAGTTACTTCAATTGATGGGACTTTTTTTAAGAGATATGCTGTTAGTTGCAGCTCAAGGAGAAGACGCACAAGCCCATTTAATTCAAGCGAATCACTATGATAACTACCTTCAAACTATTCAAAGGTATCGAGAAGAAAATATCCTTCAGCTCATTCAATTGCTTCCCAAAGCTCAGCGGATGTTAAAGAGTCATGTGAGTCCACAAGCCGTTTTAGAAAATTTAGTTTTGAAAGCTTTTGCGATTAAAAACTAAAAGCTCTTTATTCTTCTTCTAGAAGAAATTGTTGGGTGAAATCTGGAGTCAGAGCTCGAGAAAATTCCAAATGGAAACCGACAGAATGAAAGCCTAAAGAAAGGTAAAGTTTTTCAGCGATGCTGTCGGTATCGGTCACTAGGATGAGTTGTTTATTTTGAGTATTTGCTTGTTGAAAGAGCTGATGGAGGATCGTTTTAGCTAATCCTTTTCTTCGATAAGCAGGTGCAACGGTCAGATGATCAATTTCTAAGTAATCTTTGGATTGAATAATTTGAACCGTCGCTAAGATTTGTTTGGAGCGGGAGTCTCTACAAAAATAAGAAATAATAGTTTTCTTTTGAAAACGTTCCTTATAGATAGCTTGCATTTCTTGGGTATACGCGCTCCCTTGCGTGCGATCGAAGAGAACTTGGAAATCTAGAAAGTCCTGTTGGTCTTGTGTGTTGGATACCCTTGAAAGCTGGATGGGAGTATAAAAAGTAGACGGCTGTTGATAATCTTTGGGGCGTAAGATCATCAAAGAAGAGATGGCTAAAACGTAATGGGCTTCTTCTAAGTAATCAAGAAGGTCTTGATCAATGCCGGTCGACATAGGAAGATGAATAGCTATATTTTTAAGATGCAGTTCTTCTGCGTAATCCATAAACTGTTCTTCTAATAAGAACCACTCCTCACAAGTAGGGGTAAAGTGTAATTGAAAAAAATTCTGATTGATCACATGTGGGGTATGTTGGTTCCCTAGAAATTCGTAAAGGTCATTATCTTCGTAATGACTTAAATCATGATGGATCATTGAAAAATCTATCATTAAAAATTCACTCCTATCTTTCTTGTTATAGAATAAGCTTCTTTGGAAGTGGGAACAAGACATTTTTTAATAGGAAAATAAAGTTTTAATAGGAAGCTACTCGTTCAAATTGAAATATGTTAGAATAAGATTTGAGTTTAAGATGCGGTGCATATAATTTTTTAAGGAATGATAAGATGGATACCAAGGATTTGGCAAAGCGATTAAGTCTTTTGAGTGAGCAACTCGATCATATGCGTCAAGAAATGGATGAATTAATTGATATCTGGGGACAAGTGCTAGTCAAAAATCAAGACTTACAGATGGAAAATCACTATTTACGCGAGCGTGTGAATCAGTTAAACAATGAAGAAGGGGAAGAAAAGGGGGAAGGATCTTCTTCCCAATTACGGTCTCCTGCTTTACAAAATTTACTCAATATTTATGAAGATGGCTATCATATCTGTAATATTTCTTACGGACAAAGGCGTGAAAATGCTGAGCAGTGTATGTTTTGCTTAGACATTTTGTATGGTATGGAGGAGAAAAGATCATAGAAAAAGAAAGTTCATTATTAAAACGAGAAAATGAGCGGATTGACCAAATGATTCAATTTGACCGCCAAATTATTCAAAGTGATGATACATTTGCTTTATCTACGGATACTTTGTTTCTGGCTTATTTTGCACGGGTGAGACGAAGGTCCAAACAGAAAATTGTCGATTTTTGTTCTGGAAACGGAGCACTTCCACTGTTGTTGTCTTCGTGGACAGCAGCGCCTATTTTTGGAGTCGAAATTCAAGAAGATTTAGCAGATATGTCTAGGAGGTCCGTTCAGCTCAATGGATTAGGCGAACAAATTCAGATAATAACGGCAAACATCCGTGTTATTGAAAACTATTTTCAAAGAGAAAGTATGGATTTGATTACTTGTAATCCCCCCTATTTTAAGGTCTATCCTGATTCTTGGATTAATCCGAATGACAAGAAAGCGTTGGCACGTCATGAACTGACCATGACATTGGAAGATATTTTTGCCAAGGCTTTTTATTTGTTAAAAGATAGGGGAAGATTATGCGTTGTCCATCGACCGGAACGTTTGACAGAATTAATTGTGAATGGAAGTAAGTATCATTTAGTGCCTAAGCGGATTCGGTTGGTTTATCCTAAGCCCAACAAGTCATCGAATATGGTCTTAATAGATTTTATTAAAAATGGAAAAGAAAAAGGATTAGATATTCTCCCGCCTTTGTATGTTTATCAAGAAGACGGCAGTTATAGTCTAGAAGTTCAGGGTTATTTAGATGGGACTTGTCGATGAAACGATATTATATGTATGTTTTAGTGTGCGCAGATGGCACTTTATATACAGGCTATACGAGTGACCTTGAACGACGTGAGCGAGAGCATCAAACAGGAAACGGAGCAAAATATACGCGCCCAGCTTATCGAAGACCTTGTCGAATGATTTATTCTGCTTCATATGCCACGAAGACCTTAGCTATGAAAGCAGAATATCGCTTTAAGCAACTTTCTAGAAAAGAAAAAGAAGCGCGTTTAAAAGCAGAAGGAGTCCAAGGATTTGGGGTTACTCCTAAATATAAAAGAGTGGATACCTGGAAAGATGAGGAGGAGTAAGGGTGTATCAGCAAAAAAGTTATCAGCAACTATCAGATGAAGGGAGACTCTATCTAGTGCCTACCCCTATTGGCAATTTAGAGGATATGACCTTCCGCGCGGTGCAATGTTTAAAAGATTGCGACCTGATTTTAGCAGAAGATACGCGCCACACTCAGAAGTTATTGAATCATTTTCAAATTAAGACTCCCCAAAAGAGCTTTCATAAATATAATACAGAAGAACGGATTCCTGAAATTTTAGCTCTGATATCTGAAGGCAAGAAAATTGCACAAGTGAGTGATGCGGGGATGCCTGTTATTTCAGATCCAGGGAGTGAATTAGTGGCTAGGTGTTGTCAAGAAGGAATGACAGTGATTCCTTTGCCTGGAGCTAATGCTAGCTTAACAGGACTAATCGCAAGTGGCCTGAAAGCAGACTGTTTTACTTTTATAGGCTTCCTACCGAGAAAACAAAAAGAGCGGTTGGAACGATTAGAGACTTTTCAAAATTCAGAAGCTACAATGATGTTTTATGAATCTCCTTTTCGTTTACTCCAAACTTTAAAAGATTGTCAAACAGTGTATGGCTCTGAGCGACAAGCGGTGGTAGTTAGAGAGTTGACCAAACAATACGAGGAATTTAATCGTGGAAGTTTAGAGGAATTGGTAGCATATTTTGAAGAACAGTCTCAAATTAAAGGCGAAATTTCTTTCTATGTGGCAGGAAATCCTCACCCAACGACAAAGGATAAGATGATTCAATCTTCCTTGGATCATCTCTCTTTAAAAGAACAAGTAGATTGGTGGATGAAAAAAGAAGACTTAACGACTAAAGAAGCCATAAAAAAAGTCGCTAAACAGACTCAGCTAAAAAAACAAGAAGTCTATTGCGCCTATCATGAATTGAATAAATCAAATTAGATAATGTTAAGATATAAGGGGGTTCCCTTTATCTAATGGTAATACATGGAAAATAATAGAATGGGGGAATATAATGTTAAAAGAATTTAAGGAGTTTATGGCACGTGGCAACGTGGTCGATTTAGCTATCGGTGTTGTTATGGGGACTGCTTTTACAGCAATTGTCAATTCAATTGTTAAAGATTTAATCACGCCCCTCATTGGCGTTATTATGGGAAATATTGATTTGTCAGGCTATAAGCTAGTTTTAGCTGGGGCGACTTTTGGAATTGGAAATTTTATCAATGCAGTGATCTCTTTCTTAGTAATTTCTTTAGTCTTATTTCTTATTATCAAAGTGACGAGTCGCTTTAAGAAACTTGAAGAATCCACAGTGGAAGCGCTTAAACCGAGTCAAGAAGAAGTTTTACTGACTGAAATTCGGGATTTATTAAAAAATAAATAATTTGAGCACAAAAAAGCAGGTAATGATTAAGGACTACCTGCTTTTTTGTATTATTCTAAAATTTTTTGAATATAATTTTTAGGATCATAATCTGTCCAGTCCATAGAAAGAGTGTTTTGAGTAATTAAGTGCGCTAACTCATGACCAATAAGTGGGCCTGTAGTGAGGCCGCTTGAACCTAAACCAGAGGCGACGAAGAGATGAGGAAATTCGGGAACAGGACCATAGAATGGAGAAAAATCGCGAGTATAAGCACGCGTCCCTACTTTTATTTCCACATAGTTGTTTAAGAGAAAGTGAGGAAAAAGGTGAGACATTGTGTTAAAAATTTCAGATAAGGCTTCAGGCTGAACGTGTTGATCAAAATCTTGGTCATTTTCATGCGTGGCACCCAGATAAAGCAGATTATTTTGATGAGGAATGATATCTGTTTCCCCTTCTGGCATAATTAAAGGCCAAGAATGGGAAGTTGTGGTTCGATATACAGCTAACTGCCCTTTTTGTGGGTGAACATCTACTTTGAAGTGGTGAGGGGTTAGCAAGTCTCCCAACCAAGCCCCAGCCGCTAATAGGACACGATCAAAAGACTCTCCTTGAACAGTGATCGATTGAGCAGATATTTTGTCGATGACAGCTTTTGTAGGATGGTAGATTAAACCGTTGGAGAAGCTGGCGCGAAGAAGATCTTGACAGAGCATTTCACCATCAATAACAGCAGCACCTGATTCAATAGCAATAATATCATGGGGGTAGTGCCAGTCAGATAGAATAGCGGTTTGTTGAGTAGGAGATAATTTCTTTATTTTACCGATAAGAGGAGCGTTTGCTTTTCGTTGGGTTGCTAAAGCGATAAGATCATCAATGAGTTGGGGACGCCTTTTGAGAAGCCAAGTTGGGCGTGATTGATAGGCTTTACTGGTAGTGCCAGTCTTTTGAAGATCTTTCATTAATTGCGGGTAGAAGTGAGCTCCCGCATTCGCCAATCGGTACCATGCTTTATTTCGACGTTTAGAGAACCACGGACAAATAATTCCTGCTGAAGCTTTGGTTGCTTGTCCATGACCATCATCATAGAGGGTGACTGTATATTGTTGATTTTGAGTGAGATAGAAAGCGGCGACAGAGCCGACAATTCCTCCTCCGATAACAGCGATTTTCATCAGTGTTTCTCCTTCTTTTGAACGATTTGTTGGGATGTTTTTTCTTTTTTAGCCGTTTTCCGGTAATTTTTACGATTAATAAGGGGCATGTGGAGGATTGTTTGCCGCAGAGAGGTTTTTGGGTGAGAAAATAGAGGATTTTTTGCATAAGTAGAGTTCTCTTCTCTAAGAGATAGTTTATTAGGTGAAGAAACTTGAGTGAGCCATCGATCTAAGTGCGTGTCAATCCCTAAATAAGGGAGAATCCGATGAGGCAAAAGACCAGTTAAGAGCATCGCCCAAACAAGCCAAACAGGGAAACGGATAATGAAAATATTATAATACAAAGAAAAGTAAGGGACGATCGCGATCAGAAACAATAAGAGACCTATTAGCAGTAAATAGCACCAGTTAAATCGTTTGTACCAGTGCAACCCATAATAGCTTTGACGCGTGAATTGAAAAACAAAAAAAACAAGTATGATGACCAATAAGAGTTCCAAAATTAAACCCAGTAAGCTAATAGCTACAGGCATATTTAATCCTGCTGTAAAGGAAGAATAATTTAGCCATCCCATAGTGAAGAGATAGATAGAGTCAATACTAAAAACAGTCACTAAGAAGAGAATAAGATAATCGCGATAAAGAGTAGGGGTGTCGTGGATCCTAGGAATTTGGCAATGCTGCAAAATTTGACGACCGTACGAGGAAGCGTCTGCATGGAACATGTATTTAGGTAGCAAATTCTGCACTTGTCCTTCAGATAGGCGATGAAGGAGTTTTTGAAGTTCTTGTTCGATCAGCAATTGAGGCCCAGCTTCTGTATAAAGATAAGCTTGGCAGGCGAAAAAATATTCTTGCCAAGGGGACTCTAATTTTTTAGCGATCGTTTGATTTTCCTGATAGAGTTGTTTTTCTTTAGAAAAGTTTTTTTCTGAGGGTGTGGATAATTCAGTAGAAACTCCTTTTTTTAATCGGTTCCAAAAATTTGACATAATGATACTCCTTTTGAATACTAAGTCTATTTTACTGGATTTTTGTTCAAATATCTACTTTGTAGAAACATAATGTCTATCATTCAGAGACCATAGCTGTTTATTGGTTGTTTGCAAAAACGAGCCGTATAAAAGCATGGGAATGAGCGGTTTTCTTGTGAGGTGATAGCAAAGGATGATTTGAGGAACACGTATGGCCATTGATTAATTCAAGAACAGGCTAAAAAAGTAAGTCGTATCGCTTGAATTTAATTTTTTTCAAATAGATGGATAGTAAACAAAAAGGATGGCATGGTGTTACATAGTCGCTTTACCCAAGAGGGACGTATAAACAATCAAAAAGAAGATCGCTAGTCGCTTAAGATAATTGAGTATGGCGCATTTGGTTGGAATAAGATCAAAGGAACAGTGACGATTCCAAAGAGTGTAATCTCGGTGCATACAGGCGATTTTCTCGCTAACGAAATTGAAAAAGTGGTTTTTGAAGGCGTGATTGACATCAACGGCAAAGAACATGAGAACGATGATAAGCCGTATTACCTTGCGGCATTGGAAGTGTTGCGTTCCAAGGCAATAAGATCAAGGAAATTGTGCTCAAGGACAGTCTAGCGAAGTACAACTTTGCCCCATCCAATAATCCCAAAAAAGGCGATTCTGTATTTGACAATCAGAATCCTGGAACGTTCACTATCGAAGTTGGAGAAGAGTACAAAAGGCCTATTAAAATTAAGAACGGCAGCAAGAATCAGAGTATTAGTGTAGCGGAAGGATTCAAAGAAAATGACACTCCTGTACCAATTGATCAGTCATCTTACTTTAAGAAGAATAAAGAAGGAAAATATATAGCAATAAAATCTGACACACTTGAAGGTCAGTGCCTGTTTTACGATATGATTGACAACAAGTTTAGAATACTTGGTATTTCAAATTTTACCTACAAGATTGTTCCAAAAACTAAGGTATTCAAGGTTACCTTTGTAAATGGCGATGATAACAATTATGCTTCTGCGCGGGTAAAAGAGGGTAAAAGCATTGCGGATAAGAGTGTTGCAGGTCAGGCTATGCCAACTGATCCTACGAAAAAAGGCTATACGTTCAAAGCGTGGAGTACGGATCAGACGGGTAAAGATAAGAATAAAATATTTACGAATGCGACCGAAGTTAAAAGCGATATGACCGTTTATGCTATATACAGTTTAAACGCAATGGTTCTGAATCAAGCACCGACTCTTACACTGCAGAATAAAACTATTACAGAGGGTGATACTTTGGATTTGAAGAGCCTTGTCGTTTCTGCCGCAGATGCGGAGGATCATGACTTAAAAGACAAGGTTCAAGTTGTTAATACGAGTGGGTTTGATACGACAAAACCTGGTGTCTATACAGTAACGTTTAAGGTAACCGATAGCGGGATGGCGAGTGTAACGAAGTCTGTCACCGTGGATGTTAAGAAAAAGCAACCAC
This sequence comes from Aerococcus christensenii, assembly GCF_001543105.1. Taxonomy (NCBI): domain Bacteria; kingdom Bacillati; phylum Bacillota; class Bacilli; order Lactobacillales; family Aerococcaceae; genus Aerococcus; species Aerococcus christensenii. The sequence continues at coordinate 903,238 of NZ_CP014159.1, forward strand.
CAAAGCCGAAACCTGAGCCAACACCCGCTCCAATCCCAACACCGAAGCCACAACAAGAGCCGAAAACGTTGCGGAGAAAGACACCTGTAGAGCAAGAGAAAACGGAAAATAGAGAGCAACCGCTTCTTCAATCTAAGCCGTTACATGAAAAATTACCGAACACGGGAGCATCTAGCATGGGGGTGCTCTTACTGTCTGCGTTAGGATTTTTCATGGCAGGATTTGTCAGCGTAGGAGATCGCCAAAAGAAGAACGAATCGAAATTGCCGAAGTGATTGTCAGTATTAAAAGAAGAAGTCAATTAGCTAAAGATGATCTCAGTTGAATAGGGAGTCATCTTTTTCGTTGGGAGAAAGCTATAGCACACAGAAATTTGTTATCTTATCTTTCACGAGTTAGGAGCTCTGTATTTCTTATTTACAAAATAATATTGAAAAAAGAAAAGGAATATGCTAAAATTTTGCATTAAATACCTTAACAGTTAAAGAATAGGAGGAGTCAGAGAATGAATGGAAATCAACGTTATACCGCTATTGAACCATCGGCGATTAGAGAGTACGCAGAAGCTTTTGCTAAAGTAGAAGGTTTGTTGCCTTTTACGATTGGAGAACCCGATTTGAATGTTCCCCAAGCGGTAAAAGTTGCTGTTAAAGACGCGATGGATAGGAATCAAACGCACTATGCCCCTTCTCAAGGACTTCTGGCTTTAAGAGAAGTTATTTCTGAGTATTTTCAACGAAATCAAGCGTTAAATTTAAAACCTGAAAATATTATTATTACCAATGGAGTTACGGAAGCCTTAAATGTGGGGATGGATATTTTCTTGAATCATGGAGATAAGGTGCTGGTTCCTGCGCCCTTTTTTGGATTGTATGAAACGATTATCTCTCTAAGAGGAGGAATCCCTGTTAGGATAGATACAAGTCAAACCCATTATCAGTTGACCCCTGAATTGCTAGAAAAAAATTTAAAAAAACATCCAGAAACAAAGCTGGTCTTATTAAATTATCCTAACAATCCCATTGGTAACACTTATACAGAAGAAGAAATAAAAGCCCTAGCTGCCGTGATTAAGCGGCATAAAATTTATGTGGTAAGCGATGAAATTTATTCTAGCCTTTCTTATGACTCGCCTCATTATTCCATTTTTAATGAAATTCCAGAGCAAACGCTTTATCTTAATGGCCCGTCTAAGTCTTATGCGATGACAGGCGCTCGGATTGGGTTTATTCATTTGCCAGATGATTATGTAGGTAAGGGAATTGTGGGGCATCAGGCTTTAGTGACCTGTGTGTCTACTCCTGAACAGTATGGGGCGATCGCTGCTTACGAAAGATGCGATGATGTTGTTTTGGCTTATAGGGATGAATTTAGCCGAAGAAGAGAGCTTTTACTTCGGGAACTGCCAGCAATGGGGATAGAATTTATTCGCCCTTCTGGTGCTTTTTATCTTTTTATGAAAGTTCCTGAACTGTATCAAGATGATGATCACCAATTCGCTCTTGATTTAGCGAACAAGGCTAAAATAGGGGTGATTCCTGGAAGAGCATTTGGAGGCGATTACGGAAAAGGATATGTTCGCTTTTCATATGCTTCTTCCTATGCTTCCATTCAAGAAGGCTTAGAACGTTTAAGAAAATTCATAAAAAATTTGTAAAATAGAAAAAGCTCTCTAAGGACTTGAAGTATCCCTTCTATTTAGGAATGAACTACTTTTTGGAAGGAATTCAAGAACTTTGAGAGTTTTTTTGTTAAGAAGGAGAGTCCTTTTTGGGACTGTCCACTAATTTCCCGGTTTTGGTCATGGCGTGAATGGCGTCGAGAGTGGGAGCAAATAAGTTGATATGGTCATGATTTTTTCCGTAATAAAGTTCATTAGGGAAGTAAAGGCGTTCATCGCCAAGTTCTTGACCAGTCAACGCTCGAATCAGTTGGCTAGCTTTTGAAAGTTCAACGATATGTCCATCTCTTTCCAATAATTCAATTTGAGTGCGAGGGTTCTTTTTGTTAGGATCATACAAGTCGTAGGGAAGATCGTAAGAAGAATTCGTGAGAATGTAGTATTTACTATCGTAACCGAGGGATTCAATTTCTTGCGTAATTTCTTGTAAAGCTTCCACTTGATCCTTAGAAGAATAGGTAACGGATTTAAAAGGTTTCCGATTAATAAAGCGATTAGCGAGATCAGTGAGGATTGCGTCGTCACTTGTCGCTAACCACTGTTGGAAGTAAGTGCGCATAACGCCATCATCTAATCTTAAGTAATCTTCTAAGCCCCATTCGTCTTTGAGAAAAGGTATAAGGAAAGGAGACGACATTTGGAAATAAGAGGGATTTTTTTCATAGAGATCCTTGGCTCTTTTAAGCAGAGAGTGGAGGATCATTTCCATGGCGCGAGAAACGGGATGGAAGTAAACTTGCATGTACATTTGATACCGACTAACGAGATAGTCTTCAATGGCATGCATGCCTGCATAGTCGAAAATGATGCCGCCTTGATAAGGACGCATGACCCGAAGAATCCGGTTAATATCGAAGTTCCCGTAATGGACACCTGTAAAATAGGAATCTCTTAAGAGGTAGTCCATTCGATCTGCATCACATTGACTGGAAATCAATTGAACGACTTGTGGATTGGAGTAAGTATGATTAATCACTGCAGCGACTTTATTGGGAAAATCGGGCGATACTTGGAGTAAAATTCGGTTAATTTCAGTATCTGGAGAAGTGATCAGTTGACGCGTGATGGCTTCATGGTCTGTGTCGAATAACTTTTCAAAGGTATGGGAAAAAGCCCCGTGACCGACATCGTGAAGGAGGGCGGAGCAGATAAGGACGAGACGTTCTTTATTGTCCCATAAACCATCTCCAGGCATTTGATTTGGGTAAGAATAATTGAACATATCCGCGATCCGCCGAGCGATTTCATAGACGCCTAAACAATGCGCAAAACGATTATGGACGGCTCCGTGGAAAGTAAAGCTCGTTGTTCCAAGTTGATTAATTCGACGCAAACGTTGAAATTCGCGAGTATTAATGAGGTCGAGAATAATGGAATCTTGGATATGAATATGTCCGTGCACCGGGTCTCGAAAAACTTTTTCGCGATCACGAGGGATAGGAGTTACTAATGTCATAAAATCACAACCTTTCAGGGAAGAGACGTTCATTTCTCTTATTCATGCGAGATAACTGAGTTTGGATGCCCTCTTTACTCAAGCTGTTTAAATCAATACTCGTAATGGTGTGGTTCACTTCTTTATCAAGAATAGAGAGGAGTCCTTCTGTCACTGCGTCACTTTGGGCAAGAGAAGGAATAGTGTCTCCTAGATTGGACATGGAGTCCGGGAAAATTTGTGGATAAGGAGAGTTTTCTACCTGGTCGCTTCGACCGAGCTTATAAAAGGTTTGAACAGTTTGCCCGCGAAAGGTTTGATCGCCGTTTAGAGAGAGATAAATATAGATACCGATTGCTTGTCCGATTCGTCTTTGTGCAATGCCGGCAATTTTTTTGCCGTTGAGAGATACATCAAATTTCCCTGGGCAATAAGAATGGGTGACTTCACCTGGAGTAAGAATTTGACCGAAAGGCTTGAGGAGTGTTTGAAAGAGATCTACCATAAGTTGATAAGCCTCATCTATAGTTGGCCGTTTTTTGCCTGGAAGCATTAATAAGGTATAGTTCACTACGCCTGGCTCACTAATAACAGCTAATCCGCCAGCCGGTCTAACAACTACTTGATAGGGGGTATTTTGTTTTAGCCACTCTAAGGCGATAGGGAGAGAAGGTAAGCGGGTATCTTGCATGCCTAAAATAATTTCTGGATCTGTAGGCCAAGTGTGAAGAATGAGGCGATAAGGAATGTCTCTTTTATTCATAGCGGTTAATAGGTAATCATCAATGGCAAAAGGAAGATGGGGTGTTAAGTGGGAATAATGGGCAGTAATTTCTCCCACCTCTAGCGTTTTAAAGGGTGTAAAATAATCTTGAAAAAGCATGAGCAACCTCCTTATAATATTCGTACATAAGTATAGCATAAAGTGAGAAGAAACACGTGTAGAAAGGGAAGGATTTTGCCATGAGACAAGGAGGAAAGAATGGAAGTTATTAAAGAACGTGTTAAAATAGTAGGGAAAAATCAGATTCGTCAAGATGAGGAACAAGAAGTGATTCCTTTTTCAAGCCTTGGAACGATTTATATCCATGAGCAAGCTATTTTTTTGACTTTTGAAATGGAAGATGCGAGTGGGAAACATGACATTCGGATGAAATTAGCTAAAGACAAGCAATCTGCAGAAATTGTTCGAAGTAATAATATGGGGAAATTAAAATTACCATTGGTTTTAGGGAAAGATCAGACCTTTACTTACGCTTTAGCTGGGGTTGGACAATTAGCCTTGCAAAGTCGATTAAATGCTTTGGAAGTAGAGGGGGACGAAGGACAAGGAAGGGTAGTTTGCCAATATGATTTATCGGATCCCTATAAGAAAGCCATTGGGAAGTATCAATTAGAATTGCAATATTGGCGTGAAGTAGTGTAGAATAGGTAGAGTACCTTTATAGAGAATAAAGATTTTTTGAAAGGATGACGGTGGAGTGAATTTAGCACGTCTAGATCATCAAAATAAAAATGAGTTATCAATGATTGAAGTCGCTTATGAAATTTTGGCAGAAAGTAATCAAGTATATGATTTTAATGACTTATTAGCTGAAATTCAAAATTATTTAAGTTTAAGTGATGATCAAATTGCTGAGCAGATGGTAACTTTTTATACAGAATTGAATACAGATGGAAGTTTTATTTCGTTAGGTGAAAATAGATGGGGACTCAGAGCTTGGTATGCGATTGATGCGATTAACGAAGCTATCGTAGCCTCTATCGATGATGATGATTTAAAAGCTCAACATAAGGCGAAACGTCGTAAGAAAGCAAATGCGTTTAACGAGGACATGATTGATTACAACGATGATGACTACGACGAAGATTATAACGAAGGTAGAGAAGCTATGGATGAGGATAGCGATGATGAAGAAGATAATGAATTAAAAGATTACAAAATGGATCTTGAAGAATTAGGCGATGACGCTCCTGAAGAAGCTTTAGAGGATGGCTTAGAAGGAGATCTTACTATTATTAGTGAAGACGACTTAGAAGAATCCAGTGAAGACGACTTCTAAAAGAGAACATAAGGATGTCTATGTTTCCTGTGTAAGTATTCAAAGAAGCGAGCTGCATCATTAAGATGTAGCTTTTTCGTTTTTGGTGGGAAGAAAGTTGTCCTAATTCTTAAGGAGATTGTAATAATTCTTCCTTACTATGCAAGTCTAGTGGTTATCTCTTCTTTTTTTAGGTATAATAAGCTGATTAATTGATTGAAAGTAGGACAAAAAAAGGCCTTATGTTATAATATTGAATGACATTCGGTAAGTCATACTCGGCAATCTTGGGAGTAAGTATTTTGAAAGGAACCTAATCGTTACATGAAAAACTTTATTATTGAGGGCAATCATCCATTAAGAGGAGAAGTTGTTGTTAGTGGTGCAAAAAACAGTACAGTAGCTTTGATTCCGGCAGCTGTACTGGCTGATTCTCCTCTTACTTTGGAAGGAGTTCCTGCTATTGATGATGTCGATGCTTTAATTGCTATTTTGCAAGACTTCAATGTGAAGACAGAGTTCGAAGGAAATCTTCTAAAAATTGACCCATCCAACATGGAGAATATTCCTATGCCTGAAGGGAAAATTCATAGTTTACGCGCTTCTTATTATTTTATGGGCGCTTTGTTGGCTAAATATGGAGAAGGCGTTGTGGGACTCCCTGGAGGATGTTCTTTGGGCCCACGTCCAATTGACCTACATATTAAAGGCTTTGAAGCTTTAGGCGCAAAAGTAGAAACAAAGGATGGAGCTATTCATCTCTCTACCCCTAACGGACTTCATGGGGCAGAAATTTATTTGGATATTGTGAGTGTAGGCGCTACCATTAATATCATGTTAGCTGCAGTGAAAGCCAAGGGAACGACTATTATTGAAAATGCAGCAAGAGAACCAGAAATTATCGATGTTGCGAGCTTTTTAAATAAAATGGGAGCGAACATAAAAGGCGTGGGAACTTCTACTATTCGAATTGAAGGCGTAGAACATTTACATGGGGTTAGCCATCAAATTATTCCTGATCGTATTGAAGCAGGAACTTATTTAGCGGCAGCAGCTTTGATTGGTGAAGGGGTTTGTGTTAAAAATGTTATTTTTGAACATATCGAAGGCCTAGTCGCTAAAATGGGCGAAATGAGTGTCAAGATGGATATCTTTGAAGACAAAATTTATGTTCATCCTCGGCAAGGAGATCTTAAGATGGTAAACATAAAGACAATGGCCTATCCTGGTTTTGCAACAGATCTCCAACAACCTATAACCCCTCTCCTCATCTCTTCGGTAGGAAGTGGAAGTATTGAAGATACTATTTATCCTAAACGTGTCAAACATGTCCCAGAATTGAGACGCATGGGTGCAGATATTGAAGTGATTGATGATACGATCTATATTAAGGGAGCTAAGAAGTTAACGGGCGCGAGAGTAAAGGCCTCTGATCTAAGAGCAGGCGCTTGTTTGATTAATGCGGCACTTTATGCAGAAGGCACGACGGAACTTTATGGAGCAGAACATATTCTAAGAGGTTATGATAACATTTGTGGAAAATTACAAAAGCTAGGAGCTAAAATTCAATTAGTAGAAGAATAATTAAACGAGCGAAAGGATAGAGAGAATGGCAAAAAAAGAAGGTAAAACTTATGAAAAGGATGAAGTTGTCACCTTAGCCAGCTTATCAGAACAAACGCTAAAACAAATTTATACCTACGCCCGTCAGTACAAAATTCCCAATTATTCTAAAATGACTAAAAAGGAACTTTCTTTAGCGGTTGTTCGTGCGCAAGGGGAAAGCAAGGGTTATTTTCCAGTGGAAGGGGTATTAGATATCACAGGTCCAGAATTTGGGTTCTTGTACCCTATTAATTATTCTGCGAGTCAAGAAGATATTTATATTTCTTCGACACAGATTAACCGATTTGGACTTCGGAATGGAGATTTGATAAAAGGCTTAGCTCGTCCACCAAAAGAGCGGGAGAGAAGAAATGGCTTATTACAGATTGCTACGGTCAATGGCAAAGATCCTGAATTAGCCAAAGAAAGGGACCATTTTCCAGCTTTAACGCCTATTTATCCTGATCGCTTAATGAAATTAGAAACGGATGCGGATAAGCTTTCTCTTCGTATGATTGATTTGTTATCTCCTATCGGTTTTGGTCAAAGAGGCTTAATTGCCGCTCCACCTAAAGCAGGGAAAACTGTATTATTGAAGCAAGTAGCCAATGCGATTGCAACTAACTATCCGGAAGTAGTGCTCATTGTTCTCCTCATTGATGAGCGCCCAGAAGAAGTTACTGATTTTGAACGGAATGTGCAGGCAGAAGTTGTGGCTTCGACTTTTGATCAACATCCTAGGAATCACATTCAGGTTGCAGAGTTAGTGATCGAACGGGCTAAAAGATTGGTTGAAGATAAGCAAGATGTTGTAGTTTTGATAGATTCCTTGACGCGATTGGTTCGTGCTTACAATAATGTAGAGCCTCCATCTGGACGTACTATGTCTGGCGGGCTGGATCCTGTGGCTTTAAATGGACCTAAAAAGATTTTTGGCTCTGCACGGAATATTGAAGGAGGAGGGAGTCTAACGATTTTAGCGACTGCGCTGATTCAAACCGATTCAAAAGCAGATGAAGTTATTTATGAAGAATTTAAAGGAACGGGTAATATGGAACTTCATTTAGACCGATCTCTTGCTCAAAGTCGTATTTTTCCAGCTATTGATGTTAATAAGTCCGGAACGCGAAAAGAAGATCTTTTGTTAGATACTCAAACTTTGGAAGCTGCATATAATTTGCGCCAATTAATGACAGGAAATTTGAAAGAAGACACACGACAACTTTTGATGACTTTTGAGAGTATAGTCTCTAATCAAGAATTGATAGAAAAGATTTTAGTCAAGAAGGGAAAAAAATAAGCGCATTCGGCGAGTGTATAGTTTTTTAGTTAAAATTTTCAAAAAATAGAGTTGAGCACGTATCAACTCTATTTTTTTGGAAAAATTTGAGCAAAAAGGAATTATTTTTAAAAATAAAATCAAAAAATAGGATAACTGGTTGACTGCTTTTTTGGAAGCGCCTACAGCGAAACCATCGACAGAAAGGTGTGATGTCGTGGGAAAGACAGTCACTATAAAAGATGTAGCACAAGTTGTAGGAGTCTCTAAAACTATTATTTCTCGTTATATTAATGGAAACTATGGGAAAATGAGTACAGAGACGAAGTCAAAAATTCAAAAGGCTATTATCCGAATAGACAAGCTCAATTATTAAAATCTGATCGCTCAAACTTAATAGGAGTGGTTGTAGCAGATATTGGAACTCTCTATACCGCTTATGTTATTCAAGCGATGTTTGATGAATTGAAGGAAACTGATTATCAATTACTCTTTTTGAATTATTAGAATTTAAAAAGAGAGGAAAGAAGGGCTATTCAAAGCCTTTTGAAGTATAACATTGATGCTTTAATTTTACAGCCTGTCTTATCGGACATTTCAGATTATGATCTTTTAATTAATCGTTCTTTTCCTGTTACTCTTTTAGATCGATCATTAAAACAAAGTTCTTGGCTGGTTGTTCAATCAGACAATTTAATGCGAACAGAAGAGTTAGCTCAATTGATTGTTGAAAAAGGTTATCAGCAAGTGATTCATTTTACGGGGTCTATTCAAGCGGTCAGCCCTAGATATGAACGCTATATGGCGATGAAGTTTATAAATCGAATCATGAAGAGGACCTTTTTTTAAGGACTTTTAGAAAATAAAATAAAAAATCTTGAAGTCTAAAAAAATGTGTGCTAAAATAGCTCCGTTATGTAAAAATAATCTCTGGGAATTTAAAACTCAGGGCGCAAAGGAGAGTATATACGCTATGAAACAAGGCATTCATCCAGATTACCAAAAAGTTGTGTTTATGGATACTTCAACTGGCTATAAGTTCTTATCAGGGTCAACTAAGACTTCTGCTGAGACTATTGAATGGGAAGACGGAAACACCTACCCACTTATCCGTGTAGAAATTTCTTCAGATTCTCATCCTTTCTATACAGGCCGTCAAAAATTCACGCAAGCCGACGGACGTGTGGATCGTTTCAACAAGAAATATGGCTTTGCCAAATAATTGGCTTGGTAAAACGATTTATTGTATACAAGCAATCAAAGCACTTTTCCTTTGGAAAAGTGCTTTTTATAAATTCTTATAGTGTAATACTCTTGATAAATGAGTAGGGGTAGGCAATAATAAAATAAAAATGAAGTAATAACGGAGGAAAACCATGAAAAAAATAGATTGGAGACGTCTTTTTGGAATAGCTTTAATTGTTGTTGGTTTAGCTTGCGTAATTTGGCATTATGTACCGGCTATTCAAGTCTATTTGAACCAAAGAGAATTTTCGATTACGAGGTTAAGACGTGAAGATATTGAAGCTAATCAGGCGGATAAATCTGCTAACTATGATCCTAATCAGGTAACGATGGTGACACCGGAAATGGTTGATGCTGCGCGCAAACGAATTCGGGAGGGGCACGATAATGTTCAAGTTATTGGAGCTTTAGCGATGCCTGAACAAAAGATCTCGGTTTCTGTGATGAATGGATTAAGCGAAGCTGTTCTATTGAGTGGAGCGGGGACTTTTTATCCAGATCAGCAAATGGGAAAGAATAACTATCCTTTAGCCAGCCACAATATGGACGCTATCGCTCCTGGCCTTTTACTGTCTCCGATGGTTGGCAATACGAAAAAGGGGGACATGATCTATCTTACGGACTTGGATACGATCTATGTATATGAAACGTATTTTGCAGAGTATACAGATCCTTCACGAGTGGATTTAGTAGAGATGAAATGGAAAGAACCTATAGTGACTTTAGTGACGTGTGGGGAGTCCACATCTACTGCTCAACGTTATATTGTACAAGGACGATTGGTCGATAAGATGCCAATTGGGGAAGCACCTAAAGAAATATTAGATTATTTTAAATAAGAAGGAGACTCTCTTCATTCTTTGAGAAGAAAGTTTTTTTATGGAAAAGGTAAAGAATCTAAAAACCTTTTATAAAAAGATTTTCGTTTAGACTTAAAGTTTGGTAGAATAGTAAAGTATATGAAGGAGGGAGCTTTTTGATGTCAAACTATCTGTATGTCTTGCTTGATCCAACAAGTAATCATGTGACAACGCGAGGGGTGGGTCTTAAATTCTTAACCAAAGCCATGAAAAAGCTGCCTAGAAATATTGTGTTGTTGTCAGGAGCTAAAGCACAAGGATCTTTTGATGATTACACACGTTTTGAAGTTATTCGAGGCGAAAAAAGTGTGGGTGATTTCATTAATAGTCAAGAATTTTTACCGCTCCCAACGGTGAAGTGGGTGGATTATGATTCGCAAGAATTATTTCATCAATTGACGCCTGGTGAAATTGCAGAGATGCTTTATTTGGCACATGCTAATCGGCATTGGCATTCCCCTTTCTTTTATAAATTGCAAAATAATTATGTTTGCTTACCAATGGAAAACCAATTGGTAAAAATTTACTATCGTTATATTAATGAGTTTTATTATCAGCTTGCTTTATCGTTTAAGCGGTGTCTTCAGTTACAACGACGTCCCGAGAAAAGATCCATTTTTTTCTTGAATCAAGTGGCGATGCCTAAGCAGAAGATTCAAGAGCCGAGTGTGGATTTTATAAAATCTCTCTTGCATCTTTTGTACGAAGGCGTTATTTTTGATTTTTCGCAGGCCTATGCAACCGATAAAACGGGGATGCATATTCCTGTTTATTTAGCGGAAGATCAAGTGGATGAAACAATGCGTCAATTAACGCATGCAAAATTAATGGCTACCATTACTTACTCTCGTCAAGGAGAGTGGGTTTTAAGCGATCACTCTAGCAATGCTATTTTTGGAGGTTAATTATGGAAATTGTCTTACTCTATGGCGGACAAAGTGCTGAGCATGAAGTATCCATTCTAACTGCACAATCAATTATTCGACATATTAATTATGAAAAATATCAAGTGACACCTGTATATATTACCCATGAAGGGAAATGGTTCTGTGGTGCGTCTATTACGGCAGCTCCTCAAGAAGATATTCGTTTGGATTTTGATGGCACGAGAGCAACGCATTCTGAAGAAGTTAATCCAAGTCAAGTGTTATGTGAAGGCAAGATAGCTTTTCCAGCTTTACATGGACCAAATGGGGAAGATGGGAAGATTCAAGGCTTATTTGAAAGCTTACATATTCCTTATATCGGAGCAGGCGTTTTAGCTAGCGCTGTTGGAATGGACAAAATTATTTCAAAACATCTTTTCCAAGAAGCTCAGATTCCGCAGGTTCCTTTTACCCCGTTAACGATTTTTGATTGGAAACAGGAACGTGCAAAAACATTAACACGAATTGAAGGGAAAATCGTGTATCCTATGTTTGTTAAACCAGCAAATTTAGGATCAAGCGTTGGAATTAATCGGGCAGAAAATCAAGAAGAATTAATTGCTGCGATTGAAGAAGCCTTTCGCTATGACCGTCGTGTCTTAGTAGAACAAGGAGTAGATGCAAGAGAAGTAGAAGTAGCCGTATTAGGAAATGATAAGGTAGAAACTTCTGTTCCGGGAGAGATCCTTAAATCTCAAAAATTCTATGATTACAAAGAAAAATATATCAACAATACAGTTCAATTAGGCATTCCAGCTGACTTACCTGGTGAAATTACAGATAAAATTCGAGAATATGCAAAGAAGGCCTATCTGGCGATCGATTCTTCCGGATTGACTCGGGTAGATTTCTTTGTGACTTATAATAATGATATTTATATCAATGAAGTAAATACTATGCCAGGCTTTACTCAATGGAGTATGTATCCTTTATTGTGGGAAGCAACAGGAAAACCTTATGATCAACTTTTAGAAGAATTGATTACTTTAGCTTTGGAACGTTATGAAACCTATCGAGGATTAAAAAATGATCAAACAGAAAATGAAACCGTTAGCTATTAAGGAAATTGTTCGCGCGGTTGGCGCTTTGGATTATACTTCAACGGCGAGAGATGAGAAGATCTCTTCCGTAGCTTTTAATTCAAAGGATGTTGAACCGGGCGCCTTGTTTATTCCATTAAAGGCACAGCGTGATGGGCATGACTTTGTTGAAGATGCTATTCAAAGAGGAGCTGCGGCAACTTTTTGGGCCAATGCTCCAGAGGATGCCCCTACCACTATTCCTGTTATTCAAGTTGAAGATACCTATCAGGCTTTTTGCAATCTAGCTAAATATTATCTTCAATTGATTCATCCTAAAGTAGTGGGAATTACAGGAAGCGCTGGAAAGACGACCACAAAAGATATGACGGCTGCGGGATTAAGCGCTGCTTTTAATGTGCACAAGACAAAAGAAAATTTCAACAATGAAATCGGTGTGCCTTACACGATTTTAACCATGCCAGAAGATACCGATTATCTAGTGGTTGAAATGGGAATGCAAGGCTTTGGCGAGATTCGTCACTTAGTTTCTATTTGTCCTTTAGATGTGGCTATTATTACTTTAATTGGAGAAAGTCACATTGAATTTTTAGGCTCTCGCGAAAATATTGCAAAGGCGAAGTTAGAAATTTTAGAGGGGTTAAAACCTGAAGGTACTTTTATCTATCCAGGAGATGAACCGCTTATTGAGGAAAGAGTGAAAGAAAGAACGGACTTCCATAAAATTCGAGTAGGGTTAGACGATTCGTTTGACCTCTATGCCCAAAATATTACTCGAGAAGTTTTATCGACTTCTTTTACTACCAATCTTTCCCCCCAATTAATGTTAACGATTCCTGTTATTGGAGATTATAATGTGAAAAATGCTTTGATGGCCTGTGGAGTAGCCTATAGTCAAGGAGTTGCCGTTGAACAAGTTAAAGATACTATTTGTCATTTTGAAATGTCTTCTCAACGTAATCAATGGCTAAAGGGAATAAAGAATTGTCAGCTCTTTAACGACACTTACAATGCGAATCCGAGTGCGATGCGAGCAGTCGTTCATAATTTTGTTCGTTTGCCGAAAGAGGGAGCTGATAGTCGAAAAATCTTGGTTTTGGGTGACATGCTTGAACTAGGAGAATATAGTGCAGAAATGCATGCCTCTATCAGCCAAGAAATTACTAAAGAGCAAGTGGCGGAAGTCTACTTATTAGGCCAAGAAATTCGACCATTAAAGGACGCCTTGCTTAAACAAGGTTATCCCGAAGAAAATCTTTATTATTTTGAAGAGGATAAACAGGCCTTGATAACGACTTTGAAAGAGCATATTCAAGAGCAAGATCAAATTTTACTCAAGGCTAGTCATAGTGTAGGACTACAAGAAGTCGTCGATGATTTAAGTCAAGAAAGCCATACACTCTAAAGAAGTGAATGCGTTAGAGTCGCTTTTAGAAGGCTTTTAGTGTTATACTGAGTACGGAATCATAGAAAAGGATAAACGATCTAGAGTTCGCCTTATGAGGGGGACTCTTTTTTAATAAGAGTATGAGGAGGAATAATATTATTCATGAAGTTTGAATCATTCCATTTACAAAAAGAATTACTCCAAGGAGTGTGTGAAATGGGCTTTGAGGAAGCGAGCCCTATTCAAGAACAAACCATTCCTTATGGACTAGAAGGGAGAGATGTTCTAGGTCAAGCCCAAACAGGGACAGGAAAAACAGCAGCATTCGGTCTCCCTCTGTTACAAAAATTAGATTTAGCAAAAGAAGGCGTTCAGGCTTTAGTTTTATCGCCTACTAGAGAATTAGCTATTCAAACGGGACGTGAGCTTTATCGATTAGGACACTTAAAGGGAATTCGAGTGGTCACTGTTTATGGAGGCGCAGATATTCGCCGCCAAATTTTTCAATTGAAGAAAGGAACGCAAGTGGTCGTAGGGACGCCGGGACGCCTTCTTGATTTAATGAGTCGTAAAGTTTTAAAATTAGGCCGCGTTGAAACGCTGGTTCTAGATGAAGCAGATGAAATGTTAAACATGGGCTTTATCGCGGATATCGAAAAAATTATTGCAGCTACGCCAACAGAACGTCAGACCCTTCTTTTTTCTGCTACTATGCCCAAAGCTATTCAATCGATTGGAAAACACTTTATGAAGGAGCCTGTAACAGTAAAAATAGCTGCTAAAGAAGTGACCGCAACAACCATTGATCAGTATTTTACCAAATGCAAAGAAAGCGAAAAATTTGATGTCCTGACACGCTTTATTGATGTTAATCGTGCCAAACGTGCTATTATATTTGCACGAACTAAGCGAAGAGTGGACGAAATTGCTCACGGCTTATTGGAATGTGGATATCAAGCAGCGGGTATTCACGGAGATCTTAGTCAGGAAAAACGTTCAGATGTCATTAAAATGTTTAAAGAAGGGACTTTGGAACTTTTAGTTGCAACAGACGTAGCTGCTAGAGGTTTAGACATATCAGATGTGACCCATGTCTATAATTATGATATCCCTCAAGATCCAGAATCTTATGTTCACCGGATCGGTCGAACTGGACGCGCAGGGAATGAAGGAATGTCCATTACCTTTGTTACTTCTTATGAAATGGGCTTCTTGAGAACTATTGAAAATTTAACCCGGAAAAAAATGTCGCCTTTACGTCCACCTACGGCTCAAGAAGCGTTTAGCGGACAAATGAAACAATCGATTGATAAAATTAAAACATTGATGGAACGAAATGACGAAGAAGATTGTCAAGAAGTGGTTGATTATCTAACGGGTAATTACACGGCTGGACAATTAGCTTTTGCTTTAGTAAGAAGCCAGATGAAACCAATGCGGAAGCGGAAGAATCCAGTCAGTGTAGAACGTGGGCAAAGAGGAAGTGAGCATTCACGATCAGGGGAAAAACGGAAACGTCTAGAGAATAAAAAAGGCCATTCTTCTCGAAGACATGGAGAACGTGGATCTAAGCGGACGGGCCGTAATGAACGTCCTCACCAACGTAAAACACACTCCAAAAAAGAAAAAGTGAATACTTCGTTCACTATTCGCTAAGGAGAAGCCGATGATTCAAGGAATTGGAACGGATTTAGTAGAGATTGCTCGACTGAAAGAAGCCTGCTTAAAACACGCTGATTTTCCAGAAAGAGTATTGACAGAATCCGAATTAAAGCTTCTAAAAAAACGGAAAACAAAAAAAGGACAATTGGAATTTTTAGCAGGTCGATGGGCTGCAAAAGAAGCTTTTACGAAAGCAACGGGGACAGGGATCGGCTTGAAAGTAGGCTTTCATGATATAGAGATTTTATCAGATGAAAAAGATCGTCCGTATATCTGTACTGATCTCTGGGAGGGGGCGGCCTTTGTATCGATTACGCATACGGCCGCTTATGCGGCAGCTTTTGTCATCTTAGAGGACCAGGAAAATCCTTAATATTATTTTTAAAGCGGAATGACTAGTATATAAAGCTTGGAAGACGACTTTCTTGTTAAAAATATTTAGGGCTTCTTGCCAAGAATTCTGTTAACCTGGTATACTGGAAGACAAATATATAAATATTAAAGATTGAAGGAGAAATGTATATATGGAAGACCCGGGAGCCTCGTCGGTTTACGGACAAATTGTTTTGATACTTGTTTTGACATTAATTAACGCTTTTTTAGCAGGAGCAGAAATGGCTTTTGTTTCTGTAAACCAAGCGAAGATTAATCAATTAGCAGAAGAAGGTAATCGTCGTGCCCAAAAAGTGGTAGTACTGTTAAAGCAGTCTGATGCGCTTTTATCTACGATTCAAGTGGGAATTACCTTTGCAGGATTCTTATCTTCCGCTTCAGCGGCGAATACTTTTGTGGGGTATTTGACCCCTTATTTGACCAATATTCCTGCGGGTGAGATGGTAGCGACTGCTATTGTTACTTTGGTACTTTCTTATATTTCTTTAGTTTATGGTGAATTATTTCCAAAACAAATAGCTATTCAATTTCCAGAAAAGTATTGCTTGATGTCTGCTGGTTTGATTACTTTTTTGAATAAGTTGTTCGCTCCTTTTGTTTGGTTATTGACTAAGTCAACGGACTTATTAAAAGCCTTAGCGCCGATGGATTTTACAAAAAAAGAAGAGCGCTTAACGCGGGCTGAAATGCGCACGCTTATTGAAAGCGGAAGAAATGACGGAATTATCGATATGGATGAATTTCGCATGATGCAAGGGGTTCTCTCTTTAGATTCTAAGTTGGCTAAGGGAGTGATGGTCCCCCGAACAGATACCTTTATGATTGATATTGAAGATGATCGAAAAGAAAATCTTGAACAACTTCTAACTTCTCAATATTCTAGAATACCTGTCTACAAAGGAGACAAAGATGAGATTCTAGGGGTCATTCATTCAAAGGATGTTTTGAGAGAAGCTGATCGAGTAGGTTTCGAAAATATTTGTATGGAGAATATTATGAGAGATCCCTATTTTGCGCCAGAAACGGTCTATACAGATGACCTCTTGCTCCAATTCAAACGCCACCATCAACACATGGCAATTTTAAAGGACGAGTATGGTGGAGTTGTAGGGATTGTTACTTTAGAGGACCTTATCGAGGTTATTGTTGGTGATATTGAAGATGAATATGATGAATTATCTGTTAATTATCAAAAAATAAATGATGAGACTTATATTGTCGATGGCTCGATGCCAATTGACAAGTTTAATGAACTCTTTAATACGGGAATTACATCGGATGATTCAGACACCATTGCGGGTGTGATGATTGAGATCTTGACCCATTTTCCAGATGATGACAGTCAGGAAAGCGTGCAGATTGATAATTATCGGTTGACGACTACCTTAGTAGAAGGTGGACGAATTCGAGAAATTCAAGTGCATTATGAGCCAATAGAGGCCCCAGCAGATTTGGACGATTAGAAAAATACTGAATATGCTAAAAAGCAGCAATTTCTAAAAGAGAATTGCTGCTTTTTTTATTTTTAGATTAAGAGAGAATTTAGCCCTTTGCCAATTAGCTTTTGCTTTTTGCGTGAGTCATAAATGATTGACTGTCTACTTTAACCCGGCAATGACGCCCTTTACCGATTAACTTGCCCTGACAGGTAGCTTCGAAACTAAATTCATAAAACCGCTTTTTATGTTGGACCAATTCAATGTTAACGATAATATCTTCTCCTTCCAAACTAGGAGCCAGATGATCTAATTCGACATGCGCCCCCACTGTCGTTTCGTTATCTTCTAATTGATCGCGCAGAAAACGAACCGCAGCGTTTTCTACAAATGCTACTAGCCACGGTGTAGATAAGACAGGTAAAGAACCTGATCCTACATAATTAGCGAGTTGATGGGATAATACTGTAAACTGAACTTGCATAATTTCAACCTCCTTGTTAGCCTTCTTTTATATTATAACATAGCGCACTGCCTGTGCTCGAACTTGTCAAAAGGCTGCTCGTAAATAAAGTTGACAAATGTTTAGTTAACTGGTATTCTATTAAAGTTGTTTTTGCAAACAACCTTATCAATATTTGTTCCTTTTGAAAAGAAATTTGAAAATTTTTGAAAATTATCAAAAAGTATTTGACAAAACAGGATAAAACGTGATAAAATGTTTCTTGCTGATTAATCGTTTCAAGTGACTCAAAGCCACTTGCTTCTGATAAGCAGCAAAAAAGTTTCAAAAATATGTTGACATCTAAAATGAGATGTGATAACATAATTGGGTCGCTGTTAAACAGCAACTGAAAGATAGACCTTTGAAAACTGAACAAAGAAGACGAACCAAATGTGTAGGGATAGTTAGAAATAACTAAATCAACAATTCAAGCAATAAGTCTAGACTAGACTCAAACAAGTCAGCAAAATGAGCTAAGAACAGTTCATGAATTCTTTCATGAGAGTTTGATCCTGGCTCAGGACGAACGCTGGCGGCGTGCCTAATACATGCAAGTCGAGCGAACAGAGAAAGTGCTTGCACTTTCAAAGTTAGCGGCGGACGGGTGAGTAACACGTAAGGAACCTACCGATAAGCGGGGGACAACATCCGGAAACGGGTGCTAATACCGCATAGGAAGTTTGTTCGCATGAACAAACTTAGAAAGATGGCTCTGCTATCACTTATCGATGGCCTTGCGGTGCATTAACTAGTTGGCGAGGTAACGGCTCACCAAGGTGATGATGCATAGCCGACCTGAGAGGGTAATCGGCCACATTGGGACTGAGACACGGCCCAAACTCCTACGGGAGGCAGCAGTAGGGAATCTTCCGCAATGGACGCAAGTCTGACGGAGCAACGCCGCGTGAGTGAAGAAGGTTTTCGGATCGTAAAACTCTGTTGTAAGAGAAGAACAAATTGTAGAGTAACTGCTACAGTCTTGACGGTATCTTACCAGAAAGCCACGGCTAACTACGTGCCAGCAGCCGCGGTAATACGTAGGTGGCAAGCGTTGTCCGGATTTATTGGGCGTAAAGGGGGCGCAGGCTGCTTCTTAAGTCTGATGTGAAAGCCCACGGCTTAACCGTGGAAGTGCATTGGAAACTGGGAAGCTTGAGTACAGAAGAGGAAAGTGGAACTCCATGTGTAGCGGTGGAATGCGTAGATATATGGAAGAACACCAGTGGCGAAAGCGACTTTCTGGTCTGTCACTGACGCTGAGGCCCGAAAGCGTGGGTAGCAAACAGGATTAGATACCCTGGTAGTCCACGCCGTAAACGATGAGCGCTAGGTGTTGGAGGGTTTCCACCCTTCAGTGCCGCAGCTAACGCATTAAGCGCTCCGCCTGGGGAGTACGACCGCAAGGTTGAAACTCAAAGGAATTGACGGGGACCCGCACAAGCGGTGGAGCATGTGGTTTAATTCGAAGCAACGCGAAGAACCTTACCAAGTCTTGACATCCTTTGACCACTCTGGAGATAGAGTTTTCCCTTCGGGGACAAAGTGACAGGTGGTGCATGGTTGTCGTCAGCTCGTGTCGTGAGATGTTGGGTTAAGTCCCGCAACGAGCGCAACCCCTATTGTTAGTTGCCAGCATTGAGTTGGGCACTCTAGCAAGACTGCCGGTGACAAACCGGAGGAAGGCGGGGATGACGTCAAATCATCATGCCCCTTATGACTTGGGCTACACACGTGCTACAATGGATGGTACAACGGGCAGCGAGCTCGCGAGAGTCAGCGAATCCCTTAAAGCCATTCTCAGTTCGGATTGTAGTCTGCAACTCGACTACATGAAGCCGGAATCGCTAGTAATCGCGGATCAGCACGCCGCGGTGAATACGTTCCCGGGTCTTGTACACACCGCCCGTCACACCACGAGAGTTTGTAACACCCGAAGTCGGTGAGGTAACCTTTTGGAGCCAGCCGCCGAAGGTGGGACAAGTGATTGGGGTGAAGTCGTAACAAGGTAGCCGTAGGAGAACCTGCGGCTGGATCACCTCCTTTCTAAGGATATTATGGAATACACATTGCGTTTTCTTTGTTTAGTTTTGAGAGGTCTAACTCTCAAATTTAACTTGTTCTTTGAAAACTGAATACTATAGTAAATTCCACCTTATTATTTCTACCAGGAGATAATAAGGAAACAAACCAATTTTTACCAAGCGTAAAAACCGAAAAAGAGTTTTAAAAAACTTTTCGCAATCATACAACTTAACCAGTGGTTAAGTGAATAAGGGCGTACGGTGAATGCCTTGGCACTAGGAGCCGATGAAGGACGGGACGAACACCGATATGCTTCGGGGAGCTGTAAGTAAGCTTTGATCCGGAGATTTCCGAATGGGGGAACCTCATTGTTTTAATCGACAATGGCAAGTAAGTGAATACATAGCTTATGATGTGGTAGACGTGGTGAACTGAAACATCTCAGTAGCCATAGGAAAAGAAAGAAAAATCGATTTCCTAAGTAGCGGCGAGCGAACGGGAAAGAGGCCAAACCAAAGTGCTTGCACTTTGGGGTTGTAGGACTGAAGGAAGGTATGACAAGATCTAGCCGAATGATTTGGGAAAATCAATCGAAGAAGGTGAAAATCCTGTAGGCGAAAGATCGCGGCAGCCTGTCAGTATCCTGAGTACGGCGGTACACGTGAAATTCCGTCGGAATCCACCGGGACCATCCGGTAAGCCTAAATACTACCTAGTGACCGATAGTGAACCAGTACCGTGAGGGAAAGGTGAAAAGCACCCCGGGAGGGGAGTGAAAGAGTACCTGAAACCGTATGCCTACAAGCAGTCAAAGCCCGTTAAAGGGTGATGGCGTACTTTTTGTAGAACGGACCGGCGAGTGACGATAGCAAGCAAGGTTAAGCGGAAGAAGCGGAGCCTTAGCGAAAGCGAGTCTGAATAGGGCGTCAAGTTTGTTGTCGTCGACCCGAAACCAAGTGATCTACCCATGTGCAGGGTGAAGGTGTGGTAAAACACGCTGGAGGCCCGAACCCACGTCTGTTGAAAAAGGCGGGGATGACGTGTGGGTAGCGGTGAAATTCCAATCGAACTTGGAGATAGCTGGTTCTCTCCGAAATAGCTTTAGGGCTAGCCTTGGATGATGACTATTGGAGGTAGAGCACTGTTTGATCGAGGGGTCCATCTAGGATTACTGACATCTGATAAACTCCGAATGCCAAAAAGTTTTAGTCCAGGAGTCAGACGGCGAGTGATAAGATCCGTCGTCGAAAGGGAAAGAGCCCAGACCACCAGCTAAGGTCCCAAAGTATCAGTTAAGTGGAAAAGGATGTGGGGTTGCACAGACAACTAGGATGTTGGCTTAGAAGCAGCCATCATTTAAAGAGTGCGTAATAGCTCACTAGTCGAGTGACCCTGCGCCGAAAATGTACCGGGGCTAAACTGAACACCGAAGCTGTGGATCCGTGAGGATGGTAGGAGAGCGTTCTATAGGCAGAGAAGCTGGATCGTGAGGACCAGTGGAGCGTATAGAAGTGAGAATGCCGGTATGAGTAGCGAAAGACGGGTGAGAATCCCGTCCACCGAATGACTAAGGTTTCCTGGGGAAGGCTCGTCCTCCCAGGGTAAGTCGGGACCTAAGCCGAGACCGAAAGGGATAGGCGATGGACAACAGGTTGAGATTCCTGTACTTGTTTTATTTGTTTGAGCGAAGGAAGGACACAGGAGGCTAAGCTGAGCGCGGAGATGGAAAGACGCGTCCAAGCAGTAAGTGTGATGGTGAGTGAAAGGCTTGCCACAGAGTACACAAGCTGTGACGGGGAGAGAAATCAAGTATCGAAGCAGCCGATGTCACACTGTCAAGAAAAGTTTCTAGTGAGAATAAAGCAACCCGTACCGCAAACCGACACAGGTAGTCGAGTGGAGAACACTAAGGTGAGCGAGCGAACTCTCGTTAAGGAACTCGGCAAAATGACCCCGTAACTTCGGGAGAAGGGGTGCTGACCGCAAGGTCAGCCGCAGTGAATAGGCCCAAGCGACTGTTTATCAAAAACATAGGTCTCTGCCAAATCGGAAGATGACGTATAGAGGCTGACGCCTGCCCGGTGCTGGAAGGTTAAGAGGAAGGGTAAGCTTTCGAGCGAAGCTCTGAATTGAAGCCCCAGTAAACGGCGGCCGTAACTATAACGGTCCTAAGGTAGCGAAATTCCTTGTCAGGTAAGTTCTGACCCGCACGAAAGGCGTAACGATTTGGGCACTGTCTCAACGAGAGGCTCGGTGAAATTGTAGTACCAGTGAAGATGCTGGTTACCCGCGACAGGACGGAAAGACCCCATGGAGCTTTACTGTAGGTTGATATTGAATGTTTGTGTGACATGTACAGGATAGGTAGGAGCCGAAGAGATCGGGACGCTAGTTTCGAAGGAGGCACCCGTGGGATACTACCCTTGTGACATGACCATTCTAACCCGCGACCATAATCTGGTCGGGAGACAGTGTCAGTCGGGCAGTTTGACTGGGGCGGTCGCCTCCTAAAGAGTAACGGAGGCGCCCAAAGGTTCCCTCAGAATGGTTGGAAATCATTCGAAGAGTGTAAAGGCAGAAGGGAGCTTGACTGCGAGACCTACAAGTCGAGCAGGGACGAAAGTCGGGCTTAGTGATCCGGTGGTTCCGCATGGAAGGGCCATCGCTCAACGGATAAAAGCTACCCTGGGGATAACAGGCTTATCTCCCCCAAGAGTTCACATCGACGGGGAGGTTTGGCACCTCGATGTCGGCTCATCGCATCCTGGGGCTGAAGTCGGTCCCAAGGGTTGGGCTGTTCGCCCATTAAAGCGGTACGCGAGCTGGGTTCAGAACGTCGTGAGACAGTTCGGTCCCTATCCGTCGCGGGCGTTGGAAATTTGAGAGGAGCTATCCTTAGTACGAGAGGACCGGGATGGACACACCGCTGGTGTACCAGTTGTTCCACCAGGAGCACAGCTGGGTAGCTATGTGTGGACGGGATAAGCGCTGAAAGCATCTAAGCGTGAAGCCCCCCTCGAGATGAGATTTCCCATCTCAATAAGAGAGTAAGACCCCTGAAAGACGATCAGGTAGATAGGTTCGGAGTGGAAGCCTAGTAATAGGTGAAGCGGACGAATACTAATCGGTCGAGGACTTATCCAAAGGAAAAGTTGTATGACAAAGAGGAAGAGACTATAGATTCAGTTTTGAGCGAATAAGGCTCATATTGTGCGGTGACGATAGCAAGAAGGATACACCTGTTCCCATACCGAACACAGAAGTTAAGCTTCTTAGCGCCGAATGTAGTTGGGGGTTTCCCCCTGTGAGACTAGGACGTTGCCGTGCAAGAAAAAACTCGTATAAGATCAGCATTTTGTTGATTTTTATACGAGTTTTTTCTTGCCATGAGATAATTTTTATTAAATAAGAGTAAGGAGTGGGATGAAAAGGAAAAAGAGCCCTATAATTACAGTTTTGTACCGACTCCCAAAAGTTAAACCAAAAATCTAACCTTTGGAGGTCGGCATTTTTATGTCAAAGTATAGTTATCAATTTAAGAAAGAAGTTGTTCAAGCTTACTTAGAAGGTAAAGGTGGCTGCGCATTTCTTGCTAAACAATATGGAATAAAAAGTAAAAGTCAAATTCGACGATGGATAAACAAACAAGAGAAAAGAAAGAGAAGAAAGGCAAACGCCCAATGGGGCAGATTCAGTAGATACGAGTACAGATCGGATTACACAGTTGGAAGATGAATGATATTGGACCAAGTTAGAGAATGCTTTTTTAAAAGAGTTGAGGAGGTTGCGTTTAGAGGAAGAAACCAAAACGAAAAAAAGCTAACATCATACACAGCCTCCGAGGACAATTCAAACTGAAAGATCTTCTCAAATATACAGGTATGCCAAAAGCCACTTTTATGTACTGGCAGAAAAGATTCAATAGAAAAAATCCAGATCAAGAAATTGAAACAAAAATCATAGAAATTCGTCAAGAAAATAGAGATTACGGCTATCGGCGTATGACCGCTGCGATGAAAAATCAAGGCTTTCTGATCAATAAGGAAAAAATTCAACGACTCATGCAAAAATTAAAGCTTCAAGTTACTTCATATACGAGAAAAAGTCGAAAATATAATTCCTATAAAGGTAAATATGGTCGAATAGCGCCTAATAGAATCCATCGTCGTACTTTTCATTCAGATCAGGGTTGGGCTTATCAGATGAAAAGTTATACAGATCGCTTAAAGGCAGAACGAATTTTCCAAAGTATGTCCAGGAAAGGCAACTGTCACGATAATTCAGTGATGGAAAACTTTTTTGGCTTACTAAAACAAGAAATTTATTATGGGGTTATCTATTACAGTTACGAAGAATTAAAATCCGCCATAGAGAAATATATCAAGTACTATAACGAAAAACGAATCAAAGAACGACTAGGATGGATGAGTCCTGTTCAATATCGGATCAGCCTTACGGCTGCATAGAAAAACGTAGCAGTCGATAAAACTACTATGTTTAAAAAGTCTAACTTTTTGGGGTCACATCAAATTACAGTTTTCTAGGCTCTTTTTGAGAAGAAAGGTCTAAGTTAGTTTTTTGAATAAAATACAGAGGACGTTTCTTGCTCTCCATAAAAGTTTTACCTACATATTTGCCAACGATGCCTAAGGAAAGCATTTGTAGGCCTCCCATAGCTAAAATGACAACAATTGTTGAGGTCCATCCAGAGGTAGGATTTCCGAAAAGAAGGGTTCGTATAGCTAAAAAAATAGCATAGCTAATAGAAAGTATAAAAACTAAAAATCCTATAAAGGCTATAATGTCTAAAGGAACTTGTGAGAAAGAAAGAATACCTTCGATAGAATAGGTGAAGAGAGAAGTAAGATTCCATTTACTATCTCCAGCGCTTCGTTTTTCATTAGGAAAAGAAAGATAAGTTTTACGATAGCCTACCCAATTAAAAAGTCCTTTAGAAAAACGATGGACTTCTTGGAGAGCAAGGAGACTATTAACGATTGGCTTGTCCATGAGTCTAAAATCTGTTTCATTTTGGCAGAAAGGAATATCTGTCATGAGTCGGAGAAGTTCGTAAAATTTATGAGATAAAAAGGCTCGAATAGCAGCTTCCCCTTGGCGGTTTTGCCGTTGAGTAGCAATCATATCATATTGTTCCGTTTCCATTTCTTTTATCATGAGAGGAATGAGACGGGGAGGATGTTGCAGATCGACATCCATCGTAATCACCCACTCTCCTTGACTATAGGTAAGCCCAGCGACCAGTGCGGCTTCTTTGCCAAAGTTTCTTGAAAAAGAAAGATATTGAACGTTTGAATGCTTGGAAGATAATTTTTCTAAAACGGATAAAGTTTGATCAGTGGACCCATCGTCCACAAATAAATAATGAAAACTATAAGCAGGACAGACTGCTTCGATAGCCTGCATGGCTGCAAAATAGGGATTAATAGTTAATTCTTCGTTGTAACAAGGTACGATGACAGTAATAGTTTTCAATGGATCACCTCATAATCTTTTTTCATTATAACGAATTTTTTAGAATAAACATAGTCTAAGCAGGAGAGAAAAACAAGTAATCGCTAGATAAGCAGTAGTCGAGAATACATGGTATAATGTAAAAAAAGAAAAGGGAATGATTCGCATTAACAAGAAAAAACTGGGATTAATTTTCCTAACACTTATCTTAAGTATATTTGTTATTTTTCAATTGTCGGGACGGCGACTTCATTTTGTTCAACCGACTCCTTCTGCTAATACCCAAATGCAGGTGCAATATAGGGAAATTTATCGGGATGTTGAGCATGTCAGCCGATATGTGCATGAATATAAAAAATTGCCGCCTAATTATATCACCAAAAAGCAGGCCAAAAAAGCTGGTTGGAACAGTGAAACTGGAAATTTATGGGAAGTGACAGATAAAAAGACAATTGGTGGAGACGTGTTTGGCAATTATCAAGAAGAACTGCCTGTAAAAGAGAAATAT
Organism: Aerococcus christensenii; assembly: GCF_001543105.1. NCBI lineage: Bacteria > Bacillati > Bacillota > Bacilli > Lactobacillales > Aerococcaceae > Aerococcus > Aerococcus christensenii. Next base: position 928,736 of record NZ_CP014159.1, read on the forward strand.
CATGAAGCGGATGTTAACTATTATGGGGGCTATAGAGGTTCTGAACGGATTGTGTATTCAGATAAGGGAGCTATTTATTACTCTAAAGATCATTATAAGAATTTTAAGCGTTTGTATTAGCAGAGGGAAGTGGCGTTGTGACTCAAGAACGAACAGTAGTGGTTACTTGGAAAGCACTCAATCATTTCAGTGATCTGTACTGTATTTTTAATCCAATATTTTTGTCTCAAAAAGCAGAGGTTGATAATTTAGATGCTTTGTATGATCAACTAACAAGTGTTTCTCGACCGTTAAAAATTATCATTCAAGGAAGAGAGCACATCATGCAAGAACAAGACTGTCCCGCTCAGCGAGTGGTAGATCTTTTAGAGAATGCTGCGGAGGAAAATGAGACCTTACAACTTGAATGGGAGTAGATAAAATGATGATAAGTGTCTTGATGGTAGAGAGCAAAGTGAAATCTGATTTGCGAGTAAAGGCCTTACTTCCTAAGGCTTTTTCGATTATCCAAACGATTTATCAACCCGGAATTGTCATTGCACCTCAACAAGTGACGTCGACTCAATGGATAATTGGGTTTAATCATACTTCTCTTAGTTTTTTAGCTTATCGCTTTTTAGAACAACTCCTGTATCCATTAGATTTAAAAGGCGGAATCTCTTATGGAAAATGGGATAAAGAGGAGCTATGGGATAGTCCTGTGGTGGTTTATGCAGCCTATGCTTTAGATGAAGCTAAGGACCTCAAAACGATTCAAGTGTTATATAATGCAAACTATATGGAAGACCAATTAACCAATATGCTATTAAAAAGTTGGAGCCATATTCTTTATGAACAGTCTGAAATTCAGAGAACGCTAAGATTTTCATATGAAATTCAAAACCCACTCTTTTTGTCATATGGAATGATAAAAGAAGATTGGCCGTTTGATGAGATGGAAGCTGTCGAATTACTAAAAGTTCCATTTTATCAAGCGTATGAAAAATTGCAGGATTACCAAATGATGGATTTTAAAAAGAAAAAGGCTTTAAGATGTATAGATTTGCATCAAGCTATCTCTAGTGAAAGTTATTTAGTTACAGGCTTGTTTAAAAAGGGCTATGCCACTGCGATGGCGGCTATGAATCATACGACGCGGCAAAATATTGATTATCATATTCATAATGGGAGCTTTGCAGATGAGAGAAATTATGCAGCGGCATTAGTTTTACAATTAGAACGGGAAGAATTGGCGATTTAAGTCGATTTATGGGTAATATTTTTGTTACAATAGAAAAGAAGTAAAAATAAGGAGGCTTATTATGCAATATCGTTTGGATCTATCCAATGCAACGATTAAACGAAGAGCGGGACAAAGTTTAAAGAATAATCAAATAAAATTTGGACTAGCCGTTCTTTTGAACGCTGTGATTATTTTAGGAATAACAAGTGGAATAATGGGACTGTTGAAGGTAAAAATCGTTTTGCCTGAGCAGAGCTTGGATCAATTTTATGTTCAAACTCCTTCTTTTTTAAGGACGCTACTTGTTACTTTTAAGAATCAATGGGCAGCTCAAGATCTCATGATAATGGGAGGAGCCATCTTTGTATTGACCTTTTTATGTACACAATTGCAAGTTTTCGGCTTGACTTGGGGCAGTTTAAACATGGCAGATAGTGGGAAATTTAGTTGGAAATCGGTGTGGAGTCCGTTCACACATCGCCCTATTCGTCATTATTTTTTATCTCTTTTATCAGGTATTATTCAATATATGGCTACTTTTATTTTTGTAGGGACTTTTGTTTGTTTACTTGCTTTTTATTCTGTAGTCATTGTATCAACAGGACGTGCAGCAATTGGCCAGTGGACCTATTATCTTATTCATGCCTTGTATTTGACGATTATGGCCTTGGTAATGATCTTAGTGGGATTGTTTTCCGGATGGCTCTATTATGGCTTTAGTTTAATGACTTATCCATGCTATGATAATAGAAAGACAGGATTCTTCCGTGCTTTAAGAATGAGCTGGAGTTTGATGTCCGGTAATCGTGTGAGACTATTTAAATGGCGGATTTGGTACCGCCTACTCCCCGCTGCTTTAGTGACCGGCGTATTGGCTGGAATTATTGGAGCAAAGGATATTTTTATGACGAAGGGAACATCTTCTCTAGGAGAAATCGGCATTTGGACAGGTACAGGGGCTATAGCCTTTCTCTATATTTTATTCAATTGGCTGAAATCTTATGCAGTTGAAGCTGTCTTTTACCGCGAATTAACGTATCAGTATGCTTTTGCTCTGAATGAAAAATATCCAGGATTTGGAGCTGCTCCTGCTAAAGATCTTTCCACTTTTTATCACACAGAAGAGAGACCACAATTTACAGCAGATACGGTAGCTGTTGATGCAGGCATGCTCTTGGGACAAACAGCGGATTTGAAAGTTGAAGAAGATACGCTTTCAGAGGAAGCCTTTAAGGAACACTTTGGACCAGCTGAATCGGAAAAAGAGAGTGAAACGTTAAAAATTAAGAAACCCCAGGAGATTCCTCCTTTGTATGATTGGAATGTGACAGAAGGAGAAGAAACGAAGACAAGTCTTACGCCCCCTCCAGAAACAGGGAAAAAGTTAGCAGAAGATGATCATCCGATTTTGGTGATGTCGGATGTGGGAGAAGAAGAAAAGATCTCTTACGTTCCTGTCAAAGATCCTGATGAGATAGAGCCAATAGAAGAACCTAAAAAAATTCTTGAAAAGGAGGAGGAGTATGACTTTGTTGATCCTGGCTATGTCCTTGATAAAAGTCAACAAACTCCTGTGCAGCCTGCAGCTACTGTATTTGCACCATCGGAAGAACCAGAAATTGAAAAAGCTGAACAGCCTTTACAGCCTGAGCATGTGGAGCCTATTTTGAACATTCAGGATAAGAGAGATGTTCAAGTTAATCAATTAAAAAGTGAGGAGAAGATAACTATGGAAAAACAACCTTATAACCCTTATGGATACAATACACCTAAACGGACTAATTTTAAGAAAACTGAACACACTGAAGAGATTATTTTAGGTGCAGATAAAGCACAAGCAGATAATTATAAAAACAGTTTGATTCGTCCAGGAGATTTTGAAAAAGAAGATGACAAGAAGTAGAGATTTCTTGGAAGAGATGTAAAAAATCCATCTAGTCGTTAAAAGCAAACGACTGGATGGATTTTATTTTTGGGAAGAAGTTAATGCGATAGCAAGTTCATGAATAGCTGTCGCTTGTTTTAGTGGAATGCCTAAGGATTGAATGTCCTTAATGGAAGCATTACGAATATTTTTAAGACTTTTAAAGTGATTTAATACTTTTTGACGTGTTTTAGGGCCGACACCTGGAAGATTTTCTAAACGCGATTTGAAGGAATTTTTACTATGAAGTTGCCGATGAAAAGTTTTAGCGTAACGGTCGACTTCTATTTGAATGCGTTGTACGAGATGGAAAGCTTGAGATTTGGGATCCAGCGGGACAGCAGAGAGGCCTTCTCCAAAAATTAAATAGGAAGTGCGATGCTTATCATCTTTAACCATGCCTGCCACGGGGAGGCTTTCTAACCCTAATTCTTCTTTTAATACTTGACGTGCAGCATGAACTTCAATACTTCCTCCGTCCATTAAAATTAAGTGAGGAAGGGGCTTATTTTCTTTCAGAAGGCGACTGTATCGTCTGCGAATAACTTCTTGGCTAGCTGCAAATTCATTGGCTCCTTGGAAGGATTTGATTTTAAATTTTCGATAAGCGGATTTTTTAGGTTTCCCTTCTTCATAAACAACCATCCCACAGACATTATCGGCCCCTTGGATGTTAGAAAAGTCAAAACTTTCAATAGTATGTAGATAAGGCAAGCTAAGAGCTTGACTCAGCTCTTGGACTGCCCCTCGAGTTTTTTGTTCGTTCATTTCTAGTAATTTAAATTTTTGCTCATGGGCTAACTGGGCATTCTCTTGGGCGAGGATGAGCATTTTGTGCTTATCTCCACGTTGAGGTGTGACGACAGAAATATTAAGAGCTTCTTTAAGTAGAGATTTATCGATCGTTTTAGGGACGAGAATTTCTTTGGGTAAAGTATGACAAGAATTATGGTAGAACTGGGCAATGTAGGTCGTCATTTCTTCTTCGGGGGTATTATAGCAAGGGAAGAGAGCAGATTTACGCTTGATAATTGAAAATTGTCTGAGGAGAAAGACTTGAATACTTATCCAGCCATGATCATAGTAATAGGCAAAAACATCTCGATTATTATAATGCTTACTCATGATATTTTGCGGTTCTACAGTTTGTTCAATATAATGGATTTGATCTCTATAGTCGGCAGCTCTTTCGAATTGGAGGTTTTCAGCAGCTAGTTGCATTTTCTGTTGAAGATCTTTTTTTATGGTTTTCACATTTCCATTTAAAAATTGAGTAATGTGTTGAATTTGTTTTTGGTAAGTTTTGGGATCAATGGGATGATCACAGCAGCCAATACATTGTCCCAAATGGTAGTAAAAGCAAGCTCTTTTTTCCTTTCTTGAACATTTCCTTAGAGGATAAATCTTTTGGAGGAGATCTCTGGTTGCAGTGGCCGCGTTGATGTTAGGATAAGGTCCAAAATAAAGGCCACCATCTTTTTGAACATTGGAAGTGATAAGAAGTTGAGGATCTTTTTCTCGAGTAATTTTAAGATAAGGATACATGGTCCCGTATTTTAATAGGATGTTGTAATGTGGTTTGTAGCGCTTGATGAGATTGATTTCTAAGAGAAGGCTTTCCTTATTTGTAGTGGTCATAATAATTTCAAAATCAGCAATTTCTTGAACAAGTTGTGCAGTTTTGCCTGTATGATGACTTTTAAAATAGGAATGCACGCGATTAAAAAGATTCTTGGCTTTGCCAATATAGATAATACGCCGATTTTTATCTTTCATGAGATAACAGCCAGGTTTTTTAGGGAGTAATTTTAATTTTTTTTCAATCCATTCGCTAGCCATGAGTGACTTCCTTTCCTTTGTAACGCTTTTATTATACCAAGAGCTCGGAAGAAATGACTAGAAAAGACTTTTGCAAGGAAGCTTTTAGGGACGAAAGGGGCGGCTTATGCTAGAATAGACTTATTGGTGAACGAAAGTGAGGGAGGTATTATGAAACATCGATTAGGGTCACTTGTTAAAACTGCCCTATGCTTAGGCGGGGCGCTGGCGTATTACTATTATCAAAATTATTGCTTGCAATCGACACATTATATCTTGGAGAGTCCGGTTTATCCTTCACAAATGGAAGGATTAAAAATCGTTCACTTATCAGATTTAAATCTTCCAGAGCAGAGAGTTCCTTTCTCTCAATTAATTCGAAAAGTGAAAAAAGAATGTCCAGGGATGATTGCCCTTACAGGAAATCTCATTCATCAAGAATTAGCTTTTAATCCTCAAGAATTAAAAGCTTTTGCTTCGGAATTGGTGGCTATTGCACCTACCTTTATGGTCTATGGCGATCATGAAGTGCAAAGTACTTATTCTCGGCTTATGGAAGAATGTCTACAAGCAAGCGGGGTAAAAATGTTGCATGATCAAGCCATTACTTGGAACTATCAGGGAGACTCCATTACCATCATGGGCTTGATGGAAAAAGTGAATCGTCATTTTTTGAAGCGAGATCCTTTAAAATTTATTCGCTTAAGTAAGGAGCAGGAGGCTTTGCCTAAAATCCTTCTTGCTCACCATCCGGAAGCCTTCCTTCGTTATCATGATCAAGATGAAAAATCTCCAGATCTGGTTTTGACGGGTCATGCTCAAGGTGGACAGATTCAAGTTCCAGGAATAGGGGGCCTTTATGCTCCCAATCAAGGCTATTTTCCTTCGTATACAGAAGGGGTTTATCGCTTGCCAGGAAACCGTTACAAAGGAATGGTTATCTCACGGGGAATTGGACAGCCCCAATGGGAATTTCGTCTCCACAATCGTTCAGAGATGGTGTGTGTTACCCTCGTGAAGGATTGGCAAGCCTTTAAGAGTCGCTATATGAAGTGAGAGGGCTCTACTAGAAATTAAAAAGATAGGTGACCTATGGAAAATCAAACAAGATATCCTTTAAATGTAGAAAATCAAGGAAATTTAACTGAAAATGAGAGAAAATTACTTCTTATTTGGCAAAGCCAGGGATTTGATAAAGCAAGCTTGATCCAAGAAAAAGCTTATCTCCCTATTCGACAAGGGGAAAATATTCAAGGCATTTCACCTACAGGAACTGGTAAAACATTAGCTTATTTGTTACCTCTATTAGCAAATACTGAAGCCAATCATTATTTACAACTTGTGATCGTAGCCCCAACTCAGGAATTAGCTGGGCAAATTCAAACGGTTGTGAAAGTGTGGAGCAAACCTTTAAATTTACATTCTCAGCTATTGGTTGGAGGGGCTAATCTCAAACGGCAAATCGATCAGCTAAAACATAAGCCAGAGATCATAGTCGGAACGCTCGGAAGGCTAAATGAATTAGCAGATAAGAAAAAAATAAAATTAAATCAAGTGAAAGCTTTTGTCCTAGATGAAGCGGATCAACTAGGAGGAGAAGAGCGGTTAAGCTTTGTGAAAGCTTTCTATGATCGATTACCAAGAAGCTGTCAAACCTTAGCTTTTCAAGCTACGGTTCAGGAGAGCGAAAAGTTAAGTCAGGTGATGGATTTAACAGAAGTTATTGACGTGAGAAATCAGGTTGGCCCTAATCAGAATCGAAAATATACCTATATAAAAATGCCTGTCAGGAAACGCATAGACGGGCTCAGACGATTGGCTCATTTAGAAGGAATGCAAGCCTTAGTCTTTGTTCGGGCAAAAGCAGATATTGAAAAAATTAAAGCTCAGCTAACCTACCACGGGATTCCTTGCGAAGGGTTACATAGTGATTTATCTTCTCAAAAGCGTCAACAGATCATGCAGGCGTTTCATCAAGGAAAATTAATTTATTTACTAACGACAGATGTGACCAGTCGGGGAATTGATATTCCTCATTTACCTTATGTGATTGAGTATGATTTAGCGACTGATCAAGAAAGTTATATTCATCGAGCTGGGCGTACAGCAAGAATGGGTAAGTCGGGAACGATTATTAGCTTGGTCAATAATGACCATGTTATTCGAGAGTTGAAACATTTATTGCCTAAAGATCAAGTTCTCGTCGAATATTTCTTGTATGAGGGAGAACTTAGGGATTGCCCACCAGAGAAGACTTTTGACAAAACAAAAGCAACCTTGAAAAAGAAAAAAGAAAAGAAAAATAAGGCAAGGCCAAACGTTCTTCTCGGTAAGGAAAAACCGCATAAAAAGAAAAATAGAAAACGACAGCAGAAAAATAAAGGGGCAGGTCGCTTTAAAAAGTGAGAAGACTTAGCCAATGAAAAGGAGAACAAGAAATGAAACGTTTTGCTATTATATTAGCTGCAGGTAAAGGGACAAGAATGAAGTCCAAAAAATATAAGGTGTTACATGAAGTGGCTCATAAGCCTATGGTTGAACATGTCTTGGATCATGTGTCTTCAGCGGGATTTGAGAAAGTTATAACGATTGTAGGATTCGGAGCTGAAGAAGTGAAAAAAGTTTTAGGATCACGGACGAAGTTTGCTCTGCAAGAAGAACAATTAGGAACAGGCCATGCGGTTTTACAAGCGGAACAGTTTTTAGGCCGAGAAAAGGGAACAACTTTAGTGATTTGTGGGGATACGCCTTTAATTAGCCAAGAAGTTTTAGAATCTTTAGTCCAAAAGCACGCGGAAGAAGGAGCGAAAGCAACGATTCTTACGGCTCAAACGGAGCACCCTTTTGGTTATGGACGGATTATTCGCGACCAAGATGGATTGGTTCAAAAAATTGTGGAAGAAAAAGATTCGACAGAAGAAGAGAAACGTGTGACAGAAATTAATACGGGAACCTATGTATTCGATAATGAAAGTCTCTTTGAATGCTTGCACCAAGTAGGCAATGATAACGCACAAGGAGAATATTATCTACCAGATGTGATTGGAATTCTTCAAGCACAGGGTGAGCGAATTGCTGCGTATCAAATGGAGGATTTTAGTGCATCTTTAGGAGTAAATGATCGTGTAGCTTTGGCGAAAGCTAACCAACTTTTCTATCAAAGAAATAATGAAAAGTGGATGAAAGCAGGAGTTACCTTAGTAGATCCCTCTTCTACTTATATTGATCCAGAAGTGGTTATTGGAGAAGATACAGTGCTAGAGGCTAATGTCCGCCTCTTAGGTAAAACGACAATTGGACCGGATTGTGTTATTGATGCCTATTCGACAATTAGAGATAGTCAAATTGGACAGGGAGTGGTTATTCAATCCTCTCAAATTGAAGAGTCTCAAGTAGGCGATTATGTCACGATTGGACCAATGGCACACCTTCGGCCAAAGTCTAAACTTGAGGATTATGTTCATATTGGAAATTTTGTGGAAGTGAAGAATGCTACTTTAGGCAAACATACCAAAGCCGGCCACCTCACTTATATTGGAGATGCTGATCTCGGAGAAGATATTAATGTTTCGTGTGGTGTTATTTTCTGCAATTATGATGGTGTTCAGAAATATCGGAGTCAAATCGGAGACCATAGCTTTATCGGTTCCAATGCTAACCTGGTGGCACCAGTGAATGTCAGTGATCATAGTTTTATTGCAGCGGGGTCTACAATTACCAAAGATGTGCCTTCTAAGGCGCTGGCTTTAGGACGCTCCAAACAGGTAAACAAGGAAAATTATTGGGATAAACTCCCAATTTCTAAAAATCAATCGAATTCCTGAACAACTTCCTGTAGAAGTATGTTAGAATAGATACTAGAGACGTTTTAGTATTTATTTGATTAGGAGGAGCCTACGATAATGTCTGATATAAAAGTATTTTCTCTTAATTCCAATGAACCATTGGCTGAGAAGATTGCGGCATGTATGGGAGTAGAATTAGGAAAGATTGTGGTTAACCACTTTAGTGATGGTGAAATTCATATTAACATTGAAGAATCCATCCGTGGGGATCATGTCTTCATTATTCAATCTACCTCAGCGCCCGTAAACGATAACTTGATGGAGTTATTGATTATGATTGATGCTTGCCGTCGAGCAAGCGCTGAACAAATTAATGTGGTCATTCCTTATTTTGGTTATGCTCGTCAAGATAGAAAATCAAAACCACGGGAGCCGATCACATCCAAATTAGTTGCTAATATGATTGAAAAGACTGGAGCAACTCGTGTGCTTGTTTTGGATTTACATGCAGCACAAATTCAAGGATTCTTTGATATCCCAGTAGATCATCTCTATGGGGCGTCCTTATTAGCTAATTATTTCCTAGATAATCCTAACTATGTTGAAAAAGATATTGTAGTGGTTTCTCCTGACCACGGTGGAGTAACGCGTGCGCGTAAATTAGCTGAGTTCCTTAACGCGCCTCTAGCTATTATTGATAAACGTCGTCCGCGAGCTAATGTGGCAGAAGTAATGAATATTGTTGGAGATGTTCGGGGTAAGGACTGCATCATTATTGATGATATCATTGATACAGCAGGAACTATTACAGTAGCTTCTAAAGCTTTGATGGAAGCGGGGGCAACTTCTGTGAATGTTTGCTGTACCCATCCTGTACTTTCCGGCCCTGCTATTGAGCGGTTGCAAAATTCAGATATTCGAGAAATTATAGTTACAGATACTATCAATCTTCCAGAAGAAAAGAAGATTGACAAGATTAAAGTGGTAACAGTGGCAGAACTGATTGCAGAAGCCATTATTCGGATTCAAAATAATGAATCTGTGAGTCCATTGTTCAGAGAGAAATTCAAAGGCATTCGACACTAACACTTATTTATAAAATAAGAAAAGGGACGAATAAAAAGCTATCGGAAACTCCCGGTAGCTTTTTATATGGTGTGATTTTTTATAAAAATGGATTAAAATATAGAAATGAAGAAAACATCTGTACTTCTTTTTGGGGTACGGCTTTTCTTGCGTGAAAAGGAGTTAAAAATGAAGTTAGTAGTAGGGTTAGGAAATCCAGGCAAAGAATATGAAAATACACGACATAATGCCGGTTTTATTGTGGTGAATGAATGGGCTTATCGCAGTCATGAGGAGTTTAATCGGCAGGCTTTTAATGGCGTTTATTTTCAAAAGCAAGTGGCTGGCGAAAAAGTTCTCGTAGTAAAGCCTACAACATTTATGAATTTATCCGGACAATGTGTGGCTGGCTTCATGAATTATTACAAATTAGATTTAGAAGATCTTTTAGTGGTTTATGATGATATGGATATGGAAGTTGGACGTTTACGTTTAAGGAAAAAAGGTTCTGCTGGCGGACATAATGGAATGAAAGATATTATCAAATGCTTAAGCAGCCAAGAAATTCAACGGATAAAGTTAGGAATTGGGCATCCTAAGGGCAAAGGCTCCGTGGTAAACCATGTCCTTGGGCACTTTTCAACTGAAGAAAAGGAAGACATGTTAGAAAGTACTACCTTAGCAGCAGATGCTATTGAAGATTGGATACAGGGTGTTTCCTTTGAGCAATTGATGAATCGTTACAATCACTAACAACAAAAGAAGAGGAATGGTATGGATTTAGAAAGGTATTTTCAAAATTATATTTTTACAGAGAATGTGAAAAAGAGCTTAAGTAAGGGACATAGAGTTTTATATTTAGGCTTACAAGGGACAGCGAAGGCTTATGTTTGTCAAGCCATTGCTTCTTCAGCTAAAGGGCGAAAACTTCTCGTTATCGTAAACAATTTGCTCAACGCAGAGAAATTGAGTGAAGATCTCGCTAATTTTTATCCAGAAGATCGTATAAAAGTCTATACCACGCCGGAAACTGTTGTTGAGGATTTGGCGATTCAGAGTCCAGAAGCTTTAAGTGACCGTTTACAAGTGATGGAGTGGTTGGCTCAAGAGGATCAGGATGGTATTGTGATTTGTTCTTTATTTGCTTTGAAAAGGGCAGTTTTGCCACTCAAAGAGTGGAAAGAATGGACTTTATCTATTGAAAAGGGGCAAGACTTATCCGTTTCAGATCTTCAGGAGCGGCTGAATAGTTTAGGCTATGTACGTACGCAGGCAACTATGAAACCGGGAGAGATGAGTGTTAGAGGAGATATTGTAGATTGTTATCCCCTCCATCTGCCTTACCCTGTTCGCTGTTCCTTAGGTTTTGATGAAGTGGAGAAAATCACATACTTTGATCCTAATACGCAGAAAAGTATAGAAGAAAAAAACCGTGTGACGATTATCCCAGCTAAGGAATGGCTGATAAGAGGAGAAAACTTATCCCAAGCACTAAAGGATCTTCAAACCTATAAACGAAATTATTTAGCAAATCTTTCGGATGTAGAAGTTCGCGAACGATTAACTGCTGCTTTTGAGGAAGAAGAGCAAGTTTGGAAAGAAGGGAAAATCACTGAGAAAACGCCTTTCTTTTATCAAGCGATATGTTCTAAACAAGAAACTTTGTTAGATTATTTTTCGAAAGAAGATAGGATCGTAGTGGATGATTTGCCAAGATTACTGGAGATTAACCATGAAATTGATCAATCTGCGGCGCTCTTTTTCCAAGATAAGTTAGAACAAGGGCTTCTGCCAGGACTAGAAAACTACTATCAGAATTTTGCTGAAGTCATTCATCACGTTTCGCAACCTCTTTTTTATTTCGCACAATGGCAACGCGGGTATGGCAATATTCATTTTGATTGTGTTCATTCTTTTCAAACGCGGCCTATTACAACCTTTCACCAGCAGATGGAGAGTTTAAAAATAGAAATTGAAGCTTGGCTCAACAGGAAACGGACGGTCGTTATTTATATCAATCAAGCTGATAAGTTAAGAGAACTTGAAGAAACTTTAAATGCCTTATCGATTTTTTCGCAAGTGAGTTTGTCTGGAGAAATTTTTGAAGGGAAAGTGAATCTCCTTTTAGGACACTTGAATGCAGGTATTGAGTTTGTAGAAGGTCGATTGGTCTTAATGGGGGAAGGAGATATCTATCACAGTCAGCCAAAACGTCGGCGGCAGTTTTCCTCTGTCTTATCGAATGCAGAACGGTTAAAATCTTATCAAGAATTAAAACCGGGAGACTATGTTGTTCATATTAATCATGGAATTGGACAGTTTATAGGTATAGAAACACTAGAAGTGTTAGGAACACATAAAGATTATTTGACGATTATGTATGCCGATAAGGCAAGTATTCATGTTCCTATTGATCAAATGGACTTGGTTCAAAAATATGTTTCCTCTGAAGGTAAAGCTCCTCGTTTGAATAAAATGGGAGGCAGTGAATGGCATAAAACCAAGCAAAAAGTTAGTCGGCAGATTGAAGATATTGCAGATGATTTAATTGATCTTTATGCCAAGAGACAGATGGAAGAAGGCTATGCTTTCTCTCCAGATACTTCGGAACAAGCAGAATTTGAAGCGGCTTTTCCCTATGTGGAAACAGAAGATCAGTTACGCTCTATTCAAGAAATTAAGGCGGATATGGAAAAAATTCAACCCATGGATCGTTTGCTTGTGGGAGATGTCGGTTTTGGAAAAACAGAAGTAGCTATGCGGGCAGCTTTTAAAGCCTTAATGGATGGCAAACAAGTAGCCTTTTTAGTCCCGACGACTGTACTTGCTCAGCAACACTACGAAACGTTGAGTGAACGATTCAGAGAATATCCTTTTACGGTGGAATTGTTAAGTCGCTTTCGGACAACTTCTGAACAAAAAGAAGTGATTGCTGGCTTAAAGCAAGGAAGTGTGAATCTTGTTGTAGGGACTCATCGCTTACTTTCTCAAGATGTTTCATTTTTGGATTTGGGACTATTAGTCGTAGACGAAGAACAACGCTTCGGTGTGAAGGATAAGGAGCGATTAAAGAAGCTTCGGGAAAATGTGGACGTTCTTACCTTAACAGCAACCCCTATTCCTCGTACTTTAAACATGTCGATGATGGGGGTAAGAGATTTAAGTGTGATTGAAACGCCCCCAGCTAACCGTTATCCTGTTCAAACCTATGTAATGGAGCAGAATTATGGAGCGGTTAAGGATGCTATTGAGCGAGAATTAGCCCGAAACGGCCAAGTCTTTTATCTTTTTAACAATGTGAAAGCGATCCAAGAAAAGGCGTCAGAAATTCATCAATTGGTCCCAGAAGCTCGAGTAGCGATTGCTCACGGACGAATGACAGCTAATCAATTGGAAGAAGTCTTAATGGACTTCTTATCTGGAGATGATGATGTGTTAGTGACTACAACTATTATCGAAACAGGAATTGATATGCCGAATGTTAATACCTTGCTCGTTGAAAAGGCGGACCGCATGGGCCTTTCGACACTTTATCAATTAAGAGGAAGGGTTGGTCGGTCTAATCGAGTAGCTTATGCTTACTTTATGTATGAACCCAATAAAATGTTGAATGAAACGAGTGAAAAACGACTCATGGCCCTAAGAGATTTTACAGAATTAGGGAGTGGTTTTAAAATTGCTATGCGAGATTTATCTATTCGCGGAGCTGGGAATCTCTTAGGAAAACAACAACATGGCTTTGTGAATTCTGTGGGGTACGATCTTTTCCAACAAATGTTAGAAGAAGCGATTCAAAAGAAACAAGGTAAGTTGCCTAAGAAACGTGCCTTAATTACAGAATTAGATTTACAAGTGGATGCTTATATCCCGTCTACTTATATTTCAGATGAAAATCAAAAAGTGGAAATTTATAAACGGGTGAATCGCTTGACAACGATAGATGCAATGTGGGACTTAGATGAAGAATTATTAGACCGTTTTGGAGAACCTCCAATAGAAGTTCAGTGGCTCTTAAACGTAGGGGGGATTAAAGGGCTAGCGAGTCAAAATGGAATTGAAAAAATTCAGCAAAGAGGACATGCTCTGACTTTAATTTTTGCAAAACAAGAAGATCCACAAACACTTACTTCCGAAATTTTCCAAGCTTTATCTGATATTCCCATGAAAGTGCAAATGAAAATGGATGAGCAAAAATTAATGTTACAACTCAATACAGGAGAGTTAAAAGTAGATGCTTGGTTAGATTATTTAATACAATTTAATGACCGATTAAAAACGTTACATCAAAATAATCAGAAAAAAGAGGCCAATGAAAACAGCTAGACGAACAGTTTGTTTTATGTCTCAATAGAAAGAGGTAAACAGCGATGAGATTAGATAAATTTTTGAAATTAGCGCGTATTATTAAACGGCGAACAGTTGCCAAAGAAGTGACCGATCAAGGGCGGGTTCTGATTAACCAGCACCCAGCTAAATCCGGAAGTCAGGTTAAAGTAGGCGATCAAATTACGATTGATTTTGCCAATAAGGAATTAACGATTGAAGTTTTAGCCTTGATGGATTCTCCTAAAAAAGAAGAAGCAAGCAGTATGTACAAAATTCATTTGGAAAAATACAAAACAAACTCTGCTTATCCAGAATTTTATTAAAAATAGCCCCATATCAATCTTTGTGAAAAGAGTCGAAAAAAGGCGCTATACATTTATTAAAAATAAGGGTACAATTATAGAGATTACAAGAGGTTAGGAAGGATTCTTGAAATGCAGGCAGGAAATCAAAAAAAAGAGCACCGAATAACTTCCATATCACGTTATGCTAGCTCTAAAAATCTCAAAGAGACTTCTAGAGATCGATTGCATCGCTATGTGATGCGAACTATCTTAAGTGTATGTTTAGGAATTGCAGTTTTGTGTTTTGCAGGAGTCATTCACGGAGAAATAGCCTTAAAAGATTATCAGGCCCAAATTAAAGCTGCGGTAATGGCGCGAAATAATGAACAAAAACAGGTCGATCATTTGAAAAATCAAGTAGCGCTTCTTCATGATGATAATTATCTTTTGAAATTAGCGAGAGGACGTTATTATTTAAGCAAAAAGAATGAGATTATTTTCTCTACCCCAGAAGATAATGATTCGATTCAAGCTAAAAATCTCAATAAGGCCTATCTTCAAGCCCAAGAGAATCAAACAAGTAAATGATATTTAAAATAATCACAGGAGGATATGGAGTATAGATGACTATAAAAGTAGGAGACAAAGTAACTGGAAAAGTTACAGGAATTGTTAAATTTGGTGCGTTTGTGGATTTAGGAGAAGGAGAAAACGGACTGGTTCATATTTCAGAAATATCTGATAACTATATTAAAGATATCCATGATTTTGTAGCCGAGGGAGATGAAGTAACCGCAATTGTTACGAAAGTCCAAGAAGACGGCAAAGTGGCTCTCTCCATCAAGAAAGCAAAAGAAGATAATTTGAAGAAAGAGACTATTTCTGGAAAAGAAAATTTCCGTCACCCACGACAAACTTCAAAATTTAGTTCTAAAAAGCCTTCGAAAACAAGTGATTTTGATACCATGATGAATGATTTCTTAAAGGCAAGCGATGATCGTTTAAATGATTTAAAACGGAATACAGAAGGAAAGCGCGGTGGCCGAGGAGGTCGTCGGAGTTAAAAGAAACCGGATCTTCATCCGGTTTTTCTGCTTTAAGGGGTTGTTTTGTTTTAGGGAAGGAAGAAAAGAATGCTATTAGAAAAACTGAGTCGGCAATTAGAACAATTTTTACAAGAGGAAGATGCAGACTATTTTGAAAGTCAAAAGCCTTATGCTTTGGCAGTGTCGACAGGGGTAGATTCTATGGCCCTTTTGAAGGTGATGAAGCATTTATTTGATCGATTAAATCGCTCTTTTTTTGTTATTCATATTAACCATCGTTTACGGCAAGAATCTGAAGAAGAACAAGCGTATTTAATTCAATATTGTCAGAGAGAATCGATTGATTTAGTGGTAAGGATTTGGAAACATGCCCCTCTCAAAAGTAATATTGAAGGGCAAGCACGATGGTTTCGCTATCGAACCTTTGCACACGTATTACAGGAGAAAGGAAGTCTAAGACTCTTAACTGCGCATCATGCCGATGATCAAGTAGAGACGATATTGATGCGATTTTTAGATGGTTATGATTTATCTAGTTTACAAGGAATTCAGAAAAAATCGCCACTTTATACCTTCCCTAAAGCTCAAATCCTTCGTCCGTTTTTGACCGAATCGAAATTGAATTTTTATCAGTTGGTCAAGGAAGAAGGTGTGACCTTCTATGAAGATGAGAGTAATAAAGATGTGCACTTTAAGCGTAATCGCTTTAGACAAAAGATTTTACCGTATTTGGAGGAAGAGAGCCCGCATCTTAGAGAATACTTGTCTCAATTTGCCTATGATCTTCAAGGAATTCTAGAATTTGCTCAACCTGCTATAGAAAATTTTTGTCAAGAAACCCTTACGCTTAAAGAAGGGAAATGGGCGTTAGATATAGAATCTTTAAAGAGTCTTTCCGATTCTCAGCAAAGATTAGCCCTTAAGCAAGTTTTGAATAAGATAGCGCCTGAAGATTTTGGATCGTTTGGCCGACGGGGACAGGAGCAATTGCTGCAATTCTTGAAGGAAGGCGTGCCTCAAGGAACATTTGATTTGCCTGGACAGTGGCAAGTGGATAAGGTTTATCAGTGCGCCTATTTTTATGAACCTGGGCAAGAGGCTTCTCTTTTCAAAGCGCAAGTAGGTCTTTTAAAAGCGGGGCAAACCTATTGGATAGACGAAAAATGGGGAATAGCTTACGGAAAAACAGATTTAAAAGAGGCTGATTTATATCTTCCAGAAGAGTTAGGAGACCAAAAACTTTTGGTGAGACATCGGCAGGCAGGAGATTATCTTTTTTTACCTTCTGGTGATCGTCAAAAACTTCGTCGTTACTTTATTAACAACAAGTGGCCGGCAAAAGACCGCCAAGAAGCTTGGTTACTTGTCTTAGAAGATCGATGGGTGATTGGTATTCTTACAGCAAGTGGTGAGTGGAAATATCGCTATCCACTTTTTAAAGTTAAAGAAGAATTAAGCGGTTGGAAGATCAAAAGCCTTAAGAGAGCTTGTTATAACTTTTAATTTCCTTTAAATGTAAGAGGAAACTGTTGCGTATTGATTAGGACGTTTGCTACAATGAGTCATATTGAGTGCTAGGGAGGAAAATTTTCCTTCGGATTTAGCTCGAAAAAGGTTTCTAAAAAGGACAAAATTTTGATGACATAAGAACTGATTTTTAGAGACAAAAAAACTTTATTATACTTCATTCGCAAATAATGGTAGAATAAAGCAAGGATTTTAATAGAAATGGAGCGAAGACATGCAAAGAAAGCGACCGAAAAGACCGAAAAGCCTATTTACAAGTGGGTTGGTAATTATTGTCATTTTCTTAGCACTGCTTGGAATAGTGAATCTTTTTTCTAATGGAAGTGGTTCTAAGGCGACAGAAGAGATCAATCAATCTGAATTCTTACAAAAGTTAACGGATAAAAGAATTCAAAAAGTTCAAATCAAGCCACGAGCAGGCGCTTACGAAATTACCGGAGAATATCGTGAAAGGGAGCAAAAGACTGACCATACGACTTCCGGCAACATTCCAATTATTAACAATAAGAAACAAGAACCAGCCAATAAGTTTAGCGTTCATGTGTTAGCTAACGACTCCACGCTCGCTTTGATTAATAAGAAGGCACAAGAATCTGATACAGAAGTCGTTGCTTTAGAGAAAGATCAAACGAATATGTGGATTTCGTTATTGATGAATGCTCTTCCGATTCTGTTTTTCATCTTTATGATTTATATACTTACCTATTCTGGAGGTTCTGGGATGGGAAGAGGAAATCCAATGTCTATCGGCAAGAGTCGGGCAAAAGATGTCTCTAAAGTTTCGACAGTTCATTTTTCTCAAGTTGCCGGCTGTGAAGAAGAGAAACAAGAATTAGTAGAAATTGTTGACTTCTTGCGTAGTCCACAAAAATATCATGAAATCGGGGCGCGTATTCCAAAAGGGGTACTTTTGGAAGGACCTCCAGGAACAGGGAAAACTTTATTAGCGCGTGCAGTCGCTGGTGAAGCGGGCGTACCTTTTTATTCGATTTCTGGATCTGAATTTGTTGAAATGTTTGTAGGGGTAGGGGCAAGTCGTGTGCGTGACTTGTTTGATACTGCTAAGAAACACTCCCCATCCATTGTCTTCATTGATGAAATTGATGCGGTTGGACGTCGTCGCGGTGTAAGCACGGGTGGCGGTGGCCATGATGAGCGTGAACAAACCCTTAACCAATTATTGGTAGAGTTAGACGGATTTAATGAAAAAGATAACGTGATTGTGATTGCTGCAACCAACCGTTCGGATGTATTGGATCCCGCCTTACTTCGTCCAGGGCGTTTTGACCGCCAAATTTTAGTGGGAAGACCGGATGTTAAAGGGCGTGAAGCCATTTTGAAGGTTCATGCACGGAATAAGAAGTTATCTCAAAAGGTCAATTTAAAACGTCTTGCTCAACAAACACCAGGCTTTACAGGGGCAGAATTGGAAAATCTATTGAACGAAGCCGCCTTATTAGCTGCTAGAATGGATCGAAAAACTATTTCTGAAGAAGATGTAGATGAAGCTCAAGACCGCGTGGTAGCCGGACCAGCTAAACCAGGCCGTCAAAGCGGTAGTGATGAATTGAGAATGACTGCCTTTCATGAAGCAGGACATACAGTGTGTGGATTAGTCTTAAGCGACGCGCGTGTTGTTCATAAGGTAACTATTGTGCCGCGTGGACGTGCGGCGGGTTACGCTATTATGCTTCCAAAAGAAGATCAAGCCCAATTAACGAAGAAGACCTTGCGTGAGCAAGTGATTGGTCTATTGGGAGGGAGAGCGTCAGAAGAATTATTCTTCCATACACAATCTGCAGGAGCATCTAATGACTTCGAACAAGCAACCGCTATTGCGCGAGCAATGATTACGGAATACGGAATGTTTGAAGAATTAGGAACCGTATCTTACGAAGGAAACCATGGCATTAAAGGCAGTGTTTCTGGGCAAAAGACTTATTCTGGTGAAACGGCTGCTAAGATAGACCAAGTTTTACGTCAGTTTATGGATCAATGTTTAGAAGAAGCCAAAGAAATTTTAACCAAGCATAGTGATCAGGTAAAAGTGATTGCTGAGCACTTGTTAGAATTAGAAACTTTAAATGCTGATCAAATTAAGAGCTTATTTGATACGGGTGAATTACCACCAGAGAGTGAGGAAGAGGATCAAACAAATGAGCCTACTTCCTTTGAAGAAGCCAAAGAGAATCTAAAAAAAGCGACCACAAAGCGCCGGTTAGATAGTGAAAAATCAGACGGTAATCGATCGACTCTCCCAAAAGAAGAAGGGGAAGAGACCTCTGAAAAATAAGTCTTTAGATGGAAGCAGATAATTAGGAAGAAGCTCGAGCTTTAGAAGCTTGAGCTTTTTCGTACATTAAGAAGAATAGCGAAAAAGGAGTTTGAAAATGGAAGACCAATTGATTAAAGCCGTCGCTTATGATGGACAGGTGCGACTAAGTAGTTTAGTAGCCACGCACATGGTTCAGGAAGGCTGCCAAAGACACGATACTTGGTCAACAGCGAGTGCTGCTTTGGGGAGAAGTCTCATGGGAGGCGCTTTATTAGCTTCAGATATAAAAGATGATGCCATTATTACTTTGAAGATTATGGGCAATGGCCCTGTTGGTAAAATCTTAGTGACTGCTAATGGAAAAGGAGAAGTGAAGGGCTACTTAGACCAACCACATGTTAGCTTGGAAGAAAATTCGGAAGGAAAGTTGGATGTGAAAGGGGCTGTTGGAGAAGAAGGCAGTCTTACTGTGATTAAAGATTTAGGCTTGAAGGAGCCATTTTCAGGGCAAGTCCCTTTAGTTTCTGGGGAATTAGCAGAAGATCTAACTTATTACTTAGCAGTTTCTGAACAAATTCCATCTGCTGTAGGACTCGGAGTTTTAGTTAATCCTGATGAAAGTATTCAAGCCGCGGGAGGATGGATGATTCAGATGATGCCAGGAGCAACTGAGGAGACGATTCAAGCTGTAGAAGAAGCTGTCCAATCTCTTCCTCACGTCACTCAGCTGATAGAAGAGGGAATGGATGCTTCACAAATCGCAAATCGTCTCTTACCTCAAGGAGACGTCAAAATCTTGGATACAAGAACCGTTACTTTCCAATGCTCTTGTAGCAAGGAACGCTTTTCTAAAGGATTAATCAGTCTCGGAGAAAAAGAAATTCAACAATTAATAGACGAAGATGGGCAAGCAGAGGCCGTGTGCCATTTTTGTAATGAAAAATATGCCTATAATCGTCAAGAATTAGAGGATTTATTGGCTCTTTCGCGCTCATCCTCAGACAAGAAAAAGTGAAAAGGGCACCGTTGAAAAAGATGAGCTTTTGAGGAAGGCAGGGCCATGACTTTCTTTTTAGCGTGTTTTCTGATAAAATCAACAAGTATGTCAAAAGGAGAGAAGGAAAGAACCAATGATAAAGATAGGACCAATTGAAATTAAAAATCCTATTGCTGTGGCTCCTATGGCTGGAATCTCTAATGCCGCTTTTCGAACGATGGTCAAACAACAGGGAGCAGGCTTAGTGGTTTGTGAGATGATCTCTGACCAGGGAATCCATTTTCGAAATAAGAAAACATTGGAAATGTTGCACATTAAAGATGAAGAATGGCCGCTATCTGTTCAGATATTTGGTGGACATGCAGAATCTTTGGCTGAAGCGGCTCACTTTATCGAAACCCATACCAAAGCTGCTATTATTGATATTAATATGGGGTGCCCTGTTCAAAAGGTTGTGAAAACGGATGCTGGCTCTAAGGCCCTTTTGGATCCCAATGAAGTTTACCGACGGGTAAAAGCTGTCAAAGAGGCTGTTCATTTACCTGTAACGGTTAAAATGAGAACGGGTTGGGATGACCAACATATTTTAGCAGTAGAAAATGCATTAGCTGCCCAGGAAGCGGGAGCAAATATGATTGCTATGCATGGTCGCACCCGTGAACAACTCTATACAGGCAAGGCCAACTGGGAAATTATTAAAGAAGTGGCCAGTCATTTGAGCGTGCCATTCTATGGAAACGGGGATATTAGGACACCTGAAGAAGCAAATTTTGCGCTGGATAATTATGGCGTGGATGGGGTGATGGTCGGACGAGGCTGTTTAGGCAATCCGTGGGTGATTCATCGGATGGTTCATTATATTGAAACAGGAGAACTTTTACCTGAAAAAACAGGGGTTGAGCGAATTCAAGCGGCTTTGGAACACTTAGACCGTTTGGTTGCCTTAAA
The DNA here is from genome assembly GCF_001543105.1 of Aerococcus christensenii. Classification (NCBI taxonomy): domain Bacteria; kingdom Bacillati; phylum Bacillota; class Bacilli; order Lactobacillales; family Aerococcaceae; genus Aerococcus; species Aerococcus christensenii. Next base: position 949,953 of record NZ_CP014159.1, read on the forward strand.
AGGAGAAAGAGTGGGCGTTAGAGAATTTAGAGGGATGGTGGCTTACTATCTAAAAGGAATTCCTCGCGCTGCTAAGGTGAAAGTGGCTTGTACACAAGCCGAAACAAAGGCAGAGGCTGATCAACTTTTAAATGATTTTAAAGCGTTCACAGCTTCTAGAGAAAAAGAAGTTCGCCCTAAACGCCTATCACGAGCGGAACGTCAAGCACAAAAAGAGGCTGAACAAAAGAATGTTTAAAAGAAAACTTGAAATTTGAATGAGAAACTGAGATTATAGACATAGTATTAGGAACTAGGGAGTGTTACGGAATGGCAAATGAAACAGAACACCATGAAGATATGAATGACCAAATGTTAGTCAGACGCCAAAAGGTAGAAGAATTAGAAAAAAATGGCTATAATCCTTTTGCGTCTGGTTTTGAACGAGATGCAGTCGCTCAAGATCTTCATGATAAATATGGGAACTTAGAAAAAGAAGAACTTGAAGATAAAGGGATTTATGTTCACCTTGCAGGACGTTTAATGACAAAGCGCGGCAAAGGGAAAGTAGGATTTGGTCATATTCAAGATATAAGTGGGCAAATTCAAATTTATGTACGTAAAGATGAAATTGGAGAAGAAGACTACACGAATATCTGGAAGAAATCTGACCTTGGAGATATTATTGGCGTATATGGTTTTGTTATGCGGACCAATACAGGGGAACTTTCTATTCATGTCAAAGAGCTCAAACACTTAACTAAAGCCTTACGTCCTTTACCAGATAAGTATCATGGCTTACAAGATAAGGAGCAAATTTATCGGCAACGGTATTTGGATTTGATTACCAATAGAGAAAGCTTCGATCGCTTCGTTAAGCGCTCTCATATTATTCGCGAAGTTCGTCGTTTCTTAGATGAACGCGGTTATTTGGAAGTAGAAACACCTGTTTTGCATAACATTCCTGGTGGAGCTAACGCGCGTCCATTTATTACCCACCACAACGCTTTAGATATGGATCTCTATTTGCGGATTGCTTTGGAACTTCATCTTAAACGTTTAGTGGTTGGAGGAATGGAAAAAGTTTATGAGATTGGTCGAGTATTTAGAAATGAAGGTATTGACCATACTCATAATCCTGAATTCACCCTCTTAGAAGTGTACACCGCTTATTCTACCATGTGGGATATTATGGATTTAGTTGAAGATCTCTATCGTTATGTCTCACAAACAGTTTTAGGAACAACAACTGTTACCTATGGAGAGGCTTCTCTTGATTTTGGAAAAGAATGGTGTCGGGTACATATGGTAGATGCTATTAAAGAGGTCTGTGGTGTAGATTTCTGGCAAGAAATGTCTGATGAACAAGCCCGTCAATTGGCGAAAGAACATCATGTAGAAATCAAGGAAACGGATGATTTCGGGCATGTCGTGAATGCCTTCTTTGAACATTATGTGGAAGAAACTTTAACGCAACCAACCTTTATATACGGACATCCAAAATCTATTTCTCCATTAGCAAGAACAAATGAAGAAGATCCACGGTTTACTGATCGGTTTGAAGCGTTTATTTGCGGAGCAGAAGCCGGAAATGCCTTTACCGAATTAACCGATCCAATTGATCAACGTCAACGTTTCGAATCTCAAGTAAGAGAACGCGAATTGGGGGACGATGAAGCGCAACATATGGATGAAGATTTTGTGGAAGCTTTGGAAACTGGTTTACCACCAACGGGAGGATTAGGAATCGGTATTGATCGTATGGTTATGATTTTAACGAATTCAGATTCCATTCGTGATATTCTCTTATTCCCAACTATGCGCAATAAATAGAAAATATTCTTTGACAATGAGGAATGGATGGGGCTCCATTCCTTTTTTTGTAGAGTTAAAAAGATATTTTATTAGTTATTGTGTAAGTTGTGTTACGCAGATGAAGAAAATGATTAAAATGATTTTTCAAGACAGCTTATAAAAATGTTGAGAAGGTCTTGACAGAAGAAGATGGAAATGTTAAATTAGACAAGGTGCTTTTTGTATACAGATTCCTGTAAAAGAACAGTCGTGCTGACTGATACATATGGCACAGATACAACGTCTGATAATCGATAGTTTTATCGGTTATTTCTTTTTCGTAAGAGATGACACACCAGGATGTGTGGCTTTAAAATGATTTTTTGGAAGGAGGAATAATAGTACATGCCTACTATTAATCAATTATTACGTAAACCTCGTAAATCAACCAAGGCAAAATCTAAATCACCTGCCTTAAATCGAGGCTACAACTCAATGAAGAAACAATCAACACATACAAATTCTCCTCAAAAGCGTGGAGTATGTACCCGTGTCGGGACGATGACACCTAAGAAACCTAACTCCGCTTTACGGAAATATGCGCGTGTTCGTTTATCCAACATGATTGAAGTAACGGCTTATATCCCAGGGATTGGGCACAACTTACAAGAACACAGTGTGGTATTGATTCGTGGTGGCCGTGTAAAAGACTTACCAGGGGTTCGTTATCATATTGTCCGTGGGGCTTTAGATACCGCTGGTGTTGATGAACGTCGTCAAGGTCGTTCTAAATACGGTACCAAGAAACCTAAGAAATAATTTTAAATCAGAAAGGAGGGCATTGAATGCCTCGTAAAGGACATATCGCTAAACGCGATGTATTACCAGATCCAATTTATAATTCAAAAATGGTGACCCGTTTAATTAACCAAATTATGCTTGATGGGAAACGTGGAATTGCTGGATCCATCTTATATAATGCTTTTGATATGATTAAAGAAGAAACAGGCAAAGATCCGATGGAAGTTTACCAAGAAGCTATGGAAAATATTCAACCTGTTTTAGAAGTTAAAGCTCGCCGTGTTGGGGGGGCCAACTATCAAGTACCTATGGAAGTTCGTCCAGAACGTAGCCGTACTTTAGCACTTCGTTGGTTAGTACAAGCAGCTCGTAGCCGTGGCGAAGGAACTATGCAAGTTCGTTTAGCTCGCGAAATTATGGATGCTGCTAATAATACAGGTGCTGCTGTTAAGAAACGTGAAGACACGCACCGTATGGCTGAAGCGAATAAAGCTTTCGCTCACTTCCGTTGGTAATAACTGCCCTGCTTTTTGCAGAGGGTTTGTTTATTAAAGAAAACTGAGCATATCATATAGAAAAGGAGAATGAAAGATGGCAAAAAGAGATTTCCCTCTTGAAAAGACAAGAAACATCGGAATCATGGCCCACATCGATGCAGGGAAAACCACTACAACCGAACGTGTCTTGTACTATACTGGTAAAATCCATAAAATTGGTGAAACTCACGAAGGTGCTTCCCAAATGGACTGGATGGAACAAGAGCAAGAACGTGGGATTACCATCACTTCTGCAGCTACGACTGCTCAATGGAAAGGTTATCGAGTAAATATTATTGATACCCCAGGGCACGTAGACTTCACAGTTGAAGTGGAACGTTCTTTACGTGTCTTAGACGGTGCGGTTACTGTTTTGGATGCACAATCAGGTGTTGAACCACAAACAGAAACCGTATGGCGTCAAGCAGATACTTACCATGTCCCACGTATTGTGTTTGCAAACAAGATGGATAAAATTGGTGCAGACTTCCTTTATTCTGTATCTACCATTAAAGATCGTTTAGGAGCAAATGCTCACCCTGTTCAATTACCAATCGGGGCAGAAGACAACTTCAAAGGAATTATCGACTTAGTTAAAATGAAAGCCGAAGTTTATGAAGATGACTTAGGAACGGTTATTGATGAAAGTGATATTCCAGATGAATACAAAGAAGAAGCTGAAAAATGGCGTACAGATTTAATTGAAGCTGTTGCTGATACTGATGAAGAACTCATGATGGCCTATTTAGACGGCGAAGAAATCAGCGAAGAAGAATTAAAAGCTGCTATCCGTAAGGCAACTTTGAATTTGGATTTCTACCCAGTTTTATGTGGCTCTGCCTTCAAGAACAAAGGGGTTCAAATGATGTTGGATGCTGTTATCGATTACTTACCAGCTCCTACTGATGTTCCTCCAATTGAAGCTCAAATGGCTGATGACCCAGATAAGACTTTTGAAGTGGTTGCTGATGATACCGCTCCATTCGCTGCTTTAGCCTTTAAGGTGATGACAGACCCATTCGTTGGACGTTTAACCTTCTTCCGTGTATATGCAGGAACTTTACAAGCAGGTTCTTATGTTCAAAATGCAACACGCGATACCCGTGAACGGGTTGGACGTATCTTATTGATGCACGCTAACTCCCGTTCTGAAATTGAAGAAGTCTTCTCTGGAGACATCGCAGCTGCTGTTGGTTTGAAGAATACCACAACTGGGGATACTCTATGTGATCCTAAGAACCCAATTATCTTAGAAAAAATGGAATTTCCAGAACCAGTTATTGAAGTTGCTATCGAACCAGATACCAAAGCTGACCAAGATAAGATGCAAATTGCTCTTGGTAAATTAGCTGAAGAAGACCCAACCTTCCGTGCTAATACAGACCATGAAACTGGTCAAACCATTATCGCTGGGATGGGTGAATTACACTTAGACATTATCGTGGATCGTTTGAAACGTGAATTTAATGTTGCCGCAACTGTTGGTGCACCTCAAGTTTCTTATCGTGAAACCTTCACCAAACCTGCTACTGCAGAAGGTAAGTTTGTTCGCCAATCTGGTGGTAAAGGACAATACGGGGATGTTTGGATTGAATTTACGCCAAACGAAGAAGGGGCCGGTTTTGAATTTGAAGACGCTATCGTTGGTGGGGTTGTTCCACGTGAATATATTCCATCTGTTGAAGTAGGTTTGAAAGATGCTATGGAAAATGGTGTCTTAGCAGGCTTCCCATTAGTTGACGTGAAAGCAAAACTCTTCGACGGGTCTTACCACGATGTCGACTCCAGTGAAGCAGCCTTCAAAGTCGCAGCATCTCTTGCTTTGCGTAATGCAGCTAAAGATGCCGGCGCTGTTATCTTGGAACCAGTGATGAAAGTTGACGTTGTTGTACCTAAGGACTACATCGGAGATGTTATGGGACACGTTTCTGCACGTCGTGGACGTATCGAAGGGCAAGAACCTCGTGGAAACGCAATTACTTTACACTCTTATGTTCCATTATCTGAAATGTTTGGATATGCAACCACTTTACGTTCAGCAACGCAAGGACGTGGTACCTTCACCATGACCTTCGACCACTACGAACCAGTTCCTAAATCTGTTGGTGAAGAAATCATCGCTAAATATGGAAAAGGTTCAGAAGAATAAAAAACTTAAATAAGAGACAGTCCTTGACTTTCTCAAGGACTATCTCATATAATAAAATTACTGAATCTATGATGTAAAATAGAAATTTAGTGTAAATTTTAGGAGGAATCATTAATAATGGCAAAAGAACATTTTGATCGTAGCAAACCCCATGTAAATATTGGTACTTTAGGACACGTTGACCACGGTAAAACAACCTTAACCGCAGCTATCGCAACTGTTTTAGCTAAAAAAGGCCTTGGTGAAGCTAAAGATTACGCTGCTATCGATAACGCACCTGAAGAACAAGAACGTGGTATTACCATTAATACTTCACATATCGAATATGAAACAGAAAATCGTCACTATGCTCACGTTGACTGCCCAGGCCACGCCGACTACGTTAAGAACATGATCACTGGTGCCGCTCAAATGGACGGTGCGATCTTAGTAGTTGCTGCTACTGATGGTCCTATGGCTCAAACTCGTGAACACATCTTACTTGCTCGTCAAGTTGGGGTTCCTTACTTCGTAGTCTTCTTAAACAAGACCGACATGGTTGATGACGACGAATTATTAGAATTAGTTGAACTTGAAGTTCGTGACTTATTATCTGAATATGGTTTCCCAGGAGACGAAATTCCAGTTATTAAAGGTTCCGCTCTTAAAGCTCTTGAAGGCGATGCAGATGCAGAACAAGCTATTGTAGACTTAATGGCTGCTGTTGACGAATACATTCCAACACCAGAACGTGATACCGACAAACCATTCATGATGCCAGTTGAAGACGTATTCTCCATTACCGGTCGTGGTACTGTTGCTACCGGTCGTGTAGAACGTGGTAAAATTGAAGTGGGTAACGAAGTTGAAATCGTTGGTCTTAACGAAAAATCTGAAAAGACAACCGTTACTGGTCTTGAAATGTTCCGTAAAACTTTGGACTATGCTGAAGCAGGGGACAACGTTGGTGCTTTATTACGTGGGATTACCCGTGACCATATTGAACGTGGTCAAGTTTTGGCACAACCAGGAACCATTACCCCTCACTACGAATTTGAAGCTGAAGTTTATGTTTTAACTAAAGAAGAAGGTGGACGTCACACACCATTCATGAACAACTACCGTCCACAATTCTACTTCCGCACAACCGATATTACCGGTGAAGTTATGTTACCAGAAGACACACCAATGGTTATGCCTGGTGACAACGTTACTATGCGCGTTAAATTGATTCACCCAATCGCTATCGAAGAAGGTACTAACTTCTCTATTCGTGAAGGTGGACATACTGTTGGTGCCGGTGTCGTTTCTAAAATTGATGCTTAATCATAGAGTTTGATGATGTAACAAGAAAAAGGGTTGAGAATTTTCTCGACTCTTTTTTTATTTGAAAATTTTCGCTATAATGGATATTGTTAAGCTTCAGCTTGGTGAGGGATTTAGGCTCGCTTGCTGAAGAGGGACGATTCATTCATAAGGAGGATGGTTATGAACACAAAAAAAGGTTGGCTTTTCAAAACAAGTTTGGCCATTGTAGGAGTATTAGTGATAGGCTATTTTGCAGGCTGCTATTATTATCATGATCATTTTTTGGCACATACACAGATAGCTGGCATTAATATAGGAAGAATGACACCCCAAAAAGCGAGTGATCACGTTCAAAAAGATCTAGATCAGAAGACGGTGACACTTACAGAAGCTGGAAAGGTTCTTAAAGAAGTGAAACCGAGTCAATATGGGCTCAATGCAGAAATTAAAGGAAGTTTAGATCAGGCGCTTGCACAGCAGAATAGATGGAAGTGGCCGCTGTCAATAGTTCCTTCTGCACATACACAAATTCAATTACAATTTAATGAAGCTCAAAAGGGGAAAATGGTCGATTTGTTGAAAGAATTGGGGATTAATAATAAGAAACGGCCTGCAAGCGAAAATGCTCGACTAGTAAAAAATAAAAAGGGAAATCAATTAAAAATAGAACCTGAAAAAGATGGCAAGCAAGTTTCTCCTGAACGATTAGGGGAGGCTTTAGCAGAAGCTTTAAGTCAAGTCAAAAATACAGTAGCGCTTGAACAAGCTTACCAATTAGCAGAAATTCGCCAAGACGATCCTTCTTTAACGCAAAAAATAACAGACTATCAAAAAGTTATCGGTAGTGATGTTAAGTTGTTGGTAGAAGATAAAGAATATCCTATTAAAAAAGAAGATATTCAGGATTGGGTTCTTTTCGACAATCAATTAAAAATGACAGTCGACAAAAAGAAAATTTCTGCTTATTTAAAAAATTTGAATCAAAAAATCGCAGGGTTATTAATCCCTCATGAATTTCAATCGACACTCTCAGGACAAGTCACTATTGTCCCAGGAATTTATGGCTGGCATATTGATCGCGATAAAGCTGTAGATCAAGTGGCTGAGGCTGTTTTATCAGGTGAAGGGAAAACCTTTGAACCAGCAATTGCTGGGAAAGGATACAAAGTTCCTAATTTCTTTGGGGATACTTATATAGAAGTAGATATTCCTCATCAAAAGCTTTTCTTCTATGAAAAAGGAGAAAAGACCTTAGAAACAGATGTTATTACAGGTCAAGACAAATCTCCAACGGTTCCAGGAGCAAACGAAATTTGGAATATGCAATCCCCGAGTGTTCTAAAAGCAAACTCTCCTATTACAGGAATTCCTTATGCGCAACCTGTTGATTATTGGATGGCCTTTGACTATCATGCGGAAGGTATCCATGATGCTCAGTGGCAACCCGCTTTTGGGGGACAACTCTATCGCAATATGGCAGGTTCTTATGGCTGCGTGAATACTTCCATTAAAATTATGCCGACCATCTATTCTAAATCTTATATTGGACTTCCTGTTATTATATTTAATGAAGAATCCCTTCATTAATATAGAAGAGAAATAACTATAGAAAAAAATAACGAGTTAAGAAGGGAAGCTTAACTCGTTATTTTTTGAATTTGAGTAAGTTGTAAAATGAAGTGCATAAAGAAAAGGACGACAAAAAACCAGTGAGGCTCTATACTTAAAAGCGTCTAAACCCAAGTAAAGGAGCACTCACCGGCTATGAAACACCAAGGTCATATGCACACCTTTCTGCAGAAAAACGCGGAATCATCCAAGCAATGCACCATGAAAGACATAAACAGAAAGAGATTGCTGTCGCCATCGACGTTAATCAAAGTACCATATCGCGTGAATTAAAACGCGTCAAATGACCTACGATCATCAATATGTTGATGTCTATCTAGCAGAGACTGGCTCGCGTGTTTATAAAGAAAATCGGTCAAATTCAAAGGAAAAAGGTGCTTTGTTCGGAAAGTCTACTTTCATAAAAGCTTTTGAAGAAGCTTTACTGACGCATAAAAAAGATCGTGTCTTCAGTGTTGATACTTTCACTCATAAGTACCGTAGAGAGCATCCTTTAGAAAGTGTCCCTTGCCCCAAAACGATGTATAAATATATCAACCTTGGGATATTAAGAGTGAAAAATATTGATCTTCCTATGAAAACACGGATTCGCCCAAGAAAGCAATCAAGTGAACCACGAGGAATGAATAAAAAGTTATTAGGAAAAAGTATTGATCAACGATGCCCAGCCATTCTTTCCAGAGAAGAATTGGGTCATTGGGAGCTTGATCTCGTGATAGGAAAGAAGAGCCGTGTATTATTACTCTAGTTGAACGGGAAACGCGAAAACTTCTCACCAGGAAGACTTGGAAGTGGGATGCCGCTTCAATTGTAAAGTCCGTAAAAAAGATGATTCTCAAAGAGGACCAAGAGTATTTAAAAACTTTAATGACCGATAACGGAAGTGAATTTTCTAATCTGTCACAACTTGAAAACGGACTAAAAGATATAAAGGCCTTTTTCACTCACGCTTATTCTGCCTGGGAAAAAGGAACTAACGAAAGGCATAATCGCATGTTAAGAGAATTCTTGCCTAAAGGGACCAGCTTTAAAAATCTGATATACCAAGAGTTGGCGCACTACACGAATACTATAAACAATCGCTTCAGAAAGATCTTAGATTATCAAACGCCCAATGACTGTTACATCATGGGAGTTGCGAAACTTCAGGATACCCTTAGAGAAGTAGGTTAAAGTGCTTAACCAAGTTTAGAGATTCAGGGTGGGCCAGTCAAGGTCCGCTACGCTTTCCCCTTGAATCTCTAAATAGTAATCAAGCACTTTAAGCTTGAGAAAATGGGCCAAGAATGATTGATTTTATCAGTCTTTTAGCTATTTTGCATGAAACTGAAATTTTTGAATTTAAATATGCATTTGATATTGCAATTTACCTTTTTTGAATTTGTTAAAAAAGATACTCAAAAAGCTTGCTCTCTAAAGAAAAAATCTGTATAATGGAAAGAGTGCTGCTGAATACAGGGGTAACTCTGTCTTGGTAGCCAGCTTTGAAATATGAGGTTGCGACACACCCGGATGCTTTGCCAAGAGGGTGTACCGGTAATTCATATGGAGCTAGTCAATATAAAATACTGACGAGGAGGAAAAAACATGGCAAAACAAAAGATTCGTATCCGCTTAAAAGCTTACGAACATCGTGCACTTGATCAATCTGCACAAAAAATCGTAGAAACCGCAAAACGTACAGGCGCTAAGGTAGCAGGTCCTATTCCACTACCTATCGAACGTTCACTCTTTACTGTTATTCGTGCGACCCACAAATACAAAGATTCTCGTGAACAATTTGAAATGCGTACTCACAAACGTTTAGTAGATATTGTCAATCCAACACCTAAAACTGTTGATGCTTTAATGAAGCTTGACTTACCATCTGGTGTTGATATTGAAATTAAGCTTTAATTAGTTAACCCAAATAAAAAACAAATAATTATGGAGGTGTAATCATGACTAAAGGAATCTTAGGAAAAAAAGTAGGTATGACGCAATACTTCACTGAATCTGGAGAATTAGTACCAGTTACTGTAATCGAAGCGCAACCAAACGTTGTTTTACAAGTTAAAACAATCGAAAGCGACGGCTACGAAGCTGTTCAAGTTGGTTTTGATGACAAACGTGAAGTGTTAGCTAATAAACCTCATAAAGGTCATGTAGCAAAAGCAGAAACTACTCCTAAGCGCTTCATTCGCGAATTTAACGGTGTTGAGCTAGGAGAGTACGAAGTAGGTAAGGAAATTACAGTTGAAACTTTCCAAGCTGGGGACATCGTTGATGTAACCGGTACTTCAAAAGGGAAAGGTTTCCAAGGCGCGATCAAACGTCATGGTCAACAACGTGGCCCTATGGCTCATGGGTCTCATTACCATCGTGCACCAGGTTCAATGGGTATGGCTTCAGATGCTTCTAAAGTATTCAAAGGTAAAAACTTACCAGGACAAATGGGTGGTCATACAGTAACTATTCAAAACTTGGAAGTGGTTAAAGTGATTCCTGAACAAAACGTTATCTTAATTAAAGGTAATGTTCCAGGTCCTAAACAATCTATGGTAGAAATTAGAGCTGCAGTGAAAGCTCAAGCAGCAGAATAATTGGGGAAGGAGGAAGAAAACAATGGCTAAACTTAAATTATTCAAACAAGACGGTTCACAAAACGGTGAAATCGAAGTAAAAGATGAAGTCTTTGCAATTGAACCAAATGAAACAGCAATTTTTGATGTGATTTTGATGCAACGTGCTTCTTGGCGTCAAGGCACCCATTCCGTTAAAAGCCGCGGCGAAGTGAGCGGTGGTGGACGCAAACCATGGCGTCAAAAAGGAACGGGTCGTGCTCGTCAAGGATCCATCCGTTCTCCTCAATGGGTAGGTGGTGGACGTGCGTTCGGACCAACTCCACGTTCATACAGCTTCAAATTACCTCGTAAAGTTCGTCGCTTAGCTTTACGTTCTGCTTTATCACGTAAAGTAAGCCAAGAAAACTTATTGGTAGTTGATGCTTTATCTTTTGACGCACCAAAAACCCAAGCTTTTAAAGAAGTATTAAACAACTTAAACGTTAATGAAAAGGTATTAATTGTTATCGACAAAGATAACACCAACGCTGTTCTATCTGCTCGTAACTTAGAAAATGTGACAGTGGTTGATCAAGAAAACGTTAACGTTTATGACTTAGAAAACAATGCGAAAGTGATCATGACTCAATCAGCACTTTCAAGCGTAGAGGAGGTACTTGCATAATGGCTGCTCAAGACATCATTCTTCGACCAATCATTACAGAAGCTTCTATGGAAGCGGCAGACGACAACAAGTACACTTTTGAAGTGGCTGTTAACGCAAACAAGACTCAAGTGCGCCAAGCAGTTGAAGAATTGTTCGATGTTCATGTCGTTAAAGTGAACATTTTAAATGTTCGCGGCAAAATGAAACGTATGGGGCGTTATGCTGGTTTTACTCGCAAACGTCGTAAAGCAATCGTAACAGTAGCAGAAGGGCAATCAATCCAACTTTTCGCTGCTGATGCAGAATCTGAAGAATAGGAGGGATTCAAGTGGCGATTAAAGTTTATAAAGCGACCTCCAATGGCCGACGTAATATGACAGGTTCTGACTTCTCAGAAATCACAAAATCAAAACCTGAAAAAACACTCTTAGACAAGCAACACCGTAAAGCTGGCCGTAACAACCAGGGCCGTATTACTGTCCGTCACCAAGGCGGCGGTCACAAACAAGCTTATCGGATTATTGATTTCAAGCGTATTAAAGATGACGTAGAAGGCGTTGTTAAAGCAATTGAATACGATCCAAATCGTTCTGCTAACATCGCTTTAATCCATTATACAGATGGTGTAAAAGCTTATATCCTTGCACCTAAAGGCTTAACCGTAGGAGCTCGTATCCAATCTGGTGAAGATTCAGATATTAAAGTAGGGAATGCTTTACCATTACAAAATATTCCGGTTGGTACTGTTGTTCACAACATTGAAACTAAACCTGGAAAAGGTGGACAATTAATTCGTTCCGCTGGTACCAGTGCACAAGTTTTAGGTAAGGAAGATAAATATGTCTTAGTTCGTTTGAACTCTGGCGAAGTTCGTTTGATCTTAGGTACTTGTCGTGCAACAATTGGTGCTGTTGGGAATGAACAACATGAATTGATTAACTCTGGTAAAGCTGGACGTTCACGTTGGTTAGGCAAACGTCCTACTGTTCGTGGTTCCGTAATGAACCCTAACGATCACCCACATGGTGGTGGTGAAGGTCGCGCACCTATCGGACGTAAAGTTCAAATGACCCCATGGGGCAAACCTGCTCGCGGTGTTAAGACACGTAATACAAATGCACGTAGCAACAAGTTAATTGTTCGTCACCGTAGCAAAAAACGTTAGAACTTAGATCATCCAGAGGAAAGGAGCCATAGCTAATGAGTCGTAGTATTAAAAAAGGACCTTTTTGTGATGACCATTTAATGAAAAAGGTTCTCGAACAACAAGGTAACGAGAAAAAGCAAGTAATTAAAACCTGGTCCCGTCGTTCAACAATTTTCCCTAATTTTATTGGGTTAACAATTGCTGTTCATGATGGACGTAAACATGTTCCTGTTTATATTCAAGAAGATATGGTTGGTCATAAGTTGGGCGAATTTGTCCCAACACGTACCTACCGTGGACACGCTTCTGATGACAAGTCAACAGGCCGTTAAAGCGAGAGGAGGATAAGTAAATAATGTCAGAAAAAACATTATCTGCAAAAGCTACTGCTAAAACTGTTCGAATTTCAGCACGTAAAGCGCGCTTGGTTATTGATTTGATCCGTAATAAAGCAGTTGGTGAAGCAATTGCTATTTTGAAAAACACTCCTCGCGCAGCGAGCCCAATTATTGAAAAAGTGTTAATGTCAGCAGTTGCTAATGCAGAACATAACTTTGAATTAGATACAACTAAATTAGTAGTTAGTGAAGCTTTTGTTAACGAAGGGCCAACTATGAAACGTTTCCGCCCACGCGCTAAAGGTTCTGCTTCACGTATTAACAAACGTACAAGTCATATCACTATTGTGGTGAAAGAAGTAGAGGGGGAATAATTAGTGGGTCAAAAAATTAATCCTACCGGTTTACGTATCGGAGTTATTAAAGACTGGGATGCGCGCTGGTATGCAGAAAAAGATTACGCAGATACTTTACTTGAAGACTTAGCAATTCGTAAATATGTTGATGAAAATCTTAAAGATGCAGCTGTTTCTAAAATTGAAATTGAACGTGCTGCTAATAAAGTGAATGTGAATGTTCATACCGCTAAACCAGGTATGGTTATTGGTAAAGGCGGAGCAGAAGTTGAAAAACTTCGCAAGAATTTGGACGTTTTAACTGGTAAACGTGTTCACATCAACGTTATTGAAGTTAAACAAGCTGACCTTATTGCAGGTTTAGTAGGCGAAAGTATTTGTGAACAATTAGAAAACCGTATTGCTTTCCGTCGTGCGATGAAACAAGCTATTCAACGTACAATGAAAGCAGGGGCACAAGGGATTAAGATTCAAATCTCTGGCCGTTTAAATGGTGCCGACATGGCGCGGACTGAAACATTAGTTGAAGGAACTGTTCCATTACATACCTTACGTGCAGATATTGATTATGCCTGGGAAGAAGCAGATACTACTTACGGGAAGATCGGTGTTAAAGTTTGGATTTGTCGTGGTGAAATCCTTCCAACAGCAAGTAATCAGGAGGGGGAATAATCATGTTAGTACCTAAACGTGTAAAACATAGACGTGAATTCCGTGGAAAAATGCGTGGAGAAGCTAAAGGCGGAAAAAAGGTTGCTTATGGTGATTTCGGTTTACAATCTTTAGATTCTAAATGGATTACCAATCGTCAAATCGAAGCAGCTCGTATTGCAATGACACGTTATATGAAACGTGGTGGGAAAGTTTGGATTAATATTTTCCCTCACAAACCTTATTCAGCTAAAGCTATCGGTGTTCGTATGGGTTCTGGGAAAGGTGCACCTGAAGGATGGGTTGCTCCTGTAAAACGTGGCAAAGTTTTATTTGAAATTGCTGGCGTTCCTGAAGAAGTCGCTAAAGAAGCCTTACGCTTAGCTTCTCATAAGTTACCTGTTCGTTGTAAAGTTATAAAACGTGACTTAGGTGGTGAATCGAATGAATAAATTTTCTGAATTAAAAAATCTTTCCGTTGCTGAATTAAATGCTAAGGAACAAGAGTACAAGCAAGAGTTATTCAATTTACGATTCCAATTGGCAACTGGTCAATTAGAGAATACCGCTCGTATTAAGCAAGTGCGCAAACAAATTGCCCGCATTAAAACAGCGTTACGTCAAGAAGAACTCGCTTAAGCAGGCTTAGACAGTAAAGGAGGATACCCCAAAAATGGCAGAAGAACGTAATAAACGTAAAGTCTTACAAGGCTGTGTGGTTTCTGACAAAATGGATAAAACGATTGTTGTTCAAGTAGACACTTTCAAGTTCCATCCAACTTACAAAAAACGTATTCAATATTCTAAGAAATACAAAGTGCATGATGAAAAAAATTCAGCAAAAGTTGGCGATATCGTAAAGATTATGGAAACACGCCCATTATCTAAAGACAAGTACTTCCGTCTTGTTGAAATTGTTGAAGAATCCGTTATTATTTAATAATTACTGGAAGGAGGATACTTAGAAAATGATTCAAACAGAAACTCGTTTAAAAGTTGCTGATAACTCAGGTGCTCGTGAAGTACTCTGTATTAGTGTTTTAGGTGGATCAGGTCGTAAAACAGCTAACATTGGCGATGTCATTGTTTGCTCTGTTAAGCAAGCTACACCAGGTGGCGTTGTCAAAAAAGGCGAAGTCGTAAAAGCTGTTATTGTTCGTTCAAAGAGTGGTTCTCGTCGTGCAGACGGTTCTTACATTAAGTTTGACGAAAATGCCTGCGTGATTATTCGTGATGATAAAACCCCACGTGGGACCCGTATCTTTGGCCCAGTAGCTCGTGAATTGCGTGAAAATAACTTCATGCGTATTGTTTCACTCGCTCCAGAAGTGCTTTAGGAAAGAGAGGTGTTCGGGATGCATATTAAAACAGGAGATAAGGTAGAAGTGATCGCTGGTAAAGACAAAGGGACCCAAGCTACCGTTTTAAAAACACTTCCAAAGAAAGATCGTGTAATCGTGGAAGGCGTTAATAAAGTTAAAAAGCATGAACGTCCTTCTCAAGCAAATCCACAAGGTGGAATTATTGAACAAGAAGCGCCTATTCATGTGTCCAATGTACAATTAGTAGATCCAAAGACAAATGAAAAAACACGTGTATCTATTCAAGAAGTTGATGGTAAACGTGTTCGCGTTTCTAAAAAGTCTGGCGAAGTCCTAGATTAATTCGGGAAGGAGGAGCAAACGGATTATGACAAATCGTTTAAAAGAAAAATATCTAAACGAAGTTAAAACAGCTTTAACTGAAAAGTTTAATTATACTTCACCAATGCAAGTCCCTAAAGTAGAAAAGATCGTTCTTAATATGGGTGTTGGTGACGCTGTTCAAAATTCTAAAAACTTAGAAAACGCAGTGGAAGAATTAACAAAAATTGCAGGTCAAAGCCCAATTATTACACGTGCTAAGAAATCTATCGCTGGTTTCCGGTTACGTGAAGGTATGGCTATCGGAACTAAAGTTACCTTGCGTGGTGAACGCATGTATGACTTCTTAGACAAGTTAATTAACGTTTCACTTCCTCGTGTGCGTGATTTCCGTGGAATTAGTAAACGCTCATTTGATGGACGCGGAAACTATACTTTAGGTGTTCGTGAGCAATTAATTTTCCCTGAAATTGATTTTGATGATGTTGATAAAGTTCGTGGATTAGACATTGTTATTGTAACCACAGCAAATACTGACGAAGAATCTAAAGAATTATTGGCACAACTTGGAATGCCATTCCAAAAATAGGACAAGGAGGCGAACGGTTTGGCTAAAAAAGCAATGATCGAAAAGAACAAACGTAAACCAAAATATTCAACACAAGCTTATACGCGTTGTGAACGTTGTGGACGTCCACATTCAGTTTACCGTAAATTCAAATTATGCCGTATTTGTCTTCGTGATCTTGCCCATAAAGGACAACTGCCAGGAGTTAAGAAGGCTAGCTGGTAATCTTAGTATAAGAAGGAGGGTTTACTTACATGGTATTGACAGATCCAATCGCGGACTTCTTGACACGTATTCGTAATGCAAACATGGTGCGTCATGAATCATTTGAAGTTCCAGCATCTAAAATGAAAGAATCAATCGCAAAGATTTTGGAAAGAGAAGGCTATATTAAAGGCTACGAAGTCATTGAAGATGGTAAGCAAAATATTATGCGTATTTTCATGAAATATGGCCAAAATAATGAACGTGTAATCACAAACTTAAAACGTATTTCTAAACCAGGTTTACGTGTTTATGCGCAAAGTGATGAGATTCCTAAAGTCTTAAATGGATTAGGGCTTGCGATTGTCTCCACATCAGAAGGCGTTATTACAGATAAAGAAGCTCGCCAAAAACATGTTGGTGGGGAAGTATTAGCTTACGTATGGTAAGCCATTATTAAAAAAGAAAGAGGTGCAGCCTAGATGAGTCGTATTGGTAAAAAGCCAGTCGAAGTGCCTAGTGACGTAACCGTTGAAATGAATGGGCATACAGTTACCGTTAAAGGGCCTAAAGGTGAATTGACTCGTGTATTTAGTACATTAGTTGATATTAAAGAAGACGGTAATCATTATACATTCGAACCAATTAATAATACGAAAGAAGCAAGTTCCATGCATGGAACTGCTCGTTCTATTTTCTTTAACATGGTGCAAGGCGTTCACGCTGGATACACAAAAGAATTAGAATTGACAGGGGTTGGGTATCGTGCCCAATTACAAGGAACTAAATTAGTTTTACAAGTTGGTTTATCCCATCATGTAGAATTTGAAGCTCCAGAAGGAATTTCCTTTGAAGTACCAAGCAATACAGAAATTAAAGTTCATGGTGCTGATAAAGAAAAAGTTGGTGAACTTGCAGCAAATATTCGTGCAGTTCGTAAACCTGAGCCTTATAAAGGTAAAGGAATTCACTATGTTGGTGAACATATTCGTCGTAAAGAAGGTAAAACTGGTAAGTAATTTTCTTAAAATTATTTATCATTATAAATATTTAATAGAGGTGACATAATGATTAGCAAACCAGATAAAAATGCATTACGTCAAAAGCGTCATGCACGTATTCGTCGTAAACTTTCTGGAACAGCAGAGTGCCCACGCTTGAGCGTTTTCCGCTCAAATAAACACATCTACGCTCAATTAATTGATGACGTAGCGGGTGTTACGCTTGCAAGTGCCTCTGATGATCATTCAGATTTAAATGTAGGGAATAAGACTGAAAATGCCGCTGCTGTGGGTAAAGCCATTGCAGAGCGCGGGAAAGCTGCAGGAGTAACAACTGTTGTCTTTGACCGTGGTGGTTACCAATATCACGGTCGTGTTCAAGCTTTGGCTGACGCTGCTCGTGAAAATGGATTAGAATTTTAAGCAAAGGAGGATACCCACACATGGCAAAAGATTTCAACCAAGTTGAGGAAAATAAAATTGAAGATCGTGTCGTAGCCATTAACCGTGTTACTAAGGTTGTAAAGGGTGGACGTCGTATGCGTTTTGCTGCCTTAGTGGTTGTTGGTGATAAGAACGGTCGTGTTGGTTTTGGTACTGGTAAAGCGGCTGAAGTTCCAGCTGCAATCAACAAAGCGATTGAAGATGGTAAGAAAAACATGATTTCACTTCCACTTGCTGGTTCTACCATTCCTCATGAAGTGATTGGTAAATTCAACGGAGGCTGCGTCATGTTAAAACCGGCTAAAGTCGGTTCTGGAGTAGCTGCTGGCGGCCCAGTTCGTGCGGTTGTTGAATTAGCAGGTATTTCAGATATTACATCTAAATCTCTCGGTTCGAATACGCCAATTAACATGGTTCGTGCAACCATTAAAGGCTTATCTGAATTAAAAGATCCAAAAGATGTTGCTCAATTACGTGGTAAATCCGTACAAGAACTATTGAGTTAAGGGAGGAGTATCCATGGCTGAAGTAAAAGTTACTTTAAAGAAAAGCTTAATCGGTCGTAAACAAGACCAAATTAAGACTTGTCAAGCATTAGGATTAACACGTCCTGGTCGTACTGTGGTGAAAACCCGTAATGCAGCGATTGATGGAATGCTTAACAAAGTTTTACATTTAGTGGAAATTGAAGAAGTTAAATAATTAATCAAAAGGGAGGTGCAGACGAAATGTCATTACACGAATTAAAAGCCGCTGAAGGAGCACGTCACAGCCGTAAACGTGTTGGTCGTGGTTCAGGTTCTGGTTTTGGAAAAACCTCTACCCGTGGTCAAAAAGGACAATTAGCTCGCTCAGGTGGCGGTACGCGCTTAGGGTTTGAAGGGGGACAAACACCTTTATTCCGTCGTATTCCTAAACGTGGTTTTACAAACATTAATCGCAAGGAATATGCTATCGTAAATTTAGATGATTTAAATATCTTTGAAAATGGTAGTGAAGTAACGCCTAAAGAACTTTTTGAAGCTGGTTTAATCAAAAAAGAAAAAGCTGGGGTAAAAATCTTAGGTAATGGAAGCTTAGAACGTAAATTAACCGTTAAAGCTGCTAAATTCTCAGCGTCTGCTAAAAAAGCAATTGAATCCGCTGGGGGAACTTGCGAGGTGCTCTAATGATTAGCACCTTGAAACAAGCCATTAAAGATAAAAATATAAGAAGCCGTCTTTTTTTTAGTTTATTGATGCTCATTGTGTTTCGAATAGGTTCACATATTACTGTGCCTTTTGTTAATGCAGAAGCTGTTTCAACCTTAGCAAGCTCAGGGTTGTTTGGGTTATTGAACACCTTTGGTGGGGGAGCCTTAGCGAGTTATTCGATTTTCTCGTTAGGGGTTTCTCCGTATATTACAGCTTCCATTGTTATTCAGCTGTTACAGATGGAAATTGTTCCTTCTTTTACAGAATGGTCAAAGCAAGGGGAAGTAGGTCGCCGAAAGTTAAACAAATGGACCCGATATTTTTCTGTTGTTATTGCGTTTTTCCAAGCAATTGCCATTTCGTTTGGTTTTAATTCGTTAGCGCAATACGGGTTAATTCAGAATCCTTCAACAGCAACCTATCTTTTAATCGGGTTGATTATGACTGCAGGTACTATGTTTGTGACTTGGATTGGAGACCAAATTACGCAATACGGAGTTGGAAACGGGACGTCATTAATTATTTTTGCTGGGATTGTTTCTCGTGTGCCAACAGAAGTAGTGGCTTTTGTTAATCGAAATATTTTGAATAGCCAAGCGGATAAATTGACGAATAATCTTCTCTATGGATTTGGTTTTATTCTGATGATGATTGTCGTTATTACTTTTGTGGTTTTCATGAACCAAGCTGAAAGAAGAATACCAGTCCGTTATTCAAAGAGAGCCAATGCTACAAGTCAAAAAGCACATATGCCGTTACAAATTAATTCCGCAAACGTGATTCCGGTGATTTTTGCGAGCTCCTTGATTATGGTACCTCAAACCCTTCTGAACTTTTTCAGAGCTTCTTATGGAGAAGCTGGGTGGTTTGAGTTATTAAATCGAGTATTTAGTTTAAAGGATCCTATGGGTATTGCGGTTTATGCAATCACCATTATTCTTTTCACATTCTTCTACTCACACATTCAGATTAATCCTGAACGTGTTGCAGAGAATTTTCAAAAGTCTGGGGCCTATATTCCAAGCGTTCGTCCGGGCTTAGCTACCGAACGTTATATTTCGACCGTTTTGAATCGGTTGAGCTTATTTGGATCAATCTTTTTAATGGTAATTTCTACAGCACCGTTGTTAGCTTCCTATTACTTAGACATGTCACAAAGAGTTGCTTTAAGTGGGACTTCTTTATTGATTGTCGTAGGGGTAGCGTTAGATACCTACAAACAGATTGAAGGTCGTTTAATTAAACATCGTTATGTTGGATTTATTCGCGAATAGAAAGTCTGGAGAGATACGAATGAAGCGTAATATTATTTTGATGGGCTTACCAGGAGCTGGTAAAGGGACACAGGCAGAACGTATTACAGAGAAATATGCAATTCCTCATGTTTCTACTGGAGATATGTTTCGTCAAGCAATGGCAGAAGGAACAGCTTTAGGAAAAAAAGCAAAATCCTACATGGATGAAGGTTCCCTTGTTCCTGATGAAGTTACAAATGGCATTGTAAAAGAACGTCTCTCACAAGCAACAGCTGAAGAAGGTTTTATGTTAGATGGATTTCCACGGACTTTGAATCAAGCCAAAGCACTAGATACAATTATGGCGGAATTAAAAACTAGCCTTGATGCTGTTTTATATATTGACGTTCCAGCTGAAGAATTAAAGAAACGACTAACTGGACGTATCATTTGTCGTGGTTGTGGATCAACTTACAATGTGAATTCTAATCCTCCAAAGGAAGAAGGCACATGTGACCGTTGCTCTGGGCATGAATTTTATCAACGCGATGATGATAAGCCAGAGGTTGTTGAAAATCGAATTAAAATAAACATTGAACAAACAGAACCACTCGTTAAGTTCTATGAAGAAAAAGGAATTTTGAAACGAATTCCTGGCGATATCGGTATCGATAATGTATTTCAACACATCAGCCAAATTATTGAAGAATAGTCTTGAAATAATAGCTGTTTTGTAGTAAAATGCATTAGTTAGTCGAAAGATAAAGCCTACTGATTGAAGCTATTACTTGAATAGACTGGGAGGATATGTTGTGGCTAAAGAAGATATGATCGAAATCGAAGGTACTGTTACTGAATCGTTACCAAATGCTATGTTCAAGGTTGAGTTGGAGAATGGCTTTGAAGTCTTAGCTCATATTTCTGGAAAAATGCGGGTCAATTATATTCGTATCTTACCAGGAGATCGCGTGAAGGTAGAGATGTCTCCTTATGACTTGACAAAAGGACGTATTACTTACCGATTCAAGTAATGGTGATAACAAGGAGGTATAAGAGTGAAAGTTAGAGCATCTGTTAAACCTATGTGTGAAAAATGTAAGGTGATTCGTCGTCATGGTCGCGTTATGGTGATCTGCGAAAATCCTAAACATAAACAACGTCAAGGTTAATTATTAGAGTAAGGAGGGACCAATTACATGGCACGTATAGCAGGAGTAGATATTCCTAGAGATAAACGCGTAGTTATCTCATTAACCTATATTTTCGGAATTGGAACAAAAACTGCAATGGATATTTGTAAAGCAGCTGATGTTAATATCGACACTCGCGTATGCGATTTAAGCAATGATGAATTAGATCGTTTGCGTAAAGAAGTAGATAAAATTAAAGTTGAAGGTGACTTACGTCGGGATATCAATATGGATATTAAACGTTTGCAAGAAATCGGTTCATACCGTGGTATGCGTCACCGTCGTGGTTTACCTGTTCGTGGGCAAAACACTAAAAACAATGCACGTACCCGTAAAGGTAAACGGGGCTTAGCAATTGCTAAGAAAAAATAGATAATATTTAAAAAGGAGGTTTCTATTCAACATGGCAAAAGCAAAACGTCAAACATCACGTAAACGTCGTGTCAAAAAACATGTTGAAAGTGGTGTTGCACACATCCATTCAACATTTAACAATACCATTGTTATGATTACCGATGAACAAGGCAATGCGATTGCTTGGTCATCTGCCGGGGCATTAGGTTTTAAAGGTTCACGTAAATCTACACCATATGCCGCTCAATTAGCATCTGAAACAGCTGCTAAACAAGCAATGGATCATGGGATGAAGACAGTAGAAGTATCTGTTAAGGGACCTGGTTCTGGTCGCGAATCAGCTATTCGTGCTTTACAAGCAGCTGGATTAGAAGTAACTGCTATTCGTGACGTCACCCCAATTCCTCACAATGGTTGTCGTCCTCCAAAACGTCGTCGTGTTTAGTCTTTAAAACGATTGATGCATGTGGACTTATTACAAGGTGCAAGTTTTCACGTTTTGAAAGGGGTAAACTATTAGGATGATCGAAATTGAAAAGCCAAATATCGAAACCATTGAAACGAGCGCGGACAACAAATTTGGTAAGTTTGTAGTTGAACCATTAGAAAGAGGTTATGGGACAACTTTAGGCAACTCTCTTCGTCGAGTACTCTTATCCTCATTACCAGGGACAGCTGTGACATCCATCAAAATCGAAAATGTTTTACATGAATTTTCAACGATTCCAGGTGTCCGAGAAGACGTTACACAGATCGTTTTGAATATTAAGCAATTAGCTTTAAAGCTGTATGATGTCGAAGAAAAGCAAATTGAAATTGATATGGTAGGGCCTGCAGAAGTAACAGCAGCAGATATTACTGCAGACGCGGACTTTGATGTAATGAATCCTGATTTACATATTTGTTCGCTGGCCGAAGGAGCTAGATTCCATATGATTATGACAATCAAAAATGGGCGTGGCTTCGTAAGAGCGGAGAATAATAAATCAGAAGATATGCCAATCGGCGTGATTCCTGTTGATTCCGTCTACACACCAATTAAAAAAGTTAATTATCAAGTAGAAAATACCCGTATTGGGGAAGTTAACAAGTATGACAAATTAACTTTGGATATTTGGACAGATGGTACGATTGCCCCACAAGACGCTTTAAGCCTTGCTGCTAAAATCTTAACCGAACATCTTGTTATCTTTGTGAATCTCACTGATGAAGCTCAAGAAGCTGAAATCATGGTAGAAAAAGAAGAAACGCAAAAAGAAAAAATGCTTGAAATGACAATTGAAGAATTAGATTTATCTGTTCGTTCTTACAATTGTTTAAAACGCGCTGGTATCAATACAGTGGATGAATTAACTCAAAAGACAGAAACTGAAATGATGAAAGTTCGTAATTTAGGACGCAAGTCTCTTGATGAAGTGAAGGCAAGACTCGATGCCTTAGAATTGTCTTTAAAAGATAATGATTAATTTCTTACAAAAGGAGGATATTGAAACATGAGCTATCGCAAATTAGGTCGTACCAGTTCACAACGTAAAGCGATGTTACGTGATTTAACTACTGATTTGTTGATTAATGAGCGCATTACAACAACTGAAACTCGTGCGAAAGAAATTCGTAAAACGGCTGAAAAAATGATTACTCTTGGTAAAAAAGGTGACTTAGCTGCTCGCCGTCGTGCTGCTGCTTACTTACGTAATGAAGTTGCAGAAGTACGTGCTGAAGAAGACAAGATTGTTATTGAAACAGCTTTACAAAAATTATTTAATGATTTAGGGAAACGTTATGCAGAACGTAATGGGGGATATACCCGTATCCTTAAAACAGAACCACGCCGTGGAGACAATGCTCCAATGGTAATTATTGAATTAGTCTAGCACGCTGAGTGTTATGATGGTAGTTATTTATTAATAACTCAGTCTAGCTCTTTCACCCTTAGTCGAAATATCGATTAAGGGTGAAATTTTTTTTGCGGAAAACTTTTAGATAAGGGTTTCTTAAAAAGGAGAAGCTTTATTCAAAAGGACCGCTATTTTTTTATTCTAAAGAATCTAAAATCCTTTATTTTGGAAGAAGGTATTTGATAAAATAGAGACATTGAAAGGAAGAGAGAGATGGATAAAAGAAGAAATTATTTTCCTCAGTTAGATGGCGTGCGCTTTCTGTGTTTATTAGCTATTATTTTATATCATTATTTTCCGAACCAGCTGTCAGGTGGTTTTTTAGCAGTTGATTTGTTTTTGATTTTATCTGGCTTTTTGCTGGCCAATCAGTTGACTGTATATGAAGAAGGCACTATAAGCTTCGGACGATTAATTTCTCATTTCTTTAAACGATTAGGAAAACTATTAAAACCTTTGTTGTTGTTTTTAGTGGTAAGTTTGATAAGTCTTGCTTTGTTTCGAAGGGATTTATTGACCAATGTGCGTTCTTCCGTTTTATCTAGTTTGTTCTTTGGAAATAATTGGGAACAGATTTGGCAAGGAAAGTCTTATTTCTCTAATTTTTTAAATCCTTCTATTTATACGCATTTGTGGTATTTGGGGGTCTATGCTCAGTCTGTCTTACTCTTCTATGGAGTGTATGCTTTTGTAAAAAAACGAACGAATCAAACGCAAGTCTTACGAATGGTTTTAATCGGTATTTCTCTTCTTTCAGCGATTTTGATGGCGGTATACTTTCAGGCAGGACAAGATCCGACTCGAGTTTACTATGGAACAGATACTCGATTGTTCTCTTTCTTTTTAGGAGCTTTTGGAGGGATTGGAATCCCTAAGAGTTGGCGACGGTTTCGGTCACGCTTTTCTTGGACAAAAAATTTAGATTTTTTCTTAGTAGGAATAGAGATTATTCTCTTCCTAGCAATGAAGTTTCTGACGGATGCTAGCCCACTGGCTTACTATGGAGGAATGTTTTTATGGGATCTTTTCGCTTTATGGTTTATTTTAGGTTTAACGATCAGACCCTCTTTTATCTCTAAATTGTTCAGCTTTTCTCCATTGGTGTGGTTAGGACAAAGGACGTATCCTATGTATTTATGGTATTACCCGATTTATATTTTATGCAGTGCAAGTGCTAGTGAGAATAGCTGGATAGGAAAACATATTTTCCTACAAATTTTGTTTATCTTAGTTTTAGGAATTGGCAGTCAAAGACTGTTGCAGGGGCCAACATTTGAAGTCCCTATCTTCTTTCGAAAAAAAGGTGAGCCCTTACATTTTAAAACAAGTATGAAAAGAATGTGTCAATCAACAGCTCCCCTTCGACAACGCTTTGTTTTTTGGTTATGTATGGGGAGTGTAGTTTTAGCTACAGGGATTCTGTTTCTGGCTCCAACGTCTGATCTTGCACAAGAATCGGATCGGTTGATGAAACAAAAGGCCCAACATCTCAATGTCCAAAATAAAAAAGAACTTGTCAATAATAAAGAAGAAGTGGAAAAATATAAAAACGAATTAACAGAGGACCAGAGTAGGTTACTAGAGCACTTTAGTGATGAAGAATTTCTACAAGCTAATGGGAAAGCCTTTACTTTTTTAGGAGATTCCTTAACGATAGATGTAGCGTCTGGGGTGACAGCTTTGTTTCCTCAATCGAACGTTTGTGCAAAGGTCGGACTACAAGTTTGGCAGGCTCCTTCCTTATTAGAAGAATTTAAAGGAAAAGAATCTATCCATGAAGACTTAGTGGTTGCTTTAGGATCTAATGGAACATTTACAGAAAAACAAATGAAACATTTATTAGAAATGACACAAGCAAAGAAAGTTTATTTTGTGACAACACATATTAATCGCCCTTGGAGAGAAAAAGTAAATGGTGATTTGAAAAAAATGTGTGACGAATCGCAAGGAAAGTATCGCTTAATAGATTGGTCTTCCTATTATCAATCGCATGCTACTGCGGATTGGCTAGCTCCAGATAAATTTCATTTTGTCGAACCAGGAATTCAAGCTTGGATTGATTTTGTGGGACATGCTCTTTTGGAAGACAAGGTCAACAATTCCTAAAAAGGTGAAAGAGTGTGCGTTCTAACTTGTAAAAGTATTTTTCATCAGGTATACTAAAATATGATTGATTGGCTTCGGGGCAGGGTGATATTCCCGACCGGCGGAAAAAGTCCGCAAACCGCGCACAAGCGGGAGAACTAGTGAGACTCTAGTACCGACAGTATAGTCTGATAGGAGAAGGCCAAGTGTAATATGATAATGTTAGCCCCATTTTTTGAAATGGGGTTTTTAGATAGAAAGAGGTAATCGTTTGGAATCGATACTCTCAGTAAAAGATGTTTGTTTTCGTTATGACAGAGAAGATAAAAAAAGAACGATTGATCACGTGTCATTTGATATCCAAGCAGAAGAATGGGTGGCTGTAATTGGGCACAATGGCTCTGGAAAGTCAACAATGGCCAAATTAATCGATGGGCTTTTGGAAGCAGAAAGTGGTCAAATAAAAGTTGCAGGTTTGGAATTAAATGAAGAAAATGTATGGGACATTCGCCATTCAGTAGGGCTTGTTTTTCAAAACCCAGATAATCAGTTTGTAGGGGCAACGGTAGAAGATGATGTGGCTTTTGGTTTAGAAAATATAGGTATGCCTCATCAACAAATGGTTGAACGTGTTCATTGGGCTTTGGAACAAGTGGGCATGTTAGCCTATCGGGAATATGAACCGAGCAATCTTTCCGGAGGGCAAAAACAACGCGTAGCCATTGCCGGCATTCTGGCTTTAGGTCCTGATATTATTATTTTGGATGAATCAACTTCTATGTTAGATCCTGCGGGGAGAAGAGAAGTCATGGCAGTTATTCGACAATTGAAGAAACAATCTAATTTAACGGTGCTTTCTATTACGCATGATTTAGAAGAAGCTTCGTGGGCAGATCGCATTCTAGTTTTCCGCGAAGGGAAAATTGTGCAAGAAGGCACACCAGCTGAGATTTTTTCTTTTGGAGAACAACTGATTGAGATGGGTCTAGGCGTTCCTTTTAGTGTACAGTTAAAACATGAACTCGAAAAAAGAGGGTTTGCCTTTGAAGAAGGCTATTATTCAGAGCAGAGGATGGTGGATGACTTATGCGTATTGAATTCCAAAATGTAGATTTTGCGTATGGCGTAGGGACGCCTTTTGAAATTCAGTCTTTGCATGAGGTTAATTTGGTGATCCCTGATGGAAGTTTTACAGCCTTTATTGGACATACAGGGAGTGGAAAATCCACGGCTATCAAACATTTAAATGGCTTGAATAAGCCGAGTAAAGGTTTAGTTAAATTGGATGATGACGTGATTACTGCATCGACTAAGGGAGAAATTTTAAGACGTGTTCGTCGAAAAGTAGGAATGGTTTTTCAATTTCCAGAATCTCAATTATTTGAGGAAACAGTCATTAAAGATGTGATGTTTGGTCCTAAAAATTACGGAGCCAGTGAAGAAGAAGCCGAAGAAAAAGCTACAAAAGCTTTAAAATTAGTAGGAATAGAAGAATCTATTTATAAAAAATCCCCCTTTGATTTATCAGGGGGACAGATGAGAAGAGTAGCTATTGCTGGTATTTTGGCAATGGAGCCTGAAGTTTTGGTATTAGATGAACCGACAGCCGGATTAGATCCACAAGGGCATCGAGAGATGATGGCGATGTTTTATGACCTTTACCAAAAACATCATCTAACAGTGGTCTTAGTGACACATCAAATGAATGATGTAGCTAAGTATGCGAACCATGTGATTGTAATGGCAAAAGGAACAGTAGCTAAAGAAGGTAGCCCAACGGAAATTTTTAAGGATCCAGCTTGGTTAAAAGAGCATAGCTTAGGGTTACCGGATGCGTTAAGTTTTAAGGAAAAGCTAGAGCAGCAAGCAGGTTTTTCTTTGCCAGGCAATCCTTTAACTTTAGAGACGTTAGCAGATAGTATTCAAGCGTATTTTAAAAGGGGAATGAAAGATGAAGAATAGTTTTATCATGGGGAGATACCTAGCAGGAGATTCTGTGATTCATCGTTTGGATCCTCGAACCAAATTATCTGTGATGTTTTTGATTTTGATCTTTATCTTTTTTGCTAATAATTTAGCCTCGTATGCGCTGTTTGGTGTCTTTACTATAGGAAGCGTGCTGCTGACAGGAATCTCTTTAAAAGTTTTTTTGAAGGGGTTAAGGCCGATGATTCTGTTAATCTTATTGACAGTAGGCTTGCAATTATTTTTCACGCGAACGGGAGAAATATACTGGCAATGGCGATTTTTGGCACTGACGGATGAAGGAATACGAAACGCCATCTTTATTTTTTTACGGTTTGTTTTCATCATCTTTATTTCTACGCTTTTAACGTTAACGACAAAACCTCTGGAAATTACAGATGGTTTGGAAAAATTATTATATCCGTTCAAACACTTTTTACCGGTTCATGAGATTGCTTTGATGTTATCGATTGCCTTACGATTTGTTCCTACTTTGCTAGAAGAAACAGATAAAATAATGGATGCTCAGTGGGCAAGAGGGGTTGATTTTAATACAGGAAGCTTGCTTCAACGTATCAAAGCTATCATTCCTATCTTAGTGCCTCTATTTGTGAGTGCTTTTGACCGGGCTTATGATCTCTCCATTGCGATGGAAGCAAGAGGTTTTCAAGGGGGAGAAGGTCGGAGCAAGTATCGACAATTAATCTGGCATTCCAAGGACACGTGGGCTGTATGGCTTACCGTCATCGTATGTTTGGTCGTCTTATACTTAAGAACTTAAAAGGGCAGCTTCTTTGAGGAGCTGGCCTTTTTGAAAGAAAAGAAAGGAAATAAAATGGGAAAGCGTTATAAAATTACCATGCAGTACGATGGCACGCCCTTTGTAGGCTTTCAGGTGCAACCCAACGGCAAAACCATCCAAGGCGAATTACAAAGAGCTCTCTCTATTATGACCAAGGGACAGAAAGTTTTTGTGCATGGCTCTGGTCGAACAGATGCAGGAGTTCATGCTTTAGGACAAGTCGCACATTTGGATTATCCAGGAGAAATTCGGTCAGAAGCTTTAATGAAGGCTCTTAATAGTATGACTGATGATGCCATTCAAATCTATCAAGTGGAAGAAGTTGAAAAGTATTTTCATGCGCGGTTTCATGTGCTTAAGAAGCGGTATATTTATCGCGTATCCTTGGCCCCATTCATTTCACCTTTTGAAAGAAATTATGTCTTACATCATCCTTATCGCACAAATATTAATCGAATACAGCAAGCCTTGCCTGTTCTATTGGGAGAACATAATTTTAAAAGTTTTTGTTCTACTAAAACAGATAAGACCGAATTTGATCGCATTCTTTATCGGGCAGAAGCCACTCTTTCAGAGGATGGAAAATCTCTGACGTTCACTTTTGAAGGCAACGGATTTCTTTATAATATGGTCCGTATTTTAGTGGGGACACTTTTACAGATTGGAGATGGCTTACGTCCGGTAGAAAATATGGTTTATCTTTTAGAAGCTCAAGACCGTCAGCAAGCTGGACCAACTGCGCCAGCCTGTGGACTTTATTTGGAACATGTTTCGTATATGGATTTGGCTCAGCGAATTCAGAAATCTGAGGCAGCAGGTTTCATCGAATGAAAGAAAGGGACGTCAAGCGATGGGGGTAGGCCTTTTATTTTTAATAGCGACTGTGTTAGTGGGCTTTTCTTATTATTTGTACAGGCATACGCGCCAAAGACGTTTTTTATGCTTTATTGGCGTAGGTTTGACTTTATGGGTGATACTCTGTGTTATCAGCTGGATATATTGGTGTGGCTAGAAAAGTATTTAAGAAATTAAGAATAAACAATTGACAATCAAAAAAAATACAGGTATTATATAAGACGGTATTGTTTGCCCCACGATCGGCCCCGGAAACCAATTGTGTTATGCAACAATCGTAGAAGTAAACGGAGGAAAAGAAACATGCGTCAAACTTATATGGCAAAAGCTAGTGAAGTTGAACGTAACTGGGTTGTTTTAGATGCGACTGATATTCCATTAGGTCGTTTAGCAGCTGTAGCAGCCAGCATGTTACGTGGTAAGAATAAACCAACTTTCACCCCTAACGTAGACACAGGTGATTATGTTATCATCGTTAATGCTGAAAAGGTTAAATTAACTGGTAAAAAAGCGCTCGATAAGAAATATTATCGTCACTCAGGTTATCCAGGTGGAATCAAAGAAACAACTGCTGGTAAACTTCGTGAAGAAAAACCAGAACGTTTAATTGAAACTGCTATTCGTGGGATGTTACCTAAGAGCCGTTTAGGTCGTAAGCAATTTACACATTTACATGTGTATGCAGGTAATGATCACAAGCATCAAGCTCAACAACCACAAGTTGTTGATTTAGAAAAGTTAATTTAAGGAGGGAACAGCAGTGGCACAAGCAAGTTATCAAGCAACAGGACGCCGTAAGGATTCTACTGCCCGCGTACGCTTAGTACCTGGTACTGGTAATATCTTCTTTAATGGAAAACCTATGGAAGAATACTTACCATACGCATCCTTATTTGTTATTGTTAAACAACCTTTAACTGTTACACAAACTGAAGGTCAATATGACATTCATATCAATGTTCAAGGTGGTGGATTCTCTGGTCAATCTGGTGCAGCTCGTCACGGAATTGCACGCGCATTACTTGAAGTAGATCCAGACTTCCGTAAACCATTAAAAGCAGCTGGTTTATTAACACGTGATCCACGTATGAAAGAACGTAAAAAACCAGGTCTTAAGAAAGCTCGTAAAGCTCCACAATTCTCCAAACGTTAATTGGGAGATCTTTACAAGTTTGGAAAGGTATTCAAGAAATTTTCTTGGATACCTTTTTTGTATGGACTTTTTATTATTGAAAAGAAGGTGTCCATTCTAGAAGGAAGAGCTGAAAAGTAGGTGCAAAGTAATGCTGAAAGCGCTTTTTTGCGTAGTATGCTATCTTTGCAGAATAGAACTTGATTTTATGGAAAGGTGACATGTGATGAGTAATTTTTAGAAATGTTACTGCTAGAATATCCAAGTGATGCTAAGTTCACGCCAAAGCATTTAAGAGATTCGGGAATGTTAATCGCTGAAATGAGTAATATTTCTAATAAAAAAGGTGTATACCTAGCTTCTATGGATGTAGCAATAAAGAAAATAGATAAAATAAAAGATATAGACAATACATCAGATGTGAGTTCATTTATTGTTCATTCTTCTAACGAAAATAAAATTTTGTTTGAAGAATTTGATCAATTTAAACGTACGTCAACATATTATCTGTATAATTTTTTTGATAAACAATTAATTAAAATTCATTATATTCAAGAAGTAGTACCCATCCATTATACTCAGGTAACGTGGATGTCTGATGGAGTAATTTTCAATTGTTATGATTCTGAAACCAAGCAGTATCTTACTTATATGTATTATTTTACGGATAGAAGGCTAAAACTTTTAATAGATCATAATAGCTCTAGCCTAATTAGTAAAGGGAAAGACATAATCTATATAAGTATTGATAATGTAAATTTAGAGACAAATATTGTAAGAAAAGATCTTGAAACTCGTCAAGTAAAAGTGATGGAGAGTATCAAGGATAAAAATAAATATATAGAAAGTTTACATGATAATGATGAAAAAATATTAAAAGTGATTAATGATAATGGAATGAAAAAATTTTTGAAATAGAGGATATGAGCGAGAGAGAAGTACAAATTTATGAACTGCCTTGGATTGAAAGTTTGACGTATAAAAAAAGATTTGTCACGTTTTTAGGAAATCCACGTACAAAAACAAGAGTAAGATCTCAATATTATCTGTTGGATGTCGAAAATAAAATAGATTATGTATATGTACCGACCCCCAAAAGTTAGACCAAAAATCTAACTTTTGGAGGTCGGTATTTTTATGTCGAAGTATAGTTATCAATTTAAGAAAGAAGTTGTTCAAGCTTACTTAGAAGGTAAAGGTGGCTGCGCATTTCTTGCTAAACAATATGGAATAAAACGTAAAAGTCAAATTCGACGATGGATCGCTAATTACAAGGCTTATGGGGATAAAGGCTTATTGAGGTCTAGAAAACAAAATTCTTATTCTTTTGAAGCGAAGCTAGCTATTGTACAATTATATTTATCAAGTGAACTCTCCTATCAGGACATAGCGATTAAGATGGGGATAATGAATGCAGCCCTTGTTGCTCAATGGGTTTCTCGCTTTCGATTAGCTGGTCCTGATGCATTGAGAAGCCATAAGAAAGGGCGTAAACCGACGATGGATAAACAAACAAGAGAAAAGAAAGAGAAGGAAGGCAAACGTCCCAATGGGGCAGATTCAGTAGATACGAGTACAGATCGGATTAAACAGTTGGAAGATGAATGATATTGGGCCAAGTTAGAGAATGCTTTTTTAAAAGAGTTGAGGAGGTTGCGTTTAGAGGAAGAAGCCAAAACGAAAAAAAAGGTAACATCATACACAGCCTCCGAGGACAATTCAAACTGAAAGACCTTCTCAAATATACAGGTATGCCAAAAGCCACTTTTATGTACTGGCAGAAAAGATTCAATAGAAAAAATCCAGATCAAGAAATTGAAACAAAACTCATAGAAATTTGCCAAGAAAATAAAGATTACGGCTATCGGCGTATGACCGCTGCGCTGAAAAATCAAGGCTTTCTGATCAATAAGGAAAAAATTCAACGACTCATGCAAAAATTAAAGCTTCAAGTTACTTCATATGCGAGAAAAAGTCGAAAATATAATTCCTATAAAGGTAAATATGGTCGAATAGCGCCTAATAGAATCCATCGTCGTTTCTGCACCTCGATTCCTCACCAAAAGGTGACAACTGATACGACTGAATTTAAATATTACGAAGTCGATAAAAAGGGGCGTATGACGATGCACAAGCTAAGCTGTATTTAGATTCCTTTATGGATATGTTTAATAGCGAAATCTTAAGATATAGTATCGATAGAAGCCCTTCTGCTATCAATGTGATGACAGCTTTAGATCAAGCCATTCAAGTAACATCAGATTGTCCTTATCGTCGTACTTTTCATTCAGATCAGGGTTGGGCTTATCAGATGAAAAGTTATACAGATTGCTTAAAGGCAGAACGAATTTTCCAAAGTATGTCCAGGAAAGGCAACTGTCACGATAATTCAGTGATGGAAAACTTTTTTGGCTTACTAAAACAAGAAATTTATTATGGGGTTATCTATTACAGTTACGAAGAATTAAAATCCGCCATAGAGAAATATATCAAGTACTATAACGAAAAACGAATCAAAGAACGACTAGGATGGATGAGTCCTGTTCAATATCGGATCAGCCTTACGGCTACATAAAAAAACGTAGCAGTCGATAAAACTACTACGTTTAAAAAAGTCTAACTTTTTGGAGTCACATCAATAATAAAGAGAGTGTTCTTTTTTTATCTAGTAAAGGAATCTTTTGGGTTCAATTTAAAAAGGAAGAAGATCAGATTCCTAAAGGAGAAATTTTTACGAATGAGAATAGCGTGATGAGGATGTATTGGTTTAAGGAGGAGAAATCATGAAACAGCAGAGCTTGAAATTAATTTTTTCGTTAGTCTTTTTACTTGTCAGCTTTGGCTGTTCAGATTGTCGAGTAGGCGCTCCGACTGAAGAGACTTTCAGAGAGAAAGTAGCGACAGAGCCCCGGACGTTAGAAGAAGCGCCTTCTTCTGCAGGCATTGCTCCCGGAGACCAATCCTCTGATCAGGAAGCATCCCTTCAAGTAGTCGCAAGTCGTCAGCCCTCTCAACCCTCCAGTGAGAAATCCCAGACAGAAACGAAAGCAACAGATTTACCTCAGCAGGCTTCGCTCAAGCAGGTCTTGCTGGTCTCTCCCCAACTGCAAGAAGTCTGGTATTATTGTGCGCCAACAACTGTTAGTATGATGCTATCCGCGAGAGGGATTCGGATCGACCAACACACGTTAGCGATGAAAATGAGAACTTATGAACCCTATGGGACGCATAACCGAAATATCAAAGATGGCTACCCCATGTATTACACGATTGATTCTGGGTGAGTGTATGGTGGCAAGCCAGGAGATCATAATGTGATAGGGATTGGTTACAAGTGGCGGGAAGATAGGCGGTCGATTGAGTATGTCTACTACTTAGATCCTTCGACCAGGGCGCAAGATCCCGTATATGGCGGTTTAAAAATCATGCCCCCAAGAGAGTTGCTCGAGGCAACCGTTATCTGTGGTGAGCCTAACTATGGCGGGTAGTGCCATTAAGAATGCGGAGCATCGTTATAGAAAAAGTGCTAGCTTCTTTGTATCAATCGACAAAGAGGCTAGCGCTTTTTAGGTTGGTGTAGCAATTTGTTGAAGGAAGGTTTTTGCTCTTATGGGAGAGGTTCTCCTGTTCCCCTTTTTTTAGAGGAAGGGACTAATTTTTAAGCTTGCATTTATAAAGAAGACCCCTTAAAATTAAGCAATACCATTGAGTTAATAACATTCTAAAAAGATAGGGGAATATGAATGGTAAAAAAATTTAAAGCAAGACTCATCAGTGGAGGAATAGCTTTTCTTTTAGGAACAGTGATTTTGACAGGTGTAGTTGGCAATTATTTTGTGAATTATGCTTTAGTGCCTCAGCATGGAGGACAGGAACGAAAAGTGAAAGATCCTAAACAAGAGAATGAGGGACTCGCTCGGAGGAAAAAAGAAGAAAAAGAAGCGAGAGATCGTTGGTTAACGGCAGTTAAGGAGCAAACAGAAGAAGTAAGTATTTCTTCGAAGGAAGGCTTACGCTTGGCGGGTCACGCTTATCGGCAAATTTCACCTACGCACAATTGGATGATTGTGGTTCACGGCTATCAATCGAGTGAAGAGGAGTCTCAAATTTTAGCTCAACATTTTTATCAAGCGGGCTATCATGTGCTCACCTATAGTCAGAGAGGATGTGGGAAGAGTGAAGGCGACTACATTGGGATGGGGCTTTTGGAGAAGGAAGATCTGAAGAGATGGACTCAGTGGGTAATTGATCAAGACGCGGACAGTCGGGTGATTTACCATGGAACGTCAATGGGCGGAGCAACTGTGCTATTGGCGAGTGGCGAACAGCTTCCAGATCAAGTGAAAGCTATCGTTTCGGATTGTTCTTATACAAGTATTTGGGCGATCTTTGCTTCTGAATTGAAGGCTCGTTTTTCTCTACCGAGTTTTCCAGTCTTGGATATGGCGAGAGCTGTGGGGAGATTTAGAGCGGGATATGACATCAAAGAAGGCGATGTAGAGCAGGCAGTCAGCCAGAGCCAGCTTCCTATTTTCTTCCTCCATACAAAAGAGGATACATTTGTTCCTGTAGAGATGGTCCAAAGTCTCTATCAAGCTAAAACAGGGGGTCAGAAAGATCTCTTCATTTATGAAACAGGAAAACATGCAGAAGCCAAGTATCATCCCGATTACTATGAGAAAATTCAGAGCTTTATTGAAAATATCAAGCAAAATAAAGCAAGGACGTTCGATTTTAAACGAACGTCCTTTTAAATTAGAGATGAGGAAGTTGATCTTCTTCCTGTTTGAGTGGAAGGGTAAAGAGTTGTGGATAGTCAAAACAATGGGGTTGACGAGCGGTACAGATATATCGGCCAAATCGGACAAGGGCTTGGTGAGCTTGGCGCCATTGGGTGGGAGGAAGAAGAGAAGTGACGCGTTGTTCGACTTGTAGAACGGTAGCGTCTTTGG
This sequence comes from Aerococcus christensenii, assembly GCF_001543105.1. Classification (NCBI taxonomy): domain Bacteria; kingdom Bacillati; phylum Bacillota; class Bacilli; order Lactobacillales; family Aerococcaceae; genus Aerococcus; species Aerococcus christensenii. The sequence goes on from NZ_CP014159.1 coordinate 985,351, forward strand.
GCACAATGGCGTGATGTTTACAGACACGTTGAACATGGGTATCTACTGCAAAGGCGGGAATATCAAAAGCGATACTGAGCACCACACTCGCTGTTTTTCGACCTACTCCACTTAAACTTTCTAAATTCTTTCGATTGGAAGGCACTTTTCCGTTAAAACGCGTCACAATTTGTTGAGCGGTTTGTTGGATATATTTGGCTTTGTTTTTGTAGAGACCTATGGTATGAAGGTAAGGTTCTAAATCTTTAGGATGAGCTTGAGCGAGGGCTTCAGGGGTTGGATAGTCACGAAATAACGCAGGTGTAACTTTATTTACCCCTTGATCGGTGGTTTGAGCGCTTAAAATAACAGCTATTAAAAGTTCAAAGGGATTGCGGTGATGAAGTTCGGTTTCTACTTTTGGATAGAGAGCAATAATCTCTTGGAGTAGGTAATAAGCATTTTCGTTAGATAACATGAGCATTTTCCTTTCTTTTTGTCTATTGTAGCAAAGACAGAGGAAAAAAGGAGGAATCTTGCTTCTATAAAAAAGGGCTCTATAAAGAGCCCTAAAAGGTGATGACTGCATTAAAATTGACAGGCACTTCTACCCGCAATGCGTCCGAAAGTGAAGATGTCTGAGAGAGAATTCCCACCTAAACGATTGTTTGCATGGATGCCACCGGCAACTTCGACACAAGCGAATAGTCCAGCAATAACTTGATCTTGACAATTCAAAACTTCTGCATTCGTATTAATTTTTAAACCACCCATGGTATGGTGAACAGCTGGTTTTCTAAGAGTAGCATAGAATGGAGCAACTTCAATCTTGAGATCGAAAGCATTCTTATGGAAGTCAGGATCTTCCCCTTGATCAACGTAGTGGTTATAAGTGTCTACCGTTTTTTTTAAGACAGCAGGGTTCTTGCCAAATCTTCAATGGTATCTGCACGGAAAAGAGCGCCTGAAGCAATTTGTTCTTCCGTTTTTTCTTGATTGGTGTTGTAAGCGGTCTTCTTAATTTCATCGTCAGCAATCAAGTAGAATAGACTGCCGTTAGCGATGGCAGCTTTGGAGATTTCATCGCGAGTTCCAAATTCATTTACGAAACGTTTCCTTTGTTGGTTCGCCATTAAGAAGTTAGCAGGAGGAACCTGTAAACCAGTGAAAAGTGCTCCTGTTTGAGGATCACAAGTTGGTAACATTTGAATCATACCCATGTCTACGAGATCTACGTTGACTTGTTGACCTAAACGAATCCCGTCCTCTGTAAGAGCAGGTGAATTAGAGGTCTTAATATCGTCATCAATTTTTTCCCAAAAGGTATTGTATTGTTGCAACATCTTAGTGTTGGCACCAAAACCACCTGTGGCAAGGACAACAGATTTCGCGTGAACGGTGATTGGTTCTCCCTTGATGCCGCCATACGCCCATTTTCATCCGTTAAAAGCTCAGTAGCACGTGCATCGAGGAGAATTTCGCCGCCGTTGTTCGTGACATATTTTTCTAGAGCACTAATAAAAGCGTATCCTTGGTCTGCTTTTGGTCTATGTTCACGTCTCCACACAGCACCTACTGGCATTTCAACAGTTCCTTTATCAAAATCAACCCCAATTTTTGCAAGCCAATGAACAGATTCTAGAGCATGGTCGGTTAATTCTTTCACTAAATCATAGTTACCGTAGACTTTGTTGCCATTAGGATCTGTTCTTTTTCCGCCTAAGTAGGTTTGAATACGGTGAAGTAAGGTGGAATCGAATAAGTAATTTTCACCTTGTTTTGTTTTTTCGAGATAAGTGTGAATTTCTTTTTTCAATTGACGGAAATCTTCAAGATATTCTGGATCAATTTCTTTTTCATCTGTAGCAGCGATATTTTCGAGGGTGTGCGCTTCACCTGCTAGAGCTGAGAATTCTTTTTGCCATTCTGGATCAGCCGCATTTATGGGGCCGCCTGTCCGAATAGTGTTGCCTCCTAGAGCAGGGAATTTCTCAAGTAAAATAACTTTTTTATTGTTTTGAAGAACAGTAGCTGCAGCTGCTAGACCAGCTCTGCCTCCCCCAATAACTACAACATCTGTGGTTAAATCTTTGGCTTCGTCTGCTTCTTTTTTAGGTTTTGGACGTTTTTTGAAGATTTCGGGATCTTCACCTGCTTCTCGGATAGCATCTGCTACTTCTTCAATAATTCCTAAACTTGAAATGGTGGCACCAGAAACAGTGTCCACATTCAGCGCTTGTCCTTCAATAATAGAAGACGGAACAGTGGTAAAGACAGGATAGGAAATGCCCTTACTTTCTTTACTAGAGTCCACGTCGATCTTTTCAATCCGATCTGAGGACAAGGTCACTGGCAAGGAGCCGTTGTGACCTTTCGCGCGAACATGATACGTGCCTGCTTGAAACATTTCTTTCATAATATCTACCTTCCCTTTATGTGCTTATTATATTATAAAAAGATAAAACTAAGCTGTAAATAATGAAAGCGCTCTCAACAACTTTGTGAAAAAGGTTAAGATATAAGGCAAAAATAAAGCAAAAAAATTGTAGATATATTTACAAAGAATTATTAAAAAAAGACTTAAATTTTATAAGAAAAGTGGTATATTAGTAACAATTTAAATAAAAAGAAGGGATGAGTGAGATGACAAGAAGAGTCGCTATTATTGGAATGGGAAATGTTGGCGCAGCTGTCGCCCATCAATTAATTATCGAAGGAAAAGTAGATGATTTGGTATTGATTGATAAGAATGAAAATAAAGTAAGAGCAGATGCGATTGATTTTGAGGATGCTTTAACCCATTTGCCTTACCATGTGAATATCATCGTGAATGATTATGAACGATTAGGGGAGATGGATGTGATTATCTCTACCTTAGGAAATATGAAACTTATCGATCCTCAAAGGCCAGATCGTTTTGCAGAGCTTCGCCATAACAAGGAAGAAGTGGCTAAAGTGAGCGAAAAAATTAAACGTTCAGGTTTTAAGGGAATTCTTGTGGTCGTAACGAACCCTTGTGATGCGATTTGTATGCTTTATCAAGAAGGCACAGGACTTTCAAAGGAAAGAGTGATAGGAACAGGAACTTTACTCGATTCAGCTCGCTTGCATCGATCTTTAGGGAAATTTTTCAAGGTGCATCCTAAGTCTGTACAAGGTTACAGTTTAGGAGAACATGGAGATTCTCAATTTGTGGCATGGTCTAATGTTTCTGTTTTTGATCGAAATATATATGATTTATCTGAAGAGATGGCTGCCGATTTGGAAGCAATTGAAGAGGAGACGCGTCAGGGTGGACATACGGTATTTTTCGGAAAGCACTACACAAATTATGGAATTTCGGCAGCGGTTGTGAGATTAGTTTTAATCATACTTTCAGATGCCCATGAGGAGTTGCCGGTTTCAAATTATCGAGAAGAATACGGCACTTATCTTTCTTATCCTGCAATTGTGGGAAGACAAGGAATTATAAAACAATGTCAGTTAAAATTAACCGATGAGGAGTTAGAAAAGTTAAAACGTTCTGCAGAAACGATTCTTGCAAAAGCGAATTATTCAGAGTAAAAAAGCATAAATAAAGCAGCAGAGTATTTTTGAAACCTGCTGCTTTATTTTGATTTAATGATAGTCTTTAAAGTAACTTATAGAATTTTGAGGGGAAAGCTGACGAAGGTCATTTCTAGTTTCTTTAGGGAGGGACCCACCGTAATCCATAAATTCGACTAAATCTTTAAAGGCTTTTTCAGGAATTGCTAAGTCTTTTAGCCGTTCCGAACGGTAAGAAAGGTCGAGCTGATCTTCTTCCCCACGTTCTAGTTTGTCAACAAAGTCTGGTTCCATTACAAATACAGAAGATAATCCCACCATATCTGCATTTTGTAGAGCTTCTAGGGCCTTATCAGGGGTGTTAATGCCGCCGGTTGCGATCAGAGGAACTCGACCATTAAGATGATCTTTGACAATACGGTTGACGTATTCTCCTTTATATTTTCCGCCTCTTGCCTTATCTAAGTAAATGTCGTGCCCCCAAGAAGCACTGGCGTAGTATTGAATATCTGCTACATCAAGTAATCGATCAAAGTAATCGTTGAATTCATCGACGGTGTACCCCACTTGCATGCCTCTTCTTTCTTCTGGGGTTCCTCTAAACCCGAGAATGAAATGTGTAGCGTGACAAGCATCAATCATTTTTTGGATAGCTTGGGTAGCTTTTACTCCAAATCTTGCACGGTTTTCTAAGGTTTGTGGTCCGTACTGGTCGGTTCGCTTATTCGAAAAAGGAGAGAAGAATTGTTGAGGAAGTAAACGTTGGGCATTAGAAATTTCTACTCCATCAAATCCGGCTTCAATAGCTCGTCGGGTAGCTTGTGCGTATTGTTCTACAACGTGTTTAATTTTTCGCTCACTCATAGGTAGGACATCATGCTCCACTGGAGATTGGAGATGCATGTAGGAAGGCCCATAAACGACGTGATAGTCTTTTAAGGTAGCTTTTGCGAAACGTCCAGCATGAGTTAATTGAAGAATAGCTTTGGCTCCATTTTGTTTCATGGCGTTAGCCAGTTTAGAGAGTCCTTCGATAAATCGGTCATCACGGACACTTGGGCCATATTCAAAGAGTTGACCATAATCCTCGATGTAAGCTGCAGTAGTGACTTGGAGAGGGGCAGAGTGACTTCTCCTTTTAGCGTAGGCAATATCTTCTTCACTGACAAATCCTTCGAGACTAGAAGAATTTGTCGTTAGAGGGTTGAGGGAGAAGCGATTAGCAAGCTCAATGCCATTGGGTAACCGAATAGGTTGGAACAAGGGTTGATATTTTTGTGTGGTTTGTGCATTCATATAAATCTCCTATCTTTATCAATTAAAAAGTCTTTTTCTTTTATTGTAAGCTCTAATAGAAAAAAATCAATTCAGAGAAGGCTGAGGAAGGTTATAAAAGTTTTATTCTCACCTTAAAAATGATAGTATAAGAAGGAAGAGGTTAGGGATTAGACGGGAGGATAAAATGATAGATTATAGTGTGTTAGATTATGCGATTATTGATGAAGGAGAAACGGCTCAACAAGCCTTAGGGCATACGATTGAAATGGCCCAATTAGCAGAGGAGTTAGGCTATAAGAGATTTTGGATAGCAGAGCACCACAATTTACCCGCTTTCGCTTCGGCCAGTCCAGAAATTATTATGGGGGAAGTGCTGAATAAGACCCAGCATATTAAAGTCGGGTCAGGAGGCGTGATGGTTGTTCATTATAGTCCCTATAAAGTAGCAGAAATTTTTAAAACGTTAGCGGCTTATCACCCAGGACGAGTTGATTTAGGCTTGGGCAATAATCAAGGAACTGCGGTAGTTCATAAGGCTTTGGATACCAAAGATAAAACTTCTTATGAAGAAAAGTTAGCAGATGTTTATGACTATCTAACGGATAAGTTAACTGAAGAAGGCTCACCAAGTAAAGAAAAGACCTGTTCAGCTATTTTACACTGTAATCCCAAAATTACAGAGGTTCCGGAAATGTGGGTACTCTCTAATTCTGTGAAACGAGCTAAAATTACGGCAGAGTTAGGCTTAGGGTATGTCTATGGGATTTTCCCTCAAGCTCAAGAAAAAGCCTTAGAGATTGGCCGCCAAGCAGCAGAGGCCTATCGAAAATATTTTAAACCTTCAAAAGCTCTGCCAGAACCACATGTCATTTTTGCGGCTTTTGTTGCGATTGATGATGAAGAACAAAGGGCTAAAGAATTAACTAAGATTTTGGATTTGTGGTTAATGGGAAAAGATCAGTTTTCTTATTATAAACATTTCCCAACGCTTAAAGAAACTCGACAAACCACGATCAGCGCAAAGGAAGCAGTTGTTATTTCTCAGAACAAACATCGGATGATAACTGGGACTAAAGAAGAAGTAAAAGAGCAGCTTCAAAAATGGTGTCAAGGGATGCAGGTGGATGAAGTGCTCTTAATGCCTTTAATGCCCGGAGTTGAACAAAGAAAGAAAAGCCTGAAACTTTTGGCAGAATGTTGTCAAGAAATTCAGTTATAAATTCTAATTAAAAAGAAGGGCTGTTTAATTTAAAAGAATATGTTACAATGGAGTGAAAGCTATTAAAAGAAGTGAGGAATGATTTTATGATAAAACGTGGGAATTACCTATTTGTTGAAAAGGAAGGCGATACTTACACACTTTCTATGACACCAGAGTTACAAGATGATATCGGAACTGTGGGTTTTGTGGAATTTGCAGCTGAAGATTCTCTTCAAAAAGATGCTCCTATTTTGAACCTTGAAGCCTCCAAAACTGTTATGGAAATTCAATCCCCTATCTCAGGAAAAGTGGTTGAACGTAATAAAGCCGTAGAAGATAAGCCAGCACTTTTGAATTCTGAAAAAGCTGAAGAAAATTGGATTGTTCGTTTAACAGATGTTAACGAAGCAGATTTTGACGCATTAGAAGAAGCTTAAGACATTCTATGTGGAAAAGACTTGTCTTTTTCACATAGATTTTTTTGATTTTGAAGGCTATACGAAGAGGAAAAGAAATGGAAGAAAAAGCTAAAACGCTACTTAAAGAAATGATTAGGTATCTCTTAGAAGAAAAGGGCGAAGAAGTTTCTTTTCAAGAAGACGGTTTATTGGATCAATGGCGGGGGTTAATCAATCAAAGACCCGCTTCTGCTATTGATCCAGTTTATCTTCAATTAGAAGATCAATTCTTGCCGATATGGAACCAAGCGGGAAGAGTGAAGGTCCCTTTAAGTAAGATCTCTTTAAAAAAAGAAAATTTGTATCTTTTTAAAGGAGATATCACTAATTTAGAGGTCGATGCGATTGTCAATGCCGCTAATTCGAAATTATTAGGCTGCTTCATTCCTAATCACCAGTGTATTGATAATTGGATTCAAACACGAGCAGGCGTACGCATGCGTTTGGAGTTAGCTGATCAGATGGCGAAACAGGGTCATGCAGAAGCCATCGGTAAAGTGAAATGGACGTTAGGCTATCATTTGCCCGCTCAAAAAGTTTTTCATACGGTAGGCCCTCACGTGGATAAGCTTCCTGTGAGTGGATTAAGGCAAGACCTCCTAAAGAAATGTTATTTATCTTGTTTAGAAGAAGCAGATAAACAAAGGATAAAGACAATAGCCTTTCCTTGTTTGTCTACAGGAGAATTTCATTTTCCTAAAGACTTAGCTGGACAAATTGCTTACCGGACTGTGAGAGATTATCTCGAAAAAAATCAATCTTCTCTTCGAGTCATATTCAATGTCTTTACATCAAAAGATGAAGAAATTTATCATCGCTTATTAGAAGATCACGTGAAATAGGAAAGGAAGTTATTATGGAAGAACCATCTCTTTGGCGTGCTATGCAATTATCGGCTGATAAGGAAGCTGATTTTTTACGAACGGCTTTAGAAGAAGCCGAAGCGATTGTAGTTGGTATTGGCGCAGGAATGTCTGCAGCTGATGGATTTACCTATATTGGATCGCGCTTTGAAAAAGCTTTTCCTGACTTTATTAAAAAATATCATCTCTTGGACATGCTGCAGGCTTTTTTATATGATTATCCTACCTGGGAAGAATACTGGGCATTTGCGAGTCGCTTTGCTATTATGAACGGTATTGAGCAAGAAGCTGGTAAGTCTTATCAACACCTGAATCAATTTTTGCAAGGGAAAAATTATTATGTGATCACCACAAATGCAGATAATTCTTTTCCGAAGGCAGGTTTCTCAGAAGATAAAGTTCATTACTATCAAGGCAAATATGTGTTGATGCAATGTAGCAAGCACTGTCATCCAAAGACTTATCGAAAGGATGACCTACTTTATCAAATGCGCGATCAACAAAAAGACATGAAGATCCCTAGTGAACTCGTGCCTCGTTGTCCGGTGTGTTCTGAACCTTTAGAAGTAAATAAACGAACTGCTGAAAATGGTATGGTAGAAGATGCAGACTGGCATCGTCATCAAGCAGATTATGAGGCGTTCATTCAAGCCAATAAAGGTAAGAAAATCCTTTACTTAGAAATTGGGGTAGGGAATACGACCCCTCAATTTATACGGGAACCTTTCCAAGAATGGACAGCAGAAAATCCAAAAGCCCTATATGTGATGATGAATCAGAAACCTTACCATATTCCAAAGGATATTCGCTCCCAGAGTCGTCGATTAAAAGAGAATTTAGCGGATGTGATTCAAGCCTTGTAAATGAAACAGCTCGTCTTCCTTTAGAGAGAAGGCGAGCTGTTTTAAAAGAGAAAATTCTAAAATAATTTGTGTGTTAATGAAGTGAGGACTTTTTTTCTAGAAGATGAGATGCGATATCTTTTAGAGAACTAGCAAAGATATAGTGATCGAACTCTTCTTGAGGGATTAATCCAGCTTCACACATGGTTTTTAGAGTGGTTTTTAATGGGTCATAGAAATGATCAAGATTATAAATGATAATTGGAGTAGTAGCGTGGTGGAGTCGTTTCCATACTAAAGCATCGAAAAGTTCTTCCATTGTTCCAATCCCTCCTGGAAAGACAATCATAACATCTGGACTTTCGATGAGTTTAGCTTTTCTTTCATCCATTGTTTTTAAAACGTGGAGTTCACTCAAATGTTGATGAGGCTTTTCGCGGTGAACAAGGATTTCGGGAATATAGCCGATAACATAAGCGCCGTTTTCTAAGGCGCTGTTTGCTAAAACGCCCATCAAACCTGTCTTAGCTCCTCCATAGATTAATTGATGATTATTTTGACCGATCCATTGGCCGAGTTCTTGGATAGCGGTTTTAAAATTCAATTTTTTCCCAGAATTTGCACCGCAAAAAACAGTAATTTTCATGACATAATGTCTCCTTTTTGACAATAAATTGATATAAAATATTTTGAATTTAAAGAATTGAAAATCCAGTCCTTTAGTGAAGAAAAAAGTCTAAAAAGTGATGCGACTTTGAAAAACGGACTTTGACAAAAAAGTTTAAAAACGCTACAATAACTATATGATGATAACTCCTATTTAAAGGAAATGTGACCAGATTCACAGTTCGTCATCATGATTACTAACCCCTTAAAAACAGGTTGGCCTTATGACCAGCCTGTTTTTAATTTGTGTTAAAAGGTTGGAGACTATTCATCATAACCATGAGGGCTAGATTCTTGCCAATGCCAGGAATCTCTACACATGTCGTCTAATGTTTTTTCTGTTTGCCAACCGAGTAATTCTTTGGCGTAAGAAGGATCTGCATAGCAGGAAGCCACATCTCCTGGACGTCTAGGATCAATCACATAAGGAAGGGAAAGATGGTTAACTTTTTCAAAAGTTTGAACTAAATCGAGAACGGAGTAACCTTGCCCCGTTCCTAAATTAATAGTTTCTAATCCTTCATGTTCTTCAGCATATCGAATAGCGGCCACGTGACCTTTGGCGAGATCTACGACATGAAGATAATCGCGAACACCGGTCCCATCAGGAGTATCGTAATCATTCCCAAAGATATGGAGTTTTTCTAATTTACCGATGGCTACTTGGGTAATATATGGCATTAAGTTGTTTGGAATACCTTGAGGATCCTCGCCGATCAATCCGCTTTCATGGGCACCAATTGGATTAAAGTAACGCAATATGGTGATTGACCAATTAGGATGGGCTTTGGAAGTATCCTTTAGAATTCGTTCTCCCATTAACTTGGTATAGCCATAAGGATTCGTAACTTGACCAGTTGACATTTTTTCAGAGAGAGGAGAAGGATTCTCTGTTCCATATACTGTTGCGCTTGAAGAGTAAACAATACGCTGGACCTTATGTTTATTCATGGCTTTAAGAATGGATAATAATCCGCCTAAGTTATTAGAATAATATTTAATAGGTTTTTGAACAGATTCGCCGACCGCTTTAAAGGCAGCATAATGAATGATAGCTTCAATCGTTTCTGTTTGAAAAATATGGTCAAGCTTTTCTTCGTCCAGAATATTCACTTGATAGAAACGTGGACGTGTGCCAGTAATTTTTTCGATGCGATCAATAACGGTTGCCTTACTATTAGAAAGATCATCAACAATAACGACATCATAACCAGCTTGAATTAATTCAACAGTTGTATGGGAACCGATATATCCCGCTCCACCAGTAACTAATATGGACATAATTTTCTCCTTTTTTCTTTGCGTTTATCTTTGCGTTTAATTAATTGTATTATATCATCGAAAAGGAGAAAGAAATTGAAAAAATTCGTTAAACATTATTAAAAGCGCTTTCACAAAAATTGTTCTTCTTGGAAATATTTTGTATACTTAATAAAGAAGAGTTTTTTTAACAATGAAAATAAAAATAGGGCGATAAAAAAATTGGTGATAAATTTTTTATAAAACATTGTGAAGTATTCACCTTTTCTGTATAATAAGAATTGTGAAAATATGTTTATTTAGGAGGCGAAATTATGGGAAAAGCGGTTAGTGACTTGACGCTTGATGAAAAACATTTTGCTAGGCAGCAAGCGAGCGCGAAAGCCTCCGACGTTTTGCTAAAAATACGTCGAGAAAGGGGCTTATCCCAAGCACAGTTAGCAGAAGTTTCAGGACGAAAGCAGAGTTATATTTCGAGAGTAGAATCTCGTCAACAAAATATAAGTTTGGGGACTTTACAAGAAATTGTAAACTCTGTCGGAGCCGAGTTAATTATAGATGTTGATCTGCATTAAGTAAGCAAATCAAAGAGACAAAAGTAACTATTGAGGAAAATTTTCCTTGATAGTTATTTTTGTCACAAGGGGAATGATAGCTTATGCAAAATTGTCAAAAGGATCTTAAACTATGTGTGGAAAAAAATATAAACCAGAAAAGTTAATTGATCTTTCAGATTATGCTAAAGTTAGTTATTATTACAAAGAGGCAAAAGAATCTGAAGGATATTTCGTTAATTTTTGTAATCAAAGTTTATTGATTTTTGAATGCAAAGGAACTTTAGAGACAGTAACTAGACAGAAAGCTATTATTTTAACGGATAAGGGAGATTTTATACAAACCGGTGAGAAATTGGAAAAGCTACTGTCTCTTGCGGTCACCAATTCTGTAAATAGTTTAAATATGAAAGAGGATGTTAAAAAACATATTCCGTTAATCATTGATAAAGGTTTGTTTGTTTATTTTAATCATAAAAGGAATCCTGTAAGGGCTTATGTCAATATATCTTTATTTCGAGATATTATTCCTCGAAATAACCAAGTTGTTTTAGTTTCATTAAGTGAATTGAAGCTAGTTTTAAAGTCTTCTTATTCTTCGATGATGAAGAGTTTGAATAAAGCCTATATTCCGTTGGTGTTACTTTATGATTTAATTCGAAGTAATCCTTTAGTAAAAGACCCTTTAATTCGAGAAAAAACGTTATTTGAGCATGTTCTTTATTATGGAAGACAGTCTAAAGTAATTTCTCCAGAGGATGTTCGTGAAGAATTGAAGAAGATTTATCGCAAATTGATATCTTTTGAGTAAAAATCTATAAAAAGGAGACAAAGCAATGAAGAATGGACCGATTAAACTGAGTGAGTTAGCTTCTCAGGGAGAGAAACAGCAAAAGCCAGTCAAAAAAAATATGAAAGGGACGGTCCAAGGAGAAGGTAGAGCGGATGCATTTACTGGACGTGTGATTAGTGAGATTGAAGTTCAACAAAGACATAAAAAGAGATATAATCTTTATGTGAATGAGCGCTTCTTTTTGGGCATTAGTGAGGAGACTCTCGTTCATTTTGGCTTATATAAAGGGATGGATTTGACAGAAGAGCAGTTGTTGGCTATTCGTAACAAGGAATTAGAAAATCGAGCGTATCAAGTGGCTCTGGTGTATTTGTCTCATAGCTTACGTTCCAAAAAGCAAATTGAAGAACGACTTGAAAAGGAAGAAACTGAGCCGGAATACATTGAACGAACCTTACACCGATTAGAAGAATTGGGATTGGTGGATGATGTTTCTTTTGGTGCTTCTTATGTTCGCACGCAAGCTTTGATTAGTCGAAAAGGCCCCGAATTTATACAGAAAGAATTGAAAAAGAAAGGACTCACAGAAGAAAATATTCGCAAGGCTTTAGAAGAATATCCAAGACAGCAGCAATTAGAGAATTGCCGTTATTTAGCAGATAAGAAATGGTTTGCTAATCAAAAGCGATATTCTTTTCGGAAAAATCAAGAAAAAACGTGGTTCTATTTATATAGTAAGGGCTTTGAAAAAGAAATGATTCAAGCAGTAATTAGTGAATATAAAGAAGAAGTCGGGAGTAATCAGGCGACTTTGAAGAAAGAGCTAGAAAAGTATTGGCGAAAGTATCGTTATTTAGATAAAAAGCAGAAAATTTATAAAGTAAAATGTGCGCTCTATCGAAAAGGTTTTGAGAGTGATGAAATTAATAATTGCCTAGATCAAAGGCAAGAAGAGGAGGAATTAGGTGACTGCGATTAATCAAGATTTTTCTCTAAAAGGCTGGTTAGGGAAATCAGCAATTGAAGACATTGGGCCAAACATTGAAGGGGTAGAGGTCTGGGGCCCTAAGACGGTTCAAGCATTTCGCAAGCAACTCTTGGCCTGGTATGATCAAGAAAAAAGAGATCTTCCCTGGCGAAAAGAAAAAGATCCATATGCCATATGGGTATCAGAAATTATGCTTCAGCAAACGCAGGTGAATACAGTAATTCCCTATTATCACAAATTTATGCGGCAATTCCCTCATGTCCAAGCTCTTAGTCAAGCGAGTGATGATGATCTTTTAAAAGTATGGCAAGGTTTAGGCTATTATTCACGTGTTAAGAATATGAGACAGGCTGCCCAACAAGTGATGGAGGAATACGGAGGAAAATTTCCAAAGACACAAGCGGAGTTAAAAAAGTTAAAGGGGATTGGACCTTATACCTCTGGGGCAATTGCTTCGATTGCGTTTAATGAAGCGGTCCCTGCGATAGATGGAAATGCTATGCGGGTGTTTAGTCGCTTATTTGCGATTAATGCAGATATTAGTAAGGCTAGAAATCAACGGATTTTTAAAGCAGTGATCGCTTATGTGTTAGATCCCAAACGCCCAGGAGATTTTAATCAAGCTTTGATGGATTTAGGTTCTTCTTATGAATTGCCTAAGCAACCTTCAGATCCAGAAAGCCCGATTAGGAATTTTAATCTGTCTTATCTTACAAATACCAGTCAAAATTATCCTGTTAAGCAGTCTAAAATAAAAACAAAGACTATCTCGTTGAATGCGCTGTTGGTTCGTAATGAACGGGGACAATTTCTCATCCAGAAAAGGCCAAGCAAGGGCTTATTGGCTAATTTATGGACTGTTCCCCTTTTTGAACAAACCACGCAGGATAAGCCATCTTATGAGAATTTGGTTGAAGAAACGCAGGAAATTTATCACTTTCATCCTATTGTTATGAAGACACCTATTGGTCATGTTAAACATGTTTTTTCGCATCGTATTTGGGAGATTGATCTCTATTTTGCTGAACTTTCTTGGACGAAAACGGAGCTAACGGAAGTTGAAAAGACAGACTGGCTTTATTTACATGATCTTGATCAACATGCTTTTCCGACGGTTCAAATGAAAATTTGGAAAGCTCTTTATGATTATTTGAAGAATGATGAATAACAAACTAAAATGGCTCTTTTTGAGGGGCCATTTTAGTTTGGTTAAGTTTTATTTGATATGCACAATTTCTTATTTATAAGATAGACATTTGTATAATTTTTGCTAAAATAGGGAAAACAAATTGATTTGAAGGGAAGTTTGCTATGACGAAAGCATTAACTGATACTGTGACTTTACGCCATGGAGCGAGGATAAAAGGACGAATTGTACAACCCCCTATGTTGACAAATAGTGGATTAAGTGGTGGATTTGTGAGTCAAGATACGCTAAATTACTATACAACACGTTCAGAATCAGCAGGAATGGTTATTGTAGAATATTGTTACGTGATTAAAGATGGAGGCCCTTCTCATACTTGGGCAGCTAATAAAGAACAACTAAGTGTGCAAAGTGATGAACATATTGAAGGACTTCGTAAAATTGCTCAGTCTCTTCAATCTAAAGGCAATAAAGCTATTCTACAAATCAATCACTCAGGGAGAGAATCGAACTTTCCAGCTAGACATGGCGGAAGAGCTTTAGCCCCAAGTGCTATTGATTTTAGTTTCTTAGATTATCCTGTTGAAGAAATTACTGAAGAAGAAATTTATAAAGTTATTGAAGCTTTTGGTTTGGCTACAAGACGCGCTATTCAAGCTGGATTTGATGGTGTAGAAATCCACGGCGCTAACCATTACCTTCACCAACAATTTTTCTCTAAATGGTCGAATCAGCGCCAAGATAAGTGGGGAGGTTCTTATGAAAATCGTACTCGCTTTATTAGAGAAGTAAATGATCAAGTGTTTAAAGTAATTCGTGAAGAGGCTCCTAAAGATTTTATCGTTGGCTACCGAATTAGTCCAGAAGAAATTCATGGAGTGAATGTGGGATACACTTATCAAGATTCTACACGTCTCGTGGAAGATCTTGGTAAACATTATGATTTTGATTATATTCATATCTCTAATTTAAATTATAAAAATAAACCAGCTGGGCAAAGTTCTACATATGCTCAACTTTATCGGCAGGTCCTTCCTGATGATGTTAAAATTATTGTAGTAGGTGGAATCACTAATGAAGAAAAGGCCAAGGATGCTTTGAATTATGCTGATTTTGCTGCAGTAGGGCGTGGCACTTTAATTGATCCACAATTTGGTAAGAAAATTATGGAAGGTCGCGGAAATGAGATTGTGACTGAAATTTCGCCAGAGCAGGCGGAAATTTCTAAATTACCACCTGCCTTAATTACTCTTTTTTCTGATGAGAAAATGCCCCTTCAAATGCCGGGGAGAGAATCTTTATTCCATTTACATGGTCAAGATAAAGAATATTACCGAGAAGGTTACTAAATTTTGAAGGAAGAATATAACAAAAAACGTTGTTAGTAAAAACTAACAACGTTTTTTGTTACAAAGTTAATAGTTTTGATAGAGAACAGATCATCACAGTCGGAGGATGATTACGATTTTTTACGCATTCTTTTGTTATAGCGTCTACGGCGATTACGTTTTGCTTGAGTGAGTTGGCAATAACGCGAAAACCATAATTTAACATAAGCCTTTGAAAAAGGCCCCTTGCCCTCTTCGATCCAACGAACAAGTTCTTTAAGATGACTTTTGATGATAACATCTAGCTCTTTAGAATAATGCATGTAGGCACCGTGTTCGAGATATTCATCGATATCAAGTAATTTTTTTTCACCGTTAGGGAAAATCTTTATATCTAAGTCATAGTCGATATACTTTAATCCTTCTTCATCGATGACATAAGGGGAAGCAAGGTTGCTATAATAAGACACCCCATTCGATCGAATCATAGTAACGATATTGAACCAATATTTTTTATGGAAATATAGCAAAGCGGGTTCACGCGTTACCCAACGCCGACCATCAGATTCAGTGACGAGAGTATGATCATTGCAAGCGATGATACTTTGATCATTTGTTTTAAGGACCATGCAATCTCTCCACGTTCGATGGAGTGAACCATCGTGTTTATAACTTTTGACTGTGATGAACTCTCCTTCTTTCGGATGATACATCACATGACCTACTTTCTACACTCAGGTATTAAAAACCAAAGTCAGAACTAGTATAACATAGTCACTAAAGCGAGTGTATAGGTAAAATAAATTTTTCTCGTTTTCTCTTTAGGATCATGTTACAATCAAAGGAAGAATAGGGAGGCGGTTGTGAGAGATGAATGCATCTAGTCAGCAGCAAAAGAAGATAGCCTTGATAGCTACTTTAGTCACTTTAATTTTGGTGAGTGTGACATACTATGTTGGTCAAGTCAAAGGAAAAGAAACGTGGAGAAATGATCAAGCACAATTAGCGGAGAAACAAGAAGATAAAAGTCCGCTGACTTTTGAGCAAACCCGTCAAAAAGCAAAAGTGAGTGATTATTTAGCTTATCTGAAAGCACAAGGGCAAATACCTAAAGTCACGTTTGTAAATACAAAAAGTAAAATGTTAGAAGGAATGACTCAAAGCTTAAATCAATTCAAGAAGGAAGATTTGAAAGATTTAGTGGTAAAGGTGGATGATCTTAAAAATTACAATAGTAAAGATCTATTGGCCAGTTCTTGGATTAAGAATTTTCCTAAAGAGAAATCACATTTGTTGGTACTCCCTCTACCCACTGTAGATGATTATCATGATGGCATTTCGATGGAAGACTCTGTCGAAATTTTGGAACATATCTATGCTCAGATTCGGGTAGATAGTCCAGAGACGAATATTTTATTTGTTCATTTGCCGAGTTTAACGCAGGCAGATCATTCAGATGAGAAATATGGAGAGTATGTCAACAAAGTTTCGGAGGCTTTGAAAAATAAAGGGTATAATGTTTTGGATATTAGTCAAAACTTTGAAAGAGCAGCAAAAGAAGCTAAAGGAGATCTCTATGAAGCTGAAGGCACTTTTACTGATAAAGGCTTACAAGTTTTGAAATCAGAGTTTGAAAAAGCTTTGTTAGAACAAGAATTTGATTTTAGTCGAGGTTATAAGGGAGATAATGAAGACTGTCAACAATTAGAAGAAAAATTGGCTCAAAAGAAAGCAGAGGAAGAATCACGAAAAGCGGAGCAAGCGTCTGCTCAAGAAGCAGAGAAAGAAAAACAGCAAGCAGTTCGTCAGTCTCAGGAATCTGCAGTATCTCGCCAACCTTTGCAATCCCAAGCCCAAGCGGCGCCATCTCCTAATGGAATTTATTCACCCAACAGAGGGGGAGCGGTGTATCAGCATCCTGTACCTGTTAATCCGCCAACAGGTGCCCAAAGCATTGGAGGACAATCGGCCCCGGTAAGACAACGATAAATCGGATAGCATTCATTCAAGAGTGGAACTCTTTAAGAAAAAATGGACATTATCCATAAAAGATAGAAAAGCAGCTAAGAGGCTAATCTCTGTAGCTGCTTTTTGTTTATTCAATATTTGCCTTTATGATTGGGAGTGAAGTTTATCTTCTAGAGCATAGTGTTGACGATCTTCGTCGTGATAAGTATGGTAGGAACGAACCAGTGTATTTAAATGAATTAAGGAATTTTCTACTTCAATCATAGCCCCAGATAAAAGAATCAGCGCATTACTTTTTTCTAACTGAAGGCGGACAGCTTCAGGCTCATCGGTTTGTATGATTGTAATTTCTTCTAGAATTTCATCCATTAATTCATTGCGTCGCGCTTTCGTTGGTTGAAAGAAATTAACTTCTGAAGGCGAGATACGCCCGTCGAATTTAAGGAAAATTTGTTCATGAGCGGCACAAAGTGTTTCGATCCGTTCTCGAATAGAAGCTCTTAAGTGATCATCGAGGACAAAAAGAACATTGGTGTGGGTATGAATGATATAGAGAAGGTTTGTAATATCTTTAAGGGCTTGAATAAAGCTTCGATAAACGACAAGTTGTCGCTTGCGGGCAATGACGTGGTCAGGAAGCCAGATAGGTTCTTCTTTAGTCAGAAGAAAGCGCTCATTGATTCCATTAATCTTTTTATAGGTCCATTCCAAATCTGAAGTTAAGGAAGAATATTCACCATTTTTTCTAAGGATGGCACGTAAGCGTATGAGAATTTCAGAAGAAGTCGATGTAATCTCCTGATAAAGGACATTATCATACTTAGGAGGCATGATGAACGCATTAACAGCGATCGCTATGGCAACACCTAAAATGTTTTCAAATACACGAAAGGTCGAAACAAAAATTAATTCTTCGATACCACTGACTTGCCTTAACATAATAATGACGACAGTAATGGCTGCTAATGAAATCACTTCTTGAAGTTTTAAAGCGTTCATAATAGCGATAAAAATGATGACGGTTAAGCCTACCACAATGGCATTATTGCCAAAAAAGTAGTACATCACAACAGCAGTTAATCCACCAGAAAAAGCAGCGATTGCGCGTTTGAATAAGGTATCCCATGTCTTTCTAACGGATTGCTGGAGCCCTAAGATGACTACAAAGGTTGGCTGCATGACGTCTATATTGGGGAGTAAAGAGGAAATGAGCATTGCTAAGATAACTCCAATTCCTGTTTTTATGGTTCGTGCACCTAATTTCATGAAGATCTCCTTTTCATTAGTTGGTTTATTAATATCATACAGGCTAAAGGCCGTAAATGCTAACAAATTATGATAGAATAAGATAGAAAATGAACGTTAAGGGCTTTCTTTCAAGAAAGGGTGTGCAAAATGACAAATCCTGGTCAAATCTACCAAGAAGCTATTCATTATCTTCAACAACATAAGTTGCGATTGACACGTTCTCGTCGAAGAATACTCAAGTATTTAATTGCCAGTGAATGTCACCCAACGGCAGAAAGAGTCTATAAAGAACTTGTTCAAAAAGAGGAAGAAGTTTCTTTGGCAACTGTGTATAATACTTTGAATCAATTGGCATCTATTGGTTTAGTTAAAGAAATTCGATTGCAAGATGGAAGCCGTCACTTTGATTTCTTTTTACAAGAGCACTACCACTTGATTTGTACTGAGTGTGGACAGATTGTTGATTGGTATGAAAGGGAACAACGATTGAAGGATGCGATTAATCAAATAGAAAATTCGGGGGATCGCTCTACAGATTTTCAATTGGAAGGTTATCGTATAGAGTTTTATGGAAAATGTGCGCATTGTGTGGATTCAAAAGAAAACCAGAGTTAAATGTTAACTCTGGTGATATAGAAATTAACTTTTGGCTTTTTGGCAGGCGGCAATAACTGCTTCAATCACTGCAGAACGTAAACCTTTATCTTCTGCTACACGTACACATTCAATAGATGTTCCAGCAGGCGAACACACATCATCTTTTAATTGCTCAGGATGGTTATGTGTCTCTATAACCATTTGAGCAGATCCAGCCACGGTTTGAGCAACTAAGGCAAGGGCTTGCTGACGAGGAAGTCCTTGCTGACAGGCTGCATCTGCCATCGCTTCAATAAACATATAAACCAATGTTGGACTAGAACCACTAACGCCGGTAATAGTATCCAATTGAGCTTCCGTGACTTGCTCAACGAGCCCCATTTCAGATAAAAGCTCTTTCGTAAGAGCTACTTCATCCGGACTAAGCGCTTCGTTAGGTGTAAATCCGATCACTCCTGCCTGGATAGCAACGGGAGTATTTGGCATCATCCGAACAATTTTATGACCCGTTGAAAGGAAAGAAGCAATAGAAGCAATAGAATATCCCGCGGCGGAACTAATGATTAAACTTTCTTTTTTAAGAGAAGGAGCGATTTCTTTGAGGACATCGTCCATATTATAAGGTTTAACAGTTACAAGCACGATGTCTGCATTTTCGACAGCTTTTAGGTTATTAGTAGAAGCCTCAATTCCATACCGTTCAGCCACTTCTTTAGCTGACACTTCTTCGTGTGTTGTGGCATAGAGATGTTTGGTGTCGACAAAATGGTTACTCAATAGGCCTTTTATAATAGATTGACCAATTTTACCAGCTCCGATAATAGCTATATTTTTCAAAATAAAACTCACTCCTTTGAAACATTTATTACATATCTATCATATCAGAAAGAGCCACTTATGCGATTAATAAATTTATTAAAAGCTTCCTTTTCGATTACAAAACTCTATGATAGGCGTCAAAAATTTATTATATGTGGCTTATTTTTTACTTTAGGAAAGAGGAATCTTCTTTTTTAGTTGGAGATAGCAATTACCAAGCGAATTATTTTTGTTTTTGCGGCAATTTTAGCAAAAGAGGTTCCTTCTCCATTTTGGGCCGTGATTGTTTTGAAAATTATTGTGGGATTTATGCTAAGAGAACTATATCTTCGAATGCATTTTTTGTAGTATGGAAGGATCATTAAAAGAATTTTTCTGGTGATTGATTTGGCAAAATCAAAAAAATAAAAAAATTTGTTGACAAGAAGATCAAATCTTGATATTCTAAATAGGCTGTTTCTGAGAGAGCGGCAAGATACTTATCAGTGTTTAGCTTGTAATGAAAATTACACGTCAAACAAAATAAAAAAAGTCCTTGACAAAGAAACGCCTAACACTGTATAATAGCTCTTGCTGGTTAATCGTTTAAGCGGTCCGAAACTGCTTAAACATGCAGCAAAAAAAGTTTTAAAAATATGTTGACATCTAAAATGAGATGTGATAACATAATTGGGTCGCTGTTAAACAGCAACTGAAAGATAGACCTTTGAAAACTGAACAAAGAAGACGAACCAAATGTGTAGGGATAGTTAGAAATAACTAAACCAACAATTCAAGCAATAAGTCTAGACTAGACTCAAACAAGTCAGCAAAAATGAGCTAAGAACAGTTCATGAATTCTTTCATGAGAGTTTGATCCTGGCTCAGGACGAACGCTGGCGGCGTGCCTAATACATGCAAGTCGAGCGAACAGAGAAAGTGCTTGCACTTTCAAAGTTAGCGGCGGACGGGTGAGTAACACGTAAGGAACCTACCGATAAGCGGGGGACAACATCCGGAAACGGGTGCTAATACCGCATAGGAAGTTTGTTCGCATGAACAAACTTAGAAAGATGGCTCTGCTATCACTTATCGATGGCCTTGCGGTGCATTAACTAGTTGGCGAGGTAACGGCTCACCAAGGTGATGATGCATAGCCGACCTGAGAGGGTAATCGGCCACATTGGGACTGAGACACGGCCCAAACTCCTACGGGAGGCAGCAGTAGGGAATCTTCCGCAATGGACGCAAGTCTGACGGAGCAACGCCGCGTGAGTGAAGAAGGTTTTCGGATCGTAAAACTCTGTTGTAAGAGAAGAACAAATTGTAGAGTAACTGCTACAGTCTTGACGGTATCTTACCAGAAAGCCACGGCTAACTACGTGCCAGCAGCCGCGGTAATACGTAGGTGGCAAGCGTTGTCCGGATTTATTGGGCGTAAAGGGGGCGCAGGCTGCTTCTTAAGTCTGATGTGAAAGTCCACGGCTTAACCGTGGAAGTGCATTGGAAACTGGGAAGCTTGAGTACAGAAGAGGAAAGTGGAACTCCATGTGTAGCGGTGGAATGCGTAGATATATGGAAGAACACCAGTGGCGAAAGCGACTTTCTGGTCTGTCACTGACGCTGAGGCCCGAAAGCGTGGGTAGCAAACAGGATTAGATACCCTGGTAGTCCACGCCGTAAACGATGAGCGCTAGGTGTTGGAGGGTTTCCACCCTTCAGTGCCGCAGCTAACGCATTAAGCGCTCCGCCTGGGGAGTACGACCGCAAGGTTGAAACTCAAAGGAATTGACGGGGACCCGCACAAGCGGTGGAGCATGTGGTTTAATTCGAAGCAACGCGAAGAACCTTACCAAGTCTTGACATCCTTTGACCACTCTGGAGATAGAGTTTTCCCTTCGGGGACAAAGTGACAGGTGGTGCATGGTTGTCGTCAGCTCGTGTCGTGAGATGTTGGGTTAAGTCCCGCAACGAGCGCAACCCCTATTGTTAGTTGCCAGCATTGAGTTGGGCACTCTAGCAAGACTGCCGGTGACAAACCGGAGGAAGGCGGGGATGACGTCAAATCATCATGCCCCTTATGACTTGGGCTACACACGTGCTACAATGGATGGTACAACGGGCAGCGAGCTCGCGAGAGTCAGCGAATCCCTTAAAGCCATTCTCAGTTCGGATTGTAGTCTGCAACTCGACTACATGAAGCCGGAATCGCTAGTAATCGCGGATCAGCACGCCGCGGTGAATACGTTCCCGGGTCTTGTACACACCGCCCGTCACACCACGAGAGTTTGTAACACCCGAAGTCGGTGAGGTAACCTTTTGGAGCCAGCCGCCGAAGGTGGGACAAGTGATTGGGGTGAAGTCGTAACAAGGTAGCCGTAGGAGAACCTGCGGCTGGATCACCTCCTTTCTAAGGATATTATGGAATACACATTGCGTTTTCTTTGTTTAGTTTTGAGAGGTCTAACTCTCAAATTTAACTTGTTCTTTGAAAACTGAATACTATAGTAAATTCCACCTTATTATTTCTACCAGGAGATAATAAGGAAACAAACCAATTTTTACCAAGCGTAAAAACCGAAAAAGAGTTTTAAAAAACTTTTCGCAATCATACAACTTAACCAGTGGTTAAGTGAATAAGGGCGTACGGTGAATGCCTTGGCACTAGGAGCCGATGAAGGACGGGACGAACACCGATATGCTTCGGGGAGCTGTAAGTAAGCTTTGATCCGGAGATTTCCGAATGGGGGAACCTCATTGTTTTAATCGACAATGGCAAGTAAGTGAATACATAGCTTATGATGTGGTAGACGTGGTGAACTGAAACATCTCAGTAGCCATAGGAAAAGAAAGAAAAATCGATTTCCTAAGTAGCGGCGAGCGAACGGGAAAGAGGCCAAACCAAAGTGCTTGCACTTTGGGGTTGTAGGACTGAAGGAAGGTATGACAAGATCTAGCCGAATGATTTGGGAAAATCAATCGAAGAAGGTGAAAATCCTGTAGGCGAAAGATCGCGGCAGCCTGTCAGTATCCTGAGTACGGCGGTACACGTGAAATTCCGTCGGAATCCACCGGGACCATCCGGTAAGCCTAAATACTACCTAGTGACCGATAGTGAACCAGTACCGTGAGGGAAAGGTGAAAAGCACCCCGGGAGGGGAGTGAAAGAGTACCTGAAACCGTATGCCTACAAGCAGTCAAAGCCCGTTAAAGGGTGATGGCGTACTTTTTGTAGAACGGACCGGCGAGTGACGATAGCAAGCAAGGTTAAGCGGAAGAAGCGGAGCCTTAGCGAAAGCGAGTCTGAATAGGGCGTCAAGTTTGTTGTCGTCGACCCGAAACCAAGTGATCTACCCATGTGCAGGGTGAAGGTGTGGTAAAACACGCTGGAGGCCCGAACCCACGTCTGTTGAAAAAGGCGGGGATGACGTGTGGGTAGCGGTGAAATTCCAATCGAACTTGGAGATAGCTGGTTCTCTCCGAAATAGCTTTAGGGCTAGCCTTGGATGATGACTATTGGAGGTAGAGCACTGTTTGATCGAGGGGTCCATCTAGGATTACTGACATCTGATAAACTCCGAATGCCAAAAAGTTTTAGTCCAGGAGTCAGACGGCGAGTGATAAGATCCGTTGTCGAAAGGGAAAGAGCCCAGACCACCAGCTAAGGTCCCAAAGTATCAGTTAAGTGGAAAAGGATGTGGGGTTGCACAGACAACTAGGATGTTGGCTTAGAAGCAGCCATCATTTAAAGAGTGCGTAATAGCTCACTAGTCGAGTGACCCTGCGCCGAAAATGTACCGGGGCTAAACTGAACACCGAAGCTGTGGATCCGTGAGGATGGTAGGAGAGCGTTCTATAGGCAGAGAAGCTGGATCGTGAGGACCAGTGGAGCGTATAGAAGTGAGAATGCCGGTATGAGTAGCGAAAGACGGGTGAGAATCCCGTCCACCGAATGACTAAGGTTTCCTGGGGAAGGCTCGTCCTCCCAGGGTAAGTCGGGACCTAAGCCGAGACCGAAAGGGATAGGCGATGGACAACAGGTTGAGATTCCTGTACTTGTTTTATTTGTTTGAGCGAAGGAAGGACACAGGAGGCTAAGCTGAGCGCGGAGATGGAAAGACGCGTCCAAGCAGTAAGTGTGATGGTGAGTGAAAGGCTTGCCACAGAGTACACAAGCTGTGACGGGGAGAGAAATCAAGTATCGAAGCAGCCGATGTCACACTGTCAAGAAAAGTTTCTAGTGAGAATAAAGCAACCCGTACCGCAAACCGACACAGGTAGTCGAGTGGAGAACACTAAGGTGAGCGAGCGAACTCTCGTTAAGGAACTCGGCAAAATGACCCCGTAACTTCGGGAGAAGGGGTGCTGACCGCAAGGTCAGCCGCAGTGAATAGGCCCAAGCGACTGTTTATCAAAAACATAGGTCTCTGCCAAATCGGAAGATGACGTATAGAGGCTGACGCCTGCCCGGTGCTGGAAGGTTAAGAGGAAGGGTAAGCTTTCGAGCGAAGCTCTGAATTGAAGCCCCAGTAAACGGCGGCCGTAACTATAACGGTCCTAAGGTAGCGAAATTCCTTGTCAGGTAAGTTCTGACCCGCACGAAAGGCGTAACGATTTGGGCACTGTCTCAACGAGAGGCTCGGTGAAATTGTAGTACCAGTGAAGATGCTGGTTACCCGCGACAGGACGGAAAGACCCCATGGAGCTTTACTGTAGGTTGATATTGAATGTTTGTGTGACATGTACAGGATAGGTAGGAGCCGAAGAGATCGGGACGCTAGTTTCGAAGGAGGCACCCGTGGGATACTACCCTTGTGACATGACCATTCTAACCCGCGACCATAATCTGGTCGGGAGACAGTGTCAGTCGGGCAGTTTGACTGGGGCGGTCGCCTCCTAAAGAGTAACGGAGGCGCCCAAAGGTTCCCTCAGAATGGTTGGAAATCATTCGAAGAGTGTAAAGGCAGAAGGGAGCTTGACTGCGAGACCTACAAGTCGAGCAGGGACGAAAGTCGGGCTTAGTGATCCGGTGGTTCCGCATGGAAGGGCCATCGCTCAACGGATAAAAGCTACCCTGGGGATAACAGGCTTATCTCCCCCAAGAGTTCACATCGACGGGGAGGTTTGGCACCTCGATGTCGGCTCATCGCATCCTGGGGCTGAAGTCGGTCCCAAGGGTTGGGCTGTTCGCCCATTAAAGCGGTACGCGAGCTGGGTTCAGAACGTCGTGAGACAGTTCGGTCCCTATCCGTCGCGGGCGTTGGAAATTTGAGAGGAGCTATCCTTAGTACGAGAGGACCGGGATGGACACACCGCTGGTGTACCAGTTGTTCCACCAGGAGCACAGCTGGGTAGCTATGTGTGGACGGGATAAGCGCTGAAAGCATCTAAGCGTGAAGCCCCCCTCGAGATGAGATTTCCCATCTCAATAAGAGAGTAAGACCCCTGAAAGACGATCAGGTAGATAGGTTCGGAGTGGAAGCCTAGTAATAGGTGAAGCGGACGAATACTAATCGGTCGAGGACTTATCCAAAGGAAAAGTTGTATGACAAAGAGGAAGAGACTATAGATTCAGTTTTGAGCGAATAAGGCTCATATTGTGCGGTGACGATAGCAAGAAGGATACACCTGTTCCCATACCGAACACAGAAGTTAAGCTTCTTAGCGCCGAATGTAGTTGGGGGTTTCCCCCTGTGAGACTAGGACGTTGCCGTGCAATTCTTTTTATTCCGCAATAGCTCAGTTGGTAGTAGCGCTTGACTGTTAATCAAGATGTCGTAGGTTCGAGTCCTACTTGCGGAGTTTTGGCGAGTAATCCTATGGCATAGATATTGGAGAGTTGTCCGAGAGGCCGAAGGAGCACGGTTGGAAACCGTGTAAACGGGAAACCGTTTCAAGGGTTCGAATCCCTTACTCTCCGTTAATGTTGGCCCGTTGGTCAAGCGGTTAAGACACCGCCCTTTCACGGCGGTAACACGGGTTCAAATCCCGTACGGGTCATAAAATTGGAGAATTAGCTCAGCTGGGAGAGCATCTGCCTTACAAGCAGAGGGTCGGGGGTTCGAGCCCCTCATTCTCCATTTAAGGTCCGGTGGTGTAGGGGTTAACATGTCTGCCTGTCACGCAGAAGATCGCGGGTTCAAATCCCGTCCGGACCGTTTCTCATTTGGTCTGATAGCTCAGTTGGTAGAGCACTTGATTGAAGCTCAAGGTGTCGGCAGTTCGATTCTGTCTCGGACCATATAGGGAGGGATAGCGAAGCGGCCAAACGCAGCGGACTGTAAATCCGTTCCTTCGGGTTCAGAGGTTCGAATCCTCTTCCCTCCATATAAAATTCTCATTTGTGAGAATAGGGACATAGTTTAACGGTAAAACTACGGTCTCCAAAACCGTCAATCTGGGTTCGATTCCTAGTGTCCCTGTTACATAGAAATATGTAAAAAACTGAAAATGGCGAACGTGGCGAAGTGGTTAACGCATCGGTTTGTGGCACCGACACGCGGGGGTTCGATTCCCCTCGTTCGCCCTTTTATTGGGGTATCGCCAAGCGGTAAGGCAACAGACTTTGACTCTGTTATGCGTTGGTTCGAATCCAGCTACCCCAGTTTTATTATATCTAGTGATATATTATGATTAGGTATAGTGGCGGTATAGCCAAGTGGTAAGGCACGGGTCTGCAAAACCTTTATGCGCCGGTTCAAATCCGGCTACCGCCTTTTGTATATATCATGCCGGCGTGGCGGAATTGGCAGACGCGCGGGACTCAAAATCCCGTGCCTTCACGGGCGTGTGGGTTCGACCCCCACCGCCGGCACTAAGAAAAGCCCAGAAATGATCATTTTTCGACGTTTCTGGGCTTTTTTATTGCTCAATTGATAAGTTGAAGAAGCTGACAAAAAAGTTATTTTTATTTATACTAATGTCTGAAGATAAAGAGAAGTTTTAAATTTTAGGAAGGAAAAATAAAGTGAAAAAGCCTCTTATTTTTAATCATCAAATTGCCTTAAAGAAGCCAGAAAATATTCGAAATAAAGAGGCATATTGTCCTTTCTGTGATGTGGCACATTTGAAGCAAATCTTTAGGCAAGAGGGCCAAAAAATTTGGTTAATGAATAAGTACCGTACGTTTGAGGATGCCTATCAAACGATCATTATAGAATCGTCTGAGCATTGGAAAGATATTTCTTCGTATAATCAAAGTGAAAATCGCTCGATTTTTAGATTTACGTTTGATTGTTGGTTGGAAATGCTACATGATGATCGATTCCATAAGGTTCTCTTTTTTAAAAATCATGGACCACTTTCAGGTGGGAGTATTCGCCATCCTCATTTTCAAATTGTAGGTTTACAAAATAAGGAAAACGAGGATGAAGTGACTATAGAAAATTTAAAGGGAGTAGAAGTGGTTTCTAAAGGTTCGGTAAGCGTAAATATATCCACTGCTCCGATAGTTGGAGCCAATGAGTTTAATGTGTTTATTGGAAATTTAGAAGACTTAGATATTTTTGCGGATGCTGTTCAGGGAATTGTAAGATATGTTTTAAAACATACTTTTTTCGCAAACTCAGATTCTTATAATTTATTTTTCTATGCCATGGCAGGAGGTTACTATTGTAAAGTTATGCCACGATTTATAACGAGTCCGTATTTTATAGGTTTTAAAATGAGTCAAGTATTAAGACCAGAGGAGTTAGTGAAAATTGCTGAACAGATAAAGCCATTCCTTCCCCTTTGAATAAAGGAAAGTGGCTTTATTTTTTTATTTGTGAAATTTTGATTAGCCTTTAGAATATTCAAGATAAGTATTGACTTTCGATAACTTGCTTTATACAATGAGACCTGTGATTACATAAAGGTTTTATATCTATCTTTATGTGATTAACTGAACGTAGGAAAGGAAAGTAAAAATGACAAAGATTTATATGTATGGTGTCAGTGAACAAGAACGCGAATCAGCACAACGTTGGGGAGAAGAGAACAATATCGAATTGTTCTTAGACGAAGATATTTTAATGGCTGATACAGTTGATCGTTGTAAGGGATACGATGGTGTCAGCACATATCAATACACTCGTTTAGATGATGCTGTTTATCCAAAATTAAAAGAATTCGGCATCAAAAACATTGCACAACGTATGGCAGGATTTGATCCTTATAACTTAGAATTAGCAAAAGAAAATGACGTGATCATTTCTAACGTTCCTGCTTATTCTCCAGAATCTATTGCTGAATATTCAGTGGGTCAAGCTATTAACGGTATCCGTAATCTTTATACAATTAATCACCATTCTTTAAACCATGATTTCCGTGAATCTTTATTTATTCGTGGTTCTCGTGTAGGTGGTAAGACAGTTGCTATTTTAGGAACTGGACGTATTGGTCAAGCAACTGCTCGTTTATTTAAAGGGTTAGGTTGTAAAGTTATTGGATATGACCTTTATCCAAACGATAAATTAGGCGACTTGTTGGAATATCGTGACACACCAGAAGATTGTGTAAAAGAAGCAGATATTATTTCTTTACATATGCCAGCAACTGACGATACCTATCATATGTTTGATACAGATATGTTCAAATTATGTAAGAAAGGCGCTATCTTAATCAATGCAGGGCGTGGGGTTTTAGTAGATACAGAAGCTTTATTAGATGCCTTAGATGAAGGTCATTTATCTTTTGCAGCTTTAGATACTTACGAACATGAATTTGAATATGTCAAACATGATTACCAAACAAAAGCTATCACTGATCAAACCTTCTTACGGTTATTACATCACCCACTTGTTAGCTACACTCCACACATTGCTTACTATACAGATGAAGCTGTTCAAAACATGGTCTTCCACGCTTTAAACGCAACGAAATCTGTGATTGAAACAGGGGATACTAAATTACGTGTTAACTAATGTCAGTTTGACCATGAAGATGATCCATTGAAAGGAAAGAAGAGTTGGCTTTAGGCTAGCTCTTCTTTTTAATTTCTCATAAGCGGATTAAGTGGTACAATATGCAAAAACAAGGAGTAGGAGATTTGATATGTCAAATAAAAAAACGAGCATCAAAAAAGTAAATTCAGCTCTAAGAGAGGGACTAGTAATGGTTCCTGAAGTCATTCAAGAAGCTCCAGGTATTCAGGTATTTGGACACATTTTGAAGTCTTTTCTATATTCTACAGATGTAGCGACGATTACTTACTCTAATGCGGATGCGATTTTGGCCGTCTATCCACAAACTCCCCATCCTAGCATTATTTCAGCGATTCTTCAAGTTTCTACTCAGCCTGTCTTCGCTGGAGTAGGTGGTGGAAAAACTAATGGAATGAGGAGTGTAGAGATCGCTTTATTATCCGAAGCAGAAGGTGCTATTGGAGTAGTATGTAATGCTCCTATGCCGATAGAAACAATTCAAGCCATTGAAGATAGAATTGACTCTCCGATTATTTCAACTGTCCTTTCGGAATATGATCTGGTGGAGAAATTAAAGAGTGGGGTAGATATTTTCAATGTGGCCAATGGGCGTGAGACGCCAGATCTAGTCAGACGAGTTCGTCAACAGTTTCCAGATATTCCTATTATAGCCACAGGTGGGAAGACGGAAGAAAGCATTCGTGCTGTTATTGAAGCGGGGGCGGATGCAGTTTCTTGGACGCCACCAACAAATGTTGAGTTGTTTCAATCGATTATGAGTAAGTATCGTAAGCAGTCAGAAGCTCAATTTAAATCCTCACATGAGGGCTTAACTTTGGATGATTATGAGGAGAAATATGGACAGGTAGAGGACGAATAAAAAGAATTAGTCTATAAAATAAAAAACGTCTTAGAAAGTTGAACCTTTCTAAGACGTTTTTTATTTTATAGAGAGAAAAGGGCTAATGTCCCTCTGCAAAGGTTAGAGTTTCGTTCTCTAAGGAAGCAATCCGAACGACTGAATAGATGTCTACGCCATGATCTACGATTCTTTGACGACCATCTTGGAAAGATTTTTCAATACAGATCCCCACACCTACAATTGTGGCATTAGCTTGTTCAGCAATGTTAATGAGGCCCATAGCAGCTTCACCATTAGCTAAGAAATCATCGACAATAAGCACACGATCCTCTTGATTGAGGTATTGTTTACTGATAACAACATGTGAATCAGTATTTTTGGTATAGCTGTGAACGATTGTTCCGTAGGTTTCGTCGTTTTGTAAGGTAGAAGGTTTTTGTTTTTTAGCAAAAAGCATAGGAACGCCGAGTTTAGCAGCTATGGTAATGGCTGGAGCGATCCCACTTGCTTCAATAGTGAGTACTTTGGTAATTTTTTTGTCACCGAAGTGAGTAAGTAATTCATCCGCAATATTTCCAATAACGATAGGATCAATTTGATGGTTAAGGAAGGAATCTACTTTCAAAACATTATTAGGAAAAACCTTACCATCTTCTAAAATACGTTGTTTTAAATCTGACACCGTTATATCCTCCTTAATGATGCATGGGTTACAGTTCTTTTATTTATCTATTGTAACTCTTTTAGTCTTAAAAAGCGAACGTTTTGTTACAGAAGTTAAATATATTTCGTAAATATGTGAATTCTTTATTATCTACTTAATTTGGAGTATAATAAAGCGAATTTTTATGAAGGAGAATAGAAGGAATGACTAATCATATTGTATTATTTGAACCTGAAATTCCAGCAAATACGGGAAATATTTCAAGAACATGTGCCGCAACAGATACGCACCTCCATTTGATCGAACCCTTGGGCTTCCAGGCAGATGATAAACATCTTAAACGTGCGGGACTAGATTATTGGGATGCTGTATCAATTACTTACCATGAAAATTTAGAGGCGTTTATGAATTATTTAGGAGATCGTCCTCTCTTTTTAGTGTCTAAGTTTGCAACGAGAGATTATACAGATATTGACTATACTGATCTTGGAGATGATATTTTCTTGATGTTTGGGAAGGAAACGACAGGCCTACCAGAAGAATTTATGCGAGAACATCAAGGCCAATGTATTCGTATTCCAATGGATGATACTCATGTAAGATGCTTAAATTTGTCGAACTGTGCAGCTATTTGTATTTATGAAGTTTTACGTCAGCAAAATTTTAATCAGTTAGAACGCGTACATCTTTATCCCAAAGATAAATTAGCCTATTTAAAGAAGCCCTAAAAAGTCTATAAAAAAAGGTAAATTTCCTAAAGGACACTTAGTTTTTGAAAAGGGATAGGGTAAACTAAATTTAAAGTATAGAGAGGAGGCAGGCATGAAATCAGAAGATATCACGAAACTAACAGAGAAGGTATCTTTTAAAGAGAGATTTAAGGCGTGGAATAGACGTTGTCATTTAGTAAAATGGATACTTTTTCTGGGATTGTTGGGAGGATTTATTTTTGAATCTTATCTCGTCATAGGGGCTAAGTTGACGGATGTGGATAATTTGCAAAATAAGTTGCAATTAACGACAGAAGTCTTTGACCGAAATAACCAATCAGTAGGAGAATTAGCAGACGGTAAAGGCACTTATGTGACTTTGGAACAGATTTCTCCAAATATTCAAAAGGCCGTCATTTCGACAGAAGACCATCGATTTTATCAGCATCATGGTTTCGATTTGATAGGGATTGGGAGAGCTTTAGTTGGATTTGTGATTCATCGAGGGAATGTTGTTGGAGGAGGGTCCACTTTAACGCAACAACTGGTGAAGAACTCTTTTTTGACGAATGAACAGAGCCTTCTAAGGAAATTCAAAGAATTATTTATTGCTTTGGAAGTAGAGAAAAAGTACTCAAAAGAAGAAATCTTAGAGATGTATTTGAACCATAGCTATTTTGGAAATGGGGTTTATGGGGTAGAGGATGCTTCTCAAAAGTACTTTGGAACATCAGCGAAAGATATAAGTGTCAGCAATGCGGCAGTATTAGCAGGAGCACTTAAAGCCCCTAGCCTTTATAATCCTATTGATAATTATGAAAAGACGAAAAACCGTCGAGATACAGTCCTTGGCTTAATGGTGGATAATAAAGTCTTAAACAATGAAGAAGAACAGAAGGCGGTTCAAACCAAACTGCCTAAAATGAATAATCCGGTCAAAAGTGAACAGTCGCCTTATCCTTATTACTTTGCTGGGGTGTTAGAAGAGGCCATGAATAAGTATGGATTATCTGAAGAAAAGATTATGAACGGGGGATATAAAATCTATACCTGTTTGAATCCTTCTTATCAAAAGCCTTTGGAAGCTACCTACCATAATAAGCGACTGTTTCCGATGAATCCTACCGGAGACACTTCTCAAAGCGCTACTGTGGTCTTAGATCCTTATAATGGAGGAGTACTCGCTTCTGTAGGTGGGGTAGGCGATTATTCTTTTAGAGGCTTTAATCGTTCGACACAGATGAAGCGGCAACCGGGTTCTATTTTAAAACCGTTAAATGTCTATGTCCCAGCCCTAGAATCAGGGTATAAAATCAATTCTATTGTTCCAGACGAAGTTCGATCCTATGGGGAGGACAACTACAGACCAGAAAATTGGAATTTCCAATATCAAGGCAAGTTGCCCCTATGGCAAGCTTTAGCACTTTCTAAAAATACGAGTGCCGTGTGGTTAATGAACCAGGTGGGCGTGAATAAGTCTATGAAAAAATTAGATGATTTTGGAATTCCTTATGGCCAAGAAGACTTATCTTTAGCTTCCGCTTTAGGGGGGCTCACGAATGGGGTATCACCTATCCAAATGGCTTCAGCTTATACCACGTTTGCCAATAATGGCAAACGGTCAGAAGCCTATTTCATCACCAAGATTATAGGCCCTAACGGAAAAGAAATTGTACACGAGCAAGCCCCTAAGCAAAAAAATGTCATTTCCCCTGAATTAGCCAAACAAATGACGAGCATGATGCTAGCAGTTTATGACGGGCAATACACTGGAGCAATTTGTGAACCTGCGGGGTATCAAGTAGCTGGTAAAACAGGGACTGTGGAATTAACGCTCGGTAATAAGAATTTAGCAGGCTATAATGATGAATGGTTTGTGGCGTATACGCCAGATGTTGTGGTGACCAGCTGGTATGGTTTTGATCAAACCACTGAAAAGAACTATTTAGCGGCAAATGCACCCGTGACTTCTCACATTTCTTTTAAACAGGTGTTAACTGGAGTGTTAAATGCAAGCCCTCGAACGCCATTCAAAATTCCTTCTGCAGCTAATCAAAATTACGGAGGAAGTTACTCTTCATCCAGCGATAAAGATGATAAAAAGAAGAATGTTAAGAAAAAGAAAGAATTGATTGATAAGGTCATTCGGGAAGGAAAAGATCTTATGAAGCAATTTAAACGTATTTTCTAATAAGAGATTAAGAAAGCAAAAAACGTCTAGTAGCTTTTCAAATAAGTGGTTTAATGGTATAGTGATAAAAATGACAAAGAGGAGAGATTCTGTTGGTAAATATTTATGACACAATTAATGAATTAGAACGTAATGTACGCAATTTAGAAGCTTACAACGATTTAAATCAAGCCATGGATGCTGTACTTAAGAACGAAGAAGCACGTCAAATTTATATCGAATTCAGAAACTATCAATTGGCTTTACAAAGTAAAATGATGGTTGGAAAAGAACCGAGTGAAGACGATATGAAGAAAGCTCAAGAAATGCAAGAATCTTTAGGGAAAAATGAGCTTTTAAGTGACTTAATGAAAAAAGAACAAGCCTTAAATAAATACGTTGAAGATGTTAATCAAGCGATTATGCGCCCAATTCGTGAAATTTATAATAAGGCCAATCAAAAAATGGATGTTAAGGAAGACTAAGTCTTTTACCTCGAAAAGCAGCCGATCACTTATCGGCTGCTTTTCTTTTTATAAAAAGAAAGTAGAAGCCCTGAAGCTATAATCTGCCTACCACTAGCTTTGAAATTATGCTAAACTATTAAGGTGAATGTAAAGAAGGGAGAAGGGCTGATGATTCGGTTTATCCATGCGGCAGACCTGCATTTAGGGCAACCCATGAAAAAGATAAAAACACAAAATAAAAAATTATACCATTCTCTCTTAAAGGCAACAGAAGAAAGTTTTTTCCGATTGATTGATATTGCTATCAACGAAAAGGTGGATTTCGTATTGTTGGCAGGAGATCTTTATGATAATCCTAAGGGAAGTTTGCAAGAACAGTTCTTGTTGAAGCAAGGCTTAGACCGGTTAGCTCAAGCTAATATCAAGACTTTCATGCTTTTCGGAAACCACGATCACTTGGCAATGGCTCAAGATCATTTGCGCTTCCCAGAGGAAGTAACGGTCTTCCCGAGGGAGATAACAACGGTCCACTTTACCAGTAAAAGTAAGGAAGAAGTGGCTATTACAGGTTTTTCTTATGATCAAAGGTGGATCCGAGAAGATATGGCAAGGAAATTCCCTAAAAGATTCGACAAAGCGGATTATCATTTAGGAATGTTTCATGGACAGGAGCGCCAAGGTCGGTCGGATAAGGATCATTATTGCCCCTTTACAAGAACATCTTTGGAAGAACTGGGCTATGATTATTGGGCACTCGGGCATATTCATAAGAGTCAAATCCTTCAAGCGAGGGTCCCTATTGTTTATCCAGGGAATATTCAAGGAACCCATTTTAAAGAAAAAGGTCCTAAGGGCGCTTGCTTAGTCACTTTATCTAAGGGAAGGGAAGCTGAGATAGAATTTGTAGAAACAACAGATTGGCAATTCTATGAACAGCCTATAAAACTTCCACTCTTGGATGGAGTGGATGATCTTAGAGAAGTCTTTGAAAGGACTTATCAAGAAGTGAAGCGAACGGCAGAGGAAGAAGGCTTGCATTTGTTAACGCAATTTTGCTTTCAACTTTCATTAACCGACAAAGATAACTTGCTTCTCTTGAAGAGATATGGGGAAGAGTTAATGGATCAGTTGCGCTGGCAAATAGACAATAAAGATAATAATTTTGTTGCTTACCCAATCACTTATAGTATAGAGGTAGATAGAAGCGAGCAAAAAAGAGTTTCGAATTTATACCAACAAGCACTTTTAGAAAAGTGGCAAGAGTATAAAGATCCAGCTAAATTTGAAGCTTTACTTCAAGCTTTATTTCGTCATTATCACTGGCAACGCTATCTAAAAAAAGAAGTGGATGATGAGCAATTTCAAGAAGATGTTTACCAACAAGCCCTGAATAAAATGGATTTATCGACGACAAATTATCGACAGAAACAGTGGAGGGATTAAGGAAATGAAAATTACCCAAATTGAAATTTATGGTTATGGCAAATTTGTTCAACGCCAATTTAAACTAGATAACCAATTTAATGCCTTTTTAGGCAATAACGGAGCGGGCAAGTCCACGTTGATGAGCTTTATTTTAAGTATTATGTTTGGTTTCCCTAATACAAGACGCAAAAATAACCGAAATTTTGATACCAATCCACAGGTCACTTTTGGGGGGAGAATTTTCTTTGAAGATACGCCTTTAGGAGAATGTGTGATTGAACGGACGAAGGCACAAGGCCACCAACAATTGTATCTTACTTTGACCGGACAAGAAAAAGAGGAAGTCAGTGATTTTGATCGCTTATTCGGTAACTTAAAACGGGAGGATTATCTGGCTTACTTTGGATTTACAGAACCTGATTTAATGCAATTTATTTGGGAGTCTGAAGAAGATTTTGCGCATTCCTTAATGAAGATGGGGGTAATAGGAGCAGATACGCCAGATGATCAGTCTGTTCAAGAGCTTAGGGATCATGCGGATCAAATCTATCGCCCTCAAGGACAAAATCCTTCACTCAATCAGTCCATGGATCAGTTTGTTGTGTTAGATCAGCAAGTTTCTAGCGCTCAAGAAGAGGAAGAGAGTTATTTTGAATTAGAGCAGACGCTGACACAAAATCAGGAAAATCTCACTCAGCTGCAAGAAGAAGAAGAAAAATTAAAGAAAGAAAGCATGGCTCTTCAGTTGGCTGATCAACAAAGTGAGGCAGATCAAGAACGGGTTCATTTAGGCTTTGAGTTAGCCCAATATAATGGCCCTCAATTCTCAGAAGGAGACCAAGATAATTGGAGCCTTCTTAAGACAAATTTAGCCTTTTACAACAGTGAATATGAAGAATTGAATCCAGACGGCGTGATGATTATGCCAAGTGGGGATGAAGAGACCGAAGAATTAGAGCCAGGTGTGCAATGGATGCAAGAGCATGCCGATCAGCTCAACGGCATGCTAAATCAAGCGAGAACTTATCAAGATCAAATTCAATCCAACTCTCAAATCCATGACAGTATCGTGGAAAAACGCTATCAAGAACAGAATTTATTACAAGCTCTAGGAGCAGAAAGTTTGGATGAATTGCCGGAAGACATGACGCCAGAGGAAAGAGAAGAATGGCAAAAGCGCCAGCAAGCCATTGACAGTCGCCGAGTTTTCTATCAAAATACCAAAGCTGGACTTCAAAGCCTTATGGGACAATCGGATTCTTTGGGAGAAGAACGTCAACAAATTAGCAATGACTACGAAAAATTTAAGGCAACGATTTATAAATATACCTCAACCTGGATTCGACCAGTAGGGATTGCTTTCTTAGGAACTGGAATTATTTTTTATGCCATTTCCTTACTCCATAAGAGTCCATTCTGGAAAGGTGCTGGTTTACCTGCTTTAATTATTGGTTTCTTATTCGTAGTGATTGGTTCTATCCAACAGTTGAAGGGGAAGTCCTACGTTCATCGAGAAGAAAAAGCTTATCAGTTAGATTTGAGAGATATTGATAGTGAAAAAGCTGAAATTCAACGGCAAATTGATAATCAAAATCAACAAATTAAAGAACTAGAGGAAGAATCTCAACAATTTACAGAAGAATTGATGGCCTTTATGCAAAGTAAGGGCGGAAGCGAGTATATCATGCCATTAGTATGGTTACAAACCGATTATGTTGAAAAAATTAACCAATTGGAAGAAGAAATTAATAATCTCCTTGACCAAACAGGAATGGGAGCGTTAAGTCAGGCTTATCAAGAAGAATGGACAAGTTATAAGCAAGCCATTAAATCGAGCTACTTGGCTTTAGATAGCCTCTATCGCCGGTTTGAAGAAGATTATCGAATTTATTGGGATAAAGTAGCTAGTGTTTCTCCAGAGGAACAAGCCATTAAGATAAAAACAGAGAAGTTAATCAGTTTGAACAAGCAAATTGATTACTTGAAAGGAATTCAGCAAAACTTCTTAGATCAATATGGGTTTAGTACAGAAGAAGAACTGAACGAAGCTTTTGAAATTTATAATGAATTTAAGAAAAAAGAAGAACGTTATAACTTCTTGAATGAAAATCTTAACCATGTGGCTTCAGAACTTAATCAAAGTAAACGTCCTTTGGAGGAGTTAATTCGTGAGAATGACGATCGCTTAGCAGATGTTCATCAAAGAGTGCAATCCCTCATGGAAGAAAATGCGAAGTTAGAGAACCAAATGGAAAACATGCGAAACAGCCAAGCCTTACAGGAACTCGAACAAGAAAGACAAAACACACTCGATGAAAGCTATGACCAAGCGGTAGACTGGGCATCTGATCAATTAGCAGCTCAAGTGATGCAAGAAGCCAGTGTAGGTCAAGGCAAAGACACTGTGGAGCGAGTACTGACGCAAGCTAACCGTTATCTCTTTGATTTGTCGAATAATAAATTTGAAAAATTACGTTACACCGAAAATTCTGTTGAAGTGTATCAAACTTTAAGTGGAGATTGGGAAAACGTTTCTCAACTTTCTCGTGGAGAAAAAGCACTTCTCTTTGTTGCTATGCGGTTTGCTTTCTTAGATGCTCAACTCGGTCATCAGGATCTCCCTATTCTCATTGATGAAGGATTTGCCCATTTAGATGCAGAATATCGTGATAATATTTATCGCTTCTTAAAAGAAAAGAGCACTTCTCGTCAAATGATTGTATTTACTTTTGATGAATCGATCACAGAAGGCATTTCAAACGAACAGGTCTGCTGGTTATAAGCTTAGAAAGGAAAATGTTCATGATGGATAATCGCCGCATTTACGATATCCCCAAACAGGAAAAATTTGAAATTTATATATTAATTAAAAATGTCCAGGTTTTGAAGGATAGAAATGATCGAGAATACATGGCGTTTACTTTCCAAGATAAATCTGGAACTATTGTGGGAATGTATTGGAGCGCTTTACCAGAAGAAGTGAAGAAGTTTACGAGTGGAACGATTGTCCGATTAAGAGGAATGCGTGATATTTATAATGGGCAGCCTCAAGTGAAGATTATTCAAATGAGAGTAGCAGAAGAAGGGCTATCTCCAAACGATTTTATTATCGAAGGACCTGTTTCTAAAGAAGAAATGCAAAAAGAAATTGCTGATACCATTAAAGAAATTGTGCACCCTAAAATTCGAGCCATTGTCCAGACCATTATGAGTCAGTATCGGGAGAGTTTTTATAGTTATCCAGCAGCTAAGAGCCATCACCATGCTTTTATTGGGGGATTAGGTTTTCATACCTTATCAATGCTCCGCCAGGCGAAGGCCATCGCTAACCAGTATCCAGTGATTGACAAGAGCTTGCTATATGGGGGAGTCATTCTCCATGATGCGGCGAAGGTGATTGAATTTAAGGATCCTCTAAGTGGGGAATATTCCCTTGAAGGCAATCTTATAGGGCACATTAGTTTGATGGGGCAAAAGATTAGTTTGGTAGCAAAACAGCTAGGCTATCAACAAAAAGATGAGGCAGTGGTTCTCTTGAAGCATATGATTTTGGCCCATCACGGGGAATACGAATATGGAAGTCCTGTTCGCCCTCAACTTCTTGAAGCGGAAGTTTTACATCGAATTGATGACTTAGATGCTAAATTAAATATGATAGAGAATCATCTTAAAGAGGTAGAGCCTGGACATTTTAGTTCGAAAATCGTTGGTTTAGATAGTCGAACTTTCTATAAACCTGGAGACGAGTATCTTCAAGATAAATAAGTAATAAAAATCATCCAAGAATTGGTGTTGGTGCCTATTAAAACGGGCATTAGCACCATTTTTTGTTAAAGAGAGTAAGAATGAGAGAACGAAAAATTTAAAAATCAAAAAAAGAAAGAGAAAAAACGGGAGGATAGAGAGAGGTGGTTATAATGAAACAAGAAGATATTGGAATTGCCCTCCGAGATCTTCCCCAGTCTATTCGCCCAAGAGAAAGGTTAATATCGGAGGGACCTGAAGCACTTTCAGATTATGAGCTATTGGCTATTATCATTAGAAGTGGGGGCAAAAAAAATAGTGCTTTACGCATTGCAATGATGATGCTTCAAAGTTTTCAAACTTTATATCAAATGAGAGAGGCCTCGCTGGAAGAGTTGCAGGCTTTTGAAGGGGTGGGGTTAACCAAAGCTGTAGAACTCAAAGCCATGATGGAATTAGGAAAACGAATGACTTATGCTAAACAAGAAAAAAAAGGAGTCATTTTGTCGAGCGATCAAGCCAGTCAATTGTTTATAGAAGATATTGGCCATTATCAGCAAGAGAATGTGTTAGTATATTATCTAAATGTGAAAAACGAAATTATCAAAAAGAGAATTATATTTGTAGGGGGCTTGGCCTCTTCTGTGGCTCACCCGCGTGAAATTTACAGAGAAGCTGTTAAAGTGTCTGCTGCTCAAATCATTGTCGGACATAATCATCCTTCAGGAAATCCCGAACCCTCTCAAGCAGATATTGAATTTACTAAACGCTTATCAGAAGCGGGAAAATTACTTGGCATTGAGTTATTGGATCACATTATTGTAGGCATAGAAAAATCCCTCAGTCTAAGAGAAAGAGGAATTTTTTGAAAGCCTTATATTAAAAATCTAAGTCAAGTTGATTAAGCGCGTACTTGTAGTAGAGAGTAGCCATCAATAAGAGGAGCGTCCAATAAATTAAAAAGAGTAAGTCCGTTTTGAAAAAAAGTACAGCAAGTATTCCCGATAAAACAATACTCAATACAGATAGAGACCGTAAAGTTTTAGTAGAAGGCGTATCGAAATAGAAAGAACTCAGCAAGAAAAGTATACCTATCAGTAAGGCTAAGTAAGAGGGATGTATCCCTGTGCAAAATATGCCAACGGTTTGATATTCCATCAAATTCAAGGAAATAAGGATTTGACATGCGAAGACAATAGGGCAGAGGATAGGTGAAATTTTTTGAGAGAGAATAGGACTATGGCTGAGTACCCATAGAATGCTCATCAAACTCGCAGGCAGCCATCCGTTCAAGAGACTAGTGAACAATATCAAGCACAACAAGAGAATCTCCAATAGAATTAAATGTTTAGGCGTCATATGACGGTGAGTCAATGGAGCGTTGGTGAGTAAAAAGTAGAGAACCATGGTGCCAAAGCAGAAAAATAAAGTCACGAAAAAATTTGTCCATTTCCACTGAGGGAAAAGGTGCATGGTGACAATATTCGGCAAAAGAAAAAGGCCCCATAAGAGAAAATAAAAATAAAGTAAAGGATGCCCACCTTTAAATTTTTGGAAGGCTTTCAAGGGGTGGGAATTAAAGGACATGCGAAGGTCTCCTCTCTATGATAAATAATTTAGGCGGCTGATTTTTTTGATTAATAAATTCGAACTGCCCACAGGAAAATTGCTTTTGATCAATTTGGGATAAAAAGTGTTGAATAGCTTGATATTCTTCTTGACCGCCAGGGTGTTCGATATAGGAAGCAATGAGCAATAGAGCATTGGACTTTAAGCGATGAAGACACTGCTGAATGGCTTGACAGCTACTTTCGGCATGTGTAGTGAGCGTTTTATCCCCCTTGGGCAAGTAACCCAAATTAAAAATCACGCAATCAAAGCTAATTTGTGGACCAAGGATTTTATCAAGTTTGGCATGAGAGGCTTGAAAAAGGTGAACATTTTCTCCCAAATTCAACGCTTTGAGGCGCTCTTGAGTGGCTTGTAAGGCTTGGGGTTGAATATCAAAACCATAAACTTGGCCGCTTGGGCCCACTAATTGCGCTAAAAAAGCCGTATCATAGCCTCGACCAATCGTCGCATCAAGTACACAGTCCCCGACTTTTACATGGTCAAGAATCAGTTGGTGGGTAATTTGTACAATATTTTTAAACATAAAAACTCCTTTATAAAGTTTATTATAAACGATTTTAAATGAAAAGTAAGGAAGGATTCTAAGCTTTCTTTGTTTTACGCTTTCTTTTTTACCGCGCTTTGCTTTATAATAGAAAGGTAGAAACTCATAAAGGAGGACGGAGAGACATGACCCTTTTTGACCCTAGTTACTTAACTCATAAAAGAATCTTAAAGCAAAGTGCGGTATTACTAAGTTCAGTACTTGCCTTAGGTGGGCTCCATCAGTTAGTGCACCCCACATCAGCCCAAGCGGCAGAGCATAACAACTTACAGAAAACGAATAATGCTTTTTTAAATAAAATTTTACCTGACGCTTACGATTTAGCGAATAAAAATGATCTTTATGCTTCCGTGATGATGGCTCAAGCGGCCTTAGAATCGGGATATGGAAGCAGTCGCTTATCTCAAGCTCCCTATAATAATCTCTTTGGAATCAAGGGAAGCTATAAGGGACAATCTACTCGGATGAATACCTTAGAAGATGATGGACACGGAAATTATTACCAGATCAAAGATAGTTTTAAAAAGTATCCAAGTTATAGAGAATCTTTACAAGATTATGTAACGACTTTGAAGAAGGGACCATCCTGGAATCCGAATTACTATAAGGGCGCCTTTAAAAGCCAAACGAACTCTTATCGAGAGGCTACTGCTTGGTTAACGGGGCGGTATGCTACGGATACAGCCTATGCCGGCAAGCTGAATAGTATTATTGAAAGTAATGGGTTGACACGCTATGATCAAGTGAATCCAGCAGTCGAGAATTTAAAAGCTGAAGGGCAGCCGGCTGTCAAGAGCCAGTCTCGACTCCGTTCATCTGCTCCAGTGAATGAAGAAGTCAAAACTTATACCGTTCGTTCTGGGGATAGTTTATGGGCAGCTTCTCAAATTTTAGGAACCACTGTAGACGCTCTAAAAGCGGCCAATGGCTTAAAGTCAGACTTAATTTTCCCAGGGCAAGTGTTAAAATTAACCCCTTCTTCTTTCGCTTTGCAAGAAGAGGCTCCAAAAGAGCAAGTACAAAAGGAAGTGCAGCGACCAGAAAGCACTAAGTCTTATACGGTACAACCAGGAGATGGCTTATGGCGAGTCGCTCAAGCTTTAGGAACGACTGTTGAAGAGTTGAAACAAGCTTATGGATTAACTTCAAATCTCATTTTCCCAGGGCAAGTTTTCTCCGTTAAAACTTCAGGAACTGTAGAGGAAGTCCCTGCTCCTGTTCTGGAAAGCCAAAAAGCAGAAAAAGTGGAGACTCAGGTAATCGAAGAAGTTTCTTCACCACAAACCTATCAAGTTCAATCTGGAGATACTTTATGGAAAATTGCGCGGGATAATGGCTTGACAGTAGAACAATTGAAGCTAGCAAACAACTTGCAGTCTGATCTTATTTTTGTAGGACAATCCCTTCAATTAGCGGCTAGACCAGGGCAAGTCAAAATTTCAAAAGAAGAAGCTCCTGCCGCTCAGACTTCTTCTCAAGGAAACTATGTCATTCAATCTGGAGATACGCTTTCTCAAATTGCGGTCACTTATGGTGTAAGACTTGGAGATTTACTTCAAGCCAATGGCCTAAAAGTAAGTGATATTATTTATCCAGGACAAGTTCTGACATTACCATAACTGTGATTTTTGTAAAAAGCTGGCGATGTGGTAGCTTTTAGAATTAGCCGAAAGGTTGAATTCCTTGAAAGACCCGCGTCAGCTTTTCTTATGGTTTCAGTATGGTCTAAGAATAGAAAAATTTTTAGAAAGGAAGAAAAAGATTGACGCAATCGAACAAGTTACTTTTATTTGATGGAAGCTCTCTTGCTTTTCGTGCGTTTTATGGCTTGCATGATTTAGATCGCTTTAAAAATAAGGAAGGCCTGCATACCAATGCACTCTATGCTTTTCATTTAATGTTGACACATCTCTTAGAAGTGGAAAAGCCTACCCATGCTTTGGTAGCTTGGGATGCTGGAAAAACCACTTTCCGAACAAAAATGTACAAAGATTATAAAGGAGGCCGGGCCTCTACGCCTACTGAATTTAGGGAACAAATGCCTTTCTTTAACCGATTACTAGATGGATTCGGGATCTCCCATACGGAATTAGTGAATTACGAAGCCGATGATATTATTGGAACCCTAGCGATGCAAGCAGCAGAAAAAGGCTTGGAAGTTGTCATTGTTTCTGGAGATAAAGACTTAACACAGTTAGCTAGGGATCACGTCAGGGTGGAGATTACGCGCAAGGGAGTTACGCAATTAGCCACCTATACGCCAGAAAGTATTCTCCAAAATCAAGGCATTCGACCTGAACAAATTATTGATGTCAAAGCTTTAATGGGAGATAGTTCAGATAACTATCCTGGCGTCACTGGCATTGGAGAAAAAATCGCCCTAAAATTAATTCAAGATTTTGGCTCCGTCGAAGGGGTTTACGAAAATTTAGATCAAGTCACTGGAAAAAAGCGTTTAGAAAATCTAAAAAATGACAAAGAACAAGCCTTTCTCTCTAAGACGCTGGCCAAAATTATTTTGGATGCGCCCGTTGAAGTAAAAGTAGAGGAGCTGGCTATTCCTGATAAAAATATTCCTTTATTGACGGATTTTTACCGGGAGATGAACTTCAATCAATTCTTGACCCAATTACTAGGAGAAGAAAAGCAAGGAGAAATTTCTGAAAACCAAGACCTCTCAGTGGATTATGAATGGGTATCTGAAATCACAGAAGAGCAGATTCCCACAGAATCT
Source organism: Aerococcus christensenii (assembly GCF_001543105.1). NCBI lineage: Bacteria > Bacillati > Bacillota > Bacilli > Lactobacillales > Aerococcaceae > Aerococcus > Aerococcus christensenii. The sequence goes on from NZ_CP014159.1 coordinate 1,028,720, forward strand.
GCTGCTTTCTATGTGGAAATGTTAGAGACCAACTATCATCTTGGAAAAATCCTTGCCCTCGTTTGGAAAAAGAAAGATAAGATTTATGGGGCATTCCCTGAAGTAGCATGGGCTTCAACCGCTTTTAAGGAATGGCTAGCAGACGAGACCCGAAAAAAGAAAGTCTTTGATAGCAAACGAACACGGATTATGTTAGAAAGAGCGGGAGTGACTTTTGAAGGGGTGGAAGAAGACCTCTTGATTGCGGCTTATTTGATCTATGCTAAAGATTTAAGCGGGGACCTTGCTCAAATTGCGATGGAATTAGGTCAAACCCAATTACCTTTTGAAGAGCAAATCTATGGAAAAGGCAAAAATCGCAGCCTTCCAGAAGATCAAACGAAAGTAGAAGCATATCTTGCCCAAAAGGTTGCTATGATAGATACTTTGTTGCCAATGCTTTGGAAGCGTCTAGAAGAAGATCAGTTGATGGATTTATATCGGCAAATGGAATTACCTTTAGCTAAGGTCTTGGCCAATATGGAAAGTCAAGGGATGTATGTATCTATAGATAGCCTAAAATCTTTGGCAGAAGAATATAAGGAACAACTTAAAGTCTTAGAAGAGGCGATTTATCAAGAAGCCGGAGAAAGCTTTAACATTAACTCTACCCAACAACTTAGTCATATTTTATTTGAAAAAATGGGACTGAAGGGGGGCAAGAAGACGAAATCCGGAAAGTATTCGACCGCTCAAGGAGAATTAGAAAAATTAAAAGGAGAAGCTATTATTGATTTGATTTTAGACTATCGCCAATTAGCTAAACTCCAATCGACTTATGTGGAAGGTATTCTAGATGATATTCATACCCAAGATCAGAAAGTGCATACGCGCTTTATCCAAACCCTAACCACGACAGGACGGTTAAGTTCGGCAGACCCTAATCTTCAAAATATTCCGATTCGAACAGAAGAGGGGCGAAAAATTCGGAAAGCCTTTCTATCAGAGAAAGAAGATTGGGTGATTTTCTCATCCGATTATTCTCAAATTGAATTAAGGGTATTGGCACATATGTCAGGAGATAAACACTTGAGAGAAGCCTTCCTAAAAGGGAAAGATATTCATACCGCTACTGCCAGCAAGGTCTTCCACAAACCAGAAGAAGATGTCAGTTCAGAGGAAAGACGAAAAGCCAAGGCCGTTAATTTCGGCATTGTGTATGGTATTAGTGACTATGGTCTCAGCCAAAATCTTCATATCTCTAGAGCAGAAGCCAAACAGTTTATAGACAAATATTTTGAAATTTATCCTGATGTAGCGAAATATATGACGCGAAGTGTAGAAGTGGCTAAAGAAAAGGGCTATGCCGAAACGCTCTTTCATCGGAGACGGTATTTGCCGGATTTGAAAGCTAAAAACTTTAATCTGCGCTCTTTTGCGGAAAGAACGGCTATGAATTCTCCTATCCAAGGCACCGCAGCGGATATCATCAAAGTGGCCATGCTCCATATGGCAAAAGTCCTAGAGAAGAGCGATTTAAAGTGCAATTTGTTATTGCAAGTCCACGATGAGTTGATTTTTGAAGTGGCTAAAAGTGACCTTGCTCGTTTAGAAGCACTTGTAAGGCAAGTGATGGAAGAAGCCGTGAGCCTTTCTATTCCTTTGGTTGTAGATTGTAACTACGGAAAAACCTGGTACGATGTCAAGTAAAGAAGTGGAGGATGAACAATGACCTATCGTTTGGGACTTACAGGTTCGATTGCAACAGGAAAGTCGACGGTTAGTCGCTATTTTAAACACTTAGGCTTTCCTGTCGTGGACGCAGATCTTGTGGCCCGCCAAGTCGTAGAGCCCGGAGAAGAAGGCTTAGAGGCCATCGTGAAGGAATTTGGAGAAGAGTATGTCTTCCCTAATGGCCTTTTAAATCGTAAAAAATTAGCGACAACGATTTTTTCAAACCCAGAAGCGCGAAAACGTCTTAATCGGGTGGTGCAACCTTGCATTCAGTCTAAAATAAAAGAAAAGGTGAAAAACTACGAGGCAGAGGGGAAAGACTTGATTGTTTTAGATATTCCACTGCTTTATGAGATGAAATATGAGCAAGAAGTGGATGCTGTCATGGTGGTTTATGTGCCGGAAAGTATCCAACTTAAGCGTCTAATGGCGAGAGATCATCTGGAGGAGTCAGAAGCCATTGAGCGAATGATTTCTCAAATGAATATTGAGCAAAAAGTCCGCCGAGCAGATGTTATCATTGATAATACGGATACTATCCACTCTACAGAACAGCAAGTGGAAGCTTGGCTAGCAATTAATGGTTTTGCCCCTTCATAATGAATGAAAATCAGGCATCCTCTTGGAGAGTTTAAGATCAGATACGATCTTTCTTAGCGACTCTTTAAGTCGGGATGCTTTTTTGAATTTTAGTAGGCGAGTCATTCTAGTCGATAAAAAGCATAATAATTTGTGATTTATAAGGGAAAAACAGAGGTTCTTGTTGAAGAATATGGACTTTTAAAGATATAATATAATAAGAAAAAGAGGAGGAAATAAAAGCAAAAAAGGATCCTTTCATCCAAAGTTTCACTGAAGAAAAAGGGACGCTCCTCCTCCCTTCCAGTAGGTTGAATAAGTTTGTATTAAGGAGGTTAAGGGAATATGCGATGCCCAAGATGCCATGAAAGTAACACGAAAGTGATTGATTCTAGGCCGGTAGAGGATAATTTCTCTATTCGGCGTCGTCGCTTATGTAGTCATTGTGATTTTCGCTTTACAACCTTTGAAAGTATTGAAGAAAAACCCCTTTTAGTCGTTAAGAGGGATGGAACTCGGGAAGAGTTTTCAGATAAAAAATTATTGCAAGGCTTGGTACGCTCTTGTGAGAAACGTCCAATTGCTTTGGAAACGTTGGAAAATGTTGTGAAGCAAATTGAGTCAGAGGTGCGACAAAAGGAACAAAATGAAGTGCCATCGACTTTAATTGGTGAGATGGTTATGGATATTCTGCCTTCTATTGATGAAGTGGCTTATATCCGTTATGCGAGTGTGTATCGGCATTTTGAAGATCCAACAGTCTTTTTAGAAGAGATCAAGCAACTCAAAGCAATGCAAGCCTCGAACGAAGATAAAACACGCGAAGAAGCTAAGGGAAAGACAGAAGAGAATTAAAACAAAGAGAAGGGAGAGAACATTGTGAACAATTGGGAAACGTTAAATCCTAGAGAAGGGCTACGGATTATCCTTCACTCTCCCTTTACAGATTGGGATTTTAAGGTACTAAGCTATCTTTATCAACCAATTATTGGAGCCAAGGCTTTTGCTTTATATATGACGCTTTTGACCTATTTGAAAAAGGGAGCGACAAGTTCAGAGGACCTTTCTCATGCCCAATTGATGGATCAATTGGTATTTAGTAAGGAAGACTATATTAGAAGTCGCCATCGTTTAGAAGGAATTGGCCTACTCAATGTGTTTATGAATAAAAAGAAATGGGAAGAACCACAAGTCCTTTATCAATTACTTGCGCCAGTTTCTTCTGATAAGTTCTTTCAAGATGCCATTATGTCTACTCTCCTCTTGGATCATGTGGGGGAGAAAAGATTTAATCAACTCAAAGAACAGTTTTCCTTATCCGAATATGCAACGATTAAAGCCGAAGACTGGGACAATATCACGATTAGTTTTCAAGACGCTTATCATCAGGTGAGTTCGTATGCCAAAGAGGCCACAGCCTCCTTCGATACTCTTATCCATGTCTCTTCTCCCAAACAATTGTTAGACAAAAAACAAATGACTTTTGATATGAAGTATTTTGTGGAATTAGTGAGAGGAAACTTCCTCAGCGAAAATGCAGTAACGAATACAGTGAAACAAATGACGCTCTCTCTTCACCAGCTTTATGGGATGGGAGAGGAAGATTTAGCCAAGTTCCTTCTGCAGGCTGCAGATATTCGCACCAATCAAGTCGATGTTTCTTATTACCAAAGTTTAGCCGTGAAAGCCGCTGAAGAAACTTCTTTAAAAGCTTCTCAAATTCAAAGGACGGAAAAGGTTCCCACTCCTCCCCTTTCACCCCCTCCATTAGATGCGGCTAGTCAACAGTTAGTCCAATTAGCTAAAGCCTATCCGCCTGCCAGCTTTGCACGCTCTATCAAAGAACAAAAGGGCGGTTATCTAACCACTAAAGAAGGCCATCTCCTTCAGAAATTACTCAATCAACAGGTGATTGATCCAGGAAGTTTGAATATTTTGATTCATTATTATTTGGTGACGGAGAGCCAATCTTCCTTACAAGCCAATGTTGTGGAAGCAACTGTCAATGATTGGGCGCAAAAGGGAGTCAGAAGTCCAGAGCAAGCTGTTCAATATCTGAATCAACGCGCGATGGCTATCTATCAAAAGAAAACCGCCAAGCTTCAAAAAAAGAAAACTTACGGGCGAAAGACCTATCAAGAAGTTCAACCTAAGTGGTTGAAACAAAAAGAAAAAACGGATCAAAAGAAAGAAGTCCCACAAAAAGTAGATGAAGGGAAAACAAAAGCTTTAGAAAAGCGGATAAAAGCTTTGCAAAAGGAGGATAAGGCATGAGAAATATTGGCCAAGAATTAGAAAAAAAAGTTAGAAATCCTCGCGTACAGTCTCAATTAAAAGAAATGAAAAAAGAAATTTTAAGTGATTCGGATGTGCAAGCTTTTTTGAAGAGCCACCAAGACCAGGTGGATGAAGCTATGATCCAGCGGTCGCTTTCTAAACTTTATGAATTTGTTCAACAAAAGGAAGCACTAGCAAAGGGCGAAAATACGAAGTTCCTGTACTTTTATCCAAAGTTGATAATGAACGTTAATTATATCGACTTACAGTATGTGGCCAATGATGAATTCTTAGCCCAAGAAAAAGAAAGACATCGGAGAAAACGGGTTCTTTTGAGGGACCTTCCTCAAGATTTAAGGGAAGCCAGCTTACCGAAGTTTGATGTAAGCGAATTCCAAAGACAAGAAGCGTTAACATTAGCCCTAGAATTTATAGAAGGCGTTCACCCTAATTCCTCGCTCAAAGGGAAAGGGCTATATCTATATGGCCCTTTTGGGGTAGGCAAGTCCTACCTGTCAGCAGCTATTGCTAATCAATTAGCAGAACTTGGACATACGACCATGATTCTCCACTATCCAAGTTTTATTACTCAGATGAAACAAGCCATTAAAACCAATAAAGTCCAAGAACGTTTGACAGAACTTAAAGAAGCAGAAGTTCTTGTGCTGGATGATATTGGGGCAGAGAACAATTCTTCCTGGGCGCGTGATGAAATCTTAGGCGTTCTCTTACAAGGGCGACTCAGTAGCGGACGTCCGACTTTCTTCACATCTAATTTCTCGATGGAAGAATTAGGAAAACATCTGGCCCATAATAATCAAGGGGACGAAGAAGTCGTTAAGGCAGAACGAATCATGGAACGGATACATGCTCTTAGTCGAGAAGTGGCTATGGGAGGACGCAACCGGCGTTACGGAGCTTAAAAACTTTAGGGGAACTATTGAAAAAGTAAAAAATATGCGTATAATAAATTCATATGAGAAGAACAAGTGCAGGATGGTTTAAAGAGACGAATGTAAAAGCTGAAAACATCCGAACAAGTACTGCAGGCGACCGCTTCTTGCTTTTCAGCGATGAGTTGAACGTTCAGCTGGCGTTATTCAGCTTAAGAGGCATCTGTAGAGATGCAAATTGGGGTGGAACCACGATTAAATAAGAACTAGTCGTCCCTTCTGAGAATTTCAGAAGGGGCGTTTTTTTATTGAGGAGGAAGAAAAATGATAAAATTAACTTTCCCAGATGGGGCAGTCAAAGAATTTGAAGAGGGCGTAACGGGACGCCAAGTGGCTAAATCCATCAGTAATTCCTTGGCCAAGCGGGCCGTTGCCATTGAATTAAATGGTCATTTAAAGGGATTCGATGAAGGAATTCATGAAGAAGGAAACGTTCGGATTATTGATCCTAAGCAAGCCGATACTGCGCAAGAAGCCCTAGATATTCTAAGACATTCCAGTGCACACCTTTTAGCGCAGGCTTTACGTCGCCTTCATCCTAACATTAAGTTAGGGGTAGGCCCAGCCATTGAAAACGGCTTTTATTATGACACCGATAATGGGGAAGGCTTCCAAGTCAGTGAAGAAGAACTTCCTGAAATTGAAGCCCTCATGCAAAAACTAGTGCAAGAAGACTTCCCAATTGAAGGACGGGTGGTCACTCGCCAAGAAGCCAAAGAAATGTTTAAAAATGATCCTTACAAATTGGAAATTATTCATGACCTCTCAGAAGATGAAACCCTCACGGTATACAGTCAAGGCGAATTTACAGACCTTTGCCGTGGCGGCCATGTGCCTTCTACAGGCTATATTAAACATTTCAAACTGCTCTCTCTTGCGGGCGCTTATTGGCGTGGAAAATCTGAAAACCCAGTGATGCAAAGAATTTACGGGACAGCTTACTTCAATGAAAAAGATTTGAAAGAAGATATTAAACGTCGCCAAGAAGCCAAAGAACGTGACCACCGCAAACTGGGCAAAGAGTTAGATCTCTTTATGGTAGATCCAGAAGTTGGACAAGGACTTCCTTTCTGGTTGCCAAAAGGGGCAACGGTTCGTCGCATCATTGAACGCTATATCATCGATAAAGAAGTAGCAGCTGGTTATCAACACGTTTACACGCCTGTTATGGCCAATGTGAACCTCTACAAGACCTCTGGCCACTGGGAACACTATTCAGACGACATGTTCCCACCAATGACCTTTGAAGATGGGGAATCCTATGTTCTTCGTCCAATGAACTGCCCTCACCACATCAAGGTTTACCAAAATCATGTTCATTCTTATCGCGAACTCCCTATTCGTATCGCAGAATTAGGGATGATGCACCGCTATGAAAAATCAGGTTCTCTCTCTGGTTTACAACGTGTCCGGGAAATGACCCTGAATGACTCCCATATCTTTGTACGTTTAGATCAAATTCAAGAAGAATTTACCCGCGTCTTAAACTTGATTCGTGAAGCTTATCGGGACTTCAATATTACCGATTATCGTTTTCGTTTAAGTTATAGAGACCCTAAAGATACCCATAAATACTTTGATAATGATGAAATGTGGGAAAAAGCGCAAGCCATGTTAAAGGGCGCTATGGATGATTTAGGCTTGGATTATTTTGAAGCAGAAGGAGAAGCTGCCTTCTATGGACCAAAACTCGATATTCAAGTGCGTACAGCCTTAGGCAACGAAGAAACCTTATCCACTATTCAATTAGACTTCCTCTTACCTGAACGGTTCAACGTCACCTATGTAGGAGAAGATGGTCAAAATACCCATCGCCCAGTGATGATTCACCGTGGCATTGTTTCAACCATGGAACGGTTTATGGCCTACTTGATTGAAGAATACAAGGGAGCCTTCCCAACTTGGTTAGCGCCTGTTCAAGCCGTGTTAATTCCAGTGAGTGAAGAAAAACACGCCGATTACGTTTACCAAATCGCTAATACCATGAAAGCAAAAGGCTTTAGAGTAGAAGTCGATGATCGCAATGAGAAGATGGGCTACAAGATTCGGGAAGCTCAAACACAAAAAGTCCCTTATCAATTAGTCTTTGGGGATAACGAAATAGCAAACGCCCAAGTCACTGTCCGCAAATATGGATCAAAAGCAACAGAAAGCTTGGCAATGGATGACTTCCTAGCTATCCTTTCTCATGATGTAGAAACAAAAGGTCGCAAGGACGATTAATTTCACTTAATAAAAATAAAACACGCGGGAAGCTGTATGTTCAACAGCTCCCCGCGTGTTTTTATGTGTGTAGGATGTAAGGATGTGTTTTCTTTTTTAAAGAAGAGTTCCTTTTGGAATAATCAGAACTAAAGAAAGATCATTGACATTGGTGCCTGTTGGGCCAGTGACTATGAGTTGGTCAATAGCCTTTAAGGCATGGTAAGCATCATTTCTTTGAAGGACTTCATGAATTTGGAGTCCTTTTTCTTTTAAGCGTGTTAAAGTTTGACCGTCAGAATAGCCGCCTGCGGCATCTGTTGGGCCATCTGTACCATCACTCCCAAAACTGAGCACATGAACACTGTCCAAGCCATCAATCACTTCCGCAGCCGCTAAAGCAATTTCCTGATTGCGTCCGCCTTTGCCGTCTCCTGTGACATGTACGACAGTTTCTCCACCGATTAGAAAGGCAAGAGGGCGTGTACTTTCTGCATAGTTTTTACCGATCGCTCCCATAAATTTCCCAGCTTCCCGAGCCTCACATGCTAAAGAAGAGGTGAGGAGGGTCACTTGGAAGCTGTTTTCCTCAAGAAAAGCTTGGGCAGCGGTGCATAATTCACTCACACTTCCAGAGAGGTGGGTGGTGACGTTATCTAATTGCTTAGGAGTTTCATGAGTGAGCGCTTCTTGGGCTTGGTCAGAGAGTGACAACTGATATTTTTCGACGATCGCTTGCGCTTCTTTGCAAGTGGAAGCATCAGGATAAGTAGGACCAGAGGCAATCATATCAATCGGATCCCCGATAATGTCGCTTAAAATAATATTGTAAACGTGGGCAGGTGCACAACATTCCGCAAACCTCCCACCTTTGACAGCGGAGAGACGTTTGCGAATGGTGTTAATTTCTACGATGTCAGCCCCTTTAGCCAGAAGAGCATTTGTAATTTGTGTTAATTCTTCAAAAGAAACCAAGGGCTTCTCAAAGAGAGCAGATCCCCCACCAGATAGTAAGACGACTACTAAGTCCTCTGAGGTCAGAGAACTGACCAAGTCCATAGCGGCTTGGGTCGCTTGGAGTGTGTTGTGATCTGGAATAGGATGACCAGCTTCTAAGAGGGTGACGTTAGCTAACTCCCCCTCACAGTGTCCATACTTGGTAATCACAAGCCCTTGATCAAAGGTGACACCTGGATAGTCAACGGCCGCTTTTGCCATCCGCCAAGCGGCTTTGCCAATGGCAATAAATAATTTTCGCCCAGAAACTTCAGGTAAGTCTGCTAAAGCTCGCTTAACAGCTGTATCTGGTAGACAAGCCGTGATGGTTTGAGTGACCAGTTGTTTTTGAAAATCAGAGAAAGTCATGATAAATGCTCCTTGGTTCATAATAAAGTCAGACTAATGTAGGAATAAAGATAAGACAAAGATCAAAGCCATTGAGCTGATCCCTTCGATGAGTGTGACAACAGTTTGCGTGCGGTAACCCTGGTTAGGCGTCATTTGCCCGAAGTTTGTCACTACCCAGAAGTAAGAGTCGTTCGCGTGAGAAACGGTCATGGCACCAGCACCGATCGCCATAACGACCAACACACTTGAAATCGGCGAAGCAAGGCCGAGAGCTGGAAGAAGGGGTGCCATAATCCCAGCAGTTGTGGTCAGCGCAACGGTAGAAGATCCTTGAGCGGTCTTGAGTAAGGCCGAGAGAACAAACGGGAAGAGAATTCCAATCGATTGTAGAATATTAGCATTTGCTGTAATAAAGGAAACGAGACTTGTAGAAGCAATCACCTTCCCTAAAACAGAACCAGCAGCGGTCACAAAGAGAATAGGACCGGATACTTTTAAGGTATCATCGACCATTTTGTAAAGTTTATCGACCATTTTTTGTTGAAGGACGAGATAGACCCCGAGGACAACCCCAACCGCTAAAGCCATAATAGGTGTTCCAAAGAAGATACAGAGTTCTGCACCTAGTCCCTTCCAGTGAGCTAAAGTGGCAATATTAGAGAGGGCCATGAGTAAGATAGGAACAATGATAGGCGCAAGAGCCATAAAGCCATTTGGCAATTGCCCATATTCTGCAACGAGTTCTTCATAGGTCTTCTCAATAGAGTCAGAATCCGCCTCATCGCGAGCCTGTTCCTTTTGACCGATGTGCTTAGCATAGAAGTAAGAAGTAATAAGAGCAGGAATTGAGCAGATCGCTCCGAAAAGCATGACTAATAAGAATTGATTACCAATGCCGAGCGTATTGGCAGCGGCGATAGGACCTGGTGTAGGCGGAATAAAGACGTGCGACGCATAGAGCCCGGCAGATAAGCAGACCGTCATTGCCACAGAAGAAGCGCCTGTCCGCTTCACTAAGGCTTTACGGATAGGGTTTAAAACAACAAAACCTGAATCACAGAAAACAGGAATGGAGACTACCCAACCCATTAATTCAATAGCAAGCTCTGGACGATGAGGGCCGACTAACTTAATCACCATATCCGCTAATTTTAAGGCGGCACCAGTGACTTCCAAGAAAGTCCCAATCATCGCACCAAAGATAATCACGATCCCAATGCTTGAGAAGGTGGAGGAGAAACCCGCCCCGATAACTTCAGGCAAGCCCATAATCTTCTTCCCACCTTCGCCAACACTCGAGATGAGCGGAATGCCACCCAGTAAGCCGAGAATGGCTGAAATCAGCATAATAGCTAGAAAGGGATGGACCTTCCACTTACTGATTAAGAGGATCATGGCGATGATAGAAAGGATAAAAACAAATACTAAAGGTATACCAGTCATACTTTGACCTCTTTCTATAAAGTAAATACATAGATACACAAACAAGAACAATGATAAAAGAATAGCTTGGATATTACTTGATACCGTATCAACTTCTTTCTTTAAACTTTAGCGTTGCATCACATTCATTATATAATGCGTCACATAAAAAGCAAGGGACAAAATAAAAAAATAGGCCGTTTGAAAAAGTCTTAATCATTTCATAAACAATGCGTCAGAAAGAAGGAGAAAATAGAAACAGTCCCACGCTTCCGCCCCTCACTCTCCCACTTAGACAAAAATGTTGAAACAGAAGGGGATCTTATTTACTCAGGAAAAATAAGTGATCCTCAAAATCCCCACTCTTCTATTGAAGGCACAGGCAATTCAAGAACGGAAGACAACCAAATGTTCTGTAAAAGATAAGAAAATGTCTGCACCGGCTCTTTGAAAAATAAAAAGCCAGTCTTTAAACAAGCGGCCCTAAGGAAGGCAGAGAGGGCGAGAGCTTAGAATTTATTGCGCTTTTTTTTTAACAATTCTGATAGTGATAACACGCCTTAAGAATGGGCGTTCTTGCGCTAACTTATAAAAAATAAAAAAAAGAAAAGAGGAAATCACATGAAACCATCTAACGAGAGCCAGCCGCGTTATGGGATTCGGAAGTTCACGGTCGGCGTCGATAGCGCAGTGATCGGGTCAGTCTTGTTCTTGACTCCCACAGTTCAAGCAACCGAGAGCCTAAGCCATGCTCCCGCCGTTCCTGTCCAAGTCAAGGACCGATCGGCTGGCATGGAGAAGGAGAAGCCAATTCAGAAGAAAGAAGACAAGGCAATTCCCCAAGGCGTGTAACCTGCTGATACCCCGCAGCTTCAAAAAGACCTTGCCAAGAAGAAAACAACAAAAGAACCGGACAAGGAGATTCCTTCAAGTGTACCGCATAAAGAGGGAGGCAAAGAGGATTCGAAGAATACGATGGAAGTTGCATCACCTGCTCAAGAGTCTCAAGCAGGGAAGCCGAAGTCCCTTCCGAAGACAGGAGCAGAAGCGGAGATGATTTCCTTGGGTGTATGCTTATTAGTAGGAGGCCTGAGTGTAATCTTCAATCCCTTCAAACGTGATCAAAAATAAAACTAAGAAAGGCAGACGAGATTAATTAAAAATCGCTAGCCAGTCGTAAGTACCTCTAAATCTAGGGGCGAATGACAGGAGCTAGCGATTTTTTGTAAGAAAGTTGGCATGTGGAATCTTTTGATAAAAGTGTAAAGAAAAAATACTTTACACTTACAGATAACTTTGGTATAGTATGTAAATGTGAATAATGAATAAGAAGTAACACATAAGGAGGAATTTTATTCATGGCAGTTAAACTTCGTTTAAAACGTATGGGTTCTAAACGTAACCCATTTTACCGTATTGTAGTAGCAGACGCACGTTCACCACGTGATGGTCGGATTATTGAAAAGATTGGGACTTATAACCCAACAACTGATCCTGCAGAAGTTGTTCTTGATGAAGAATTAGCTTTAAAATGGTTAGGAAATGGGGCACAACCTACAGATACTGTACGTGACATTCTTTCTCGCCAAGGCGTTATGAAAAAACATCACGAAGCAAAATATAATAAATAAAGATAAGTGTGATCAACATGCCTAATACGATGCCTAATATTGACCTTTTATTAAATGAGCTTGTTGAACCTCTTGTAAGTCATCCAGAAGCCATGGAAATTCGCATCAAAGACGGGGATGAATTCTTAGAATATCATGTCTACTTACATCCAGATGATGTCGGGCGAGTGATTGGTAAGCATGGACGAGTAGCGAATGCCATTCGTACGATTTTATATAGTGTGCGTGTTGAAGGTCATCGTCGTATTCGATTGAGTTTTGATCGGATAGAAGATTAAGACGCAGAATGGTAAACAATGAGGAAAACTAGGGTTTCATATCCTAGTTTTTTTCTTTAAGATGAAAGAGAAGAAATGTCATGTGCGAATGAATAAAGGAGAAATTATGGCAGAAGTATATTATCGTGTAGGAAAAATTGTGAATACACAGGGTTTAAGAGGAGAAGTTCGTGTCCTTTCGGTGACAGATTTTCCAGATGAACGTTTTAAAGCGGGAAGTCGTTTAGCGATTTTTGATGAAAAGAGTCATCAAGAAGATGTGGTAGTAAAAAGCCATCGCCTGCATAAGAATTTTCATTTGCTGAAGTTTGAAGGAATGGAAACGATTGAGGCAGTGGAAGGCTTCAAGGGGATGACTTTGATGGTTTCTAGTCAATATCGGGAAGTGAATCTATCTGAAAATGAGTTTTTCTATGATCAAATTATTGGATTACCGGTATATACCTTAGAGGGGGATTTACTTGGTAAGGTGAAATCCATTACCTCTTTAGGGCCTAACGATGTGTGGACGGTTCAACGCCACGGAGAAGGAAAAGATATTCTCCTTCCTTATATTGAACAAGTTGTTAAGCAAGTGGATCTTCAAGACCAACGGATTGTTATTGACCTCATGGAAGGATTGATTGACGATGAAGATTGAAGTATTAAGTCTATTTCCTGAAATGTTTAAGGCTCCTATGAATTCTTCCATCTTGGGAAAAGCCCAAGAAAAGGGCGTGTTGTCTGTGCATGTGACCGATTTTAGGGAGTATTCAGAGAATAAGCATGGGCATGTGGATGATTATCCCTTTGGTGGAGGAGCGGGGATGTTGCTTCAAGTGGGGCCTATTCATCGGGCGTTGGAAGCTTTGGATGAACGTTTAGTGGATCATCAATTACCTGCTTCAGAGAAGCCAGCGCGAGTGATTTTAATGGATCCGAGTGGGGAGACTTTTACGCAGAAAAAAGCAGAAGAACTCGCCCAAGAAGACCAACTGATTTTTATTTGTGGGCATTATGAAGGGTATGATGAGCGGATTCGCCAATATGTGACCGATGAAATTTCAGTGGGAGATTTTATTTTAACGGGTGGCGAGTTAGGCGCGATGGTAGTGATTGATGCGACGGCTCGCTTATTGGATGAAGCAGTTGGCAATGAAGCTTCGATTGAGAGTGAGTCTTTTACGACAGGACTTTTAGAATATCCGCAATATACACGCCCTAGGGACTTTATGGGGATGTTGGTTCCAGATGTCTTGATAAGCGGAGATCATCAAAAAATAGCAGATTGGAAGCGAAAAGAGGCGTTAAGAAGGACCTATCAACGACGTCCAGATCTTCTAGTGAATAGGGCTTTAACGTCAGAAGAAGAAGAATGGTTAGAAGAATTTCGCCAAGAAGAACAGTCAAAAGGTGAATAATTGAATTTGAAAAGGAGAAAAACGAGCAATTGTTTTTCTCCTTTTTCTTCTTTATTAGCTAAAAATAATAGAGGGTCTCTCAAGCCTTTGGGTAAAGAAGGCAAGCTATCATAAAAAAACAAAGTAGAATTTATGAGGAAACTCTACTTGAAAATTTCTTTCAAAAGTTCAAGTTACGCGTTACAATACACCTACTGCTAAAAAAGAAAGGAAAAGCGTATGAACGAAAAATTAACCATTAGAGATTTAACCCATATAGGGGTATTTTTAGTGATTTACTATGTGTTAATCGGATTGATGAGCATGACTTTCGTCTTGTTGGGAATGGGAGCGACGGATCCCTTTTTGGCATGGTTATGTTTTGGAGGTGCTCCCTTTATGACAGGAGTGGTGGCAGGCCCGGTGGTCATGCTCTTAATGACAAAAGTCCAGAAAGCTTGGGGCTTTTTTATCTTTGGCATGCTCTCACCTCTTGCCTTGTGGGCAACGGGGCACACTTGGATTGTCCCAGCTATTAGTGTCTTCTTTGTCGGCTTAGCTGAGTTTATTTTGCGGAAAGGACATTTCAAATCCTTAAAAGCGATGACTTTAGCCTATGCTTGCTTTAATATTTGGGCGATGACGCCATTCTTCGCGGTTTTATGGATTCAATTTATGCAGACGCGAATGGTTGAAAAAATGGGCAAGAATTTGGTCATGACTATCTTTACTTTCCCTCATATGTTAGGAATTGTAGGCGTAGCTTTTGTAGGAGGGCTGATTGGGGCTTTCTTAGGTCAAAAAATGATTAAGAAACATTTCCATAAAGCTGGGATTGTCTGATGCGAAGTCAATATGTCATCACGGCTAGTTATTTTCATCCTTTGACTAAAATCCTCAGCACTCTCTTTTTAGGCTTTACCCCCTTATATAAGTTAGAAGCGGGGTATACTTGGGGAATGGTGGGGCTTTTAGCCTTAGCTTTCTATTTGGAGGGAGAAAAGCGAGAAAGTCTAAGAGCAGGGGTTACTTTTGGGGTGATTTCTTTTGGCGGAAATCTTTTGTTAGAACGTGGTCCCAGCTTTTTGTTGCCCTTGACTTCGTTTTTACTGATTGTTCAGGTGTTGTATCTGCCACTCTTGTCGGCTAAGTGGATGGTCGAAACGACGGATGTGGGAAGTTTATTGGCCGCTTTGGATCAGATCAGGGTGCCCAAGGAGATGAGTCTACCCTTGGCTGTTGTTTTTCGATTCTTTCCTACTTTTAAGGAAGAAGAGAAAAATATTCGAAGGGCGATGAAGGTGAGAGGGTTGACGATGAAGCATCCCTTGCAATATATGGAGGCACTGACGGTTCCTTTATTAGTAGAGGCTTCGCATTTGGCCGATGATCTTGCCAAAAGTGCGGAAACTAAGGGAATTGCGAACCCTTCACCTAAAACGCACTATGTAGAAGTCCATTGGAAGAAGAGAGATAGTGCTTACTTAATTGGAATGGTAGCTATGATGTTAGGAGGTGCCTAGTGATTGAATTACAGGATGTTCGCCTTTCTTATGGCGATCAGGAAGTTCTTAGTCAAATTGATCTTCAAGTTCATCCGGGGGAATGTGTGCTCTTAACTGGGAAAAGTGGCTCTGGAAAGTCTAGCTTGTTAGAGGTAATCAATGGGCTAGCTGTGCGCTATGACCAAGGGAAATGCCGAGGCCTTGTGCAGATTGGAGGAGTTTCGACGGAGCATTTAGAACTTTATCAGCTGTCTCAGTGGGTGGCAACGGTCTTTCAAAATCCGAAGACGTCTTTTTTTAATGTGAATACCACTTTAGAATTGGTGTCTTTTTTGGAGAATATGGGAATTCCGCGTGAAGAGATGGAGCGCCGCTTAGAAGATTTACTTACTCATATGCCTATTGGCCACTTATTGAATCGAAATATTTTTGCTTTATCAGGCGGGGAGCGGCAATTGCTAGCTTTGGCTGCGACTTATATTTCAGGTGTGAAACGGTTAGTTTTGGATGAGCCTTCGTCTAATCTTGATGCTGCAGCCATCGATCGTCTGGGAGAAATGCTGGCCATTTTGAAAGAAAAAGGCGTGAGCTTATTACTGGCAGAGCATCGCCTCTACTATGCTTTGTCTATAGTGGATCGAGTCCTTATTTTGGAAAAAGGACGGATAGTGAGAGAAGCGAGCAGAGAAGATTTTAAGCAGTGGAATAGAGAACAATGTAATCAATTTGGACTTAGAAAGTTAGAGCGATTATCTTTAGAGGATAAACCTTTAAGCGAATCGGGAGAGTGGTTGATTGAAGAATTGACGCTTCATTTTTCCAAAAAAAGGGGCTTAAAAATTTGCAAGCTTCCTCTCAAAGAGGGGCAAATTTATGGCGTAGTGGGGCCAAATGGCATAGGAAAGTCTACCTTCCTTCGGGCGTTCGTGGGCTTAGAAAAGGGAATGACGCTTTCTTATCAGGGACGTAAGCTATCTGCGCGCCAAAGGAGAAAATTATCAAGTTGGGTGATGCAGGATGTGAATCACCAACTCTTTAGTGATCAAGTCTTTCGAGAAATGTTTTTAGGAAATGGTTCTTTAGAGGAAGAAAGGGTTTTGGCTGTGGCCGATCAACTCGAATTAAGTCCTTTTTTAGATCGCCACCCTTTGAGTTTGTCGGGAGGTCAAAAGCAGCGTTTAGCGATAGCTTCTGCTTTATTAAGTTCCAAACCTTTAGTCTTTTTGGATGAGCCGACAAGCGGCATGGATGCTTACCATATGCGAAAAATTTCTGAAGCTTTACAGCAAGAAAAAAGAAACAAAGACCTTATTATTGTGGTTTCGCATGATGTGGAATTCTTGAATCGAACGGTAGATCAAATCCTTGACCTGAGTCAGTATGTGGTTTAAAAGGAGGAGCTGCTTTTTCTTTTGGAGTTGCTATTTAAAGAAAATATCGTATTTTTAGAAAAAGGAGAATAAAAAGACTTTACATTAATAGATGAAGGGAGTAAAATGGGTCAGTAAGTGTAAACTTATAGTGAAATCAAACGGTATTCCGCTGCCCTGTGGGGGTATGAGTATTTGTTAGAAAAGGAGAAGAATCATGAGTCATAATCCAAAGTTAATTGATGCTATTGTTGAAGGACAATTACGTAGTGATATTCCAGACTTTCGTCCTGGAGACACTGTTCGTGTACATGCCCGTGTTGTAGAAGGGGAACGTGAACGTATTCAAATTTTTGAAGGCGTAGTTATTTCACGTAAAGGACAAGGAATTAGCGAAAACTTCACCGTTCGTAAAGTATCAAACGGTGTAGGTGTGGAACGTACTTGGCCATTAAACACACCACGTGTGGCTAAGATCGAAGTTATTCGTCAAGGTAAAGTTCGTCGTGCGAAGCTTTATTACTTACGTGACCGTCACGGAAAAGCTGCACGTATTGCAGAACGTCGTCGCAAGAAATAATCTCGTCTATCCGAGAAGCAAGAGGAAATCGTCTAAAAAGAGGATTTCCTCTTTTTTTACTTCCAAAGTCAAAAAAAGTCAGTAAAATATGTTGACTAATTCTGACTAAAGGAATATAATAAACATGTAAGGAAAAAGAAAACCTTACAAAATGATAAATTAAAGAAAGGTGATCATAATGACAAAGTATAGAGTAACTGCAGATGTAGATAGTGCCACTTACGGAAAAGGTCGTTTGGAAGCATATTTGGATGAAGCAGAGTTTATTCAATACGCCAACCTTTCAGATGATGAAAAACTTGATTTCTTAAAGAATAAATCAGCTAAAGTCCAATTAGCCAGTGACTGTGTGAATGAAAATGAAGTCTCTCATTATCAAGTGAATGCGCTATCTCCTCGCGAAAAAGTAGAAGGTGAACAAAAGCCATCTGAAGTAAAGACTATTCGCAAGATGCGGATGAATATTAATGGTCAAGATACCGGATGGGTGGATGTCACAGATGAAAATGAAGCACAATATAATGCGATAATGGATCGTATGAAAGATATGCACCAAAAAATGACACAAGAATTCAATCACTTCTTTCAACCATTTTGCGAATGTCAAGGATTTCATTTAGAGTCCCCTTTCTTCGCAGCCTTGGATCATAAAGAAGCCACGGCAAAATAAAAAATTATAAACACGTTAAGCCTCAACTGTTGGCCTTAAAGGTTGGCAGTTGAGGCTTTTTGATGTTTATTGAGAAAAATGGGGCACCACTTTGTAAAAGCTTTTTAAGAAAAAAGATTCGAAATGCAGATTATAGAGGGTATAATAGAAAGGAGTCTAAAAGAGAGGAAAATATGCAATGGTCAAGAAACGGTTACTGGAGGTCGTTCCTACTGCTAAAGAAAATATAGCTAGAGTGGTGCTCTATCAATGGATAGGTTTGATCGGACAGGTGGGATTTGCGATGCTTCTTGCTTGGTTAATAGGGATTATATCTCAACGAACATTCACCTTACAGAAAAGTGTTGTTTTATTGGTGGGAATTGGTTTGGCTATAGGAATACGATTTTTTGCTGAAGTGAAGCAGGAGAAGGCTTCTTTTTTTGTGCGTTCGTCAGCGAAGAAAGAATTAAGGCAGAGGATTTATCAACAATTATGGACTTTAGGAAGTGATTACCAAAAATTTTTTTCAAAAGCAGAAGTGAGTCAATTATTGACAGAAGGGGTAGAACAGTTAGAGGCTTATTTTGGGTCTTTTTTACCCTTACTTTTTTATAGTGTATTAGCGCCTATTACTTTGTTTTTGGTATTACTTCCATTGAATTTCAAGGCAAGTGTCGTTCTCCTTTTGGAGGTGCCGTTTATTCCTTTAGCCATTATGGGAGTCGCTAAGATCGCTAAAACTAAACTTCGGAAATATTGGAAGTCTTATTTGAATTTGGGAGACTCTTTTTTGGAGAATTTAGAAGGGTTAGTGACTTTAAAAATTTATCAAGCAGATGCTATGAAAGAAGCGCAGATGGATAGAGAAGCGGAAGATTTTCGACGAATGACCATGAAGGTATTAGTGATGCAATTGAATTCTGTGACGATCATGGATATTTTTGCCTATGGGGGCGCTGCAGTGGGGATGTTGATTGCCATTTTTTCTTATGCTAAGGGAGAAATATCTTTGTTTGCAACTTTATGCGTTATTTTTTTAGCAAGTGAATTCTTCTTGCCTATGAGAAGATTAGGGTCAGCCTTTCATATGGCAATGAACGGTGTAGCTGCGAGTGAGCGCTTGTTTGCTTTATTAGATGCTTCTTTTGAAGAGAAAGGCTCCCTTCCTCTCCAATCACCAATTGAACTTGTGGAGGTAAATGACCTTTCCTTCGCTTATGAAGTCAAGCAAGCGGTTTTGAAAAATATCTGCCTACAATTAAAACCTGGACAAATTCATTGGGTGATGGGTCCCTCTGGATGTGGAAAAACGACTCTTTTAAAGCTCTTAGGACGAAAAGAAAGATCCAGTAAAGGAAGAATTGTCTTGAATGGGAGAGAGGTGTCGCAAATTGCTTTAAAAGATTTAGGAAGTCAAGTGGCTTATGTCGGTCAAGAATCTTATCTTTTTAAGGGGACTATTGAAGAAAATCTAAGAATGGGAAATGAGAAACTCTCTGATGATGAATTATGGCAAATGTTAGAAGATCTTCGGTTAGCTCACTTCTTTACTGAAAAGGAAGGTTTAACCACAAGGATCGATGCGGGCGGCGAAAATTTATCCGGTGGGCAAAGGCAACGGCTGCTTTTAGGGCGGGCTTTGCTCAAAAAAGCCTCTCTCTATTTATTGGATGAGGTGACTTCTTCTGTGGATTATGAGAGTGAACAAGCTATGATGAGCCTCTTAAAGAAAATTTCCCAAAAATGTGTGGTAGTTTTAGTTTCTCATCGCTTAACGTTGGCTGATGAAGGGGGAGAAGTGTATTTCCTCCACGCGGGTCAAATAATAGAAGAAGGAAATGTGGAAACATTACTAGCAAAGAAGGGGGCTTTTTGCCACTTGTATCATGAACAGAAGTCACTCGAAGCCTATAGTATTGGAGGGTAAGAGGATGAAAACCACTTATTGGAAAATCATTAAAAATTTAATGCTTTTAGTAAAGCCGTTGCTTGGAGTGATGGAATTAGCTATTTTGATGGGAACTGTAGGAAGTTTATTTGCTAGTTTTATTCCCGTTTTGGCAGGGGCATGCTTGCTTGAGGGAATGAGAAAGTTGACCTTAGAGGGCTCTATCACAGGAAAAATGTGGATTTATGGAGGGAGTATGCTCCTTTTGGCGGTACTTAGGGGATTCTTACGGTATGGCGAGCAGTACTGTAATCACTACATTGCTTTTCGCTTGTTAGCTCTTCTGAGGCATCGGACATTTGCTCAATTGAGAAGGATAGGGCCAGCTAAGTTAGCGGGTAAAGATCGAGGAGACTTAATGGCAATGATTACTCATGATATAGAAGCCTTGGAAGTCTTTTTTGCGCACACGCTTTCTCCAGTAGCTATAGCTTTCTTGTCGAGCTTAGGCATGTTGATTTTCATAGGATCTTATTCCCTATTAGCAGCTGGGGTTGCTTTAACGGTGTATCTTCTTCTTGGTGTCGTTTTGCCTTGCTTGCGATTTCGTCATTTGAAAAAGATGGGTCAAGAAGTTCAAAAACGCTTTTCAGAGTTAAATACTTGTGTACTGGATTCTTTATATGGCGTGGAAGATCTTATTCAATATGACCAAATGGATAATCAGACGAAGAAACTTACAAGCTATGAAAATTCTTTGCATGAGATGAAACAAGCCCTGAGTGACCGTTCTGCAAAAGAAAATGCTTGGGTGAATAGTTTGGTTGCGGTGGCTTCAGTGGGAATTGTAGCCGTTATGGGATTGGCATATAGTCAAGGTCAGGTGGAGATAGAAGGGCTTATTCTTGTCCCACTTGCTTTAATGAGTTCATTAGGCCCTTGTTTGGCTTTAACGCGGTTGCCCGATTATTTAACTCAAACTTTAGCAAGTGGTGAGCGATTGCTTCGCTTATTAGATGAGCATCCTGCTGTAAAAGAAGGGGAACATTCCCTTGTGACTCATGCGAAGGCTTTTACTCAATTACAAGTAGAGAAGATTGACTTTTCTTATGAAGCTTCATCTCCTATTCTTAAAGACTACTCTTTGAATGTGTTTCCTCATCGTATTATTGGCATTCATGGCTCAAGTGGTTCAGGAAAATCGACTTTATTAAAGCTTTTTATGCGGTTTTATGATGTGGATAAAGGAAAAATATGTTTGAATACCTGGAATTTGAAGGATTTAACCTTTAAAAGCTTGCGCTCGGCTGAAGCTTATATGACGCAGGATACCTATGTTTTTAAACAAACAGTTTGGCAAAACATTGCTTTGGGACATAAAAATCCAGAGAGAGAGTCGGTTATTTTAGCTGCTAAGAAAGCAGCTTTACATGATACCATTCAACGTTTACCTGAGGGCTATGATACGATACTTGGAGTAAAGGGTAGCGAATTATCTGCGGGTGAAAAGCAACGTCTCGCTTTGGCAAGAGCCTTTTTCTCTAAATCCCCCATTCTTTTATTGGATGAACCGACCAATCATTTAGATGTTTTAAATGAAGGCATGATATTAAAAGCCTTGAAGGAAATTTCTAAGGAACGTACGATTCTCTTAGTTTCGCACCGAATTTCTACTTTACAAATTGCTGATGAAATTTATACTTTAGAGCCTAAAGCCTAAACAAGAACTCCCCTATATTCGTTAGAGTTAAACTCTTTGAATAGGGGAGTTTTAAATTTTTGACTTTCTCTGGCTTTAACGTTGACCAATTTTGACCTATGTGGTAAACTAAGAATTGTAAAGGAGTGGATAGAATGAAACCTATGGATATGACAACCAATTTACAAGAAGCGCTCGCTAATGCACAACAAATTGCTCAAACGAGACATCATCAAGAAATAACTATTCCGCATCTTTTCACGGCGCTTGTTCAACCTAGTCAGTTCGCTGATCGGTTTTATGAGGGACTTTCCATTTCAACGGAAGCTATGCGCCAAGAACTTAATCAAGAATTAGATCGTATTGTTTGTGTAGAGGGAAGCGGTATTCAATATGGGCAGAATTTTTCGAGAGGCCTAGCTGAATTAATCCAAGCCGCTCAAAAGGAAGCTGAAGAATTTCAGGATGAGTATTTGTCAACAGAAATTCTTTTACTGGCCCTTATGACCTTAGAGAGTTGTGAATTAACGAAGTGGTTAAAGAAAATGACTTCGTATAAACAAATTAAGGATAAAATCAAAGCCTTAAGAAAGGGTGATCATGTGACTTCTCAAAATGCTGAAGAAAATTATGAAGCTTTAGAAAAATATGGGAGCGATTTAACTGCTGCAGCTAAGGCTGGGAAAATGGATCCTATCATTGGACGTGATGAAGAAATTCGTGATGTTATTCGGATTCTTTCACGTAAGACTAAAAATAATCCTGTTTTAATCGGAGAACCTGGTGTTGGGAAGACCGCTATTGTGGAAGGTTTGGCCCAAAGAATTGTTAAGGGGGATGTCCCAAGTAATTTAAAAAATAAAACCCTCTTTTCCTTAGATATGGGCGCTTTGATTGCGGGAGCGAAATACCGTGGAGAATTTGAGGAACGTCTCAAGGCGGTTCTGAATGAAATTAAGAAGGCGGACGGACAAATTATTTTGTTTGTCGATGAAATTCATAATATTGTTGGTGCGGGAAAAGCGGAAGGTGCCATGGATGCTGGAAACCTTTTGAAACCTCTTCTTGCGCGTGGTGAATTGCATTGCATTGGAGCGACTACGCTGGATGAATATCGAGAATACATGGAAAAAGATAAAGCTTTGGAACGTCGATTCCAGCGCGTTTTGGTGCAGGAGCCTACTGTAGAAGATACGATTTCTATTTTGCGGGGGTTGAGAGAAAGTTTTGAAAATCATCACCATGTAAAAATTCATGATCAAGCTTTAGTGGCTGCTGCTGAATTATCTAACCGCTATATTTCAGATCGTTATTTGCCGGATAAGGCCATTGACTTAGTGGACGAAGCGAGTGCAGAAATTCGGGTAGAAATGAATTCGATGCCAACGGAATTAGACCAACAACGTCGTCGTCAATTGCAATTAGAAATTGAAGAGGAAGCCTTAAAAGAGGAAGAAGATACCGCTTCTAAGAAACGATTGGGTGAATTACAAAAGGAATTAGCTGAAGTCCGTGAAAAGAATAATCAATTGACCTTAGAGTGGGAAAATGAAAAATTAGCGCTTAAAGAAATTCAAGACAAACGTCAAGAAATTGAAAAAGCTAAGCGGGATTTGGAAGTGGCACAAAATAGTTATGATTTGGAAAAGGCTGCTCAATTACAACACGGGACGATTCCTCAATTGATGAAAGAATTAGAAGAAAAGGAAAAAGCCTACGAAGAAGAAGAATCAGGTAGAACGAGTCTGGTTCAAGAAGCTGTAACAGAAGAACAGATTGAAGAAGTGGTTTCTCGTCAAACAGGAATTCCAGTGGCTAAACTTCAACAGAGTGATCGTGAAAAATTGTTAGACTTAGATCAACGGTTACATGATCGTGTGATTGGGCAAAATGAAGCAGTGGATTCTGTAGCTAATACGGTTCTAAGATCTCGGGCAGGTATTCAAGATCCTAATCGTCCGTTGGGGTCCTTCCTTTTCTTAGGCCCAACAGGTGTCGGAAAAACAGAGTTGGCTAAGGCTTTAGCTCAGCAAGTGTTCGATTCGGAAGATAATATGGTTCGAATTGATATGTCTGAATATATGGAAAAGGCAAATGTTTCTCGTCTAGTAGGGGCTGCACCAGGATATATAGGTTATGAAGAAGGCGGTCAGTTAACAGAAGCTGTTCGTCGCCATCCTTATTGTGTGGTCTTGCTCGATGAAATTGAAAAAGCGCATCATGATGTCTTTAATATCCTTTTGCAAATTCTCGATGATGGGCGTTTAACAGATGGACAAGGTCGAACTGTAGACTTTAAGAATACAATTATTATCATGACCTCTAATATTGGTTCAGATCTTCTACTTGAAGATGCTAAAACCGGAGAAGCTGATCATATTTCTTCTCGGGCAAGGAAAGAGGTCCAGAATCGTTTGAACTTAGAGTTTAAGCCGGAATTCTTAAACCGGATTGATGATATTATCTTCTTTAGCCCACTTTCTAAGGAGAATATGACAGGGATCGTGGAAAAACTCTTAAGGGAATTAGGACAACGTTTAGCCAGTCAACATATGGAATTGGATTACAGTCCAGAACTTGTACAATGGATTGCAGACAGTGCCTATGAGCCAGAATTCGGAGCTAGACCTTTACGTCGGTTTATTATTAACCAAGTCGAAACGCCATTAGCGCGTGCGATTATTAAAGGAGAAGTCAAAAAAGAGAGCAAGGTGTTTATAGATTATTCTCCAGTAGATGATCAAGTCATTCTAAAAGAAGCCTAATAGCTTGAAAGAAAGCTGCTCTTATTAAAAGGAGCAGCTTTTTTTGTTGAAATTGAGACAGAAGAAAGATTTGTGATAAAATAAATAGCGGAGTTTAACAGTCAGAAGACTTAAACGTACTGTTTAAGAAAAATCAATTCGTTAAAAGGATTGAATGAGAAAGGTAATTTCAATGTTTTCATATTTTATTCGAACAACAACAGATGCTGGTGGGACAATTCCCGCTTATATTTTAGCCGTATTAGCCGTTTGGGGAGTCCTTTACGGGTGCTTAACTGCAGTTACCGATCGAAAAATTACTTGGCATTTGTTTTTAGTATTAGCTTTTCAAGTGGTTCTATTAATGTGGTATTGTTTAGATATTCCGCTTTTACTCGAAGAAGGATTACCTTTTTATCATTGTCGGATAGTTTCATTGTTAATTTTATATGCTTTTTACAAGAAAAAAGAAAAGTTGATGACTTACACCGCTTGGTTAGGACTCTTTGGGGCTTTGATGGCGTATGCTGTGAATCCTAAAGTTTTGTATGTTTGGCCGCATTTGACTTATATAACCTTTGTGGGTTACCATTTGAATTTAATGATTATTGGATTACTTTTACTTAGACGCCATTGTCAAAATTTGTCTTTAAGTTATTGTTTCAATCAGAGCGTGAAGATCAATGCGGTGATTTATTTGGTGAACTTATTTTTGGATACCAATTACGGTTATTTTAAGGAACTTCCAGCTCCTTTCCCCAAAAATGTGCCAGCTTGGTTAGTGGCAAGTGTTATGGCTGTTTTAATGGGAATCAATATTTATAGCATCAATCGTTATTGCCTGAGGGAAAATGGAATTAAGCGTATTTATTTAAAATCGAAGGCCAAGGCAGATCGTGTTTCGGAAGCAAAGAACAGGTAAATATAAGACTAGTGAATTTGCTCTTTTTTTGTTAGAATAACTACTAGACTAGAGGAAAGGTGTTGAATAATGCCGGCACTGAGATATGAATTAATAAAAAAAGAAAAACATACAGGAGCGAGACTAGGGAGGGTCATTACGCCACATGGAGTGATTGAAACCCCTATTTTTATGCCAGTAGGGACTTTAGCTTCTGTAAAGAGCGTGTCTCCAGAAGAATTAAAGGAGATGAAAGCTCAGATTATTTTGAGTAATACCTACCATCTGTGGTTACGTCCAGGAGACGATCTTATAGAAAGGGCAGGAGGCTTACATACTTTTATGAATTGGGATCGCCCGATTCTTACAGATTCAGGTGGATTTCAAGTCTTTTCTTTAACGGATATTAGGCGTTTGGAAGAAGAAGGTGTTCACTTTAGAAGCCATTTGGATGGCTCGAAGCTTTTCTTAAGTCCAGAGAAAGCGATTCAGATTCAAAATCACTTAGGTTCTGATATTATGATGAGTTTGGATGAATGCCCGCCTTTTGACGCTTCCTATGATTATATGAAACATAGTATTGAGCGGACAACACGATGGGCAGAGCGAGGATTAAAGGCGCATCAAAGGCCGAATGATCAAGCCTTATTTGGAATCTTGCAGGGTGGAGGTTATAAAGACCTTCGCCTCCAACATGCCAAAGAAATGGTTGGATTAGATTTTCCAGGCTATTCTATCGGAGGCTTATCTGTTGGGGAATCTAAAGAAGAAATGTATAAGGTCTTGGATTACCTTACCCCAATTATGCCAGAGAATAAGCCACGGTATTTAATGGGAGTAGGAAGTCCGGATGCCCTAATTGAAGGAAGTATTCGTGGCGTGGATATGTTTGACTGCGTATTGGCTACTCGGATTGCTCGAAATGGAACATGTATGACCTCTAAGGGAAGATTAGTGGTAAAAAATGCTGCTTACAAAGAAGATTTACGACCAATTGACGAAGCGTGTCAGTGCTATACCTGTCGAAACTTTACAAGAGCTTATGTGCGGCATTTGTTACATTGCGGAGAAACATTTGGTCTGCGGCTAACCTCTATTCATAATTTACATTTCTTGCTTCAGTTAATGGAACAAGTTCGTCAGGCTATTCGAGAGGATTGTTTGTTAGACTTTAAAGAAGACTTCTTTGAACGTTATGGGTTAAATGTTGATAAACCTAAGAATTTTTAGAAATCAAACAAGGAAAGAGAGATAAATATGGGAATGCTTATATATATTGTGGCGATTGTTGGAATGATGTATTTCTTTATGATTCGTCCGGCTAGAAAACAACAACAGCAGCGTCAAGAGTTGATGAATTCTGTGGCTGTGGGAGATAAAGTGGTCATGATTTCTGGCCTTCATGGGGTGGTTCACGCCATCGATGCTTCTCTGGTTACGATTAATTGTGAAGGAATCTTTTTAGAATTTGAACGGACAAGTATTGCTCGTGTCTTAAAAGATACGGCAGCAGAAGATTCTCAAGCGTGTCCAGAAGAGGAAGAAGCCAAAGGGGAAGAAGTAGAAACTTCCGAACAAGAGTCAGAAGACTAAAAAGATAAGAAGGTTATGTCATGTTATCTAAGTGGCAGTGGGCTTTATTAAATCCCAGTTTGGATAAGAAAGTTAAGGAATTCCATCAAGCAGGGTATCCAGAAATTAAGCGAGAAGACTTGATCAATTATTTAAAAAATTATGTTTGGAAACGTCAGTCTCCCACAACGTATTTGAAAAAATTACAAACGATCAAAGAGGTAACCTGTAATCGGTATTTTGATTATTTACAATTACAAGCTACCTCCTGTAAGTCAAGATCTCTAGAAGAAATCAATATCGATTCCTTGCTTTAAAGAAGAAAAAACTGAGGATAAGATTCCTCAGTTTTTTTGTGCGTATTTATCGACTTCATGGTTTTTATTGATTATGATAAGGACGTATAGAGCACGAGGAGGGGAAAATCAATGAGACGAATCGGTGTTTTAGAATTTGAAGAGCCAAAGATTGAAGCAACCCGAAAAATCCTTCATGTTGATATGGATGCTTTTTATGCTTCAATAGAACAAAGAGATAATCCCGCTCTTCGTGGTCAACCTGTTGTGATTGCGCGTAATCCAAAAGAATCGAGTGGAAAAGGAGTGGTGGCAACGGCTTCTTATGAGGCTCGAAAGTTTGGTATTCATTCAGCAATGAGTGCTTCAGAAGCTTATCGTTTATGTCCACACGCTCATTTTATTAGGGGAAGGCATGATTATTATCGACAGGTAGGAGAAGAAGTTCGCCAAATTTTTGCACAATATACCTCTTTAATTGAACCTTTGTCTATTGATGAAGCTTTTCTAGATGTGACAGAGAATTATCAACAGCTCCCTTATGCTATGGATGTTGCTCAACAGATTCAAAGAAAGATTGCTCATGACTTGCATCTAACTTGTAGCGTAGGAGTATCTTATAATAAGTTTTTAGCCAAATTGGGATCTGATTATCATAAACCACAGGGCATGACTGTGATTACGCCCAAAAAAGCTTTAGCTTTTTTGGGACAGCTTCCCATTGAAAAATTTTACGGTGTAGGGAAACGGTCCGCTGAAAAAATGCATCAGCTAAAAATTTATACGGGGGAAGATTTAAGAAAATTGAGTCAGGAAGAGTGCTTGACTTATTTTGGCAAGGCGGGGTTGTCGCTGTATGAAAGAGTAAGAGGAGTTGACAATCGACAAGTTAAGACTAATCGCCAAAGAAAGTCAAATGGTAGGGAGAGAACCTTCTATCCCTTTCTGTATTATGATAAAGAAGTAGAAGAAATGTTACGCTGGTTGTCTCAGCAAGTGTCTGACAGTTTGATGACGAAAGGACTTAAAGGGCAGACCCTCACTTTGAAGATACGTTATGAAAATTTTGAAACGCTGACTCGCCAAAAATCCCTGGATGATTCTGTGAATAGTTATGAGGATATCTATTATCATGCTCAAGATTTGTGGGAGCAATGGGGACAAGCAGAACGAGGTGTGCGATTATTGGGTATTACAGTGAGTGATCTGGTTTCTGTTGAATATGAAAATATCCGGTTGCCATTGTAAATGATAGGAGGAAGAAAATGGCCACAAAACATGAACAAGTGATTGACTATATTCGAAAAATTCCTGTAAACCATGAAATTTCTGTTCGAAGAATTGCGAGAGACCTCTCTGTTTCTGAAGGAACTGCCTATAGAGGAATTAAAGCTGCAGAAATGAAGGGATTGGTCAAGACGAAAGATCGGGTGGGAACTGTCCGAATTGAACAATCTCTTGCTTATAGGCATCAGAATATTTCGGTGAGAGATGTAGTGGCTTTAACTGATGCGAAAATATTAGGGGGAAGTTTGGGATTAGATTATGTGGTTCAAGACTTTATTGTAGGGGCCATGAAAGAAGAATCCATTATTTCTTACTTAAAAGAAAATCTTTTGTTAATTACGGGAAATAGAGAAAATGTCCAAAAACTCTCCTTAAATCATGGGATTCCTGTGATTATTACGGGAGGTTTTCAGACCACACAAGAAGTCATAGATCTTGCGGATGAGAAGAAGATTCCTATAGTGAGTGTGACTTATGATACCTATTCTGTAGTTAAGATTATTAATAAGGTTTTATCTGAACGTGCGGTTCAACGGAATTTAGTTTTGGTAGAAGATATTTACGTTCCCTTAAAAAAAGTGAAGTTTTTAAGAGAGAATGAAACCGTAGCGGAATATTGGGAGCTTAGTCGTCGGACCACTCATTCCCGATATCCGGTGGTGAATGATGAAGGAGAAGTAGTTGGAGTGGTTTCTGCTAAGGATTTATTTAATACCACACCTTTTACCTCCATTCACTCCATTATGACTAAAAATCCCCTCGTTGCTAAATTAAATATGAGTGTTGCAAGTGTGACCCAGTTAATGCTATGGGATAATTTGGAAATGGTCCCTGTAGTTAATGAGGAGAATCAGTTAGTGGGATTAATGTCTCGACAAGATGTTTTGTATACCATGCAATTTACCCGACAAAGTTCAGATAATGATTACCGCTTAGAGGCTTTAATTAATGACAAGATTAAAAGTTTAACGACGGATGAAGGGCAAACGTACTATCAATTTACGAGCGACGGTTCTTTTGGAAGTAATTTAGGGACACTTTCAGAAACTTTACTAGGAGCGATCATTGCGTTTGTGGGACATCGATATGTTTATGAACAATTTAATGAATTTGGAGTGCTGGAAGCCTTTAATTATTTCTATTTTGAGGCTGTAGATTTTAATAAATCTATTCAGATTTATCCAGAACTTATTTATCAAACACGTAGGAATTGCAAACTTTCTATTATCGTGAAATATGGGAAAGCCAAGATTGCTTCGGCGGTCATTTCACTTAATATGCTAATAAAGAAATAAGAGGGGGAATATTATGTTTCAAGAGATTATGCAAGCGATTAAAGCCTATGATACGATTATTTTACATCGGCACGTTCGACCAGACCCAGATGCTTTAGGGTCTCAAATGGGATTAAAGGCAGTCCTGGAGGCAACTTTTCCGGATAAAAGGGTTCTTGCAGCAGGGCAAAATGAACCTAGTCTCGCTCTTTTTGGGGAAATGGATGATATTCAGGATGAAGATTTCAAAGGAGCTCTAGCTATTATTTCAGACACAGCGAATGTGGAAAGAATTGATGATCAACGTTATCAACTTGCTGATAAAATTATAAAAGTGGATCATCATCCTGATCGGGAGCCTTATGGGGATATTTCTTATGTGGATGATCAAGCGAGTGCGGCTTGTGAAATATGGGCAGAATGGTTGCTGGAACACAAAGAAGAATTAAAAATGACCGACTTAGCTGCAAGGAATTTCTTTTTAGGAATAGTGGGAGATACTGGGCGGTTCTTGTATGATAATACCTCTCCTAAAACTTTACAGTTAGCTGCTCAATTAAGGGCCTATGATTTTAAGGCTTCTGAATTGATGCAGGGGATGATGACAGAAAGCTTAGGCCAAGTCCGATTGAAAGGGTATGTCTTAAATAACTTTATTTTGAGTGAAGATGGTTTGGTGAATACGGTGGATATTCCTCAAGAAGTCTTGAAGAAATTGGGAGTAAGTGAGGCGGAGTCCCATAATATTGTTCAAACCCCAGGCATGGTTGAAGGGGTCTTGGCTTGGATCATTTTTGTGGCACAAGCAGATGGAAGTTATCGGTGCCGCATTCGTTCCAAAGGCCCTGCAATTAATCAAGTGGCAGAAGCTCACAATGGAGGAGGTCACGCTAAGGCAAGTGGTGCCTCTGTTTATAGTCAAGAGGAGAAAGAAGAAATGATTGAAGAATTACATCAAGCCGTTAAAGCCTTCCTTTCTTCCCAAGAAAAGTAAAAGAAAAAGCTATTCTTTTGTGAATGGCTCCTGTCTATTTGATAGGGGCCATCAAAGAATAGCTTTTTTGGGCTAGGTGTTATAGCGTTTAGAGACCCATTTGCGATGATCTTTTTCAATAAGTGCTATAGCATCGTCTGGGCCTAAGGTATTTGCAGCATAGTTAGGAAAGTCAGGGGCAGGGAGAGCAGCCCAAGCTGCTTTAATAGAATCTGCAATCCGCCATTGTTCTTTTAATTCTTCCCAAGTGGTAAAGAGCATCTGGTTACCCAAGAAAGCATAGTAAATCAGAATTTCATAGGATTCACTTGGCTCTTGTTTCCCTGTAAGAGATTGGTCTGGCGTTAAGCGAATAATTTGTGGAGCAAAGTGTCCCTTAAGAGCCTTTTGATTCATTGAGATTTCTATTCCTTTTTTTGGGTGAATAAGAAAAGTGAATCGATTAGGCAGAGAATTCCCAGAGGAGCTGTCTTTGAGAACGGCTTCTACGACGGTATATTTTCCGCTGGATAAGGCTTTACCTGTTCGGAAATAGAAAGGTGTTCCTGACCAACGAGGTGAGTTGACTTCGATTTTACCAGCTACAAAGGTTTCTGTTGTGCTTGAAGAATCGACTTCTGGAATATCTCGGTAAGCCAGATAAATATTAGACAGATCTTCACTATATTGTCCACGAACGATTTGCTTTTGAGTAGTTTCTAATGTGAAACTGGGAATCTGACGAAGAAAAGCTTCCTTACTTTGATGAATTTCTTTAATGTCTTTAGGAAGGTCCATTCCAACGAAAGACAAAACTTGAAGAATATGATTTTGGAACATATCAAGTAGGGCACCTGTTTGGTCATAATAACCGCCTCGAGTCCCTACTGGTAGATTTTCAGAAAGAGTAATTTGGAAGTGATCAATATATTGATTATTCCAGACTGCTTCTAAGAAGGGGTTGAATTGGCGAGTGGCCCAAATATTGAGGACGGTTTCTTTGCCTACGTAGTGATCAATACGATAAATATCGTTTTCATGGAAGGAAATATTCAAAGCCTTATTTAAAGAAATAGCGGAAGCTAAGTCTGTACCGAAAGGTTTCTCAAGGATAACTCTGTGATTACCTTCTAAAGAGGTGGTCCCAGTTTCTTTTAGATTCTTTGAAGTGATTTCAAAAAGACTAGGGACAATAGAAAAGTAGTAGAGGAAATTCTTATCGGTTTGATAAGTTTTTTGCAGATCTACCATTTTTTCTTTAAGGAGAAGATAATCATCGGTTTTCGAAGCATCATTTGAAACATAGAAGAAATGCTTAGCAAACTTTTGAGCTTCTTCTCGGATAGAATCGTCTTGATTATAAGCAATAATAGAATTGACAATAATTTCATGGAAATGTTCATCCGTCCATGGTCGTCGAGCGGTTCCGATTAAAGCAAAACGTTTACTGAGCCATCCTTGTTGAAAAAGATGAAATAAGGAGGGATACAATTTACGTTGAGCTAAATCACCAGAAGCGCCAAAAAGTACAATAATACCTGAAACTTGTTGTCGCATAGGGAGGGGTCCTTTCATTGGAAGTATGAGTGTTTAGTCACGGGCATTTATAGCTTTTAAGAAACTATAAATAACACATATATTAATAAATTATAGCGATAACGACTTTTATTTGCAAGAAGGGCTATAGTTCAGTTAAAATCAATAAGGCAGAGAAGTCAGGGACTATCATAAGGAACATTGGAGGAGAACTATGACATTTGAAGATTATCATTTTAAACCATTTATTCAGCGCGCATTAGAGGAATTAGGCTTCCAGAAAGCTACCCCTATTCAAGAAGCGGTGATTCCCCTTATAAAAGAAGGAAAGAGTGTAGTTGCCCAGAGCCGAACGGGATCAGGGAAAACACACTCCTTTCTGCTTCCTTTGATGGATCGCATGGCGTATGGACAAGGAACGCAATTGGTGATTACAGCACCAAGTCGGGAGTTAGCGGATCAATTGTTTCAAGCTGCCCGACAAATTGCGGCTCAATCTGAGCAAGCTCTTCGGATTGAACGGGCTTATGGGGGAACAGACAGTAAGAGACAATTAGAACATTTATCCAAATATCAACCGGAAATCGTGATTGGAACGCCTGGTCGCTTATTGGCTTTAGTGAAGGCACAAGCGATTGATATTCATAAAGTTAAAGCCTTTGTGGTTGATGAAGCAGATATGACTTTGGATATGGGATTCTTGGCTACAGTTGACCAGATTGCGGGACGTATGCCTGAAGATTTACAAATGGCTGTATTTTCTGCGACCATTCCAGATAAATTACGCCCATTTCTCAAAAAATATTTACAGAGCCCTGAATGGGTAAAAATTGACAATAAAGCTTTGATCTCTCCAAGCATCCGTAATATCTTATTCCCCTTAAGAGGGAGAAATAAGGATCAACTTTTATTAGAAATTTTGACAGTGGGTCATCCTTATTTAGTATTAATTTTTGCGAATACGATTGATAAAGTAGAGCATCTTTATCAACTATTGAAGAAAGAAGGATTGGCAGTTGCTAAAATTCACGGAGATCTTCCTAGTAGAGAACGCCGTCGCGTGATGAGACAAATTCAAAATTTGGAGTATCAGTATGTCGTGGCGACAGACCTTGCGGCAAGAGGGATTGATATTGAAGGAGTCTCTCATGTGGTGAATTATGAAATTCCTAAAGAGCTAGAGTTCTTTATTCATCGCGTAGGTCGAACAGGACGTAAAGGACAAAAGGGAATAGCGATTACTTTCTATCATCCAGACCAACAAGCAGCGATTGAATGGTTGGAAAAAAGAGGCATTCAATTTGAAAGCATGGATCTTAAACGAGGAGAGTGGGTGAAGGTCACTGATCATAAAGAACGCCAGCTTCGTCGAGATCGACATAAAGAAGATGTAGACCATGTTGTCAAAGGAATGGTGAATCGCAGTAAAAAACAACAAGTGAAACCAGGATACAAACAAAAATTAAAGCGGAATATTAAAGAATATAAACATAAAAAATATAATCAAAAACAACGCCAAAAAGCTCGAGATCAACGCAAAGCTAATAAAGAAAAATTTAAATAAATGATCCAAAATAAAGACGCAGGAAGTCTCCACTTATGGAAGATTTCCTGCGTTTGTTATGTTTAAAAATCTTTAGGCTCTTTTTTTTCTTTAGAGGAATCTTTATCTGATGGATCGGATTCCTTAATATTGTCGTCAGAATCTAAAATTTTATCTATCATAGATTCTCCTTTTTTTATAAAGTCTTCCTTTTTATCGAAATCTTCTTTATGATTGATTTGATATTTTTTTAGTTTATCTAGGAAGTTCATAGCATCGATATCTAAGTCATCCGATATTTTCAAAAAGCGCTTAAAATGTTTCGTGAATTCCGGAGTAATTGTAACGTTTTTAAATCTTTCAAAAAACAACAATAATCGAATCAAGCCAACTAAGAAGATAAATGAAAAGTAAAAAGGAATGGGATAGCCTGCACCTGTGGCTAAAGCAGTAAATAAAACAACTGGCCCTATGGCTAACAAGGCGTAGACAAAGCGGGCTTCAAAAGTCAAATGTGAATTTTTAGAGAAGGTTGTTTGACTAGATATCCAAGAGATGAGAACTGCGATGAGAGCGATTTGAAGACCGAAAAAGGTAAAGATAGCGAAAAAGGCTAAAACATATACCCAACGCGATAAGTGACTAAATGAATAGATGAGGTCTTTTTGTTCTTGACTGGATAGTTTGTTTTCATATGTGGAATAAGGTAAGGTTCGTGTATGCCCTAAGAAGGAGACGAGAACTCTCGAACTTTGGGTCATAAGAATGAGACCTTGAGGATTCTGTTTCCGGAGGGTGTCTTCAGATAACGTATCGTTAGGATCGTAAGCATAGGTTATGAGATCTGTTTGATTGATAAATGGGGAATGATTATCTGTTTTTAGTTTTTGGTTTTCAATGGTGAAGTCAGGAAGAGAGGCAATAATGCTTTGACCGTTATCTTCTAAAACAGTCATTGCTTTGTAAGTAGGAAAATATACTGGCAAAGTAAGAAATAGAGTTAACAATAAAAAGAAGGCCCAGCTTTCCATACGCTTGATATAAATGGTTAATACTCTTTTTAAGGAAAAAAAGCTAATTTGAAAGAGAATTAATAATTTCATAATACACCCTCCAATATCTCTTTTAGCAAATCGTATCATTTTATAAGAAGTGTCTTTAGTATAACAAAAAAAATATGCAAATAAAAGATTTAAGAGAGTCGACAGTTGAAGGAATCCTTGACAGAAAATAGAGGCGAAAAGGATTTTTTTATTTTATAATAGATGTAAGAAAGGAATGAGAAAAATGGCCTTATTTGATGCGATCGCAGACAGTTATGATGAGTGGTATTTAAAACCTTTTGGGCAGTTCATTGATGAAGTAGAATCAGAACTTGCTTTTTCAATTTTTAAAGTAGAAAAAGGTATGAAAATTTTAGATTTGGGATGCGGAACAGGCAATTATACTCTTCGCTTAGCTGAGGAAGGGGCCGAGGTAACAGGGGCAGATCTTTCTGAGAAAATGCTACAGCAAGCCAAACAGAAAGCAGCTAAAAGACATCAAAAGATTGATTTTATTCCAATGGATATGAATCATTTGAAGCTCAAAGAGGAAGAGTATGATGCTATTTTTTCTATGACAGCAGTTGAATTTGTGGAAGATTTAGAAGATTTTTTGACTGCTTGCTTGAAAGGGGTAAAGCCGGGTGGAAAGGTTTTACTTGGAACGATTACAGCCTCTGGAACTTTTGGAAAAGCTTACCAAGCACGGAAAAATTCCATCTATGAGGCCGCTAAGTTCCGAGATTTGGAAGATTTACAAAAAGTTTACGCATCGTATATTATAGGGAGTTCGGAAGGCTTATATTTAGAGCTAGGGGATAAAGAAGCTTCTGATTATAGAAAACGGGACGAAGAGAGAAAAAAAGTGAATTCTGCCAGCTTTGCTTGTGCTCTTTGGCAAAAACCCATAACAAAGGAAAACTAAACAATAAAAATCCTCGTTTTTATGCTCTTTTAAAGGTTAAATACCTTTAAGGAGACATAACAAACGAGGAATTTTTTACTTTAGGAGAGTAGGCCCTAGCTTTTTCAACAAGTGGATCAAAGTTTTCTCTTTGAAGAAAACGAGTAGAGATAGGCAGGAGAGAACGCTTCCCAAAGATAATCCGGGTGGAAAATAAGTAAGAGATACTTTATGGACACCAACAGGGAGATTTTTAAGAAGAGTCCCTCCATTTGAAAGACAAGGAGAAAGCGGGTAATTTTCTTGATCAATGGTGGCCTTCCAGCCTTTACTGTAAGGAATAGTCAGTAATAAAGTGTTTTTATTGGAAGGGACGGTAAGCTGTCCTTCTAAAGAAATATTAGAAAAATGGGTCATATGGAGTTGATTTTCTCCTAGTTGCTGAGAGAGAATTTGTATCCATTGAGGATCTAAGGAATAAAAGTTAATCTGTTTCAGGTCGAGAGTATCTGTTTTAACTTTGATGGTAAATTTCTTTTGAACGCCTGCTTCTTGATTGGCAACGTTGATGATTTGGGTGTTGTGGTAGGAGGAATCATAGGGTAATTTTTGACCATCCAGATAAAAAGAAACTTGCTGACTATCTAAGTCATTGGGGAGAGTGAGGTAATAGGCATGGTTGTTTGGAATGTCTAAAATAATATCAATATAGGCTAGGTGGGTAGAATTTTCTTTTTGATAGTGAGTGTTCACAAGGTCGGGGTTTTTAGCTTTTAAGTTAGAAGTTTGCACATCAAAATAATTTTCAAGCTTAAAATAATGAAAAAAAGCCTCTTTATCGTGTTGAGAATTATCACCTAATAAAGCCCGTAAAAGTGCATCTTGGTAATCGATAGGATGGCCGATTTGCTGGTTAAAATTCGTGAAAGTAGAAGGGACCAAGTAACCTAAAGAAAGTGCATATGGATTTTGAACTATTTGGAAATCTTGAGAGTTTTTTATTCGAGAATAGGAGGCAATGTCAAAACGTTTAGAGAGGGTATGGCGACTCCCAGGATGAACATTCTGATCTGTGGGAGTAGGTTGAATGAAATATTTTACACCAAACAAGGCATCTGTGAGTAAGGTCCCAGAATGATAATTGATAAAACCAGATCCACTAGGCAGCCCCAATTTGCTGTAAAGCTGAATGCTACCTTGTTCTAAGGTAGAGTTGAATTGTTCTAACCCTCGGTAGTTAAATTGAAAAGCATCATTTTTGCTCCTTTGAAAAGTTTTAGCCATTCGATAAAATGAAGGATCGCTATTTTGGAGAGTGTTGATAGGAGGCTGCATGGTGTGGATAGCTGAGACAAAGTCTGAGTAAGAAACATAAGAGAGACTATTGAGGGTAGCAAAGTGATTAAGTCCTAATTCGACAAGTGTGAGAAGAAGGATCCCCTTATTAAAAAATGACAAATAGCAAGAAACTTCACGAGCTAGTAATAAACAAAGACATCCCGCAAAAATAAACACAGAACAAATAAGGGAAGAAAGCTGTAGGTAAGGGAAATTTTGCAAATGAGTATATAAGAGATAAGCGCCAATGAGAGCTGATCCTAGTAAGAGAAAAGCTTGTAGAAGGTGAATAGATTTTAATTGACGAAAGGTTTTATAAGCTAAAAAGATCATCCAAAAACTGATCAGAAAAGAAAAGCGGTAAGGATACCAAATGGGATGCTGCATGCCGTGCCAGATTACATTGAGAGCGTCGTTGTTGAGAGAAAAAATAAAAAAAAGGGAGATAAAAAATGCGCTCAGACGTTCTTTGAGGGCGAATTTGGACTGGACAAAATAAAGAAAAAAGCAAATCAAAACGAGAGATCCGACAAAAAGATTAGGGAGACCGCTGGGAAGTTGATCATGGTTAAAAGCACCAATGATAAATTTACTCAAAAGATGCCATAAAGGATAAAGACTCTCAAAAGTAAGGGTCAGTGGAGAGTGGATGCCTTTACTTTCTTGCAAGGCATAAAAAGTTGGTATAAGGAAAAAGCTGGCTAATCCCCCTGATAAAAAAGAAGAAAAAACAAAACTTTTGATTCGCTGGAAGAGCCAAGCTTTTCTATGATTAGAAGGAAGATAAACAATCAATAGATAAAGAAAGAATAATGGCAAGAATAAGCACACCATATAGCCCATATAATATTGAATGAAGAGTAAGGCGGTGAGTGAGAGACAATAGGCTTTCCATTTTTTTTGAAGGACTAAGTCGAAGAGATGTTCAACAATAACAGGCAAAAGAATAAGCGCATCTAGCCACATAATATTCAGTTGATTGGCGCTGGTATAGCCCATGAAGGCATAGGCTAGAGAAAAAGGGAGGATCATGAAGGAGGAATCTTGGTAGACTTTTTTTAGGAAATAATAAAAAGCCATCCCAGCTCCTGAAATTTTGGCAAGGATAAGACAGATAATTCCGCAAGGGAGAAAGTCCTGTGGAAATAATAGAAGAATGAGGTTAAAGGGACTCATTAAGTAATACGACCAAGTCCCTATCATTTCACCGGCATAGCCTTTTTGAAAAGAATACCAAAAATTTGACCATGTTCCTTGGAGAAAGGTGTTGCGGTAAAACTGAAAGAAATCGATATATTGTTGACTGAGATCCACTGTGAGGGCGGTTTTATTTCCAAAAGGATAGACGCCTTGATAAAAGAAAAAACTTATTAATAGCAATGAGGGGATCAACCCGCTAAGAAGAAAGCCATGATGGTC
Source organism: Aerococcus christensenii (assembly GCF_001543105.1). Lineage (NCBI taxonomy): Bacteria > Bacillati > Bacillota > Bacilli > Lactobacillales > Aerococcaceae > Aerococcus > Aerococcus christensenii. The sequence goes on from NZ_CP014159.1 coordinate 1,067,025, forward strand.
TAAAAATCGTTTGAAAAAGTAATGCATTCTTTTCACCATGCGCAAAATATCCTTTCTTAGAAAAAGTGGTTGGTAGCTGGGAGACTTTGAAATTATCAGAAGGTCCAAGCTATGGGGAGTATTCTTGTTTTATTTTAACATAGGACAGGAGAGAGAATATGAGAAATCGTTAGAAAGAAGTTGAAATTTTATAAAGGCTAGCTATTTTATCAGACAAATAGGTTTGAATCTTCTATAATAATAATTATGTGGAAAATGACGGATACGTGGTAAAATAGAAAGTAATTGAATTGAATCGGAAAGTAGGTGAAAGCGTGTTTGGTCAATGGAAGAAGCGATTGAAAATGGAGAAAAAAACCTCGCAAACTAAGAATAATTATCCCAAACGAAAATCTCCCCATTGGCACCGGTATAGCAATCGGTTGAATTTTCTCCTTTATGTGGTATTCATTATGTTTGGTGTTCTTATTTTAAGATTAGGTTATCTTCAAATTATCAATGGTCAAGCTTTTCAAGAATTGGTCCAAATGACCCAAACAAATATTGCCGAACAGAGCGTTCCCAGGGGCTATATTGTAGATAGAAATCATAAAAAATTAGTAGATAATGAAGGTCTCCAAGCGATTTCTTATACGCGAGGGATCAATGTTACGGGGAATGATATGGCTAGGACTGCTCAAAAATTGGCTCAATTTATTGAAGTAGAGACAGAGGGCTTAACGGAACGTGATAAGAAAGATTATTGGATGGTTACACATGCGGATCAGCTTAAGGAACGCTTGACTGAAAAAGAAAAGCGGTTAAAAGAAGGGGAGTTCTATGAGGCTCAGTTAAGCCATGTGACGGATGAAGAAGTTAATGGTTTGAAAGGAGAAGACTTAAAGGCTGCCTTGATCTATAAACGAATGGCGAATGCCTATGCACTAACTCCAACCTTCATCAAAAATAAAGAAGTGACAAATGAAGAAATTGCTAAAATTACTGAGCATAGTAAGGAACTTCCAGGGGTCAGAACGACAATGGATTGGAAGCGAACCTATCCTCAAAAAGATTTATTGAGGAGTATTATCGGAAGTGTCACTAGCCAAGAAGAAGGCCTACCAAGTGATAGTGTGGATTACTATCTATCTCAAGGCTATGCTAGAAACGATCGCGTAGGAAAATCTTATTTAGAAAAAATTTATGAATCTGCTCTGCGAGGTTCAAAAATGAAATATCAGATGGACCTCAATCAGCGAGGAGAAGTCACGCGGAGTGAAAAAACGTACGGTGGTGCTATGGGTGATACGGTTCAATTGACCATTGATAGTGATTTCCAACAGAAGGTAGAAAATATTTTGTCGACTTATCTCAAGTCTTCCTCCACAGGAAAAAATAACTCTATTTATGCGGTGGTCTCTAATCCGAATAATGGGGAAGTTTTAGCTATGGCCGGAAAGCAAAGAAATGATAAGGGAGAAATTGTTGACGATGCTTTAGGAACTTTAAATTCTTCCTTTACGATGGGATCTACGGTAAAGGGGGCTACAGTTGGAGCGGGCTATCACTATGGAGTTTTGAAAATCGGTCAAGATAATACCTTTGTAGATCAACCTTTATACTTTACAGGGACGCCGCGGAAAGCTTCTTGGTGGTCTTCCTATTCCACTTCTCCTGTTCGCTTGAATGAAATTATGGCTTTAGCCAAATCTTCTAATGTTTATATGATTCGAACGGCAATGGCTATTGGTGGTCTTCCTAATTATGAAAGTGGAATGTCTTTAGCTAATCTTGATCCAAAAACAGGAGAAAAATTAAGAAACTTTTATCATCAATTTGGATTAGGAGTTTCGACAGGTATAGATCTGCCAAACGAAGTAGAAGGACTCAAAGGCAAAGAAGGAACACCGGGCAATGATATTGATTTAGCTTTTGGACAGTATGATACTTATACACCAATTCAGTTGAATCAGTATGTAGCAACCATTGCTAATGGAGGAAATCGCTATGCCCTACATCTTTTAAAACAAATTTTGAGAGACAATGGAAAAGATCAAACTTCTCAAGTTATTTATCAAAAAGAACCTGAAGTTTTGAATAGGGTTCAATTGGAAGCTGATCAGTTTAAACGGATTCAAAAAGGATTCTGGGCAGCTGCTAATGATCCTCAAGGCCTCAGTAAGCCAGAGTTCTCCAGTTTTCCAATGACCATTGCCTGCAAGACGGGGACAGCAGAAACGGGAGAAGAAGGCATTATTAATTCGACTTTTGTGGCGTATGCGCCATACGATCATCCAGATGTCGCCTTAACCATCGTTATTCCTAAGATGAGTGCCTCTGCCTTTGGGCAAACAGGAGAAGTTGTGGGGCATAAGGTGTTGGAAGCTTATTACCAACAAAAGGCACATGACAAATCTTCTAAGGAAGAGAAAGATAAGGATGATAAGCCAACTGCGACGCTTCCTGCTCAATCTCCTTCTCGCTCAGTCAGTCACCCCCCTGTTTCTAGCAGGCTTCAACATAGACGACGTTAGGCGGAGAAATCGCAAAATATTATTTGAAGTCTGAGAAGGATTATGCTAGAATAGCTAAGTATGATCTTTCATAATGATATTAAATAGGACGGAGGGAAGCTATGCGTGTCAATATTATTTTAGAAAACACAGAACTCAAGGGTGAACGCGTCTACCTAACTGAAAAAAATCGTCGTAATAACCCTGATCGTCTTGAATTAAAGAAATATAGTCCAAAATTACATAAGGTATGTCTATTCCGCGAAGTGAAGAAATAATCACTGGATGTACTTTATAAAAGGCTGTTCTTTCTGATAAGAACAGCTTGGATGAAAGTATTCAATGAAAACCGTATTCGATGACTCTTTAGAGTTTGTTGGATACGGTTTTTATTTGTTGAAGGGAAGAAAAACTTTTTATTTTTGGAAGGCTTTCTTTTATAATTTTTCGAGTTATGGTAAAGTTTAGGTATTATGGATAGAATGTTTAGTGAAAGGAGTGAAGAGATTGCGAAAACCCTATGCAACCTACGCCTTAGTGACTGTTCAGGTCCTCCTTTTTATAGGGATGGAAGTTGTTGGATCAAGTCGTGGAATGAATACTTTGTTGTTATTTGGAGCCAAGGATAACTTGCTGATTGCGGGTTATCACCAATATTTTCGATTGATTACGCCGGTTTTTCTTCATATAGGATTCACGCATCTCCTATTAAATTCTGTGACTTTATGGTATTTGGGAAGAGAAGTTGAGTCACTTATTGGAAGTTGGAAATTCTTGTTTGTTTATTTCTACTCTGCTTTGATGGGAAATCTCTTTTCCTATCAATTCTCTCCGAGTCTTTCAGCAGGAGCTTCAACGGCTTTATTTGGTTTATTTGCTTTCTTTTTAGCAATGCGCAGACTCTATCCGCATAGTCGTTACTATCAAGTGATGGGAGCACAATATCAAGTATTGATTCTTATGAATATTGCCATGAATCTTTTCTCCTCAGGTATTGACGTGTGGGGACATTTGGGAGGAGTGGTAGGTGGCTTTTTAGCTACTCTCTTCATAGGAACTCAAGGTAAGCAAGGACGAGCATATAAAGGATTATCGTTAGGAGTATCTGCCGTTATCATAGGCATTATTCTGGCTAATCATGGCTACTATAATACCTTGTTTCATTAACACACTTCTAAAAAAGGAGGATATGTCGTGAAATTTATTATAGGAATTGACCTAGGAGGAACAAGTGCCAAATTAGCGCTTTTTACAGAAGATTTAGAAGCTATTAAAATGTGGCAAGTAGCGACCAGTTCAGAAGATCATGGTTGGAAAATTGTCCCTAATATTGTGAAGGCCCTGCAGGCAGAAATTTTGAAGCAAGGCTTAGATTTGTCGGACTGTCTGGGGATTGGTATGGGATCACCAGGAGCTATTGATCGGAGAAAGGGAACAGTCACAGGGGCATATAATTTAGGCTGGGAGACTGCTTATCCCGTTAAAGAAGAATTTAAGCACTTACTAGGCGATTTTCCAGTTTATATTGAAAATGATGCCAATGTGGCAGCACTAGGAGAACAAGCCAAGGGAGCGGCTGCTGATACAGAAAATATGGTTTTAGTCACCTTAGGAACTGGGGTTGGTGGAGGAATTGTCTGCAATGGACGTCTCCTAACAGGGCAGGCTTCTGCGGGTGAGATTGGACATATGATTGCCAAGGTGGATGGCCCTCCATGTACCTGTGGAAGCAAGGGATGTATTGAAACTATTGCTTCTGCGACGGGGATTCATCGTTTAGCTGAAGAAAAAGCTTTATCGAGCCAAGTAGAGAGTCCCCTTGCCAAACGGTTTAAATTGGGAGAAGATATTAGCGTAAAAGCTATTGTAGATGCTGCTAAAAATGGAGATGCTCTAGGCGAAAAAGTGATGAAAGAAGCAATGGGAGCTTTAGGAATCACCTTATCACAGTTAGCTTGTGTGTTGAATCCAGAGAAGATTGTCATTGGCGGAGGCGTCGCTAATGCGGGACAATATCTCATCGACCAGCTCCAGGAAGTGGTTGAGGCCAATACCTATCCACCGAATCGTCGGCATTTGAAGATTCTTCTCGCTCAATTAGGGAATGATGCTGGGGTTATTGGAGCAGCGAGTTTAGTTTTAAAAGAAAGAAAGAGGTCGTAAAGTGTCAGGTTTTGCTTTAATTTATCTTATTTTTATTGTTGGTTTATTGGTTTATCTTGGTTATCAAGCTTATTTTTGGCTTGTTAGAAGACAAGTGGCAAAGGTTTTGAGTAAAGAGGAATTTCAAGAGACGATGCATCAAGCTCAAATTGTAGATGTTCGCGAAAGTCAAGAATTTCGTTCGGCGCATATTTATGGGGCACGTAATGTTCCTTATAGCTCAGTGAGACAAACAGGGCAAGTTCCTGGCTTTAATCGCTCGCAGCCTATTTATCTCTATGATAATGGCGTGAATATAGCGACAAGAATGGCTCAACGTCTAAAGAAACAAAATTACGATAAGGTTTATATCTTACGTGGTGGTTTCGCACAATGGGAAGGCAAAACAAAGAGGTTAGATGACTAATGAATGTTTGGCCTTACCAAGATAAGTCCTTTACAACAGAAGAGATTGCTCAAAAATTATTAGGCTGTTTGTTGGTAAGAGAATCGCCAGAAGGTTTATGTGGAGGCTATATTGTTGAAACAGAGGCCTATCTAGGTGTTAAAGATCAAGCAGCACATGTTTATGGAGGGCGGCGCACTCCACGTCTGGAAGCTTTTTACAGAGAGGGTGGAATTTTCTATATTTACACCCTCCATACCCACCTTTGTTTGAATGTGATTACCCAATCGGAAACGCAACCTGAAGGAATCTTGATTCGTGCTCTAGAGCCAGCAATAGGATTAGATATAATGGCTCAACGACGGCATAAAACGGGGAAACTTCTAACTAACGGCCCTGGGAAATTGACACAGGCTCTAGGCGTGGATAAAGCTCAAGATTATGGAAGTTCGGTAGGAGAGTCTCCATTGAGAATTGATTTTTTGAAACGGAAAGTGCCAAAATTGGTGGGTAAGGCTCCTCGCATTGGAATTCCTAATAAGGGAGAATGGACTTCTAAAAATTTACGATATTTTGTAGAAGGGAACCCTTATGTTTCGGATGCCAAAGGGGCAAAAGATTCTTCTAGAGACTGGATAATCTAGAGAAATAATAAAAGCTTTTATAGAGAGTTGCTTTTTATGGAAATTCTTGTTACACTTTTAGGTACAAATAAAGAAAAGTGAAGCGTAAGAGGATGTACTGGAAATTCTGAAGCGAGTGACAGTGTGGTGAAAGGTCATAGAAGGCAAGGTACATGGTTGCTTACAAACTGACAATGGTCCGGAAAATCCCGTTATGATGAAGTAAAAATATAGGTGGCACCGTGCAACATTGCGCCCTATCTCGTCAAAGAGGTAGGGCTTTTTTATTTGTTAAATGCCGATTTTAAAATAAGAAAGAGAAAGGAAGAAAGTTATGACGACAGTTGAGATGCCAAATAAGTATCAACCCCATGAAGTAGAAGCTGGTCGCTATGACAAATGGCTAAAGCAAGGAGTCTTTGAACCGAATGGAGATAAGGGAGTAGAACCTTATTCCATCGTTATTCCTCCTCCTAATGTAACGGGTAAGTTGCATTTGGGACATGCCTGGGATGTTACCTTGCAAGATATGTTGATTCGTCAAAAACGGATGCAAGGCTATGACACTTTGTGGTTGCCAGGAATGGACCATGCGGGGATTGCTACCCAAGCAAAGGTGGAAGCCAAACTTCGTAAGGAAGAAGGCCTTTCTCGTTATGATTTAGGCCGAGAGAAATTTGTGGAAAAGACCTGGGAATGGAAGGAAGAATATGCACAAACCATTCGGAACCAATGGGCAAAGATGGGAATTTCTGTGGATTATCGGCGTGAACGGTTTACTTTAGATGAAGGTTTGTCAAAGGCCGTTAGAAAAGTCTTCGTAGATCTCTACAATAAGGGACTTATTTATCGGGGGGAATACATTATTAACTGGGACCCTGTCTTCCAAACAGCACTTTCTGATATTGAAGTGATCTATAAAGATGATAAGGGAGCCTTCTATCACCTTTCTTATCCATTGGCAGACGGATCAGGCAGCTTAGAGTTAGCTACTACACGTCCAGAAACCTTACTCGGGGATACAGCAGTTGCTGTCCATCCGGATGATGACCGTTACAAAGACTACGTTGGGAAAACTGTTATTTTGCCAATTGTGGGTCGTGAGATTCCTGTCATAGCAGATGAATATGTCGATAGAGAATTTGGAACAGGGGTTGTTAAGATTACGCCTGCGCATGATCCGAATGACTTTGCTGTGGGGAATCGTCATGATTTGGAACGAATCAATGTGATGAATCCAGATGGCACGATGAATGAAAATGCGGGTAAGTATCAAGGTATGACACGCGAAGAATGCCGCAAAGCAATTGTGGAAGATTTAAAAGCGGCGGGTGCTTTAGTCAAAATTGAAGAAATGGTCCATAGCGTGGGACACTCTGAACGGTCTGATGCTGTGGTTGAGCCTCGATTATCTACGCAATGGTTTGTGAAGATGGCTCCCCTTGCTAAACGTGCGATTGAAAATCAAAAAACGGATGAGCGCGTAGACTTCTATCCCCCACGTTTTGAAAACACCTTCTTAACTTGGATGGAAAATGTACATGACTGGGTCATTTCACGTCAACTTTGGTGGGGCCATCAAATTCCTGCTTGGTACCATAAAAAGACAGGTGAAATTTATGTAGGTATGGAAGAACCGGAAGATGCCGAAAATTGGGAACAAGAGTCGGACGTTTTGGATACTTGGTTTTCAAGTGCTTTATGGCCTTTTTCAACGATGGGATGGCCCGATACAGATCAAGCCGATTATAAACGGTACTTCCCAACAAATACCTTAGTCACTGGTTATGATATTATCTTCTTCTGGGTAAGTCGTATGATTTTCCAATCCTTAGAATTCACAGACCAACGTCCATTTAAGAATGTGTTAATTCATGGTTTGATTAGAGACGCTCAAGGTCGGAAAATGTCTAAGTCCCTCGGAAATGGTGTGGACCCTATGGATGTGGTGGACCAGTATGGGGCAGATGCCTTACGGTGGTTCTTAGCGACAGGTTCTACGCCAGGGCAAGATATTCGTTACTATCCTGAAAAATTAGAAGCTGCTTGGAATTTTATTAATAAAATTTGGAATGCGAGTCGATACGCTTTAATGAATTTAGGCGAAATGACTTATGATGAGGTTGACATTAGTCAGGTAGATTCAATCGTTGATCAATGGATTTTAACACGATTAAATGAAACGATCGCTAAAGTCACAGACCGATTTGATCATTTTGAATTTGGGGAAGCCGGACGGGCTTTGTATCACTTTATTTGGGATGATTTCTGTGATTGGTATATTGAAATGAGTAAAGAAGTTTTACAAGGGGACGATGAAGAAGCGAAAAAGACAACGCGCAGCGTCTTAGCTTACACCCTTGATCAAATGCTTCGTCTCTTGCATCCTATTATGCCTTTTGTAACAGAAGAAATCTGGCAACATATTCCACATTCTGGGGAATCTTTAGTGACAGCCGCTTATCCAACGGTTCAAGAAGATCAAATGAATGAAGAAGCCGCTAAACAAATGGAAAGCTTGATTAGTTTGATCCGGGCGATTCGAACAGCCAGAAATGAAAATAATGTCGCTCCTTCCAAACCAATTGATATTCGGGTGAAGGCTAAGGATCAAGCCGCCGTAACGATGTTAGAGGAAAATACCAATTACTTACAACGCTTTGCTCGTCCAAAGAGTTTAGTGATTGCCCAAGATACGCAAGTTCCAGATCATGCGATGACGCTCTTCTTTGATGGTGGAGAAATCTATCTACCACTTGCAGGATTTATTAACTTGGAAGAAGAAATTGCTCGACTTGAAAAAGAAGCAGCGAAGTGGCAAAAAGAAGTTGAACGTGTAGAGAAGAAGTTAGCTAATCAAGGTTTTGTAGCGAATGCACCAGAAGCAGTCGTAGAAGCAGAACGTCAAAAGGGCAAGGACTATCAAGCTAAGTTAGAAGCTACTCAAGCTTGTTTAAATGATCTCAAAGTCTAAGAAATACGGGTAGGTAATTAGAAGCTCGGTCTTTAGAAGAATGACCTTTCATTTTTAAATCTTGTGATACGCTGTCTTTCATTAATCGCTTTAAAGATTAATGAAAGGCGGCTTTTTTAATACAAAAGAGAGAGGAGCTTTGTAAGATTTTTTTAAGCTTAAAGCTGGGAAAGAAAGGAGTGGTTGACTTTGTAAATTATTTAGCATAGCATATAGAATAAAGTACTACTTATTGATACTAAAATTTACAAAAGTAAATAGCGCCAGACTGCTGAGGCAGTGACGAGGACTGGATTTATCGAAAATTCGGCGGATGATCCAGGGGTTGCACAATCCAAAGATTAGTAACAAAGCTCTAAGGGACCAAAAGGCTAATCGGGTGTGAAGTAGTACCTTCATTTAACTAGGAAACTAGGATTCAATAGGAGGATGTACTATGTGTGGAATTGTAGGATTTATTGGAAATAAATCTGCGCAAGAAGTGTTATTGAATGGATTGGAAAAGTTAGAGTACCGTGGCTATGATTCGGCTGGAATTTATATTGTCGAACCTAATAAAAAGGGTCATCTTTTTAAGAAAAAAGGTCGGATTGCTGCTCTAAGAGAGAAAGTAGATAACTCCATTAAGGCAGGGTTAGGAATTGGACATACGCGTTGGGCAACGCACGGTGAACCTTCTGAACGCAATGCTCACCCCCATATGTCTCAAGATGGACGGTTTACGCTGGTTCATAACGGAGTTATTGACAATTTCCAAGCCTTAAAAGAAGAGTATCTATCGGATATCACTTTCAGGAGTGAAACAGATACGGAAGTTGTTGTTGAATTAATTGCTAAGTTTGCTCGTGAAAAGAGCCTCTCTGCCTTAGAAGCTTTACGGGAAGTATTGAAAGTATTAGAAGGATCTTATGCTTTTGGCTTGATTGATGATAATGATCCGAACCATCTTTATGCTGCCAAGAATAAAAGCCCAATGTTGATTGGTAAAGGGGAAGGCTTCAATACCATTTCTTCAGATGCTTTAGCGACTGTTCAATACACCCATCAATTTATCGAAATCCATGATAAGGAATTAGTAGCTCTTACTCAAGACAGTATTCATATCGAAAACTTAGAAGGAAAAGTGGTTGATCGTGCCCCTTATACCGCTAATTTAGATGCGAATGATCTGGAAAAAGGGACCTACGATTACTACATGGAAAAAGAAATTGATGAACAACCGGGAGCGATCCGCAAGATCATTCAACATTATGAAAATGCAGAAGGTGAATTGACTGTCGATCAAGAAATCTTGGATAAAATCATGATCAGTGATCGAATTTATATTGTGGCAGCAGGAACTTCTATGCATGCTGGATTAGTGGGCAAGAATTTATTTGAAAAAATTGCGCAGATCCCAACAGAAGTTCATTTGGCTTCAGAATTTGCCTATTATCCACCTCTCTTACCAGAAAAACCTTTCTTTATCTATTTGACTCAATCAGGAGAAACCGCAGATAGCCGTCAAGTTTTAGTGAAGACCAACGAAGCTAGCTATCCTTCCTTAACGGTTACCAACGTTCCAGGCTCTACCTTGTCGCGTGAAGCAGACTATACCTTACTCTTACATGTTGGGCCAGAAATTGCAGTGGCTTCCACCAAAGCCTATACCGGTCAAATTACGGTCATGGCGATTGTGGCAGACCAATTAGCCAAAGAAAAAGGTTTAGAACGTCCATTTAATTTGAAACATGAATTAGCGATTGCGGCACAAGCCATGGATGAAGTGGTTGCGCAACATGATTATTATCACGAATTAGCTACTGATTTCTTCAAGACGACTCGGTGTGCTTTCTATATCGGACGTGGGTTAGACTACAATGTTTCTGTCGAAGCTGCTTTGAAATTAAAAGAAGTATCTTATATTCAAACAGAAGGCTTTGCCTCAGGAGAATTAAAACACGGCACCATCTCCTTGATTGAGGAAGGCGTTCCTGTCATTGCTATCATTACCCAAAAAGAAACCGCCTTATTGACACGTGGAAATGTCGAAGAAACACGGGCACGTGGTGCGCATAACTTAGTGATTGCGATGAAAGGTCTAGAAAAAGAAGGAGACCAGATCGTCCTTCCAAAAGTTCATCCTATGCTTACGCCATTGGTTTCTGTCATTCCAGCTCAAATGTTGGCTTACTATGCGACGATTGATCGTGGACAAGATGTAGATAAGCCAAGAAATCTCGCCAAGTCTGTGACAGTGGAATAGCAGAAAATATGTAAAAAAAGAAACTCTCCCTAAATTGAACCGAATTTAGGGAGAGTTTTCTTCTATTCAAAAACCGATCCCCACTTTTGGAGATCGGTTTTTCTGCGAAGAGGGAGGAAAGCTTATTTCTTCTCTTCTTTTTTATCTGCGGACTTGTCTGCTTTAGGTTTATCTGTTTTAGCAGCATCATCTTTCTTTTCTTCTTTTTTCTTTTGTTCGGTGAAGTCTTTAAGGGCATTCTTCAAGTCAGAATCTTTGACCTTAATTTCATATTTCTTCAAGAGATCTCTTGTGATTTGGGTGAGAACATCTGGATTCTTGAGCTTTTCAGTTTGAAGTTTCTCTTTAAGTTTGTCCTTTTCTTCGTCAAAGCTTCCCTTTTGTCCTTTTTTGTCCATCTTGATGATATGGTAACCATAGTTTGTTTTGACAGGTTCTTTGGTGTATTCTCCATCATTGAGTTGGGAGGCAGCGTCTTCAAATTCTTTGACCATTTTCCCTTTTTCAACCTTGCCTAAAGATCCACCTTTAGTAACACTTGCAGTGTCCTTGGAGTTACTTTTAGCTAAGTCTTGGAAGGAAGCTCCTTCATCGAGCTGTTTAATGAGGTCTTTCGCCTTGTCTTCGTCATCTACTAAAATATGGGAAATTTCAGAAGCGGGGGTATAGTTATCGTATGCTTCTTTCAACTCATCATCTGAGATATTGATGTTCTTTTTAAAGGTTTCTTGAGTCGCTTGATAGTTAATCATGGTTTCTTTGTAAGCTTCTTCGGAGGCAATACCAGATTTCTGGAGAGCATCTTTGAATTTGTCTTCTCCGCCCATTGAGGCTTTGCTTTGAATGACTTGTTGGGTAGCTTGTTTGACAATTTCATTGAAGCGATCTTCTCCAAGTTCTTTCTTAGCAATTTCTGTTAAGACCATTTGACGGACGAGTTGTTCACCGGCTGCTTTTTTTAATTTATCATTGAAAGCATTTCTTGAAATGGAGATCCCGTTCCCAGTGACGATTTCTTCGCTATTTTTTTGACAAGCAGCTAAGGATAGGGCACTTAAACTAGCTATTAAAACGAGATTAAATTTTTTGTTAAAACGCATGAATTTCGCTCCTCTTTTATTAATTTATACGTATAAAAATATAGCATAAGGAAGTAAGAAACTCAATGAAAGGAACAGGAGTTCAAGAAATCTTCCAATATTCTTAAACTCCTGTTAACAGATCTAATGTTTTTCTAAATGTTGATTTAAAGTGACGAGAGCCTTATTTAAATGTTTCAAATCAGAAGAAATTTCAATTTGATAGTTGCGAATAAGGCCCTCTATTTCTTGTGAAAAAGCCTGAGCTTTCGGAAAACCTTCTTCTGTGAGGTGGGTGAGAGCTTTTTGCCCTTTAGTAAAATGCATGTGCCCCTCTTTTACAATGGACTGCAAACGGATGAAACGTTGGGCAAGAAGTTGACGATTCTTTTTCCCAGAATGGGGAGAATGAAGGAGAACGTAGGTCCCTGCGATAACAGCACCTACAATCATTCCCCGACTAAAGGAGTGAGACATCGTTACACCTCAATAGCTTGGCTAATTTTTTTAGCCATATTTTTGAGATCTTCATCACTGTATTGACTACTATTATTTTCAAATTTGATGCCAAAACCTTCTTCTTTTTGATAGCGAGGGAGGAAATGAAGATGTGAGTGCATCACGGTTTGATAAGCAATTTCGCCATTATTATTAAGAAGATTGATTCCCTTCATATCTGGAAAAGCCTTCTGAAGAGCATTAACGATAATAGGAATACGACGGAAAATAGCGCCTGCATCTTTCACATCATAATCAAAAATGTTGGCCAAGTGTTTCTTAGGGACAAGTAAGGTGTGCCCTTTAGTTACTTGGGAGGTATCTAGAAAAGCAGCAACGACTTCGTCTTCATAGACCATGTTTGTAGGGATTTCCCCGTTGGCAATTTTACAAAAAACGCAATCTGACATAAGAATCTTCCTTCCTTTGGTATCTTGACAGTTTCTTTGCTTATAGTGTATCACAAGCAAGGCAGACTCTCAATTTGTGAGTGAAGTTTTCATCGCCAAAATGATAAAGTTTTGATACACTTAAGAAGACACCTAACAATGAAAAGAGATTAAATCAATGAAAAGATTAGAAGTACAACATCTAACAGGAGGCTATAGTCGCCTTCCCGTCTTACATGACCTTAATTTTACTGTCAATAGCGGAGAAATTGTGGGGTTAATTGGCTTAAATGGTGCAGGAAAGTCGACAACCATTAAACACATTATCGGTCTTTTACAAGCAAGAAGTGGAGAAATTCTCTTGAATGGGCATAGTTTGAAAAGTGACAATCAAGCTTATCGAAGGAGTTTGGCTTATATTCCAGAACAACCTATTTTATATCAAGAATTGACTTTACGTGAGCATATTGACTTGGTGGCCATGGCTTATGGCATTCCTTTAGAAAGCGCCCATGAAATAGCCCTCCCTCTTTTGAAAACTTTTCGTTTAGAAGATCGTTTAGATTGGCTGCCTATTCACTTCTCTAAAGGAATGCGCCAAAAAGTGATGTTGGTGTGTGCGTTAATAGTAGAAGCAAGTCTATATGTGATTGACGAACCTTTTGTAGGATTAGATCCTCTAGCTATTGATGATTTGATTCAGGCACTTTTAGAGAAAAAGAAGAAGCAAGCGGGCATCTTGTTGACTACTCATATCCTTCGTTCAGCAGAACATTATTGCGATCGCTTTGTTTTCCTTAAGCAAGGACGCATCCAAGCAATGGGAAATTTGGAGGAGATTCGCCGACAATTCGATAGGCCTAAGGCAAGTTTAGATGAACTCTATATTGATTTAGCCAGGGGAGTGATGCCTCATGCTCACTAATTTATTCATCGAGCGAAGAAAAAAGTATCGCCACGCCCTTCAAAAATATTACAAGTATATTTTTAATGATCACTTTATAGTAGCAGTCGGATTTGTTCTTGTATCCTTAGCGGTTCAATACAGCTTATGGCTCAAGCAAAGCCCTGAGAACTCTTTCTTTATCGATAGTGTTTGGGCACTTTTAATGGCTTTAATAAGTACTTGCCTTGGTCACATTGCCCTCTACATGGAAGAAGCGGATCCCTTTTTCTTGCTGCCTTTAGAAAGTCATTGGAAGGAATATTTGAAAGCATCTTTTCTTAAAAGTTTGGGCTTTCCTTTGCTCATTCAAAGTATAGGTGTAGGATGTTCCTACCCCTTTTTAAAACTTTATGCGCATTTTGGACGGTGGGAAATCTTAGGAGTGTGGGGACTAGCTGTGGGTTTAGTACTTGTACGCTTACTCATAACCTATCGAAGATTTCAATTGGGTCAAAAGACTTTTCGGAGTCTTTTCTCTCTTTGCTGCTTTGTCTTAAGTTTTGGGATGTTTAGTTGGAGTCTTCGCGCCTCTGTGGTATGGCCGGATATTTTTGTGACTTTTCTTGTGGTGCTAGCTTGGAGTCAGTGGCAAACTTTGGAACAAGGTGTGCCGTACGATTGGCGAGAAATGGTGGCTTATGAAAGAAATCGACAAGATCGAATTTCTAGGTTATTGTCTTTGTTTGTAGATTTACCGATAAAAAAACGGTCGATTCAAAGAAGAAAGTTTCTAGATGCCCTGTTGTGTTCGCCTAAAGAAGGAGGATCTGTTTATTATTTCTTATTGCAACGTATCTTTTGGCGCGGACGAGAAGTTTTATTTGCCTGGGTGAGAGGAGGTCTTCTGGGAGGAGTATTAATCTTTATCTTCCCCAAGTGTTGGCTGACAGTTCTATTTGCTGTGGTGTGGACGTATTTGACCACCTTACAGCTTTTCCCTTTGGTTAAGCTGGCCAAGGGCTATTCGCTATTAAATTTATATCCGATAGGAAATGGCGAATTAGAGCGCGGGGTTAATTTATTTTTATGGCAGCCTGTAGCTTTTCAAGTAGGAGGTTATGCCTGTGTATTAGCTTATCAGCAGGCTTTCTTTTTAGCTGGCCTTTTCCTTTGCGGGTCACTGGGGATGCTTGCCTTTTTGAAGAAAGTTAAGCTTCCTCGCTTTTTAGCTCGTTAGGAAAGATAACAGTAAAATGAAAGATAAGTATTGACTCGAAGTCTTTTTCTGACTAAAATAAAGAGTACTGTTTACTGGTGGTTTGAAAATAAAACAGTAGCAAGTGTAGGTAGAATACGGTAAGGAGGAAAATAAATGGAGTTCCAGTTCGATCAAGAATGGACTTTACATCCCATTGAAGGGGATACAGGGCAAGCCTTTATGGGAATCCATAAACAAGAGAAAATTTTCCTCAAACGGAATTCATCACCTTTTCTTGCGGCCTTGTCTATGGAGGGAATTACCCCTCGATTGATCTGGACGAAAAGGACAGCAAATGGAGATGTTTTTTCCGCTCAAGAATGGTTATCTGGACATATTTTATCGCATCAAGAAATTCAAGAAGGAACTGTGGTGAAATTATTACATCGTTATCAGACCTCTCAAAACTTGTACAATATGCTCGTTAAAATAGGTGGAAAAGTCTGGGACCCAGAAGATTTTTTAGCAGCATTTGAGCAAAATATTCCTGAAAGATTGGCTTCGTTAACCTTTTTAAATCAAGTGAAAGATTATCTTTATGATACGCTTCCTTTTGTTCAAAATAATAAGCGTTCAGTTTGCCATGGGGATCTGAATCGAAGAAACTTTATTCTTTCTGAAGATCATAGACTTTATTTGGTAGACTGGGAGAGTGTTCGAATTGCGGATCCTATGTCTGATATTACCCAGTTATTGGTTCAATATGTTCCTTTTGAAGAGTGGGACTATTGGTTTGATCTTTATCATTTGCAGGTGAGTGCGGAGATCTATTATCGTATTGAGTGGTACTCCTTAATGAATCTTCTTATTTTGATTCGGAATGATTTTGAAAAAGATAGGATGTATCCCTTAAATCAAAAGATCTTATTGTTGAAACATATTTTTGCAAATCGGTATTTTAAAGGAAAATAAAAAGCAGGTCGGTAAAGAGGCCTGCTTTTCAATTGAAAAAGAAAAGGAGAATGGCATGCGCGTTAGACATAAACCGTGGGCAAAAGATTTGTTGAATGATCATCCAGAGTGGGTAATTACTTCCCCTCATGATTATAAGGGAAAATGGCAACAAGTCTTTGAAAAAGAGCAAGATTTAAAGATAGAGATTGGAACAGGAAAAGGGCAATTTTTAATTGGTATGGCACAAGCTCATCCAGAAGTCAATTTTATCGGTATTGAAATGATTTCAGATGTGTTAGTGATGGCTCTGCAAAAAGCTTTAGATTCTCAACTCCCTAATTTAAAATTTGTGAGAGGAGATGGGCAAGAGCTTACAGAGATGTTTGAAGAAGATGAGGTTGCAGGGATTTATCTTAATTTTTCAGATCCTTGGCCCAAAAAACGTCACGCTAAACGAAGATTGACCCATAAAAATTTCCTTCAGCAATATCAAACAGTGATGAAAGAAAACGGCCAATTGATTTTTAAGACAGATAATCAGGGACTATTTGAATATTCTTTGATGTCACTGGCTAATTATGGCATGTGGTTGGATGAGGTTTCTTTAGATCTTCATCATGCAGATGTGGGAGAAAATATTCAAACTGAGTATGAAGAAAAATTCAGTCGGCGTGGTCAGAGGATCTATCGATTAAGTGCGCATTTTCGTTAAACTAAAAGGTCTCATATTATGGAGATATGAGACCTTTTTTATTTAAAGGGGATAAATGGTGAGAATTTGACCGGTTAGGGTGTCTGCCATAAATTCATATTGGACGATTTTGTCGTTTTCTTTTCTGGAAATTCCCCCGTAATACACTTCTTGAGATTGTCCATAACGATTAATGATGACAGGTTTTAGCTCCATCCAAGACCCTTCAATCGGACCTTGATCTTGGAAGTAAGCTTTGACTTGGTTGAGAACGTCCATGCCATCTGGACACTGACGTCTTTGATAGGCATCGTAGAGGAGGCAGCCCATAGCTCCCCCAATCACGATTCCACAGCCTAAAAGAAGTCTAAAGAAATGGGAATCTGAATGTTGCAATTTTGGAAAATAAGTGTTTAAACGAGAAGTTGAAGATTTCATGAACAAATCCTTTCTAAACGGTGACCTGCGTTTACATTTAAGTAGGTTATTTCAATTATTATACCACGCCTGAGGTCCTTGGCAATCTCAAAGCGGCTTTTCGAGGGAGAAATTGCTTTTTAAGGGGTTTCAGTTTATAATTGTGCTGATGCTGTATAGGTTGGAAACAACTGTCGGGCATACAGAATGCAAGGGATGGAAATGTTCTGAATTAAGGAAAGTAAAAAGGAGAATTATTATGTGGTTAAGTTTCTATAATCCAAAGGCAGTAGGCGATATCTTGATGCTTATGTCTGCAGATATTGATCAAAAAAGCTTAGGAATCGAGACTTTATCAGATGTAACACGATTGTATAATAAAAAAACGAATGAGACAGTAGGTTATAATATTCATCGGATTTCTCATTATATGGGAATTGAGGGGTGTGGGCATGTGATTTTAACTGCCGATCAAGTGGATCAACTTAACCAACTTCTCTATGAACAAGGATTCGAAACCATTCAGTATGAATCTAAACCGCGTATTGTTGTAGGAAAAGTGTTAGCTTGTGAAGAGCATCCGGATTCTGACCACCTTCATGTAACGAAGGTAGAATTAGGAGAAGAAGGCGTTCAACAAATTGTGTGTGGCGCTAAAAATATTGAAGCAGGGTTAACAGTTGTCGTCGCTTTACCTGGTGCTGTGATGCCAAATGGTCAAGTTATTTGGTCAGGAACTTTGCGTGGAGTAGAAAGTTATGGAATGATTTGTTCAGCTTATGAATTAGGGTTAGATCCTGAACACGAAAAAATAGGGATTATGAGTTTATCCGATGATATTTCTGCTGGAACGCCCTTCGATAAAATCAAAGGACTTTTATAATGCGGGAAAATCGTCCGTTTATTCGTCAACGTAAGGGAATGAAGCCTATGGATTTCGTACCATTCTATAAACGTGAAAATCGGCAAAGAGTGAAACCTATTTTTGCCAAAAAGAACTTTCCAAATTATTTGAATGCTGCGCCTCCCTCTTCTTGTTTGGAAGAAAGGGAGAAGAGGGAAATGGATTACGCTGTAAAGCCAGATCTTTCGAGAGAAATGACCCATCGAAAGGAATATACAGCACCTTTCTCTTATCAAGAAAAACAACCGGCACTCTTGGCTAAGGAAGATAAGTTAGTAAAAAGAGCGCGCATACGGCAAGAATTAAAGGAATTTCAAGCAGAACAAAGTAAGCGACCTTTTAGGCCAACTCAGGTGCCTTCAATTTGGCAAGGAGATTATCATCAACCTGTAGATGATAAAAAGTCTTTTCCGCTATTGCTGGATGAAAAGAAGTTGCCTAAAAGTCAGTTACAAGACGACATCCAGCCAAAAGAAGAGGTTAAGAAAGCGGAAATCAAGAAAGATTTTCCTAAAAGTTCTGATAACTTAGTTAAGAATAAGATAAAAGCTCCTTTAAAAGCGAAGAAAAGGCACTTGAATAGGGACTTGCAATCTATCATGGCTCATGAACGTCCAATCGAATCTCACGCTTTTGTGGAAAGAGTGACGAGAGATTCTAAACTAAAACCACCTTTTCAAGAAAAGAAATTGAATGGAGAAAGTAAACAAAATGAATAAAGATGTCATCTATCATTTCACAGGGATTAAGGGAACAGGAATGTCTGCTTTGGCTTTGGTGTTAGCGGGATCTGGTTATCAGGTACAAGGCTCAGATGTAGAAGAGAAATTTTTTACACAGGAAGGTCTTGAAAAAGCAAATATTAAAATCCTTCCATTTAATCCAGATAATATTCAACCAGGTATGCATATTATTTGTGGGAATGCTTTTAAAGATGATCATCCTGAAATCGTCCGTGCCAAAGCTTTAAATCTCCCTATTACGCGTTATCATTATTTCCTGGGAGAATGGATTAAGAAATTTACTAGTGTAGCGATTACGGGATGTCACGGCAAAACTTCAACGACGGGTTTGGTGTCCCATGTTCTCTCAAGCGTTGAAAAAACAGCTTACTTAATCGGAGATGGGACTGGTAAGGGATTAGAAGATGCACGTTATTTTGTGTTAGAAGCAGATGAATATCGTGAACATTTCTTGGCTTACCACCCAGATTATGCTATTTTTACGAATATTGATTTTGACCATCCTGATTTTTACCATAGTTTAGAAGAAGTTTATCAATCCAACCTTGCATTTGCTAAACAAGTCAAGAAAAAAGTGATTGCTTATGGGGGCGATAAGAACCTTCAACGGTTTAAAGGTATTGTAGATATTCTTTATTATGGTATGGAAGAGGATTCTTATGATATCGTCGCTAAGAATATTAACAGGACAACAGAAGGGTCTCAGTTTGACGTGTATGTTCATGGAGAAAAATATGGAAGATTCTTTGTTCATACTTTCGGACAACATAATATTTTGAATGCTTTAGCTGTAATTGGCTTTTGCTGCTTAGAAGACATGGATCCTGAAGTTGTTCAAGCAGCCTTTGAGACTTTTAAGGGCGTTAAACGTCGATTCAATGAGCGGCCTTTAGGAGATAATGTGATTGTGGATGATTACGCTCACCATCCTTCTGAAATTAAAGCAACGATTGATGCTGCTCGGCAACAATATCCAACACGTCCCGTTATTGCTGTATTCCAACCACATACTTACTCACGGACAAAGGCTTTACACGATGAGTTTGCACAAGCATTGGATCTAGCGGACGAAGTGTATGTGTGCGATATTTTTGCTTCTGCTCGAGAAACAGACCATCATGAAGTATCTGCTTACGATATTATTCAAAAGATTCAAAAGCCTTGTTACCATTTAGATTTAGAAAATGTTCAGCCTTTATTAAAATATCAGAAAGCTGTGTTATTATTCATGGGAGCGGGGGATGTACCGAAATATGCGAAAGCTTATGAAGAAGCTTATCGTACCCAACACGGTGAATAAGGAAGGAGCAAGTTAACATGCAAAAAATAAGAAAAGCCGTCATTCCTGCAGCTGGTTTGGGGACCCGTTTTCTCCCAGCAACGAAAGCTATGGCTAAAGAAATGATGCCTGTCATGGATAAACCTGTCATTCAATTCATTGTAGAGGAAGTCGTTAAAAGCGGGATTGAAGAAATTTTAATTATAACAGGGCGTAATAAGCGGTCGATTGAGGATCATTTTGATGCCAATTATGAGCTTGAAGAGAATCTCATCGCTAAGCAAAAAGAAGACCTGTTGGCGATGGTTCAAGAAACGACTTTGGCTAATGTTCAGTTTAAAAGGCAGCATTACCCTAATGGACTAGGGGATGCCATTTATCAAGCTAAGTCGTTTGTTGGAGACGAGCCTTTCTTATTGACCTTAGGAGATAATATTATGGGGAGCGATGTTCCTGCTTCTAAGCAAGTGATTCAAATTGCTGAGGAGCATAACGCTACCGCCATTTTAACTCAAGAAGTGGATAGTGAAGCTGCGAAACATTATGGAATTGTTGAGGAAGTTGAAGCTTTAAAGGATCACGTCTTTAAAATTAAAGGCTTGGTTGAAAAACCAACCGATTATAGAGCAAATCCAAAAGCAATTTGCGGAAGGTATGTGTTGACGCCTGATATTTTTGATGCCATTGAAAAAGTAGGTCGCAATCCCCATTCAGGAGAAGTAGAATTAACAGATGCATTGAATTTATTAGCCAAGACGCAGCCTGTATTATCTGCTCACTATGAAGGTAACTGGTATGAAGTGGGAGAACCTTTAGGCTTGGTGAAAGCAAGTATTCAGTATGCACTCGCTCATCCAGAAGTGAAAAAAGAATTTAAAGCTTATCTGAAGGATCAAGTGATTCCTGCCTTAAAACGCGGCGAAGAAAGTTAATTTGAATTTATTACAGGATGCTAGTGCTACACGAGAGTGTAGCATTTTTTCTATGGAATAAAAAGAACGTATTAGATAATAGAAGGGAATAAAGATGGCCATTATTAAACAGGCAGTTTTGCATATTTATGATAGCAATACAAGGCAAGCAGTGTTATCTGAACAAGGCTTAGATTTAACGATAGAAGATATTCAAAAGTATATCGAAGCGATGATTGAAAAGGTCAGTACGAGTTTTAAGAGAAAGCAGGGAAATTTTAAGGGGGAGGAGTCGAGCTTTAAAGCCTTAAAAGCCACTGAAACAGATTTTATTGGGCAAAGTCAGCAGTTAACGCAGCAATTGACAGAGATTATGGCACATAATCCAGACATCCCACCTGCTGATTGGTTATGGACTTTATTTCTATTAGAAGATGGAGATACTTACTTAGGGGCTTTTAAGTTAAATCACAATACTTTTTATACTCATTTTGTGAATTATGAAGAAGAACACTTACAAAATGAACTCGTTCTTCATCGAAGTATTTTGCCTTCACCTAAACAAGCTATCGATGAGGGACTAGTTGTAAACTTAAAAACGGGGCACTATTATTTAATTGAGAAAAAGCATGTTTTAGAGGAGAAAGGGCAGTCTTGTGAGTATTTTAGTGGTCTCTTTTTAAAGATAAGCCCACAAGCGAGTGTGACTGAAGCGATTAAGGAAATTAAGAAAGCCGTAGAAGCTACTGCTAAATCTTTTGATGATCCTGTGTATGATTCTTTGGCTAAGGCGAAAGAAATTCTCTACCACGAAATGAGTCAAGAAGAGGGGTTCTCCAATGAAAGAATGGCAGATCAACTCTATAAAGATAATGTAGGGAAAAAAACGACTTATATGGAAAAAATGAGTGAAGTCGATCTCTCTGAATTAGAAGATGGACAGGATGCTCCGTTGATTCCAAACAAAATGCAACGTCAAAAATTAAAGCTCTCCAATGGTATTGAATTAACGATTCCTTTGGACTTGTTTTACGATCCAAATGTTGTAGAATGGATAAATAATCCAGATGGAACACTCAGCGTCCATTTGAAAAATATTGAATCCATTCGAAATCTCTTTTAGAATAAAAATAAGGATAGGAGATGAAGGACGTGGAATACAGAGAATTAACAGAGGCTTTACCGACCTCTCCAGAAGGAAAATGGAAGTTAGGATTACATAATATTCGCCGATTAATGGAACTTTTTGACAATCCTCAAGATAAGTTACCTACAGTGCATATTGCTGGGACGAACGGAAAAGGGTCTACGGCTTCGATGATTGCCAAGGCTTTACAAGAAGCCGGTTATAAGGTGGGCTTGTATACCTCCCCTTCCTTGGTTCGGTTTAACGAAAGGATTCGTATCAACGGAGAAGAAGTCTCGGATGATCAGCTTCTAAAAACAGTTGATCGTATTCAGACAGCTATTGCGGGGACAGATATTCATTTTTCGGAATTTGAATTATTTACAGCTTTAGCTTGGTTAATTTTTGAAGAAAAAAAGTGCGACGTAGTTGTTTTAGAAGTCGGACTAGGTGGACGTCTAGACGCCACCAATTTAGTAAAGTCTCCAGTTTTGACGGTTGTCACTAAAATTGCCTACGATCATCAGCAGTACCTTGGCAACACTTTAACGGCCATTGCTCATGAAAAAGCGGGGATTATCAAATATTGCGTGCCTCTTGTGATCTATCCAGAGCCCCAAGAAGCGGTAGAAGTGTTAACGGAAACAGCTGATCGTCTAAATGCGCCAATGAGGAAAGTGGACCAAGAAGATATTGAACATTTAGAAAGAAAAGGGCGTCAGCAAATTTTTTCCTACAAAGGAAAGACGTATTGTTTAAATTTACTAGGCAGACATCAAGAGGTGAATGCTTCTGTTGCTTTAGAAGCTTTGCAATGGTTGCAAGAGTTAGGATTTAAGTTGAGTGAGGAAGCTATAAGAAAAGGCCTTAGTCAGGTGAATTGGCCGGGACGTTTTGAATGGGTACATCATCAGCCGGATATTGTGATTGATGGTAGCCATAATTTAGATGGCATTCGTGCCTTGAGGTATAGTATAGAAAGTTATTTCCCTTCTGCCCCTCGCTTAGCCATCATGGGAATGATGAAGGATAAGGATGTTACTCGAATGGTTGGAGAAGTGTTACCCTTATTTGAGGAAGTTATTACCTTAACTCCGGATCCTCATCGTGGCATGCCGGCTGTTCAGTTGGCACAATTAGTAAGAGCCTTAGCTGGTACGCAGCATGTAGGGGTTTCGAGTTGTCATTCTATGGATGAAGCCTTGGATAAAGCGTATCTTTGGAGCAAATACCAGGCTGATGACGCTTTAATTTGCGTGTTTGGAAGCCTTTATTTAGTAGGAGATCTTCGAAAAGAAGTCTTTCGATATTCTTCTTCCAAAAATGAAAACTAAAAAAAGACGCTAAGGTACTTCCTTAGCGCCTTTTTTAGAATTAGGCTTGATCCCATTCTAAAAGAGTATAGCTCCCGTTCCGATAGAGGACGTGACCATAGTGCCCGTATCCTAAAGGAGAAGCCAAATTAAATTCAGGTAAAACTTCATGAAGAAAACTTCGAATAGGAGTGTGATGGGAAACAATGGCTACATTAACCACTGGTGTCATATGATCTAAGCGGTATTCAATGGCATCATCATAGACCTTCAGCATACCTTCTTCTAGGCGATCCCAAAAAGTCATAAAATCTTCAGCTTTTCCTTCGGGATCTCTTTGACTCAAGGTATCGATAATTTGAGGAATCCATTGGTTTTGAGGAATATTTTGCTTAGCTTTAAAGAGAGCTTCCTCGCTTAAGGATTTAGGCCAGGCTTGTTGGAGATCGTGCCCTTCTAACCCCCCGTAGTATAGTTCACGAAATTCTTTTAGAGGGGTAGCTTTGATGTGTTTATTCTGTTGACTAAGTAAAATTTGACTGCTGGTGATGCTTCGGCTCAGATCGCTGCAAAAGGCAATATCAAAGCAAATTCGTGATAAGCTATGAGAAAGATGTTGCATTTGTTCTTTACCAAGAGGAGTTAAGGGAGAATCTGTCCACCCTTGAACCTTATTTGTCGCATTTGCGACGGTTTCACCATGACGTATAAAATAGTAATGAATAGCTTGCATGGTTATCTCTCCTGTTACATAGTTTTCTTTATTTTAGCATAGACTGGTTCAAAAAGGGAAAAGCGGAAAATTCTTTCTTTAAATAGTTTTTCTAACTATACTATTGTTTTTATTGTGCTACATTTAGGCAAAGTAAATTCATTTAATAGATAAATATATTGTCTATCAATTCTTATCTGACGATTGTTAAAATCAAATTGATTAAGAAAAAGAGCAGTAGCCTCATTAAACTGCATGCCAGTAAATAACTGAATTTTAAATAAATAGTAATAATCTATTGTATTATACTTTTTTAGTTTATTAAAAGCTTTTTTATTTTATCGTCTTTCAAATAATAATCAGTTGACTGTGATAAAGATTTTTTAGATTGGAAAGATATCGCAAACGTTAATGACATCTACTTCGCTGATCCTAGCTGCCCATCGCAACGTGGGTTTAACGAGTATTCAAAGGTTTTACTTAGGAGAGATGTTCTACCTAAGGAGATGTATTTCACTGATATATCACAAGAAGAATTAAGTCAAGTTGCCCGTGTTTGAAATATAATTTCAAGAAAATCTCTAAATTATCGCTCCCCATTGAAGTCTTTTTAAAGAACTGTGTCAAAAAGGGAAGATTAGATGATTTTTTGCCTTGAGGCAGTCTAACTTTCAACCCCTAGGGTATCGAGGATCGCTTGAAGATTTAAAGTTGATAGGTTGGCAAGGTCAAACATCAATGTTTTAGTTTAGGAAAAATTCTAGTTTAGATTAACAATTCAAAAATTAAATGCTATCTCTAATGAATAATTCTGTTGGTACCAATATCTTCTTTTTTTTGGCGCTTGGATTAGCTATTTCTTTAATGAGTTGACTGACAGATTTTTTAGCTATGCTACTAGTATCTTGCTTAACACTGCTCAGTGTAGGAGAAGTATAGTTACAAAAATTCGAATTATCAAAACCAATAATTTTAAGTTCTTTTGGAATAGAAACATTTAAATTTTTAGCTATTGAAATTGATAGAGCTGCAATATCGTCATTAATAGCGAAAATACCGTCAATATTATTTTTAGCTATTATATATCTAATAGCTTTGGTTATCTCATCAGTACTTTTATATCCTAATTCATAAACCTGATCGCGATAAAAAGGTAAATTATTATCAGAAATAGCTTGATTGAAGCCGCCTATTCTATCAATGGCAGAAGGGTTATCTTTATCATAGACTAAAATAACAGGGTGTGTGACATTTTTGTCTAATAAAGCTTTTGTAGCTTCGTAGGCTCCTTGAAAGTGATCGGAGGATATTAATGAAGCAGGAGTATTATGGCTAGGGCGTCTATCGATACAAATAAAAGGTGTTTCTTGTAAGAGAGGGTATTCGCTAATATCAAAGTTTTTTTCTCCTGAAATTATGATCAGACCATCCACATTTTTTGCTAAGAGAGTATTTATGTATTGAGTTTCTTTTTCTTTATTTCTATTTGTGCTGGTTATGATCGTTGAGTATCCAGCATTGAATAGGGATTTTTCAATTTCTTGCACTAGAGAACTAAAAAAGCTATTGGTTATGTCAGGGATTAATACACCTATTGTATAGCTTTGATTTCCTCTTAAACTTTTGGCGCTGTAATTAGGGTGATAATCAGTTTCGTCAATTATTTTCAGAATTTTTTCTTCCGTTCTTTTAGAATACTTTCCTTTTTTATTAATCACTCTTGAAACTGTTGCTATTGAATATCCGCTTAATTCAGCGATATCCTTAATCGATATTTTCTTCATTATACACTTTATCTCACAATCTTTTTAAATATAGTTGACAATAATTATATGATAATGTTATCATATTTTGTGTTAAGGTAAACGTTTACCCTAGGTATTAAAACTTATTTTATGAAAAAAGTTAGGAGATACTCATGGAAAAAATTTGGATTTGTCCGTCGATGATGTGTGCTAATTATGGAAATCTAGAAAAAGAAATTAAAGAATTGGATGAAGCTGGCGCAGATGAATATCATTTAGATTTTATGGATGGAGATTTTGTACCTAATTTTGCAATGGGACTTCATGATTTAGAATTTATTCGTCAAGCAACTGATAAACTCATTGATGTTCATTTAATGATTTCTAATCCCTTTGAATATGTTGAATTCTTCGCTGATAAAGGCGCAGATATTATTTATTTTCATCCAGAAGCTGATATGCATCCAGCTAGAACTTTAGCGAAAATTAGTGCTAAGGGTAAAAAAGCTGGTATAGCTATTAATCCTGGGACTTCTATTGAAATGGTAAAAGAATTATTTCCATTATGTGATTACGTATTGGTCATGACTGTAAACCCTGGTTTTGCAGGGCAAAAATACTTACCTTTTGTGGATGATAAAATCGATCGCTTACTGGATTTAAAAGGAAAATATAATTTTGAAATAAGTGTTGATGGAGCGATTTCGCCGGAAAGGATTAAAACTTTATCTCAAAAGGGGGTTAGAGGTTTTATTTTAGGTACTTCCGCGTTATTTGGAAAAGAAAAAAGCTATAAAAAATTAATTCAAGAATATAAAAATTACTAAGAAGCATTAATAAATATAAGGAGATACGATGATGAAAATAGCAATTGGTGGAGATCACGTAGGACAATTATTAAAACCTGAAATTATCGAATTTTTAAAAAAGTTGGGGCATGAAGTTAAAGATTTTGGAACCTATACGACTGAAAGAACAGATTATCCTATTTATGCTAAACAGGTAGCCGAATCAGTAGTTAACGGAGAATATGATAAAGGGGTATTAATTTGTGGTACAGGTGTAGGTATTTCTATTGCAGCAAATAAAGTAAAAGGGGTTAGAGCTGTATGCTGTAGCGAACCTTATTCTGCCAAATTATCAAGACAACATAATGATACTAATATCCTTGCATTTGGATCACGTGTAGTTGGTTTAGAATTAGCTAAAATGATTGTTGAAGAATGGCTTAGTGCGGAATACGAAGGTGGTCGTCATGCAAAACGTGTAGAAATGATCTCTGAAATTGAAGAGAAACAAAATTTAGATAATGATAGTAATATTAAGTTGAATTGTTAAAGAAAGGGAGGTGTCTAACAATGACTACTAAAGAGATTGCTCAGTTTATACTAGATAAAGTTGGCGGTGAATCCAATATTAATAATGTTACTCACTGCGCTACACGATTACGCTTTAATTTAAAAGACGAGTCTAAAGCAAATACCAAAGAAATTAATGCTAAAGATGATATTATTTCAGTCGTTCAAAAAGGGGGACAATATCAAATTATTATCGGAAATAAAGTTACTCAAGTATACGATGAATTACAAAAAATAAGAGGAATAACAGATGAGTCATCGTCGATAGAAGAAGGCGAGAAAACCAAGCAAAATATTTTCACTGTTATTTCTGGTATATTTGCCCCTTTGTTATCAGCTTTTGCTGGTGCAGGTATTCTTCGTGGTTTGACCCTATTATCAGTTCAATTAGGCTGGATAGCTGAAACGTCAGGTACTTATAAAATTTTAACCATATGTGCTATGACGGTGTTTTATTTCTTACCCGTATTATTAGCGTATACGACAGCACGTTATTTTAATGTAAATGTTATATTTGCAATGATTATAGGCGCTGCTTTGATTCACCCTGATGTAATAGCTATGATGGGCAATATAGGAAATGGGGCTACAACAAACTTCTTTGGTATACCAGTAGTCTTAATGAACTATTCCTCTACTGTCTTACCGATCGTTGTGGCTATATGGCTGTATTCTTATTTAGAAAAATTCTTGAAGAAAATTATTCCAGAAGGCGGACATTTAGTTTTTGTTCCGTTGTTTAGTTTCTTAATCATGATCCCATTTACACTTATGACTATTGGACCAGTTACGGTATGGTTGAGTAACTTTATTGCTACAATTATTAACGGATTAATTGAGTCCAATGCACTTATTGCGGGGATTGTTGTAGGTGGAGGCTGGAATGCACTTGTTTCGGTGGGCTTACACTGGGCTGTCAACCCTATTATGATTCAAAATATAGCTCAACAAGGTTATGACTATATTGTTCCATTTACTTTCGCAACTAACTTTGCCATGATGGGGGCGGCTATTGGTGTATGGCTAAAAAGCAAACAAGGTAAGGTTAAGAAATTTGCTTTAACCACTGCTCTAACTATTGCATTTTCAGGAATTACAGAACCTGCTATTTATGGTGTAGCTATTCCTCGTAAACGTCCATTTGTCGCTGCTTTAATTGGAGGAGCTATCGGTGGTGCTTATTTAGGGCTTAATCATGTCACTGCTCATGCAATGGTTTTCGGTGGATTAACAACCTTACCAACATTTGTTGGTGGAGAACCAGGCAATTTTTTACATGCAGTCATCGGGCTTAGCATCTGTGTAGTTGTTTCAGCAGTACTAACTTATTTATTTGGTTTTAAAGAACCCGAAGTTTAATTTTAAATATTAAATAAAGGAGCTTAATGTATGTGACGACTAATAAATTGTAGTAAAAGCGAATTTAAAGAGGTTAGTAGTCAGGAATTAAAGGCAAGTATTAAAGCAAGTGAAGGCAGGGGAGTATTAGTTCAAAATTATGTTGGGTTTGGGTCATTAATCCAAGATACTACTAATGTTGAGTTGTCATTTGCATTTGGTGCAGATATGGTTTTATTTAATGGTTATCCAATGGATGGGAGTCCTATGCCTGCTTTTGAAACGCCAATATATGAAGAGGGGCAAATTACAAATAAGTATTTATCTTTAAAGGAAATAAGAGAGATTACTACAGGACCTTTAGGCATTTATCTAGAATGTGGTCTAGAAGATGATGCTAGTTCTTCAGCAGCATCAAGCGTGCAATTAATTCGTCCTGAACGAATTGCAAGTAGAAAGAACTTACTAAAACTTAAAGATGAAGGAGCAGATTTTGTTATTCTTGGAGGAAATCCAGGATCAGGAACGACTATGAATACAATAGTTGAAGCGACAAGAAACGCTAAAGATATCTTAGGGGACAATATAATGATTTGGTCTGGAAAATGGGAAGATGGAACCAGAGAGAAAGTCCTAGGAGATCCTCTGTTCTTTGAAGAGTCTAAGAAATATATTAAAGAATTAATTGATGCTGGTGCTGATGTCATTTGCTTGCCTATGCCAGGATCTCGTACTGGCGTAGTAGTTAACGAGATCAGAGAACTAGTGAAGTTAGCCCATACCTATAAAAATGGAGTTTTAGTAATGAACTTTTTAGATGGATCTGTGGAGGGGGCAGATGAAGATACTGTTCGCAAATGTGCAGTAATGTCCAAACAGACTGGTGCTGATATTCATGCTATTGGCGATGTTGGTATAAGTTGGATGCCCGTCCCTGAAAATATTTATCAACTATGTCTTACAGTTAAAGGCAGAAGGCTAACTTGGTTAAAAATGGCTACTGGACATAGATAAATAGGTACTAGAAAATTATATGGAATCAATACATATAGTACTCTGATATAACGTCTTTACTAACTATAGTAGAATAGCTAAGGAGAAGATAAATGTTTGGATTTTTTAAAAAAGAAAAGGCAATAAAAAAGAGTGTGCACGCTTTTGCTAATGGAAAGTATGTAGCTCTTGAAGAAGTAGGGGATCCAGTATTTGCACAAAAGCTTTTAGGAGATGGGTTTGGGATTGAACCTATTGATGGAAAAATTAAAGCTCCGATATCTGGAAAAATATCAATAGTTTTTCCAACAAAACATGCAATTGGAATTACTACTGATGAAGGGTTAGAGGTATTGCTTCATTTAGGATTCAATACTGTTGAATTAAATGGCGAGCCCTTCAATTCGTTTGTTAAAGAAGGCGACCATGTTGAAACAGGTGATTTGTTAACCGAGATGGATATTGAGTCTATTTACTCAGTAGAGAATGTTGAAAAAACTTGCGTTTTAGTTTTTACAAATGGAAATGATAAAATAGCATCAATTTCTTTTGAGAGCCTAGGGGAAATACACGCAGGAGATATCGCTTGCATGGTTACTTTAAAATAATGATGCATGAGGTAAGTTTCAAAAATTAAATAATTAGATAATTGACCTCAAAAGTATAGATAAAATCTAACTTTTGAGGGCTTTTTATTTGAAATCTATTTTTGAAAAAAGTTGGAAGAAAAGTTTTTACTCTGAAATTCCCCCAGAATAGATTTGAAAAGCATACGAAAGCGTGATAGAATACCAGTATATGAATAGGAATTGGACCTAGTAGCCAGTAAAGGTAAAAAAGCGAGGATGTGGTTGGTGAAAACATCCTATCTGAATGGTGAACTCAGCCAAGGATTCAAGCACATGTGTGCCGTTTCACCCGCGTTAAGGGGAAGATAAGAACCAACGATAGGTGGTACCACGATGCGTCGTCCTATTTATGCAACAGCATAGAAGGGCTTTTTTTGTACCCTTTTTTAGGAATATCAGATAGTTGAGAGGAGTTAGAAGAATGGTGTTTAATCACAAGACAATCGAAAAGAAGTGGCAAAAGTATTGGCAGGAGAATAAAAGCTTTAAAACTTTGGAAGACAAAAGTTTACCTAAGTATTATGCCTTAGACATGTTCCCTTATCCTTCAGGAGCAGGTCTTCACGTCGGGCATCCAGAAGGGTATACGGCAACAGATATTATGTCTCGGATGAAACGGGCTCAAGGCTTTAATGTTTTGCATCCCATGGGCTGGGACGCTTTTGGATTGCCAGCAGAACAATATGCCCTAACCACAGGACATACACCTAAGGGCTTCACAAAGAAAAATATCAAAACTTTTAAACGACAAATTCAATCTCTAGGACTTTCTTATGATTGGGATAGAGAAATTACTACGACAGATCCTCATTACTATAAGTGGACTCAATGGATTTTCACAAAACTTTATGAAAAAGGCTTAGCTTATGAAGATGAGATTCTTGTTAACTGGTGCGAAGGTTTAGGAACTGTATTAGCTAATGAAGAAGTAATTGACGGTAAGAGTGAACGGGGAGGTTTCCCAGTAGAACGCCGCCCAATGAAACAATGGGTCTTAAAGATTACCGCTTATGCAGATCGTTTGTTAGAAGGATTAGATGATTTAGATTGGCCAGAAAGCATTAAAGAAATGCAAAGAAACTGGATTGGCCGTTCAGAAGGGGCAGAAGTCACCTTTAAAGTTGCAGATAGTGATCAAAGCTTCCAAGTCTTTACCACTCGCCCAGACACTTTGTTTGGGGTAAGCTACTGTGCTTTAGCCCCAGAACATCCTCTCGTTAAAGAATTGACGACTCCAGAGAATCAAGCGGCTGTAGAGGATTATATTGAGTCGATCAGTCATAAATCTGACTTAGAGCGGACAGACTTAGCCAAGGAAAAAACAGGTGTCTTCACCGGTTCCTATGCGATCAATCCTATTAATCAAGAGAAGTTACCAATTTGGGTAGCGGATTATGTCTTGATCTCTTATGGCTCAGGAGCTGTGATGGCCGTCCCTGGACATGATCAGAGAGACTATGAATTTGCACATCAGTTTGACCTTCCTATTAAACAAGTCATTGAAGGAGGAGATCTCTCCAAGGAAGCTTATACTGGAGACGGCAAGCATATTCATTCTGACTTTTTGGATGACTTAAACAAAGCAGACGCTATGCAAAGGGCAATTGCTTACTTAGAAGAAAAAGGCCTCGGTAAATCTAAAGTTTCTTACCGATTAAGAGACTGGGTCTTCTCTCGTCAACGTTATTGGGGAGAACCTATTCCTGTGATTCATTGGGAAGATGGGACAACAACAGTTGTCAAAGAAGAAGATCTTCCTGTACTTCTACCAGAAGGCGGCGACATTAAATCTTCAGGAACTGGGGAATCGCCATTGGCCAATTTTGAAGACTGGATTAATGTCTACGATGAAAAGACAGGTTTACATGGAAAACGGGAAACCAACACCATGCCACAATGGGCAGGATCTTCTTGGTACTTCCTTCGTTATTGTGATCCACACAATGGCAAAGAATTAATTAGTGAAGAAGCAGCCAAGTACTGGATGAATGTGGATCTCTACATTGGGGGAGCTGAACATGCCGTTCTTCACTTATTGTATGCAAGATTTTGGAATCTCTTCCTCTATGATATCGGAATTTCTCCAACGCCTGAACCTTTCAAAAAATTATTTAACCAAGGGATGATTTTAGGAGAAGGCCATGAAAAGATGTCAAAATCTAAAGGAAATGTGGTCAATCCGGATGATATTGTCGAACGTTACGGAGCAGATACGCTTCGCCTTTATGAAATGTTTATGGGACCTTTGGATGCGTCGATTGCTTGGAGCGAAGAAGGGCTAGCAGGGGCTCGTCGGTTCTTGGATCGTGTATGGCGTTTGTTTGTAGATAGCGAAGGACGCTTGAGAGATCATGTCACAACTGTCAATACGGGTGAACTCGACAAGATTTACAATCAAACTGTTAAGAAAGTTACAGAAGATTTTGAAAAACTTCATTTCAATACAGGAATTTCTCAATTAATGGTCTTCGTTAATGAGGCCAATAAGGTGGACAATTTACCTTATGAATATGTGAAGGGCTTTATTCAATTATTAGCACCTGTAGCCCCACACTTAGGTGAAGAACTCTGGGAAATTGTGACCGGTCAACAAGGAATTTCCTATGTACCATGGCCAACTTATGATGAAAGTCAACTTCAAGAAGAAGAAGTGGAAGTTGTGGTTCAAGTGAACGGGAAGATCCGTGAGCGTTTAATGACTCCGACAGATTTGGACCGTGAAGGCTTAAGGGAATTTATTCAAAAACAAGCCAGTGTTCAATCTCTCATTGCAGACAAAACTGTTGTTAAAGTGATTGCTGTACCGGGTAAATTAGTGAATTTTGTGGTGAAGGGATAAAGACTAAGGAGGAGAGAACATGCGCAATGTGTTACTCGTTCATGATATCTCTTGTTATGGAAAGTGTTCTTCAACAGTTGCCCTACCTTTACTTAGTATGATGGGAGTGAGTGGGACACTTCTTCCCACGTCACTTCTCTCTACTCATACAGGCTCAGGTTTTGAAGGATTTACTTTCTTGGATTTAAGTGGAGAAATGAAAAAAATTGTGGCTCACTGGAAGCGACTAGGCCTGCAATTTGATGCCGCTTATGTTGGATATTTAGGAAGCAGTGATCAGATTGACTTCCTCATTCAAGAACTTCCAAGCCTATTGAAGCCAGGCGCTAAGTTTTACTTAGATCCTGTGATGGCAGATAATGGAGAATTTTATACAGGTTTCGATGCGGCGTATGCTCAAAAAATGAAGAGTTTAGCGCAACTGGCAGATGTCTTGCTTCCTAATCAAACGGAATTGGCATTGTTATTTGACCTCCCTTATCAGGAAGGCGTAGCTGGTTTGGAAGATATTCAATCTGCCGTCGATACGCTTAGTCATCAGAGCAAGTCAACCGCTCTTATCGTGACTGGGGCTGGTTATGACGGTCAGGGACAAATAGGAGCCTATGTTTCTGATCCATCCACTCACACTGAGAAACTTTTACAGGCCCCCTTTATTGCTGGCCGCTTCCATGGGACGGGTGATATTTTTGCTAGTCTTGTAGTGGGAGCAATGGAAAATGGGGCTTCCTTAGAAGAAAGCACAAAATTTGCGGTGGACAGCTTGAGTCAAGTCGTTCAAACTTCTATTCAAAAACCTAAGGTCAACCAAGAAGGAATGGCTTTCGAAGCTTTTGGAGAAAAATTTGCAACTTTTGCACAGTCTTGTCGTGAGAAGAGAGCAGAAGGTTAGAGAAAAATTAGTAAAATTTTATTTATTTTGATTATAAGGAACTCTTTAGGAAGTAACAAGTTCTTGCTAGTGGATAGCGAGCTGTTGAAGTCTAAAGAGTTTCTTTTTATTTTGTAGAATAATCGGAAATAGGAAAGCTTGTGTAGAAAAGTATAAAGAAGAGAGAATGGGATAATTTATATTCTATGAGGTTCTTATTTCTATAAAAATATAAATAAAGAATCGTTTTCTAAAAATGGATGTTTTAAGATAAAAAGGACATTAACAGCATTGACAATAAATGATAAGGGCAAGATAAGAAGGCGCTTTCTTGAAAACTAGGTATAAAGAGTTTTATAAATTTATTTGAAAATTGATGCATCGATTAGAAAAGTAGATGAACGTTTTAGCGAATGTGATACCCAATGGAGGACTGATATGAAAATATTTGAGAGACCTATTAAGATATTTTTTAGTTTGTTTGTTGTGGCGTTTATTTGTTTGTGTTTCCAATCTTCAGTAGTTAAAGCAGACAGTTTGAAAAGTGATGTTATTGTATCTGATCAATCAAATCTTATTTCTAAAAGCATTTCTCGTGAGAACAAAGAATTTCTAAATAAATTAACCAAAGTTTTGATGTATTTCAAAATAGATTTTCAAGGAACACTTTATTTAGACCTTTCCAAAGAGGAATTAAAAGAAATTTATCAGTTTACAGATGTTGAATGTGAAAAAGTAGAACAATTAATCGCTTTTTCAAAAATGACCAAACAAAGATATACAGATCGTGTAACTGTTTCAGATTGGAAGATTTATTTTACACATCCTGAAGTACAACAATTTTTACTTGCTGCTGCGCAAGCTGGACCAGTTGCGATGACAGCTGCATTAGGAACTGTAGTAGCTACACCAGGGATAGGGACAGTTATAGGAGCTATGATAGGAGCGTTTGGTGGCATTTCGGTAATTTGCTATTATGCTCTTCAAGCTTCTTATAATGGACAAGGACTTTATATGGTTGTAGAGTGGAATGGAAAGTTTCCTAATCCAGTAATTGGAACGTGGTAAGCATGAATCCTAGGAAGTTATTGGTTCCCCTTATTGTTTCAAGTGTGGCCAATGTGGTAGCTCTTACGCATTCTGTGACTGAACCGCTCTTTTCAGGGATCATGGGCCTTATGACTTGCCTCTTTTTTGCCAAGTTCCTTTGGAGAAGTTATCAAGTCTGTGCTAAGCCAGACAACAAAAAATCTTGGGGAAAGTGCTGGTTATGTTTGGTTGCTTGAATGAGTCTTTCTTTAGTCTGAATGCCTTATACCCTGAGTGGCGGTTGATTTCTTTTTGGATCCTTTTAGGTTATGGAGGCTTCTCTATCTCTTTATGAAGTCTTTAGAGAAAGACCTGAAGACGGAAAGAAGGGAATCCTTCTCCTGCGAAGCCGGGCAAGAAATGACTTTCTCCTACTAATAGATCACTTGATTCCCCCCCAGCCTCCTCCTAAGGTAGAGTAGGTTGGGGGATTTTCTGTCAAAGGAAGTTCTTAAAAGAATCTTCTTCAATGATTGAATTGATCATAGAATTTGAGTACAATGGAGAAGATTATAGGACTGAAAACATTATTGAAGAAGAGTTGGAGAAGAAACATGCCGAATAAGACAGAAGAACAGCAGGCGCTCAACCGAGATGAACGCGCCAAAGAAAAATTAAATGAGGGATCTGCCTGGATGTCCATTGCCAGTGTGATTTCTCGGATCTTGGGAGTTTTGTATATTATTCCTTGGATGAGGTGGATTGGCGATCCTCATACTGGAACGCAGGCCAACGCCCTTTATAGTATTGGCTATAATTATTATTCGATCTTTTTATCGATTGCCATTGCTGGGGTTCCAGCCGCTATCTCTAAACAGATGACCAATTATATGGCACGGGGACAGTATGGCACAAGTCAGCGCCTTTTCAAAAGCGGGACGGTGATGATGACGGTAACAGGACTGGTATGTGCCTTGGTATTATACCTAGCAGCGCCTGTTCTATCGAAAAATTTACCGGCAGCAAGTGAAGAAGAAGTGGTTTTAGTTATTCGATCATTGGTACCTGCTCTCGCCTTGATTCCAGTCTTATCGATTTTTAGGGGATTTTTCCAAGCTTACCTTGAAATGAAGCCGAGCGCTGTCTCTCAAGTAACCGAACAGATCGCTAGAGTCTTTTACATGTTACTAACTGTTTATTTGATACGAAAAGTTTTAGATGGGTCCGTTGCGACAGCGGTAGCTCATTCGACATTTGCAGCTTTTATAGGAGCTTTTGTGGCTATCTTAACTCTCGGTTATTATTACTGGAGGGGAAGAAGTTATTATCAAGTACCAGAGGGCTATGTGGATACTAATCCTGTCTCTACCCGCAGCCTTTTACTTGAGATCTTTAAAATTGCTATTCCTTTTGTGATTACGGGGTCTATTATCGAGATGATCAATCTGGTCGATATGAATACCTATATTCCGATTATGCAACGAGTGAGCGGCCTGAGTCATGATCAGTTGGTGTATGAATATGGAGTATTTAATGCGAATGCACGGCGGGTTATTCAGATTATCCTGTCATTCGCAACAGCGATCTCTTCGACCACAGTCCCTGTGGTTACCGATACTTACATTCGAGAACTTACCCATGTTCCAGTGGAAAAATTAAGTGCTCAAGAAATGAAGAAAACTTTCCAGAAAACCCGGGAAGTGATTCTCCACACTTTAAATTTATTTGCTTTAGTGATGTTACCAGCCTCTTTAGGCTTAGCCTTGGTGGCGGGGCCAATCTACCAATTGTTGTACGGCGTTTATGATCCTTTAGGAGAATGGTATCTTCAAATTTCATGTTTGATGGCAATTCCGATGGGCCTCTTCTATGTTTTGGTTATGACCTTACAATCTATGGATGAACAGGAGAAAGCCATGTTTGGAATTGTGTTAGGCGTAGGTATGAAACTTTTAATTCAATTCCCACTCTTAGGTGTTTTTGGAAGTGAAGGTGCCATGTATGCGTCCCTCTTGGCTTTTGTTTATATGTGTGCCTACTATTTTATGGTTATCCACGGCCGAGTGAATCTATCGGCTCAAGCGGTTATTAAACGTTTGTTAGGAGCATTCAAAGCAAGTGGATGGATGGTTTTAGGAGGAGGCCTTCTCCTCATTTTAATGAAAGGCTGGGTTGGCCCTACTAATCGTTTGGGTGCCTTGATCGAATTAGCAGTGATTGGACTTTTAGGCGGTTGGATTTATATTCTATCGATTGCAAAGAGTCATCAATTAGATGTTGTTCTAGGTACGAAGAAAGCAGCTAGGATTCGTCAGTTCTTACAAATAGAAACGAAATAAAAAGTCTTGGCCTTTTAGGGAGGTCAAGACTTTTTAAGTCAGAAGAGGAAAAAGAATGTTGACAAAGTAAGAGAATTCAATCTTTTTAAGAGCGCCTTCAAAACTTTTATAAGAGGGAGCTTTCTGAATAAGTAGCAAATTAAAACTCACAGGACCTTCTTATTCGCCCAGAGAAGGCCCTGTGAGTTTTTTTGCGATATATTTATTATATTTTTTTAGGATTAATGTTCTTCTAAATGCCAGATATCTTGGTTGTAGTCGCTGATAGTTCGGTCAGAAGAGAAGTAGCCAGCTTGGGCAATATTTTTAACAACTTTAGCTAACCAGCTCTTGCGGTCTTCGTAGTCTTGGTAAACTTTTTCTTTGGTTTGAATGAATTCTTCAATATCAATCATAGCCATGAACCAGTCTTTGCCTTTGATGTCATTATAGAGACGGTTGAGGCGTTCTGGATTGCCGAGTTTCAATATATCCTCACTAACGATATCATCGACAAGAGCCTTGATAGCTGGGCGGTTATAGTAGTCTTGTGGATGGTAGCCATGGGTTGCATAGAGGTTTACAATGCCTTCACTTGACCGGCCAAAGGTATAAATATTATCCTGACCAACGCGTTCAGCAATTTCAACGTTAGCGCCGTCCATAGTCCCTAAGGTTAAGGCCCCATTGAGCATGAATTTCATATTACCCGTTCCGCTGGCTTCTTTTGAAGCAAGGGAGATTTGTTCTGAAATATCAGCAGCTGGGATGAGATGTTCTGCAGCAGTGACGTTGTAGTTCTTCACCATAATAACTTGAAGGTAAGGACTAACGTCTGGATCGTTCTTAATGCGATCAGACAAGGTCATAATTAAGTGGATAATATCTTGAGCGATGATATAAGCTGGAGCTGCTTTCCCACCGAAGATAATGGTGATTGGACGTTTTGGAATGTCCCCATTCTTAATGGCATGATATTTGTAAATAATATAGAGCGCTAGCATTTGTTGGCGTTTATATTCGTGGAAGCGTTTGATTTGAACGTCAACAATAGAATTTGGATTAAAGGTAACGCCTTGATTGTGGTCTAGGAAAACATTTAAAGCTTCTTTGTTGGCTTCTTTGATGTGTTCTAAGTTTTGATGAACATTTTCAGAATAAATATATTTCTCTAGACCGGTTAAGTCTTCATCATGTCGCCAAGAAGAACCGATCAATTGATCGAAAAGACGGGCAAGGGAAGGGTTACAGCTCATGATCCAACGTCTGAAAGAAATGCCGTTAGTTTTGTTATTGAATTTTTCAGGGTAAATTTGATAGAAATCATTGAGTTCAGTTTCTTTCAAAATTTGAGTATGAAGTTTGGCCACTCCATTGATGCTGTAACCAAAGTGCATAGCAATATGTGCCATATGTGCTCGATTTTGGTCATCGATGACTGTTACTTTTTGGTTACCTGGAAATTCTTGGCGAACAAGTTGATCTAATTGGCGAATGATAGCGGCAATATCAGGAATAACTTCTTCGATATCTGACATTGGCCATTTTTCAAGCGCTTCTGCTAGGATAGTATGGTTAGTAAAGGCCACTGTTTTACGCGCAATAGCCACGGCTTCTTCAAAGCTGAAGTCGTAACGGGTAGTGAGTAAACGGATAAGTTCTGGAATCACGAAGGTTGGATGAGTATCGTTAATCTGAATAGTAGCAAAGTCAGCTAAATCGTGTAAGTTGCTGCCTTTTTCAAGCGCTTCATCGATGATTAATTGAGCTGCGTTGGATACCATAAAGTATTGTTGATAGATTCGGAGTAAGTTACCGTTTCTATCAGAATCATCAGGGTAGAGGAAGAGAGTTAAGTTCTTTTCGACGTTTGTCTTGTCAAATTGAATAGAGCCTTCTTCGATAATGTCACTGGATACACTGTCTAAATCAAACAAGCGAAGACGGTTTCTGGTTTCTTTTTCAAAGCCTAAAACATCGATGTTATAGAGTGTAGAATGAAGGGTAAATTTTGCAAAAGGGACTTCGTAAGATTTACCTTCTTCTTTTTCTAACCAGGTATCAGCATCTAACCATTCATCAGGAAGAGTACCTTGTTCGTTGTGATCCAAAGTTTGTCTAAATAAACCAAAGTGGTAGTTTAACCCCACACCATCTCCCGTAATTCCTAGAGAAGCGATAGAGTCTAAGAAACATGCAGCTAAACGGCCAAGGCCACCATTACCTAAGGAAGGTTCTTGTTCAGCATCTTCTACATCATTTAAGGATTGACCATGTTCGGCGAGTAGGTCTTTAACTTCGTCGTAACCCCCTAGATTAATGAGGTTGGTGCTGAGTAATTTTCCAATTAAGAATTCGGCGGATAAATAATAAAGTTTTTTCTTAGAGGAATTAAGGGGACGAGAGGCAGCTTCTTCTTTCACATAGTGAAGTAATACTTCGTAAAGTTCTCTTGAAGTGAGAGAATCGATAGGTTTATGATACATATGATCAGCGAGAATTTCTATTTTATGCATGAGTATCTCCTTTATTTGTTTATGGTTTTAATAAATTCATAACATAATCATGGAAGAAGGCGAGATAGCCAATCAACGTCTCCTTCTTAAAGTACTGAGAATGGAGCTAACTTCTCAAAAAGAGTTAGTCTTCAATCCTCTTCATTATAAACACAAAAATAAACTAACGCAACCGCTTTCGTAGAAAATTTATTTTGCTTGATATAAAATAAAAAGAGCGTGTACGTTCCTCATTTTTTCTGCTATTATAAGAAAATAAGAGAGGAGGAGAAAGACTTTGACAGTAACGATTAAAGATGTGGCCGAGCGAGCTGGAGTAGCTCCATCAACGGTATCTCGTGTTTTATCGGATAGCACATCCATCAGTCAAAAAACAAAAAAACGTGTGCGTCGTGTAATGGAGG
This sequence comes from Aerococcus christensenii, assembly GCF_001543105.1. Classification (NCBI taxonomy): domain Bacteria; kingdom Bacillati; phylum Bacillota; class Bacilli; order Lactobacillales; family Aerococcaceae; genus Aerococcus; species Aerococcus christensenii. The sequence goes on from NZ_CP014159.1 coordinate 1,107,047, forward strand.
AAATGAACTATGTTCCAAATTATAACGCGCGTCGTTTAGCCAGTCGCCAATCACAAACGATTGGGCTAGTCCTTCCTCAAGCGAGTGATGCTTTCTATCAAAATCCATTTTTCCCAACCGTTCTTAGAGGAATTACAGAAGCAGCATCCACTAAGGAATACGGACTTATGCTCTCTACAGGGGATACGCCTGAACGTCGGAAAAAACATGTGGAAGCAATGGTTCAGGGAAAGCAAGTTGCGGGGCTAATCTTTTTATATGCCAATGATAATGATCCTATTTTGGAATTTATAAAAAGCATTAATTTCCCAGCTGTAGTTATGGGAACTCCAGAAAATGGGCAGTTGAATGCTGTAGATAATGATAATTTTTCAGTAGCGAAAGAATTAACAGAGGTTTTAATTCAGGGCGGATGTAGGAAGTTAGCTTATGTGGGTGGAGATAGCCATCAATATTTCGTTCAGAAACGACTTGCTGGTTTTAAGGCAGCTTTACAAGAGGCTGACCTTCCTTTTTATCCGGAAGATGTGTACAATGATTTGACTTTTTTGCCGAGAGATGGTTACCAACTGATGGAGGATCTTTTAGAAGCAAAAGATTATGATGGCTTATTAATTGCTGACCATTTAGTGGCAAGAGGGGTCAAAAAAGCTTTAGAAGTTTTCCATAAGCATCAGGTAATGACAGGAACGTTTAAATCTTTTGCTGCTGAACCCAATCCTCAAGATCACAGACATCCTTACTTTAATTTAAATAGTCAACAATTAGGGAGAAGAGCGGTTCAAATTTTATTTGATGTTTTAGAAGACCAAGCCAATGGAAGTACGCGTTACCTTTACGAAATTGTTGAAGCAGAGTTAATGAAGTAGTTCAAAAGTGTTCTCTAAAAAGGAACGCTTTTTTTCTGAAAAGAAAAGATTGCGTAAGCGATTGCATTATGAAATAATAAGCATGGTGTGAAGAGCTTCTACATTGGAACGAAATAAATAGTGGCTTACTTATTAGGGAAATACTCACTTAAGCAAGCAATCGTTTGCACTAAAAAATAAAAAAGAGGAGAAAAATCAATGGAAATTACGAGTGTCTATCACCGCCCAGAATCAGAATTTGCTTACTTATATGATGAGAAAACCATGCACATTCGCCTCAGAACTCAAAAAGGCGATATGAGAGGTGCTCGCTTACATTATGGAGATACCGGCATTTTCTATCTTAAGGGATATGAGCATTGCGTTCCTATGCAGAAAATTTTGACCGATAAGTATTATGATTATTTTGAAAGTAAGGTAAAAGTTTCTCACCATCGTATTCAGTATATTTTTGAGTTAGAAGACCAAGCAGGCCTCAAGCTCCTGTATGGAGATCGAGGAGTTATTCCCAATCAAAAGGAGCAATTGAATCACTTTATGAATGGTTTTAAATTGCCTTATTGTCATGAAGTGGATCGCTGTAAGGAACCTACTTGGGTCAAGAAGACTATCTGGTATCAAATCTTTGTGGATCGATTCGCTAATGGCAATCCTAAACGATCCCCCAAAAAAGTTTGCAATTGGGATCCTCAGCGTACACCGGGACATTGGGATTTCTATGGTGGAGATTTAGAAGGGGTCATTGAACATTTAGATTATCTTCAGGATCTTGGCATTAACGGTTTGTATTTCTGCCCTATCTTTGAATCGCCAAGTAACCATAAATATGACACTGTGGATTATTATCGAATTGATCCACATTTTGGAGATGGAAAAATTTTTAAACATTTAGTAGAAGAGGCTCATAAGTGCGGCATGAAGGTGATGTTAGATGCTGTCTTCAATCATATAGGGATCACATCCAAATATTGGCAAGATGTCATTCAAAAAGGAGAGAATTCTCTTTATAAGGACTGGTTTCATATTTATTCCTATCCGGTCTGGCAGGACTATGACCATATGGAGAAGAGATTTGAACAATTAAATTATGATACTTTTGGTTATGAACCGAGAATGCCTAAATGGAATACTGCAGATCCTGAAGTGAAGCGTTATCTTTTGGATATTGCCAGCTACTGGATTGAAAACTATGACATTGATGCTTGGAGGATGGATGTGAGTGATGAGATTGATCATCAATTTTGGAGAGCTTTTCGTCAGAAAGTGACCGCGATCAAACCAGATTTCTATACAGTGGGAGAGGTTTGGCATAATGCGCAAGCTTGGCTCAATGGCGATGAGTATCATGCTGCCATGAATTATAATCTCGCTGAATCGATTAAGCAGTATTTTTTGACAGGAGAGATAGATACAGCAGAACTTATTCATCAAGTGATTGCTCAACAAATGAAATATCGCCGTCAGGTTACTGAAGCGATGTTGAATTTATTAGATTCGCATGATACTCCACGGATTCTTACCTTAGCAAAAGGAAATAAAGATTTCGTCAAAGCAGCCCTTACTTTTCTTTTCTTACAGGCGGGCAGTCCTTGCTTGTATTATGGAACAGAAGTGGGATTAGAAGGGGGAGAGGATCCTGATAATCGCCGAGCAATGGCTTGGAAAATAGATCAAGTTGATTCAGAAATGAAAGATTTTGTCAAGCAATTGATTCATTTAAGACGCACTTGCTTGCCACAAATTTTTGGAGATTTTCATTTAACAGAAGAAGCTAATGGAATTTTAGCTTTAGAAGTAGGGGTTGATGGACAAAGATTACTTGCTCGCTTTAATCAAACTGGGCAAGTTCTGTTTCTTCCTCAAGTAGGCGAAACGCTCTTGAGTCAGAAGAGAGAAGGAGAATATATAGGGTATGGAGGGTTTGAAGTGAGTTTTATAAAGGCTCCCATCTAAAAAAGAAAACAGTTGATAGAGTGAAAGGAAAAAAGATTTTGAAAGCTTTTTCAAAAACATTTCGCGAAAGCGCTTGCGCAAATGAAGAAAAGCTATTATAATAATCTTGTAAGCGATTGAATAATAAAATTTATATAAAGGAGTAGTTAATATGGAATTTAAGAAATGGCGTAAAGTGCTACTTACTGGAGCAGCAGCTCTTGCTTTAGCCGCTTGTGGCTCTCAAAAAACAGATAATAAAACAGCAAACAAAGCCGATAGTGGCGATAAAACTAAGTTAGTTGTTGGCGTTGACAAAATTTATTCAGAATACATGAAAGACATTAAGGATAAATTTGAAAAAGATAATAAAATAACTTTGGAAATTAAAGAAGTTAACCAATCAGATGTTCTAACGAACTTACCAACAGATGGTCCAACCGGTTCAGCTCCAGATGTGATGATGGCACCTTATGACCGCGTAGGTGGTTTAGGACAACAAGGTCATTTAGCAGAAGTTAAATTAGAAAATACAGACCAATACGATGACAAGATGAAGAGCATGGTAACTTTAGATGGCAAGGTTTATGGTCAACCAAATGTTATTGAAACTTTAGTTCTTTACTACAACAAAGACTTACTCAAAGAAGCCCCTAAGACTTTTGAAGATTTGGAAAAATTACAAAAAGATCCTAAATATGCTTTCGAAGGTGAATCCGGTAAGTCTACTGGTTTCTTGGCAGATTGGACGAACTTCTACTATTCTTACGGGGTAAGTGCAGGATATGGAGCTTATGTCTTTGGGAAGAACGGAACAGATCCTAAAGATATCGGGTTAGCTGCTGGAGATTCTGAAAAAGCACTTGAATATGTGAAGAAATGGTATGACACATGGCCACAAGGTATGAAGGACGCTTCTAAATCTGGAGCCTTTGCTTCTGAACAATTTATCGGCAAGAAAGCTGCCGCTATTATTGACGGCCCATGGAAAGCTGCTTCCTTCAAACAAGCTAAAGTTAACTATGGAGCAACTACTATTCCTACTTTACCAAACGGCAAGACATATAGTCCTTTTGCTGGTGGGAAAGCTTGGGTAATCTCCAATTACTCTAAGAACAAAGAAGGCGCTCAAAAATTCTTAGCTTACATTACAGGTGAAGAAGCTCAAAAGAAATTCTTCGATAAGACACAAGAAGTACCAGCAACAAAAGTTGGACGTAAATATGCGGATGAAAAAGGTACAGATTTAACCAAGGCGATTGTTAAACAATTCGAAAATTCTCAACCAATGCCAAATATTCCTGAAATGGCTGAAGTTTGGAACCCAGGAAAAGCAATGTACTTTGATGTAGCATCCGGTAAGAAAGATGCAAAAACTGCAATTAAAGATGCTGTAGAAGCTATTAAGAGCGCTATTGAGCAAAAATTTGCCAAATAGGATGATAAAGTAAACTTATAAAAAGGGGCTGGACAAGAAGTGCCTGGCTCCTTTTTATCATAGAAAAGAGGGACACCAAAGTGAAAGAAGAAGCGAACCATTCGGTGAAAAAGGCCATGTGGTTATCTCTCATTCCAGGCTTGGGGCAGTTCTATAATCAGCAAAAACTGAAAGGACTCATTCTGTTTGTAGGGTTTCTGTTAGAAATCATAGAAATAGTCACGTTTGGAATACCTGCTATTCAAGGCTTGATAACTCTAGGGACTACCCCGATGAAAGACCACTCGCTCTTTTTATTAATTGAAGGAGCTATTCAACTTATCGCTATTATTTTGTTCATTTTCTACCATGCTATATGTATGGCAGATGCCAAAATAGTTAGAGAAGGTATTGAAAAAGGACATCCTGTTTCAAAAGATATGAAGAGTATGCTTAAAAATATCTATCAAAACGGATTTGCTTATCTATTAATTATTCCAGCTTACTTAATTATGCTGTTTACTATTGTATTTCCGGTTATTGTGACGTTAATGATTGCGTTTACCAACTATGATTTTAATCATATACCACCGAACCGATTAATTGATTGGGTAGGGGCTAAAAATTTCTTGAACATCGTACGGCTAAGCACCTTTAAGTCTGCCTTTACGGCCGTCTTATCTTGGACGGTGATTTGGACACTTTTGGCGTCCACCTTGCAGATTGTGATTGGAATAGCTACAGCTGTTATTGCCAATCAACCTTTTATTAAGTTTAAACGCTTGTTTGGGGTAATTTTCCTATTACCTTGGGCAGTACCTGCTTTCGTTTCTATTATGAGTTTTTCTAACTTCTTCAATGACTCCATTGGAGCGATGAATGTTCAAGTGTTACCATTCTTAGAAAAAATTATTCCTTTCCTCCATTTTGGATTAATTCCTTGGAAGACAGAGCCAACTTGGTCAAAAGTAGCGATTATTATGATTCAAGGGTGGTTAGGTTTCCCATATGTTTATGTTTTAACCTCTGGGATTCTTCAATCCATCCCTCAAGATCTCTATGAAGCCGCAACTGTGGATGGGGCAAGCGCTTGGCAAAAATTTAGAAATATTACCTTACCGATGATTTTTGCAGTGGCTGCACCAACCTTTATTTCTCAATACACCTTTAACTTTAACAACTTCTCTATGATTTACCTCTTCAACGAAGGAGGACCTGGTAGTGTAGGTGGAGGTGCAGGGGCCACAGATATCTTAATTTCTTGGATTTACAAGTTAACTACACAAAACGCTCCACAATATTCTATGGCTGCTGCGGTGACCTTGATTATTTCCCTGATTGTGATTTCGATTTCTTTAGTTACTTTCAAGAAATTACATGCTTTTGAAATGGAGGAGAGATAGATGGCTAGTTTAAAAGTTCAAAGCTCCACTAAACGGAAGCGAATGATTTCTCATTCTTTAACTTATCTGTATCTTTTAATTCTTAGTGTGATTATTCTCTTTCCGTTAATGGTTACAGTTTCTTCCGCCTTTAAAGTTGGAAATGTAACGGCCTTTACTTTAGACTTGAAGAGTCAATTTAGTTTAGAAAATTTTAGGCGTCTCTTCCATGAAACGCTTTATGTTCGCTGGTATCTCAATACCTTATGGGTGGCCGTATGGACCATGCTTATTCAGGTCCTGGTTGTTACTTTGACGGGGTATGCTTACAGTCGGTATAATTTCGTCGGACGGAAGAAGAGTCTGATCCTCTTCTTGATTATCCAGATGGTGCCAACTACCGCTTCTTTGACCGCTTTCTTCGTTATGGCTTGGTTATTTCATGCCTTGAATGAATATTGGTTCTTGATTATGATCTATGTTGGCGGCGGAATTCCAATGAATGCTTGGCTGATGAAGGGATACTTTGATACAGTTCCTTTCGATTTAGATGAGTCCGCTCGCTTAGATGGTGCAGGCCACCTACGAATTTTTGGACAGATTGTCTTGCCATTAGTTCGGCCAATGATTGCTGTTCAAGCCTTATGGGCATTTATGGGACCTTTCGGTGATTTCATGTTGGCTAAGTTCCTCTTACGGGATCAAAAAGCTTACACGGTCGCAGTTGGTTTACAAACCTTTATTTCAGATTCTAAAAAACCTGAAGTCACACTCTTTGCTGCAGGAGCAATTTTGATAGCAGTACCAATATCTATTCTCTTCTTCCTCTTACAAAAGAATTTTGTGTCTGGCTTGACGTCAGGAGGAACGAAGGGTTAGTCAGGAGATCGAATGAAAAGTTTAGGATTACCGCTTCGCTATTTATGCGCCATTATGTCGCCTAAGAAGTTGTTTCAGCTACGTCGATTGCTTAAATGGCAAGAGATAGTGATGTTAATTATTATCTTGAATGCTTGTTTATTTTTGCCAACGATATATAGCGAGATCCAAGTAGAAGATTATTCTTTAGACCGAATTGTAGAAGGCGGATTGGTGATGATTAATGAACAGACGGCCAGTGCTTTGAAACAAGGTGAAATTAGGAATAATCATTATACTGGGCAACACATGGCGAAATCTTCTCAAGAAGGAAAGATTCTTGTTTTACCTAATCAAGATTCAATTGAACAGATCAAACAAGAAGAGACACCCTCTCTTATTTTAACTGGGGATCAATGGATTTTTCATTATGGACCAGACAAGTCAATTACTTTCCCTGTTTATGGAGAAAATATTGAGTGTACGAAGTGGACATCCGATGATGAAGTCAAGAAATTTGTGAACCAACAATGGTTTCTATCTAATAAAAAGACAGTCATTCTCTATCTATTGATGGTAGCTATGGCCTTATTTATAGGGAATAGTCTATTTTTGGTGATACTTGGTGGTTTCTTTCTATCATTAGTAAAGAAATCTAAACTTTTTCACATTAGAAGCTTCAAGGAAGGCGTGTCGTTAATGGTGGGCTGCTTAGGATTACCAACGCTATTAGCTGCTGCAAGTGGATTTATTTTTAAGTCTCCCATCCTGATGCTTAATGTGCAAATGATTGGTACAATTTTGATGGTGGTCCTTGTTTTCTATAAGACGCAATTTAGAGATCCCCTTATAGAAGAAAATTAAAAGGAAAAAGACTCAGATTCGATGCAGAAATCTGAGCCTTTTTAATTAATAAAAATGAAGTATGGGTTACTCTTACAAGAATAGATGAAAAAGGGCTTCTCGCTGTTTTGGAGAAGTCCTTTTTATTTTTAGAAGTGACTTTCTGATTAATGAAGGGTTTAACCTTTATAAGCAGGATTTAAGCGATGATAGATTTGAGTCAACTGACGCAATTTATCAGCAAGTGCAGGGGTGAGTTGTCCCTCTAACATCCGCCATTGCCAGTTGCCTCCAAGGGTAGAAGGAATGTTGATCCTAGCTCGATCATCTAACTCAAGTAAATCTTGCATGGTGTAAATAGCGGTGTTGGCTGGAGAAGCAGCAATTGCTCGGTTGAGCATCTCTGGAACAGATTCTTCAGGATGACGTTTAATGTAGTTTTCAGCACAAGCTTTTTCTTGATCGCTAGCGGTAAGATACCAGCCGAGACCTGTTTGATTATCATGGGTCCCCACATAAGCAATGGAATTCGAATCATAATTATGAGGAAGTTCAATACTGTCATTCCCATCAAAGGCAAATTCAAGAACATGCATTCCTGGAAAACCGCAATCTTTCAAAAGTTGAGCGACTTCTGGTGTAGGATAGCCAAGGTCTTCTGCAATAATATGGACGTCTCCTAAGGCTTCCTTAACAGCTTTAAAGAGAGCGTAGCCAGGGCCTTTTGCCCAATGACCAGGGGCAGCATCTTTTGAACCAAATGGAATTTCCCAGAAGGATTCAAAACCTCTAAAGTGGTCAATGCGAACAACATCGTAGAGCTTCAAGCTTTCTTGAATCCGCCAAATCCACCATTGATAGTGATCTTCTGCCATAGCGTCCCAATTATAGATAGGGTTGCCCCAAAGTTGGCCACCTTTTGTAAAACCATCAGGTGGGCAGCCAGCAACTAGGGTAGATTGTCCATTATCATCTACTTTGAAGAAGTGGGGCATCTGCCACATTTCGACACTATCCCCTGAAACATAGATAGGCATATCTCCAATAATTTGAATATGGTTTTGGTTGGCGTATTCTTTGAGTAGGTACCATTGCCTGAAGAAGAAGAATTGCGTCACGAGATGATAATCAATGACGTCTTTTTGTTGGGCTAAGAGTTGGCTAAGAGCAGGTTCTTGACGTAACCGAATAGGTGGATCCCAATTAGATACGGATTCGAGAAGGAAGTGTTCCTTACAAGCCATATATTGGGCGAAAGGAATCAACCATTTTTCATTTTCACGAATAAAGTCTTGATAAGCCGTCCAGTTAGGTTTATCTTGGAGAAATTTTTTGACCGCTTTTTCTAAAAGAGGACGCTTGGTATGAAAGAGAGTGGCGTAATCGATATTTTCTGGATCTTTCCCAAAAGATATGTTTTCATAGTCGTTTTTCTCTAATAGTCCCCATTGGTATAATATTTCTAAGTCGATGAAATACGTGTTCCCTGCAAAGGCAGAGAAAGATTGGTAGGGAGAATCTCCATAGCTTGTGGTTCCTAGAGGTAAGATTTGCCAATAGGTTTGGCCAGAATTGACAAGAAAATCTATAAAGTGATAAGCTGATTGCCCAAAAGTTCCAATGCCTTCATGATTGGGTAAGGAAGATATGGGCATTAAAACGCCGCTTGAGCGTAACATAGAAAGGCCTCCTTTAAAAAATAAGAATAGTAGCATTTTGCATAGTTTATTATAAAAAATCTAAGTACACAATGCAAACGTTTTCGGTAAAAATAGAAAAAAGTTTTTAAACAAAAGAGAGGAAATTTTTAAGAGAATATCTTAAAAAAAATAGCTGTAAGCATTGAAAGCGTTTTAAAATTAACGTATAATATTCTTATAAGCGCTAACGTTTGCATAACTTAGCCAATTTGCAAAGAGATGGAGGAAAGTTATGACTTCTACAACGTCAAACGCCTTATTGAATCAAAGTATTTATCAAGTTTTTGTCAGAAATTATGGCCCAGAAGGAACCTTCGATGAAGTGACCGCTGATTTGGATCGAATTAAGGCTTTAGGTTTTGATTATCTTTATCTATTACCCATTTTTCCAATTGGAAAGAAAAATCGAAAGGGAACATTAGGTTCCCCTTATGCGATCCGTGATTATATGGCGATTAATCCTGAACTAGGAGATTTGAATTCTTTTAAGCGTTTAGTGAAAGCTTGTCATGATCGGCACATGAAAGTGATGCTTGATATTGTGTTTAATCACACGGCACCTGATCATTATTGGACGGTAGATCATCCTGAATATTATTATCACAGAGAGGATGGTTCTTTTGGCAATCGGGTGGGCGACTGGAGCGATATTATTGATTTAGATTTATCTCATCCAGGACTTCGTCAAGAATTGATCAACACGCTGAAATATTGGGCCAAAGAAGGTGTAGATGCCTTTCGATGTGATGTGGCTAGCTTGTTACCCTTAGATTTTTGGTTAGAAGCTCGTCAAGAAATTCAAAAGGTTCATCCTGATCATGTATGGTTAGCGGAGAGTGTAGAACCTCAATTTATTCGCCAGTTGCGTTCAGAAGGGATGCACCCTATCACAGATTCGGAAGTCTACCAAGCTTTTGATTGCGCCTATGAATATGATATTTTAGCGAACTTTTATCAGGTCTTAGAAGGAAAGGCGTCTCTTCGTTTATGGAAGTACTTACTGAATTTTCAGCAAGCCATTTATCCAGAGAATGCGATTAAAGTGCGCACTTTAGAAAATCATGATCAAGAACGGATCAGAAGTCGCGTGAAGAGTGAGCGAAGCAACTTGAATTGTTTAGCTTATAGTTTCTTCTGTAAGGGAATGGGCTTTGTTTATAATGGGCAGGAGTTTCAGTATGCTAAGCGAACGACTTTATTTGATAAGGCGCCCATTGATTGGAACACGCCATCTCCTAAGTACTTGACTTTGTTGAAACGCATGCTTCAGCTAAAAAAAGAAGATTATTTCTCACAGCATAAGCAATTTTATGTTGTAGAAGATGATCAAGAGGCGTTAGAATTACGTTATGAAACCAAGAAAGAATTCATAGTGGGTGTGTTTGATATTTTGGATCAAAAAGGGACCTATCACATTGATCTTCCGGATGGTAGCTACATTAATCAAATTAATCAAGAGGAAATTGAAATTAAGGCAGGCCAATTGGATCTTGCTTTGGCACCGTTTATTATTCACTCCAAGACGAAGAACGCATAAGTAAGTCAAGAAAAGAGGAAAAGAAATGGTAAAAATTGATTTAGATCATATCTATAAAAAATATTCAAAAAATGATTTTTATAATGTGACGGATTTTAATTTAGAAATTCAGGATAAAGAATTTATTGTGTTTGTTGGCCCATCTGGGTGTGGAAAATCAACAACCTTGAGAATGATCGCAGGCTTGGAAGATATTACCAAGGGTGAATTACGTATTGATGGCGAAGTAATGAATGACGTTGAGCCTAAAGATCGTGATATTGCGATGGTTTTCCAAAACTATGCCTTATATCCTCATATGACAGTATTTGATAATATGGCGTTTGGCTTGAAATTACGGAAATATTCCCAAGAAGAAATTAAAAAACGCGTGGAAAATGCAGCAGATATTTTAGGCTTAAACGGTTTATTAGAACGTAAACCAGCCGCTTTGTCTGGTGGGCAACGGCAACGTGTGGCTTTGGGAAGAGCAATTGTTCGTGATGCCAAGGTCTTCTTGATGGATGAGCCGCTTTCCAACTTGGATGCGAAACTTCGGGTTCAGATGCGGGCAGAAATTGCTAAATTGCATCAATCTCTAGGCACCACTACGATTTATGTAACTCACGATCAAACAGAAGCTATGACGATGGCCTCTCGAATTGTTGTTATGAAAGACGGGATTGTTCAACAAATTGGTACCCCACAAGAAGTGTATAACTTCCCAAAGAATGTTTTTGTGGCGGGCTTCATAGGATCTCCTGCTGCTAACTTCTTTAAGGTCTTAGTGAAGGAAGATCATGTGGAACATGAATCGGGCTTACATTTAGAATTACCAGAACCTGCTAGAGAATTATTAGCGAATGCAGGTTATATAAATAAAGAAGTAATTATGTCGATTCGACCAGAAGATATTAAATCTGAACAAATCTTTTTAGATTCAACGCCTGGTTCCCTTGTGGAAGGTCAAGTCGTGGTTTCAGAACTCTTGGGCGCAGAAAGTATGTTGTACTCTAAGATTGGAGATACAGAATTTGTTGCTAAAATTAATGCACGCGATATGCACCAACCAGGAGAAACTGTACAATTAGGTTTCGATATGAATAAAGTTCGCTTCTTCGATTTTGAAACAGAAAATGTTATTGAGGGGTAAGGGAATAAAAAAAGAGCAACCGGAAAAAATTCTTCGGTTGCTCTTTTACAATGAAAATGAATTTTATAAAATAGGGAGTAGAGGACAAAGACAACGAAATCAAATCGCAGGAAAGGAATATATGAAAGTACTCACTTTAAACACACATGCCTGGCTAGAAGAAAAGACACTAGAAAAAATAAAAGAAGTAGCTCAGGTTATTGCAAGAGAAGATTTTGATGTGATTAGTTTGCAAGAAGTCAATCAGTTGGTCACCGCTAAAGAAGTGGATGAAAACTGCTTAGGAAAATATTATCAGGCCTTGGACCAAGAAGTAAGAATTAAGGAAGATAATTATGTCTGGTTGCTCGTTCAAGCTTTAAATGAGTTGAGGTGTTCTTATTATTGGACATGGGCCTACAGTCATTTAGGCTATGAACGCTTTGATGAAGGCGTGGCTTTATTGAGCAAAACTTCTTTTTCAGCCGAACCAATAGTCGTATCTGCATGTAAGGATCCAAATGATTATCATCGTAGAGTCATCATTCAAGCAGAGATAGTGACTGAGAGGGGGCAATTGCAGGTATGGAGTGTTCATTATTCTTGGTGGTCAAAAGAAGAAAGAGAAGATGGCTTTCAAAGGGAGTGGAGGCGGACGTTAGAAGTGAGTGATCATTTTGTAGGACCTTCTCTTTTACTCGGAGACTGTAATGCGCCCACTCATAGAAGGGGAGAAAGTTATGATCTCCTTCTGAAAAGTCGATTAAAAGACAGTTACTATCTTGCCAAAAAGAAAAGAGGAAAGGTAACTACCCTATCTGGAATTGCAGGATGGGCCCAAGAGACACCGCCTCAACGGATTGATCATGTCTTTGTGACATCTCCTTTTCAGGTAGAGGATTATCGCGTGATGTTTGATGGGAAAGAAGAGTCTGTGGTCAGCGATCATTACGGAGTGAGTGTTTCTCTAAGGCTTGAGTAAAGATGAGGGAAAAGAGATATGCAGAAAATAGAGTATGATATAATGAGCAAACAGGAGGGAAGCTTATGAAAATTAATTGGCAAGAAGAAGTCTCCAAAATCAAGGAGGCGTATTTTGAAGATTTATGTACCTTGTTAAGAATACCGAGTGTAAGAGAAGACGATAAAGCCACAGAAGAGGCGCCATTTGGACCTGGACCTAAGAAGGCTTTAGATACTTTCTTAGAAATGGCAAAACGAGACGGTTTTCCCACGAAGAATGTGGCAAATGTTGCGGGGCGTTTAGAATTTGGCCAAGGAAATGAAATTATGGGAATCATCGGGCATTTAGACGTTGTTCCAGTAGATGATTCTTGGTTAACAGATCCCTTTGAGCCTACTTTTAAAGATGGCAAGCTGTATGCACGTGGCGTGAGTGATGATAAGGGGCCAATGTTAGCTTGCTACTACGCTTTAAAGATGATTAGAAATTTAAAATTACCTGTTTCTAAAAAAGTTCACTTTATTGTAGGGACAGATGAAGAAAGTGATTGGAGATGTTTACATCGGTATCTGGAAACAGAACCTCTTCCTGACTTTGGAATTTCTCCAGATGCCATGTTTCCTGTCATTAACGGAGAAAAGGGCGGATATACGGTTGATTTGAAATTTGGTGCTTTACAGGGAGTTTTGAAATCTTTTACTGCAGGGCAGAGAGAAAATATGGTACCAGGGGAAGCAACTGCTGTGATTGAAGGTTTTAACCCCCTTCTTGTTCAAGAAGCAGCTGATCAATTCAATGCTCAACAGTCTGTGCAGATCACTGTGGAAGAAAAGGGACAAGAACTGACAGTAATCGCTCATGGCAAGGTCTCTCATGGAGCTTTCCCAGAAAATGGACACAATGCTGCTACTTATTTAGCTGCCTTTTTGACTAGCTTAGATGCTAAATTAGAAAAAGATCCCTATTTAAGCTTTATTGCTAACGTTTTACATTTAGACTTTAAGGGACAAAAGGTAGGTATCAGTCATCACGATCCTGTGATGGGAGATCTTTCCTTGAATTCAGGGGTCTTTTATAAAGAAGGCGATAAACAAGTAATTACGGTCAATATTCGTTTCCCTCAAGGGCAAAGTTTTGAACAATTAGATGCTCGATTTGATGAATTAGGACAACAATTTGGTTTTGAACGGGTAACTGGTCCTTCTAACAAGCTACCGCATTATGTTCCAATGGACGATCCTTTGGTAAAAACTTTACTAGCAGTATATGAAGAACATACTGGCATGGAAGGCTATGAGACAGTGATCGGTGGAGGAACTTATGCTCGTTTGATGAAGCGTGGGGTAGCTTTTGGTGCAGAATTCCCAGATGAAGAAAATACCATGCATGAACCGAATGAAGTTCAGAGCCTTGATCGGTTATTATTGACGATTGCGATCTATGCCGATGCGATCTATCGGTTGATTCAGTAAAATGATTACTTCAAAAAATAACCCCACGATTAAAGCTTTAAAAAAATTACATACCAGAAAAGGGCGGCAGAAGGCCCATCAATATCTTATTGAAGGCCCTCATTTAGTGAAAGAAGCCATCCAATCTCAAGCGCCGATTAAAGCAATCTATGCCTTAGAAGAGAAGAGAGAAGAGGACTACAAATCCTATCCTTTAGAAACGATTTCTTCTGAAGTAGCCGATGCTTTGAGTCAGACAGAACAAACACAAGGAGTTTATGCTTTGATTGGCCTTAGAGAAGAGGTAAATTTAGAGCCTACAAGCCCTCATATTTTGTTAGTAGATGCCATTCAAGACCCCGGCAATTTAGGAACTTTGATTCGGACAGCCGATGCTTTCTCATATCGAGATATTTATTTAGGACAAGGGACAATTGATCCTTATAATGATAAGGTGGTCCGTTCCATGCAAGGCAGTCAGTTTCATGTGAATCTTCATCAAGTAGATCTTGAGAAATGGATTCCAAGGCTTCAGTCCAAAGGTTATCTGATTATGGCTACGGAATTGAATCCTTCTGCCCAAGCTTTAGAAAGGTTGAGCTTTAATCCTCATCAAAAATTCGGAATTGTTTTAGGCAATGAGGGAAATGGCGTTTGTTCCTCTGTTATTGAAAAAAGTGATCTTTCTCTTTATATTACAATGCCTGGATGTGCTGAGTCCTTAAATGTTGCTATTGCAGGAGCTATTGCCATGCATCACTTTGTTTCTGTACCTTCAGTATAAAAAAGCAAGAGTTCCAAGAATAAAGTTGACTATTTGGGAGGGACTCGTTAAAATAGGAAAAAGTAAATAATTAATTAACGTTGAAAGAAGACGACATAACTTAACAATTTTCAGGAAAAGAAACCAGCGATTGAAAGTTTCTTAATTGGAGGTTATGATCTTTTCACTTCTGGAGTCGGCATCGGGCGATCATTTCAAAAGATGTCACGGATAAGCGCGATATAGCTTAACCAAGTGTTTATTTAGAAATAAAAACTAGGGTGGTACCGCGGTCTCTCGTCCCTTTTTTAGGGTGAGAGGCCTTTTTTGTTGAAGTGAGTTTTAGAGCGTTAACTTACAATTTGAAAGGAGTCAGAAATGGATATTATTGCTGATCTAAAGAAAATCGAACAAACCATTCAAGAAAAAGTCCAATCCATTGGACGTTTAGAAGATATTCAAGACATTCGTGTGAAATATCTTGGGAAAAAAGGCCCCATCACAGAAGCTTTGAGGCATATGAAGGATTTAAGTGCAGAAGAGCGGCCAAAAGTAGGTGCTTATGCGAATCAATTGAAGAATAAAGTTTCTTCTGCCCTCCAAGAGAAAGAAGAAGTCTTAGAACAAGAAGCTTTAAAAGCCAAATTAGAGGCAGAGAGCTTAGATGTGACTCTCCCAGGCAAGCGGCATCAAATGGGGTACCGTCATATTATTAGTCAAGTTATGGAAGAAATTGAAGATCTTTTCCTTGCTCAAGGCTATAAGATTGTCAATGGGACAGAGTTGGAATCTGATTATTACAATTTTAAACGGATGAATCTTCCAGAAAACCATCCTGCCAGAGATATGCAAGATACTTTCTATATTGAAGAAGACAAGGTCTTGCTTCGGACGCATACGTCACCTGTTCAAGCACATGCCATGGATGCCCATGATTTCTCTAAGGGGCCTCTTCAAATGATCAGCCCTGGGAAAGTATATCGCCGGGATGCAGATGATGCCACCCACTCGCATCAATTCCATCAAATTGAAGGATTGGTTGTAGCTGAAAATGTAGGACTAGCTGATCTGAAAGGAACTCTTGAATTATTTGCTAAGCATATGTTTGGTGAAGAACGCCAAATCCGTTTACGCCCATCCTACTTTCCATTTACAGAGCCTTCTGTAGAGATTGATATTTCTTGTTTCAAATGTGAAGGCAAGGGCTGTAATATCTGTAAAGGAAGCGGTTGGATTGAAATTTTAGGAGGCGGTATGGTTCATCCGAATGTCCTTGAAATGTCAGGCATTGATAGCAGTAAGTATTCAGGGTATGCCTTTGGTCTTGGACCAGATCGGGTTGCGATGTTGAAGTACGGAATTGAAGATATTCGTCACTTCTATCAAAATGATTTGCGCTTTGTTCGTCAATTTCAAGAAAGAGGGTAAGAGAAGGCATGTTAGTCTCCTATAAATGGTTAAACGAATATGTGGATATAAAAGATATTGAAGTAGAAGATTTGGCTGATTTGATGTCTCGAACTGGCTTAGAGGTTGAAGGTATCGAACAGTTTGGAAAAGATTTGAAAAAAGTGGTAGTTGGTCACACCCTAAAGGTAGAAGATCATCCAGATGCGAGTCATCTACACGTCTGCCAGGTAGATGTAGGGGAAGAAGACCCTCTACAAATTGTATGTGGGGCACCGAATATTGCAGAAAATCAAAAGGTGATTGTCGCTTTACCGAATTCACGGGTAGCTGGCAATATAAAAATTAAAAAAGGTAAATTACGTGGCGTCGTTTCTCAAGGAATGATCTGTTCCTTACAAGAAATTGGCATTCCTGAAAATGTGGTGCCTAAGGCTTATGCGGATGGCATTATGGTTTTACCAGAAGATGCCCCTGTTGGAGAAGATATCAAAACTTACTTGGGCTTAGAGGATCCTATCTTAGATATTGATATTACGCCTAACCGTGCAGATGCTTTATCGCTTCGAGGGGTTGCTCATGAAGTGGGTGCAATCTATGATCGAAAAGTTACTTTTCCAACTTCTCCAGAAGAAGTGGAAGGAAACTTGAAGGATGAAGTGGAGTTAAAAGTAGAAGATACGACACTTTTCCCTGAATACAATGCTTTCTTGGTAAAAAATGTCAAAGTTCAACCTAGCCCACTCAAAATTCAAATGCGATTGATGAAGGAAGGAATTCGTCCAATCAATAATGTGGTGGACGCAACGAACTATGTCCTCTTAGAATATGGACAACCTCTCCACGCTTTTGACTACGATAAGTTGAAGAGCAAGGTGATTGCCCCCCGTTTAGCCCGCAAAGGGGAAACGTTAGTGACTTTGGATGGAATTGAACGTCAACTCACCTCTCATGACTTGGTGATTACAGCAGGGGATGAACCTGTGGCTTTAGCGGGTATTATGGGCGGCTTAGAGACAGAGGTTGATGAGCATACGACTACCGTAATGATTGAAGCCGCTCAATTTGAAGGCGGACACATCAGAAAAACAGCGCGTCGTTTATCCTTACACAGTGAGTCCAGTTTGCGTAATGAACGTGGAGTAAACAAGGCCACGATTGCAGAAGCAGGCGCTTATGCTGCACGTTTAATGGAAGAATGGGCAGGGGGGCATAGAGTCCCAGGAAAGACCCAGCACTCTGTAGTAGATACGGCGCCTGTTCAGGTTCAATCTGATCTCGCCTATATTAACCGCATGCTGGGCATGACTTTAACTTACGAAGAAATGTTAGAATGCTTCCGTAAATTAGGCTTCCCTGTTGAAGGCACAGCAGAAAACTTTACGGTTTCTGTGCCTGCAAGACGGTGGGATATTCACATTCCTGCTGACTTAGTGGAAGAAGTCGCTCGCATTTATGGTTATGATAAATTACCTTCTCACTTGCCAGCTATTCCACCAGTAAATCTAGGTTTGAATGCATGGCAAAGATTTGTACGTCAATCTTCTCGCTGCTTAGAAGCTTTAGGATTTAATCAAGTGATTGCTTATAGCTTAACCAGTGAAAACAAGGTGAAAGTCCTCCAATCACATCCTCATGAGTCGGTTGTTTTAGATTTTCCAATGAGTGATGACCGGAAGCTATTAAGAACGAACTTATTAACGACCTTGCTGGATATTGCTCAATACAATATTAATCGAAATGTAAAAAATGTTCAGATTTATGAAGTAGGTCGTGTATTCTATGCAGATCAAATAGAAGATGGACTTCCAAAAGAAGAAAGCCATGCGGCAGGTCTTTGGACAGGAAATATCAGTGAAAAAGGCTGGCAAGAAGATGCCATTCCTGTTGACTTCTATGCAATGAAGGGTGCTGTTGAAGAATTTCTTGAACAAATGAATTGTTTAGATGAGATGACTTTCCAAGCAGCGCATGATCTTCCAGATACTCATCCTGGACGCACTGCGATTATCCGAATTGGGGATAAAGAAGTCGGCTACTTAGCTCAATTGCATCCTCAAACAGCTAAAGCTTATAATTTAGCAGCAAATACCTTTGTTTTTGAAGTTAATATGGAAGCTATCTTTGCTTTGCCAGAAAAAGAAGTTGTTCAAAAGCCTCTTCCTAAATATCCAAGCGTTGCGCGTGATATTGCTTTAGTGGTGAAGGAAGAAGTAACGAATGAAGAGATTTGTCAAATGATTCGCCAATCCAGCAAAGCTTATCTCACCCATATTAAACTCTTTGATATTTATCGTGGAAAAGGAATTGAAGAAGGATATAAATCAATGGCTTATCAATTAACCTATCAAAATCCTGAAGCTACTTTGGTAGATGATGAAGTCAATACAGATTTTGAAAAAATCAAAGACGGGCTACGTGACCAATTGTCAGCGGTCATTCGTGACTAATTAAGAAATATTTGAAGAATGAGAGATGGTGTTGCTTCCTAAAATTGAGAGGCAAGGCCATCTTTTTTGCTTTTTAGATGGAGTAAGAAGGTAATCATACAAAGAAAAGATGACAAGGAATGTTAAGATAAAGTTGATCTTATTTTATTTTTTCGATAATATGATGAAGTTGTTAAGATGAAAAAGGAGGATGTTTTGTGACAGAAACGATATTAAATACCATCACACCGATTAGTGATTTCTTATATTATCCAATTTTAGTGGCTCTTTTATTAGGAATTGGCCTCTATTTTACAGTGAAGACGCAATTCGTTCAGGTGAGCGAATTTAAAGATGCGATTTCTGTTATCATGGAGAAACCCGAAGAAGAAGGTTCTGTTTCTTCTTTCCAAGCTTTAATGGTTTCTACAGCTTCACGAGTAGGGACAGGGAACATTGTTGGCGTATCTACTGCGATTTGTTTGGGAGGATATGGAGCGGTTTTTTGGATGTGGGTAGTGGCTTTAATTGGAGGCGCTTCGGCTTTCATTGAATCTACTTTAGCTCAAATTTATAAGAAACGCGGAATCGGCAATTCTTGTTATGGTGGTCCTTCCTACTATATTGAAACAGCTCTCAATAAGAGATGGTTAGGTATTATTTTTTCAATTTTTTTGATTTTAACGTATGCGATAGGTTTTAATATGTTAGCGGCTTACAACGTGCAAGATGCTTTCAAGGTGTATTCTTTTTACCATGAGACATATACTCCGTTAATTATTGGCGCCCTTTTAGCTGCAGTTACCGCCTTTTGTATTTTTGGAGGGGGTAAGCGCATTATTAAATTTACGACATTTTTAGTGCCTTTTATGGGAATTATTTATGTAGTTGTAGCACTTATTATGATTCTTTTTAATATTACTTTTTTACCAACTGTCTTCAAATTCATTATGCAAGACGCTTTTAATTTTAAAGCTATTTTCTCTGGAATTGCAGGATCAAGTATGATGTTTGGAATTAAGCGGGGCCTTTTTTCAAATGAAGCCGGGATCGGTTCGGCGCCAAATGCGGCAGCTTCAGCCCATATTTCTCATCCGGTCAAACAAGGGTTGGTACAGATGATTTCTGTGTTTATTGATACCTTACTTATCTGTTCAGCGACCGCTTTCATGTGTTTGTGTTCAGGCATTGCACCAAGTGCTGAATTATCTGGAGCAGCTTATGTCCAAGTGGCCTTTTCTACCTTGTTTGGACATTATGGAAACTTCTTTATCACTCTTTCTTTAATGTTATTTGGTTTTACAACAGTTATTGGCAACCTTTTCTATGTTGATAATAATATTGCTTACATTTTTAGAGGAATGCCTCGCCGAGGATTTATGTTAGTCTATCGGGCACTTGCAGTGTTAGTGATTTTTGTTGGTTCGCTTCAACAAGCAGATCTAGCTTGGGGAACAGCAGATTTGCTGATGGCTTTGATGGCCTTGATTAACTTACCAGCTATCTTGATTTTGAGTAAGGTTGCTTTAAGAGCTCTTGATGATTATAGGCAACAAGCCAAACAAGGCAAAAATCCTGTCTTTAAGGCCCAAAATATAGGAATGGATGATCAGAAGCTCGATTTTTGGAAAGATTAAGTTCTTTAGTACAATTTTTGAACGCCTGTGCGAAATATTTTTAGTCAGTAATTTTTTGTGGTAGAATCTATCTAGAATAAGATTTGGAGGTAAATCGCAAAATGGCTTTATTTGATGATTTGAAAGCAAAAATCAAAAATGAAAATGTTCGTATTGTTTTCCCTGAGGCAACAGATGTTCGTATTCAAGGAGCAGCTGCTCGTTTGAAAGCTGATCAATTAGTAGAACCTCTATTAATTGGAAATCCAGAGCAAGTAAAAGAAGAAGCAAAGAAAAACGGCATTGATTTAGAAGGAATTCAAATTCTTGATCCTGAAAATTATGAAGATTTTGATAAAATGGTAGGAGCTTTTGTAGAACGGCGTAAAGGCAAAGCTACGGAAGAAAAAGCACGTGAATTATTGAAAGACGTCAATTATTTCGGAACAATGTTAGTTTACTTAGGTTTATGTGATGGATTAGTTTCCGGCGCTTGTCACGCAACAGGTGATACTGTGCGTCCCGCTTTGCAAATTATTAAAACAAAAGCTGGCGTCCACAATGTTTCTGGTGCTTTCTTATTAAGTCGTCCAAAAGAAGATGGCAGTGAAGAGAAGTACATGATGGGGGACTGCGCGATTACCATTAATCCAGATGCTCCAACTTTAGCTGAAATTGGGATTGTAACAGGACATACCGCTAAAATGTTTGGTGTAGAACCAAATATTGCTTTCCTCAGCTTCTCTACCAAGGGCTCTGCTTCTTCACCAGAACAAGAAAAAGCCGCAGAAGCTGCGAAATTAGCTCAAGAACAAGCCCCAGCAGACTTTAATGTAGATGGCGAAATGCAATTAGATGCTGCTTTAGTTCCATCTGTTGGTCAAGCAAAGGCTCCAGGGTCTAAGGTCGCTGGACATGCTAAAGTTTTGATCTTCCCTGAAATTCAATCTGGGAACATTGGTTACAAGATTGCTCAACGCTTTGGCGGATTTGAAGCCATTGGACCTATCTTACAAGGCATGGCTAAACCTGTGAATGACCTTTCACGGGGATGCAATGAAGAAGACGCTTATAAATTGGCCATCGTTACAGCTAATCAATTCTTAGCAGGTAAAGAATAAATTTTATTATGAGTCACTGAAAGGTAGCTTTGAAGAGCTACCTTTTTTGTTGGCATGAAGCTTAGTTTTTTCATGCAATAGAAATTCTTTTTGAAAAAGGTTGCTTTGTGAAGAGTTGACATTGCTATAAAAAAAATATAAAATTTAACTATATGCTTTGTTTTTAAAATTTTCATTTTAAGAAAAAAGTAAGTAATTATACGGAGGTGAAACTATGGGTTTTAATACAATTGCCTTCGTTATTGTTACTTTAATTGTTGGCCTCTTTGCTGGTAGTCTAATGGGCTATAAACGGCGTCAAAAAGTAGAAGAAGAGGAACGTAGCGAAGCACAACTGACTGCGAAAGGCATTATTATAAAAGCCAATCAAGATGCAGAAGCAAAACGTAAAGAAATTCTTCTAAATGCCAAAGAAAAAGCACAAGATTATCGAAATAAAGTGGAAGACGAATTAATAGAACGTCGTCAAGAAATATCCGTTAAAGAACAAAGACTCTTTCAAAGAGAAGAAAGTTTGGATCGTCGAGAGACTGTCTTAACGAATAAAGAGAACGATCAATTATCTAAGGAACAATCTTTACAAGATCGTTTGAAAAATGTTTCAGTGAAAGAAGAAAAAGCGGATAGCCTCATTCAAGAACGACAATCTGAAATTGAAAAAATTTCTAGAATGACGCAAGAAGAGGCTTCTCGTTTAATTCTTAAAGAAACGGAAGAAAATTTATCGAATGACATTGCTATTCGAATTCGAAATGCTGAGGAAGAATACCGTGAGAAAGCACATAAACTTGCAACCTCTATTATTTTGCAAGCGATTGAGACCTCTGCTGCAGATACAGTGGCAGATTCTTCTATTACGCGTATTGATCTCCCAAATGAAGATATGAAGGGACGAATTATCGGGAAGGACGGTCGGAACATAAAAACCATCGAAGCACTTACTGGGATTGATTTAATTATTGATGATACTCCAGAAACGGTTGTGTTGAGTGGTTTTGATCCGATTCGAAGAGAAATTGCTCGGATTTCTTTAGAAAGTTTAATGAAAGATGGGCGTATTCATCCCGCTAAAATCGAAGAAGCAGTGGATCGGGCACATAAGACGATGGACACTAAAATCCGGGATATTGGTGAAGAAACAACCTTTGATTTAGGAATTCATGATATGCATCCTGATTTAATCAAATTTATTGGCCGGTTAAATTATCGCACGTCTTATGGACAAAATGTCTTAAATCACAGCATTGAAGTCGCGCGTTTGGCAGGAATTATTGCTGCTGAATTAGGGGAAGATGAATTGACCGCCAAACGTGCTGGGTTACTTCATGATATCGGAAAGTCTGTGGACCATGAAGTGGAAGGGACCCACGTTGAAATCGGCGTGGAACTTGCTCGGAAGTATGGGGAACCAGAAACGGTGCTTAATGCAATTGCTGCTCATCATGGGGACGTTGAATCTGCATCGATCACAGCTATTGTTGTTCAAGTGGCTGATGCTTTGTCTGCTGCTCGTCCGGGAGCAAGAAGTGAGTCTTTAGAGAATTATATTCAACGCTTGAGAAGTTTGGAAGCTTTAGCTAATGAATTTCCAGGAGTTAAGAAGACTTATGCTATTCAAGCCGGTCGTGAAATTCGCGTGATTGTTCAACCAGATAAAGTGGATGATTTAGGAATTATCAAGCTGTCTCATGATATTTCTAAGCGTGTCGAAGATGAATTGGACTATCCTGGTCAAATTAAAGTAACGGTAATTCGGGAAAACCGATCCGTAGATTATGCAAGATAATGAAATTCTTTGTTAGCCCTTAGCTTGCAAAGAGAAAAAGCCATGTTCAAGAAATGAACATGGCTTTTATTGATTTAAGAATATTTTGAACGATAAGTAGCAAAATTTATAAAAATAGCTAAGAGAATGCCTAATAAAAACAACGAACCATTTATGTCCACTGTTTATTTTTCTTTTTTATTAGCCCTCGGGGTAGAACTTTTATTGGTAGGTGTTAAAAACTAATGGTAAATTGATTTTTAAATGAAAATCTACGCTTCGAAATCTTTGTTATATTATTACCTTAACAATCGTAAAAATACTATAACGGAGACGGTGGGATTCGAACCCACGTGCCGGTTTCCCGACAACTTGATTTCGAGTCAAGCGCGTTACGGCCTCTTCGCTACGTCTCCTTCAAGGTAACGTTATTATTATACTGTTTAGACCATTAAAAATCAAGAATTTTTGAGAGGGTCGATAATTGTCTGAAGGCTTAGGCGACCTTCCTCCCAGATAAAATGAAAAATAAAACAATTACCAATAGGAGGAATATCTTGACAATATTGAGTGAGGAACTGGTAGATAACAGAACCGTGAGAAACCATTAGCACTTTGGAAGGATCTGCTTGCTTTTCCAAAAAGGACAAAATCCCTTGAGTAATTCGTTCTTGAACGTGAGTGCCATCTTCTCCTCCGAAGGCAACAAAGTAGTCTTTTTTGGGGGGATTGTTCAAAGAAACGGTGACTTTTTTGCGAGATTTACTTTCTAAACTTCCATAGCCCCATTCTCTTAAAAAGGTTTGTTTATGGACAGGGAGAGCATAGTCGGTAGCTAATTGAGCGGTTTGATAAGCGCGATCGAGGTCTGAACTCAGGATTTGATCAAAAGTGATCCCGTTCTTCTGAAAGTAAGCATGGGCAGCTTTGGCTTGGAGGATGCCTTCTTGGGTAAGGGGAGAATTACTCCAGCCTTGAATTCGATAAGAAACATTATATTCTGTTTGTCCGTGACGCATTAAGAATAATTCTTTTGACATGAGATACTCCTTGAAATTGTAATCTTCGCTAAGTTTAGCACTTTATGGACAAGAAGTTAATCTTTTTAAGGCCTTTCTTTGAGAATCGATGGAAAAATTGACAAGAATTTAAGTGTAAAGCCCTTCAGGTTCTGTGATAAAATAAAAGAGATGTCAAAAAGACAGGTGTTAAGAAGATTAGACAAGGATGAATGGAAATGACAAAATTGGCAGATACCACACCAATGATGAAGCAATATCACAAGATGAAGGCCAACTATCCCGATGCTTTTTTATTTTTTCGTTTAGGGGATTTTTATGAATTGTTTGAAGAGGATGCTGAGAAAGCTGCCCAACTTTTAGAAATCACCTTGACGAGTCGAAATAAAAATTCTAAGAATCCAATTCCAATGTGCGGAGTCCCTCATCATGCGGTGGACGAGTATATCAAAACGTTAGTGAATCAAGGCTATAAGGTAGCTATTGCTGAGCAAATGGAAGATCCTAAACTTACAAAAGGCATGGTAAAGCGCCAAGTCATTCGAGTGATTACGCCTGGAACGTATTTAAGCAATGGCAACAAGGAAAATAACTTTATTTGTACGATCAGCAAGCCTTCAAGAGGGTATTGCTTGGCTTATACGGATATCTCTACAGGAGAAATTAAAGTCACAAAAATTTCAGATTTTGAAACCCTCCAAGCGGAATTTGGACAATTACAAGCCAAGGAAGTGGTATTTTCAGAACTCCTTTCAGATAAAGAAATGGAAATTTTACAAAATATTCATTCCTTTACAGTTTCACAAGTCCTCCAAATGCAAAAGCAAGACTTGAAGGATGAAACATTTCAGAAATTAACGGAAGATATCGAAGATCTCGATGAAAAGGAAGCCCTCAGAGATTTGATGGCTTATGTGGCTTCGACGCAATTCCAAATGATTGATCACTGGCAAAAAGCTGTGAATTATGAAGTCAGTCATTACTTGCATATGGATTATTTTGCGAAGAAGAATTTAGAATTAACAGAATCAATTCGTACCCAGCAGAAGAAGGGGAGCTTGCTTCACTTTTTAGATCATACACAAACAGCGATGGGGGGAAGATTGTTAAGACAGTGGTTAGATCGTCCGCTCATTATTCAATCTCAAATTGAACAACGGTTGGACCAAGTGGAAGCTTTGATGAATGCTTTCTTCTTGAGAAGAACGATTCAAGAAAAATTAAAGGGTGTGTATGATTTAGAGCGCCTTGTGGCTAAAGTGTCAATGAAACAAGTGAACGCCAGAGAACTTCTCCAACTCAAACATTCCTTAGAACAGGTGCCAATTATTTTGCAGGCTATTCAAGAATGGATCAGTGAGGAACCTATGCGTGGCCCTATTTGGCAGCCAATCCTTTCAACGATGAAGGCTTTACCAGAAGTGGTAGATTTGATCGACAGGGCGATCGATCCTAACGCTAACTTATTGATTACTGAAGGAAGTGTGATTCGGGATGGCTTTGATGAAGTGTTAGACGGCTATCGCCAAGCCCTTCAACATGGGACCGAGTGGTTGGCTACCCTGCAACAAGAAGAACGACAAAAAACAGGCATTAAATCTTTAAAAGTGGGCTACAATAAGGTATTCGGCTATTATATTGAAGTAACAAAAGCTAACTTGCATCTTTTGGAAGAAGGCCGCTATGAGAGAAAGCAGACCTTAACGAACGCAGAGCGCTTTATTACTCCTGAATTGAAAGAAATGGAATATAAAATTTTAGAAGCCCAAGAAAAATCGGTAGAAAGAGAATACCAACTCTTTGTAGATGTTCGACAAAAAATTCAAACCTATCAAGGGCGTTTGCAAGACTTGGCAAGCAGCATTGCTCAGTTGGATGTGGTTCAAAATTTAGCAGAAATTTCAGAAAATCATCAATTTGTGCGTCCACAATTTGATGAGAAGCGCTTATTTTTAAAAAACAGTCGTCATCCTGTAGTGGAAGAAACAATTGGCCGTGATCAATTTGTGCCTAATGACATTTGTATGGATGAGCAAACCTCTATTCTCTTAATTACAGGACCCAATATGTCTGGAAAATCAACCTATATGCGCCAGTTAGGACTTATTGCGATTATGGCTCAGATGGGATGCTTTGTGCCAGCTGATCAAGCGGTTTTGCCTATTTTTGATCGGATATTTACCCGAATTGGGGCGACGGATGATCTTCAAGCTGGCCAATCCACTTTCATGGTAGAAATGATGGAAGCTAATCAAGCTATCCAACATGCTACAGACCGGTCGCTTTTGCTGTTTGACGAGATTGGGCGGGGAACCTCCACTTATGATGGAATTGCTTTAGCGCAAGCTATTCTGGAATACTTACATAGCCATTATCAAGCGAAGGTCCTATTCTCTACCCACTATCATGAATTGACAAGTCTAGAGACGACACTCCCTCGCTTAAAAAATATTCATGTAGGGGCTACGGAACAAGACGGAGATTTGGTCTTCTTACATAAAGTTTTCGAAGGACCAGCGGATAAAAGTTACGGGATTCATGTGGCTAAATTGGCGGGAATGCCGAGAAGTTTATTGGTAGATGCGCAAAATATTTTAGAAGAATTGGAAGAAGAGAATGCCCAAGAAGAGACCCAACAGATGTCGCTCTTTGTTCAGGAAGAACCCTCTAAAAGAAATCCAGTGGAAGAAGAGGTACTGGATCAATTAGACCAATTAGACCTAAATAACATGACGCCTATCCAAGCTTTTGAAAACTTGAAATCTATTCAGGATCTCTTGAAAGGAGAATCTTCATGATTCATGAGTTACCCCCACAAGTTGCCAATCAAATTGCGGCCGGAGAAGTCGTAGAGCGACCGGCTTCTGTCGTTAAAGAGTTGCTAGAAAATGCGATAGACGCTCAAGCGACAGAAATTGATATTTTTGTAGAAGAAGCCGGTCTCAAAACCATACAAATCATTGATAATGGGATAGGGATGTCTTCTGAGGATGCTCAGAT
This sequence comes from Aerococcus christensenii, assembly GCF_001543105.1. Lineage (NCBI taxonomy): Bacteria > Bacillati > Bacillota > Bacilli > Lactobacillales > Aerococcaceae > Aerococcus > Aerococcus christensenii. The sequence goes on from NZ_CP014159.1 coordinate 1,134,231, forward strand.
CGCTTTTAAGCGGCATGCTACCAGTAAAATCTTTCAAACTAAAGACTTGTTTCGTATTCACACTTTAGGTTTCCGGGGTGAAGCTTTGCCAAGTATCGCTTCTGTTTCAGAGATGTCTTTAGAAACCAGTGACGGCAAAGAAGGCACGGCGATTTCCTTGGTAGCTGGAGAGATTGTAGACGTAAAGGCAGGTCATTTGCGTAAGGGAACTTCTATACGCGTAGAAAATTTATTCTATAACACACCTGCCCGCCTCAAACACATCAAACAGTTAAGTACAGAACTTTCTCATATTACAGACATTGTCAATCGGATGGCGATGGGATATAGCCATATTCGTTTTCACTATGCGCATGATGGGAGAGTGTTGTTGCAGACGAATGGAAAAGGCAATCTTCAAGAAGTGTTAGCGGCTATTTATGGCTTTAAACAAGCGCAAGATATGGTCAAAATTCAAGCCGAAGATTATGATTTCTCCCTCTCAGGCTATATTTCTAAGCCTGAACTCACCCGAGCTTCTCGGCAGTATTTGTCTATCTTTTTAAATGGACGTTATATAAAAAATTATTTGCTTAATCAAGCCATTATGAAAGGCTATGGATCGAAGCTCATGGTAGGGCGTTATCCATTGGCTGTATTGAGTATTCAAACAGATGCTCAACTTCTGGATGTGAATGTCCATCCTACTAAGCAGGAAGTACGGATTAGTAAGGAAGATCAACTCTATGATCTCATTGTGAAAGCTATTCAAGAAGTTTTAGATCCTATGCAGCGGATTCCTACTGGGCGACCAGGGGATTCAAAAGAAAGCTTAGAAGGCTTTTCTCTTGCTGAAGAGAGTCAAGGGGAGCAGGTACAACTGAAATGGCAAGGAACAGGCTTAAGGGTTGAAGAAGAAACCGTGCCTTCAGAAGACTTCACTGAGAAAGGACAAGATAGGATTATTGAGCCAGAAGCCTCTCGAGAATCCACACAAATCAACAGTCCTTCAGAAGGAGCAATTTCATCGGAATATGAGGAGGCGCCCTCTCTAAAAGTTACTCAGAGAAATGTTACTTTTCCACATTTAGATTATATAGGACAGCTTCATGCCACTTACCTTCTGTGCTCAGACGAAACGGGAATGTATATGGTGGATCAACATGCGGCTCAAGAAAGAATTAATTATGAAAAATTCCGAGAAACTATTGGAACTAAAGGAACCGCTGTTCAAGACTTGTTAGTGCCATTGATTTTCTCCTATTCTTCTGTTGAAAGTGATCAAATTCGACAAGTATTACCCGCCTTGCAAGATTTGGGAATAGGCATTGAAGAATTTGGCAATCACCAATTTATTATTCATTCGCATCCTACTTGGATGGGAGAAAACAATATCAAAGATCATATCGAAGCAATGATTCAATTAGCAATAGAGGATCGCCACTTTTCTTTGAAGGCTTATCGTGAAAAAACAGCTAAGATGATGTCTTGTCGTTTAGCGATCAAAGCCAATCATTATTTAACGGATGATCAAGCCAAACAGCTTCTTGAGGATCTCTCTTATTGTCATAATCCTTATAATTGTGCGCACGGACGTCCTGTTCTGGTTCACTATTCCACCTATGATATTGAGCGGAGCTTTAAACGGATTCAGGACCCTCACCAAGCAGTTAAACCTCAAACAAAATCAATGAATAAATGAGTGGAAACGTGTAGAATAGTTCATGAGAAAAGAGATGAAGGAGAATAAGCATGAATCTAAAAGAAAAAGAAGAACGTTTAAAAGAATTGACGGAAGAACAATATGAAGTCACACAAAACCAAGCAACCGAACGTCCTTTTACGGGGGAATATGATGAATTCTTTGAGAAGGGAATTTACGTGGATATCGTGGATGGAACGCCCTTATTTTCCTCGGATAATAAATATAATTCAGGGTGCGGGTGGCCAGCTTTTACACGCCCTATTCTAGAAGAGCAGATTGTAGAGAAAAGAGATCTTACGCACGGCCTTGTCCGCAGAGAAGTGAGAAGTCATCAAGCGGATTCTCATTTAGGACATGTTTTTACAGATGGGCCAGTAGAAGAAGGTGGATTAAGATATTGTATTAATTCGGCTGCACTTCGATTTATTCCCTATGATAAGATGGAAGAGGAAGGATACGGCGATTACAAAAAATACGTAAATTAAGTGGAGTGAAAGCGAATGTTTGAATATTTGAAGGGAATTTTAACTGAAGTAATGAGTGATGCAGCTGTTCTTGAGGTTCAAGGGATCGGCTATAAGCTCTATATGGCCAATCCTTATCGACTTAATGGCCAAAAGGGGCAGGAAGTTAAGATTTGGGTGCATCAATCTTTTAGTCAAGAGGCCGTACGCTTATATGGCTTTTATACTTCGGAAGAGAAAACCTTATTTCTTCGCTTGATATCAGTCTCTGGGATTGGACCTAAGAGTGCGATTTCTATCTTATCCTTAGGAGATCATGCGGGTTTTGTTCAAGCTATAGAGGCAGAAGATATTAAGTTCTTAACGAAATTCCCAGGTGTAGGGAAAAAGACCGCCCAACAAATTATTCTTGACCTCAAAGAAAAATTAGGAGAGTTCACTGGAAATTTGAGTGATCTTCCTAGAGAAGAAGTCATAGTTACAGAAAATCCAGTTGTGATAGAGTTGCAGGCAGCATTGGCAAGCTTAGGATACTCTAGTCGTGAAATTAGTCGGGTGGTGAAGCAGGTAGATTTCACTCAGGTAACAGATACAGCAGAAGCTATTCGGATAGCTTTAAGGTTTATTACGAGTCAATAGGAGAAAGGAGTCCGTATGGTCCAGGAAAGTCGCTTATCGGATGGACGAGAGAGGGAAGAAGAACAAGGAGAAGAACAAGTGCTTCGTCCCCATTACTTGAAAGAGTATATTGGTCAAGCCGAAACGAAAGAAGAGTTACTCGTCTATATCAAGGCTGCTCAAGCTAGAAAAGAATCTTTAGATCATGTCTTGCTTTATGGGCCACCAGGTCTTGGAAAAACGACTCTCGCTCAGGTGATTAGTCATGAATTAAATGTGAATATTCGTTTGTCGAGTGGACCTGCCATCGAGAAAACAGGGGACCTTTTAATTCTTTTAAATGAGCTTTCTCCGGGAGATGTTTTGTTTATTGATGAGATTCATCGCTTACCGAGAGTCGTGGAAGAAATGCTTTACAGTGCCATGGAAGATTTTCGGGTGGATATCATCATTGGCCAAGAGGAAAGTTCTCGGTCGGTTCAATTTGATCTTCCTCCCTTTACTTTAATTGGAGCAACGACGAGAGCGGGAAATCTTTCTGCCCCTTTGAGAGATCGTTTTGGAATTATTCAACATATGCGCTATTATACTGTGGAAGAATTAGAAGCGATTGTTCAAAGAACCAGTCGTGTGTTTGGAATAGAGATTGATGAGGAAGCGGGGCATGAGATTGCGCTTCGGTCACGAGGCACGCCTCGGATTGCCAATCGCATTTTGAAACGAGTTAGAGATTTTGCACAAGTCTATAATTTATCCGGACATGTTGATTTAGGGGTGACCCAAAAGGCTCTTCAAGTCTTGCAGATCGATTCAGCTGGGTTAGATGTTTTGGACCGGCGAATTTTAGAAACGATTATTTATTTTTATCAGGGCGGACCGGTGGGGTTATCAACTATTGCTGCGAACTTATCAGAAGATAGGGAAACGATCGAAGATATGTATGAACCTTATTTGATACAAAACGGTTTTTTGAAGAGGACGCCAAGAGGAAGAATGGTGACCTTCAAGGCTTATGAACATTTAGGAATTCCCTACAAGGAGGAGAATAATGACTTTAAAAACGAGTGATTACGATTATGATTTACCAGAAGAATTGATTGCCCAAACCCCAACGAAAGATCGGTTGGCTTGCCGACTATTGAAATTACGAGCGACAGATGGGCATTACGAAGATTGCCAATTTGAAGATGTGGCGAGTGAATTTGAAGCAGGCGATGTCTTGGCTTTAAATAACACACGGGTTCTTCCTGCACGTTTATACGGACATCGTCAGGGGACAGGTGGCCATGTAGAAGTCTTGCTTTTGAAGAATACAACGGGCGACCAATGGGAAGTCCTCGTACGTCCCGCTCGTAAATTACACGAAGGGGGCGTTCTTGAGTTCGGAGACGGTCGCTTAAAAGCTACCATTTTGAAAGAGTTAAATTATGGGGGAGGAAGACTCATTGAATTTTCTTATGACGGTATCTTCCTTGAAATCTTAGAAAGTCTGGGAGAAATGCCTCTACCTCCTTATATCAAGGAAAAATTAGACGATCCAGAGCGCTATCAAACCGTTTACGCTAAGGAAAATGGATCTGCTGCAGCGCCAACAGCCGGACTTCACTTTACGAAGGACTATCTCAAGAAATTAGAAGAAAAAGGAGTAAAGATTGCCTATCTGACCCTTCATGTGGGCTTAGGAACTTTTAGACCGGTAAATGAAGAAGATATTGAAGATCATGAAATGCATTCAGAATTCTATCATTTAGACGAAGAAAATGCGGAGATCATTCGTCGGGCGAAGGAAGAAGGTCGTCAGGTGGTCGCTTGTGGGACGACCTGTATTCGAACACTTGAAACCATTGGAGCCAAGTTTGACGGCAAGGTTCAAGCAGATTCAGGCTGGACGAGTATCTTTATCTACCCTGGCTTTAAGTATCGGTTAGTTGATAGTTTTATTACGAACTTCCACTTACCCAAATCAACTTTAGTGATGTTAGTGGCTGCCTTTACCGGGCGGGAACATATTCTAGCCGCTTACCGTCATGCGGTGGAAGAAAAGTATATGTTCTTTAGTTTCGGAGATGCTATGTTTATTCGTGGCCCTCAAAATCCAAAGGCCTTGGAAGAAAATCATTAATAAAAAGGCTAAAAAAGGAAGGAGGTTACTCGTTCCTTTTTAGCTAGGAGAAAAAGAAGGGAGGTAATAGATGATGTTTGTACCACTGAATGTCACTTCTACTTACACGCTTTTAAAAAGTCCTATGACACCCAAAGCTTACGTAAAAGCCGGTAAAAAGTTAGGCTACTCAAGTCTAGGATTATGCGATCAAAATGTTTTGTATGGCGTCAATGAGTTTTATCAAGCTTGTCAACAGGAAGGCATCCAGCCTTTAATTGGACTTCGGGTGGCCTTTGCAATAGGACAAGCCAATCAAGAAGAGTGGATAGTCTATGCCCAAAATTACCAAGGCTATCAAGAATTAATGGAAATCTCTACTTGGTTAAAATCAACCGATTCGATAGAGAGTGAGCAGGAAAGACCCTTCCTTTTGCAGAATAGTAGGAACTGTTTTTTGATTTTAGATAGTGTGAATGGCCCTCATATCAACTATCTCAAACAGAATCAACCGCAATTAGCCGAAAAATTTTTGGAGCAATTTCAAGGTGAAAAATGGAACGGCCGGGTGTATTTAGGGATTGATGATCAAGACACCTATTATCATTCTGCTTTACGCACTCTTAGCAAAAAAAGTGGCTGTCCTCTTATCGCTATGCCGGCTGTTGCTTATGAGAAACCGGGCGATTATTTTATTCAACGCCTCCTGCAAGCCATTGACAAAAATGAAGTCTTAGAGGATTACCAACACCTCGCCGGTGAAAGCGGGAGTGCTTTTCTCAAGCAAGAAGCGGCTTACCTCAAACGGTATCAAGCTTTAGGACTAGAAGAGGCGGTGGAGAATTGTCGAGAGTTGGCGAATCAATGTCAAGTCACTCTTCCTTACCATCAGCACCTTCTTCCACGTTATCCTCTGCCAGAGGGAGTAGAGGTTTGTGATTATCTTCGTCAAAAGGCAGAAGAGGGATTAGAAGACCGACATCTTTTGAATTTACCTGTCTACAAAAAGCGCTTAGATTATGAACTAGCAGTCATTGATCAGATGGGCTTTAGTGATTATTTCTTGATTGTTTGGGATGTGATGGCTTATGCGCATCGTCAAAAAATCATGACGGGGCCTGGGCGGGGATCTGCCGCGGGTTCTTTGGTAGCCTATGCCTTAAAGATTACGCAAGTGGATCCTATTGCTAACCATCTTTTATTTGAACGCTTTTTGAATCCAGAACGGAAGAATATGCCAGATATTGATTTAGATTTTCCGGATGACAAGCGCCAAGAGATCGTAGAATATGTTTACAGAAAGTATGGGAGTGAACATGTGGCTCAGATTTCTACGTTCGGAACCTTTCAAGCGAAGAAAGCTCTGCGAGATGTGGGACATACTTTCGGAGAAGACAAGAAACTAATTGATCAATGGGCGAAGACTATTACAGGCATGGGACAAGGGCTAAGGGATTCTTACCAAAGCTCTCCCCAATTACAAGGACTTGTCAATAACCACGTCAATGGCATGCTGTGGTTTAAAACAGCTTGTGCTTTAGAGGGATTGCCACACCATGTTTCCACACATGCGGCTGGCGTTTTGTTAAGTGATAAGCCTTTAGTTGAAACTATTCCCCTTCAAGCTGGACTCAATCATACGATTCACCAGTCTCAATTTACTATGGGAGAAGTAGAAGCGATTGGCTTATTGAAGATTGACTTTTTAAGTTTGTCAAACTTAACCATTCTCGCCAATGGGATAGCAGCAGGTGAAAAGATATTGAATCAAAAGTTGGAACCAAGTGTTTTCCCTAGAGACGATCAGGCTGTCTACCAACTCTTCCAAGAGGGGGATACCTTGGGAATTTTTCAGTTTGAGTCTTCAGGCATTCGTCGAGTTCTCAAGCGGGTGAAGCCTACTAACATGTCAGATTTAGCCGCGGTCAATGCGCTTTATCGGCCAGGTCCTATGCAACAAATTGATGAATTTGTGAAGAGAAAACATGGTCAAGCTCCGATTACTTATCTTCATCCGGACTTAGAGGGAATTCTTAAGGAAACTTATGGTGTGATGGTTTATCAAGAGCAAGTCATGCAAGTCGCTCAAAAAATTGCCGGCTTTACTTTGGGAGAGGCGGACCTACTCAGACGGGCGATGAGTAAGAAGAAACATGCCCTCATTGAACAAATGAAAGAAAAATTTGTGCAACAAGCTAAAGAGAAGGGCTATTCCCAAGAAAAAGCGGAAGAAATCTATCATTATATTGCTTCTTTTGCGGATTATGGCTTTAACAAATCGCATGCCTATGCTTATTCGTATCTGGCTTATCAACTGGCTTGGTTGAAGGTGAATTTACCAGCAGCCTTCTATTACGGTATATTGAGTCGCACAAAAATTTACGAAGAAAAGGGACAAGCGCTTTATCAAGAAGCCAAATGGCGTGGCGTGACGGTGGAAGTGCCGGATGTGAATCAGTCTTATGTCGGAATGCAAGTCAAAGACGCTAAGATCTTACAGTTAGGTTTGAGCGATATTCGAGCAATTCCACGAGCGAGTGCCTATCAATTGGTTCAAGAAAGATTAGAAGGCGGAAGATATAAGAGTCTCTTTGATTTAATGAATCGATTAGATTTGAAATATATTCGCAAGGAAGTTCTTGAACAATTAGCCCTTTCAGGGGCTTTGGATACATTTGGACTGACTCGACGCACCTTAATTGAAGAGGCTATTCCTAAATATATCGATCACATTACCTTGTTTGGACGAACAGGCGATCAGCAGTTATCTTTGCCTTTGTTTATTGAAGGAGATAAACAATTATATGCTCCAAATATCAAAGAACTCCCAGAATACGATGAGAGTCACCTTCGACTAGGGGAACAAAGCACACTTGGACAAGCACTGACCCTTCCTCTCTTTCAGGATTATCAGCCTTTTTATCGAACAGGTTTGATTCAAGCAACTTCTCAACTCCCTGTTTCTCAAAAAGTTCATTTACTTCTTCATATCCAACAAATAAAACGGATTCGTACACAGAAGGGACAAGCTATGGCTTTTCTTCAAGGAGATGACGGTTTTGGTCAGATCGAAGTGACTGTTTTTCCGAAAGCTTATATTGATTATGCAGCGCTTCTTCATGAAGGAAGAGAGATTTTTCTGAGTGGAAAAGTTGAAAATCGAAAAGGAAAGAAGCAAGTTATTCTTCAGACCGCAACAGAAGTTTCTCAACGCTTAAAAGATGCATTAAAGAAACAGACTAGTAATCAAAAAAGCCACTTAAAAAAAGAAAAAATGTATCACATTCGAGTCGCTAATCGAGCATTTGCTAGTCAAACAAAGAAACAATTAATGCGACTTATTCAAAAAAATCCAGGGGAGTATAGGATAAATTTCACAATTCAAGAAGAAGGTAAATCGTATGTTTTATCTGATTCTTATCGATTAGGAAATTCTTCTGAAATCCTTGCTACACTTAGGATGATGTACGGCAAAGGAAATGTTTTATTCTTATGAAATCGTTTTCCTACAAAAATGCTACTCATAATCATAAAAACATGATATGATACTATGTGAACGAAAAAGAAAGGATACGGTGAAATTATGGCAAAAAAAATCGCTGTCTTGACGAGTGGGGGAGACGCCCCTGGAATGAATGCTGCTATTCGTGCAGTTGTTAGAAAAACAATTTTTGATGGCCATGAAGCTTACGGTGTACGGTATGGCTATCGTGGACTGGCAGAGGGAGATATTTTTCGGATGGAAGCTGCGGATGTTTCTAATCTTTCTGCTCGTGGTGGTACGGTACTTTATACGGCCCGTTATCCGGAATTTGCGAATGAAGAAGGGCAACTTAAAGCCATTGAACAACTCAAACGTCATGATATTGATGGCTTAGTTGTTATTGGTGGAGATGGATCTTATCGTGGCGCTTTAGCCTTAGCGCGCCATGGTTTTTTGACAGTAGGTATCCCTGGGACGATCGATAATGACATCCCTGGAACCGATTTCACTCTTGGGTTTGATACCGCATGTAATACAGCGATTGATGCTTTAGATAAATTAAGAGATACCGCTAAGAGTCATATGCGTACTTTTATTGTTGAAGTGATGGGACGTAATGCCGGAGATATTGCTTTATGGTCCGGAATTGGATGTGGAGCAGATCAAATTATTATTCCAGAAAAAGACTTTAATATGGATGATGTTATTGCTCAAATTGATCACGGTCGGGAAAGAGGCAAGATGCATACTATGATTGTTCTTGCAGAAGGCGTGATGCCTGCTCATGAATTTGCAGAGGCAATGAGTCAATATGGGGAATATCATATTCGGGCTGTAGTTATTGGGCATATTCAACGGGGCGGGGCACCTAGCGCCAAAGACCGCTTGTTAGCAACTGCTTTCGGTCATCGTGCAGTTGAAATGATTGAAGAAGGTAAGTCAGGAATCTGTATGGGAATTCGTGATAACAAGCTCATTTACACACCAATTGAAGAAGCTTTGAATAGCAAGGGAACAGACTCTAATTTTAATGAGTATCTCTATAACTTGAATAACGAAACTTCTGTTTGGTCATAGGTATAAAAGGAGAAATAATTATGGCATTTAATATGAAATTAGATAAAAAAACGAAGATTGTCTGCACGATTGGGCCAGCTTCTGAATCTAAAGAAACACTTATGGAACTCGCAAGATCCGGTATGGATGTTGCTCGGATGAATTTCTCCCACGGCTCTCATGAAGAACATTTAGCCAGAATTAAAATGGTTCGTGAAGTGGAAAGAGAAGTTGGGAAACGGATCGGGGTCTTACTTGATACTAAAGGTCCAGAAATCCGTACCCACGATATGAAAGATCACCAGCCTGTTCTTCTAGAAAAAGGGACCACAGTTCGGATTTCTATGAACCAAGTAGAAGGAACCAAGGACTTAATTTCTATCACTTATCCAGAATTGATTAATGATGTGAAACAAGATTCTCATATTTTAATTGATGATGGTTTGGTAGACCTTCGCGTAACGGCCATTGACTTTGATAAGCAAGAAATTGTCACTGAAGTAGAAAACAGTGGGATTATCAAAGACAAAAAAGGGGTTAACGTCCCGGGCGTTTCTATTGGATTACCAGGGATTACCGAAAAAGACGAAGATGATATTCGTTTCGGACTTGAAAATGGCATTGATTTCATCGCCGCTTCCTTTGTTCGGAAAGCAGAAGATGTCTTAGAAATCCGTAAAATATTAGAAGAAACCGGTCAAGAAGATGTTCAAATCATCCCTAAAATTGAAAGTCAAGAAGGGGTAGAAAACTTAGATAGCATCTTACAAGTGTCTGATGGGTTAATGGTTGCTCGTGGGGACTTAGGGGTAGAAATCCCAGTGGAAATGGTTCCTGTTTATCAAAAGGAAATGATTCGGAAATGTAATGCTGCGGGTAAACCAGTGATTACGGCTACTCAAATGCTAGACTCCATGCAACGAAATCCACGTCCTACCCGTGCAGAAGCTTCTGACGTTGCTAATGCGATCTTAGATGGAACTGATGCTATCATGTTATCTGGTGAAACAGCAGCTGGGGACTATCCTATTCAAGCGGTTCAAACGATGGCAAGAATTGCTGTAACAACGGAACGGGAAGGCAAATTACGTAATCAAGCGAAGAAGGCCTTGAAAGAATACAAGAACAGTGATGTGTCTGAAGCGATTGCGCAATCTGTTGCTCACACAGCTAGCAACTTAAATATCAATACCATCGTAGCAGCCACCAATTCAGGGCACACCGCTCGTTTAATTTCTAAGTATCGTCCAGACGCTTATATCTTGGCTTTGACTTTCACCGAACGTCAAGCCCACAAGCTATTGATCAGCCGTGGCGTTGTTCCAATGGTTATTGAAAAGCTAAAATCAACCGATGAATTAACTTTAGTAGCTACTCAAACCGCCAAAGAATACGACTATGCTAAAGACGGCGACTTAATCTTGATTACAGCGGGTGTTCCTGTCGGCGAAACAGGCACAACTAACTTAATGAAGATTCAAATGATTGGAGAGCGCTTGATTGAAGGCCAAGGTATCGGCAATTCTTCTGTGATTGGACATGTGGCTAAGGCAAGCACTCCTGAAGAAGCTATTCAAAAGGCTAACTTCAACAATATTCTCGTCTTGGATCGGACAGACGAACGTTATAATGAAGCAATCGAAAAAGCGGGGGCAGTCATCGTTGAACACGCGACTTTGACAGGTCATGCTGCTGTAATGAGCGTGAATACAGGGACCCCAGTCCTTGTTAATGCGAAAGAAGCTTTCGAAGTTCTAGAAGAAGGTCAATTGATCACTTTAGATGCTCGTCGTGGAAGAGTCTACGCAGGGGCTACTACCACTATATAATAGGAAATAATAAACACTTAAAGGATGAAAAGGACGATTTTTCGTCCTTTTTTATTTAGAAGCTAAGTTAAAAATAAAAAAGATAAGTTGTAAAATGAAGTGCATAAAGAAAAGGACGACAAAAAACCAGTGAGGCTCTATACTTAAAAGCGTCTAAACCCAAGTAAAGGAGCACTCACCGGCTATGAAACACCAAGGTCATATGCACACCTTTCTGCAGAAAAACGCAGAATCATCCAAGCAATGCACCATGAAGGACATAAACAGAAAGAGATTGCTGTCGCCATCGGAGTTAATCAAAGTCCCATATCGCGTGAATTAAAACGCGTCAAATGACCTACGATCATCAATATGTTGATGTCTATCTAGCAGAGACTGGCGCGCGTGTTTATAAAGAAAATCGGTCAAATTCAAAGGCAAAAGGTGCTTTGTTCGGAAAGTCTACTTTTATAAAAGCTTTTGAAGAAGCTTTACTGACGCATAAAAAAGATCGTGTCTTCAATGTTGACACTTTCACTCATAAGTACCGTAGAGAGCATCCTTTAGAAAGTGTCCCTTGCCCCAAAACGATGTATAAATATATCAACCTTGGGATATTAAGAGTGAAAAATATTGATCTTCCTATGAAACCACGGATTCGCCCAAGAAAGCAATCAAGTGAACCACGAGGAATGAATAAAAAGTTATTCGCAAAAAGCATTGATCAACGATGCCCAGCCATTCTTTCCAGAGAAGAATTTGGTCATTGGGAGTTTGATCTCGTGATAGGAAAGAAGACTAAGGGGGAGCCTTGTATTATTACTCTAGTTGAACGGAAAACGCGAAAACTTCTCACCCAGAAGACTTGGAAGTGGGATGCCGCTTCAATTGTAAAGTCCGTAAAAAAGATGATTCTCAAAGAGGAGCAAGAGTATTTAAAACCCTTAACGACCGATAAAGGAAGTGAATTTTCTAATCTGTCACAACTTGAAAACGGACTAAAAGATATAGAAGTCTTTTTCACTCACGCTTATTCTGCCTGGGAAAAAGGAACTAACGAAAGGCATAATCGCGTGTTAAGAGAATTCTTGCCTAAAGGGACCAGCTTTAAAAATCTGATATACCAAGAGTTGGCGCACTACACGAATACTATAAACAATCGCTTCAGAAAGATCTTAGATTATCAAACGCCCAATGACTGTTACATCATGGGAGTTGCGAAACTTCAGGATACCCTTAGAGAAGTAGGTTAAAGTGCTTAACCAAGTTTAGAGATTCAGGGTGGGCCAGTCAAGGTCCGCTACGCTTTCCCCTTGAATCTCTAAATAGTAATCAAGCACTTTAAGCTTGAGAAAATGGGCCAAGAATGATTGATTTTATCAGCCTTTTAGCTATTTTGCATGAAACTGAAATTTTTGAATTTAAATATGCATTTGATATTGCAATTTACCGAAAAATAAAAAAGGAGAAATTGATTTTTTACAGATTGACAAACCTCTAATTATTCGATATAATACTATAAATTTGGAGCGAGACTCTAACTTTAATTCTGTCCAGTGAGGCATGAAAAGTAATCAATGAAAATATACGCCCTCTTGAGGCGACGAATTGAAGACTTTTTTGAACCTGGACATTTGTCGAGGTTTTTTTTATGGCAATAAGAGAGGTGGAAAGATGAAAACATTATTTGTTGCACTTGATTTTAAAACGGAACAGGAAACCTTTGCCTTCCTAGATAAGTTTGAAGGCCAATCGATTGGGGTAAAGGTCGGCATGTCTCAATTCTACATGTCAGGTCCTAAAATTATTGAAGAAATGTGTCGTCGGGGGCACGAAGTTTTTTTGGACTTAAAGTGTCACGATATTCCTAATACGGTTTACTTGGCCTGCTTACAGCTCAGCCAGCTTCCTGTCAAACTTTTGACCGTTCATACTCTTGGTGGAAAGGAAATGATGCAAGCAGCTGTTAAGGGAGTGGAAGAAGGCCCTTACCAGCCTCAAATTTTAGGGATTACGCAACTAACTTCTACTAATCAAACTCAGCTCAATCAAGACCTAGGAATTTCTGGAGACTTGCAATCTTCTGTTATTCACTTAGCACAATTAGCTGAAGAGAGTGGACTAGCAGGTGTGGTTTCCTCTGTTCAAGAAGTGAGCCAGATTAAAGCTGCAACGTCTGAACGTTTTCTTTCCCTTACACCGGGTATCCGGATGCAAACAAATGCGACGAACGATCAGAAACGTGTTGCTACGCCAGAACAAGCCCGCTTAGCAGGGGCTGACTTTATTGTGGTGGGACGTCCAATTACTCAATCAAGTGATCCTGTCGCTGCTTATCAAGAATTTATTCATCAATGGAAAGGAAGTAACAACTAATGTCTACCCCTATTAATCAACAAGTCGCTCATATCTTACTTGAAAAACAAGCCGTTATCTTACAACCGGATGATCCTTTCACTTGGGCAAGTGGCATTAAGAGCCCCATCTACTGTGATAATCGCCAACTTCTTTCTTATCCTAAGGAACGTCGCATCGTGGCAGAAGGTTTGGCTGATTTGATTAAGACTTACTATCCAGAAGCTACCGCCATTGCCGGAACCGCAACTGCGGGGATTCCTCATGCGGCTTGGGTCAGTGAAGTTTTAGGCCTTCCTATGGTTTATGTTCGCTCAAAAGCGAAAGATCATGGACGCAAGAGTCAAATTGAAGGAAAGCTCTCTCCAAATGACAAGGTTGTTCTCATTGATGATCTTATTTCAACCGGAGGAAGTGTGTTAGAAGCTTGCCGACCAGTCGCTGAAAGGGCTACTGTTCTTGGAGTTGCTGCGATCTTTACCTACAACTTAAAACGGGCAGAGAATAACTTTAAAGAAGCGGGACAGACACTTCATGTCTTGACAGATCTTCACACACTTTTAGAGGTAGCAAGTCGAGATCATGGCTTAACACCTGATCAACTCGAAACCGTAAAAACTTTCCACCATCGCCTCAATGAAAACTAAGAGTTTAATTTATATTCTATGGGGATTTGAACGATAGAATAAGATGAAAATGTTTCAGTGACAGCTGTGTAAGGGGCTACTTATATTACATTTTGTTAATAAAATGGGCTAAATTTAAGTTCATATGTACCTTTCATAACAATAATGACACTGGAATAGGTAGAGTGAATAAGTTACTGATAGGCTATCCAACAACTACTGGCGTCAGTATTGTCATCAAAAAAGGAGTTCATGCTACTTACTCTATGTTGTAGTATCGATATATATCGAAAGGAGAATGTCATATGACAAAAGATTTGAAGAAATTATTGTTAGCCGCTACTGCTACTACCGCAACTGCTGGGGTATTATTTACTTCTGATGCTGTTTTAGCTGCTGGTAATGATCAAGAAAGTGCTAAAGTTGAAAAACAAGAAGAAAAGAAAACTATTCCTGAAAAAGGAGAAGTTTCTAAAGCAAAAACTTCTTTTGATCAAACTGTAAAAGAGAAAGAAGAAGGTAAAAAGAAGAAAGAAAAAATTCAAAAAGCTGTGGGCTTAAAAGATCAAAAAGTTGATCAAGTAGAAGCTACTGAGAATAACGAAGAAGGTTTTCATTTTGTTGTTGATGCAGAACAAGCTGCTGAAAATGCTCTCCTTGATAATGGAGGTGTCAACGAAGGTTACAAGATTGCTCGTCGTGAATACAAAGACGACAAAGGTAAAGTTAAAGATGCTAAATTCTTCTACACTTTGACTATTGGAGAAGGTAAAGAAAAAGGTCGTTTCGAAGACAATACCCAAGGTTTCGCAAGCAAAGAAAACGCTGTGAAAGCTGCTGAAAAAGCCCTTAAAGTTGACCACGAAATCAATACAGGTTACGAAATCAACTTCAACAAACGTATGGGTCGTTACTTCTACAAATTAACCATGGACGGCAAGAAAGTTGTTCCTACTACTAAAGTAGCAGACAAGAAGAAAGCTAACAAGAAAGTAGCCGACAAGAAAGACGACAAGACTGCTGGTCAAAAAGCTAAAGTTTTACCTAAGACAGGTGCTGTTGCAGGTTCTGCTTTCACCTTCCGTCGTAAAAAATAATTAGAATAATAGAGATTTCTGAATCATTATTTTAATAGTTTGATGATGTTCCGAGAACCAGCGATTGTGCTCAATGGAGCAGTCGCTGGTTTTTATAATGAGATAAAGGAGTGATTGTATGATGAGGTACGAACGTAATCGTCAATTAGTCAATAAAAGCTCGCATAAAGCTTGGAAATTAACTGGAGCTTTTGTGGCTAGTGAACCTGCTCAAGTAACGGTTCATGCAGCCACTCATTCTTCTGCCGTAAAAGTTGACGAGGCTACTGTTGAAGATCAGAAAGTTTCTTTGAATGAAGCAGTTGCACCAGAAGAAGTAGAATACGAATACAAGCGAAAAAGTAGAATCAGAAGTTCCTGGTCAAGAATTACATGCTAATTTATCTGTTTCTGAATATGAAAAAGCTGTAGCAAATGCTGCTTTTGATGCTTTGAATCGTTTGCGTGCAGAGAATGGATTAGATCCTCTTCAAAGAGATGATGCCTTAGAAGCTACTTCCGAATCTCGGGCGTCAGATGTGGCAGGAACCGATACGAATGGGGGAATTGCATCATGCTGTAGGTGGAACTGCTGCTAATGCTAGGGCCCATGGTTACACGGGTGAAAGTAACGATTTAGTGGTTGAAAATTTGGCATGCTATAGCCAATCTGGAGAAGATTTTGTGAGCTATGTGGATCCTAAGCAGTTAGGAGAAGAATTTGTGAACCAATTCTATGCAGAACGTGGCTTCCCAGATGGTAATCACCGCTTCAACATGTTAAACCCTAACTTTACGCGTGCAGGGATTGGGGTTAAAGTGGAAGGTAACAAAGTGGTGATGTCTCAACATATTTCCTTGCAAGATTCAGACTTGGATTATGATAAATACAAAGAATATGCAGATTGGACAGATACCCACAATGTACAGTCCGATGATCGAACCAGAGGATTAGATTCCTTAGACGACTTCTTGTCTCGCCGGAGTGGGGCAAACTCTTATCAATATGACGCACATAAGTAAAACTGCCTTCTAAGAAAGGGAAAAGGCCGGTACACAATTTCCGACCTTTTTTGTTATTCTCTTTTCCAACAGAAAAGAGACCTTCATGTGTAAAATGTACCGACCCCAAAAAGTTAGACCAAAAATCTAACTTTTTGGGGTCACATCAAAATGAGGGTCTCTTTTTGGTTTAAGTTTGAGGAGTGAGGATTAGTCGTTAAGGTTAACGACTTTTCCTTCATCCAGAAAGATAATTCGCTCACAGAGATTGGTCACATAGTCGCCCATTCGCTCTAAGTTAGAGATAATGGAGATATACGAAGAACCTGTGAGAATATATTTAGGATTGGACTTCATGTCTTCTAAGATAATAGGCATTAAGGCAGAGAAGTAGTGATCGACTTCATGATCCATTTCAGCAATTTCTTTGGCTCTTTGTTCGTCTCGAACAATAAAGGCAGAGACGGCAGCATCCGCCATTTTAATGACGGTATCCGCCATTTTTTCAAGATCTGCTTCCACGTTTTTCATCCGAGGCTCATTATTGACTTTGAGGACGCCACGGGCAATCGAAACTGCATGATCTCCCATTCTCTCAAGGTCAGAACTTGCTTTAATGATGGCAATAATGAATCGTAATTCATCTCCAATGGGGCCTTGAAGAGAGATTAATCGGAAACATTCTCTATCAATTTCGCGTTCGAGTTCATTAATGACTTTATCGTTGTCTATGACATGATGCGCAGCTTCTGTATGGTGAAGCAAGAGGGCGTCTACAGCTTCTTCAATAGCCTTGCAGGTAAGAATTCCCATCTTTGTGAATTGACTATCTAAAGTCTTCAGTTCATTAACGAAAGCGCGGCGTAAAGGTGTTTTTTTCATCGTCTCACTCCCTAATTGTTGATATCAGGAACTCATTATAGCACAGGGAGATGCTTTTGTAAATTTACAAGTATTCATGATAAAAAGTGGATTGAAGTGTAGAAAAGAACTATTTTTTCTATGCAAATATGGTAAAATAGGAAACTATGGAGGAATCGTTCATGAAACTTAAAGAATTATCAGTAGGATTAGCAGTTGCCTTGGGATTAACAGGTTGTCAGTCAATCACTAAACCCACACAAGGAGATCCTGGAAGCCACGATACTATTCGATTGGGTGGTAACTGGGAATTAACTGGACAGACGTCTGGTTATGGTGTTCGACCGAATCGAGCCATTCAATTGGCTGTTGATCAACAAAATGCTAAGGGGGGCTTATTGAATAAGTCCATAGAATACATTAATTATGATACGCGTTCAATGACGGAAGATACGGTGATTAATGCCTCACGTTTGGTGAGTGTGGAAGATGTTTCAATTATTTTTGGAACAGGCTCTACCAATACGGCCATGTCTCAATTACCTACCTTGGATGCTGCAGGAGTTCCTTTGATGGGAGCTTCCTTGACGGGGGATCGTTTGACCGTTGATGAAGAAGGACAGGTGCGTCCTAATGCGTTTCGGGTGTGCTTCCAAGATTCTTTCCAAGGAAGAGTGCTGGCGAATTTTTCAAACCAACGTGGCTATAAACGTGCTGTTATTATTAAAGATAACGGGACGGACTATGGTCAAAAGCTAACCGATGAATTCAAGAAGTATTATGAAGGTGATATCGTAGCAGAAGAAAGTTATGTTACGAAGGAAACAGACTTTAATGCCGTCTTAACCAATATTAAGCAGCTGAAACCAGATGTTATTTTTGTGGCTGGGTACTATGAAGAAGGGGGCCCTCTGATTCAACAAGCTCGGCAATTAGGCATTGATGCACCAATTTTAGGGCCGGATGGTTTTGGAAATGAACAGCTCATTAAGTTAGCTGGGGCAGCGAATACAGATCATGTCTTTTATGTGGCTCACTTCGTTCCGGGCAGCCAAGCCTCTGAGCAGGTTAAAGCTTTCCGAGAAGCTTATAAGGAACGCTACGGTGAAGAACCGGATCAATTTGCAGCACTTGGTTATGACTGCGCACGTTTGACTTTTGATGCCATGCAACGCGCGCAATCGGATCGACCAGAAGACTTTAAACGCGAGCTTGAAAAAACAGTCGATTACCAAGGGGTAACAGGTAAGTTTACCATTGATGATCATCATAATCCGATTAAATCCGCCTTTGTGGTGGAATTGAGTCAAGGAAAAATTATTTCTGCTACTGAAATTCAACCTTAAAAGTATTCAAAAAAAGGGATCCTAAAGCACAGAACTTTGGGATCCCTTTTTTTGAATAGATTATCCGCTTAAGCTGCGAAGAATGCGAAATAGAGGACAACCACAAGACCTAAACCAATCCGGTACCAACCGAAGACCTTGAAGTCGTTCTTTTGGATGTAATGGAGTAAGAAGCGGATGGTTAGAATAGAAACGACATAAGCAACGACCACACCGAGAATAAGGAGACTGAGTTCTGCTCCTGTAAAGTGGAAGCCTTTGAGGAAGGCTTTACCTAATTTGAGGACGGTCATGCCAAACATGATAGGAATAGACATGAAGAAGGAAAAATCAGCAGCCAAAGGACGAGAGGTCCCTAGAATAGTGGCCCCGAGGATAGAAGAGCCAGATCTGGAAGTCCCTGGAATTACGGACAAAGCTTGGAAGAGTCCAATTTGAAAGGCTTTGGTGTAGGTGAGGTCTTGAATATTTTGAATAGGAGCGGTGCGTCCTTGATTGCGATTTTCGACAAGGATAAAGGTAATCCCATAAAGAATAAGAGCCAAGGCAACTACCAACCAGTTTTGAAAGTGGCTTTCGACATAGTCATTAAGACTAAGGCCGATGACACCAGCTGGTACGCAGCCAATGACCACCTTGAACCAGGTTTCCCAGGTGGTGCGTTTTTGGTGGGCATCCTTGTGGGAAGAGAAGGGATTTAAACGGTCAAAATAAATCCAAACTACTGCAAGGATAGCGCCGAGTTGAATGACATAGACGAAGATATTCCAAAATTCAGGGCGGAGATCCATAGCCAAAAATTCTTCCACTAAGATCAAATGCCCAGTCGATGAGATAGGCAGCCATTCTGTAATGCCTTCGACAATGCCCATAATAATAATTTTAATAATTGCTAACATGTCCATGTCTCCTTTATTTTACTTGCTTGATGAACAATTTCATAGTATAGCCCAAAAAGAAGGGGCTGGCTAGGGCTTAGAGAAAATTTAAATAAAAAGCTCCACTTTTCGGGCTAGCGATAAAGGCGAAAAAGTGGGGAAATTTTTAATCGCTCGCAAGACAGCAGACAATTTCATCAAGGGGAGCGGAAGTAGGGAGAAGGGTGAGAAGTCCCGTCTGGGCATCCCGCTCAAAGAGGGTAATCTTGGCTTCCTTTTGATGGCCTACAAGAAGAAATTGGTCGTCAGCGAATAAGGTGAAGTCTCTTGGAAAGTCTCCGCCACTTGGGAGAGTCTGTAAGAGAGTGAGAGATTGACCATCTGGGCTAATCTGTAGGCAAGAAAGGGTGTTGGCACCCCGATTAGAGACATAAAGGAAGCGCCCATCTTGACTGATTTTGAGAGCAGCAGCGGAATTGTCTTTTGGAAAAGGAGTCGCTTGGGAGAGGACTTGGCCTATCCGGGTGAGCGTTCCGTCTTGGAAGCGGGCAATGTCCAGAGTGGCTGTCAATTCGTTAATGATGTAGACGATATGGCCATTCGGATGAAAGATGAAATGGCGAGGCCCTGAGCCTGGAAGACTATGATAGGTAGAGTAGAGGTGGAGAGTGTTTGTAGGTGTCAAAGTATAGGTGAGAACTTGGTCGCTTCCTAAGTCACAGGCTAATAAATAGTTGCCAGTGGGATCTAAATGGATAAAGTGGCAGTGGCTCTTGTCTTGGTGAGGGTGAGGCCCCTGCCCTTGACGGTAGATTTGGTCTTGAAGAGTGAGCCTCCCATTAGGGGCAATAGCCAGGACTGCGAGGCTGCCGGCATGATAGTTCGCTTGGTAAAGGAGTTGCCGATCTTCATCGAGAGAGAGATGACAGCCATTGCCTTGACCAAAGGCGAGGTGGTCTACTAAATGGAAAGACTTTCCTATTTTTTGGTAATGGGAGACGCCTGGTCTTTCTTTTTCGGAAAGAGTATAGAGATGGTTTCCATCTTTTGAGAGGGTAAAGTAGGTAGGATTTTGTTCTTCGATAAGGAGATGGTGGGTGGCAATGGTTTTCTTTTGGAAATTGAATTGAAGGAGGTGAATGCCGCGGTTATTAGAGCGGGTATAGCCTCCTAAGTAGAGAGTTTCCATAATGAAGGGTCCTTTCTTTATAGAGTAGAATCAAAACTATTATACCAGTCTCTTTTCAAGAGAGGGGGTTCTTTTAAAGAATTTACTTAATTTAACGTTAAGCCAGAAGCTAGGTCGTTTTTAAGAGAGAACTTTTGTGTTAAAATCAAAGGATGATATTAGAGGAGGATCGCTATGCCTACAAATGATTCTGATAAAAGACAAAAGAATTTTTCTTGGCGACAGGTTCCAGATATTGTAACGAAAGTTTTGGATAATCGTTATGTTTCTGTGTTGATTATTTTAATTTTGGTCGCTCTGTTTATTTTGTTACTTTCGCAGATTAGTTTTGTGTTTACACCTTTTATTGACTTCCTTCAAACGATTATGTTGCCAGTTATTTTGGCCGGTGTTTTGTATTATTTAACCTCTCCTATTTCGAATGCTTTGAGAAAACGAGGGCTTTCTTCTTATGCTATAGCCGGGATAGTTTTGCTGATATTGGCCTTAATCGTTGTTTGGTTGTTTTCATTTATTCCGCGGTTATTAGCAGATGGACGTCGCCTATTGAGTAATTGGTCAAGTATTTGGCGCCAATATCAATATACAGTTGAAACTATTGCTTCTGGCCAATGGTTAGGAAATCGTCAAGAATTAATCGATTTGATTGATAATTTGAATCTCGATCAGTTGCAATTTAATTGGAAGGACCTTATGAATACCACCATTGCAAGCATTGGCTCTATTGTGGGGGTAATTAGCCGGATAACGATTGCTCTCATCAGTGCGCCGATTATTTTGTTTTATCTCATTGCTGATGGGGAACGCTTTAAGAAGGGATTGGCGAAGTTAATTCCTGTGCGTCTTCGCGCAAAGACTATGCAATTGTTATCGGATATGAACCAACAGATTTCTGGCTACATTCGTGGGCAAATTTTTGTGGCGATTGCGGTCGCTATCATGTTCACTATTGGTTATCATATCATTGGTTTGAACTATGGGACTATCCTCGCCGTAGTAGCCGGTGCCTTGAATGTTATTCCTTATGTGGGATCGGCGGTTGGTTTATTGCCTTCTTTAATTGTTGGTTTGGTTCAGGATCCGATTATGATGGTAAAAGTCTTAATGGTTTTTGCAGTGGAACAAACCATTGAAAGCCGCTTGATTTCTCCGTTGATTCTAGGGAGCAATTTGAATATCCATCCCGTAACTATTATGTTACTCTTGATCTCAGGAGGCGACCTTTTTGGAGTGGTTGGAATTATCATTATTATTCCCGTTTATGCTGTCTTAAAGGTTGTCGTGAGATACGCTTTTGAATGGTATCGACAAGTTTCTGGACTTTACGAAGAAGATTTGGAAGACGAAGAACAGTCTCTAGAATCCCTTCCGTCATCCAAGCAAGAAAACTAAGTAAGCACTTAGAGATTAAAGGAAAAGAGGCAGAATGTTTTTATGACGATGCGAGCACAAGTCACGAAAGGAATAGCAAGAACTGTTCAAAAGACCTTAAAACGATGGACCAGTGGGGGAACGAGTTTCCCCGGTAAATTAGCAAAGGCTCTCGATCCAGAAATTTTAAAGAATTTGGCGAAAGACTATCGTGTGGTGATTATTACCGGGACCAATGGGAAAACTGTGACCACAGGACTGACTGTGAATATTTTAAGGCAACGGTACGCTCATGTTCTGACCAACGATACAGGATCCAATATGGAGCAGGGAATTATTTCCACCTTTTTACAAGCAGAGAGTGACAAAAAAGAGGATAAGATTGCAGTTCTCGAGGTGGATGAAGCCAGCGTCCGTCACGTCACTCGTTATATTCAACCTGAAGTGATCTTAACGACCAATTTATTTAGAGATCAAATGGATCGTTTTGGGGAGATCTATACGACTTTTGATTATATCTTAGAGGGAGCCGATCAAGTCCCGGACACGCTTCTGATGATGAACGGGGATGCGCCTATCTTTTCGTCGAGAGCCTACCAGCATAAAGTCTCCTATTTTGGATTTAGGAATGAAGATAAGACAAAAGATCTTATGGCTCACTACAATACGGATGGGGTCCTCTGTCCGAACTGTCAACATATTCTCCACTATCATGCCATTACCTATTCCAACTTGGGAGACTATTTCTGCCCGAATTGTTCCTTCAAACGCCCAGAGCTGAGTTATGAAGTGGAACGGGTAGATGAGTTAACTACAGAGAGTGCCTCCTTCACCATAGAGGGGCATACGTATACGATCCCAGTAGCGGGGGTTTACAATATCTACAATGCTTTAGCGGCATATAGTCTGGCCAAATATTTTGGCTTGAGTCAAGAGGAGATTCAAGAAGGTTTAGGGCAAGCTAAGCGAATCTTTGGCCGACAAGAGAAATTAACCTTAGCGGATAAGGATGTTCGGATTAACCTCATTAAAAATCCAGTGGGTTTCAACCAGATTGTCTCCTTACTGGCCCTAGATTCAGAAGATTTTTCTTTAGTTATTTTGTTGAATGACCGTTCTGCAGACGGCGAGGATATTTCTTGGATTTGGGACGGCTTGTTCGAAGATTTGGTTCACCTTTCGCAACTTCGAGCAGTGACGATTGGGGGCTTACGTCGCTTAGACCTCTTTACCCGGGTAAAGGTAGCAGGATACCCCAAAGAAGCTATTCATGTCGTGGAAAATTATCCTGAAACCCTCGAAGCCATTAAGAATATGCCTACCCAAAAGGTCTATGTCTTAGCCACTTATACAGCGATGCTTGGCATTCGTCGGGAACTATCGGACCAAGGATTAGTGAAGGAGCGGATGAAGTCATGAAATTAAGAATTTGTCATCTCTATGGGAACTTAATGAATACTTACGGCGATAACGGTAACTTATTGATGTTGCAGTATACGGCTAAGGAAAGTGGTTATGAAGTAGAGACAGAGATTGTTTCAGTGGGCGATGACTTGGATACCAGTCGCTATGACTTGATTTTCTTTGGAGGGGGTCAAGATTATGAACAATCTGTTGTCAGTCGAGACCTTCAAACGAAGAAAGAGGCCCTCTGCGCCTACATTGAAGCAGGCGGTGTAATCCTTGGTATCTGTGGAGGGTTTCAATTATTAGGTAAGTATTACCAAACTTTAAAGGGAGAGACTTACCCAGGGATAGGGGCCATTGATTTCTACACGATAAGTAAGAAAGATCGCCTGATTGGCGATACGGAAATGTATAGTGATCGTTTCCAAGAAACCTATTTCGGTTATGAAAATCATGCCGGCAGAACCTATCTCGGAGACAAAGTTCAAGGTTTAGGACGAACGGTTCAAGGTTACGGCAATAATGATGACGACAAGGTCGAAGGGGTCGTCTATAAGAATGCGTTTGGTTCTTACTTCCATGGTCCCTTCTTAGTTCGAAATCCACACTTTGCGCAAAGATTAGTGGATCTAGCCATGAATAAAGAAGCGCAAATTAAGAATTAAGTCTCTCTATTTTAGGAAAAGAGAGGAAACAAGAGAAGCGAGAAGGCCTAGCTTGGGCCTTTTTTGCTGGAGAAAATGGGGGTATGGATTGACTAATAGGGGGACTATCGGTATCATAAATAATTGGAAATGAGAAAGGATTGAGAGGATGGCACAGTTATTCTTTCGCTATGGGGCGATGAATAGTGGCAAGTCTTTTGAAATTTTAAAAGTTGCCCATAATTATGAAGAGCAGAATAAGGCAGTACTCACCATGACCAGTGCCTTGGATACGAGAAGCGGTTGTGGAAAAATCTCCAGTCGAGTGGGGCAAGATCGTTCAGCTATGGCGATCTATCCAGAGAGTAATGTCTTTGAAATGATTAAGGAAAAGAATCAAGAAACGCCCCTGCATTGTGTTTTGGTCGATGAGGCGCAATTTTTGTTGAAAGAACATATCTATGGTTTAGCCCGAGTCGTTGATGAACTCAAGATTCCCGTGATGGCCTTCGGGTTAAAGAATGATTTTCAAAATGAATTGTTTGAAGGCTCTAAGTACCTCTTGATCTTGGCGGACAAAATTGAAGAGGTCAAAACGATCTGTTGGTTCTGTGAAAAGAAAGCAACGATGAACTTGCGTATTCATGACCAAAGGCCGGTCTACACAGGTGAAAAAATTCAAGTAGGCGGCAATGAATCCTACTATCCTGTCTGCCGTAAACATTATCAACATCCCCCTCAGAAAGATGGGAAGATTTGTCTCCTTTAAGAAAGATAAGTGCTAGGTTATAGGTGCTTAGGAAGCTAAATCGTAGAAAAAGAAAGGTGGAACTCCCTTGTTACTTGAACAATTAGATACTTTTATTCAACGTTATCAAGAATTAGCAGAGTTATTAAGTGATCCAGAGGTCATTAATGATAATAAACGTTTCCGAGAATTGGCGAAGGAAGAAGCTGACTTACGACCTAAGGTAGAGACTTTCAAGCGATATAAGGAAGTCGTTCAAGGAATATCTGATACCGAAGAGATCATTAAGGAAACTTCCGATGATGAAATGTTGGAATTAGCGAAGATGGAATTAGAAGACCTCAAATCAGAAGAAGAAGAATTAGAACAGAAGATTCGGATTTTGATGTTGCCAACAGATCCTAATGATGATAAGAATATCATTATGGAAATTCGTGGAGCTGCAGGTGGGGATGAAGCCCAATTGTTTGCAGCAGACCTCTTTGATATGTACTCCAAGTATGCCGAAACTCAAGGCTGGTCTGTAGAAGTGGTGTCTGCTTCTGCGAATGATATCGGAGGTTATAAGGAAATTATCCTTCAAATTAACGGGGACCGGGTCTATTCCAAGTTGAAATATGAAAGTGGGGCTCACCGCGTTCAACGGGTGCCTAAGACAGAATCCCAAGGACGGGTGCATACCTCTACAGCAACGGTTGGCGTGATGCCAGAATTAGAAGAATTTGATTTTGAAATTGACGAAAAAGATATTCGGACAGATATTTATCGTTCTTCAGGGGCTGGTGGACAACATGTGAATAAGACCAGTTCAGCAGTTCGGATGACCCACATTCCAACAGGCATTCAAGTCGCTATGCAAGATCAACGTTCCCAACAACAAAACCGTGAAAAAGCTTTAACTATTCTTAGATCCCGTGTCTTTGAATATTATCAATCTCAAGAACAAAGTGAATATGATGAAAAACGGAAGAATCTTGTAGGAACAGGGGATCGTTCTGAACGTATCCGGACCTATAACTATCCACAAAACCGAGTAACTGATCACCGGATTGGATTGACTTTACAGAAGTTAGATCGGATCATGTCTGGGGATTTGGAAGAAATTATTAATGCTTTAATTTTAGCGGACCAAGCTCAGAAATTAGAGGCCCTCAATGAAACGCACATATAATGTGACCTATCGAGAAGCTCACCAATGGGCTTCTTCTTTTTTGAAAACAGCAGGCAAAGAAGAAGATATTGCCTATCATTTCCTCTTAGGTTGTCAGAAGTGGACGGTGACAGATTGGTATCTCAAGTGCCATCAAGACATGCCCAAAGAGGAGTGGGAGTTTTATCAAGCAGGGATTCAGCGGATCGTTGAAGAGGATTACCCTTATCAATACATCCTTGGAGAAAGTTATTTTTATGGACGACCTTTTTACGTTAATGAATCGGTGTTGATTCCGAGATTCGATACAGAACTTTTGATTGACCAAGTGAAACATTCACTCAAGGAAGGCCAACTCTCTCCTTCTGCGCGAGTGGTTGATATTGGAACAGGGTCAGGCATTTTAGCGATCACTCTCGCTTTAGAATGTCCAACTTTGAAGGTGACAGCTACTGATCTTTCAAAAGAAGCTCTCCAAGTAGCCCAGGAAAATGCAGAACGTTTAGGGGCAAAGCTAACCTTTAGATCAGGAGATCTTTATGCGCCCTTAGAAGACGAGAAGTTTGACTTGATTCTCTCCAATCCCCCTTATATTGCTCACGGGGAAGAGGGAGAGATGGGAGTGGATGTTCTGAAGTATGAACCTCCTATGGCTTTGTTTGCAGAGGAAGAAGGCTATGCGATCTATAAGCGACTAGCTAAAGACTTAGCCAGCTTTCTCAACCCAGGCGGCCTATTGATGGTAGAGTGTGGCTTTAAACAAGCCCAGAAAGTAGCTAAAATTTTTCAAAAATCAGTGAAAGCTTCATCGATTCGCATAATTAAGGACTATAATGGAATCGATCGAGTGATTTATTTAAAACAAGGAGATGACGGCGTATCATGCCAACCAAATGTTACCAAGTCGATGAATTAGATCAAGCAGCTCAAGCTCTTCGCCAAGGACAACTTGTTGCTTTTCCAACAGAGACAGTGTTTGGTTTAGGAGCGATTGCTAATAATGAAGAAGCAGTGAAGTCTGTTTACCAAGCAAAAGGGAGACCCAGTGATAATCCGTTGATTGTCCATATTGCCAAAGCAGAAGACCTCTTCCGCTTTTCTGGGGATTTGAGTTCAGAGGTGGAAAGGGTAGCTAGACGCCTAGTTGAGACTTTCTGGCCAGGCCCTTTGACCATCATCGTTCCTGTCCGTAAGGGGACTTTTGGTCCTACAGTTACAGGTGGCTTGCAGACGGTTGGCATTCGGATGCCTGACCATCCCCTCACCCTCTCTCTCATTCTAAAGACGGGATTTCCTTTGGTAGGACCTTCTGCCAATTTGTCCGGCAAACCGAGTCCTACCTGTGTGCAACATGTTTTGCATGACTTCGATGGAAAGATTGCAGGCGTGGTGGATGCAGACCCTACGCGAATTGGAGTAGAGTCCACAGTTGTCGATATTACCCATCCTGGCCAAGTGTATATTCTCCGCCCAGGGGCTATTACAGAAAAAGATTTACAAAAAGCCTTGCCGGAGATAGAAGTGACGGATGCCACTCGGGTCATTCAATCAGACTCCCTCGAACATCCTAAAGCGCCAGGAATGAAGTATCGGCATTATAGTCCTCACCAAGAGGTATATGCCCTCCTTCCTGAAGAATTAATGAAGACTCTTCACTCTCTCACTCCAGATGAAAAAGCAAAAGGAGCGGTGATTGCTAGAGATCAAGTTCTCTCCCAATGTGAGGGCTTCGCCAAAACCTTTAGCCTTGGGGAAAATGTCAAAACAGCAACTCATGGCTTATTTGCAGGACTTCGGGCCTTCGATGATGACGACCAAGTTCAAATCCTTTATGTGGAACAATTGCCTGACCAGGCGGAGAACAGGGCTTATCGGAATCGCTTATCCAAGGCCGCCTCTAATAAGGAAGGATTGCCTCCTCGTTCTTAAGGAATGTAACTTTTCATAAAAAAGCAAAGATAAAAAAGGGGGGCTTTCAAGAAAAAAGGATGCATTTAATGAAGAGAGAAAGAAGGAGGCTTGACAGAATCCTTTCTCACTCTTAAACTTGTAGAGATGTTAATCCCCAAGAGAAAATTGACAAAATCAGTGTAGAAAAAGGAGATTTACTATGAATAAAGAAACCTTACACGTTATTGATCACCCACTTGTTCAACATAAGATTGCTCTTCTTAGAGATAAGAACGCTGGAAGCAAGGATTTCCGTGAATTAGTGAATGAAATTACGGTCTTTGTCGCTTATGAAGCCACACGCGATCTTCCTCTCGAAGAAGTAACGATCGAAACCCCTATTACGACCTGTAAACAGAAAATGATTACCGGACGTAAGATGGCAGTTGTTCCTATTCTACGGGCTGGTTTAGGAATGGTAGAAGGCATACTTTCTCTCTCCCCTGCAGCTAAGGTAGGACATATTGGAATGTATCGAGACGAAGAAACCTTAGAACCTCATGAATATTTCTTCAAAATGCCAAGCGATATCGAAGAACGTCAGGTCTTTGTGGTAGACCCAATGTTAGCCACAGGGGGATCTGCTGTTTTAGCTGTGGAAGCTTTAATGAAACGTGGTGTGAAAGCTAAAGATATCAAATTCTTGTGTATTGTTTCTGCGCCTGATGGAGTTGAAGCCCTTCAAAAAGCTTACCCAGAGATTCATATTTATACAGCAGCTTTAGATGAAAAATTAAACGAAAATGGATACATTGTGCCTGGTTTAGGAGATGCCGGGGATCGTTTGTTCGGAACCTTGTAGGATATAAACCTGTAATAGAAATGGTGGTTAGTGAATGGAAAATATGGTCATTAGAGGTGGCAAACGTTTAGTAGGAACTGTCCAAATGGATGGCGCAAAGAATACAGTTCTACCTATTTTGGCAGCTACTTTGTTGGCCAGCGAAGGCCAGTCCGTGGTGAAAAATGCACCCTTATTTTCAGATGTTTATCTGATGAATCATGTGTTAAGTTACCTGCAAGCAGAGGTATCTTTTGATGAAGATAATCATCAAATCTTTGTCGATGCTTCTAAGGAATTAACGAGTGAAGCTCCTTTTGAATTTGTCAGCAAGATGCGAGCAAGTGTGGTTGTTATGGGACCCTTGCTTGCCCGCTTAGGCTATGTCAAAGTGGCTATGCCAGGAGGGTGTGCAATTGGAACTCGTCCGATCGACTTACATATTAAAGGCTTTGAAGCCTTAGGAGTGACCGTCACTGTGGGAAAGGGAGAAATTGAAGCTTCTTGTCCAGAGGGATTAAAGGGTGCAGAGATTTATCTTGATTTTCCAAGTGTAGGCGCAACAGAAAATATTATGATGGCAGCCACCCTTGCAGAAGGGGTGACGCTCATGGAGAATGTTGCCAAAGAGCCGGAGATTGTAGATTTAGCAAACTTCTTGAATCGAATGGGAGCTAAAATTACCGGTGCAGGGACGGATATGATCCGTATTCGTGGGGTGAAGTCACTCAAAGGAGTGGCTCATACCGTTATTCCAGATCGAATTGAAGCGGGAACCTTTATGGTAGCTGCAGCTATTACGCACGGGGATATTACCATTCAAAATGCGGTTGCTGAACATAATCTCCCCCTCATTTCTAAGTTACGTGAAATGGGCGTAGAAATTATTGAAGGAGAAGAACAGATCCGAGTGATTGGACCTGAACGATTGAAGGGAACGAATATTAAGACGCTTCCTTATCCAGGTTTTCCAACAGATCTTCAAGCTCCTTTCAGTGTTGCTCAGACCGTTGCAGAAGGCCAATCGAAGTTAGAGGAAACGGTGTTTGAAAATCGGTTTATGCACTTAGAAGAGATGCGACGGATGACCTTGGATTATCAACTCGCTGGGGATACCGCTAAGATCAATGGCCCTAATCACTTAAAGGGCGCTTATGTAAAGGCAACTGATTTAAGAGCGGCTGCAGCTCTTATTCTAGCGGGCCTTGTAGCAGAAGGGATCACCCGTGTTGGCAAATTAGAATACCTCGATAGAGGGTATGCGAGTTTTGATGAAAAACTCCGCCAACTCGGAGCGGATATTGTTCGTGTGACCTTTGATGAAAAAGAAAAAGTAGATTGGAATCACTTGTTTAGTTAAAAATAAAAAGACATCAAAAAAAGCCTTCCAAGTTAATCATTACTTGGAAGGCTTTTTTAATGCCTCTTAGGAATGGGATTGTTTACCTGCATTCCGATTTTTAGTTGCTTTTTTAGGGTTCACTTCTTTAGGTTTCTTAGAAGTTGAAGGGGTTGCGGCATTGAAGAATTTTTCGAATTGAATTGGTTTATCTTTCATCTCTTTGTCGACTTGTTCCACTAAGCGGGGACGAATGAATTTATTGATGAAGAATTGTTGAATCACACCAATAACGGTTGTGGTAACTAGGTATAAGCTGATTCCAGCGGCTGTTGAATAGGAGAATAACCCCATCATAAGCGGCATGAAAAGCATAGAAGTGCTTTGTTGTTTGCGAGCCTCTTCTGGCATGGTGACTAAGCTCATCTTCATTTGAAGAACGGAAAGAAGAACAAAGATCACAGTCAATACTATACTTCTTTCCCCAAGAGGAAGTCCGTAGAATGTATACTCTTGGATGGATTGATTGGTATAGATAGCCATATACATCCCAGATAAGATAGGAAGTTGAATGAGAAGAGGGAGACAGCCCATATTGCCGAAAAGGCTAATCCCGTTTTCCTTCATAAAGGCTTGTTGTTGTTGGGTGTAGAGCATTTTTTCTTCAGAAGATTGCGCTTCTTGAATTTTGGTTTGGAATTGGCTGAGATAGGACTGGTAATACTTTCTTTTTTCTGTCCCGATAATCGCTGCTTCCTGTTGTTTAAAGGTAAGTGGCAGCAATAAGAAACGGATAATGATGACTAAGAAAATCAAAGCATAACCATAATTTCCTTGGAAAATATCCGCAAACCATTCTAAAAGTTGGCTAATCGGACGAGCGATGAGACGATAGGAAAAAGAGTCTGTATTGCGACTGACGCATCCTCCTAGGAAGAAACTGACGGTCATGAGGGACGCAAGGAGCGACCAATATTTTTTGTGTTGTAAATGTTTCAAAGTAAAACTCCTTATTATAGTATTTGGTTAACGTTCTTATTCTATCTGACTTGTCGCTTCTTTTCAATAGATAGGGCTGAAATCACTCATAAAAGGAAGGTCTTCTTCTCTTAAGAGAGTGATGGTATCTATCCGCATCCAAGGGTTAAGAGAAGGAGACTGGAAAGCCTGGAGGAAAGCAGCAGCTTTTTCTGGGGAAACCTGAAGTTGTAAGGTCACACTGCCGTCTTCTTCATTTTTAACAGTTCCTTTGAGTCCCATAGAGAGGGCAAGTTTGGTAGCGGTAAATCGACAGCCAACGCCTTGGACGCGGCCGCATAGGCGATAAGTTTGAGTAAGCATCAGATATTCTCCTTTCCATTAAGTAAAATTTCTAATAGTTATCTTGAACTTATTGTAGCACAGGGGACGTTCGGATGAAATTTTGAAATTAGGAGTGGGTAGGTTATAATGGATGAGATGTGAAATGCTTTTGAAAAGAGGATAGTATGGCAAAAAGAAAGAGAAGAAAAACAAGTAAAAAACAGTATCAGTGGGAACTTGTTGCCTTTGTGTGTTTTGTATTAGCAATTTTAGGAATTTTTCAATTTGGCTTTATTGGACAGATCATGAAGGCATTCGGTCGACTAGTGATGGGAGAAGCTTATGTATTCGCCTTTCTCTTGCTGGCAGTAAGCGCTTTATGGCGGATTTTGACGGGAAAACATTTGAAGTTGAAGTCTCGCTCGATGATCGGGTTAGTTGCGTGCGTCCCTTTGCTTCTGTTGTTGTGGCATAGCTTCGTCTTTCACGAGATCGCTAAAAGCGGAGCCAGTCTTCTCCAAGTGACCTTTGATCGAGCGAGCCTGGGCTTTAAGGGAGACTTTGGTCAGGAAGTGGCCGGTGGGATGCTAGGAGCTGTGTTCTATCAAGTGACTTATTTTGCAGTGGGTCAATGGGGAACTTTTCTCCTTGTAGGAATTGGCTTATTAGCTCTCGTTCTCTACCTGTTAGAGATGTCTTGGCAAGAGTTCTTAGAGGGCATCCAAGGGGTCTCTCACTTGGTGCATCATTGGCTGACAGATTTCTCAAAAAAAGCGAAAACTTATTCCAAATCTCTTCAATCCAAAGACTCCAACAAGAAGGACGCTAAAGGAAGAGAACCCCGACCCCTTCAAGAGGAAGAAGGCAGTCCTTCGCCAATTATTAAGAACTATCAATCGTCACAAGCCGTTATCGTCACAGAAGAAACGTCCTCTCCAGTAGAGATTGTTCACGGGGTACCTGGTCAGCCCCCCCTTCAAGATTTTACAGGAGAGGAAAATGCTAAAGAAGAAGGAGAGGAAGAGACGGAATGGGATCACGATCTGGATCAATTAACCATTGGAGCGGAAGCTGAGAACCCTAACTATCTCCTCCCTCCAACCAAACTTTTGAATCCAATCAAGCGAACCGATCAGAGTGGAGAATACAGTGTCATTCAAGACCATATCAAAACCCTCGAAAAAACATTTGTGAGTTTTAATGTGGATGCCAAGGTGACCAAGGCCAACCTCGGCCCAGCAGTCACCAAGTATGAGATTGAACCGGCTGTAGGAACTAAAGTGTCCAAAATTACCAACTTAGCAGATGATATTGCTTTGGCTCTGGCCGCTAAGGATATTCGAATCGAAGCGCCTATCCCAGGAAAATCAGTGATTGGGATTGAAGTCCCTAACCAGCAGATTAGTGTGGTCAGTTTTAGGGAAAGTTTCGAACATCAACCCGCTCATGCCCACTTATTAGAAGTCCCTCTTGGCCGGGCAATTTCGGGGAATACCTGCATGGCGGATTTAACGAAAATGCCACACTTATTGATCGCAGGGTCTACCGGATCAGGAAAATCCGTCTGCATCAACGGAATGATTATTTCGATTTTGATGAAGGCCAAACCTAATCAAGTCAAATTAATGATGATTGATCCCAAGAAGGTAGAGTTGAATGTCTATAATGGAATTCCTCATCTTCTCACCCCGGTGGTCACCAACCCTCGTAAGGCGGCTCAAGCCTTAAATAAAGTCGTTGAAGAGATGGAAAGACGGTATGAATTATTTGCCTCTACGGGTCAGCGGAATATTGATGGGTATAATCAGTACCTTCATGAGAATGCTCAAGATACCGACCATCCGAGAGCCAAACTGCCGTATATTATCGTGGTGGTAGACGAACTGGCGGACTTGATGATGGTGGCTTCCAAAGAAGTGGAAGCCGCTATTACTCGTCTCGCTCAAATGGCCAGAGCCGCGGGCATCCACATGATCTTAGCGACCCAAAGACCTTCTGTCGATGTCATTACAGGGATTATCAAAGCGAATGTCCCTTCTCGAATTGCCTTTGCGGTATCGAGCGGGACAGACTCCCGGACCATTATTGACCAAAACGGCGCAGAAAAATTATTGGGACGTGGGGATATGCTCTTTATGCCGATGGGGGAAGGTAAACCAATCCGTGTTCAAGGCGCCTACATTACCGACGAAGAAGTAGAAAGAATTGTTGATTTTGTCAAAAACCAACAAGAAGCCAACTATGTGGAAGCGATGATGACCACCGACCAACTCCTTCAAGGCACAGACGAAGACTTAGATGAGATGTGGGAGGAAGTCATCGATTTTGTTAAACAGAGAGAAACGGTGTCTATCTCTATGCTGCAGCGCCGGTTTAGAATCGGATATAATCGAGCAGCGCGCTTGGTCGATGATATGGAGGCCCACGGAATTATTAGTCCAGCGAGTGGTTCTAAGCCGCGGACAGTTATTATTTACAAAGAAAATCAAGACCATCCTTCTTGATCGGTTGGATGCCAAGTCGCAGGAAGTTTTTCAGAAGAGGAAACAAAAAAAACAGCGAGACTTCGTAAAGAGGTCCCGCTGTTTTTTATTGGTTAGATTTAGTGGAAAGTTTTGAGATCAAAGGATTGAATATCTTCGAGGGTTAAGCGGCGGAGGAAGGCTTTAGTCAATTCCACAGTCGCATGGAAGTCATCATAGGAACAGAAGCAAGCATTGGTGTGAGCATAACGACTCGGAATACCAATGGTGGCGCAAGGTGTGCCTAAGTTTCCTAAGCTGATCGGACCAGCATTGGTTCCGCCACCTTCACGAACGGCGTGCTGGGTTGGAATGTTTTCGGCTTGAGCGGCCTGATTAAAGAGGTCAATCAAAGCGGTATTAGCCACATAGGAATTATCCCGATGACGAATTTGAGGACCAGCGCCGAGTTTGCCTTGAAGGAGGGGATCTGGATTGGTGAAGTCGTCTGAAGGAGTCCCTTCAAGGATAACGGCTAGGTTAGGTTGAACCCGGCGGACAGTCAAGGTGGCGCCACGCGTCCCGACTTCTTCTTGGGCAGCAGGAGCTGCTACTAAATTAAAGGGGAAGCTGTCAACTTCATCTTCTAAGTCGCGCATAATGGCGACTGCACAAGCGGTCCCGATTCGGTTGTCGAATCCTTTAGCGAGGATCGTGTGAGTAACTTCATTATAGGAGAAGCGAGTGGCAGGAACGATGGGTTGACCAACAGCGATCTTCAAATCTTCAATGACTTGTTTTCTGGAAGTTGCCCCCATATCAATTTTGATATCGGTGATGTCGATTTTTTTTGTGCGTTCTTCAGCGGTCATAAAGTGGATAGGTTTGGTGGCAGAGATTCCTTTGAGGTATTGGCCTTCTGTATTTCGAACGTAGAAGATTTGGGCGGTGAGATTAGAAGGTACCCAGCCTCCAATCGGTTGAATACAGAGTAACCCGTTCTCATCAATTGCCTTCACCATTAATCCCACTTCATCAATGTGAGAGTCCAACATAACGGTCGGCTTGTTAGGATCTTTCTTGTCGAGATTGAGGTAACAGTTGTTCATGCTGTCGACTTGCAGGGTATATTTGCCTTTGTAGCGCTTGATAACTTCTACAACTTCTTCTTCAAATCCGGACATGCCTTTGGCGTTGGTGAGGTCTTCGATTAAATTTAGGTAGTTCATTAGCTTTCCATCCTCTCTAAGAGATTGTTTGATTGCGACATATAAAGTTACTTTTCTTTATCCTACCACCTTTTAGGAAAAAATAAAGGGGCTTTTTAAAAATAAATGTGGAATGTAACCGATTTAACGTGTATAATAGTAAAAATAACTAAAATTTAGGAGGCTAGAGAGATGAAAAAAAGTTATCATTTAATAGCATGCTTAGTCATTGGACTATTGTTTATTTGTGGTTGTTCCAAAAACAGTTCTTCATCGAGTAAAGGCAAAGAAGTTAATCTGGCTTTAATTTCAGAATTAACTTCTGGGGATTTAGCAACTGTGACAGATACGAATACCTTTACCATGTTTAATAACGTTCAAGAAGGCTTATACCGATTTGATGAGAACAATCATCTCCAAAAAGCCTTAGTCAAAGAAGATCCGAAGATTTCTGAGGATCAGTTAACCTATACTTTCAAACTGAGAGAAGGAACCAAGTGGTCCAACGGCGATCCTGTAACAGCCAAAGATTTTGAGTATGGTTGGCGGAGAATGTGCGATCCTAAAACGGGAGCAGGGGGAGCCTATTTCTTCGATTACGTGATCAAGAATGCCCACCAGGTCATCTATGAAAAGGCACCGGTGGATAGTTTAGGCGTCAAGGCGCTGGATGACTATACCCTTGAGGTGTCTTTAGATTATCCTGTTCCTTATTTTTTAGATTTATTAGCAGATCCTTTATATTTCCCACATAACCAAAAAGCTGTTGAAAAATTTGGAGATAAGTTTGGTTCTTCTTCTGACACGATGGTATATAACGGACCATTTGTTCTTAAGAATTGGACAGGTTCTACGGCAGAATGGTCTTATGAGAAGAATCCTGATTACTGGGACAAGGACAATGTTCACGTAGATAAGGTTAATATTCAAGTGGTGAAGGAAGATGCGACTGCAGTGAACTTGTTTGAATTAGGGAAATTGGATTGGTTGCAGTTGAGAGGTGAATATTCCAAGCAATACGCTAAGAATCCGTGCTTTGTTTCTGTCCCTCAGAAAGCCTCTATGTACTTGACGATGAACCAAACTGATAAGTCGCTGTTGAAGAATAAGAATTTACGTTTAGCTATTGCCTATGCTTTTGACCGCAAGCAATTAACCGAGCGGGTACTTGGAGATGGCTCTATTCCTCTAGGAACTCTGACTCCTCCTGATTTTGTCAAGACTTCTGACGGTAAAGATTATATCGAAGGTGTCCAAAACAAACATGAAAAAAATCCAGAACTTGCTAAAGAGTTTTTACAAAAAGCCAAAGCAGAATTAGGAAAAGATAAGTTCAAATTAGAATATCTCGCAGTAGACGATGAATCTTCGAAACTTGTTGCTGAATATTTGCAAGGGCAAATTCAAGAAACCTTACCGGATGTTCAGATAACGATTAAGACTGTGCCATCGAAGAGTCTATTCCCTACATTAAAGAAGGGTGAATTTGATATGGCTCGGACAGGATGGGGGCCGGACTTCTTTGATCCAATAACCTTCTTGAACTTGTTTGAAGGAAAATCAAAATATAATGATGGAAAATACACGAATGCAGCCTTTGATCAATTGGTCCACCGGTCGAAAATTGAAGATGCTAAGGATAAAGACCTTCGTATGAAAGATATGCAAGAAGCTGAGTCTATCTTCTTGAAGGAAGCAGGGGCACCGACTCTTTATGCCAAAGCTTTAGCGACCCTCCATAAGCCACATATGAAGAAATTCTTTATTGATCCTTTGACAGGACAACAAACTTATAAATTTATTGAATTGGAAAAATAAAACGCTGATTAATTGTGTGAATCAACCACTCCTTGAAGAATCTCTTTCTTTAAGGAGTGGCTTTTTTTAGTGAACAAATGGAAATCGAGAAAGGGACGAATGTTACTTGGACGTGTTATAATATATGAAGAAATTTAAGGGGGAGAAACCATGAATTTACCAAATCGATTGACCTTGTTGAGAATCTTTATGATTCCATTTTTTATTGCTTTGATGGAAGTTAATTTTCATTTAGGTGGCTTCCAGTTAGGCGGGCAGGAGATGTCTATCCAGTGTGTTTTGGCTGCGGTTATTTTTGCGGTGGCGAGTGCGACGGACTGGTTAGATGGGCATCTAGCTCGCAAGAATCACTTAATCACAAACTTTGGCAAGTTTGCAGATCCTTTAGCAGACAAGATGTTAGTGATTGCAGCATTGATTGAATTGATCTTACTCGATCAAGCGCCTGCTTGGGTAGTCACCTTGATTGTGATGAGAGAGTTAGCTGTAACAGGCCTAAGACTCTTGATTGTGGAAGGCGATGGCACAGTTTTAGCTGCTGCTTGGCCAGGCAAGGTGAAGACTACTTCTCAGATGTTGGCCATTCTTTTCCTCTTGTTGAATGACTTTCCTTTCCAATTTTTGCCATTCTCTGTGGGAAAGGTGCTCCTTTACTTTGCTCTAGCGGCTACGCTTTATTCTGGTTATGATTATTTCCGTCAGAATAAGGACGTCTTTAGTGATGGGATGTAGAGTAAGTAAGAATTATAAAAATTCGAAAAAAAGAAGCCAAACAGCGGACATATTAAGCAGGAGGAAACGATGAAAGCAGAAATTATTGCGGTGGGAACAGAATTACTGATGGGAAAAGTGGTGAACACCAATGCACCTTTTCTGGCGAGAGAGTTAAATGCTTTAGGTGTCGATCATTATTTTGAGACAGTAGTTGGGGATAATCCCAACCGCATTCAGGAAGTGACTCGTTTAGCCGAACAGAGAAGTGATTGGATTATTTTTTCAGGAGGGATTGGCCCCACACAAGATGATCTCACTAAGCAAACCTTGGCAGCTTATTTGGGGGAAGAGTTAGTCTATGATTCGACCTACCTCAAGCGGATCGAAGCTCACTATCAAAAGCGGCATATAGCTCTCACAGATAAGGGCAAGCAGATGGCTTATACCTTTAAACGGGGAGTAACCTTAGGAAATCCCAAGGGGCAGGCTTGTGGAAGTGCTATTAAGAAAAAGGGACACACCTATATATTCCTCCCAGGTTTTCCTCATGAATTAAAGGCCATGTGGCGGGAATCGGTGGTCCCTTACCTTAATCCTTCCCAGGAAGAAGTGATGACGTCTCGCTATTTGAATTTTTATGGTATTTTTGAATCGGCCTTGGCGGATAAGCTGGATGATCTGATCGTTCACCAAGAGAATCCTACCCTTGCGATCTATTCAGCAGAGGGGATTGTAACGGTTCGGTTGACCGCTAAGGGAGAGTGCCTAGAAGCGAATGCGGGGATTTTAGAGGACATGACCCGACAGATCCTTGACCGCTTAGCGCCTTATTATTTTGGAGAAGGGTATGGACTGACCCCAGTGAAGGCGCTTCTGGATGACTTGATGGCTAAACACCAGACCCTTTCTTTCGCGGAGAGTTTGACGGGAGGAATGGCTGGTGAGCGGATCGTCAATTACAGTGGGGCCTCTCGGGTCTTTCAAGGAAGTCTGGTGGCTTATACGGCAGAAGCGAAGCAAAGAGTGATTGGGGTGGAGGCCAAAACCATAGAAAGTGTGGGCATGGTGAGTGAACAATGTGCCTTAGAAATGGCTGAAAAGACGCGCCAACGCTACCAAAGTGATCTCACGATTAGCTTTACAGGG
Organism: Aerococcus christensenii; assembly: GCF_001543105.1. Lineage (NCBI taxonomy): Bacteria > Bacillati > Bacillota > Bacilli > Lactobacillales > Aerococcaceae > Aerococcus > Aerococcus christensenii. The sequence goes on from NZ_CP014159.1 coordinate 1,172,819, forward strand.
GTTGCTGGTCCAGATGAGATGGAAGGTCATCCTGCAGGCACAGTCTTTTGCGGGTTTGCTTTCAAGGATAGACCTACCCATATTGAATCTTACCATCTTAGTGGAGATCGGCAGACGATTCGCCAACGCTGTCTTTTCCAAGCGTGTTTTGATGTGTGGAAAATGAGAAGTCAACAGTCTTCCCAATAAAATCAGAACGTTTGTTTGGTTTTTGCTTGCTATTTTTTAGAGAAATCAGTAAACTAGTTCATGTAAACAAATAGAGGAGGAAACAAGATGACGCTATCACATGACGAGAACCGCCAGAAAGCTTTAGAACAAGCCTTAAAGAAAATAGAAAAAAATTACGGCAAAGGTGCCATTATGAAATTAGGAGAAGCGAGTGATATTCAAATCTCTACCGTTTCCACCGGCTCGCTTTCCTTAGATGTGGCGCTAGGCGTTGGAGGGTATCCTCGTGGAAGAATTATTGAAGTCTATGGCCCAGAATCTTCAGGGAAGACAACGGTTGCTCTTCATGCGGTAGCTGAAGTGCAGAAACAAGGAGGAATTGCTGCTTTTATCGACGCTGAAAATGCCTTGGATCCAGAATATGCCAAAGCTTTGGGGGTTAATATTGACGAACTTTTGCTTTCCCAACCAGATACAGGGGAACAAGGCTTAGCGATTGCAGATGCCTTGGTCTCTTCAGGCGCTGTGGATATTGTGGTCGTTGACTCTGTTGCAGCGCTTGTTCCACGGGCAGAAATTGAAGGAGAGATGGGAGATTCCCACATGGGACTTCAGGCCCGCTTGATGTCTCAAGCCCTCCGCAAATTATCTGGTTCGATCAATAAGACCAAAACCATTGCCATTTTTATTAACCAGATCCGTGAAAAAGTGGGTGTGATGTACGGCAGTCCTGAAACCACGCCTGGCGGAAGAGCGCTCAAATTCTATTCGACCATTCGTTTAGATGTTCGTCGAGCAGAACGCATCAAGAGTGGAGAAGAAATTATCGGTAACCGTACCAAGATCAAAGTGGCTAAGAACAAGGTCGCTCCTCCTTTCCGAGTGGCAGAAGTGGATATTATGTACGGGGAAGGAATTTCTCGTGAAGGGGACTTAGTCGACTTAGCTTCGGATATGAAGATTATTAAGAAGAGCGGTTCTTGGTATTCTTATGGGGAAGATCGGATTGGACAAGGACGAGAGAACGCTAAGAAATATCTCAGAGATCATCCGGAAGTTTATGCTGAAATTGACCACAAGGTGCGGGTAGCTTATGGATTTGAAGAAGAAACCGAAGATGAAGGAAATTTGGGGGCTTCAACCTCTGAGAGTGACTCTAAGAAGGTAGAAAAAGTCAATGAAGTAGCTCCTGACCAAGAAGAAAATGAAACCTTAGATATTTTTGAAGAAGAATAGGTTTAGAGAAAAGACCCTTAACCAAAGGACTCCAAAGGTTTAGCTTGGAGTCCTTTTTAGTTTGGAAGACGCAAGCAGGCCTTGGAGATTCTCGCTTGATGACAAGCGTGCGCATCAGGTATACTTAAAGTAGAACTTTATGACAAAAAATAAACAAGGAGGGTCATCATGGAGATTCGACCGTTAGAGCCATCAGACAAAGAAAATAGCTATACCATTATTAAGGTGATTTTAGAGCATTTGGATGTGCCTTTGATTAATCAATTTGGCTGGGAAGAAGCCAAGGAAATTTTGAAAACCGCTATGGACAAACCTTATTATCGGTACGGCTGTCAGAATGGCTATGGGGTGTTTGTAGAAGGAGAATTAGTGAGCGTTGCTTATGCTTATCCGGGAGTGATGGATCCTATGATAGAAGCGCCACTAGAGACTACCATGATTGAAATGGGCTATTCTTCTGATCAGATTCCTTCCCGTTACGCCTTCGTTGAAGCCCTCATGGATGAATTTTACTTGGATTCTATTGCCACCAAAAAGAGTTACGAAAAGAACGGTTATGCCACTGCCCTTATTCATTACTTAGAGAAGCAGGCCCAAGCTCAAGGGTATGCTAAACTTTCCCTCAATGTAGATTTTGACAATGAAAAGGCTCGCCAGCTCTATGAACAATTAGGCTTTACCGTCCGCTCAGAAGTGATGATTGGGGGACAAGCCCATTATCATTTGGTGAAGGAAGTTTAAGACAGGATCTAGAGAACTCTCGAGAAAAAGTCCTATCTCTCACATAAAAAGCTCACGTTGGATGAAAACGTGAGCTTTTTTGCTGGCTTAGATTTATTTGAGATGAGGATCGTAGTGAGCACGCTCTCCTCCAATAAACTTAGGACGAGTTTTGGCGGCATTGACCCATGCTTGACCGAGTTGGTGGTGGGTGAGACGGAGGGGAACAGCAACTGGCTTTAGATGCATCCCAATAAGGGTATTACCGATGTCAAGGCCGGCATCCGCTTGAATCTCCTCAATCGCAATTGGATCTGGCAGGGTGTGGTAGGCCGCTGTGGCGAAGGAGCCCCCCGCCTTAGGGAAAGGCACTACATTGACGACTTCTTCGAAGGGACGGGCGAGCCGAGAGGTGATCAAGGCCCGATTCAAATGTTCGCAGCATTGAGCGGCGACATAGATGCCTTCTCGATGAAAGATTTCATAGAAAGCATTAAACAGAGTCTGTCCCAATTCGGGTGAAGAAGAGCTGCCAATTTTTTGACCACTGACTTCACTGGTGGAGCAGCCGATCACTACGGTTTGCCCAGGGGTAAGGTGGGCAGCTTGTATCAACTCTTGCGCAATGGCTTGGGCTTGTTCTTTTAGGGCATCCAAGATAAAGACCTTCTTTCTTTTGTTGTACTGTGATTATTATAAGAAAGACCTGGCGATTCCTCAAGTCTCTTCTTTTTGAGAAAGTTTGAAGAAGGGAGAGGAAACTTAGAGGTTGAGGGAGAGGTAATTTTGATAGACTTGATCTTTCATCTGGTCGAAGGAAAGGCCTTTTTGTTGGGAGAGGATATCTAGAATTCTAAGGATTTGATGGAGCCAGCCATAGCCATGTCCGATCCATTCTAAGGACGATGGACCATCTGTTTCGGTCAAGATTCGATCGATAGGAAGGTGATGGATCAATTGAGTGGTGAGCGGGGAATAGCCGGCGTCAACACTAATCGTGAAGAAGCAGCCTAAGTCCAAAAAATCATCTACCAAGTCTAAAGGGCCACTATACCAATGGATGATGAGGGGATCTTGGGTGCGGTAGTACTTGAGAATGGCTAAGACATCTTTTTCTGCACCCTTGGTATGAATATTGGCCAGAGTGTGCGTGGTATAGGCATAAGCCATAAAAGCCTGAAAGATCTTGCGCTGTCGAGGATAGGCAGAAGCATCTTTAGCCCAGTAGTAATCTAAACCGATCTCTCCTAGAAAATCCGCCTTTTGAATGCTTCCCTCCCAATCCCCAAACCTAAAAAGGCCTCTAGCAGAGTCATCTGAGAGTGGTAGAGAAGAAGCTGCTAATTATTTTTGGCGGCCATCACGGCATCTACAGGACTCGGTAGCATGAATTTAGGAAGACTCTGAGAGCCTACAGTCACTTGCCAGATCCCCATAAGGCACACAATACCTGATAAGGATTTCAAAAGGTGTAAGCTTTTTTTCATATCTACCTTTTTTCTATTTAGACTTACCTGAAATTGCCTTTAGTCTCGATAAGGGGAAAGTTTATCTTCGATAGTTAAGACATCTCCCTTCTCACAATAGGAAACCTTCACATTAGCGAAGATCTCTACGCCATCTTCCCCTGCCAGTTGGATGGCTTTTTTGAGGAGAGCCATCAAGTCGTCGTAATCTCCTTGAAGAGTCGTTTCAAAAGGAGAAACGGTGATGTTTTCTGGGGAGACTTGACTCTCTAGATAGCGAATCACTTTATCGACAACCTCTAACAGCTTCTTTTCGTCGACATATTGCGGCAAAATCTGAAGAGCTATACTACAATGCAAACAAAAACACCTCCCAAAAGTTAATCACAAAAAGTGCAACCTTTGGAAGGGATTAAGGGCATATCAGCTATCACATTCCTACGTAAGTACTAACTTCATCAGGTTATAAGAGTTAACGGATGACGTTTCTCAGCACAAGGCACCTCTTGCGATTAACAGATTAAATTTTCACCTTTATTATAACAAAGCAGTTTTTATAAAACAAGTAATAATCAGGGATGTCTTTCCTATAAAAAAAGCTCTCCTAAAAGAAAGAAAAGGCTTTCTCCAGAAGAGCTTTTGGTGAGAAAACTAGTGATCTAACTAAAATAACGAGCAATCGTAGAGTGAGCATTATAGCCGATTAATAATTTGCCATATTCTCGAATAAGGGAAGCATCGATAGGCGAGATCACACCGTATTCGAGGGCCACGTACAGTAAATCTTGAATTTCTGTCTCACTATAAAGAGTCGTAGGAAGGGCAATAATCGCGTAGAACTTCTTCTGATAGTTATAGAGATCTACTTCCACTTCCTTATTTTGGAAAGCTTTAGCAAAGAGCAGGAAATCTTCCCACTTGTCGAAAACCAAAGTTGCTTTCTCTAGGGTACCACAGCTTTCTGTTTCGATGTGGCCATCGGAAGCAGGCACATGAGACGCTATACTTTCCGTTAAATTATTGATAAGAGAATTAATCGTTTCTTTTTCGGGTTCGGGAGTGAGGGTATTTTCATCGATTTGTGCTTTAGAAATATAAAGGTCAATACCGCCTTGAGAAGGCATCACTTGGAAAGTTAGCGCATCTGAATTCTTGAAGCGGTGATTCACATCGGCTTCTTCTAAAACATTCATGAAGAAATTTTCGACAAGACTTTGGTCTTTAAAGAGGTCGACTAAACATACTCCGCGGTCTTTCAAATCTTCGTCTCTCAAAAAGACTCGCATGGTATTCTCGTTAATATATTCCATTTCCATTCGCACTCACCTCCACTATTCAAAGTCAATCGGCAAAGGCTTTGTTTGATAGCCAACACCGAGCATGGTAAGGAATAATTTCTACTTTATATTTTATCACAAGTTTGCTTAAAATAAAGATAAGCCGATCTTTTCTTAAGAAAGTAACAAGAAAAGATCGACTTTTAAGAAATTTTATCCCATTTTTCTAAGGGCTTCATAGAGTTCAATCGAGCGAACTTCACGCGGAAGGAAACGGCGAATTTCATCTTCGTTATAGCCAACTTGTAGTCGTTTCTCGTCCATAAGAATAGGACGTCTGAGAAGGCCTGGATTTTTTTGAATGAGATCAAAGAGTTGGTTTAAGGAGATGTCGTTGAAATCAATCGCTAATTCTTGGAAAGCTTTCGAACGTGTTGAAATAATTTCTTCCGTTCCATCTTCAGTCATTCGTAAGATATCCTTCACTTCATCTCGGGTAAGTGGTTCTTGGAAAATATTACGTTCTTTGTAAGGAATGTGATGTTTTTCAAGCCAAGCACGTGCCTTTCGACAGGATGTGCAACTTGGCGAAGTGTATAATCTAACCATGTCAATCTCTCCTTTACAGGTATGACTCGTGTTATTCCACTTTTCTTATTGTACCATAAAAAATCAAAAATGTCAGTTAAATTGTGAAAAGAGGCTTAAAAATCCCCAATAAATTCAACATATAGTTTGTGAAATAATAGACGAGAAGAGAAAGAGAGAAAAGAGGGGCATTTTCATTCTTCTCTAAGCGTGTTATAATAAAAATGTTTATAACCTTTAGAGGAGGAAACAGAATGAAACGTATTTTTTCTGGCGTTCAACCCAGCGGAACTCCTACCATTGGAAATTATGTAGGAGCTTTAAAACAATTTGTAGACCTTCAACAGGATTTTGAAACTTTTTATTGTGTGGTGAATGAGCATGCGATCACAGTCGCTCAGGACCCAGAAGCTCTGAAGAAAAACACGCGAAGCTTAGCAGCCTTGTATCTGGCTTTGGGAGTAGATCCTAATTTATCTACTATCTTCATTCAAAGTCATGTCCCTGCTCACGCACAAGCGGGTTGGGTGGTTCAATGTTTAACTCCTCTAGGAGAACTTGAACGGATGACCCAATACAAGGATAAGGCAAAGAAGCAAGACTCTGTTTTATCAGGTTTACTCGGTTATCCTGCCCTCATGGTTGCCGATATTATCCTCTATAATACGGATTTAGTTCCGGTAGGTGCCGATCAAAAACAACACATGGAATTAACAAGAAACTTTGTGGATCGGTTTAATCGTCGCTTCTCTAAAGATGGTCAGGATATCTTAGTGAAGCCAGAAGCTTACATCCCTAAAGCAGGAGGACGGGTGATGAGCTTACAAGAACCTACCAAGAAGATGTCTAAGTCAGACAGCAATCAGAAAGGTTTCATCTCTCTCTTAGATGATCCAAAAGCGATCGAAAAGAAGATCAAATCTGCAGTGACCGATTCTAGTGGAACGATTTCTTACGATGTGGAGAACAAACCAGGCGTTTCCAACTTATTGGATATCTATTCCGCCTTCTCTAATCGCACAGTTGACGACTTAGTTGAACAGTATCAAGATGCCGGTTACGGGCAATTTAAGGCAGACCTTGCACAAGTTTTAATTGCCTTTTTAGAACCAATGCAAGAGAAATATTGGGCTCTCTTAACCAGTTCTGAATTAGATGATGTCTTAGAAGAAGGAGCCAAGAAGGCGAATGCGGTCGCTAATGAAACCCTTCAAAAGATTTATCAAGCGATCGGTTTCTAGAAAAAGCTCTCTCTAAAAAACGGAGAGGATTTCTTACAAGAGACCAAAGCTAAATAAAAGCTGCGAAGCTAGAATATTTCTAGTCTCGTAGCTTTTTTTTTAGGAAGAGGGAGGTTATTTCTTCGTTAAAGAGCGGATAAAGGAAATAAGGAGGTGATGATGATGTACTATGCTCATACGCAACACGGAGAATTAATGACAGCTTTTGAAGTGAAAGATCGCTTGAAAAGGGGACTATTGAAAGCAGACCAGCGGAAATTTTTCTGTCCTAAATGTCATCAGCCTGTCCGCTATCTCGACTACCCTCCCAAGCGACCGTATTTTAAGCATTATGTCCGTCAAAACTCAAACTTAGAGAATGAGTCGCTCTGGCACAAATACTATAAAAAACAGCTCGCCCAGCGCTTGCAAGCGGTCGGTTACTCTGCTGAAATGGAGGTGCCAATGTCTCATAAGGAGAGACGGTCGGATGTCTGGGTGGACTTTAGAGGAAAGAAGGTGACCTTAGAAGTTCAATCGAGTCTCCTTTCCTTGCAAGAAGTGGTAGAAAGGGAGGCGGATTATGCGGAGGAAGGAGGGCAAGTGATTTGGTTATTGAACCCGAGCCCTCAGAAGTATCAAGTTCAAGTCAATCATCTAGACCGCCTAGCGCCTTTTTTGTCTATAAGTCCGGTCTTTGGACTGTATGTTCCTTTTTTAGAGGGAGATAAGGTACGATTGGATCAGTTGACATCTTTTGGGAAGGTCTGCCAAAGAATTCGGTTGACGATAGAAGACTATCTTTTATTGAAATTATTTCCACCTGAGGATTTAATTTTTACACCTTCCACCCTTCCGCCTTCTTCTCGACTCAGTGAAGAAGCTTGCAGATCCCAAAAAAAGCGGGTGCTTCTTTCTCCCAACGCATACGAAAAGATTTTTTTAAGTCGGCTCTACCAATGGCACAAGAGCCTAGAAGACCTTCCCCTCTTTCTTTTTTCCTTTGCAGACAAATGTCTATGGGTGAAGGAAGACGCTTGGTTGGTGAGGGCTTACAGTTATCTGCTCGCTCAAGAGGAAGTGGAAGAAGGAATGCTGGAGGAACTTTTGCATCAGCGTCCCTTTAAAGAAGACTGCCTTCCTTTGTATCGCAACTTTCTACAAGCGGGTTACCGAGAGAAGAAGGACTAAAGAATTTCTCCACACAAAAAGCCCCTCGAAAGGGGCTGGGTGAAGCTAGTGAGCTTAAGGATGACGTAAGAGAGAAGTGGACGTCAGTGAATGATGGGGGGGAATCTTCGAGACCTCCTTGTTAGCACTTGTCTTTTGATTTGGACAATAAAGGTGCAAGGTATCACTTTGAGGCATCATCTGTTCAATGAGTTTTTCTAAGTCATTGGATGTGAAAGAGCCTTGAAGTTTGACCCCATAGCGATAATTCAAGTTGTCATAGACGACTAGGGAAGGATAGCTGGTGATGTTCATCTGTTTGACGAGATGAATATCTTCTTGAAAGTCACTCTTTGCTTTTCCAGAGTGATAATCCTCCTCCCACATATCCACATCTAATCCACACAGGGTAGCACAATCTGCCATGGTTTCGTAAGAGAAGGGATGGTGGTCTTCATTAAAGACTTTCTGCATGGTCATTAAGAAGAGACGACCTCTTTTCTGCCCTTGGCATAGGGCTGCTTTATACCCCAGGCAGAGCTTATAAATCGATTGAAAAAGAGCATTGGCCTCCTTGAGGGAGTGGTTCGTCTGCCGATTAAGGGATTGATGAAAGAGAGGATAGTCTATAAAAGCGATCAAGCGGAAATAGACTTGCTGGGAACTCTCTTGAATAAATTGGAGGAGTTCCTTTTCAAGTTGCAAACATTGGGTGTCTAAGGGATTGATGAACAGAAACATTTCAAAAAGATGTTGTGGTTTTGCCTGAAAGGAGGGGGTATGACAAGAACAATGAGAAGTCATTCTCTTCCTCCTTTCTTGAGACTCTGCGTTTTAAAAGAATAGAGAGCATCAGAGAGAAGCATCCGAGCCACTTTCTGCTTGGAAGGACGACGTGGAATATGATAGGTCGAAAGAAAGCGATGGAAGGCTTTTTCTGCTTCTTCTAAGGAATCAGGAGATTCCATCTCTAATTCAAAATCATTAAAATGGGGGAAATGACAAGCATCGAGGACGAGGGTCTTTCCCTGCCATTCACCACTTAAACGCTTGGTATGAAATCGCCCAAGAATTTGAAGATCGGCCGGTTCGATACCTAATTCGACTAAGACCTCTTGGACATGAGGTCCGATTTCTAGCTGTCCAGTTTGCCAGATCGTTTGTCCAAGAGGGAGAGGGAGAGAATCGGTCACTTCTTTGGATTGGGCAGAATTGAATTTTTGTTTAAAGGTTAGATGGGCATAAGAAGGGGTAAGACGCAGACGTAAAGCCGCGTGCGCTTCTTTGAGTTGCCCAGATGCGGTATCAAAATAGAGATTATTCTGTTCATTAGCCGTTTGTTGATCTAATTTAAAGTGCGTGAGGAGTTTGTGATATTCCTCAGGGCTTAGTATATTTTTAAATTCAGTTTCTAAGACATAATTCACATGCTCACCTCATTTCAAAGGTATTATAGCAATTTTTTCACAAATTTCCAATTATAAACCCTTTGTTCGAAAAATGACTCAAAATTTGTGAAAAAGAAAAATAAAATGAGTTTCCATAAAACTTGTGATAAACTGAGTAAGAATGAGAAGAGAAGTAGAAGGAAGGCAAAGGAGGATTGAGAAGATGCGGATTGCAGTGGTCAATAACGAAAAAGGATCGTCAGTCACCATCAGAAATCGTTTTTTGACAGCGATAGAAGGGACAGAAGTCGTGTATGATGAGAAGAATCCGGATATGATAGTCTCTATTGGAGGAGACGGCACCTTACTAGAAGCCTTTCATCGTTATGTCGATCGCTTGGACAAGGTACGCTTCATTGGTATTCATACTGGCCACTTAGGTTTTTATACTGATTGGCAAGTGGAAGAATTGGAAGATTTTATCCCCTTTCTCTTGAGCGATTCTGGAGAAAGTATTTCCTATCCTCTATTAGAGGTGCGTTTAGCCCATGAAGATGGAAAAGTAGAGAAGATGATTGCTTTGAATGAAGCCACTATTCGTCGGATTGAAGGGACCATGACTGGCGAAGTCTTTATTAAGGAGGACAAATTTGAACTCTTTAAGGGGGATGGTTTATGTATCTCAACGCCTACGGGATCCACTGGTTTGAATAAGTCTCTTGGGGGGGCTGTGGTGCATCCCCGATTAGATACTTTACAAATGACGGAGATCGCATCGCTCAATAACCGCGTCTATCGCACCTTATCAAGTCCCTTACTTATTGCGGGAGACGAATGGTTCCACGTTCGGTTGGATGATGCTTATTTAGAAGGCGTGATGATGACTTTGGATCATCTCAATTTTTCATTGAAAGGCGTTCGAGATATTGAGTTCCGTTTGGCTAAGGAACGGGTTCATTTTGCGAGGTATCGGCATATGCATTTTTGGAATCGGGTTGAAACCGCCTTTATCGGGTGGAAAGAATAGGAGAGACTATGTTATTTTTTTCTTGGGTGTGTGAGGAAGCCATGTCAGTGAGAACCTTCCTCAAAAGAAAGGGTGTGTCTAGAAAACAACTCGCAGACATCAAATACCGTCAGGGGTATATTCTGGTGAATAACAAGATTCGCCGGAGCCGACACCGCTTAGAAGTCGGAGACAAGGTGACGGTGGTCTACCCTCCAGAAGGCCTTCAAGACAGTATCCTTCCAGTTGCACATCCCTTAGAGATTCTCTATGAAGACCGAGACTACCTCATCATTAATAAACCCTCAGGCTACACTTCTATCCCCTCCTATGCCAAGGAGGAGCCTTGTATGGCCAACTTTGTCAAGGCCTATTACCAAGAGAAGGCCTACGACAACCAAGTCATCCATGTGGTGACTCGACTCGACCGTTATACCAGTGGAGCCATGCTTTTTGCCAAGCATAAGTACGCCCACTCTATGATGGATACTCTCATGCAGAAGGGAGGGCTCGATAAACGTTACTATGCCTACACTAAGGACCTTCTCCCCCAAAAGCATGGCGTGATCGAAGCCCCTATTGGAAGAAAGGAGGACTCTATTCTCGAACGTTGCGTTAGACCAGACGGCCAATACGCCAAGACAGAGTACTGGTGGTTACAAGACCTTGGCAAGTGCCAGCAGTATGAAGTGAAGCTCTACACCGGACGGACCCATCAGATTCGAGTTCACTTCGCCTACCTCGGCTCTCCCTTATGTGGCGATGATTTCTACAAGGGTAGCGTGGAGCCTGCTCTTCAAGGGCAAGCCCTCCACTGCCATCATCTCGTCTTCACCCAGCCGATCACTGGAGAGGTGGTCGATGTCGAAGCCCCTCTCTCTGAAGAACTCAGTCAGTGGCTTGATCTAAGGCAATAAGTTCTTAGCATTCATGCTGTGGATGTCTACGTAAGGAAGGAATTCCCTCTTGACAAACAGAGGGGATCCCCCTAGAATTTACTGGTGTAATAATCAATGGCGTGGGAAAGATAAGTATGCAAGAGAATTGGAATGAATCCTGATAGCAAAAGAGGATATTCAAATATTTATTGAAGATGGTCTACGAACGACTTGTCGTGAAGCTACTGAGCGATGAGTGGACGGGTAAACGATACCTTCCCCCTGTATGAGGATGCAGAGGAGACAGGCAGCCCCTGTAAAGTTAACACAGTAGGACGTCCTTATAGTATCTGATAGGTACTGTAAGGCTTTTTTTATGGGAAAGAATGGAGGACATGTCATGCCAATCAAAGTCAAGAAAAATTTACCCGCCTTAAAGAAATTAGCGGGAGAGAATATTTTTGTAATGGATGAACGCCGGGCGAAGATGCAAGACTTTCGTTCCTTGGAGATTTTAATTGTCAACCTTATGCCAACCAAGGAAGCAACAGAAGAACAGCTATTACGTTTACTCAGTAATTCTCCCCTTCAAGTCAATGTGACCTTCTTGCATATGTCTTCCTATAACGCCAAGCATACCTCCTCGGACCACCTCGAAGAGTTCTATCGAACCTTTCAAGATGTGAGTGAGAAGTTCTTCGATGGCATGATTATCACAGGCGCTCCAGTAGAACAGCGCCCCTTTGAAACGGTGGACTACTGGCCAGAATTAGTAGCTATTATGGAATGGAGCGAAGATCATGTCTTCTCCACTCTTCATATTTGCTGGGGAGCTCAAGCAGCGATGTATTATCATTTTGGCTTGGATAAGGTGGACCTCCCTCAGAAACTCTTTGGAGTCTACCGCCAACACATTAATAAACCGGAAGTTAGCCTGATGAGAGGTTTAGATGACGTCTTCTATATTCCCCACTCCCGCTATACAGAGATCCCTCGTGCAGCCATTGAAGCGACGAAAGACTTAGAAGTCTTGATTTCTTCTGAAGAAACAGGGGTCAGTGTGGCCCATACCAAAGACCAACGTTTTGTTTTCGTCTTTGGACATGTGGAGTATGATGCTGACACTCTCGCCAAAGAATATGAGCGGGATGTGAAAGAGGGCCTTCATCCACAGGTTCCAGTAAATTATTACCCGAAAGATGATCCCCGCCAGAAGCCTCTTCTTCGCTGGCGGTCCACTTCCAATATGCTCTTCACCAACTGGTTGAACTACTACGTCTATCAAGAAACACCATTTGTCATTGAACAGATCAGTCATTAGAGGTAGAGGGAAGAGCGGACAAGACACAGCGCATCCTTCGATGAAGAATACCAGCATCTAGGAATTCCTCAGAGATAACTTCAAAGCCAAACTTTTTATAAAAACCGATGGCATGGGTTTGGGCATCGAGGACGAGTTCTTGGTAGCCGTTTTTTGTGGCGCTTTTGAGGATAGCCTTTATGAGCCGCTGTCCGATGCCTTGCTTTCGATAAGCTTTCAAGACAGCAAAACGTTGAAGTTTGAGCGTGGAAGAAGTAAGTGGGAAGGTGCGGGCCGTTCCACAGGGGAAGCCGCGGTCATAGATAACGAAGTAGGTACAGCCTTCTTCGCTTTCGATCTCTTGAGATAAGGGGACGCCTTGCTCCTTAATAAAAACTTCTTGACGAATGGTGAGACTGTCGCCATAGAGAGAAGAGGTCAGATCGGTTGAATAATTAATCCGCATAAAATTTTCCTTTCTAGGGGCGCTTGGCGCTCCTTTTTGTTTATAGACTTTTTCCTATTATAACGTTTTCTTTCCATATATATGATTCTCTTTTTGAAAAAAATTCTATTATTTGATTCTCTTTTGAAAAAGAATCCTTTGAAGAAAGAGAGGAAAGCTTCGCTTTAGGCTTTCTTTTCTTAGGCTTTTATGGTAAGGTAAAAGATATAAATAATCATTGGGCGCTTGTTGCTCCTAAAAAGGTGAAGAGTTGTGGGAAGTTTGGTCACATGGGATGAAACTTTCCATTTTTTTTATCAGGGGATAGGCGTATAATGATACAAAGTGAGGAGGTGTTTCGATGGTGAATGAGACTTTAGCAGAAGTTCTGCAAAGTGATCAAGAAGTGGAAGCCATTCGTCAAGAGACGAAGGAAACGATTCAAACTTTAAAGCAAAAAAATCAAGCAGCTTTAACCCAAGCTGAACAATCCGCCAAGGAAGACTTTAAGGCTTTTGAAGAATCCCTGGCTAACCAACAAGCGCAAGCATTTGAACACTATAAAAAAGAAGCTCAATTAGCCCATCAGGCTCAATTAGATGAATTACGACAAAAGTTTAATCAACACAAACAAACAATGATTGACCAAACAGTAAAGGAGTTGCGTAAAGTATATGGCAATTGCTAAGATGCAGAAGATTTCATTAGTGGCTAAAAGCGAATACAAATCGGTTCTCCTGCATGTCTTGCAAGGCTTACAAGGGGTAGAGGTCAGTGACTTAACACAAGAAGACCCCTCTTCTCCTTCTTTAGAAAGTGGGGAGACTTACCAAGAGACTTATCGTTGGTACGAACGCTCAGAAGCTGTGTTGACTCTTCTCGCTCAATATGCCCCGACTAAGCCCTTGAAGGTTCGTCTCAAGCAAAAAAGGCCAACTTTGACCTTGAGTCAGCTTTACGACCAAGTCGATGAACAATCTATCAAGGCAGCAATTGAACGTTTAGAGTCTCTCTCCAAACAGAGAGAGGAGATTTTGGAGAAACGACAAAAGCTTGAGAAAAAGCAAGCTGAGATCGGACCATGGAAGGTTGTGACCTATTCTCCAAAAGTTCTTCAACAAGCCAGATATTTTACCGTTCAGTTAGGCTATCTTCCGAATGATCAGGACCACAGCTTTTACCAACAGTTGCAATCCATTGATTCGGTGAGTGTAGAGGAAGTTTTCTCCCATAAGGATCGGATGGGCTTAGTGGCCGTGATGCCAACTTCCCGTCAAGAAGAGATCCTTGAAGAGATGAAGGACGTTGGCTTTTCGCCTTTGGACTATCCTTATGAAGACAGTCCCGAGGCCGTCTATCAAGCCTTAGAAGACCAACGACTAGCCCTCCATCAAGAAGAGAAGACCCTGATTCAAACCTTGAAAGACTACACCAAAGACTTGACCGATTTTCAATTAGCCAGTGAAGCTTTCTATAATCAGAGTCAACGGCAGTTAGTGGAGGCCTTCTCCAAGGATACGCCTTACTTAACCTATATCAAAGCTTGGTTAACGGTGGAGGACCTTGAGCGAATAGCAAAGTGTTTGAACCAAGAAATTGGCGAAGATCACTATGCTTTAATCAAGGAAGAGATCAGCCAAGAAGAAATTGACCAAGATGAAGTACCAATTAAGTTAGAGAATAAGAGCTGGATCAAGCCTTTTGAGCCGATCACGCTTATGTACACCACTCCGAATTATCGGGAAGCAGATCCGACACCCTTCGTGATGCCTTTCTATATGATCTTCTTCGGAATGATGATGGGAGACCTGGGGTATGGACTTTTGCTCTGGCTAGGGACCACTTTGGCCTTGCAGTTCTTAGACCTCGATGACAAGATGCGCCAAAATCTTAAGCTCGGGCATCTCTTAAGTTACCCGACTATGATTGTGGGAATCTGTTACGGGTCTTTCTTCGGGGTGACCTTACCTTGCCAAATGATTGATCCGATGAGTCAAGCCATGGAATTGATGATTATTTCTATGGGCTTAGGTTTCGTTCATTTGACAGTCGGTCTCTTGATTAAGACGGTCACCGAATGGAAGAGACGGAACTTCGAAGACATGTATAATGACGGAGCAGGTTGGCTCCTTCTCTTCTTAGGAGGCGTGCTGATCTTACTGGCTAAGGGACTAGAAATGCCTGTCTTAGCTTCTCTTGGAAAAGGGATCGCCATTGCCGCTGCCTTGGGGATTGTCTTTGTCCCTGTGATTTACAACAAGCGGCGGATGGTAGGTTTTGTGAGCGGCCTGTACAACTTGTATGGCGTCAGTTCCTTTATCGGGGATTTCGTTTCGTACTCTCGCTTAATGGCTCTCGGTCTATCCGGAGGGAGCATCGCCATGGCCTTTAACACGATGATTGGCCAGATGCCCCCTCTCGCCAAATTCACGATTGGAATTGTTCTCTTGGGATTGATTCATGTCTTCAACATGTTCCTCTCCCTCTTGAGTGCCTATGTTCACGGGTTACGGTTAACCTTTGTGGAATTCTTCGGCAAGTTCGTCGAAGGCGGCGGCAAGCTCTTCCAACCGATTCTTATCTTACAAAAATATGCGCATATCACAACGATAGATAAAAACGTAAAATAATGGAGGTATTATATTCATGCAAAATTGGTTAGAATTTTTTGTACAACACGGTGGTGCAGTCTTCGCTTATTTAGGAGCTGCAGTAGCAGTTTTCCTATCAGGAATTGGTTCAGCCAAAGGGGTCGGTGAGACAGGGTCTGCAGCTGCTGCCTTAATTAAGGACCAACCTGAAAAATTTGTGTCCGCTTTGATTTTACAATTACTCCCAGGGACCCAAGGACTTTATGGATTCATGGTAGGTATGGCGATCTTCATGAAAGTTACACCATCCTTAACCTTTGAACAAGGGGTGATGTATCTCTTTGCAGCTCTTCCAGTAGGGATTGTGGGCTTAGTTTCTGCCAAATACCAAGGTCAAGTTTCTACTTCTTCTCTTCAAATTTTAGCTAAACGTCCTGAAAATAACGTGAACGGGATCATCTTGGCTGTTATGGTTGAAACCTACGCCATCTTATCCTTAGTCATCTCTTTAATGATGGTTAATGCGGTACACTAATACCTTGAGAGGAGGACGGATATGGCAACGATAAAACAATTAAAAGAAGAAGTGTTTGAGCAAGTCCGTTCAGAAGGCACTCAAGCCATTCAAACCGCTAAAGAAGAGTTGGGCCAAGCCCTTACTTCTAAGCAAGAAAGCCTCAAAGAAGCCTACGCCAAGCAAAAGCAAGTCGCCAAAGAACGCTCAGAGGCTGAGTTAGAACGCAAGAAACAAAGTTATACGAACCAACTCAATCAAGAGCTTTTAAGAGCCAAACAAGATCTCTTCCAAGAAGTCTTCCAAGAAGCTATTCAGTCCATGACTCAGTTTTCGAGTGAAGAATTTGAAGAATTAGTCGACCAATCTCTCCAAGCCATAGAGGCCGGAGAGGGGACCTGTGTGGGAATTGGGGAAGAGAGCCAATCCCAGTGGAGTGCTGAATCAAAGGCTCGCCTCCAATCCAAGTACCCACAGGTTGAATTTCAATCGACCTTCTTGAAGAATCACGGTGGGTTTGTCTTACAAGAAGCCACCATGGATTATGACTTCACTTATGATCAGATCCTACTCGAAAAAGAAGCTCAACTCACCAGCCAATTCAACCAACAACTATCAGAATAGAAGGGAGTGGAAAGTGTGACAGCAGATACTTATGCAAGTTTAAATGTCACCGTGCGCATTCAAGAACAAGCACTTTTAGGAAAAAAAGATTACGAAGCGCTCATCCAAAGCCCTTCCTATGAGGGAGCCTTAGCCCTTCTCGAATCCACACCTTACTCGTTGAATAAGGAAACAGGAAACGTGGAAGAAGGATTGATCAAGAGACTTCAGGAAGCTTACCAAGAAGCCTACAAGTTCACTCCTCATGCAGGAGTGATTGACCTTTGGGGCCTGCGGTATACTTACCACAATCTCAAGGTCCTCTTCAAAGAAGACTATGCTCAGCGTGACTTGTCGTCCATGTACTTGCTTTTATCTAAGGAAGAAATTTCTTCTTTGAAACAGGCAGTGACGACAGGACATGCGGATTCCTTAGACCCGATCATTCTTCAAGCCGTTCGTTCTGTCAGAAGGTATATCAATGAGACCGGCTATATCAACGACATCTCACTCTTGTTAGATGAAGCCTATCTGAATCATATCGCTAGCTTGGCCCCCAGCCTAGAGAACGATGACCTTCAGGAGCTTGTTAATCGTTTCATCGATTTGGAGAACTTGGCCTTGATTCTTCGGGCGATTCCCCAAGGCAAGGGACTCGGCTTTCTCAAAGCTACGCTCAACGCCCATGGCACAATTCAAGTTCCAGACTTAGTGGCCGCTCTCGAAGCCAAAGACTTCGACGGACTCTTTGCTCTGTTCCAAGCCAAGGATTACAGCGAAGACTTTGCCAGTCTCTTAGAGGGGATTAAGAATGCCTACCTCCAACACAAGGAGGCCTTTGATCTCTTAGATTTTGATCGCCAAAAGAATCTCTTAATTAGTCAGGTGCTCAGAAAGGCATCCTTACAAGCCTTCGGACCACTGCCGGTGGTTGCTTATCTCTACTTCTTAGAGAATGAGGTTACAAACTTACGCCTGATCTTAACGGCGAAGGCGAGTCATCTAGACACCAGCAAAATCAAAGAAAGGATGCGACCAATCTATGCAGAGTAAAATCGGAGTTGTCGGTGAAAAACAAGTGGTCCAAGCCTTTCAGATGATCGGTTTCGACGCCTTCCCTGCAGAAGACGCCCAAACCGCTCGTTCGATTATTCGCCACTTGGCCGAAGAAGGCTATGGCATTATTTATTTGACTGAAACGCTCGCCAAAGAGCTAGAAGAAACCATTGCTTTTTATGATACCCAGGTGACCCCCGCCATCATCCTTATTCCTACCCACAATGGGAGCTTAGGAATAGGGAAGCGCCGGATCCACCAAAACGTCGAAAAAGCAGTCGGACAAAATATCCTATAAGCAAAAGGAGGAAACTCATTGAAATCAGGTAAAATTATAGAGGTTTCTGGTCCTTTAGTAAAAGCAAGCGGCATGGAAGATGCTGCCGTTCAAGAAGTCTGTTATGTAGGAAACCTACACCTTATGGGTGAAATTATTGAAATGCATAAAGACACCGCTTTTATTCAAGTTTATGAAGAAACTTCTGGGTTACAACCCGGTGAAGCGGTGGAACTCACAGGAGAACCGTTATCTGTTGAACTCGGACCAGGCTTATTAAGCAAAATGTTTGACGGGATTCAACGTCCCTTAGATGACTTTATGCAAAGAACACAGTCCAATTTCCTAGAAAGAGGGGTTCAAGTGAACGCCCTTGACCACAAGAAAGTTTGGGCTTTTGAAGCCAAGAAAAAGGTGGGCGATGCTGTCGTGAGTGGCGACATTGTCGGGACCGTTCAAGAAGGACCTGTGATTGAACACAAGATCATGGTTCCTTACGGCGTAAAAGGGACGCTTGAAACCATTACGAGTGGTGACTACACCCTCGAGGATGACGTCTACACCCTCCGTCTCCAAGACGGTACGCTTAAGAGCTTCGGCCTCGCTCAACACTGGCCAGTTCGTCGGGGACGTCCCGTTCAACGCAAGATGCTCCCTCATGATGTCATGACGACCGGCCAACGGGTCATCGACACCTTCTTCCCAATCACCAAGGGAGGTGCGGCCGCTATTCCAGGACCTTTCGGGGCAGGGAAGACCGTCCTTCAACACCAAATCGCCAAATATGCGGACGCAGACGTGGTCGTTTATGTCGGCTGTGGTGAACGTGGAAACGAAATGACCGAAGTTATTAACGAATTTCCAAAATTGATCGACCCTAAGACGGGAGAGTCTATTATGCAACGGACCGTCTTGATCGCTAACACCTCTAACATGCCAGTGGCTGCGCGTGAAGCCTCCATCTACACCGGCATTACCATCGCTGAATACTTCCGTGATATGGGGTATTCCGTTGCGATCATGGCGGACTCCACCTCACGTTGGGCGGAAGCCTTACGGGAAATGTCTGGCCGACTCGAAGAAATGCCAGGGGATGAAGGGTATCCTGCTTACCTCGGTAGCCGCCTCGCTGAATACTACGAACGGGCTGGCATGGTCGAAACTCTCGGTAATCCTGGACGAATCGGAGCAGTCACAGCGGTCGGAGCAGTTTCTCCTCCAGGGGGCGATACCTCTGAACCCGTGACCCAAAATACCATGCGGGTGGTCAAGGTGTACTGGGGACTCGATGCTTCCCTCTCCCAACAACGCCACTTCCCAGCAGTTAACTGGTTGGATTCCTACTCCCTCTATCTCGATCAAGTGACGGCGAATATCAGCCAGAAGATGGGCAAGGACTGGACAGGAATGGTTACCCAAGCCATGGCTATGCTCCAACAAGAGCAAAGCCTCCAAGAGATCGTTCGTTTGGTGGGGTTGGATGCCTTATCTCAAGAGGATCGCTTGACCCTTGTGATCACTCGGATGCTCAGAGAGGACTACCTCCAACAGAACTCCTACGATCCGGTCGATACCAAGACCTCCGCAGACAAACAATACAAGATGCTCAGAAACATTCTCTCCTTCAATACCCAAGCGCGTCGTACCCTCGGACTCGGTGCCTATTATGACGAGATCCTCCAGGGAACCAGCGACCTTCGCGAACGCATTGCGCGGATGAAGTATGTTCCAGAAGAAGAGATTAGCCAATTAGATGAACTCGAAGCAGCCATTCAACCTTGTCTAGAGGCTGTCATGCAAAAAGGAGGAATGGACGAGTGTTAAAAGAATACAAGTCAATCGCAGACGTTTCAGGTCCTTTGATGATTATTGATGATGTCAAGGGCGTGGGTTACAGCGAACTCGTTGAGATCAAACTTCAAAACGGGGAGACCCGAATCGGAGAAGTCCTCGAAGTCCAAGAAGACAAAGCCGTTGTTCAAATCTATGGGGGCGGTTCTGGGATCAACCTCAGAGATACCCGCGTTCGCTTCCAAGGACATCCCCTCGAATTTGGAGTGTCCCTCGATATTATCGGGCGTACCTTTGACGGGTTGGGACATGTGATCGACGGAGGCCCAGCCCCTATCCCTGACCAATCCCGAGATATCAACGGGATGGCGATTAATCCGATGGCTCGGGAATACCCCGATGAATTCATCCAAACAGGGATCTCTACCATCGACCATATGAACTCCCTCGTTCGTGGTCAAAAATTGCCGATCTTCTCAGGCGCCGGCCTTCCCCACAAGGAACTCGCAGCCCAGATCGCTCGGCAAGCCACCGTGCTTAACGACCACGAAAAATTCGCCGTTGTCTTTGCCGCCATGGGAGTTACCTATGAAGATGCCCAATACTTCATTAACAGCTTCAAGGAAACCGGAGCCATCGACCGGTCAGTGATGTTCATTAACTTGGCCGACGATCCTTCCATTGAACGGTTAGCCACTCCAAAAGTAGCCCTCACCGCCGCAGAATATCTCGCTTATGAGAAGGACATGCACGTTCTCGTTATCCTCACCGATATGACCAACTACTGTGAAGCCTTGCGGGAAGTGTCCGCCGCACGTCGGGAAGTCCCAGGACGTCGGGGGTATCCAGGTTACCTCTATACCAACCTCTCCACCCTCTATGAACGGGCAGGGCGGATCAAGGGCTGCAAGGGGTCTGTGACCCAATTGCCGATCTTGACCATGCCGGAAGATGATATTACCCATCCGATCCCAGACTTGACTGGATATATCACAGAAGGGCAGATCATCCTCGACCGAGACCTCGACCACCGCGGTATTCAACCGCCGATCGACGTTCTCCCTTCGCTCTCACGTTTGAAAGATGACGGAACAGGGGAAGGCAAGACCCGAGAAGACCACGCCGATACCATGAACCAACTCTTTGCGGCATATGCCAAAGGGAAGGAAGCCAGAGAACTCGCTGTTGTCCTTGGGGAATCCGCTCTCTCAGACGCTGACAAGTGCTACCTCAAGTTCGCCGATGCCTTCGAGAAAGAATACGTCAACCAAGGTTTCGACACCAACCGAACTATCTTCGAGACCCTCGATCTCGCCTGGAAGCTCCTCACCCTCTTACCAAAATCTGAACTCACTCGGATTAACGACAAGTATATCGATAAATACTATCCTAAAACGGATGAGACAGAAGATTAAGGGCAAGCAGCAGAGAAAGGGGAGTGAATGACATGGCCAATGCCTTAAATGTCAAGCCGACGCGGATGGAACTGCAGAAGTTGAAGAGTCATCTCGCCATTGCACGCCGTGGCCATAAACTCTTGAAGGACAAGCAAGACGAATTGATGCGGCAGTTTATTGAGAAGATCAAACAGAACAATAAGCTCCGCCAAGAAGTCGAAGCTTCCCTCGAAGAAGCCTTGAAAAATTTTGTGTTGGCATCTTCTGTGATGAAGGGCGCTTATCTAGATGAACTCCTAGCGATTCCGAGCCAATCGGTGAAAGTAGATATTCATAAGGAAAACATTATGAGTGTCGAAGTGCCGAAGATGACCTTTCAAGCAGCGGAGGATGCGGAGGAGTCCCACCTCGCCTTAAGCTACCTGAACACTTCGAGTGAATGGGATGAGGCCGTTCAGACCTTGAACCAGATCATGAAGCCGCTCCTAGAGCTGAGTGAACTGGAGAAGACCTGTCAGTTGATGGCAGATGACATAGAGAGCACACGTAGACGGGTGAATGCCCTAGAATATCGCGTGATTCCAGATACACAAGAGACCATCGCTTTTATCGAGAGCAAGCTAGAAGAGAGTGAACGCTCGACAAAGACGCGGATGATTAAGATTAAAGATATGAATCATTAAAGAAAAAGCCCCCCTCTATCCTGAGGGGGCTTTTTTGTGTGGAGAAGGGGTCTTCGGATGAGAAGCGCATAGAGTATGTCGGGAGTGCTAAGGACGGTTATTGGAAAGTTTACAACTAAAAAATGTGCTCCTTCATCCTTCATCGTTTAAATCTGACCATAGTTCCTCTAAAGTATTAAAGCTCTTCATTCTGCTCGTTCTATTCATCGGGGTCGTCCCATTGCCCTGTGATTTGGACTTTAAAGGGTAAACCTTGACGCATGACAATTTGTCGGAAATAGATATTTATAGCTTTTGAAAAGTCCAAGCCCAAAGAATTGAGAATTTCTTGTGTATCTTCCTTTAATTGTTTGTCGATTTTAATGGTAACTGTGGTCTTTGTGTTTTGTGTCATAATATCGCCTTCTTTCACTTTCAATTTTAGATGTTGTTTATGTTTTGTCAAGAAAAAGAGGGGAGCAGAGCTTGTAGGCTATAAAAATCTTCAGCGAATAGGCTATGCAAAAGAGAAAAGGATGGTCTACTAAAGCTGTGGAACATGAGGATGTTCTCAATGAAAAACACAATTCCCCTAGAAGGTGCACCTTCTAGGAGGATCTTTATCGCTATTTGTTGGGAGATAGCGTGTGTGGTTACAGGACTATTTGGGAAGGTGGAAGCTTCGGTTGGAGGGGCTAAAGATATTGGAGGACAAGAGTAGGGGACTACAAAAAAAGGACTGTTCACGAGGAACAGTCCTTTTGCGTAGGATCAACAAACCAAAATTGCCAAAAGTAATATTAAACTATGTGTTGGCTAAAATTATTTACGACGACGGAAAGCAAATACAGAACCTGTAGAAGCAAGTGCTAAGCCCATAAGAGCTACAGAACCTGCGATAGCACCTGTCTTAGGTAATGCTTTCTTCTTAGCAGCTTTCTTGTCAGCAGCTTTCTTGTCAGCAGCCTTCTTGTCAGCAGCCTTCTTGTCAGCAGCTTTCTTGTCAGCAGCTTTCTTGTCTTCTGCTTTCTTGTCTTCTGCTTTCTTGTCTTCTGCTTTCTTGTCTTCTGCTTTTTTGCCTTCTACTTTAGCAGCTGGAACAACTTTCTTGCCGTCCATGGTTAATTTGTAGAAGTAACGACCCATACGTTTGTTGAAGTTAACTTCGTAACCTGTGTTGATTTCGTGGTCAACTTTAAGAGCAGCTTCAGCAGCTTTCACAGCGTTTGCTTTGCTTGCGAAACCTTGGGTGTTGTCTTCGAAATGACCTTTTTCTTTGCCTTCTTCAATGGTTAATGCATAGAAGTAACGAACATCGGTTACTTTCCCTTTATCGTCTTTGTATTCATGACGAGCGATCTTGTAACCTTTGTTGATGCCATCATTTTTAAGAAGGGCATCTTCAGCAGCTTGTTCTGCGTCCACAACAAAGTGGAAGCCTGTTTCGTTGTTTTCTTCTGCAGCAGGTTTTTCGCCTTCAGGTTTTTCGCCTTCAGGTTTTTCGCCTTCAGGTTTTTCACCTTCAGGTTTTTTATCATCAGGTTTTTCACCTTCAGGTTTTTTATCATCAGGTTTTTCACCTTCAGGTTTTTTATCATCAGGTTTTTCACCTTCAGGTTTTTTATCATCAGGTTTTTCAGATTCTTGAGCACCTGCAAGTTGAAGAGCTTCAGTTAAAACAGCTTGGTTATCTTCACCGGTAAGAGTTGTTTTAGCATCTACCTTTTGTGCTTTAATAGTAGCATTGAGTAAGAGAAGGGCAGTCTCATAATCTGCTTTAGCAGTTTCAAGAGCTTGTTTAGCTGTGTCAACAGCTTGAACATCTTCTTGACCGTAAGCTTCAAGATTTGCTAATGCTTTTTCAGCTTTTTCAACTGCATCTTTAGCATCTTTTAAGCCAGCAGTTTCTTGATGATCTTCTGGTTTTTTGAGCTCGAGCTTCCCTTCAGCCTCTGTGATAGCTTGAATTTCTTTTTCAGCAGCCTCTTTTTTATCTTCAGCAGCCTTGTGTTTAGAAAGCACATCAGCATATTTTACATCAAGAACAGTTTTTTGATCATCATCTTTAGCTGTAGCATACGCTGTTGTATAAGCTTTGTATTCTTCACTTGCTTCAATGGCTTTGACTTCTTTTTCAGCAGCCTTTTGTTTAGCTTCTTGTGTAGTTTTTTCAGCTGCTAAATTTTCTTTTTGTTTATTGTAGGTAGCTAATTTTGCGTCGTACTCAGCTTTTGCTTTATCTTCTTTGGCTTGAAGTTGATCACGTTTAACCTTTAAGGCTGCAATGTCAGCTTTCTTAGCAGCAATTTTGTCATCTTTTTCTGAGTCTGCTTGAACGGCTTTTTCAGCCTCTTTAACTGCAGCTTCCTTAGTCGCAATAGTTGTCTTTGCCTTCTTAACATTTTCCACTCTAGATTGTAAAGCTTCAGCGATCGCTGCACTTTCAGCTCTTGTTTTAGGTGCTGTAGCTGCAGTATTTGTTCCTTCAGCAGCAGAAGCAACGGTTGCTTCGCTAGCGAAGAATACACCAGCAGCTGCGGTAGTAGCGGTTGCTGCTAATAACAATTTCTTCAAATTTTTTGTCATATGACATTCTCCTTTCGATATATCGAATAAAATATTGAGCAGTGAGCAGGAAGAACTTGAAAAGGAAGTACATGATCTTAAGATCCCTCTCAAAAATATGTCTTCACTATCCACTACTTTGAGTTTATTATATCATTGAAAAGAGTAAAAGACAAAAGGAAGCGATTTCTATTTTGTAACCAAATTGTTACAAAAGAAGATAGTTCTTAAGGACCTTGTTATATCAAGATCTTTGAGGAAAGTTTGCCTTTCAAGGAGAAAAATCGAAAAATTTTTCGAAAAAAATTGAGAGAGGAGGTTGACAAAAGGAGTCGTCAGATCGTTCTTATTAATAAAAGGGGGTTCCCCCTTATACCCTATCATATATACCCTATCATATAAAGGAGGCGTTTGAAATGGAACGGAAATTTCAGGGTGAAGATGTGAAGTGGAAAGAAGAATGGTTAGATGGAGAAGGTAATCATGAAGAATGGAGAGATTTGACAGGAGAGGAGCGCGAGATTTTTATTCTGAAGAAGTTTGAGGGTATTCCTCGCAAGGTCTTGGCACGCTACAGTCATAAGATCAGTCGGGCGGATTATGATGATTACTTGCAGGAGCTGCGGTTGAAGCTGTGGTTCTTGGTGAAGAAGTTCGATGGCGACTGCCTGGGTGAGGATAAGCCGCGCTTCATTGCCTATGCTACGCAG
This sequence comes from Aerococcus christensenii, assembly GCF_001543105.1. Classification (NCBI taxonomy): domain Bacteria; kingdom Bacillati; phylum Bacillota; class Bacilli; order Lactobacillales; family Aerococcaceae; genus Aerococcus; species Aerococcus christensenii. Next base: position 1,197,850 of record NZ_CP014159.1, read on the forward strand.
GGTTTACAGTGGAAGATGATCGAGTTATTGCGCAAGCAATCTCGGGAACAGAAGCGGTGTATTTGTGTGGACTGGCAGGAAGATATGGATAGCTGGGCCTTGGAGAACTTGCCTTGGCGAGATCCAGGGATGTCTTCTGAGGAGAGGGAGCGCATAGAGCGGGAATACTTGATGCTGGCATCGGAGGTTCTGTCGACGAGTGATTGGGAGATTTTCCAGGCCCTCTTTCAGAAGCGAGCCTTGGTGACGGAATTAGCGAGAGAGCGGGGGATTACTCGGCAAGCTATGTATAAGCGGGTGAAGCGGATCTACCAGTCTTTGAAGGAGGTCTTGAAGTTTTTATTCGAGGATTAGGAAGAATTTTTGGATAAGAGGTTGACAAGGGAGAGGCTAAGAGCGTTTTTATAAGTGTAAGCGGCTTACAAAAGAAGAATAGTAAAGGACAGTAAGAAAGGAGCTTGACTGATGAAGGCTTTTAGTAAGGGACAGTTGAATATTGAGACGACGGTGACAGGGACGGATAAGCGTGTGGTGTATGTGATGAAGGACTTGGTAGAGGACGTGACGGATGAGAAGGTATTGAAGGTACGTGACGCAGTAGCGGGTCTTTTGGTGGATCCGATTGATGGGATGAGCGCAACGATGGTTTATCAATTTTCTTAGGAGGGGTAGAGAATGAGTCAAGTAGAGACAACTTTAGAGCTATTATTTAAGACGAGTGATCACAAGCGGAAGACTGTGCGCTTTAAGCGGCCTAAGGAGAACTTGACAGAGGCAGAGGTGAAGCCGGCCTTGTCAGCCATCCAGTCAGTGAAGATCTTCAAGGGGTTGGAAGGCGTAGATCCTTATGCGGAAGTCCTCGGCGCCCAATATGTGAAGCGTGAAGTGGTCGGTATCTATTCCAAAGCAACTGCCGAATAGGAAAGACCTGGGCGGTAGAAGAAGGGAGGTATAGGATGTTGACAGTGGCGAGTTATGGATCGGCAATTCTGGTGGTTGTGACTTTGGTGGTGAAGCTCTTCCACTTGGTGAATGCCATCCAGATCTTGATCTTGAAGCTGTATTGCTTGGAAGATTGGGTGAAGGAAGCGGAAGAGCAGAACAGCCTTTGGCGGCAGTCCCTTCGCATGATGGAGGAGCGACTGGTGAGGTTAGAGCGTCAGGTGGATCCCACTCTAGGGGGAAGTCCTTTCCTCTCTTCGGGGCGGGAAAGGGCTTGAGTAGACGGCATGTGTTGAAGTAGTAACGAGCAGACATTCTCCAGTTTGAGAGGTAGACGAGCTTACCTTGAGCTCGTCTATTTCTTGAGAAATTGAGACGGTTACTTGTGAGGGACCTGCTGTGAGAGTCCTTGATGCTTGCGAGCTGAATGAGAGACTGGCGAGGTACCTATTCTATAGAAGAAAGACAATAAAAAATCCTTCCTAAGGAGAGCTAGAAGCTCTGTTTAGGAAGGATTTTTTGCGTGAGGTTCCTTTGGTAGGAACATATTTTTAAGTGTTTTGACAGCGCTGGGCTAAGGGGCGAACATCAATGCTGCGGACTTGGCACCAGTCGCGTGTTTCACCTAAGACGACGAGGGAGCGGTGTCTGAGAGCGGGCAAGTTCGGCGCATTAAGCATGGCTAAGATGAGCTGCATCTCTTCTTGGAAGGTGTGAACCCAGGCGATGATGTCGTCGACCTCTTGGTGGAGAACTCGGTGGAGGAATTCGCCGCTCATGCCGACTGCTTGGGCGCCGAGGGAGAGGGCGAGGCAGGCTTGAAGTGGGGTATGAATCCCACCAGAAGCGATAAAGTCGGCCTGATGGAGGAAGGGTTGGGCTTCAAGAAGGGAGATGGGGGTTGTTTGTCCCCAGTCTTCGAGGTAGGCGAGTTCTTGTTCAGTCCGCCGCGCGTTTTCTATCTGAAGGAAGTTAGTGCCGCCTCTGCCACTGAGGTCGATGGTTTGTGCGCCACAATCGAGGAGGGATTGGATGGCTTCACGGGAGAGGCCGAAGCCGACTTCCTTGACGAGGACGGGGACGGGGGAAGTGGCGAGAATCTCCTGAAGGTTGTCTTGGAGAGGGCGAAAGTCGCGGTCCCCTTCTGGCATGGCGATCTCTTGAGGCACATTGAGATGGACCGCCAGAGCGTCGGCTTGAAGGAGGTCG